>JAJZJR010000068.1 GCA_021810045.1 Thermoplasmata archaeon
TTTTTCCATTGCTGACTTTACTGAATCATCCATACCTAGCACCATATCAGGAAGAGCACTTCTTATTTTCAAACTTGTAAGATCCTTGAATCTTTCAGCTACAGATATTTCCCCCCTGGTCAGCTTGGCTAAATAAGGTGTCCTCATCACAATATCCCTTATGTCCATGATTATGTAGCCTGTAACTATCCAGATCAGGAAGAAAGTTGAATATATCAACAGGGTGGAATAAGCCGAATATACTAGTTCCACTGAAGTGATAAAGGCTGCTGTCCCGGCCAGGAGGGCTTCCTTATAGTCAACCAGGAATTGCAGCAGTCCTTTTGATCCCCTAAGTATGAGTCTTCTCCCCCTGCGAATGCCAATCCTCATCAGTGCCGCTCCCGCCATAATATGGATGAATAGACCCGCGAGGGAGGCAATTGTTCCAAGAATTATGAAAATGGCATAGGCGGGAAGAAAAACCAGCATAATGGAAGGAATTCCTATTATGACAACTGAGACCGTTAAATTTGCATTTATGGGCTGTTCCTTAAGCTTCCTGGAAAAAAATGCAGGGAAAGCCCTGTCAACACCCATTCTGAATATGGTTCTAGAAGCTGCAGAGCCGAAGGACAGGATTGCAAGGATCCCGTCATTTATCGCTGCTATAGACACCGCATAAATTATGTACCTGCTGTATACGGAGAAGTGCGATGAAAGGATGGAAAGGATAGGCAGCTCGGAACTGCCGAAGGGAATTGTTATGTTATTCTGGAGAAGCAGGTTGGATATGGCGTATATGAAGAAAGTTGCCAACAATCCGCCGGTAAGTACTACTGAAATGGCAGAAAGTCCCACAACTTTCTCTGCATTCTTTACTTCTCCGGAAATTGGTGCAATGGCCCCGTAGCCGGTGGGGATTCCCATGGCGAAAAGAATGCCCAGTGCAAAGGCTCCTCCGGTAATGTGCATTGTACCCGGGTTTGGTATATAGGCAGAACCTCCTGTCAGGTGAAATGATAGAACTATGATGAACAGAATAATTCCTATTTCGATTATACCTGTATAGATCGCATATTTTGCCGACGGCTTAATGCCCACAATAAGGAAAAAAGAGGCTGGCAAAACAATAGCAAAAAGTGTGATGTAAACTGGGAAACCGAAAATCGCCGAAACCACATATACTGCCCCAATCACATATGCCAGGCCAAATAGCAGGGAATAGAATAGGTAAACCCATCCGGTACTGAAACCGACCCTCTCTGAAAGGACCTGAAAAGCATAAGTATAGTATCCTCCAGATGTCCTGAACCTTTTGGACAGCCGCATTACTACAAGACCGTTGATCAACACAAGCATGGTGCCAATTATCATAATTATTGGAGAAAGCTGGCCCCCATAGAAAAGTGCGACCGCCCCGTAAGTTAACAGGCTCAGTAACGGTGACATCCCGCCAAAGGAAAGAAAGAAGACATCTCTGAATGAAAGGTGTCTTGGAAGATCAGATTCAAGGCCTACTTCGGAGTTTTTATTGTTCATATTAGCTCAGCCTGTGTACACATTTTGTCATAAAAGTTTATTGGTAAAACCCTTTAAAATGCAGGAGAAAATGCGTTTGCCTTTCGCTTGATGGATTGTCATGGATTGGTCTTTAGATTTTCCTGCCTATTCTTCAGAGTGGTATCGATACATCGATGATTACTACATGATTAATATGGGAATTCTCACCTGACTATGCATGGGTTCTGCAATGATCCTGTAAGGATTATGCATGGATCGAAAATAGATATAGACTGCTATCAGATTGTCAGGAAAGCCGTATAAAAGCATAAATTTCTGGCTTTGTGGACAAATACACAAGAAAATGGGAATTTATCAAACCCCGTATTTTCCTATATGGGTGAGTACAAAAATGATAAAATGAATAAATATGATAAATTTCTTTTTTTAGTATTGTGTACCTAACATGTGTTTACACGTCCATGAGATCATGAATGTCAATACTAACTATGGGAATTTATCATATTTATCGTATTTATCAGAGGAATAAGGAAAACACTATATCTACGGAGGGTACCAAAAAGGAATTTATCATGAAATTTAAGGTATTTATGCTATTTTTAAGGCTCTCCGATAAGCGTGGTTTTTTTATTTGTACCTTCGCTTTCAACCTCAAAAGCCTCCAATTCCTCTGACAGAGCCATAGCAGCAATGACTTCGATTAGCGTCTTTCTGTTCCAGTGTGTTTTTTTGTATATATAAGATTTCGTCACATATTTTCCCTTGACGCTTTGGAACGCTATCATGTGGAGCTTCTTGTCGTCACCGTATTCTTCCCTGTAGTCGAACCTGCTCTCTGGAGGGGCCTCTCTTATCATTTTGAGTACCTTCTTTCGATCCTCGTCAGAGATCTTTTCTGTCTTTGCCTTTTCACGCTTCTTAAATTCATAGGAATTGTAGGCCTGTATGAAATTTTCTTTATATCTCTGGAGGTCTGATATGGCTTTCTCGATGTCCTGGAGTTCCAGCCATAGATATTTAGCACCTTTCTCTTCTCTCCAGCCATCTCTGGAGGCACAGTGGATCATGGATAATTTGATCACCATTTCAGGATATTTCTTCTCTGCTTTCTCGTCCATGTCTATATCTTCTGCCATCTGAAGTTTATCTATCTCGTCATTGCCCCTTTCTATTATGGGCCTTACGTACTCGTTGTAACGGTTCCACCATTCCTGGGAGGCAATTGCCCCTTCTATCCGGTACAGTTCCCTTATTTCTGTTGTTATCCCTAAAATGGCTGTTTCCCTCTCCACATCGCCTCCCATGGGCTCATAGTTCTTCTTCTCCGGCTTTACAAAAAGGCACCTGAAAGCGAATCCCTGCTCCCAGAAGTCATCGGATAAATGCTGGTAAAGGGAGAGTGTAGAACTGAACCAGAAGGAGAACCATACCTCCGGGTATTGCTGAGCTTTTCCCCGTACTGTATCATAGGGGTAAATTGAGCCATCATATGTCTCTGACAGAAATTCCCATATGTTGGCCGATCTACCTGCTTTTGATTCCTTTGCAAGGTTGGAGGCTTCGTCCCTCAGAACAATGCATCGGTAAACTGGTGATTCTTCTCCTTTATCCTCATATTTCTTTCTGTACTGGTGCAGAGATTCCATGAGGCCTTCTGTTGTGAACTTGCTCTTGAAGTGGATTCCCTGATCCTTAAGTTCTCTCTTGTATATCTCATAAAGTATCTTCAGGAGGGGAGTTTTGAATGTTGAGGAAGGGGAAGTCCACACGAATGATAGGTTTGTATGCACTTTGCCCATGTTATCCTCAAAATAGCAATTGTGCAGAGCGTTCCCTATAATGAACTGGGCAGCTGAATAACATGCTCCATCAGAAGCCTGGGAGCCAAGTTTCACGTAATCCTTAATGATGTCAATTCTGCCTGCTGTTACTCGTTCCACTTGATTTTGTCTGTTTTCTGCCATATTGTCATTGGGATCATTCTCAGTCTGATCGAGTGGATCTGGTAATGCGGATCGCCCTGTATCACGTTCGTACTCGCATTCTGGACAAACCACTGCAAATACATCCTCTTCTTTTTCACCAATTTCATAGCCTTCTTCATCGAGTATGGGAACCATCCTGCCTCCTAAAAGAGTGGATACCATCGGTGTGTTGTGCTTTGAGCAGATCCATGTTTTCTGATCGGTATCCATCATCACTCATCCTCCTCGTAAAAATCTAAGTTCACTGTGTTGCGTCTATTTATCCTTGCGTAAACTAGTTCGTGTGTTTTATACAGTATCTCCAAGAGTTCGTATCCTTTACCCTGCATCAGGGAATTGATATCACTGAAGTCATCGCAGAAAGTACTGTTGGTATAATCTCCGAATATTATGGTTTCACCCATGTCTGGCGTGGCAGGAACATGTGTTACCTTGAATATCTTATGATTTATTTGCACATTAACAGGCATGTCGTATTCCAGTTCGGTGACTTTGTGGCTCAGTTCTTCAAAGTCCATCACTTCCATGTTAAGGTACAGTTGAAGTTCTTCGAACTCGTTGTCATCATTTTCATCAAAGAATTGCATCTCAGACCACCTCGACTTCGAATTTTTGCATGCACATTTTCTGATTTTTTGCATGCACTATCTCAGGTTTCACCACCGCTTCAAAGCCAACTCCTGTCCATCCTTGGTGAACCCATCGGGCAAAAAGCTCGATC
>JAJZJR010000002.1 GCA_021810045.1 Thermoplasmata archaeon
ACCTAGATATGGTTTTTGCATATAAGGGCTTTAACTATCTTAATACCCTTAAGACCTTACCCGAATACTTTGCAGTATATATAGACTTTTTCAAGAATTAAGGTTATTGAATTTAAGCAGTAATACGCGGCCGTGGCATGCAGAATAAATGAAAACTTTATTGCATGAACCATAACCAATTCAATATACCAGCGATACTTATGATCACAAGTTGACGCTCGAAAATGTTTTCATAATCCCACATGGGGATGAAATAATTGATCACCCAAACAGAAATAGTAAAGAACTGTGGGAGAAAATTAGAAAAGTAACAGCAGACGATTCTTCCCATACTCTTATAATAATAAGCCCACATGGTCTGAAACTCAGCAATTCCATAGGCGTGATAAACACACAGTATCTCAAGGGACACCTAACCCTTAAAACCCGCACCATAAGGAAAAATTATGAAACCGACCGACCCCTTGCGTCAAAGATTGCGTCTTCCACAAAAATTACACAGGAAGTATCTTTTGTTACCAGTTCGGGACCACTGTCAGTGTTCCCACTGGATTTCGGTTCTATTATACCCCTTACCTTTTTTGGGAAAAGGGAGGTGGTTTCAATTGGGCAACCCCGATTTTGGGACCTAAATGGATTAATGGAATTTGGGAAGACTTTAGCTGTTATTGCAGAGGATTACCATAAGAGGGTCTCAATAATTATAAGTGCAGACCAGGCGCACACTCACGCACCTGACGGGATATACGGTTACTCCCCTGAGTCGAAGACCTATGAAGAACTTATTGAGAAATGCATAATGTCTTCCGATCTGTCACCTCTACTGAATCTGAACCAGGAATTCATAGACAAAGCCAAACCGGACAGTTTTTGGAATATGGTGATTCTGAAAGGCATTATGGATTACACTGGAAAGAAGAGCATTCTTGACTACCATTACATAGAACACTATTTTGGCATGCTTCTGGCCCACCTTTACTGATTATAAAGAGAAAATAGAGAGAGCAGGAGGTTAGATTTGGTGAGCGAGTTAAGTAGTTATGAAAAACAAATAAATATGCAACAAATATTTCATATCAATGACTGGCGACAATAAAATTAAACTTAGTTTACTCATAACTGCAATACTAACCGCACTTTTTGGCTATTCTGTTGTTTTAAAACCATTTTAGTTCATTCTTTTTTTGTAGCATTTCATCTTGTGAATCATATTATACAGAGTTCTCATGGAAGTCCATGAATTTTGAGGATCAGATCCGGGACTTCAGTAAACAGGTAAAATTTTCAGCTGATTTTGGCAAATTAGCCCCATTCAACAATATTATTATTTCCGGAATGGGTGGTTCCGGCATTTCAGGGAACATTTTTTCTGAGATCTATGACAAAGCTCCCGTGCAAGTGGTGAGCGATTACAATTTACCGTCGTATGCAGATGAGAACACCCTTTTTATCGGCATCAGTTACTCAGGGAATACTGAGGAAACTATCAGTGCTGCGAGAGAAGCCATAAAGAAAAATTGTCAAATCCGCCTGATAACATCGGGAGGTATATTATCTGAATTAGGGCAGGAAACTGTAATTGTTCCAAAGGGGTTCCAGCCAAGAGCTGCTCTTGGATACCTTTTGAAGCCATTTCTGAACACGTTCATTTCATCGGACGAATCCATATACGCGGATATTTCCAGATTGCTTTTGGAAATGGAATCAGATAATTCCAAGGAAAAGGAAATCGCCAAATTGATTTTTCAAAAAAACAGTATACCTTATGTACTCGGGTTTCCGCCATTCAGGTGGGTTGCTTACCGCTGGAAGACCCAATTCAATGAGAATTCCAAAATTTTGGCTTTCTCTTCATATTTCCCTGAACTGGATCATAATGATGCAATACCCATGAAGCTCACATATGGAAAGGACAACTTTTCTTTCCTTGTATTCGGAGGTTCCACGGGACAGATTGAGAAGAGAGTAAGATATACATCTGAGGTAACTTCCACAGATTTTATAACAGTTGAACCGAAGGGAAAAACACTCCTTGAAAAACTGTTTTACCTTATACATGCCGGGGATTACATATCCTATCATCTGGCAAAATTAAGGGAAATAGATGCCGAGGACGTATCTGTAATAACAGAACTCAAGGATAGGTTAAAGTCCTGAAATTATGGAAGAATTGCCGGGAGGAAGAATTGGATCTATCTCCTCCATAGGTACCCCAAGCTTTCTTGATATTTTTTGAGATACCGAATTCCTCTTCTCATCACCGGGCGTGATAATAATAGAATTATCTGGCAGTTTTGATTCATCCGGGACCGGGCAGGCCATTGCCTTCTGTTCCCCTTTGTACTCCTTAATCAATATGGATAGTTTCATTGGAAGATCGAACAGATAATTTCTCTTTCCCCTAACGATCCAGGATCCAGTGGAAACATACTCTCCTGATTCCGGAGTTTTACTTACCTGAGAAGGATAAACCCAGTAAGCTGCCCCAGAATTCATGCCTGCCGGCCATGCACGTGAGAATGATATGGCAAAGGCACATGCCTCCCTGATTGTCTGCTCTGTTGGTTCCTGATTACCTTCAATCTTTATTATGGTGCTTGGAGCACCGTAAACATCAGCATGAACGTATAGATCCTTTTCCTTGAGGTGCTTTTTTACTATTCTTTCATTACTCTTTGCATCTCTGCCTGAAATTACGAGAAAACCTTCCGAGGATATAAACCAGTGATAGATCTCAAACCATTCCCGCTTCTTTTTCTTAGTTGTACTCTTCTTTTCAGTGACACGCTTGGCTTTGGTTTCTTCAATGGCTCTGTAAGCACCTTCTATTTTTGACTTGAAATCCTTTGACTTCTGGAAAAACCCATTGGCGTTCTGTCCTGCTGAAAGATTTAGATCAATGGAGAGAATCTGACCACCCTCCTCAATAGAAATCTCCTTGCTGGCCGAATTATAGGAAGTAATTGCAAACCCGTCAAATTCCTTCACTTTAGACAGATCCTGAGTCTCTTTCGCCCTGGAGAGTTTTCTTATGAGGGTATCGAATCTGTTCAGTGATTGCATTATTATGTTCCCTTTCTGGAAGTTAATCTCACGCTGTTTCTGAAACTCCTCAATGCTCTTTTCCATGGATTCTATTCTTCTTGTTATTGGATCCTTTGCCTCGGCCGATGGATAGTGCTTCTGTAAATAATCAAGCATTCCCTTGTTCAGGTCATCGTATGAGATGTCGGCCTCGTTTTTCAAGTGCAGCATTTTAACTGGAGAAAGGAGATTCTGATCCTGGTAGAAGTAAGCTTTGCATTCCTTCGTTTCCTCCAGAATCTCTGAGATACTCTTCCTAATTCTGCTTACCAGTTCCAGGGAAGTCTTAGCGGGTACATCTTTGTTCACCCCCAACCTGAAAAGAACTTCTTCAGCCATGTCGCCTCCCAGATTCAGCCTGGTTGCAAGTGTCTGTACCAATGATGCTTTACTCTGCTGGAGCACCTCCCCAAAAAGTGCGTCATCGATTTCCAGAGGGTTGTTGGCAGACGGCGGAATATATGGTTCTCCTTTCAGGATCTTCCTGTTTTTCCATTCTCTCTGATCAGATGCAAACTCAATCTTTTTCTCGTTTGTTATTATGAAATTACCATCCCTAAACAGTTCTAGGATTATTTCCTGTCCTGTGTGAAGGGTCAGTTTCACCACTCTGTCGAAGTTAATCTGCTCCACCGATACGATCCTCCTTTCAGAGAGGGATTTCCTCATCAGCATTGAGAGTGGAGTAGCGGCCTCGGGCCGTTCTGCTTCGTAAAATACCAACCCCTTTTTGAGAGATATGAGAAGATAGTTCTTTCCAGATGATGAACTGTAGAGCTGGAACAGGAAATCAGTCTCTTCAACCTGATATACCTTCTTAATGAAAGAGCCAATGATTATACTGGAATAATTCTGTGTGAATGCGTAGAAATCTAGAGATGATGGTTTTGGGTTCATTTTTCACCTTTTCCTTTTCAATTACGTAATTAAGCCATACTAAAATAGTTTTTAAGAAATGTATCTATCCATGAGGGGAGATAATTATGAATTTTGATGGTACTTTTGAAGTAAATACAACGAGCGAAAGAGTTTTTACTACTGTAATGGACCCTAATGAGATTTCATCCTGCATTCCAGGTTTCAAAAGCCTCAACATAGTGTCTCCGGATGAATATTCGGTTGTGGTGAAAGCTGGACTTGCTTTCATTAAAGGAGAATTCAACATTAAGTTCAGAGTTGTGGAAAAGGAGAACAACAAACACGCAAAGCTTACGGGAATTGGTCAGGGAATGGGCGGAACAGTGGATCTTGAAGCCGTAATGGATCTTTCTGAAACAGATGGAAAGACCAAGATGGACTGGAAGGCAGAGGCAAAAGTAGGCGGTAAGCTTGGTTCCATGGGTCAGAGACTCATCGGAGGACAGGCACAAAAGCTCATAAAGGAACTCTTCGAAAACTTAGAGAAGAAACTCTCTTCATGAAGTCAATAAGTTGAGATTGCACATGTTTGCAGAGAAAGATACTAAGGGCACAGGTTTCCGACTGTTGCACATGGCTGGAGATCCGATGTCGAAATATTCCATTCTTATTCTTTGTGATGCCTTACCGACAGAACGGGAATTGAGACTTCTTAAAAATTTTCAGAAACTTGGTCGGGAAATAGTAATATTTATGCCTGATACCGAGGGTCCTTACAGGAATGATTTTAACTTTGCCCAGATCTTTTCGGTACTGAAATCCTTCCCGGAAAAATTATACATTGTATCGATGGGAATTTTTGCTCCCTACCTTGTTAACAATTATGATGAAATGGCCAGAAATGTTGAGAAAGTGGTTTTTATAAATCCTACCTACAGAAAAGACATTTCAACGAAAATGTCAGGATTTGAACTTCCTGTTCTCGTAATTACATCTACGCCCGGCAATCTTGATCACGATCCGGATGCGGTGAAATATCATGATCTTATCTCAGGGTCTGTAATTTCCTATGTGAGAGGTGTCCAGGGCAACCCCCTGTTCAAGAGATTCACGCAATCATTTAATTCGATTCAGAGATTTCTCCAAAATGAATGATTCTTTGCTGAAAACGGAGATACAGGTCAGATATGGGGACCTGGATACACTTGGTCATGTTAATAATGCATTATATCTGACATATTTTGAACTGGGAAGAGTTCTTTATTTCAGGAAATACCTGCCAGCTTTTGATACCACAGATGTGAAATTCGTTATTGCCAGGGCCGAGATAGATTTCAAGAAATCCATAACAATGGGAGATGAAGTAATCCTGGAGACTTCCCTGGATACGGTAGGAAACACCAGTTTTACCTTCCTGCACAGAATCACAAATCGCGACGGAACTGTGATTTATGCCACAGGAAAGATTGTTGCCGTATCCATAGACGAAAACAAGAAACCGTCAAAGGTTCCTGAAGAGCTTAGAAACCTCGTCGCCTGAAGATGTGCAGATTGTCTAAACCGGCGTGGTCACTTCCGGAATCCATCCAAGTGAGGCTGGAAGAAAAACCGAAATAAGGTAGAGGCTGAGGTGTAAAGTTGCGGCCAGGTAAAAATTCTTTCTAAAGTAGTATAACACACCGTAGACTATTGCCATGCTGAAGTTGTCTATGATGAAGAGTTCTAGAAAAGCTCCGGGATATCCAGTTGGATAGAAAAAGATATAGCTGGCATAGAAAATTGAGTAAAGTACGCCCTGGATTACTATGGACTGCCCAAAACTGAATCTTCTCCTAAGAAAAGTGATTATCAGGAATCTGAAGTTGAACTGTTCCAGAAACACTGGATAATAGGCCGTCTCAAAAACGTAAAGAGGGCCGTTATTCGTCGCTGCAAAGATAAAAAGCCAGATAAAAATGGCTGATATCAGGATTATTAGATCCTTATTGAGCAGTACTTTGTAAATAAGTCCTCTTACGTCCTTGAAGTAAACAGATGATAAAAGAAATAGAAGTGGAGTTAGCCCTATGTAAACATAATAATACAGTGTTCCAAGCTGGATGAGATAAAACATTGCAAAAATTGCGAACTCGAAAACAAATGGCAGAAGCTTCTCCAACCTGGGACTCATCTAAGCTGGAACCCCCTCAACCACGGAATGATTCAAGGCAATGTTAGTAGCGAACCACATGAAAGGCAGAGAAATAACCCATATGGCGATGCTGAAAATCACCTGTTCTGTTATCCCAAAGAATGGCCAGATAGAATAACCTGTTAGGATAGAGATGTAGAAAATCACTATGGAAAACATTGTGAACATCATGGCCAGGAATTCCAGGAAAAGTTTTCTTCCTTCAAATCCTATGCCTATGTAAACAAGGCCGGCAATTATTCCGCCTGCAAAGCTTATGATGCTCATTATTGCAAATGCTGTACCATTGCTGACTGTATACAAAGTCAGTGGAGTATAAAACCAGACGAACATTGAGACCGTGGAAAAGGACAAGAGTAAAATGATCACAACTCTGCTCCTTATACTTATGTGAAATGCACCTGCTTTCTCAATAAGTATAGCGACAAAAATACCCGCCAGTAACATGAGAAAATCCAGACTTCCGAAGAAATAGAGACTTGTCTGAAGGTTGTAATATACACCCACTGTTTCTATCAATGGCAGTGACACGATGAGTGCTGATGACAAAACCAGAAACAGGTATGGTTTCTTGACAGGATATAAGCGATCCAGAAATTTTGACCTTTTACCTTTAAGATATTTCCTTCTAAGGAAAAAGTTTGTTAGAAAAACAAGTACGATGCTTTCCAGAATAAGTGGAACGATAGCGGCGGTAAGCACCAATGAAAGAATGGATGGAAATGCAGCGGTTATGCTTTCACACTGACAACTGAGAACTGTAAGTGCCCCGGATACCTGGCCTCCGATAACACTTTTTGAGTTTCGCCTCACAAAAGAAATAATCAGGAAGTAATTCTCAACAAGAAGGAATGAAAGTACAGTGAACATAAGAAGGGCCTGTACACTAATGGAAAAGACCACGTACTGTGTAAAGAAGACCAGACCCCCTTTGAACAACAGCGGTGTCCCTCCCGCAGTTACATCATCTGATATAGATGCTACAAGCATTCCTATACCCTGGGCCGATGGCAGGACCCTCAGTAAACCTGATAAGAAGATCATAGCCATCAATGCTGCAATTATGGAAAATAACCAGATTCCTGCTGATGTTTTGAACCCAAAAAGTTTGTGAAATTCGCGTATTTCAATGAATAGTGGTATAATCAGTACCACAGTAATGTTTAGATATGGAACGGAAAAGATCACAAGAAGACTGTAATACAGGATAGCAAGAGCCGAAAACAGGATCTTCGCCTTATTCCATGGTACCAGCCAGATAGAAAAAATTAGTATGGCAAGCATTGCGAACATCATCAGGAATTGAACTTTTACATCATAATCAATAATAATTATTCCAGATAGAAGACCAATTTCCAATGCCAGCAAAGTTGCAGCTAAACCTATTAAATGAAAAAAAATGGCTGATGGTGACCTATGTCCTAATGAATGAAATTCACTAAACATATGGCAATCAACAGTATCATAAGGTAGTAATTAGAGAAATGGAAAGCTTTCTTGTAGGATTGTTTTGTGAATCCAGATCTCAAAGGCAATACCGAATAATAAACCATGATAACACCCAATATAACGGCCATTACATAGTAGGCAGGACCAACATGTATCTCACTGAAGAATAAAGGCAGTATTGAATAAACAAACAGAACGACTGTGTTGGCGATAATGTATGTTGAACTTTTCTGCATTCCAACTACTGCGGGAAGCATTGGAACATTTGCTTTCTTGTAGTCTTCTGTATTTCCCGTTGCAAGAGACCAGAAATGTGTTGGTGTCCAAAGGAATACCAGGAATGCAATAAATGCAGCAGTAATTGAAACTGAATTGCTGACTGCAGCCCAGCCTGCAAATGCCGGGAAGCTCCCTGCAATGCCGCCAATCACAATATTCCAGGTCGTACGCCTCTTAAGGAATACTGTATAAAGAAAAACATAGCTCAGGAAACCCAGAAAGATGAAGATCGCTGTCAGGAGGTTTATCAGAAGATATGAAATCAGCATTGAAGCAACCAGCATTGCCAATCCATAAGCAAAGAGCCGCCCATACGAATTCTTGTTTACGATACCTGTCCTGTAGCTGGTTCTTTTCATTGAACCATCTATATCCATATCATACAGATTATTGAAAAATGCAGATGACATCGAACCAAGGCTGCCAGCCACAAGCAATGGAATTAATAAAATCAGTTTATTGTAAAAATATGGATTGGACAGGAACCCGGCTACTGCAACGAGATCAACAAGGAAAGTTATCTCTAATTTTGATATTTTAACGAATTCCTTTCCGTTCAAATTACTCGACCGTCTTAATAGCTCTCTCCAATGTCACGAGTACATTGGAAATGTGTGTCGAATATGTGGATTGATTATATACGTGTGACGGTCCCTCACCATGATAAGCATGCAATGCCACAAAAGAGGTGGAAGTTGAAGATGTGGAATTTACAATCAACAACCCCACCATTGTTGCATAGTGAATGGAGCACCAGTATGTATATATTCCATCCTTGAAGAACGGATAATTGCCCTGCGTCTTATGACCTATGGTCTGAGTTATTTGCGCTGTGCTCAAAATCTGGTAGTTTGTGGACCCCTCAATTTTTTTGGGAGAGGATTTCTGATCAACTACTAGTTGTTGAAACAGCGATGAAGTATATTTCCCGTCATAGGCAATATACAGATTATGCGGGGCACCATCCATTTCCGTGATGTTGAAGACTACTTTGGTTCCTGAAACCACATTCAACACAGGGTTTCTCAGGCTCGTGTTATAATTGTATTCCCATCCGGCTGCATCTGCTCCTAAATTTACATATTGTGTGTATTTGGTGGGGTTTTTTGAAGGTTGTAATCCCCCACCAGTTGGACTGGTCAGGATGTAGCCAAATGCTACTGAGACCAGAAGCACAATAATGAGGGCAAATGTTACTCCGCCTTTATTTGAAGCCATTTTACTCTCCTCCTCCTATTTCCTGATTAGTTTCTGTTCTGTATTCAAGTATATTGTACGGATCAGTTGTTGGGTGTGCCAACCAGCTCTTAGCTATGTTATACAGGAATACCAACTGGCCGATACCGATGATAACTCCACCGATAATTGCACTATCCTGGTAAACCTGAAATTGTGCAAAGTATCCTGCCACTGCCCTGGGCATACCAAGATATCCTCCAATAGCCCATGAAACCGACATTAGCATTGAACCGAATGCAGTTATGTAGAAATGCCATTTTGCCAGTCTTTCATCATACACCCTACCATTTGAAAATGTCGGGTAGAGGAGATAAAAGGTAGCCATTGTAACACCCAGGGTCAAACCCACGAAGATGAAATGGAAGTGTCCAGTTACAAAGTAAGTACCATGTGCAACTTCATTAACAGACTGGTTTGCAAGCATAACTCCCAGAACACCACCTACGATGAAATCCAGTATTGCGTTTATAACGAACAGCATCGGAGTAGTGAGTCTGATTTTCTCGGCCTTCCACAACGTACCAATCATGTTGAAAACAGTCAGAGCCGAAGGTATGACCACAATAAATGATGCAGTTGTGAAGAAAAGTACCCAATCTATACCAAGACCTGAGTTAAGCAGGTGGTGTCCCCATACAAGTTCACTCAAAATCATAAGGAGACCCAATGAAAATACTCCAGAGAAATAACTGTACACAGGTGTTTTGGAAAACCTGGTAATTATATCATACATCAATCCGAAGTATGGGATAACCGCGATGTACACAATTGGGTGTCCCCAGAACCAGAAGAGAACTGCGAAAGTGAGTGGTGTACTTGTAGATGTTGTAAAGAACACCGGGTTGAAGAAATCGTAGAAGAGCATCCCGAGTCCAACCATCAATGGTTCATCTGATGAAAGCAGCATTATGAGGGTAAACACAATGGCCCAGGCGAAAACAGGCATTTTTGAAAGAGGAATGTCGTCTGCCCTGTCTATGAAGATAACCTTCAAGACGATTACAGCTGCCATTGTAACTCCTATGAAAATGAGCTCCATGGCAATTATTGCAAGCCAATTGTATGTACCGGCACCGGTTGGAAGGAGCTGAAGTGATAAAGGCGGGTAAAGATACCACCTCATACTGGATCTGGAAATAACAAAGAGTGTGCCTCCCAGTACCCAAAGCCAGTATGCAACAGATGACCAGTGACCCATGTTATCTCTTTTGAGTCTCAGCTGAGTGGGGAGTAGGTAATACCCAAATCCCAGTGCAGCCCCGATGGCGAACATATAGATCATCAGGGTTGCGTGCTGAGTCATAAGAATGTTGTAAATTATTGGCTGTATTATAACTGGGTTAGGATCAAAAAGGCTGACCCTCATCATTACACCGAATGCACCTGCTATGAACAGGAAAAGTATCGATGTGAAAATGTATCTCAGTCCTATGCTTTTGGCGTCATCATAACTAAAGATAGACCATGAAAGAGGCCTTGGTTTGCCATAGAGCTGTTCTCTCCAATACGCGTTTGAATCAGTATAGCCTTCTTCCTTGGCTGTAAGACTCATAGATTCAGACTTTGAAACTGCCAGGTAATAAATGGCAAAGACCAGTATTGCTACCAGAGAGCCAATTACAGACGCCAGTATCAGAAGCTCAGTTGTCGACATTAAGAAGAAACCTCCATGTATCCCCTCATCAGGTAGTGGTCTTGTCCACAATATTCAACACACTCAAAGATGTAGCTTCCTTTTTTCATTGGTTCAAAAGAAACCTGATTTGGGTGTCCCGGAACTGCATAAACCTGAAGTCCAAGGCTTGGTATCAACAAGTCATGTATTACATCCTTTGACTGTACCTGCAGGGTGTAATTGTGGCCAGCCTGCACATAAAGCTTATCTGTTGAAGTTGTGCCATTTGCATATGTGAATGACCAGGCCCATTGATATCCCGTTACGTGAATGATTGTGGAATTTGCAGGCACTGTACTGTTATTTTCCGGTTGTGCTATATTGGCTTTGTGGCCATCTATGTAATTAATATTTACCACTGCAACAGCCAGAAGAATAGCTATCACCACCAATGAATAAATCAACTCATGTTTCACTTTGCTATTCACCTGAAATCATCTCCTGTGGAAGTTCGGTCGCCATATTTGTAAACTGGATACATCAAAAACATGATTGCGAATGCTCCAGAAGCGATTCCCGTTGATAGTGCTGGGTCAGATGCCTGGCCTTCCGCAATACCTGGGTATCCAAAAAAGAACATTGAAAACAGATATTGCAGGATGAAGTATGCAACTACCCCAATCACCACAGAGATCACTAAAAAGGTGACGATCAGTCTACCCTTTTTTTCCATGCTTATAGATTGATAATAATTATTTAAAACTTTTTTTTAAATTTGATGGGGGGAACCTGAAAATAAAGGTTCCATAATAATTCCAATATCAAAAACTATTCACTATTGGCTACTTTCCCAAAGCTTTGAAAATTTGATTCTCTGTTCTATCTTTAAACCATTATAAATTTAAACTGAGTACTGATAATTCAAGGATTTTATATGATGCATCTATCCTGAACTATGCAGAATGTGTTCATAGTCATCGCTGTTATATTGATTATGACCACCTTCATTGGTTATTCACTTAATTATCTGCGTAAAAATACCAATGATTTCAATGTCAGAAAGTTGGCTTACATGGTGATACTTCTCACCATGATGGGGAGTATGCTGAATGCCCTGAATTATTATTTTGCAACCCCGTCAGGGTTCTTCAACACAATACTCTCTGTAAATGTTGCTATGTTCATAATGACCATTGCAATTGTGTATCTCCTATGGATATCCACACAAAAGAAAATTGAGAAGATAACCGGAAAAATGGCAATGGCTTTTTCACTGCTCTTCGCGTGGAATGAAGTTTCAATGGGAGCTTTTCTCTTTACAATTGCATATGGCTCTGACACTAGAGTTCTGATGGCTGGAACAGCAGGCATGATTGGTTACTTTACTTCCGGTCTAAACAGCTTTCTCTTTGTCATTCCCATGATTTCTGAGATGATCTTCATATTATTTATCTTCAAGGAGTCGAAGATTGTGAAGCTCATTTTCGGCTCCATTGTTGCCATGTCTGCTGCAACCCCTTCTATGATTGACAACAGACTTTTCACCAGGGATTTTACCGTCGCCTTTACCGCCATAATGGTAGTTTTCATGATTTTACTGTTTGAATGGATAGCAAACAGACGCAACACAATAACCAGGAGAGATATGAACAGACTCACCTGGCTCTTCATAATTTATGGAGTAATGTCATTGGGCGTATTCATTGGCGTTGTTTATTCCAGGCCGTTTTACCTTGCATGGTTTGTTTATGGCATTGGAATGCTTTTAGGAATGATTTATTACTTCTATGTTGCACTGGATACGGCACCGGATGGCAGAAAAATCGGTTGGGTCAAGCACCCTTCTTTCATGTTCTGGGTTCTCCTTGCTTCATTCGCTTCTGAACTGTTTGTGTCAGGTGCAATCCTTTATTTTGCACATAATGGAGGACAAACTGGACTTTCAGGATTTGCTGCATTTTCAGCTTTTCTTGGAGGTGTGAACAGTAATTCCCTTCCAGCAATTGGCATTGATATACCATACATAATAGGGGCCATTACAAATTCATACGTTTTCCTGACAGTCATGGGCATTGAAATGGGTGCATTAGTAGTATTCAGGATGAGAAAGCTCCAGTGGAAGGAAAAAAGAGTAAATCTTAGCCTTGCATTGGTAGCTTTCGCCCTATATACTGTATTCTGGCCCAACTTCGGCCCCGATAGCTTTTACAGAATACTCCCGATTTGGGCAAACGCAGGATCGCTTGGACCTATGTATCCGTTCATCCTAGCTGCCCTTGTTGGAAGCTATGCACTTTATGCAGTTCTTGCCCTTCTATTCGGAAGGAGAAGCTATTGCAGCACCCTCTGTCCTTCTGCAGTTATGTATGGAGGTACTCTTGGACAGCAGATGATTGGCTTCAATTATCAGTCGAATATTAGCAAGAAGAACATAGGCAGTAAATTCCGAGCAGCGATTTACCCTTACATATCCATGTCCTGGATATTCATGATAGTCCTGTCATACTTATCTTTTGAGAATTCCAGCGGTTTTGGGAGTTACACACTCTATGGAATAGATCCAATTGTTTTCTTCTCATTTTTCATATGGAATTTCCTTTGGTACGCCTTCTTTATCTCTATTCCATTTGTTGGAATGAGTCCCTGCAGAAGATACGGGTGGTGCACGACCGGGACTTTTGTAGGGTTCTTCAGCAAAATAGGGTTATTCAAACTTAAGGTGAGAAGCCCTGATACGTGCGTAACTTGCCCAACAAAAGATTGTGTAAGTGCCTGTGAGGTTGGATTGGGTGACCTGCCGGGGCAATTTATTAAACAGGGTTTCTTCAAGAGTTCCAAATGTGTAGGGGCAGGTTCATGTCTTGAAGCGTGTCCTTATGACAATATTTATTTTTATGATATCAGGAATTTTTTAAAGGAAAGAAAAGAAAAAAAGATTAGTCAACGTCCTTA
The DNA here is from genome assembly GCA_021810045.1 of Thermoplasmata archaeon. GTDB lineage: Archaea > Thermoplasmatota > Thermoplasmata > Thermoplasmatales > Thermoplasmataceae > JAJZOM01. The sequence continues at coordinate 13,668 of JAJZJR010000002.1, forward strand.
GTTGACACTTTGATTTCCTTCTTTTTCTTCTGAGCGTCCTGAATGGTTTCAAACTGACCTTTATACTTTTCAAGCACTCTTGGAAGTGTGGTATATTCCATGTCTTCCTCCGGTACCCGATGTGGTTCGAACGGACCCATTCTTCTAAGATAGTCCACGACTTTTACAGCTGTTTTTCTTGCACCGTCGAATGCAGGATCATCAAACATGTCTACAGGTCCAGCAAGTTTACCATCTTTCATAACAAAACCCAGACCAACAACTCTTGGTGGGCCATCAAATCTCGTCATCTTTGCATCTTTCATACCAACAGGCATCAATGGTCCATTGAATGATCCTCTCATCCATCCTGATACGAGGTAGGGGTGGGAGAATGCTTCGAGAGATTCGCCAGAAGCTGGAAGACCTGACTGTATTCTGACTATTCCGGCAGGATCATCTTTGCCCACATATTCTCCGGCAATGAATGAAAGCTTGTCTGTGGTGATAACAGCTACGTTTTCATCTGGTAGTTTTTCATGGTTAGCTTTTGTGTGGACTCTCTTTATGACATATCTGCCCTTGGAGCCGATCATTCCCAGTATGTCATACATGTGTTCTGGCGTTGATAAGAATATTCTCTTTGCCTCAACTATGTCCCATATTTCAAAAATAAATCCATCGTGCATGTTCGAATCGATAACTAGACCGGGCGTGTTATAAGGGTCTGCAAACATCTTGAAGATAGGGTAGTTGAATGCACCTGGTTCAGTTTTGTCCATCATGTAAATGATGAATGGTTCAGATTTCCTGGGAGTGATCTCCATCTCAGCTACTCCTGGACCCATGCCCTTAATATTGCCTGAGAAGGAATCCTTTAGTAGATCCTGCCCGGCACCGTAAAGTCCAACCTTTCTTGCGGTGTCGGTTCCAGCCTTGAATGCATTCCAGGCAAGTTCGTGAATTTCAGGATTGTCAATTCCATTGTTATGTACCATTGTTATCTGGATATCATCTCCTACAAAGGATATGTGAAAATCTGACAGCAGAGATTCTCCATGGTCTTTAACATACTTTCTGACCGTTTCAACCACAGGTTCATAAACTGTGGTATGTCCGGGTAAACTTCCAATATCGGCTTTAATGTGAGATATTGTTGCCTTCATAAGTCACTATTTGCAAAATCATTATTAAAGACTTTCGTCCCATTAATTTTTACTTAGTCGATGAGTAATATTTTTGCACTATTCCTTAGTCATTTGCCGAACTTTTTTTTCATATTTTAAATATATTTATTTTGTACCTGTAAATTATTAGTATATCATGGACTTACCCCATAAATGAGCCTGACGCTGGAGCTTGTTATTTTAGTGATTTTCTTCTGGATCATTTTACTGCTTTACCTTGCTCCAAGAATGGCTAAAACTAAACATTTTCAGGCCTATGGCCCATTGCTTCTGGTTAAAATTGTCAAGAACCGGAAGATACTGGACCGTATTGCAAATAGATTTCCTGCAATTATTTTCAGCAGGGTTTCCGTAATAATTGTGTTTATTTCCGCCATAGCTGCTATGATTCTGCTGGTTTATGGCGCTTACCTTTCCCTGTTCATTCCTCCCTCAAGTGCACCCTCCCTTGCACTTGAAATTGGGCTCCCCGGACTTAATCCTGCTATCCCCATAGGATATGGAGTGGCAGCACTGGCTATTTCAGTTGTTATACATGAAATGTTTCACGGGATTGTCGCCAGAAAACACGGAATTAAGGTATCTTCCGTTGGTGTACTTTTCCTTGTTGTTCCAATGGGGGCGTTCGTGGAACCCGATGAGGAGGAGATCCAGAAAGTTGATCCTGTAAAACGTAGAAGACTGATTGCTGCTGGTCCTGGAATCAATATTGTACTTGCTGCAATAACATTTCTTGTCCTTGCAATTCTCCTAATGCCTGCTGCAACTCCGGTTCACAATGGTGTGTACCTGCAGGACATGACCAAAGGAGCACCCGCAACCCAATATGTTTCACCAGGGGCAGAACTCATCTCCTTTGGAAATTACTCCGGGAATGACCTCAGCAATCTTGTCATTCTTTCCCAACTTAATCCTGGAACCTTATACAATGCATCTTTTTTCAATGGGAAATCCATACAGACTTACCAGTTACCTGCTGGTATTGTAATTGATTCGGTTTCACCCGGCACTCCCGCGTACAATTCCAGTTTGCAGATTGGGCAGACCATTATTTCTGTGGATGGCCAAAAGATCTATAACGACACTACCCTTACGAACCTATTAGATTCAATACACCCACATTCCAATATCACGATGGTCCTTAGAAGCTATTCTGTTTCTTCTGGAGTAACAATACCTGGCCCGATTATTACAAAGAATATTACAACAATGTCCAAGTACCTATATTACCAACAATATGACCCTTCAGCAAATTCTCCAGCTTATGCAAACCAAAGTTTTGTTGGGATCACAATAAGTTATGCAGGAATACTTGGCTACAATATGTCTTTCCTTAAACAGACTCTTTCCGGACAGGAGGTGTTTTCCAACCCGTGGACTGGTGGACTTACCTTTATAACTCTGCCATTTGTTTATCTTTACCCAATATCAGGAGGCCTGGCTTCCCTATTTACAGTACCGTTCTATGCACCAGTGTTCTGGGGATTGGTAAACCTGTTTTATTGGCTTTTCTGGTTCAATTTCCTCTTGGGAATTACAAATGCATTACCCATATTGATATTCGATGGAGCACAATTCTTCAGAGATACACTCCTGATTGCAGGGAGAAGGGAGAGGCTTAAATTCCTCAGTGATGAAAAAGTTGTTAGTAGAATCCTGAACATTTCCAGCCTGGTTCTAATCGTCCTTTTGCTCTGGCAGATTATCGTTCCAAGAATTATATGAAAAATAAATCCCTGTGTGGTTGGAAATTGAGAACTGATTAAGCATAAACCTGCTGCCACAATTACATTCTTATAGTCATTTCCAATACTCGCAACGTTATTAATTAGGATAATGGTAGATTTAATATGGCATTTCCGGAAGCAGTTGAAAGAAGACTTAACAAAAAAATTTGCATGAGATGCGATGCCAGAAATTCACCCAGGGCAACCACATGCAGAAGATGTGGATATACTGGTCTGAGAATGAAGGCAAAGGAGAGAAGAGGCGGACAGTAAACGGATAGCGAGAACTCTTCGAAAGTTGCTATCATTCGGATGGAGGGAACCAATAATGAATATGAGGCCTTCCAGTCTTTTAAGAGGGTTGGGTTAGACCCTAGGTACGTTCACGTAAACGAACTCAGGAGAAAAACCGTCTCTCTTGAAGAGTTCTCATCAATATTCCTACCCGGTGGGTTTTCAGCAGGCGATTATATCAGGGCAGGAGTTATTCTTGCCAACAGAATAGCGAGTTCTTCACTTAACGAATTGAGAGAGTTCATTGACACAGGTAAACCTGTAATTGGTGTCTGCAATGGATTCCAGGTATTGTGTGAACTTGGATTTCTCCCAGGCTGGAGTTATGAAAACCAGAGAGAAATAGTTCTTGGCCAGAACACGTCCAATAGATACGAATGCAGAAACACTTACATCAGGCTGACATCCGACAACATGATATTCAAGGATTTTTTCAATAGGGAGCAACCCTATCTTGTTCCAGTTGCACACGCGGAAGGAAAGATCCAGATACAGAATAAGAGCGTAAACTTGGAAAAACTTGTGGATATGGGGCAGGTACTCTTCAGATATTCAGACCCGGAAGGTAATTTTGGCTCTTACCCTTGGAACCCAAACGGGTCAGATCATGATATTGCAGCAATTTCCAATGAAAATGGCAATGTAATAGGTCTCATGCCTCATCCTGAAAGAATGTTCTACAGATACAGGAATGCAGAAAAGAAAATTTTTGGAGAAACAGCCATCGGCGAGGTTTTCTTTAAGGCCATTAAACAGTATATCTCTAAAATTGGTTACTGAGTAAGGAGGAATGCCCTGGCTTTTTCGCGAAACTCCTCAAGAGTTCCGTCGTTGACTATCATATGATCTGCAAGAGAAATTGTTCTTCCGATACCCCAACCTAGTTCCCGGTTATCCCTCTGCTCAAGCTCTGTTTCACTTTTTACATCATCAATTCTGTTTCTTCTTAGTATTCTCTTAAGCCTTTCATCACGGTTAGTGTATATGGCAACAACCACAGCCTCCGGAAAGTGGGACCTGAAAAATGTTAGTTCCTCCATGTTTCTGAGTCCATCTACAATGGTTTTTTCAGGCTTACTAATGCCTTCAGCAGTTCTCTTCGCCCATATGTCCATACCATTTTCCTTCCTTTCTCTTGTTGCAAAGGCACCAATGTCCTTGTCTACAAGTGGAACACCTGATTTTTTGGCGTAAGACTTAACTGTATCGCCCATGTGTACATCTGTGAAACCAAGTGACTTTGCAACTTTCACAAATTCGTCCTTACCTGCCCCAGGCATTCCTGTAACGATTATCAAGAATTCACCCAAAGAGGAAACCCATGCCACCTTCGGCCTTAGACTCTTCTTCCTTTATCAGATTATACACTTCTTCAGCTTTTGCACTATCTAGTGGGGTTATATTGTCCTTGAAAAGATCGAGTAACCTCTTGTTTCCCTCTTCACTGCCTTCGTAAATAAGAAGTATTTTGTCATTGTCGAGACCAAAGGATGATGCTTCCTTCTCCTTTAAAGCCTGTCTGCCAATTATATCGTCAGATAGCATTTGTCCAATTAATGGTTTGTCGCTCTTCCTGAGCAAATACAAAGCGTACACAATGGGTAAATATGCTGCCATTAAAAACATTAGTGGTTATACTTCCATCCATTTGGAGTCATCTAAGTAGTTGCAATTCTTTGCAACATTTTAAAAAAATAGGTAATTCAGAAAAAACAATAAAACTGGAAATATTCAAACAGACAGTTTTAATAACTTTGATCTTAATTTTAATGCTTCTAAACAAGATTCCAATAAAATATTTTAATTGGTTGAGCATCCTAAAGCGATAACCCTATGGACCTAAGCTTAACTATCGGCGGCCCGCAAGGTGGAGGTATAGATACCTCTTCCAACATGATAAACAGGGCCTTTGCAGAAGCTGGATATAACGTCTTTGGAGTTAGAGAATACCACTCTAACATAAAGGGGAGACACAGTTACAACCACTTGAGGGTGAAAGAAGAGCGTCCGCGTTCTTTGAAGTACCCCGTTGACATTTTAGTTGCACTTGATCCCGACACAATCTTCGAGCACATCGAAGACATTGGTGAGGGCACAAAGATCATTTACGATAAATCTTTTGAAACATCTGATCTTGCCCAGGCGAGACTCATTATGAGGGATACTGCGAAAAGAATCAAGGAAACCCTGGATTCTGCCTCACTTCCCAATAACATAAAGGGTGCTCTCGAACTGGCCAAAAAGAAAGGCGGCATTCCCATGTCAATTCCATTTGGTGAAGTTGTCACAACCGCCATTTCAGAAGGGCCCGCAAGCAGATACTTCAACACTCTTGGTTCCGCAATCACACTTTCAATTGCAGGACTTGAGCAGAAGTTTGCCGAAGCCGCAATCAAACAGGTATTTTCTAGCAAGCCAAAGGCAGTAGAAGACAATGTAAAAGTTGTTGCAGCAGCATACAACTATGCTTTGGAAAATGGAATGGCAGGTGAAAAACTCAAAGTCCTTCCTAAGAAGAAAAGACTGCTCATCACAGGAAATGACGGATCAACCATGGGAAAGCTCATGGGTGGACTGAGATTTCAGACATATTACCCAATTACTCCAGCCAGTGATGAAAGCACACTTATGGAAGAACACGAAAATCTGCAGTACATTCAAGCAGAAAAGAACAAACTCAAGGAAGGCGGCGTTGTAGTTGTCCAGACTGAGGATGAGATTTCCGCTGTAACCATGGCTCAAGGTGCTGCATTGACAGGTTCGAGATCTTCCACTGCCACAAGTGGACCTGGTTTTTCACTAATGGCTGAGGGAATTTCATTTGCCGGAATGGATGAAGTCCCACTTGTTATTACAGTATACCAGAGAGGAGGGCCAAGTACCGGACTACCAACAAGAAATGGGCAGTCGGATCTCCTTTATGCAATGTTCGCGGGACACGGAGAATTTCCAAGAATGGTAATTTCCTCTGGTGATGTCGAAGAGTGTGTTTATGACGCAATGAGTGCCCTTAACTATGCTCACAGATATCAGCTTCCTGTCATACATCTTATTGACAAGAACCTGGCAAATACAACTGACTTCGTTCCTGACATTGACCTGAAGAAAGTAAAAGTCAACCAGGCAGTCAGACCTACTTCAACAAGACTAAGCTTCAAAAGATACAACCTTGACACAGAAAACGGTATTTCAGAAATGGGATACTTTGGAAATGATGTTTTCTGGATGACAGGCGACGAACACGATGAAATCGGTCATGTCACAGAGGACCCTGTTGTCAGGGACAGACAGATGAGAAAGAGGTTCAGGAAACTGGAAACTGCCCTCAATGAAATTCCTCTTGAGGACATGGTACAGCTTCTCGGAGACAAGAAAGCAGAGATTACATTTGTGACCTGGGGAAGCCAGAAAGGCCCTATTCTCGATGTCATAGAGGATCTAAAGAAAGAGGGAATTAATGCAAACCTGCTCTACCTGAAGATGTTTGAACCTTTCCCGTCAGACTTTGTAAAAGAAGTTCTTGGAAAAGCAAAAATGGTGATAAATGTGGAAAGCAACATGCTTGCACAGGCTGCAAGGATCCTGAAGCTTAACACAGGAATCGACATTGAACACAATATTCTGAAGTATAATGGAAGGCATATGACGGAAGATGAAATTTTAGAGGCTGCCAAGGAAATTATTAAAGGTGAAGGAAAGAAATTAGTAGAGGTGTTAGAAAATGGCGCATAATTTTAAAAGCGATATAGCTGTGGACTGGTGCCCTGGATGCGGTGATTTTGGTATCCTCACATCCATAACCCAGGCCCTTTCTGAATTAAATCTTGATCCAAAGGATGTAATTTCTACATCCGGTATTGGATGCTCTGGCAAAACTCCACATTACCTTAACATTGCTGGTGTACACACACTCCATGGCAGGTCTATACCATTCGCAACTGGTATTAAGCTGTCAAACCCGCACTTGAAGGTAATTGTTCCCGGTGGAGATGGAGATATGCTGGGAATTGGAGCTGGACACTTTGTAGCCGAAGGCAGGAGGAACAGCGGCCTTACTATCATGATTTTCGATAATGAGGTATATGGTCTCACAAAGGGACAAGCTGCTCCTACAATGGCACTTGGCGAAAAAACAAAGAGCCTGGCGAGAGCAAATGTCTTCACAAAGGTTAACCCAATCACACTTGCACTCACAGCAGGATACTCCTTTGTGGCAAGAGGTTTCTCCTTCGACATGAAACAGCTTAAGGAAATCATTAAGACTGCTATTCTCCACGAAGGATCATCTGTAATAGATATTCTGCAGCCATGCCCCACTTACAACAACATAAACACGATGGAATGGTACAGGGAGAGAGTTTACAAGCTGGAAGATGACAAGAGCTGGGATCCGATAATTGCTCCAGGCAATGAAGCCCAGGCTGAGGAAAAGTTCAGGAAAGCCTATGAAAAAGGAAATGAGTGGGGTGACAGAATACCTACCGGCATTTTCTATGATAACAGGACAATACCAAGCTTCCACAAGAGACTGAATGAGTTTGTTCCCAACTATTACACCAATCCACCCGCAACCCAGATCGTTACAGGCAGCGATGGATATACGCCAGTAGATGTTGAGGCAACCTTCTCTGAGAAAATTATCCACTAAAACATTTTTAATATATTTTACCAATATTTTCTTTTTTAACGCTTAGAAAACAGAGGTTATTCCTGTTAAAGAAAGATATATGAAAAGAATCCCGAAAAAACCCAAAGACAGAACACTGAACATTTTTATGGCATATTTTACCCTATTACCGTACTTTGCAGATGCTTTGAATATGAGGCCCGATATAAAGAATACCCAGATGAGAATGCCAATAAACAGGAATATCATCGTAGTTGGACCGAACTTCTGGAATACGCTTAGGCCTGCTGTAAACCACCATCCTATCTGCATCGGGTTAATCAGTCCTATAGTGAGACCGGCCACATACCCGGAACCGTTGAAATTTCCTGATTGTTCAGTGTCATGTGACCTGTATATGGCAAAAGCCAGATAGAAGAAGAAAATTGAACCTAAAATGTATATATAATTGTCAAACCTTGAAATATTGGTTACATGCCCGAATACAAGGATAACAACCATGAGAATGAAATCTGCTGACATTGCACCGAACCCGACAAAAATTCCCTTCCATACTGACCTTGTTGCCCTTTCTACGAGTATAGCTGTTACAGGTCCAGGTGGTCCAGCCAGAGATATTCCCAGAAGCATCCCAAGTGCCGCGAGCAGATAAATAATCAATGATTTTCCATCCCGGATGTCGTATTATGCATTAAATTTAATGCGGGATGTTGTATTTACCAGATGGAGATACGGTTATAATGGTTAAGCCAGATTTCACTGGGAAAGAAAGAATTCTCGAATTCCTTGAATGCACAAAGGAGGATGTTGAGAAATCCTTTGAGAACGCGTCCAAGGTTGTTGATTATATTAATTCCAGGATAGGAGGAAAGGATCTCTGGCAAGTTTCTGACACTGAGTTGTGCTGGTTATATACTGGGGTCCGGTTGATGAGGGCACCTTTGGTGGCTGAAACCGGCGTAGGCCCTGGAAGCACCTCAACCGGCATCCTTGATGCATCAGCCCCTTTCAGAGGAAGATTGTTCAGTTTTGACCTAGGCAAGAAATATGGAAATGAGGAGGAGGAAATGCCAGTAGGATTTCTTGTTCCTGACAAATTCAGGGATCGCTGGTCACTGGTGCTTGGAGATACCAATGAGACGCTTGAGGGAAAGTTAAGCTACTTTGGTCCTTTTGATGTATTCTTCCATGACTCCAACCACACCTACGAGCATGTGACAATGGAACTTGAAACAGCTTTAAGGAACCTGAGAAAAAAATTCCTGATTGTTGTGGATAATTATGACTGGACAGAAGCCCCAGTTGAATTTGCAGAGAAGCATGGCCTGACTCTTGTCAAGGTTGCGGACGACATGTGCTTTATCTTCAGAGAAGAATATGCCTGATTTCACTGAATATCTGCATCTGCGAAATTAGAGAGCTGGTTTTCCAGTTCTCTTTCGCTCAAGGTTTTTTCTTCCTTATTTCCAAAAACATTCTCAAATCGAGATTGCCTTATTATTTTTGAACCCTGAAACAGGGATAGATTCTCATCCTCCAGAAGATGTTTCTTGAACAGGTCCAGCTGACCCATGACTCTTATAAATCTAGTTCTGCCATATCTACCCATACTTTTGGTGGTTGCGGAGAGAAGGCCAAAATCCTCCAACTCGGAAAGGATGTCGCTCACTCTTCGGCTGGTGAGAGACATGAAGCCAAGCTCATTACATATATTTCTGTAATTGTCATAGATCTCTCCGGTTATCATTAGTTTGCTGCTGAGTTCCTGTGTTACCACAGCACTCAGCAGGACAATCTTGCTCTGGAGTGGAAGTGTCTTTATTGCCTCTTTAACCACATCCATTTCAAACCTGTCCCTGGCTTCATAAATTTCCTTGTCTGTGATACTCTTTCTGTTCTCACGCATAGCTATCTCGATTGAGATCCTCATTAGATCCAGAGCCTTTCTTGCATCGCCATGTTCCTGTGCACCAAGAGCTGCACACAGATTAATGGCAGAATCCTGTACTATTCCATCCTTGACGACTCCTCTGAGTCTGAACGAAATAATATCTCTCAGATCAGATGCATTATAGGGTGAAAAGAGAATGCTTTCCTGATTCATCCTGCTTCTTATCCTGGGTTCCAGCCCGTCAAGAATGTTGGCATCATTGGTTATGCCGATCAGTGAAGTTCTGGAATCGATTGAATCATCAATTACTTTCAGAAGAACATATAGGGAATCTCCCCCATTTTTCTGTATAAGCCTGTCTATTTCATCGAGGACTAACAGATAGTATCCCCCTCTCCTGTTGATACGTGAGATCAATTCGCTGTAGATTCTGTCTAAAGGCCATCCCATGGGTGGTATCTGATCATCTTTGCCCTCGGAAAGTTCATTGACGAGGGTTGTCAGGATAGAGTACGGAGAGTCATGCACCTGGCAGTTTACAAAGCATATCCTGACTTTATCACCAGCTGCCTCGGAAAGCATCTTTGTTACATATTGTGTGGTTGAAGTTTTTCCTGTTCCAGTTTTTCCGTATATGAGTATATTTGATGGTCTGGAATTACGCATAATACTGCTCAGTATGCGAACAATGTGATCGATTTCTGTTTCCCTGTGAGGAAATGACTCTGGTACATATGATCCACTCAAACGCCCAAGATCACCTGCCAGCAGATCAGAAGAACCTGAATATTTTGAGAATAAATTCATACAATTACCGGTAAATTACGCATAGTGGTTAGGAGTACTAAAAGCTTTTTTGACCAGAAACGGATACGATTTTTTGATCAAAAGTTTAAAGTCAAGCATATGGCATTACAGATGAGTTTTCATACTGCATTATTGCACCCACCAGGTACAAAGAGCCTGCTACAAGAACAAATTCAGATTTGCTTAGAGCCTTCTCATATGCGTCTATGGGGTTATCGATAACTTCCGGATCTGTGAATAATCCCTCAGCCATACTTGCCATCTTGCTTGCAGAAATTGCTCGTACTGGCTCGTCCGGTGTTGTAAAAATTACCTTGTCCGATATTTTTCTCATAATCCTCAGAAAAGAGAAAGCATCCTTGTCGGAAAGCATTCCGAGTAGTAGAGTTGGAGATTTTATCTTCAATTCCTCCATTGATATTCGCAGTGCATTGGCTGCAGGTGGATTGTGAGCTCCGTCAACCATAACAAATGGATCTCTGCGAATTACATCCATTCTCCCAGGCCATCTCGTTTTTGCGATGCCCCGTTCAATTTCAGTCCTGCCAATGGATTCCAGATTGGAATTTTCTATGGCCAGAACTGCCGTAGATATGTTTCCTGGCTGGAATCTTCCAATCATGCTGCTTTCTATCCGGTATTCATTTACCGGCGTAGTAAGGGTAAACCTGTTTCCATCTATTCCATTTTCCAATTCGGTTATGCTGGTAACTGATGGTGCGTGAATAAATTTTGAACCTCTTGCATCAGCGAATTTTTTAACTGTTTCCACAACTTCTTTCTTATAATCTCCCAACACAACAGGGCGACCGGGCTTCACAATGCCGGCCTTTTCTCCCGCTATTGATGTGAGGGAACAGCCAAGCTTGTCTGCGTGTTCATACCCAACCTGTGTTATGATGCTTACTTCGGGGTCAATGATATTTGTTGAATCCAGTCTGCCACCCAAACCAACCTCTATACTGGCGTACTTAATATTCTCCCTTGAAAAATGCTTGAAGGCTAGAACAGTCGTTGCCTCAAAGAAAGTTGGATTTCTGTTGTTTTCTGCAAGTTCCTCTATAATTTTCTTGTTTTCACTGATAAAATTTATGATTTCCTCATCTGTTATTTGATCCTTTCCTGCTATGATCCTCTCATTGAATTTTGTAAGGTGTGGGGATGTATAAAGACCGGTTTTCTCTTTCTCCATCAGAATATTGTAAATGTACGCGGAAGTAGATCCTTTTCCGTTGGTACCGGCAATGTGGAATGAACGGAAATCATTCTGAGGATTTCCCAGCAGATTTGCAAATTCCCTAGTAGCTGAAAGGTCAAGTTTTATACCTTCCCTGTAGAGGCCATAGAGATATTTCAGTTCTGGAGAAAACACCAGAGCCAATAGCGCCCTCAATCATATACTTATTTCTTTCAAATAGAACTATACCCAAAAATGAACAAATGAATCCATAAGAAATGAGAAAGTTGGTGAAGGTGAAGCAATCAAAATAAATATCCCAGAGTATTTAAGAATCAATGGACACCAAATTACTCTATTTTGAAGATCAGTATCAAAAGGAAGCCACAGGAAAGGCAGTGTGGCATGAATTCACCGATTTGATAGTTGATCAGACAATTTTCTTTCCCACCAGTGAAGGACAGCCCAACGACCGAGGACATGTATATATTGATGGAACAGAGTATATTATTGTGGATACCTGGTCTGATGGCGATAGTATCCATCTGATGTCCCACGACACTTTCCCGGACGATGTGAATGGAAAAGAAGTAAAGCAGGTACTGGACTGGGATGTGAGATATATCCACATGAGATTCAGGACTGCACTTAAGATACTCAGTGGTCTTGCATATAAGCTATATGGTGCAACAATGAGGATAAATCAGACCTATGACGATACTGCCTGGGTAGATCTGGAACTGGATGAGATTTCCCAGGAACAGGTGGATCAACTCTTCGCTGAAGCCAACAAGGTTGTTAAAACCAATGTCGATACAGGATTTTCGTACATTGCCAGAGAGGATTTCCTGAAGAATGATGAACTGATGAAGATCTGCAAGGGAAGAGTGCCGGATTATGACAAAATAAGGATACTCCACCTAAATGGAATACCCGACCAGATGGAATTCGGCACCAATGTTAAAAATACAAGTGAAATTGGCGAGATAGAATTTAAGACCAATCTTGTTAAGGGAAAGATCAGCAGAAGGATAAACATAACCTTGAAGTGAGGTGAATTTTTAATGCCCGGAAAGGATGAAAGAAGGACACCTGGAGAGTATATTCTGATCTACTCCGGATTAGCTCTCATTTTTATCTCCTTCATCACCTTCCTATATCTTATAATACCAGACATTACCAACCCTGACAGGATAACTGCACTTGGGGATCAGGTTTCCGGTTTTTCAGGGATATTTTTCAATACATTTGCAATTTACGCAATAATCTTTTTCATACTTTTCTTTTCCACATTCGCTATATTTTCATTGTTCTACAGAAATGAGAAACTCTCAATGGGTTTCTCTGAGGAAAGAAACAGGAAATTTTTCGGATGTCTTATGATCTATATACTTGTGCAGCTGATACTTTCTGAAGTCGTATCTTATTTCGCTCCGCAGTATTCCAGCGAATTTCCATTCAATCAGCCTGTGCCAATACAGAACTTTATTCTTTCATATCAATCCTTGCTGGAGGCTGCACTTTACGAGCTTCTTCCGATTACCATTGCCGCCGTAATTCTAAGCAAGATTCACGGTACGCCTTTACTTGAGGGACTTAGATTCTATAAGATGAATGCTGCTGAAAAGCACGTTGTCTCAGTAGTAATCTCAGCAATAGCATCTGCTCTTGTTTCTACAACGCCTATGGAATTTATTACTGCATTCTTCTCTCTTCTTGTACTGAATGAGATTTTTTTGAATTTTGGTTTTTTAAAAGCTTTTCTGGCAAACTTTTCAGTTGAACTTCTGAATATTGCACTCATAGTAACAAAAAACAATGAAGTAAGTATAGTACTTGCCTTTTTCCTGTTTTTCCTGGGATTTCTTGGCGTATATTCTCTTGTCCAGATGGGCGTGAGAATCCCTGGTGAACGACCTGATGCTTCTATTCCGGATTCTGCTGATAACACTCATCAACCACCAAATGCAAGAAAGGCAATCCAGATAGAGCCCTTTATAAGGAGCAGATGCCCAGAATGCGGCCAGGCAACTTACCACATAATTCTTCCAAATATGGACATGCAGTGTGCTAAATGTGGTCATGAGCTTGACAGAAACGCCATCGGTGAAACAAATATAGTCATCGATATGAGATCTCCTTCCAAATTTTGATTAACGAGGTCTAATAATCAGGAGAGAAATGGCATAAGCCAGTGGAGTGAGGAACAGAATGAAAATAGTAACCTTTCCAACATACTGATACAGCACATCCTGAAGCAGGGAACCGACCATAAAACCCGTCCCGAAGAAAGTCTCATAAAAGAACACGCCCCTCTTTACATCTGAAGATGAGGCAATGTAGGAAAGAACTTTTGACATGCTGACTGACACCCCGAAGCCTGCCAGAATAACTGCTATTATGACGGTATAAATATTCAGCATTATTCCAATAAGAGCTGTAGGAACGATAAGAATCGCAGAAATTGCACTATATGTTGATATTTTCCAGTCTTTTGTGTAATTTAACAGGATATAACCAATTGCGGCAACTACACCGTAAAGTGATATGATGCCCCCTATTAGGATATAGCTGATCCCATGTGCCCTTAGAACAGGTTCTATCACAAAATAAATGAAACCTGAAAATAGCCCTGCGAAGAACAAAGACAGCAGGAATATCCTTTTCACAGGTTTTTGTTCTGAGTACGTGTCAAGTTTTCCTGGTCTAGGGGAGGTCAATGCACCTATAATGAAAGCCACCATTGATATCAGAAAAACGATTTCATACCCACTTATCTGGAGAATTACTCCCATTAATATTGGGGCAAGTGCGTTTGGAATACCCCAACCTGCAGAGTATTTCTCAGCGTTTCTGCTCCCATCAAAAGTACCCAATGATATTTCGGTAGCGATCCACCATGGGGCCTGAATAACGCTTGCAATTATTGTAAGTGGAATGAAATAGGTTCTGTAAAAGAAATAGAAAAACAGTGATAACACTGTCAAGGACAATAGTGGGATGATTGTACCATACCTCAGCATTCTGTAACCTGATTTCAGGTATATCAGTGCAACAACCGGGAAAGGGAGAGATGCGACAAAACCAAGAATACCTATGACAACGTAGGAGTATCCTATATTCTGGGCAAGTAGAGGAATCGCAAAACTTAGACTAAACCAACCTGAACCGAATGCAAGGGTGCTTATGAAAAGATATAACGAAACTCTCGGAGCCGATTTTGCCCGCACAACCGGTAAACACAAGGATTAAGATAAATTTGACCTGTAAGCTATTTATTGTATCTTATCTATTTTGACTCCGTCATCTTCATAAAAAGCGATAATGTCATCATCTTTTAGATTGAGTCTGCTGATAACTCTCTTTGGAAGAGTGATCCTGTATGATGAACCTCTGGAAGATATATGGGTAACATCAATTAGTTTCTTTTTTTCCATAGTAGGAAATAGTTTTCATAAATATAATGTTTATACTTAGTGCTGTTATGTTCAATATATTAAATGGGGTCATAAAGGTAAAATATCTACAATGACACGGCCAATTAAATCAGATAATCGTTTAGTTTTTATATTCTGACCAGCTTTCGGATAGAATCTCCATGGTAACTAAACCAGCAAGAATGTACACTAAAATTTCAGGTCCCGCTTATACTAGGAAGGAGTTCATGGGAGGCGTGCCATACCCAAAAATCACTACCTTCATCCAGGGAAATCAGAAAAGAGATTTCGAGATCGAACTCAGACTGGTTGCCAAGGAAGCCTGCCAAATAAGACATATTGCCCTGGAAGCGGCAAGAATTTCAGTTAACAGAAAAATGCTTGAAGGATCAACAGCAGATAACTATTTCCTCCAGATTAGACCATATCCACACCACGTTATAAGAGAACACAAAATGGCTACAGGAGCTGGAGCAGATAGGATCTCATCAGGAATGAGGGCAGCTTTTGGAAGACCTGTTGGTACCGCAGCAAGAGTTGCAGTTGGCGACGTGATAATGGTTGGCAGAACAACACCTGATAGAGCACTGAAACTCAGAGATGCGCTACACAAGGCATCATTTAAACTTCCTACACCCTGTAAAATAGAAATTTTTAAGGGAAAGGAACTGGCCGGGAAACTTGGCCTCTAAATTTATTTTTCTTTATTACTTATTTTACCTTAAACGTATAGAAAATTATTATTCATCTTACATGATTGCTTGTACTTTGAGGAATTTCATATGAATTCAAATAATGCTGCAACCCCAATACAAATTATTGCCACTAGATAAGGGATCCAGTATTTCTTGAGATATTTGATTTCAGTTTCAAATATTGAATCTCCTTTTGATTCATAATTGAAGTAAAGATTAATTCTCAGTGGGACCAGTATCATGCCTGCTATCACAAGAAATGTAACAGCAATAGCAAAATTCATGATTAATCAACATTTTTCTCTATTTTATTCTTCTGTTCAGTTCCAATTCTATTTTTCTTTTGTTTCCCTTGAAGACAGTTCGAAACTTTGTGGCAAACCTTGGAACGCTAAACCTAACTCCCCCTATCATCAGACAGAAGTCCCTAACGTGATAACAATTTATTCGATAACCAGAAACGTGGTTGCTATGAGCGATAAGTTGCAGATCGATACTTTCTATAACAATTTATTAAATGGAAAAATTATAGTCCAGTAAACTGGATCAGGAATGTGTTTCTCTGCTACCAATGAAATCCTGGATAAATTTGGCTGCAAGCATTGATGTGTTTCCGTTGTCGTAAACGGGAGTGAATTCTACAATATCAAAACCCACAATTTTCTTTGCAAAGTGGTTGATCAAAGCCCGGACATCAGTTGATGATATTCCATAAGGCTCAGGAGTACCCACGCCAGGTGCTTCTGACGGATCTATACCATCCATATCTATGGAGAAGTATATCCGATCTCCTGCTTTCTTTTTAATTTCGTCTATAACGGCTTCAATTCCGGTTTTTCTCACTTCGTTTGCACTGAAATACCTTACTTTGGAAAAATCTGGATCTTCATATTCCTCTTTGGAAACAGATCTTGTGCCTACTGAGAAGATTTTTCCCGGTCCAAGAATTTCAAGTGATCTTCTTGTAACACAGGCATGGTTGTAGATATTGCCCATATACTCATTTCTGAAATCACTGTGTGCGTCAATTACAATCATTGATGCATCGGGAAAATTTCTAACAAGCCCTGTTGATAGTGAATGTTCGCCTCCAAGCATAATTGGAATTTTTCCATCATCCACGATGTGTTTCACGGACCTTTCGATATCATCCACTACCTCTTTAGGATCCTCTTCCACATACAGGTCCCCAATATCGCATATTGGAAGATCGGGATAGTTTACCCCATACTGGAAGTCGAACGACTCCAGATTATCATATGCCACACGAACTGAATCCGGGGCAAGCCTTGAACCTCTCCTGAAGCTCGACGTCTGGTCGAATGGAACCCCAAAAATTACATACCTTGCATCCTCGTAGGTAGCCTGTGCATCGGCTATTTTCCTATGGGAAAACATCACGCTCAATTCTGCAGCATGATCTTTCTGACGCCCATTGTTTCCCAATACGATACCTCCGTTCCAGGTTCTATTTTATCTACTTCTTCAGGGTCTACCTGGACAAGGAATGTTTCAAAGGTTTCTGAATCCATCAACTGAATCTCGTTATTTGCCTTTGAAAGTACCTGTGCCTTCTTCTTCTCTATAATAGGCACTTTTACTTTGTGCTTTACTGGGAAAACGACACTTCTTTTCTGGTTGTCGAACACTCCGATTGCAACGATCCTTGCTTTTGCTTCACCATGCTTTCCTGGTTTTGACATGGTAATTTCTGCTATTTTACAGGTTGCATCGTCAATAAGCATGTATCTTCCAACTTTTAATTCTCTAACTTCGGCTTCCTGCCAACTCATATGTGTTCTTTTCCTTATTGTATTGGCATTTATATATCTTCTATTTGCAGATAGATTTAAGTATATACTTTCGAACAATCGGGTATTTTCAATTGCACCTATCTAATGTGACATCCTCCCCGCCCTATCGGACGGGGCTTCCTGCTTCGCCGATCAGGGTTGCCCTTGCGGGTAGTGCACCGATCTCCACAGGCGTAACTTCGGGAGTGCCCCTCCCTACTTTCTTCAATCCTATATTGTGGATGTTGATTGCGGCATTGAGATCCCGATCGATATCAAGACCGCAGGAATCACAGAGGAATGTCCTTTCAGACAGTTCCAGTGATTCCTTCCTATATCCACACCTTGAGCATGTACGTGATGTGTATCCTGGATCCACCAGTACCACTTCTCTGCAGGAAATTCCGCCCTGAGCAGCCTATTGGTTGTACCTTTTGTCCTCCCAATTATGTTATTGGGTGCCACCGTGGGAGGGGTCTTGATGAACATGTGGACATGATCGGGCATCGTCTCCAGAGCTATGATTTCCCATCCATTTTCCCTCGAAATAGATGTTATCAGCTCTTTGGGTCTCAGTTCCACCTTCTCTGTGATGACTTTTCTTCTATACTTCGGGCACCATACAAAATGGTAGTTCATGAAATGAACCGATGTCTCCTAAGCAATATATCCCTTTGAGATTATAAGTATAGTTGGATGCCAGAATTATATAGAATGTTTGGTTCGCTTTCATCCCACCCATAAATGGTGTGGGATTTCCCGCTCACAGTGTTAAAATGCATTCTGGGTCGATTTGAAATTGGAAACCTCGATGATTCATGACTCTTGAGAGAAGTGAAATCTGCCGGTTAAAGAATTCAAGTATTGAGTAAAGAGAGAGATTTTCTGTTGTCTTTATAAAATCTGATAAACGCCTCATAATTCTGCTTGTGAATGTTTGAGGCATCAGAATCAGGTTTGTAAACAGTTCTTTGGGAATCCTTTTGCCTTATCACTTCGAATGGATTCATGCCCTTGGCCATAAGTGCAAGAATCGCAGCACCACGTGAGTTGACAAAAAATGGATTATCCATAGTCCTAATCTCTCGATTCAGGATATCTGCCATGGTTTGTGCCCAGAATTCTGAAGATGCACCTCCTCCGGACATGACAAGGTATGGGAGTTCTTTCCCCACGAACTTTTCCACAGAGCCGAGCAGCCAACGTGTGTTGTATCCTACCCCCTCCATGACAGCCCTCACAAAATGAGGTTTTTTGTGCATTAGAGAGATGTTGAAAAACGAGGACCTCAATGATTTTGATTCCACAGGTGCCCTTTCGCCATACAGCCATGGAAGGAAAATCAGACCATCTGATCCTGGTGGTGCCATTCTTGCTACTTCGTCAAGTTCGGAATAAGATATGGGAATCCCGTTTTGAAAAAGATCTTTCACATATGTTAAGGCTGAACCTGCATTTTCCTGTTCTGCTGCCACAAAATACTTTCCAGGAAGAGCAGACGGCAGTGAAGCAATATTGTGCATCAAATCTGTTTTCTTATAAGGGACATGACAGGAAACCCATGATGATGAACCGATGTACAGTATAGGTTCCAGGTTATCGAGACAACCACTTCCTATTATTGCCGACTGGATGTCTCCGGAACCGCCTGCAACAACAGTCTTATTTCGTATACCAAGTTCCTTTGCCGCTATGTCGGATAGGTGCCCGATTGCTTCCCATGATCCTACCAGGGAAGGAAAAAGGGATTGATCCAGGCCCACCATTTTCAGGAGTGATTTGCTATAATGGATATTGTCTGGATCTCTGTTGTCGGTGATCCAGTGAAGCACCATGTTGTCAAAAGTTGAAACAAATTTACCGGTTAACCTGTAATTGATGTAATCTTTTGGTTCCATGAACATCCTTGTTTTCATGAATATCTCAGGATATTCCTTTTTTAAAAACAGTATGTGGGAAATAGAGTCTTTTCCTGATCTTGTTGGAGCCCCTCCTGTCAGATGAATCCATGAATAAAGCTTGTCGATGCGGTATCCACCCATTCCGGGAAAACCGGAAATGAGTTTTCTCGTCTCTACCTCACCTCTTGAATCGAGCCAGATTATGGCATCCATCAGTGGATTTCCACTTGCGTCTAAGGGAATTGTTCCTGAGAATTGGCCGGTGACAGCCACCCCCGTGATTCCGTTCCAGTGTTCAGGAAACTGGGATGAGAGCATACCACAAGCCTTGACAAGTGCCTTCCACCATTCTGATGGCGATTGTTCTGCGCCCCCTCCTTCAAGGTATTTGATTCCATATCTCTCACTTGTACCACATAAAAACTCCAGATTATCACTGAAGACTGCTGCTTTTACAGATGAGGTGCCCAGATCGATTCCCAGGTAGTTGTTCACGTGTACATCCACTCTACGATTGACCTCATAAAGTCCTTCACCGCTTCCTCCGGGAATGTGGCTGCCATACCGTAAACAGGAGACATGCCTGATTCCTCCCCTGGGTTGGCCCTAACCTCGTCCATTACCTCTGAAAGGTCCTTCAGGAACATGTCTGTAACACCTTCCTCAGTGTGCCTTAAGGTAAGTGCGAGATGAACACCTGCAGGGCGGTGCAAACCATTCAGAATCCATCCTCTCCGTGACATGCCCTCCATAACCTGGTATATGTTTACTTCATCAGAGGTGAAGGCGATTACAAATGGGCTCTGTCCCATTTCCCTGATTCCTTTTATCTTTCTTATTCCAGCCCTGGTTTTATCTGAAGCTTCCAGTATTTTTCTTGTTGCGTTTATGTACCCTATTTTTCCCTGTTCCAGTAATGCAGCCCAAGTTCCTGCAATTACTCCGCCTGATCTGCTGCCGGCCATGGTTGGTGAAAAGTAAATGCCCCCTGACCAGCTGCCATTAACATAAAACTGGTGCTGTATCAGATCAGAATTCCTGTAGAGTATCACTGATGTTCCCTTTGGGGCATAACCATACTTATGGGTATCGATAGATATTGAAGTAACTCCGGGAAGTGAAAAATCAAAATCCGGAATATTCCTTCCAAGTTTCTTTGCCCAGGGAAGAATAAACCCGCCAAGACAAGCATCGACATGCATGCCTACTTCATTCTTCCTTGCAAGTTCAGATATTTCAGGTATGGGATCTATAACCCCATAAGGAAAACACGGTGTAGAACCAACAATAGCAATTGTATTTTCATTAATGTGCTCTCTGATGTCTTTAACATCAGCAGCATAATTTTCATCCAGCTCTGTCCATACAGCTTTAATGTCAAAATAGTGACAGGCCTTGTCGAAAGCCGCATGTGCTGATTTTGGAAGGATTATTTCAGGCTCGGCAATTCCTTTCTTGTCTTTTGCATAATCCCTGTAGGTTTTAACTGCCAGCAGTATGCTTTCCGTACCACCTGAGGTAACAGAACCTCTTACAGAGGAATCGCCATTAAGCATGTTCCTGACCATGGAAACAATCTCTGATTCAAACTTCAGAGAACTGGGCCAGACATCGGGGTGAAGGGGGTTGTTCTGCGAGGCTATGGAATATGCTTTATTTGTAAATTCTACATGTTCCGTCTGTCCATTATAAACTGCTCCGGAAACATGACCTGTTTCCCATGCCTTGTTTTCAATTTCTATAATTGAACTCATGGCCTCAAGGATGTGCTTCCTGTCCACGCCTTCTTCAGGCATAGTCTTGTAATCTCCTTCCTTTTCTGTATATGGCTTGAACCTTTTCTGCATTTCTGCAATCATTTCATCCATTTCCATCTTATTCACCTGTAGTTACTGTTTCCGGGATCTGGACACTTACGTTGGTTGGTGTGATCAGAAGAACCGGAATTAGCACGATCACAAATGCAATTAATGACAGGGCCGTGATCGGATTGCCCATGCCAAATGTGAACTCACCCATGGCGATCATAACGATCCCTCCTAAATTCCCGAATAGCATGAGCAGACTTGTAACTCTTCCCTGGTACCTGACAGGAGTGGCCTTTTCACCCCACTCAAGGATAATTGGCAGACCGGCAAGCAGGAAGAAACCTTCAATTGCAATTGTAGCAGTTATCAGAGAAAGATTCCCCACGAATCCTAGAACTCCTATGGAAAGAAAGCTTGCCCCAATGATAACTGAAACCGCCAATCTGCGCTTATGCCTTTCAACAACCGGTTTGGGAAGCACTGCAGCACCGACGATTCCCATAAAGGTCATCAGTGCAATGAGGTTCCCGGCAGATCCAGCAAGACCGTAATTGGAAAGCATTGGCTCCAGCCATGTGTCCAAGGCATCAAAAATACCCATTCCCACAAAGAGCATGGCGGCAAGCTTGAAATGCAAACCACTGTAACTGAATTTCTCATGATGTACTTCCGGGACGCTGACAACCTGGGCATTTTTAAGAAAGAATGGTAATGTGACGAGGGCAACTATCCCGGGAACTGCTTCTATAAGAAGCATGTAATAGTATCCAATTGTGTTGAATATGAAAAGGCCGCCAGCAGTTGCTGCAATAACACCAATAAACATGGCCAGTGAACCGACTGAAATTGCCATGGGCCTGTCTTTTTCCTCAAAGTAATACACCGCGACAATGGAAAGGCTACCGAGTATGAGAGGTTGCCCAATGGATATGAGTGTCTGGATTCCCAGCTGAAACATGAAACTGTAGGGGAGCACTATTCTCAGGAGACCACCCAGCCCCGTAAAAAGAGTACCGAAGAATATGGCCTGTTTGAAGTTTCTGTCCAGCCACCTAGACATTGGTATTGCGAGAATTATATAGGTGAGAGGAAACAGTAGTGAGAGAATTGTAACATTGTTGACGGATGTTCCCATTAATGAAGCGGACTGTGTAGTCACTGGTGAGAAAGTCAGCCAGAGCATCTGTGAAGATGCAACAATTACCGCGTATGAAAAAAGAACAGATGAGTTCCTGCTCATGATACACCACTGCTGATCAAAATTAAAGAGAGTTAATTTAAAAACCTTTCTTTCTCGTTATTTTTGACAATATACCATAAAAATTTAACTGAAAGAAGTATTGAAATTCATGTGGTTACCGGTTCTCCATTAGACAGGAGTGCCGTCCGCAGCATTCCTGACCTGATAGCCAGTGCAACTGTGGAGACTGCAAGAATTCCGGCACTTATATAAAATGGGATGGAAAGACCATAGATATCGCCGATAAAACCTGACAATATTGGTGCAACAGCCGCTCCTGACCATCTGAGGAAATTGTATGCTCCGGATGAAATAGACCTGGAAAATGGCGATACCTCCATGGCAAGGGTAGTAAAGAGTGCGTTTGCGATCCCACAGAAGAATCCTGACGCGATAACAATGAAGAGTCTGTATGATGCTGGGAAAAATGCGAGTGAGAAGAATATCAGAACCATGAATGAAAGATTCAATACCAAAAGGTGCAATGTGTCCATTCTTTTCCGCAGCTTGTTTACCACTATCACAGAAGATATGGCCACAAGTATGCCCCAGAGGAAATATGTTATGCCAAGCTGAATTGTAGTGAGTCCTACCAGTGTTAGTGGCGTGTATGCGAGGATGGTGAAAAAACCATAACTGTACCCTAGGCCAATAAGGGCATTTGTATGCACAACCCTGTTCCTAAGGGCCTTGAATATGTCTCTTCCAGTCCGTCCATCGTGTTTCTGTGGAGGCATATTGATCGTGACATAGGTGAAGACCAAACCTATGGCCATAAGTGATGCGGTACCAAAGAAGGGAAATCTCCAGCTGAATGTACCCAGGAAACCACCAAGCAATGGTCCTGAAGCTATACCAAGGCCAAGTGCGGCCTCGTACAGTGTTATTGAGCGATTGATTCCACGTGTTGAGATGCCAACGATTATAGTAAGGGCAGTTGAGGTGAAGAGTGCGTTACCAAATCCCCATCCTCCCCTGAAGAATGCAAATACCAGAATATCTGGAGAAAGGCCGGAAAGCGTAGCAAAAACAATAACTATCCCTAAACCAAGCATGAGAGTTTTCTTACTGCCCAGCCTTGATGTTATCCATGCAGTAATTAGCATACAAACAGCCATTACGGCTATATAGCTGGTAAACAGCCATTCCACCTGAAAATGGCTGGCACCCATTGCAGTGCCTATGAGCGGCAGCAGGGGATCTACAACACCTATTCCCATAAACGCTATGAATGTTGCAAAAGCTGTAGCAATGACCCCTTTGTTGGAACCTTTCTCCATCTGTAGGTGCAGTTATCTTTAGTTATTACATTCATTTTGTGATATTTTGGTGAAAGAATCATTCTCATAATATTGGAAAATGGCTGCCAAATTATAGTATACGAGCAATGTCTCCACCATTTAGATGAATTGGATATTGTTCCTCGACCTGGACGGTACTTTCTGGGACCATTTGGATGTTTCAGAAACCACTCCTCCCTTTGAAAGGATTTCACAATATGCTATTCGGGACAGGAATGGTGAAACACTTACTATCCAACCTGGCGTGCTGGACTTTCTGAACTGGATCAAAAAGAACGGAGGCTTAACTTCTACCTGCAGCTGGAACAAACCTGAGATGGCTTTATCAGCACTGAGAAAGCTTGGTGTTGAGAACATGTTCGACTACCAGAGAATAAGCCCGGAACCCAGAAAAGACCTGCTTATCCAAGACCTTATGGATAAGCTCGAGGAAAAGGGAGTTATGATCCCTCAGAAAAATGTCTTTTACCTTGACGACAGGGATCTTCATATGCCAGATATACGTCGTACACTTCCAGATATTAATTTCCTGCATATGTGGAAAGTCGTCAGTGATTATTCTGAGGCCAGAGATATTATTAAAAGAACACTGAAATTATGAATAAAGTGATTTTTCCTCGATCAGACAAAGACTTCGTCTCTGAAATTTTTCGATTCATACCCTATAATTTTTCTGTCTCTCTTGACAACTTTACCGTTTATGACTACGTCAGAAACGCATGAACTGTCTGCAGAGTAAATGATATTGGAAACTGCGTTTTCACTGTTTGTAAGCATGAGCCTTGGTGTTCTGAGATCCAGTATGGCAAAATCCGCTTTTTTACCTGTTTCGATTGAGCCAAGGTCCGGCCTGTTCAGAGCTTCTGCCCCGTTTACCGTTCCCATATCAAGTATTTCCTGAGCTGTAGTCAGGGCAGGATCCCATCGTTCATTCTTAACCCAGATTGAGCCGAATTTCATGCTCTGGAAAAGTTCCTGATTGTTGTTGCTGCCTGAACTGTCAGATCCCACAGTTACCAATACGCCGTTTTGCCTGTATTCAGATACAGGTGCAATTCCCCCCACTCCAAGTTTTGCATTGCTAACCGGATTCCATGATATTCTGCACTTGTTCTTCCCCATTAGTTTGACCTCGCGAAGGGTGTTCCATACACCGTGGGCTGCAAGGAACCTTGGATTGAGGAAGCCGATACTGTCAAGGTGTTCAGTTGGCCGTTCACCGTTATGCTCATCCATGAAATTGTAAACCTCTTCCCTGGTTTCACTCAGATGACCATGGATGATTGTGTCTTTCCTTTCAGCAAGTTCCTTGGCCTTAAGATATACTTCGTCGGAAGCGACATACACACCCTGGACACCCACTGAAGGTGTTATGAGTTCATCCTTCTGGAAACTGCCAATGAAATGTTCCGCATTGCTTGTGGTATCTCCCTTCTGAGTTGTTTTGTCCTGGTCCAGTGTTACCCAGGAAAGAAATGCCCTCATGCCAACATCTTTGGCTGCCCTGGCAATAACATCCTCTGAATAGTAAAGGTCTACAAAGGAAGTAACACCTGCATCAATCATCTCATAAATTCCTAGAAGGGCCGAATTGTAAATTCCTTTCTCAGTCCTTTCAGAATCAAGTTTGAAAGTGAGTTCCAGAAATCGGCTAAGTGGCATATCATCAAGTTTTCCCCTGAGGTGAGACATTGCCACATGACAGTGAGTATTTATGAGGCCGGGCATTACAAGTTTGTTGGTGCCGTCTATGATATCTGTTGCTTCATGTGTTTCTGGACCGATATATGAGATTGTATTTCCTTCAGCGTAAATATTGCCCTTTATTACCTCGCGGCTATTGTTTTGTGTCACAATAAGGGCATTTCTGATTTCGAGAGTGTTCACCTTAAGGTATTGACATATTAATAAAAAAATTACAGGTCATTCTTTGCCCTGTGTGCACTGTTTTTTCTGGCCTTCCTTTCGGGAGAGGACCTGGCTGCGTAAATGAGTGTTGCAACAAGTGCTACTGCGGCAACAAACAGCTCATAACCATATCCGGTGGTGATCTGCACAAGGTAAAAAACAATCATGCCCAATACCCCTCCAAGAACTAGTGCGGAAGCTATACCTCCAAGTACCTCCCCTTTCAGTTTATTTTCCTTTATAATAACAAAATAGGCCATAATGGCTATAAGCGAAATTATGAGGGCAGCTAGCATTAAAGGATCAATAGGGAAACTGTATTCTGATAGTGGCGGGGGGAACTTCTGCCCGAATATGTTGGTGGAACCTGTAACTACAAGGGCAATCAGGGATATTATCTGTTGCGAATAGGCCTCATAATATGCCTGGAGGTAGGTATACGAGTATTGCTGCATGAGGTAAAGTACAAACACCTGATCAAGCAGAGGCAGTAAGGAGAAAGTCTGAAAACCTATGGATCTGGCCAGGCTGCTTGAGAAAATACCTTCCAGTACAGAGGCAACACTGAGTGCCATTGTAAGGGTTATTGCCGTTTCGATGTTCAGGGGAATAATTAAAAGATTGAAGAACCAGTTCGTGGCAACGAGATTTGCCGCAAGAACCAGGTTGAGCAGAATCAATAGGAGCACTACAACCGCAACAAGCGGGTAGAAATTTCTTCCAAATGGCTCCGGGATTATTTTTCTTACGAGGGGCAGAATGCTGAGAATGATGAATGGGGCAAGGTATACTACACCTATGATGTTTGGAATAACATAAATTGCAAGAACTATGGAAGGAAGCATTATTGCGAAATTTATTGGTATCATCTTCAGGTTTTCTTCCATATTCATCAGCTCCCCAGGTTTTGCATCCTTGCATACCTGTATTCTGCAAGGAACCTTGCAAGGAGATCTTTGTCTCTTGATATTACTGCTTTAACACCTATTCCATTGAAGAATCCTGTTACAGTCTTCAAATATCTGCGCTCTTTTATGCCGGCACTCATGAGGAGTTTTTTATATACTGGATCGTCACGTTTTTCTGCAAAATCATAGGAATCCAGAACAAACATGTATGTTGGCTTGCCCGTATGAATATTCCTGGCATTCAGTCTAGCAAAGGCTTCGGGGTATGAGAAAGGTGTTACTATAAACACCACGGCATTTTTCTTTATCCTTTTCTTTACAATGTCAAAAATTTTCTCAATGTGGAATTCTCCGGATGGCCTGAGTTCAGCAACAAGTTTCTCAAGTTTCTTTATTGGTTCTTGGGATTTCTGGGCAGGAATGAACTCATCTATGTCGCTTGAAATAACCTGGAATCCCACCCCATCACGATTTTTTGCAATGGAATATGATGCGTTGAGGACACTGGAAATAACAGAGTCATACATTCTCCTGTCACCGTGACCCTGGTTCATCCCAGCACTGTAATCTATAAAGAAATAGACGTCTATCTGGCGTTCTTCCTCCATCTGTTTTATATAAAGATCTTCACCGTCTATCATCCCATATTTGTTCCATGCAATGTACCTGAAATCGTCGGATTCCACATACTGTCTGATTCCGTAGAAATCGTAGCCCTGTCCACTTTTTCTGGAATAATGAATGCCCATAGTGAAAAGGAAGTTGCTGAGCCTCTCACTCCTCTGTGTGTGGATGTCAGAATATGCTGGTCCAATCTTTACCTCGTCCACTTTGGGAACAACAGCCCTTGTAATGCACAACTTCATCGGATCCTGTATGTAAAGTATCAATGGTCCAATCTGGTATTTTCCAATTGCATAAGCTGATATTTCGTAAGTAAGTCTCCTGACCTCGCCAGGTGCAAGAACCAGATCACCATCGAAATCACCACTGGCATGAAATATGTCGGAAAGTGTGTCATAATAATGGAAAGTTATAACCCTCTTTGTCGGGTTTTTGAAAATTACCTCCACAGTCTTTCCCTGATATTTTCTCCCATAATTATCTGCCATCTTTCTTTCCACGTCTACCTTGAAAAGATCGCTTGCAGCCCCATTGTTGAAGATGATAATGTCTGAGACCAAAATGAAGAACAGAATCAGCGAAAAAATGATGTAATAATCATATCCGAATATGATGGACTCTAAAACGGAGGCTGAAACTGCCGCTAGAATACCATATCCGGACTTCTTTATCATCTGGGTGTCGCAACCTGTGATATGAGTCTGTCAATAACTCTGTTTACAGTGGAATAACCATCCCCACCGCTTTCAAGAAGTGCTTCAGGCCTGAGGATAAGCCTGTGATTAAGGAGTTCTCTTGAGATATACCTCACATCCTCCGGGATTACGTAATCCCGTCCGTTCAGCATGGCGTTTGCCCTTGCAGCAGTCAGGTACTTTGCTGCAGTTCTTGGACTGGCACCTACCATGATGAGTTCATGCTCCCTGGTTTTCCTTATTATATCAACAATATAGGTCATGATTTCATCACTGGCGTAGACCTTGGATACTTCTTTCCTAAGACTGATGATCTTGGTTGCATCGATGTCATTGTCGACATCCTCATCAGGTATTGTTATGGATTTCAGGATGTTCAGTTCCTCTTCCCTGGAGGGATAACTCAGAATATACCTGAACAGGAACCTGTCCATGAGTGCCTCTGCAAGAGGGAAGGTCCCCTCCTGCTCAATTGGATTCTGTGTGGCAATTACGAGGAAGGGTGAGGGTAAATCATGATCATCTCCTCCAACGGATACTTTCTTCTCCTCCATCCCCTCAAGCAGGGCGGACTGAACCTTGGCTGGAGTCCTGTTAATTTCATCAGCCAGGAGAACATTGGCAAAAATAGGTCCTTTCCTGAATTGAAGATGCCTCTCTTCCAGGTTGAAAACCATTGTTCCTGTAATATCTGTAGGAAGCATATCTGGAGTGAACTGTATTCTCTTGAAGTCCATGCACAGATGCCTTGAAAATTCACTTGCAAGCATGGTTTTTGCAAGTCCTGGAACTCCTTCAAGCAGCACATGATTGTTGCTTAGGAGTGCAATGAACATGAAACGGACAATGCGCTCAGATCCGATCACCTTCTTCCCGATTCTTCCTTCTATTCTTCTGACGCTGTCCCTTAAATTTCCAACATCAACATATTCATTCTCTGTCATAAGATCCTTTCCTCATCCTGCTCAAATTCTATTCTGTCAAACTTGTTGCTCCTGAACTGATTGTAAAGCTTCAAAATGTCGTCAAACGTCTTCTTTTTGCCTTCAAGGCCACGTTCTCTTTTCTTTTTTCTCCCGGACAAGCTCATGGCACTATATTTCCTGTACTGTTTCTGAAGGCTCTTGAAATACTCATGAAAATCCATCAAGGATTCAAATTCCGAAGTAAGTGGCCGCAGGAAATATTCATAATCATCAACTTTTATCTTGGCTGCCTCACGGTTGAAAAAATCCGTTGGAACCACAAATTTCTCCCTCTTCTGTTCCAGGGTGGGTGGCCCGTCTACCTTGGTCTTTCTGGAATAATGGCGTATTGCCACGGATGTCCCGAACAGCATTACTACAGGCACCACGAAACTCAGAAGGAATAATGGGTTGTGTGTAATGTTGTTCAAGAAACTGGAAGCCATCTGAGCAATTAGTGATGCGCCTGCCATTTACCTTATCCCTTCATCATGCCTTGAAAAGTAGAGCTGCATTATATCCATGTAATTGTAGATTTCAGAAAATCGTGATACAAGCTCTTCACCATCAAACTGATAATCACTGGAAAACCTTGCCTTTTCGTAGTAATTAAGATAGAAAGAAGTAAGTTTCTTCAGAGCATTGATCCTGTTCGCAAGATTTTCATCTTCGGCATTGACCTGATTTATGGCTTCCAGGATGGTTGAACTGTCCACATATCCGATCTCCTGAACTTTTACCTTGAATGAAGCAAGCTCGTTGATGAAAAAATGCCTGTTTCCATCGCCATTGTTATTTCCTGTTCTGAAATACTTTGAATAATCATCTCTGGCTGCCTTGAACAGTGTCTGAGCAGCTTTGTTTAGATCATTTTCACCTATTAGCTTTCTAGCTTCAAGAACTGGTGGAATGTCGCCGACAGTCTTCACTTCTACGACAGTTTCAACACCCTCACTGCTGAACTTGCTTCTTCTTTTGGCAACCTTCGGCTCCTTGACCTTTTTTGTTTTTACTTTCTTTGTGTTATTTGCAAATAATGCCACTTTTAAATCACCCTGTCAGACTGGTTGTATAATATGCAATTGTAACGTTGACCCCATATTGCGCGTATCCTGAAAGCGCATTGTAATCCTTGAAACCATTGGACACTATGGATAAGGATGTTTGCCCGGTTTTAGATGTGGCGAAATAGTTCGCAATGGCGAAACTTGAGAACGTTGTCTGGTTAAGACTGCCTGTTTCTTTTGAAGCGATATACAGGAATGAGTTCTTAGACAGATTCGCGTTGATGTCCACTTGTGAAATGTAATAAACCTCGTTGTGGCCAATTGACGTGTTGACCTGTAATTCATCCTTTGTGCCATTGAAATTCCAAGTTGTTACATTGCTGTTTGTTTGAACACCAAATTCAGTAATGAATTGCAATGACTTGTTTGGAGCATTTGCTGTTAAACTGAAAGAAGTGGTGTTTGACTGGTTGTTTCCCAGGTATGTGTTAAAACTGTAAGTTCCAGACTCAAGTGAGATGTATGTACTGGAATTCACCAATTTGCTTGTATTTGTAAGAGAAATACCTGGCCCGTTGAGTGTATAGTACCACGATGCGTTTGTGTTCCAGGATAATTTGAGCACATAAGGCTGGAGTACAACCCTTGAGTAATTAGAGGAGCCATTCACGTTAATGCTGAATTTTTTGGGCACATAATGGATATTTGAATACTGGAAACTATAGGTACCATTTGGTAGGCTGTAATTGAATATGGTGTAATTACCACCCATGTATGGAGTGCTGTCAGGTGTAATAGGAAGTATGTAGCCGGTCACTGTTAAACCACCAACAGGCACAGAGGATCCATTGTAAACAGGAAGAGGATTTGTAAGATTTGCAGTAACATTGTAAACAAGAAGCGGGTTAAGATAAAGATCCAGTGTCTGGTTATTCTGATATTCTGATGTATTTACAAGCTCTGCGATTCCACTGTAATCCACCATTTCAGGAAGCAGGATGTATGAGCCACCATAGGCCAGGTTCAACAACGAGTATCCAGTCTTATTGGTGTTTCCAGTGAGATTAAGCGTCAGGCCATTTACCCTTACAAACATTTCATATGTCGTATTATTTACGGATAACGATGTCCCGTTAATCATCATCCTAATATGAAGTGTAACAGGAGTTGATGAATTTGTACCTGGAGATATTCCTGTTAAGTTTTGAGTGTTGTTAAGCTGGGCGGAGATGCTTGAACCATTAACCCCAGGCAAGCCAGATCCTGATGAGGAGTTCCACTGGCTGGATCCAGGTGAAATGGATGTGGTCGGAGTTATATTCACCGTTGGAAGGGTCGTATTTCCGGAGATGGTTAATGTCTGGTTTGTCGTGCTGTAACCGGGTGATGAAACGCTTATTTTATATGATCCCCCAAGAAGGCTGGTGTTGAAATACCCGGTGGCGTTGGTCTGCACAGATGTGAGGTACCCTCCACTGCTTGAGTAAATCTTTATTGTGGCATTTGAGAGAGGTTTTCCAGTTACCCCGTTAATGACACCTCCCGAAAGATGATATACCTTGTTTGGAGACGTTGTTACATAAATAGGAACATTGCCCTGAGAGGAGACCAGGCTTTCGTTAAGCCATGTATCGTAAAACTGGGCAGAAGTCACATTTAAATGATAATCTCCAGTGAACAGTAGATTGACCTTGTAATATCCTGTTGAATTTGACACTATGGTGTCATTGAAGTAGGTTCCATTTACGCTTGTAAACAAATCGAATGACTGGTTCGGTACAGGGTTTCCTGTTTGGGTAGATATTACCTGGCCAGAAATGAATATGTTAGTTGGAGTGGGTGTATATCCTGGCTTTGAAATATTATTTGCCAGTCCAGCTGGTTCTCCCTTTGTTATGCCTGTCACCCCATTTGGTGCATTGAATGGATCCAGGGCCTCCAGATTGTAGAAATCCTTAGTCATGTTCTGGAGTACTTCCACGTTCTGTGAAAATGGAGTATAACCTGTTGCACCTATCTGTATCTGATTCATGTAATAAGCCACAGAAATATTATAGAATCCATAGGAATTGGAAATATCACTGCCATTTGCCACATGTGGCGAACTGTCAAAGACAAGAGCGTTAGGTACTTTCTGGCCCAACTGATTGAAAAGAGAACCATTCATGTAGTAAATGCCCTGGTTTGTTGCATTGAGATTTAAGTTGAGGTTGGAAATTGGCGAACTTGAGACGGCTACAGTTGAAGGATCGGGTAAAGGTTCGAAACCACTTTTTAATGCCGTTATGGTGTAGTTCCCATTGACCATGTTAAGAGAATACGCCCCTGTGTTGTCTGATGTAGGCGTATAATTTCCCCAGAAATTCTTGAAGGTCAGAGAAACCCCGGGAATGTTATTGCCATGGGACAGGGTGATACCAGAAACGCTCTCCTTTGGCTGAGGCGTTAAAGATATGGTTTTATTGAGAACAGTGAGGCCCTGGCCAATGTATAGTGCTTGGTAATCAGTGATATACTGGAACATTTTGAATGCGAAAGTGCCCTGACCAGAAGCAAGGATCCTTACCTGATAGAATCCTTCTGAGTTAGTTTGTACACGGGTGAGAGCTTGCATTACGGCAACCCCCAGAATTGTATTTGCAATTGGTTGTTTACCCCCCGGGCTTGAGGCATTATAGACATAACCTTGCAGGATCATGGATGTATTGCCTGACGGTGTAAATGAAGTCTGATTCAGACCAAGTTTTGGCAGATTGTATGACTGGTTCTGGAAAATATGTATATTTTGAGGGTTAACATTCTTAGGAACGTGATTGATTTTTATGGTTGCCGGGTTAGATGGATATGATACATGAAATATGAAGAAAACACTTGATACGAGCACCATTCCCACTACGAGAAGGGCTATACTTTTTGGTGACACTTATCTATTGAAGAAATTGTAATATTTATTAATTTGCTATGTGAAGCATCAACTGGAGAGCCAAGAAATATGAGGTTAGTTGCGTACCTTCACTGCAACGCCTTTTTTAAGATCAATCATTGCCCTGGAAGGCATTTTCGCAATTCCAACTCCCTTCAATTCTCCTTTATGATGCAGGACAACCTCGTCCTCCTGCCTCACATCGGGAGTAGTTGACAAAACACCAACGGCATATATATTGGCTGTCGGCTTGAAATCGTCAATCTCCACAAGGAATTTGCCGTTTTCAATAAACCAGGGTGCAGACTGCTTGTTTATGGTGAACTTGCCTAACATTTCGTTGAAAATCAGAACCGGTTTTCCGTCCTTCACTACCATTTCACTATTGTAATTCCTCACAATCTTGCAACCCTCGAGATATTTAGCAATCCATTCCCCAAACTGATATTCTGCAATTTTGGTGTATCGTTCCATTTTGTAGTTTGTCTTCACAGATGAAGGATGTTCGGATATGATTGAGGAAACTGTTTCCCTGAGCCTTGAAAGTGATTCATCACTCCTGTCCCAGCTTACAAGTATTGAACCTTCTGGCAGGCTATCCATTATGAATTCGAGATCCTTGTCCACAAAAGCGACAACCTTATCATAGGAGTTGTTTTTGAAAAAGGCACCAATAATGTTGCTTATCATTGACTTTTCATCATCATACCATTCTCCAATAACAGGTATATCATATGATGATGCAGGATAGGTCTGTTCAAGCTCCCTTGGAACTAGACCCACCGGTGATGTCACTATGAGTTCATGAACCTGATTTCTCATTTTCCCTATAGCTTCTATTATTCTCTTATGTGATTTTGAGGTTGAATAAGGCTTCCTGGCTGAACAGGGCATTAGAACAGCAACATTCTTGCCAGACGGTTTTTTATATTGATTTGATACATATTCCCGGTATCTCGTTAGATCGGGCCTTCTCAGTGATTCCAGAGAATTCGCTTTAATGTAGGGTGTTCTTCTGGGAAAGAATTTCTCGCATTCCTCTTCATAATCTTTGTCCAGAAGTCTCATAATTTCCAATGCTTTTGAGGAAATCTGGTATTTTTCAACAATCTCCCTTATGGAACCTGAATGGATTGACCGTGAAACAGCCTTTATGAGTTTCCTTATAAAATCAATATTATCGGTTATCTCAGCTGAATCTGCTTTCGAACGCCCAAAGATTGTATACTTGATACCTTTTATACTCTCCATTCTGATGGTGCTGTCGTCGAAAATAGAAACCCCTGCATATACAAGAATGGGAATCAGGTATGGATCTGCGATACCCTGGAGATAAATCAGCTTACTCATTCCGTGTTTATTTCTGACATATGACAATTTTTCTATGAGCTTCCTTGGTCTCTGAATCAGCTGTGCCCCGTCTGGTATTATAACAATGTCTTCAGAAAGCCATTCTACAGGGTTCCTAAAATCAGCCGTTTCATCGGTTTCTTTCTCTCTGAAAGGTCGTGCTTTCTGACCTAGTATTACCAATGATCCATCAGTTAATTTCAACTGTTCTGGATCTGTAGTATCAAGTATGCAAGGATACGGGGTGTTCCCGTCCATGGTTCCTGCTCTGGCAAAGCCAAAGAAAGCTTCGTCAATGATCATAATCATTCCGGTATTACGTCCTACCTAAATTCAATTGCTTATCATGGTTTTAAATTGTGACAAATATTCTATTTCAAAGGAAAATTTCACGGTTTTGTGAGAGAGGATTGAAAATTGAACGGGGAAAGGTTAATTAAATACAATTAACTGTTGAGACTGAAAACGTTGGTTCATTTATCTGACAAGCTGATACATATGCAGAATACACAAAATGAAAAAGAAAACCTTGTTTTGCCTGGCGATGTAATTGCCACTGCTGAGGAATACGTTCCGGGCAGGAATACCATGGAAGAAAATGGCGACGTAATCTCACTTGCCTATGGTCGCCTGAAAAAAGATGAGAAAAACCTTACTATTTCGGTGCAGACTCCCAGACGCAAAATTTCCCTCCATAGCGGACAGATTGTTTACGGTCAGATTATGAAAATGGATCAGCGTAGAGCAACAGTCAAGGTTGGAGCGGTCTTTGACCGAGAACAGGGACTTATCGAATATGTTGCCGACGGAAGCATAGGCATGTCCTCACAATATGGGAGAAACAATGAGCCCAGCATGCACATAGGGGACTTCATAAGGGCAAAGATTCTCAGAATAGGGGACAGAGGTCTGGACCTTGGAATATTCGGGAAAAACCTTGGAGTACTTAGAACTCTGTGCACTAAATGCAGGTTACCCATGGTAAAAAAGAATGCCGCACTTTACTGCGACAATTGTGAGAGAACCGAGATAAGAAAAGTTGCAGATGATTACGGAATGATAAATATCATGGAGGATATGGCATGAAAGGTGATACTGCTAGCAAGGTAAAGGATGTTGAAACACTTTCAAATGAAGTGGTAACAATGAGAAAAGAACTTGAGGATGTTAAAGAAGTTCTCAAGGGACTAATCCAGGTAATAATGAGTCGCGAAGAAGGACTAGACGAAGACGAATACAACTAAGGTGTAAAAAATGATAATGCCTATGAAAATGTTGGAAGAAAATCTGAACAAAAAAGTTGCATTGCTGCTTAAAGATAACAGGATACTCGAAGGGACACTTTCCGGGTATGATGAATATATGAACATGGTGCTGGATGAAGTTGAGGAAAATACTGAAAACCTTAACAGAAAACTCGGCACTGTTATCATAAGAGGAAGCAACGTAGTCAGAATTTCTCCCAGGTAATTCTAATTTAACTGTTAAATCCCATCCAATTTATTTTTAATTTTGTTGTACCCCCATTCTTATTTACCTTTCTTTTATTTTTTCTTTTTAACCCTATATAGCAGCAATAATACATTTTGAGACACAGAGGAACTGAAATATTTCAGGTGGACTCTTTACAATCTTCAAACGGCTTAAAATAATCATTTTCCCAATTGGAAAATTTCCTGCCAGAATTAAACTAATAGAAGTAATTTAAACACAGGATTATTTGGAAGAATAGTCTAAAGATATAGACAGGGAGTACAACTTTTACAAAATAAAAACAAGTCAAAAAATTGCCGTCATAAATTCTTAAACCGAACGATATAAGAAGGGCCGGGACCGGGAATTGAACCCGGGTCCGGGGATCCACAGTCCCCAAGGATAGCCCTCTACCCCATCCCGGCCATGGGAGTGCATAGGAGATTTTTAACCACTTAATATTGATTTGCCTGATGCAGGCTTCATTTACTTATTCTGTAGTTCACAGTGGAAGAAAATACCCGGAATACTTTTCTGATCCATGGTGTGGTGAGCATACAACCTTGGAACCATAATAACCATCCTCTGTTCCCGCATTATGGTGAATTTCTTTGAATAATAACTGCGTATGAAATCAGCTGACTTAAGATTGTGAATAGAGTAAATGTGCTTGCCAAATTTCATGGCAGAATCCAGGAATTTCCTGTCTGATCCTTCAATCACGGAACCAAAAGGCGGATTCATGAATACTGTATCCACATTTTCTCTGAAAGTGAGGACATCCCCCTGAATAATTTCCAGCTCAAGATCCTCTGAATTCTGTCGCAGGACTTTCACCATGTTTTCATCCAGTTCCACAGCATAAACCTTATTCGCACCCAGAAGTGCTGCACCCACAGAAAATATCCCGTTTCCCGC
The DNA here is from genome assembly GCA_021810045.1 of Thermoplasmata archaeon. Lineage (GTDB taxonomy): Archaea > Thermoplasmatota > Thermoplasmata > Thermoplasmatales > Thermoplasmataceae > JAJZOM01. Next base: position 50,303 of record JAJZJR010000002.1, read on the forward strand.
ACCAAGATCCGCAACGGTTTTGTCCAGTATATTCCCATCGAGTAAAGCGAGAAAAAGAATTTCTGCAGCTACCGCAGCGCTCGTAGGGTATTGCTCAAGCTGATTCTTGTAAAATTCTGGTTTCTGAAGTTTTTGTAAATAAATTTCAAGATCCTTTTTGGATCTTACTTGTTTTTGCATCTATTTTTCTACGGTGCCAACGGCAAGATCGACGACCTGCCTGGCTTTTCTCATGGAATCTTCTATAGTATCTCCTCTGCTGAGGAAAAGTTTCTCAATTTTCCTCATGGCACGCTGTTTTCTCCATGTGCCTCTTTCATGTGCTGCTAGTACAATGTATTCAGCCACTTCTCTGTCAACACTGATTCCAAATCTTTCCCTGATCTTGATTTGCCAGACAGGGACAAGTACAGATGGTATTTCCCTGAGGTTATTGCCCGCTCTCTTTTCTTCGATTAACCTGTTAAGGTTATCTGATCTCCTGAATCGGGAGGGTCCACTCATTGGGTTATGAATCACTAATTTTAAATAAACTTTTTTGCTGGTCGGAATGAAAATTTTCAGTGTTATTATACAAAAGCAATTGAAAAATAATGATTCTGGTTAAACCAGAATCTGAGGAATCAATAAAGTACTGTGCTAAGAATACCCTTAGCTGTGTGAAGCCTGTTTTCCGCCTCGTCGAAAACAACGCTGTGGAAGCTTTCAATCACTTCCTCTGAAACTTCCAGACCCCTGTGTGCAGGTAAACAGTGCAGGAAGAGATAGTCTTTGCTGGCATGTGAAACAAGATCGCCGTTTACCTGGTATTTTCCAAACAGTTTCTCTTTCTCAGCTTTTTCCTTCTCTTCACCCATTGATACCCAGACATCAGTGTAAACCACATCAGCTGATTCGACTGCTTTCACAGGATCTTCGAGTATTTCAACAGTGCTTCCGGTGTCTTTTGCTATTTCCCTTGCTATTTCCACAATATCCTTATTGGGCTCACGACCCTTGGGACAGCCTATTGAAATATCAGAACCAAGAACGACTGATCCAAGGATAAGTGAATTGGCCATATTGTTTCCATCGCCGACATAACTGACTTTCAGGTTGTTTACTCTTCCTTTCTTTTCCTTAATGGTCATGAAATCTGCAACTATCTGTACGGGATGTTCCAAGTCATCAAGGGCATTAATCACTGGAACCGACGCATTCTTCGCGAGTTCCACAACATTTTCATGCCTGAAAGCCCGGTAGGATATTACATCCACAAAACGTGAAAGGACCTTGGCAGTGTCAGCTATTGTTTCGCCGCGGCCAATCTGCATGTCGTTGGGGTTCAGATAGATGGCATGGCCACCTAGTTGAGTCATCGCTGTCTCAAGGGAAACCCTGGTTCTTGTGCTCGGCTTTTCAAATATCATACCGAGAACATGATTAGTGAACTGTGGAAACTGTTCATATCTCTGTCTTTTCAGTTTTATGGAAAGGTCAATGATATCTTCTAGATCATTGGCCATATCCAGTACTGATATGATATCTCTCTTCATGGTATCACTTCAGAAGACCTGGTACATCATCGGGGAATTCGGCAACCTTGACACCTGCTTCCTCAAATGCTTTAATCTTTGATTCTGCAGTTCCAACGCCTTTCTCGATGATTGCGCCGGCATGTCCCATTCTTTTTCCTGGTGGGGCACTTCTTCCGGTTATGTAGGCAACTACAGGTTTCTTCACATGTTCCTTGATGTATTTTGCTGCAAGTTCCTCATTGTTGCCTCCGATTTCACCTACAAGAACGATTCTTTTGGTTCTCTCGTCAGCTTCAAACAGCTTTAGAACATCAATATATGTGAGACCTACCACTGGATCGCCGCCAAGACCAATTACTGCACTTTCCCCAAGTCCGCTTCTTGTGATATGATCCACAATTTCATAGGTTAACGTACCGCTCCTCGAGGCCACGGCAACGTCTCCCTGCCTGAATATCTGGTTTGGCATGATTCCAATCTTGCACTCGCCTGGAACTGTAATTCCCGGACCATTGGGGCCCATTACCGTGATTCCCCTGAGTTTTGCTTCATGAACTATTTCCATTGAGTCATGAAATGGAACTTTCTCGGTGAGAATATAAACGAGCTTGATGCCACTGTCTATGGCTTCAAAGGCTGCGTCCTTCACAAATGGTGCGGCCACAGAAATCATTGTTGCATCCGGCTCATAAGCCATTGCTTCTGCAACACTGTCCACAACAGGGACTTTTTCCTGGAACTTTGATCCGCCCTTTCCGGGGGAGGTTCCTGCAACTATATTTGTACCGAATTTCAGCATTTCACCGGCATGGAATGAACCCTGATGTCCGGTGATTCCCTGAACTATTACTCTTGTATTCTTATCTACTAATACTGTCACTGTGCTTCACCTGCCTCTTTAACAACAGTCTTAATTGCCTCCATCATTGTGGGGAATGCTTCTATCCCTGCATCGCTAAGGATTTTCCTTCCCTCTTCCTCATGGACTCCACTAAGCCTAACAACAATTGGCTTGGTAATGTTGAATCTCTTTTTGGCCTCCACGATACCATTGGCAACTGTGTCTCCCTTTGTGACACCTCCAAAGATGTTCACCAGGATTACTTTCGGATTTGCCTTCAGAACAAGGTCGAATGCCTGTGCAACAATTTCAACATTATCCGTTCCGCCAAGGTCCAGGAAGTTCCTGGGCTTACCCTTATGCAAAGTAAGTGCATCCAGAGTCGCCATTGTTAAACCCGCTCCGTTGGCAATTACACCGATATTTCCATCCAGTTCAACAAATGCATATCCCTTTGATTGAGCTTCAAGTTCCAGTGGAGTTTTTTCCGGATCAGTGACATTGATATCCTTGTGCCTGAAGAAAGAGTCGCTGTCCATTACAACCTTTGCATCTGCGGCTATAATCTTTCCCTCGGCAGTCTCCATAAGCGGGTTTATTTCCACCAGTTCACAATCTTCTTCTGAAAAGACCTTATACAGTTTAGCCAGAATGTCCCTGAACTGAGCTGAAAGATTCTTGTCGAGGTTCATGAATTTGGCAGCTTCCCTTCCGATATAATCTGAGTAACCCAAAAGCGGGTCAATTTTTCTTGTGAAAATTTCTGAATGCGGTACTGCTTCGATTTCAACACCTCCGGATGCGCTTGCTATGAGCATTGGAGATCTTTCTGACCTGTTCAGAGCTATGCTAACATAGTACTCCTTCTTGACATTGACCATTTCCTCAACCAGAACCTTGGTAACTGTAAGGCCCCTAATCTTGGCACCGAGAAGTTCTTCAGCAGCACTTTTGAGTTCTGCCTGACTCTTTGCAAATTTAATTCCTCCTGATTTGCCTCTTCCACCAAGTAAAATTTGGGATTTGACAACAACAGGCTTTTTGTATTCCTTAAGATCGGCTGGTTTTTCCACTACGTACCCTTCGGGAACAGGTATTCCGTGTTTCCTGAATATCTCCTTTCCCATGTATTCGTAAAGATTCAAAGACTCACCGTCCTGCAATCACAGGAAAATTAATAAATTTGGTTCTTTTTTAAAAAACCTGGCATCATTTAACAGATAACAATTCTAAATTTCCTTTGACTTTTGCATTATAAGCCAAAATTTCGTTGCAAAGCCCAGTAGAGTGTTCATAAAGAATTACGAAAATATTCAGAAAAAGAAAATTGGGTTGGGTTAAAAATGAAAAAAAACTGATTTGTCTACATCGGGGGCATTCCGCCCATGCCGCCCATTCCACCCATGCCACCCATACCGCCTGGTCCTTCGGAGGCACTGGATTTCCTGCTGGCAATGACGTCATCTATTCTTAGGATCATGGTTGAAACTTCAACTGCACTTTCCAGAGCATGTTTTTTTACCCTAAGTGGGTCAACGACACCAATTTTGGTCATGTCGCCAAGATCGTTTGTCTCAAAGTTGATACCATATGTGACGTGACCTTTCTCGTGTTCAGCCTTAAGCTGGATCAGGGTGTTGATTGGATCCATACCGGCATTTTCTGAAAGTGTTCTCGGGATGATCTCGAGAGCTTTGGCAAAAGCTTCTATGGCCAGCTGTTCCCTTCCGCCCACTGTGTTTGCAAAAGATCTTATCTTCATGGCGAGTTCAGCCTCGATGGCACCTCCACCTGGAAGATACTTTCCGTCTTCTTTTGTGAGTGCTACTACTCTTATTGCATCATTGAGGGATCTCTCTATTTCTGATATAACGTGCTCTGTTCCACCCCTTATGAGCAGGCTTACTGCTTTGGGGTTTGCGGCATCTGTTATGAAGGTCATTCTGTCATCGCTGATCTTCTTTTCTTCAACTTTTCCTGCTTTTCCCAATGATTCGGCAGTAAGGTCATCTAGGTTTGTGATCATTTTGGCCCCTGTAGCCTTTGCAAGCTTTTCCATATCGCTTTTCTTGACCCTTCTTACTGCATAAATTCCTTCTTTTGCAAGATAGTGCTGTGCGATATCGTCTATGCCCTTCTGGCAGAGTACGACATTTGCTCCGCTTTTCTTAATCTTTTCAACCATATTCTTGAATGTGTCAGATTCCTGGTTGAGGAAATCCTGAATCTTTGTTGGATCGGAAATCTGGACTTTGGCCTCAATTTCTGTTTTCTTTATTTCAAGAGCTGAGTCAATAAGAGCTATCTTGGCATCCTTCACTGAAGATGGCATTTTGGCATGAACTTTTTCCTTGTCAATAACAAGACCGTTTATAAACTGGGTATCGGAAACACTTCCTCCGTTCTTCTTGTCTACCTTTATGTTTGCGGTATCAACAACAATTCTTCCATTTCTGTCTTCTGCAACAGCATCAACAGCTTTTACAACAAGGTCAGACAGAAAATCGCTTGAAAGGCTTGTGTTCTTGCCGGAAAGGGCAGTCATTGCAATCTTCTTCAGGGTCTTGTCATCCGTTGCCTTGAGTGCAATCTTTTCAAGGTGGTTTTTTGCTTCGTTCACGGCAAGTCTGTATCCGTTTGTGATCACGGTAGAGTGAACACCCTGTTCCAGAAGTGTTTCTGCCTGTTTGAGAAGTTCTCCTGCCATGATAACGGCTGAAGTTGTTCCATCGCCTACAGCGGTGTCCTGTGACTTTGCAACCTCGACAATCATCTTTGCAGTTGGGTGCTCAACATCCATTTCCTTTAAGATGGTGGCTCCGTCGTTGGAGATAATAATGTCCCCAATAGAATCAACCAGCATCTTGTCCATACCCTTCGGACCAAGTGTTGTCCTGATAGCGTCAGCGATTGTCTTAGCAGCTTCAATATTGTTCTTCTGTGCGTTTTTTCCCTGTTCGCGGGACGTGCCTTCTTTCAGCACTAGTATCGGCATGTTTCCTGATAACATTTAGAGTTACACCTCGAGTTGACGGATTAATATGTTCTTCAATATAAACTTTTTGAGAATTACTTGGTAAAGAAATCGGCTAAAATAAAGAGGTTTTAATAGATCTTCATTAAGTGCTGGAGTCGAGACCTTTCAGCTTGCGCTCCTTACTCTGTTCTGATTTGAGACGCCCCAGAGAATATTCTCCCTGATCCACGAATTTCATCAGTTGGCCCAGAGATGGATTGATTCTGCATATCTCACTATATATGTCAATCGCAATCTTTCTAAGATCGGGATGAGCCTGTGGTGTTGACCTCAACTCACAGAAAAATGTTGCCTCCCTGAGATTCATCATAGCAGAAACCGGATATCTGTAAGCATATGGTATGACGTATTGGGCATGAGATCTTGAACTTGACTTCTCAATCTTTCTGAACACTTCTGATGCGTTTGACATTAAGGAGGTGTATTCATCTTTAAGATCTGTTTCCTCAAAAAATGGAGGCATATCGAAGCCAAATCTATCTGACAGGGGTTGCCTGTTTATGCTTATGAACCTGTGTCTCTGGAGATCCCTGAATGCCCCATAATTAGTTGTTATCTGGAACAGATAAGTCACCGATTCAAAGGCTCTGTGGAGCTTGTGTCTTCTGTTTTGCCTCAAGGCAGCCAATTTTTCAACAATTGCGTTCAACTCATCATTGCTTTTTGAGGAGATTCCTTTAAAGGCAGAAGCCAGATCAACGTTTCCATTTGAGAATGCAAAGACTGAAAGTGATTTTTTCAGTGCCTGCTGATCATCGTCGAATTGCATAAGTTCTACTTCAGGAAGTTTTCTCGTCTCCTGACCAAGAAGATCAACCTGCAAGGTGGAAAGATCCTTCCTGTATCTGATGAGCTCCATTCCATGCTTTGAGACGGCAGAATTGATGAGTTCCGGAAGTTCCTGTTCCAGTTCCCCATATATTGAATCAGCAATTTTCAGGGCTTCTGGTAATCCCGTTGATTTGAGCTTCTGTATAAGGTTTATGAATGCCCTTCCATTGCCGGAAATTCCAAGATTTGTCAGTGTGGATGCAGGGAGAACATATCTGAGGTCGTCGAGAGCCCTTGCCCTGATTGAGCTTGTATAGGATTTTTCAGCTGATTTTCTTTCTTCAGTATCAAAATCATCTATATGTTGCGGTCCCACCCCTGATTCATTGAAAATGATTGAATCAATAGGATATTTTTCCCCGTAGAACTTTAATGCCTTCTCATAATTGTCAGCATAGAAATCAAAAAGTGAATCGCATGATGAAATGTAATCTTCTCTGCAGTTTTCTGGAATTCCAGCTTTTTCAGGATCAAGGTAAAGATATCGCCCATTGACTTTCCGATCGTATCTTACGTAACGGGATGACTTCTCCAGATACGATAAGCCCACTCTAAGATCCTCAATGGCTTTGGTCTGGATATTGCTGATATTCTGGACCGCCATCTGTGCTGTCACGAGTTCTGCTATTGACTCGTCCCCGTATTCAAGAAAAACTCTTTTGTAGAAATCCTTGCCTCTTGCAGTATTTCCCTCAAATTCTTTCCTGTAGACCTCTCTGATGTCCAGGCTTGCTGCTCTGCTGTACCTTGACAGAAGTGCTCCTCTGTCAATCATGCTGTCAATCTTTACCAGGAAAACATCCTTGTCTCCGTTGGAAAACTGCATAATAAAAAATAGGATTTTAGTTAAGAAAAAAATGTTTGCTTTTATTCCTTGACAGGAACAAAGTAAACGTCTGTAGCGCTGAATTTCTGGTTCCGCTTGAATTTGGCCTTTACTTTCATGCCAATCATGAGGTCCTCTGCGGAAACACCTACTAACCTTGCCATAAACAGGGAATCAACCCCGTCAAACTCCACCATTATAAGATGGAATGGAGTGTCCTTGAGAAATTCCTCACTGCCGAAGTAGCAGGTTGTAAAAGTGTGTACCATACCCTCATTTGGAAGCTGGAACCATTCTGTTTCAGAACCGCAGAACATGCAGTGAGCCCTTGGAGTGGCGTACTTGTAACCGCATTTCTTGCATTTGCTGCCCATTATTTTCTTCTGACCGAGAGCCCTGAAGAATTCAGAATCCTGGGCATAGCTGTGCATGTAATCGATCTCGTAATGTGATCTTATTATGAGCGGATCGGTACTGTAGACTGTTGTTCCCTCTAGCGTTTCAGGTATCTTTGCATTAGGATTTACTGTCATTTTGTCGCCTCCATCACTGTTACTGCAACAGTTGTACCGGTTCCTGCATGGCAGTGAGTAAGGCCGAGTTTGGCATTGGGAACCTGGAGTGCATCATCTTTAAGATGCTTCTTGATTGAATGCTGTAGCTGCCAGAAGGTAAAAACCGCCTGCATTATCCCCGACGCACCTATTGCATGACCGGAAGCAAGAAGGCCACCGGATGTATTTACCGGAACTATTCCGTGGACATCTGCCTTGCCTTCTTCAACATATAACCCTCCTTCTCCATATTTAGCCAGGCCAAGATCTTCATAGGTCTGAATTTCAGAAGAAGTGAATGAATCGTGAAGTTCCACAACATCCAGTTCTTCCAGTGGGTCCATTATTCCTGCAGCCTTGTAGGCTTCAATAGCTGCAACCCTTCCAGCCCGGAATGAGTGTACCCCAGGATACTTGAGATTTGCATAGTCGGATTCCTTCTCGTTTGGAAGAAGTGGAACTTTGCTGAAAGGCCTGTCCGAAAGCCTCATTGAATCTGTTCCTCCACCAACACCTTTGATCAGAACAGGGTGATCACTGAGCTCAAATGCCTTTTTTTCATTTGCAAGTATTGCCACAGCTGCACCGTCTGACATAGTGCATGAATCCAGTCTGGTAAGAGGGTATGAAACCATTGGGGAATTTCTTACATCTTCTACAGTAAGTCTCATTGGACTCTGCGAATAAGAGTTATGAATAGCATTTCCATGATTTTTCACAGAAACTTTAGCAAACTGTTCAACAGTTGTTCCAAATTCATACATGTGCCTCACTGCCATCATGGCATAATATCCGGTATAGAAGCCACCAACTGGGTAATCAAAGTTCATATCGCTTGCAAGGGCAATGAATTCATTTCCCTTCCAGGTTTCAACGTGAGACATTGTTTCAAAACCCATTACAGCACACGAATCCATTCTTCCAGATGCGACTTCCTCAATTCCGGTCTGAAATCCCATTCCACCTGTAGATCCGCCAGCCTCTATTCTCTTGCTCGGCTTGGGAGAGAGACCGACATATTCATGTGCCATTATTCCCGCCATTGCCTGTCTCTGGAAATGATCAGAAAAATATGCAGTCACTGACCCGTCGATATCGGCGGTTGTCATGTGGACATCATTAAGGGCATAATCAAAAGCTTCCTTGACCAGATAGCGGAAATCTTTCCTGGTATTCGCCTTAGAAAATTTGGTAACTCCTCCAGTTACCATGTAAACATCCTGTCCCTTGGAGCTCATTAAAATCCAATTGGCTATGGAGATTAAATTTATTAAATTTGGCTGAAATAGGTTTAGTCCTTACCAATAGATAATTCTAAAAAAGGTCCCCGGTATTTCAGAATTTTGCCTATACCTTAACAATAGTTCAAAATTGATATTCTATCAAAAATAAAAATCTCATTTGCATAAAACCTTTTTAGGTCATAAATACTTGAGGTTTCGCAAAATCATGAAAGTCATAGTTATTGGAGGATCAGGGTATATAGGCAGAAACATTGCGCAGCACGTGTCTGCCGATAAGGTATCCTATTATTCCAGAAGCAACAGTGAGGAACTTGACAAGGCAGGTATCGAATGGATCAAGGGAGACATTCTTGACGCGGAAAAAGTCATGGAATCTGTTAAGGATTATGACATGGTTGTAGATGCTGCCGGCATAGATACTGAATCGGAACAGAAATTCTTTGATGTCAACGTGAATGGCGTGAAAAATATCGTTGCTGCCTTGAACAAGTACGATACAGACCAGAGACTTGTCTATCTGTCATCAATTAATGTTCATTATGGCACAACTGAATTTTTCAGAACCAAAAGAACTGGTGAAGATAATGCAGCACTTGTAAAGAATCACCTTAATGTTAGACCATCTGTGGTCTTTGGCAATGGCGATAAATTTACACAGAAACTGTTCCAGTTGACTGGACAGAAAATATCAAAACTTCCGTCAGGAGGGTCCATATCTCCTGTTCATGTTGAGGATCTGGTTAGTGTCATAGAAAGAGCCAAGGATCTCAGAGGTGCAGTTGATGTATGTTCCAGGGACAAGATATCCTTTGCCGATGCCATAAATTTAGCTTATGAGAAAACAGGACAAAGCCCCAGAAAAGTTGTAGAAGGAAAATTTGGATACAAAGGGGCAGTTGAATCACTGAAAGCCGCCAACGTTTTCACCCCGGATGAGGTTGATAAGTATCTTCTAAATTTCTACAGGGAAAACACTTACCTGGACAGGTTTGTTAAGGAACCCGTTTCGTTCAGGGAATACGTAAAGAACTATTCCCTCTCTTAATTTTTCCATTAAGCATTTAGAAACCAACCTTGGCCCATGATACACCTACTCCATACTTTTTAAAAATAGGACTAACTGGCGAATGAGCTGAGAACGCAGTAACAATAATGACCAATCTCATTTGTGAAGAAAAGGTATAATGGGGCTGACCGGGTTCGAACCGATGACAACCTGGTTATGAGCCAGGCGCTCTACCTAGCTAAGCTACAGCCCCATACGCCGTTGGTCGGATTTGAACCGACGACCGCTCGATTAACAGTCGAGTGCTCTACCGCTAAGCTACAACGGCACTGTAGCTACGGTAATTTTTCTAAGCGTTTAATTCTTTCGCCACAAAATTCTCTATTTTGATCCGTTAAAATTAGATCTTATCAATATCTTTATTACAAAGTTCAGAAAGATACCTGTGCAATTGGAGAATTCTCTCAGCCTGATCATTCAGACCTTTCTTCCTGTACCCGTCCAATAATTGTTCAATAGTGATTCTTGTATCTCCAGAAATCAGGTTGTTTGCAAGAGCAACAATTTTTTCTTCTACAGATTCTGGCATGAAGTTTATTTCAGGTAGCCCTAGGCTTTTTGCCTCTCCCATACTAATGCCGGCCCCTGTATGTCTCTGTACCAACTTCACAATTCTTTCATCTATATTGTTATCTTCAAGTATCTGTGAACCAGCGAAAGCATGATCTATTCCATCTGTCCTGGTTTTTCCAATGTCGTGAAGTAATGCACCTATTGAAACAATTTTCTGATCAGCACCGATCAGAGAAGCCATTTTTACAGCAAGATCCCTAACTGCTTTGGAATGTTTCAGGAGTTTTTCGTCTGCACCTTGCTTTTTAAGGATTCTTATGCATTCATCTTCTTTGGGAAGAATCCTAACCTCTTTTCCCTTAGCAGTTGGGTGGATGTTTAACCTCCCTTGAAATGCAGTCTCAAGTTCGGAACCGCCGAAGTATCGATCAAGTAAAATAGCCAACGCCGAGACTTCGCTTATTGGCTGGTTGGTTATAGAAACATTGTATGAAGAACCGTCATAGACTTCCGGAGGAACTTTGCTGGCACCCACTATGATCATCAGGTCCCTGTTTTCAGTTTCCTTGCGTATTTCGTCTATGACTTTTGCCACAGGAAGCCCGTACATGGTAAGGTGCACCTTTACGCCATCAAATTTTGTCAGTTCCGATTTCCACTTTACCCCACTCTTTATGTTGAAGTCTCCGCCGAAATTTTCACTGACTTTGTTTAGGGTAGCCTCGAGTTCTGAATCCTCCGAATCAATAAGGATTTTGGAAGCCCCAAATGCCCTTGCTGTAAGGGCCACATGGGTTGTTATTCTCTTGTCCCTGAATGGACGGTGATTTATCCTTAAAATTGTAATCCTGGTCAATGTGAATCTGACTACATTACGTCGTTGACCTTCGCAATCTTGTATCCCTTAATTTGAAGAAGGTTTGATCTCTTCACAATTCCTCTCAAGAGGGCCTGTGAAACGTCAAGGGTTTCAGCAACATCCCCAAGGAATACGCCTTCGCTATCAGTAATCATGTTGAAGATCTTGTCTTCATATTCCATGAGTTTCTCTTCACTGAGGGTCGTAGCGTATACTATGTCTGCCAGTTCACTCATTGTTCCAAGCAGGTTTATCTGTACACTTGTGTAATAAGTATGATAAGCTTTCTCAGGGCCATTCTCTCCAGTCATCCACTGACTTTCTATGAGTTTTATTTTGTCCAGGTACAGCAGTGCACGCTTTCCTTCAACACCATACTTCTGCTCTATGACCGGCATTGTTATCCAGCTTGTGGAAAGATCAAGCAAAAGTCTTCTTTTAACATCGCTATCGGCTGCATGGAAAATGGAGACTAACTCTCCTACGTCATTGACAACTTTTATTCTGCTGACCATCTATAGGACATGGCACGATAAGATTTAATCATTGTTGGTAAAAAAAATTATTGTCAGGGGTAGGTCTGGTTTTACTTCCTTCTTTTTCTAATCTCGTACAGAATCATTTTGTCATATTCCACACGATGCTTTATTTTCTTGTTTTTAAGAATCTTGGAGATAGATTCAGTAATTTCTCTGATTTCTTCAGAAAGAGAGCCCCTATAAACCACAATTTCTTTAGTATCAGATGGAAAAACCATCTTGTATTTTACTCCCTCTTTTATGTAACCGATGGGTTTTTTGTTTTTCTTGATTTCATTGAGATTCAGTTCAAGTGAGATTTCATCGTATTGTGCTTCTTCGGCATTCTGCTTTGTTTCACTCTCAATGAGCTGCCACATTTCTGGGAACGCCTTTTCAAGGTCCTTCCACTGGAAATCATCGTTGAAGTAAATGTGTCCACTCCAGTTCTTCACCTTTCTTTATCCTCATGAATCTATTTAAGGTTGTGTAACCTAACCAAGAGATATAGAAATGGACAAGTACAGCAGACTCTCAATGTCTTTAGGCATTTTATCAATGCTTCTGGGAATTCAGTTTCTCTTGGGCATGTATATCAATTTATATGTTTCACTCCCCACAGGAACAAACTCATTTGCAGGATACATAACTGAAAATGGAGTTGTTGCAGCCCATATTTTCCTGGCCTTTCTGATTGTAATTATGGATTTCTTTGCATTCTTTATGGCGATACACGCTAGGATAGGAAACAAATACATCCTGTCAGTATTACTCTCTCTGATTTCCATTGTAATAGCTGGTGTAAGCGGTATGCTGTTCATAATGGGAGGACAGAATGATGCGTATTCATTCATTATGGCACTCTTCTTCCTCCTTGCCTACGGTTTTATCGGATTCGGAATGACAGGGATAAGGAAAGCAAAGAGTTAAAAATACCAATACTATCGCATTTGGAAGCCCCGTGGTGTAGTGGCCAAGCATAACGGGCTCTGGACCCGTCGACGGCAGTTCGAATCTGCCCGGGGCTATTTAATGGGCTCGGTGAAATATAGTGCCAGATTTTAAGGAAGAAGACTACACGAAAACGATTTGCGAATTTACTGGAGATGAGCTCCCGAGGGAACACCCTATTTTCTCTTATCAGGCAGAAATGAAACTGGCACAGGCTGAAATGGGCCTTGCCATAGCCGAAGGTGTTAGACTGCAGGCTACAAGAGAGCTGCTGGACATGCTCGATACCTTGTATCAGATCCTTATCGATTCGGAATCTAAACTGCCTGATGCCCAGAGAAAAATGCTTAATCATGCAGATGATGTTTGGCTTGATCTAAAGGAAAAAATGAGCCAGGGAGATAAAAGGGCAGCACACCTGCTTAGCAGTCATGCCCATATGGATATGGCTCTTGCCCATCTTTTGCAAGCTAAAAAGGATGAAAAATTTGCCGATATTGTCACGGATTACCTGGTAAAATACCTTGGTAAACTGAGTGTTTTCACCTACAGAGAAGCCATAGGTCACGTAATGCTCTGAATTAACATCACTGGAGGAAGTATACCTCTAATGCAGGTATATATTGGGATTCAATTTTCACATTAATGCCAAATCCTCGCCAATATTAGACGTTTATAAAACGTCTTTGTGAACTTAAAGCCAGTTATATCAAAAGAATCTGTAAGGCATTTCAGATCGGGCAGTTATTTTTCCAATATTTTAAACAGGTTTTTCAATTCAGTTACTTCTCCTGTCCCGTGACTGACACTATCTGTTTAGCCAAACATGTTAACTAATTGCCTTTATCAGAAATAATGCATTATGTATTTATTATTCAGAAAAACGTATTTATGACTTTTAATATTGAAGCCAAATGGAACAGGCAAAAAAGGTCATTATTGATGTTGCCCACATAAAAAGCAGGGACGGGAATTCTCTGCGCATTACCCTCCCAAAAAAAGTTGCAGAAAAATTAGAATTAACAAGCGAGGATAACGTTGTAGTTTTCACAATGGATGAGGGAAGAATTTGTATTGAAAAACTAAAACAGATCTAATTATCAGGCTTTTAGGCTTCCCAACTGTTACTTATAAGCACATTAACGTCCTTTACTTCGCCTATACCTAATTTTAAACAGTAATATGACTGCGTTCTTATCCATAGGACTTCCCCATCAAAATTTTCCAGATGAGCAAGAAATGATTTTCCAAGTTCCACAGATGATCTGGCAGGATTGGTACAAGGAATCCCCATTGATGTGAAAGAGTCTCCGTCGTCAATGCTGAAGGGCGTAACATATATTTTAGCCCCTCTTCTTATCTTAGATATCTTCGTACGCAGTTCTTCGACTTCCATTGTTCAATGGACACTTTTGGACATATACTAATTTTTCTATTGGCACACTAGAAATCATCGTACGAAATACACAGAAACTCCATCTGTCCTGAAAAAATTGTGGTCAGATTTTTTTCGTCTATTGCAAGGAAAACATGAATTGATTTGCTTTTTAGGCATACATTATCTTACTGTCTTTCCAATCAGAACATCTTTGAGATCACTTATAGCGAAAAGCAGAAGGTTTCCATTATCAGTTCTTACTTTGAGCATATTCCCATCGAAGTCTTCGAAAGTACATTCCATGGATTCTCTTAGTTCGATATAGTGCCATTTTGAACACAAATATATTTCTCCTGGAGAAGTTCTTTCCTCTCCCAGTTTTATGCTGTATGGAATCAGGAAAGCTCTCTTGCCCCTCACAATACCTGATAGTTTATCGCTTAAATCAGAACATTCATAATCTGTTGTGAGGTAGATAGAATTGCTCAAAATTCTATCTAATGTGGATTTTACCAGAACATACATCCAATGGATTGATTTTTACACCGGATTTAACTTGGAGGTTTTCATTGTAATGAAATATTTATTTTGTATTCATTTGTAGTATACATTCGCTAGGGAGATATTACATTCTCGCCCAAACGCTTTCGAGCCTCACTTTGGCCCTTTCAATACTGTCTTTTTTCTGCAGAGTAACGATAATTGCGTCCCCTTCAGATATCTCTTCAAAATCCCGGATATTTTTTGGTATTTGTATGACAAACTTTTTCCCTACTTTTGCTGGAAATTCCATATATATGCAGATAAATCTGGAATATCTCATTTTTTATGTGTCTGACAAATGAGAAAATGAGTTTTCTTCTTTGTTTAACCTGAAATTATAGCCATGGAGAATCCATTAAATTTGCCATTTCAGAAGATTCTGAATTCCCCAATGCTCTCAAATGCCTTGATACATTCATACACTTTTCCCGAGGGTGATTCTGGCTTAACTTCCATTTCCCCTGTACTTCCTTTACAAGGATTTCAAAAGCCACAATAGATTTCGTCATGTCCATTAATGTTGGGTCTGACCAATCTGCAGCCCAGTCCCCTCCAATCTGCTTTTCCCCAAAGGCAGTTAGATCGTCGAGTATCCGTTTCAACCGTTCCAAGTCATCGATAATCCTTAATTCGCCTGATACCGTAATGCTAACATAATTCCATGTGGGCACAGCATGTTCTTCCTCGTACCAATCTGGAGAAATATAGTGGTTTGGCCCATTGAACTGCACCATTACAATTTTACCATCCAACCCGCGCCATATGTTATTCGCCAAAGCAAAATGTCCACTGATTTTAGAGAATTTATCATCTATCAGCATAGGTACAGAAGAAACAGAAAGTGTTCCATCCAGACTTGAAAAGACTGTTCCAAAATTATACTTTCTTGCATACTTTACAAGTTTTTCCACATTTTTCACCTTGAATGGTTCAGGGTTATACACACTTATTGCAGACTTTGAATGAATTAATAATTTTGATCTCCTGAACAGCAAAAATAATTATGCCATCAGATAATTTTAATTGATGGAAAAGAAAGTACATAAATGGAAAATACATTGCAAAAGCTGTGGAACGGATTTTGAGCACATATTTGTAGCCACAGACCTCTTTAAGCCCCACATATTCAATGAACTTGAGATGAAGTGCCCGAATTGTGGATCAACAAAATTCGATCCTGTAAAACTTGACGGCAAGGAAACCTTAGAGCAGTGGCAAGCAGAACATCCTGACCTGGACATTAAGCAACTCCCTGATCACTCATATCTTGAAAAACAGTGAAATTGTCAACTTCCCTATTGATCTGGCTCCCTGCTTTGTTTATTAAAGGGGAGACACTTTTTTTTAACCCAATCTTCTTTACTTGACTATGAAGAACACACTGTGTGGAAAGAAAGTATCTGACATTGGACTTGGAACATGGGGGATGGGCGGAGGTGAGTCTCCAGAATTCAGTCAAGACGAAAAGTATGTCGAAGCAATCAGATATGCGATCGAACATGGTGTAAATGTCATTGACACTGCTGAGATGTATGGGGGCGGGCATACTGAAGAGATAGTCGGAAAGGCAATTTCAAACTACGAAAGGGAAAAATTATTCGTAATTTCCAAAGTATGGAATAACCACCTTCATCACGATTCCCTGTTGAATTCTGCAAGAAAGAGTGTAAAGAGAATGCAAACTGACTATATTGATCTGTATCTGATCCATTGGCCAAATGAGACTGTGGAAATAAAGGAGACTGTATCCGCCATGGAAGAGCTTGTTTCCTCCGGACTTGTAAAAAATATTGGAGTGAGCAACTTCAGTGTTTCACAGCTGAAAGAGGCAATGGATGCAGCAGAACAGACAAGGATATGTGCAAATCAGGTTGAATATAATTATGGCACAAGAGGCATTGAAGATGACCTCATCCCTTTCTGTGAACAAAATGAGATTGATGTGATAGCATATACACCAATAATGAGGGGAGCCATCTCAGATTACGGGAAATTACTTTCAATGGCCGAAAAATATCAAGTCACACCGGTTCAGATCGCCCTCAGGTATGTTATGGAAAAGGCATATGCCATACCGAAGTCCTCTAACAAAGCCCATATGGATGAACTTATTGCAGCAGGTAAAATAGAACTGGATCCGGAAGATTACCGGGAACTCAGTTCGTGAGTGTTTGCCGTTCTCAAAATGTTATGCAATCCTTTGCACAACACTTGTTCGGAACGTATGCCATCTCAGTCCTTCCTGGTCCGGAAAGCAACCTGAGCTTTCCGGTGTAAAGGTATTCATCCATCATGGATGGTAAAGAGGATTCCACACTCACGGTGAACGGAACTCCTCATAGATCAAGGCCACAAATGGAGATCGCTGATAAAGCGAGCCCGTCCCTGTCGTAGTCATGATCACAGTTGTTACTTCTGAATATCTTCCAGGTAGGGTGCTTCAATCTTCCACCACATACAGGACACTCGGATGAGGTCCCTTCTGGATTCACCGGATGATTTCACATCCCTTTTTATTGTATATTGTGGAAATACTCTTCTGTCTGTGTGAAAAATAAGTAAATGAGACTGTTGTGCAACTTGCACAACATTTCACAGGATCAATCGGTGTTTTCCATTGGCTGTTAAAGCCCTGTACATAACTACCCCATTATTTTCTTTTTTATCGACATACCCGCTGGAATCCAGGTATCTGATGTGAGATATTGCCTCTCCAATTGCAAAATTCATCTCCATTAGATTCATGGCATCCAAGGTTCTTCCCCTGCTCCACCTTATGCGCGATGCGACTTCAAATGCAGTGCTCCAGTCCCCTGTCACAGACAGGATTTCGTTGAGCCTTTCCCTGTGATGATCAAGAATTTCATTTATCCTCTGGTTTCCGTGTGCAAAAGGATCTCTGTGACCAGGATATATCATTTTTGCATCCAGCTTTAATGTCTCTTTGAGGCTTGTGATGTAAAGACCCAGCATATCTGATTCTTCGTCATAGAAGCTGATATTTGGCGTTATACCTGGAAGCAGATGATCGCCAGTAAAAAGAGAACCGTTTTCCTTAAGGTGGATAGATATGGAGCCGGGAGAATGTCCGGGGTTATTCAGGATCTCCACATCATTTCCAAATGTCTCGCCGCCATCCAGTTTTTTGTCTATGTCGATTTCATGGTAAAGGGACATGTTGTCAAGGACAGAGTGCCGGTCAACAATCTTTGAGAGTATTTCATGTGGAGTGCCGTTAATGCCAAGCTGTCTTGAGAGAAATTCCCCAAATTCATCTTTGTTATCCTTTATCCTCTGTATCCTCTCCGCATCGTTTCGGCCTATTGCAATTGGGGTACCATACTTGTCTCTTATTGCCTGTGCACCGCCAATATGGTCAACATGCAGGTGAGTAAGGATGATCAAATCAATCTGCGAAAGATCTACTCCCCTTTCCATGAGAAAATCCAGTGAAGCGGGCGACATTCCTGTATCCACAAGGATGTGACTGCCATTTCTGATTTCGTATATGTTCGCAGTTTTTAATGCCCTAATGGCAATTGGAACTTCGTGTCTGATTACTTCAGTCAAGATACACCAGTATCACTCTTTGCCGTAAAAGATTGACTAAACTTTATTCCCTTTTGCTTCTCTGGCGAGAATCATCACATCATTCATAACTGCAGATGCGGTTTCCCTAGGTCCGTCATGAGCACTTGATACCCTTAGAATGCCGTTGTTGTCAGTGGTTACCTCATAACCAAGTGCTGATTCAGGCAGTGTCAGCAGGAAATCATCAGCATCCAGCAGTCCAAAACCCGTGCTTACCTCTACCTGGCCCTTTTCCAGGGATATCTCTGTGAACAATCTTAGGCGGTCTCCATTCCTCTTGATTTCATCCGGATCAACTTCAGGAATTCCTGAATATTTGATGTCCTTGAGGCTCATGGCTTTACCAAAAAGAGCGTTTGCAAGTATTACTGTCTTTCTGGCACCATCGAGGCCAGATGTATCGTCAGTGTAATCTGTTTCTGCAACGCCTATTTCCTGTGCTTTTTTAACAGCATCCCCGAAGGATGTGCCTGATCTCATCATTTTCAGCACAAAATTGGCCGTAAGGCTCACTATACCCCTGAATTTTAGTACCTTAGAGGGACCACAGCTGTACTTTACGAAGTTGAAGACTGGTACTCCTCCTGCAACAGTTGCTTCATGAAGCAGCCTGATGCCTCTTTCTTCCGCATAAGGGATTAGTTCTGCCCAATGTAGTGCAAGAGGAGACTTGTTTGCTGTAACGATATCTATGCCCCTGTCAATAGCCGATCGGAATATCTGCAGTTCCCTGTTTCCATCCTTGGATGCCGATGAAACATCAATGAGAATATCAATTCCTGATGCAAGAACCTCATCCATAGTTACAGTTTCACCGAGAATCCGGAGATCCCCGGCTTTCTTTGCAGAAAGAATATCATAATAAGTTCTCCTGGGGTCCACTCTGACGATCTCCCGGGAATCAGCTGCAAATGAAACCTCAATTTCTTTTCCGCATGCCTCTTTGATATGGTTCCCGCTTTCCGACAGTATCCTGACGAAATTCTGGCCAACGTTTCCCATGCCCAGAATTGCAACCTTCAGGCTACTGCTGCTCATCTGAACCTTCCACTCTGGACAATTCTATGACCCAGTCTCCCTCGCCTACATCTATTAACTTTACACCGGATGTAACCCTGGCCTGGCTCTTTATACCACTTACGTTCAGCCTGATGGTTTTCTCGTTCTTTGTAACCACCATGATGTCGTCATCTGAACTTACGGGTATAGCCTTAACAAGCCTGCCTGTCCGTTCTGATTTCTTGAAGACCAGAATTCCTGATGAGCCCCTATGATGGACGGTAAACTGTTTAATGGGTGTGCGTTTCCCGATTCCAAATTCAGATATGGTGAGAATTTCCTGATCATCTTCTGCAATGAAACCAGTTATGATGTAGTCTGAATCCTTAAGCCTCATTGATCTCACACCTCTGGAGGATCGGCCTGTTCCCCTCACCTCTGATAACTTGAATACGGAGGCTTTACCCTGGTTGGAAATTACCACAACATTCTTTCCACCATCTGTTGATTCGACAGCCACAACTTCATCATCCTCACCGAGGTTGATGATCTTGAGTCCGGAAGCCCTCATGTTGAAAAGACTCGTTGCTGGAGTCTTTTTTATGAACCCGTTTCTTGTTATTATTACAAGGTCCGATTTCTTGTTATCGGGAGACTTGATAATCTGCTTAATGGTTTCTCCCTCAGAAAGTGAAAGGTATGTTGAGGCAGTTACTCCCACAGACTTTCTGGTTTTCTTTTCTATCTCATATGCCTTTGATTTCAAAACCCTGCCTGTGTTGGTAAAGAAGAATATATCATCATGTGAACTGCATCCTACTATACTCTTGATGCTATCTTCCCTGCGGGTCGAGGTTATAATCCCTTTTCCACCGCGTCTCTGGGCCCTATATTCCTCAAGGGAAACCCTCTTGAGGAGATTTCCCTCGCTTAGGATTAAAACGTCGTCCTCCCGGGGAATAAGATCCTCTATAGATCTGCCCTTAACCTGCTTATAAGTTATCTTTGTACGTCTCTTGTCGCCGTACCTCTTGGAGAGATCACGCATCTCTTCCTTGATGATCTCTTTTCTCTTCTCTTCGCTTCCCAGAAGCTCCTCCAGTGATGCAATCTTTGACCTGACATCTGCCAGTTCTTCCAGAACCTTTGACACCTCAAGAGTTGTGAGCTTCTGCAACCTTAAATCGAGAATTGCGTTGGTCTGCACTTCATCGATGCCAAGGGCTTTCATGAGCTTTGCTCTTGCATCGGGTACATCCTTGGCTTTCCGTATTATTTCAATAACATGATCTATGTCTTCAAGTGCTTTTGTGAGACCTATAAGAATGTGCTCCCTGTCCCTGAGTTTCCTGAGATCATACTCAGATCTCTTGACTATGACCTCAAGCCTATGGTCAATGAACATCTGTACCATGCCCTTCAGGTTCAGGGTTTTTGGCTGATTATTGACTAGAACAAGATTGATGATACCGAATGAGGATTCCAACTCAGTGTGCTCATGGAGCTGGTTAAGAATGAGGCCTTTCATATCGTCGTCCCTCACTTTTATGACAATACGCATCCCTGTCCTGTCACTTTCATCCCGGATATCAGTAATGCCTTTAAGAACCTCATTTTTCACGTGTTCTGCTACATTCTGGATGAATACTGACTTGTTGACATTATAGGGAAGGCTCTTGATTATGATGTACTTGGGTTCGGTCATATCCACCTCTCCCTGTGTTATTACCTTCCCCCTTCCTTTTGTATAGGCATCCACGAGTTCAGGTGTATAGAAGGAAATACCTCCGCCCGGAAAATCAGGCCCTTTGATAATTTTGAGAAGGTCCTCTACCTCGTAATCCTTGTGATCTAGTGCATACACTACGGCATTGCAGACCTCGTTGAGATTGTGAGGGGCCATATTTGTTGCCATTCCCACTGCAATACCAGAACTCCCGTTGATGAGCAGATTCGGCACTTTTGTCGGGAAGTATTCCGGTTCCTCAAGGGAACCGTCAAAGTTCAGTCTGAACGGGACAGTCTCCTTGTCAATGTCCTGGATCATTTCCTCAGAAAGCCTTGCCATTCTTGCCTCAGTGTACCTCATAGCACCTGGGGAGTCCCCATCTATAGAGCCGAAGTTTCCCTGGCCATCTATGAGGGGATATCTGAAGGAGAAATCCTGTGCCATTCTTGCTAGTGTGTCATAAATAGCAGCATCTCCATGGGGATGATACTTACCCATGGTCTCTCCAACTATCCTTGCGGATTTCTTGTAGGGCTTGTCGTGCGTAAAACCAAGCTCGCTCATGGCGTAAAGAATACGCCTCTGAACCGGCTTAAGGCCGTCTCTTACCTCTGGAATGGCCCTGGATACTATTACGCTCATTGCGTATTCTAGATATGATTGTTTGATCTCGTTTTCAATTGGTCTTTTTTCCATGTTTAAACCTCACAGGTCAATATTTGAAACAAACCTGGCATTCTCCTCAATGAATTTTCTTCTTGGCTCTACCTTATCACCCATCAATATGGAGAATAACCTGTCCGCGTATGCCCCATCCTCGATTGAAACCTCTACAAGTCTTCTTGTTTCAGGATTCATGGTTGTGTCCCAGAGCTGTTCAGGATTCATTTCTCCCAGTCCCTTGAACCTCTGGGTTACTGCATTGTTTCCCATTTTTGCTGCCACAGCATCTTTTTCCTTCTCGGAGTAGACGTATTCAACCTTGTCTCCTTTCTGAATTCTGTACAGTGGCGGTTGGGCAAAGAATATTCTTCCATTTGTGATAAGATCCCTTGCATACCTGTAGAAAAAGGTCAGGAGCAATGTCCTGATGTGAGCACCGTCAACATCGGCATCTGTCATGATAATTATCTTTCCGTACCTGAGCTTGGCCAGATCGAGGTCTTCTTTAATGCTTGTACCCATTGCAGTGATAAGATCTCTTATGATCTGGTTTTCCAGAGTTTTCACATCTGTTGCCTTTTCAACGTTCAGGATCTTTCCCCTCAATGGCAGTATGGCCTGAAAATTCCGGTCTCTTGCCTGTTTTGCTGTTCCACCTGCAGAGTTACCCTCTACAATGTAAAGTTCTGTTTTTGTGCTGTCATTGGAGGAACAGTCCGCAAGTTTTCCCGGAAGTCCACCACTTTCCAGTGCGGATTTCCTTCTGACCAGATCTCTGGCCTTTCGGGAAGCTTCCCTTGCTGCGGCGGCAGCAATTGCTCTTTTGACTATTAAATCTGCAATGTTTGGATAAGACTCGAAGAATTCTCTTAGATAAGATTCAGTAACAGACTGGACCATCCCTCTTGCTTCACTGTTCCCAAGTTTTGATTTCGTCTGTCCCTCGAATTGCGGTTCTGCTATTTTCAAGTGAAGAACTGCCACAATTCCTTCTCTAACATCATCGCCCGTAATTGATTCTACACCCTTGATCATGTTTCTGTTCTTGGCATAGTCCTGTATTGCCCTGGAGAGACCTGCCCTGAAACCGGCAACATGTGTTCCACCTTCAATGGTGTTGATGTTGTTTACGAAACTCTCTATGGTCTCAGAAACGCCCGTATTGTACTGGAAAGCGAATTCAACGACACCGTTCTCCATCTCAACTTTATGGGCAATTGGTTCCCTGTGTACTGAATTGTAACCCTCACCCAGATATTCCACAAAAGCAGAAAGCCCCCCCTCAAAGTGGAGTGTTTCGTTCTGTTCTGTCCTCATGTCTTCGATGGTGATGCTTATTCCAGGGTTGAGGAAAGCCAGATCCCTGATTCTCTCAAGGATTGTGGTATATGAGAAATCCACTGTTTCAAAAATCTCTGGATCCGGATAGAACCAGATTATGGTCCCATGGGTCTTTTCAAGTTTAATTGAAACCGTTTTCATATCTTCCGGAGGGTGCTTTGTGAAATCGGATGTCTTCATGCTTTCCAGCTTGGATGCAGGGATACCCTGCTTGAATGACATGTAATAAACATCGCTTCCCTTCTTAACAATAGCCGTAAGGCGTGAAGAAAGGGCGTTTACAACGTGCACACCAACACCGTGAAGACCTCCGGTGATCTTGTAAACCTTCTTGTCGAACTTTGCTCCGCTGTGAAGTTCTGTAAGCACTATCTCGAGTCCGGGTTTCTTGTATTTTGGATGGGGGTCTACTGGTATTCCCCTTCCATCATCTTCGATGCTTATGGATGTGTCAGGGTATATTGTAATATACAAGTTCTTTGCAAACCCTGCATTTGCTTCATCCACACCATTATCCACAACTTCGTAGACGAGATGGTGGAGACCACGTTCATCCGTTGAACCTATATACATCCCCGGTACTTTTCTGACTGCTTTCAGCCCTTCTAGAATCTGAATCTGCGATGAATCATAATTTTCCATTACTTTAACCTCTTACAAAACGAAATCTGAATTTTGTCTCCTTCACTATCCCATGTAATATAAAAATTTATTCGAAAGATAGTGAAAATTATTCCTTTGGTTTCCTCACAAATATTTGAACATCCGGGCCGGCTTCCTTAACGTCCACCAGTGATAATTTTGTTGTTTTTGCAAGCCCCTCATAAGTACCCTTTGAATATGGGAATTTCTCTTTTAGAACCAGGATCTCTGCATCCTGTCCAGGCTCAAGTTGAATGTTGATGCCTTTCAATACACTCTTGAGATAATTGAATGGATCCCCGCCACATGAAATGTTCCTGTGATCCTCTTGTATCATTAATCATCCTTATTGCAAAATGAGTTAAAACCTTGATCATTGACCAATTAGAACTTCATCATAAGGTATTTTGAAAGCAGTTCTTCGAGGTCATTTTCAATTTCCTTTGAGAGGCGCTGACCACTGATTCTGATAGCTGCTCTGTGACCGCTAATGGCAATTGAATTCGTATGTACAGCCATAAACGTCTCGTAATTTTCGTAATTCAGTTTAGCCTCTTCGGATGAGAGCTTTGAAAATTCTTCTTTCAGCTTGTTGTACTTGTAGGCTTGATCAATTAGCTTCAGCACAGAGTTTTCGTAAATGGGGAAATTTTCACGTATTTCCTTGAGTTCATCACTGGTAAGGTCAACGTATCTGACCAGTTCCCCCATAATCCTATCCATGTCAGACTGCATTTTCCCTCAATAGATCAAGAAGGTTGTGTGACAGAGCCAGATCTTTACGAAGCTCTTTGAGATGCATTTCCATATCGATAACCTTTATCCGCTTTTCCTCTATGTTCTCCTGCAATTTTTCCCCGCGGACCAAGAAGAATTCCCGTTCTTTTTCAAGCTTATCCAGGAGCATTTTGTTCAAGAATAACACCACCTGTTAACTGTGTTGTATGGTTTCTTAACTCAACATCTTTTTAAATGCAATTGAGATACATTGCTATGCCGAGATACTATTTCAAGTGTTCTGATGCAGGATACCAGTGCAGCTACGAAGTTGACGGTGCAACCCCGGAAGAGCTGGAACCTAAAATCAAGATCCATGCAAAGTATGCCCACAACATGTTCGAAGTTCCTGAAGATAAAATGAGTGCTTTTAAAGCAGCCATTAAAGAAAAACCTACAAGCTAAGAAATTTAATGTTTACACGAATACCGACAGTTCTAAGAAGCCAGGAACTTATAGACAAGTCTTTTCTCAAGGCTTCCAAAATAACCGAACCATATCATCCAAAAATTGAGGACAAGATCAGAAAGGAGATAATAGACAGAATTTCTACGATTGAATCGATTACATGTACCCATCTCCTGAAATTGGTAAAGAAATTCCCCACTATCGAGAAACTTCATCCTTTCTATGAGGACATGATTGATCTCATGTTTGATGTGGACCAGTATAAGGTGAGTCTGAGTAAAGCCCAGTGGGCTGCGGAAAGAATCCAGGTCTTAAGTACTGAGATCATAGGCCAGCTGAAGAAGTCCAAAACCATTGAAAAACTTAACAGATTAATGAAGGAATATTATGGAAGGTATTCCTCGATCATCAAAAGCATTGACAAGGATCTTCAGTTCCTTTCAAAATGCAGGGACTGGATGAGAAAAATTCCAGATATAGACGCAGAAATGCCAACTTTCATCATAGCAGGAATGCCAAATGTGGGCAAAAGTTCCCTTCTATCAAAACTGACAGGGAATGAGCCTAAGGTTGCGATTTATCCTTTCACTACTCAGACTATCTCAATTGGATACATGCAATTGAACAACCAGAAAATACAGATCATAGATACGCCCGGTATTCTGGACCGGCCCATGGAAGAAAGAAACGAGATGGAAATCAAATCTATTCTTTCCCTCAGAGATATAAAAGGCGTGATAATTTTCCTCATTGACCCTACAGGTCACTCATCCTATACAATGGAACAGCAGGAAAACCTTTACAGGGAAGTGAAGCAGCGGTTTACCTCACCTATCATAAGGGTGCAGACTAAAGCCGATCTCACTGAAGAAAGGATAGAGAAACTCGCAGTTTCTACTTCTACAATGCAGGGATTTGATACCCTGAAGGAAGTTATGACCTCCATGATCGGAATGAGGTAAAACATGCCAATTGAAGATGAAATCAGAAAGATAACCATAAAAAACGCTTTTGAGCACAAAGGAAAAGCTGAAACAGGGGCCATCATGAGCAAGGTTCTAGGCCAGTTTCCCGAATACAGATCAAAGGCCAAGGAAATATTTCCCATAGTAAGCAAGGTAGTCGCTGAAATTAACGCAATGGGACCTGATGAAATCTCAAGAACAGTAGAGAAAAAGTACCCTGATTTCCTCCATAAAGAAAAGAAAATACAGGAGCACCGGCTTCCCGACCTTCGAAACGTAACGGGAAAAGTGGTCATGAGAATGGCACCTTCTCCTTCCGGACCACTTCATGTTGGTCACTCAAGACTTGCAATCCTAAACGATGAGTACGTGAAACGTTATGGAGGGGAGCTAATCCTTAGGATTGAGGATACGAATCCTGCCAATATCGATCCCAATGCATATGAACAGATCCCAAAAGACCTTGAATGGCTTGGCGTGAATTCTACCCAGATAGTAATACAGTCGGACAGAATGGATCTTTATTACAATGAAGCCAGGAATCTCATAAAGCTTGGATTTGCATATTTATGCACTTGTGAAACAGAGGATTTCAAGAAGAAACTTTCAAAATCCATTGCCTGCCCCCACAGATCAGTTTCTCCAGAAGAGAATCTGAAACAATTTGAAAAAGTGCTTAATGGAGAATATGCCCCAGGGGAGGCTGTTCTTATTGTAAAGACACAGCTTGATCACCCTAACCCCTCTGTGAGGGACTGGATTGCATTCAGGATTTCTGAGGCGAATCATCCCAGGTATGGCCACAAATATCGCTTTTACCCTATGATGAATTTCAGTGTTGCAGTGGACGACCATTTGCTTGGCCTTACTCACGTTATAAGAGGTAAGGATCATATCAACAACACTGAGAGGCAGAAATACATATTCTTGTACAATAACTGGGAACTCCCTGAATATTACCATTACGGCCTTGTGGATTTTCCTCAGGTCGTATTGAAGACTTCGATCATAAAGAAAGGAATAGCAGACGGTACATATACTGGATGGGATGATATAAGATTGGGGTCCCTTATGACTTTCAGAAAAAGAGGCTTTTCACCTGAAACCTTCCGCAGGTACTGGATCGAGTCTGGAATGAGGGAAATAGATTCTGAGTTTTCCATTGAGATATTCTATGCCATGAACAAGGAACTTATCGATCCAGAAACAAGAAGACTATTTTTTGTTCCGGATCCGGTAAAAATAAAACTGAATGGATCACCGGAACTTAATCCTGTAATCCAGAATCATCCTTCCAACAGGGAACTTGGTTCAAGAACCTACAATCTTGGCCTCGAACCGGAAGTTTTTGTGCCTAAAGCTGACTGGGATTCCATTTCAGAAGGTGAGGAGTTCAGGCTAAAAGATCTCTGTAATGTGAAGAAAACTCAGGATAGAACGGAATTCATTAGCATGGAACCAAGCGGAAAGAGAGTAAAAATCATCCAGTGGTGCCCAAAAAACAGCCATGAATTCAGAATCATGAAACCAGATGGAGTTGTGGATCATGGTGTGATGGAACCACAGGGAAAAGAATTCAGAGGCGTAGCCCAGCTGGAAAGATATGCTTATGCAAACATTCTATCCTCTAACGAGGCTTATTTTACCCACAAATGAAGTTATTCCTGAGGAACTTTAAGGAAAGAGGGAAACTTCCTCAGTAGAATTATTTCCCCAATTGATTTTATCCATCTGAAAGGTACACTTATTGCTGAACCCATTTCCACCAACTGTGTATTTGGCTGTGCAATATAAATACCGTAAACATCCTGCTGCTCCATGTCAAAGATAACATCATTGACCTGTCCGAGAAGAACGCCTTTGTCAGTGTAAACCGACATCCCATAAAGTTCAGTTACTTCTGTGAGCATGAAGCAATATAATAATAGAGTAAATAAAAAGGTTGGCAGATCAATGCCTGCAGATCTCTATAAAATTCTCGAAAATTTTCTTTCCGAATTGAGTGTTTTCTACCTCAGGATGGAACTGGACACCGTAAATGGGGCGTTCTTTATGCCTGTATGCCTGTATTTCACAGGTTTTTGATGAAGCCATTATCTCGAACGTATCAGGTAGTGATTTAACTTCATCATTATGGTTTTCCCAGGCTATTATTTTTTCAGGAAGATCTTTCAGAATATACTCTGGTTTGGATATTGATACTTCTGTCTTTCCGAACTCCGGGTGTTTTCCTGGAGCAACATTTCCACCAAAGTGCAGTGCTATGAAGTGAAAACCAGCACATATGCCAAGAATAGGGTAATCGTGATCCTCGATAAATGAGCCTATATTTCCAAGTTTATCAATTTCTGAAGCTATGCTGGGGGCTCCACCCGATAGAACCAGACCGTCAAGGCCATCAAGATCAGATGAGGGAGAGGTATTGGGAACTATCTTGACCTCAACATCAAGGTCCCTTATCACCCGATACTCCCTGTGTGTCCACTGGCCTCCGTTGTCGACCACGTAGATTTTCATGAGAGTTTATTCCATTCCGGGAATACCTAATGATTTGCTGATTTCCTTGTATCTGTTCCTGATTGTTACCTCAGTAACACCGGAAACCCTTGCGATTTCCTTTTGTGTTCTTGGTTTTCCTACCATCACAGAAGCTATGTAAATTGATGCTGCTGCTACACCAGTAGGACCTTTCCCTGAGGATATACCAAGTTCGATGGATCTCCTTACAATATCCTCACTGACAATTATTGCCTGTTTGTCAAGGTCAAGTTTGCTGCAGAACTGTGCAACGTATGAATATGGAGTTGTTGGCTTAAGGTTCAGACTCAGTTCTTTTGCAAGATGTCTGTAGGCCTTACCTATCTTTTTCTTGTTGACTTCGGAAGCCTTAGAAATTTCGTCAAGGGTTCTTGGGAGGTTGACCATCCTACATGCTGCATATATTGATGCACAAACTATGCTCTCTATGCTCCTTCCTCTTATGAGATTCTTCTCTACAGCCCTTCTGTAAATAAGAGCCGCTGTTTCCTTTATATCTTTAGGTATGCCCAGCTTTGCACCATTGTCATTGAGCATCTGAAGGGCAAGTGACAGATTCCTTTCAGCTGCATTGCTTACCCTTATTCTCTGGTGCCATTTTCTGACACGATAAATTTGAGCTCTGTTCTTGTGTGGGATTCTTTTTCCATAATAATCTTTGTTCGACCAAGAAATTTCGGTTGCCAGACCCTTATCATGGCTTAAAAATGTCATTGGCGATCCGGTTCTTGCCCTTCTATCGTCCTGCTCTGAGTCGAAAGCCCTCCACTCTGGACCCTGATCTATGAATGAATCTTCTAGAACCATACCACAATCATTACAAATCAGTTCTCCCCTCTCATAATCTCTAACGAGATGCTCAGAACCACATTCCTGGCACCTCTTTGTAATATCCTGATCAATATTGGAAGCCATTTTAACACCAATGAATAATTAGTATTTAATGTCATAGGAAAAGCTATTAAAGTTTTTCCACCATTGATATATTAAAATTTCACTACACAACCTTGTTTTTTTATTAAAACCGTAAACCTAAGTAATACCAAATACAAAAACTATGTAAGGCTATCTATTACGCACCCCGTAGTTAAACAAAACAGGATACCAATACTTTAATATCTAGATAAGATGTATTAATAAATTTGCGTAGAGTTTAAATACCATGTTGTCATAACTAATATGTTGGCAAAAGAAAACTTAGAAATTGTGCATGTAATGAGTAAACAGCTAGTAATAAGAGCAGGGCAGTGCACAAAAATCAAAGCAAAGGTACTGGATGAAAATGACAAGATCGTTGGCCGACTGATGAAGATATTTGGCCCTGTTTCCAACCCATATGGGCTGGTTAACTTGAATGAAGAAGTAAATGAGCCTGAGAAATTAAGGCTCATATGTTAGGTGAGAAAAATGGAGAACACAGAAAGTAAAAAGAAACATATCGAAGAAATTGAAAAGTGCCCAGAGTGTGGCTCCTTCCAGCTTGTAAGAGATTATGAAAGAGGTGAGCTTGTCTGTAACAACTGTGGTCTCGTCATAGATGACAGTTACATCGACCAGGGACCTGAATGGAGAGCATTTGATTCAGAACAGACTGAATCAAGGTCCAGAGTAGGTTCACCCATGACCTTCACAATTCACGACAAGGGACTTTCCACAGACATTTCATGGAAGAACAAGGACTCTTACGGTAAATCAATTCCTACCAGAAACCGTGCACAGTTATACAGACTGAGAAAGTGGCAGAAGAGGATCAAGGTATCCAATGCCGCAGAGAGAAACCTTTCGCAGGCACTTCAGGAGCTTGAGAGAATGGCTTCAAACCTGAGCATACCGAACGATGTCAGGGAAACTGCTGCTGTGATTTACAGGAAAGCAGTCAAGCAGAACATGATCAGGGGAAGAAGTATTGAGGGTGTTGTGGCGGGTTCCATATATGCCGCATGCAGGATCACAAACGTTCCCAGAACACTGGATGAAATTGCATCTGTGACAAGAGTAAAGAAGAAGGAAATTGGAAGGACCTACAGGATAATGAGCAGGTACCTCAAACTCAACATCATGCCCTCAAAGCCTGATGACTATGTGAACAGGTTCTGCAGCAAGCTGAAGCTTTCAATGGAAGCCAGAAAGAAAGCAACAGAAATCCTGAAGATGGCCCAGGACAATGACCTGACCTCTGGAAAAGGACCAACAGGTGTAGCGGCAGCAGCCATATACATCGCCTCCCTTATAACAGAGGAGAGGAGAACACAGAGGGCAGTCGCAGAGGTTGCAGGTGTCACTGAAGTGACAATAAGGAACCGCTACAAAGAGCTCACAGAAAAGCTCTCCCTAAACGTGGAACAGTAAAATTTACATTCCACATCAATAAATTTTTTTGAATACTTCGTAAGATCTTAAAAGATCGTCGACAAGATTGTAGAGGGATGTTATTTTATCTGTACTTACAGTAACTTCAATTCTGCCATCTTTTACTACCGTAACCCAGTTATTGGCATCATCTGCCTTTAAGGCATCCAGTAGATCAGTACATTCATGCCCTTCACATTCTATTGCCACCTTGATTTGCAACATACGAATAGTGGGCACCATTATTTAGCCTTGACGTGCCAGAAAGGAAAATATCATAAGTATACTACAGTTCCTGAACGAAAAGCGGAGGTTGCCGAGCCAGGTCAAAGGCGACAGACTCAAGATCTGTTTCCGTAGGGGTTCGCCGGTTCGAATCCGGCCCTCCGCATCCTTATTTTGAGAGAGGGAAGCTTTTTAACGATTTAAACGGGCACAATTTGGGGGATATAGTATGTTTTTCGCTCCTTAGATTAACCTAATCCTGCTGTTTAAGGTGGCAAATAAGAAAAATTAGAAGCACGAAACATCAGAATTAATCTGAATAATAGGGGGAGTTGCACACTTATTCCTTTACTAAATAAGTGAGAAAAATTGGTATCTCATTTAGAGAAACTATTCTAAAAACAGAGAATTTAGAGTAATTTAGCTGTTTTCTCCGCAGTTTTTACCAGTGTTTTTGCATACATTAAGAAATTTCAGAGTTACCATTGTATTTCCATTCTACTTTTATCCAGAATGAAAATTCTAACCTCTGCATCGCAGTACGATGTGAGATAGTTTGAAAACTCTTCCAGTGCTTTGTGAAGTATGTCTTCATTGATTGGCGGTAAAGCCTCCGTTACAAAGAATGCCTCCTTTGTGCCCTCCGTAAGTTTAGTTAAGTCAGATTCTCTCCAGTTGAATTTTCTGCATAATACTTTTTCCTCATCAGAATATATTACCTCATCCGGGTTTGGATGTGTTAGCTCACTGGAACCCAGCTCGATAAATTCTTCTGTTCCCTGTGCAAACCTCAGTTGAATGTTGCCATTTATTTTATCCAAATCTTCACCTCCGAAAGGTGTCATGTATCTCAATGACAGGTAGTTGTAAATGTCAACTAAATTGTTTATGTGAGGCAGTTGACCTCCTTTCAACACTCTCCTTATCAGGGCTTCATGAGATGGCCTGCCATCCTTCACTTTCAGATCCTTATAAGCAGCTCTCCAGTTGGAGATTAACGGGTTATCTTTCACAGTTTCCAAATCCAATCTTAACCGTATCTCTGATTCTGCCTTTCTTAAGAGATTTTCAATTTCCTTTTTTTCTCCATGATTTTTAATCCCGCTGGAAACTAAAACACCAAGTCTCAGATCTGGAAATAACTGGAATATTTTCGGATTAACTGAAAATTCCATTTTAAGCAATGTTATTGATTATTAAAAAATGAGCTTTGGGAACTACTTCTTAGACATTTGACAATATAATTGCCTTCAAATCAAAATGCTTTAATGTCTTAGTGAAGTGCCATTTAGAGGATCATGAACGAGAGAATCCAATCCGCGACCACAGTATTAAAAAAACTGCTCCCAGAAATAGAATCAACATACAAATTAATCCATTCTCATCCGGAACTTTCAATGCAGGAATATGAAACAGCAGATCTTGTCGCTAAAAATCTGGATAGATCTGGATTTGAGGTACTTACAGGAATAGGAAAAACCGGTGTTGCTGGAATTTTGCGGAATGGTGATGGGCCTACTGTGATGACCAGAGCCGACATGGATGCCTTACCGGTAAAGGAAGGAACTGGTCTTCCATATGCCAGCAAAGTAATCACAACTGATGAAGAAGGAAAAACTGTGCCTGTTATGCATGCATGCGGACACGACATGCATGTTGCCTGGCTTTTAGGTGCAGCCTCTTTGTTTGCGAGTAACAGGAATATATGGAAAGGTACACTGATCGTTATTTTCCAGCCCGCAGAAGAAACCGCCGCAGGTTCAAGAGCCATGATAAACGATGGGCTGTTCCGGAAAATACCAAAACCTGATGTGGTTCTCGGACAGCACGTCATGGTCGGTTCTGCCGGGGTAATTGGCTGGCGTGATGGAGTAGTAACATCCACAGCGGATAGTCTGGAAATAAAAATGTTCGGCCGTGGGGCTCACGGTTCCATGCCGCAATCCAGTGTTGATCCGGTAATCATGTCGGCATCTACCGCCCTTCGGTTGCAGACTATTGTATCCAGAGAGATTTCACCTTCTGATTTTGCAGTTCTGACAATAGGTTCTCTGCAGGCAGGAACCAAGGAAAATGTGATTCCAGACGAAGCAGTACTTAAGCTTAATATCCGAACATTGGATGAAAATGTACGTGCACATATTTTGTCGGCAGTTGAGAGGATTGTGTATTCCGAGGCCTCTGCATCTGGTGCCCCTAAGAAACCTGAAATAAGGTCCATAGAGCATTATTCTCTTGTGAGGAATGACAGTAAAGCCACTGAAAAGGCAGTTGAATCTTTTAAATCCTGTTTCCCTTCTGAGGAATTAAAGGAAGTGCAACCCACCTCTGCAAGTGAAGATTTCGGGAACTTTGGTGATGAGGCAAATGTACCTTCAGTATTCTGGTTTGTAGGGGGTACTGATCCCGATGAATTTGCAAGGGCCGAAAAAGATGGAAAAATTGGAGAGATACCGACAAACCACAATCCATGCTTTGCACCGGTTATTCATCCAACACTGGAAGCAGGAATAAAGGCAATGTATTGTGCTGCAGGAGCATGGTTATTCCAATAACCCAGATATTGTATGTAGGTGGATGAGCAGTATTGACCCTGTTACTTGAAGTGTTGGATCTCACTGGTACATTCGTATTTGGCATTAGTGGAGCAATTGCCGGAGTCAGACACAAAGTTGACCTTTTCGGAGTACTGGTACTTTCTTTTGCTGCTGCAAATGCAGGCGGAATTATGAGAGACCTTATTATTGGTTCAATTCCCCCGGCAACAATCAGTCAATGGCAGTATATTGTGGCCGCACTTCTCCCCGGTTTGCTGACATTTTATTTTTATCCTGTAGTCAAGAAACTCAATCACCCCTTATTGATTTTTGACGCAGCCGGACTTTCACTCTTTGCTGTTTCTGGCTCATTGAAAGCATTGGAATTTCACCTGAATCCACTTGCCGCAGTGCTTTTAGGTATTCTCACAGGTGTTGGTGGTGGTGTGACACGTGATATCCTTGTCGGCGAGGTCCCTGTCATTTTACGTACAGATATCTATGCTGTGGCAGCCCTTGCAGGTTCATCGCTAGTTGTTGGAGGATACTTTTTGGGACTTCCGTCTGTGGCTCTTGCAGTCATGGGTGGGGCACTTTGCTTTTTCATAAGGATTATGGCGATTCATTACCATTGGAGATTGCCTATTCCAAAAGTACATGAGTAATTTGATTTGTAAAAGGCTTTAAAAATACTACAGGAGATTTGAATAGATGAATTGTTTATTTTTATGATCCAACCAAATGAAATATGAGTTTTGCTCAGCCATTTGGAATGTCTAAAGTTTCCCCATCCATTTCTTAGTAAAGGAATATGTTATGAAAATTTATTTTACAGCAAACAGAGTCCCCGGGACAAATATCCCCACGGCAGGATGCCTAACGTTTCCCTCCTGTTCAAAGGGAATTTTTGCAGTTTGACAAAGTAAGAAATGATTCTGACTGAAGCAGTGGGAAATATTGCCATGAATTATTTCTTCTTAAGGCAAACGGTCATTTTTAGGAAACTGCATCAGGGTGCAAAATTTTTCCCGAAGAGCTTTCTCGCTATTATGAGCTTCTGTACTTCAGGAGTTCCGTCTCCTATCAGGAAACCTCTCGAGGCACGAAATTTTCTCTCCAGTGCTGAGGTTTTGACATATCCGGCTGCCCCCAGAGTCTGCAGGGCATGACTTACGGCTTCAAAGGAGGCTTCACACCCGAATCCTTTTACTGCAGAACTCTCAGCACCATTGTCAATTCCTGAATCGCTCATTGCCAGAGCTTTGAATGCCATCATTCTTGCAGACTGAAGCTTGGACCAGTCCTCAGCTATCCTGAACGATATTGCTTCATACTTTGAAATGTAATCTCCAAAGACTTTCCTTGTTCTGGCGTATTCTATTGCTTCTTCCAGGGCACCCATGGCCAGGCCGATTGCATACAATCCAACATGAACTCTCTGTATTCCAAGTATGTTCATAAGAATTGCAAAACCCTCATTTTCACCACCTATCAGATTTCCGGATGGTATCCTGACATTGTTTAGCCTGACCCGGCCAAAATCTCCCTGGAAGAGTGATGCCATGTTTTCATCTTCGTAAGGTTCTACTCCCTGTTCTCCGCCTTCAACTATCATTAGGCTGATACCTTTGTGTTTCTTTTCATCCGGCACATTTGAAGTCCGTACTGAAATTATGTGCGCATCGGCAATCCCGGGACTGCTGACAAAGGCTTTCTCCCCGTTTATTACAAACTCTTTATTTTCCGGAACTGCACTGGTTGTGATTGAGGCCGAATCAGAACCGAAACCAGGTTCTGTAAAAGCTCCGCATAGGACTAGTTCCCCGGAAAGATATCTGTCCAGGTAACTCTTTCTTGTATTTTCATCTGAGATCAATGGGAGCATCTTAGCAAAATGCATTGTAAGAAAAGCAGACACTGGTACCTCATATCGTCCCATTGTTTCTGAAAGGAGTCCGAGCGTAACTTCATTGAGGCCACCTTCTCCTTTAGGCAATACAGTAGCTCCAAAGATTAGCTGCGACAGATCTTTCAGGAGTTTTCTGGGGAACTTCCGTTCCCTGATCCAGCCTTCATAAGCTGGAACAACATTCTTTCTGCAGTATTCCTCTAATGATTCCTTTATGATTGATTCCTCGTCACTGAGTGTTCCATCCAGGTTCATAGGTTTACCTTCCTCTCCACAATGGTTTCTTCTTTTTCATGAACGATTCCTGGCCATGATGGAAGTCTTCCGAGGATGCAAGGATAAGAAGATCGTCGGTTGCAGACTTGGCATGACCGGCAAATGTCTGCCTTACGGCGTTAATAGATGATTTAATTCCAGCAACTGAAAGTGGTGCGACTTTTGCTATTTTCTTTGCATACTCGGTAGCAACTGCCATTAACTGATCTCCGGAAACAACAACATCAACCATGCCAAGTTTCAGGGCTTCCGCGGCAGAAAACCAATCTCCTGTAAGGGCGTACCTGGCTAATTTTCTGCTTATCAGTGCTATACCATATGATGACCCCAGAGGCGGCATAGCGCCGATAAGTCCTTCCGGCAGTGAGAACATTGCCGTATTGTCGGCGATTACAATATCAAACATCATGTTCAGTTCACATCCACCACCAAATGCAATGCCGTTTACAGCTGAGATTATTGGCTTGGGGTAACGTGAAATGACATCAAGCAATGGCTGGGCAAGAGTATTCATCCATATCTTGGCATCCATGGAACTTTTCCATTTTTCCATCATGTCAATATCGTCTCCTGCGCTGAATGCTCTGCCACTCCCAGTGAGAATTACTGATCTCACGCGTTCCTGGGCTAGGGCTTCCTCCAGGGCCTTCCTAATACCTTCCCAGGTCTCTTCATTCAACGCGTTTAGTCGGTCAGGCCTGTTCAGGGTAATAATTGCAAAGCAGTCTACACTTATGTAAGATACAGGGCCAAAATTCCTGCTGTCTGCATTCCAGGCCAGGAAACCCTCTCCTTTTCTGATGCCTGTTTTCCCCTTGTCGAGCATTTCCTGAATCAGGGGATCTACTCTATACCTCTCACTTCCCGTTTCCTTGAATTGCTTGTCAAGCATGGCTGCGACATTGTCAAGGCCAAATCTGTCCGCCATTTCCAGTGGACCTTCCGGCCAGTTCATTGCCATTTTCATGGATCTATCAACGTCTTCCTTGCTTGCTACACCGTTTCTGACAATCCAAGCAGCTTCATTTATTGCAGATGAAAGCAGCCTTATAGGACTTATACTGAACATGCCTTCATTTGGTAGCAAAACGGGCCTTGCATATACATTTGGTTTTGGATACGGGTAAAAACCTCTGCCGGATTTCATACCCAGCTCTCCCACTTCCACCTTTTGTTTGAGTACAGTGGATTCCTCTGTTGAAAATCCCCGGCTCCTCATTTCCCTGTTTGCATTGTACACGGTATCTATACCGACAAAATCCAGAAGTTCGCATATACCCATTGGAAAACCGAGCCTGAATCTGAACATGGCATCAATATTGCCCATGTCTGATCCTGCTTCAAGCATTTTCATGGATTCCAGGATAACTCGATCATTAAGTCTGTTAATGAGAAAACCGGGAACATCTTTTCTGACAGTTACGTATTCCTTGTGAATGCTTTTCACAAGATCTTCAGTTGTAGAAAGCGTTTTTTCGCTCGTATTGCTTGCCAGAATAATTTCCACTATTGGCATCATAATGGGAGGGTTGGAAAAATGCAATCCTATGAACCTGTCTGCTCTCCTTGTCATTGAGGCAAGTTCTGTGATAGGTATTGTAGAGGTGTTTGAAGCGAAAATGCATTCCGGACCGGCGATGCTGTCGAGTTTTTCCAGCACGTTTCTTTTTGCAGTGGAATCTTCTTTGACCACTTCTACAATGTAATCTGCTGAAGCAAATTCATTAAGATCTGTTGTAGTCCTGACCCTCGCAATTATATCTTCTGCTTTTTCTTTCAGGGTGCCTTTCTTATATAGGTTCTCAAGACTCCATTTCATTTTGTCAATAGCTGCTGAAAGAAAAGAATCCTGAACATCGGACAGAATGACATTATATCCTGATGAGGCGAAAACCGCGGCAATGCCGTGACCCATTACACCCGCACCAACAACTCCAATTGTACGACTCATAAAAATCCTGATTTATATTATTAGATTAGCCATATTTAATTTTGCCGATTTCTATGGACACAGCAATAATAAGTATAATTTGAGTGACTTCATGAATATTCTGACAAACCATTCCTCATCAATTTCTGATCGAGAAACACAGTATATCCGTAATGCTGATCCTATTTATCCGGATTAAATACGGAATAGCGTCCCTCATTGCATACAGCGGTGAAATTTCAGGATATTAAATTTAGTCGAACCTTTAATGAATGATTTCAGCCCACGAGATCAATGTCCTTTATTTCTGCTGCCAGGATGGTTAGACAGTAAAAACGCTCTGTTCGCATTTTGATCCTTTTCCCGTCAAAATCCTCGAAAATTGCCTCGAAGGGCTCTCTGATTTCCAGCACATTCTCATCAACATCGTTTTCACAGGGAATTCCTGTTGTTGTTATCCTGTCGCCGTGACTTGTGTTTAACGGCAAAATGAGGATACGGGCACCCTTCTGGATGTTGTATAATTTGCTCTGTATCAAGGATTCTGACATGCTGACACTGAAGATAATGTGGAATTATTTGAATGAATGATATCACATATTACGGAGTACGAGGAATAGCGTGTTATTTTACAGCATGCCAGGAACGTATTAGTTACATAGAGTTGGAAACATCCATAGTTATTTTGTACCACAAGTGATTTTAAAAGAATTCCTATTTTTTGATGATGTCAATTACAGGATTGGCTGTAGCAAAAGGCGTTGCAGCTTCTTTAGGAATTGCAGCAGCAACCGGTGCTGCAGCGGTAGCTACAGGTAATGCCCATGGTTTGACAATTGCACTTCAGCATGTACCAGCCTGGACTCATGCACATACTGTTTTGAGCCACCTTGTACAGGGTCAAAAACCACACAGTTAAGATACAGCACTTTCGTTTTCTAATTTATAACCAAAATATTTTTCTTATAGACCATATTTAATTAGTGCTCCGTAGTATGCTCAAATTAGTGATTCCATGCCTTCAACAGTAAAAGCACCTGCATTAAGACCCGGAGATACAATAAGAATTATTGCCCCTGCCAGTGCTCCTGATATGAACAACCTGTCCAAGGGAATTTCCAAACTGCGAAACTGGGGTTACAAAATATCCCTGGGGAGGAACATCAGGAAACTTGTACAGAGAAATTCTCTTGCAGCCCCTGATGTTGACCGTGCAGAGGAATTGATGAATGCTTTTACTGATGATTCTGTAAAAGCTATATTTTGTGCCAGAGGTGGCTATGGCTCCATCCACACACTACCTCTTCTGGATTACGATGTCATAAGGGATCACCCCAAAATATTCGTTGGATACAGCGATATTACTGCCCTACACCTTGCATTAAGCAAATTTTCCAGCCTTGTAACTTTCCACGGACCTATGCCAGGTTCCGATCCTGACGAAATACGAAAACCTTCCTTCAGAAATTTTGCTGAAATTCTATCAGGTCAGTCAACTGACTTAAGCGGTTATCTTGACAAAGTGATCAAGTATATTATTTCCGGGAAGGTGGAAGGTGTCTCCCAGGGTACCAACATTTCTGTGGCAGCTTCTTTGATTGGCACTGAATACATGCCATCCTCAGATGGAAAAATTCTTTTCATAGAGGATACC
This sequence comes from Thermoplasmata archaeon, assembly GCA_021810045.1. Taxonomy (GTDB): domain Archaea; phylum Thermoplasmatota; class Thermoplasmata; order Thermoplasmatales; family Thermoplasmataceae; genus JAJZOM01. Next base: position 89,514 of record JAJZJR010000002.1, read on the forward strand.
GGGGTAACCAGTGGTGATATTGACAGATATTTCTTCACCATGAAACTTGCAGGACTCCTTGACAAATATGTGGGGTTTGTTTTTGGTGATTTCCGTGCCATAACAGAAGCCGAGGAACCAATGCCTTTCATAGAAGACGTTGTACAGCTTTATCTGAATCAGCTGAAAGTCCCTTCCCTTTACGGACTCCCCTTCGGCCATGGAGATGAACAGATGCTCATTCCACTCAATGCCAAAATCAGGCTTTCCACCGAGGATCCTTACCTGGAACTGCTTGAAAATGTTGTCGAATGATTTACAGGTAATTTTTTGGATAATATGGTTAAACTGAAATTTTAGAGTTTCTCAATCTTCCTTTTTAAATCCTTGACTTCTTCCTGGAGCTGTTTGTTCAGGGGATTCTTTCTCGCTTTTTCTTCAAGTTCCTTCAATTTCTCTTCGAGACTGTTCTTTTTTCTGGTGATATCTCTTTTGCTTAGTCCCATACATGTGTACGGCTTTGGCTTATGATAACCTTTGCATTTATTTCAGGTTGCAATTATTATTATGTATGGTTATGTAACCTGAACGTGGAAGATATCATTGAGCTCAGAGGACCTAATTTACGACTTTCCAATAATCTTGAAAAAAGATTTGCAAAGGGTATGGCAAAAGCTGCGAATCATCCCGAAATTGCAAGGAACATTGGCAGTCATTCTTTCCCACATCCATACACAGAAGAAGATGCCCTCATCTGGTTTGACCATAACCGGAAGGAGGGCAGGAAATTTTTTGCAATTGACTTCCTAATATTTTATGAAGAACAGGTTGTGGGTGTAATCGGCCTGAAAGATATCAATTACACGGACCTTAATGCACACATAGGTTACTGGATTGGGAAAGAATACTGGAATAGAGGTTTTGCCACAGAAGCATTGTCAATTCTGTCACAATACTGTAAAGCCGAACTTGGGCTGGTCAGACTTTATTCTGGTGTTTTGGACTACAATCTTGCATCCCTGAGGGTGATGATGAAAAATGGGTACAGAGTTGAAGGATTCCAGCAGGACTGTTTTAAAATGGAAGATGGTTTTCACTCAATTTTTTTAGTGGCAAAAATCCTTTAAGAAGTCAAATTGTGGGAAACCTTTCCCACAATTTCTGTGATTAATGGTTTGGAGCACTGAGCTCTGGAAGAGTCCCTTTTGTGGCCCCTTGAATTATCTGCTCCAACGTCAGTCCAGCTCCGCTCAGGACCTTCAGGTTTCTTCTTGCTACATCGAACGCATGCTGTCCAATGCCACTGACAACAAGTGCCTCAGCCTTCCTCTCCATTACAGACCGGATCATGGCAATACCACGTCCTGAAGTGGCGGTCAGTGCCGGATTCTCATATCGTTCTATCTCCTTGCCGGCCAATGTGTCAAAAATCAGAACCTCCTCAGCCTCTCCTGGCCCGGATGGCTGGTTCCCTGAAACAGGAACTGCAATAATCATGGCAAAAAATAAGATCATTCATCTTAAATCTAACTACTAAAACTGCCTCTCTTAAAGAAAATTCCTGTGAGTAATGTCGTATTAAATAATATTCTTATGAGTCAGCTTTATCTTCGCAAAATGAAAAATGCTGCTGCATGGGCATATTCAAGTTCAGCCAATCTTGGTCCGGGGTTTGACACCCTGGGACTTGCTCATGATGCGGGAAGGAACAAGGTAAGTGTAGAATTCCTTGGACCTTCGGAAAAACCGGAATTGAGACTAGTTTGTGATGGCCTTCCCACTGACCCTGGAGAAAATACGGCCTCGCTTGCCATTGAAAGTATCATGGAATCCAGGGGAATTGCAGGAAATTTAAGAATAACTGTTACCAATGAAATACCCATGGGACTAGGACTTGGATGCAGCGGAGCTTCGGCAGCAGCAGCTGTTGTTGCAATGGACGCACTGTTGGACCTGAACCTCACCATGGATGAGAAAGTCTATTTTGCAATGCTTGGTGAAACAGCTTCATCGGGAACCCCTCATGCGGATAATGTTGCGGCCTCAATCTACGGTGGACTCGTCTCAATCCAGTCTCTGAAACCAATGAAGGTAAAACCTGTCAATGTGAGTGATAATTTCACCTATATGACAGTGGTTCCTAAAGTGAGAATAGAATCGAAAACAAAAATGTCCAGATCCCTGGTTCCAAAATCAATATCCATGAGTGAACACATTGAACAGATTAGATATACCAGTTTACTTCTTCATGGCTTTATGAGCGGGGACAGTGATTCTCTAAGATACGGAATGAATGACGATGTTGTCGAGAAAGCAAGACTTGAAATTTTTCCATTTTACCCGGAAGTCAAAGAAATGGCTTTAGCTCATGGCGCTGCAGGAGTTTGCATTAGCGGGGCTGGCCCAAGTGTTCTTATGGCTCTTGACAATAATACAGATGCCGAATCTATACTCAATGGTGTTCAAAAACTAATGGATAAATCTGGATTGAAGTACTCAATATTCAGATCTAAAGCCGCAAGAGGTGCGTATGTCGAAAAAGATTAATTTTCCGATTAAAGAGTCAGTTGATCGAATTACTGGAAGCTTGAGCTTTCCCATTCATCAGACCAGTGCTTTTCTTATGCCTGAAGGTGAACATTTCAGGTATTCAAGAGAATCAAACCCTACCGTGGAGGAACTTGCGAGAGTGATGGCCTTAATTGAAAATACAGAAGCTGCAACCTGTTTTTCATCTGGAATGGGTGCCATTTCCACAACATTGCTTACTCTGTGTAAACCCGGTTCAACCATACTGATTCATAAAGACACCTTTGCAAGGACTTTCAGGTTTGTTACTGAATATCTTACTAAGTGGGGAGTAAAGGTGATTGTTCCAGAACTGGGTACGGATGCTTTTCTCGAACAGGCCGGTAAAGCAGACTTAGTCTTTTTGGAGAGTCTAACCAATCCTATTCTGCGTGTGTACGATGTTGAAGCCGTTGCAAAAGCTGTGCATGAAAACCATGGAACCCTGATCGTGGATGAGACATTTGCCACCCCCATCAACCAACGTTCCAGTGATCTTGGTGCTGACGTAGTGATACACAGCCTTTCCAAATTTATCTCGGGACACAACGATGTAATCGGCGGATCAGCTGCCGGCAAAAAAGAAATCATAGACAGAATTGACAGTTTTAGAAGAACACTGGGCACCACCATGGATCCAAATACTGCGTATCTCACTCTCAGGGGCATTAAGACTCTCAAGACACGAATAGATCGCATAAACGGAACAGCAGGGTTACTTGCAGATAAACTTCAGAATCTGGAGGGTTTTTCAAACATCAGGTATCCGGGATTGAATGACCACCCCGACAGAGAAGTATCGCTGAGAAATCTTAAGGGGTTTGGAGGCGTAATCACATTTGACATAAAAATATCCGGCGATCCCCTTAAAGCTATGAAAAAACTTGAAGTGATCGCTCCGGCAAATACCCTTGGCGGCGTAAATTCCACTATTTCACATCCTTTGACAATGTCACATCGATCTTTGAACAAAACAGAACAGGAAGCGTTAGGGTTAAAAAATGAGACATTCAGGCTCTCTGTTGGCCTTGAAGAGCCGGAAGTCCTGATTGAAGATTTGGAAAAAATGATTTATTGAGAGGAGATTTTTCCTTTCTCCTTTTTTCTGAGGATTGACAGCATGGCCGGGAAGTAGAATGTCCTGATAATGAATGTATCAATTATCAGGGATATGAAAAAGGCTATTCCAAGCTGCTGCAGAAATCCCGACCTTATAAGACCAAGTGAGCCAAGAGATAGGGCAAGGATCATTCCCAGCGAGGTTACAACCCGTCCTGAGCTTGCCATTGCTTTTGGCAGGCCTTCCTCAAAACCTTCCTGTGAGGAATATTCCTTGACCCTTGAGATAATAAAAACAGTGTAATCATTACCAAGTGACATAAGAATGATGAACAGGATAATGGGTATGAGATAGATCAGCCCTTCCCCAAGTATTGTTCCGGATATCAGATAAAGTATGAAAGTTGTCCAGGATATGCTTATGAATACTCCTGATATGGATATGAGAGGATATTTCGGGGACATGAAGGAAACCAGAAGTACTATGAATATAACTGCAATTATGAGAATTTCAAGTTCAGTGTAATGAAGCGTATTCTCATGCTGTTGATCAATAATGCCTGAAGTTATTCCTCCCACAACAAGAGAACTGTTTTCCCTAAGATTGCTAACTACGTTAATTGCATTCTGGGAATATGGGCTATACGACGTGTAAACGAGATAATAGACATATTTTCCATTGTCCAGAATATAGGAGGAGGCATTTATGCTTGAAGTGTAAGCACTCCCATTGGAATATGGTCCAATTACCTTAGTCACACCTGAGGTGCCCAGTAGCATATTTGTTGTAGCATTTATTGCAGCCAGTTCACCGCCGGGTATAACACCACCTGTACCGTTTACTTCCTTTATTACAGTAATAGGGTAGAGTACATTTGAGCCGAATTTCTGGTCAAGGATATTCAGTGCCTGGACCGAATCGAGATTCTGAGGCAGACCTGTGTTGAAATTATATGTGGTTGGTGCTGCAAAGAAGAAATAACCTGCTGGAGCCCCAAGAAGAATGATTATGCCTGCAACTGCCCACTTTCTCTTCATAGAGACTTTTGCAGCTTTGTAGAATGCAGATTTTCTGTGATAGCCTTCCTCTTCCAGGCCCCTTCCTTTTCTGGTAAAGAATTTTGGGCCAATGTAAGAAAGTATCGCCGGAAAAAGTGTTGTCTCAAGTGCAATTATCATGAGTATTGCGAAAAGAAGAACAAGTCCCCAGCTCTCAAATCCAGGTATTACAGAGAATGTTGCAAGGCTGAATCCTACGGTTATTCCGCTGATTACCACTGCCTTCCCTGCCTTCCTGGTTGCAGCTTCCATTGCCTCGTCATGACTCTTTCCCTCCCTGATTTCCTGCCTGTATCTCGATGCAATGAAGACAAGGTAATCTGTGGACACTCCAACAGCCACAGCAGTCAGCGTATAATTGACAATGTAGCTGACATTCTGGACAATGAGCCCCGTAAGATATATTGAAAGATAACCGAGCAGAGTTGCCAGTGAGACAAAGATCAGGGAGATCAAACCTCCCTTCCATGAAACCAGTGTTATGGCAACCGCAACTGCCAGAACTACGAAAAGAAGACCGAATACAAACCCGTACTGAGCAGTGATCTGCTGTGTTTCATACTGTATTGCACCGTCTCCGGTAAGCTTTGCCTGGGTTCCAAAATACGCACTGGAGATTTTCTGGATCTGCGGAGTTGCGGTGGACGATGGTGTGGAACCTCCTGAACCCACATACCCTGATGGGACTGAAAATACCACATTCACTATGAATGTTGAATTATCCTTGCTTATGTATCTGTCAGAAATGAATGCGGGAATTCCTTTGAGTCCATAGAGGTGAACATAATTCAACCCTATATTGCCACCCACAAGGGTTGCATTAAGCATATCGGTTGTGAGACTGAAGTTGAAAGTCTGAGACACAAACATGGAAAGCGCTTCTTTCACGTTTGTTGTGTAGTTGTATATTCCAAGATACTCCTGGGCGGCATATATCATAAGGGGATTTCCCGTAATCTCATTAATGGCCCCGGATATGGATGTATTTACAATTTCTGGGGCATTTGTTACTGTTGTATTTGAAGGAATAGAGGCGATACTGCTGTTAAGCCCGGAAAGAAACGCTGACTGGTAGGAATTGGTGCTGTTGAATTGGGCATTTGCTGCGGCATCCATAACAAGACTTGAGTTATAGGCCAGTAAAGACCAGTTGGTCAGGAAAGCCGCCGGGAAAGAATATATCTGAAATGCAGACTGGTTTAATTCATAATAGGAAGTAACTAGGCTGTTTGAATAACCCGAAAGGGCTGAATTCAGGAATGCGATATATGCCGAATATGGGGAGTCAGAAGAGGAGTAATTTGAAATTGTCGAATTTCCTAAGGCATTCTGAAACTCAAGGGTACTGTTTGCTATGCCCGTAGTGTTATAGGGGTTTTCCTGAACAACAAGGAAAAGTGTTGAATTCTGTTTGCTGGAATTGGCCAAAATGTTGCTTGCGATCTGAGATTCAGCATGGGAATTTGCAGCAGATGAATTGGAGTATGAAATGAAATGAGAATATCCCATCAGTGCGGGAGTGGATGCCAGAAACACTACTGCCCAGACTATTATAACAAGAAGCCTTCTCTTGATAATCAACTTGTGTAACTTCACTTTGGATTATTTTTACCTTAACCTTAAACTGTCATCAAAAAAATTTTTCAAGTTTTTACAACCGGATTCTTTCTTGTGAATGTACATAGAGAGGAAAATGCTGTAGATTCTGTTATTATGAAGATTTCTTTTTTCCACATGCACCTCTGGTAAAGGATTACAAATCAGTCGATGATAAAAAGTTTTAACACTTTTATGATACAAGTGTAATGAAGTTCTATGGTCTCAATGGCCAGCAGTGGACAAATGTAATTGCCGCGTGGTCCGGATGGCTCATGGATGGTTATGTCACGATCATATACGCACTCATGGCAGCATATTACCTTGGATCTGTGTTCTTTCCCGGAAATTTTGGCGGATCGCTGTTATATCTGGTCCTTGGACTCGCAGTTGGAGCCATAGCCAGATCTGTGGGTTCGCTTGTCTTTGGCAATTACCTTGGCGACAAGGTTGGCCGACGTAATATGTTAATGATCACTGTGATTGGATTTTCGATCTTCAGTTTCCTTATCGGACTGTTGCCACCATACGCAACAGCAGGCTATTTTGCACTGGCAGCACTCTATATTCTCCTATTCCTGGTTGGACTCTTCGCGGGCGCAGAATATGGTGGTGGAACAGCACTCTATGCGGAAACCGTTCCCATAGAGAAAAGAGGGCCCATAGGAGCATTCGTTCAGAGTGGATTTGGAACCGGATATTTTATCGCGGCAGGCATATTCGGACTTGCATCACTTTATTACAGCGATGCTGACTTCATTAATTTTGCATGGAGAATCATGTTCTTTACAACCATTATCCCAGGAATCATTGCACTGATTTCAAGACTTGGAGCCCGGGAAACACCTGTATTTCAGGAAATGGTGGAAAAAATGCAGGTGGAGAGATCACCTGTCCTGAAGATGCTGAAGGAAAATCCTTTACCCATTCTTTTTGCTGTATTCATCACAACTGGACTTCTTTACATCAACTCTGCTACCATTGGCTTCTATCCATTTATTATGGGCCCAAAGATCAATAATTTGTCAGCAGTTTCCAGTGCCAAGATACTTCTTCTTGCCAATTTCGTATCCCTCATAGGTGTATGGCTGGGAGGAATAATCGCTAACAGGATACCCGGTAGAAGACTTGCTATGATGATTTTCTCATTAGTCTTCCTGATAGCACTTTACCCCCTATCCGTTCTCGGTATAGGAAAAGATGTCGATACCTTGTATTTTGCTTACGGCGTGGAATCCTTCCTGATGGCCATGATATTCTCCACACTGCCTTCCTACCTTGCTGAAAGATTCAGCAAAAAATACAGATCTACAAGTGTGGGTTTTACATACAATGCCGGCGCCATTATAGGCGGATTTGCTGGAACATTCATAGTTCTCAGCAAATCCTTCCTTGGCCTGCTCAATGGATGGTTTATAAACATAGCAATTGCCAACGTGCTGCTAATTGTGGGACTGGCGCTTTCAGCAGAAACATGGTCAAAGGCAAAAGCTGGAGCGAGGGATATCATACAAAATTGAGATGCATTTTTTTGAGCAACTATAAACCAAAAATCATTTTTTATTGATACTAGTTAGATGTTGACACGGAACCTGAAAAGAGAGATGTTCTTGGAAAGCTTCGTTTATCCGTCTTTTCGAATATAATAAAGATATTGTTTTAATACTTTCTACGATACAAGCTTCGATGCAATCTAACATAAATGCAAATGCTCATCCAGCGAGACCCATGTCCGTGTACCCCGGTGCTTTAGTGGGATGGATAATGGATTCGTTTGACCTGAGCATGATGTTCCTGCTGGTCCCTGTTCTATCGGAAATATTCTTTCCACAGAATTATGGCCTGGCAATAATTGGAACCTGGAGTATCTACACCACCACATTCATTTTCAGACCGGTTGGTGGGGTAATATTTGGAAGGCTTGGAGATAAGATTGGGCGAAAGAATTCCATGGTAATCACCTTATTTGGGCTTGGAATCATAATATTTGCCACAGGATTCCTGCCAACATATGCTTCCATTGGCATTGCTGCACCTATAATCCTGTTCCTTTTCAGGATAATAACCGGAATATTTGGAGGAGGAGAATATGGAAACAGTGCTTCAATACTTACAGAATCAGTTTCCAGTAAACGCAGGGGAATTTGGGGGGCCGCAATTCAGAGCGGTTACCCTATTGGATATACACTAGCTGCAGTTTTCTTCCTATCGCTCCATTATGTATTCCCGGGAGCACAGTTCAACCTGAACGGGTGGAGATGGATGTTCTGGATTGGGATCATTCCTGTTGTAATAGGTCTGATTGTGAGATACAGGATGCCTGAATCAGCCCTCTGGTCAAACCTGAACAAGAGTTCCGAATTGAGCAAGAGCCCGGTAAGAGAACTTTTCAGAGACAGGAAAAATCTGGTAGGTGCAATCACAGGGATGCTTGCAATGACAGGTATTGCCTGGGTATATGGCCTCACACTTGGCTTTTTCCCAACAGCCTTTCTCAAAGAAAACATCATGGCATTTCCCGAGTTTCTTTATGTTGTCATAGGTGCAATCCTTTTCTCACTTGTAGGTTATATGACATCCGGAGCTGTGAGCGACAGGATTGGCAGAAAGAGAATGGTATATATCTACACAATAGCTGCCATAATCCTTGCAATTCCCCTGACTTACGCAATATATGTAAGCAAAGCGAGTCCTGTAGAAATTGGTGTATTTTCAGCCATACTTGCCTTCCTGACCACGGGAATATATGGTGTGATCCCAGCATATCTAAGCGAAAAATTCCCCACAAGAATAAGGAGTACAGGAGTTGGTCTGGGATTCAATGGCGGATTTATCCTTGGAAACTGGAGTACAGTGTTCCTTCTTTTAATAGTCGGGTTCACCTCACCACATTTCTACATCTACCTGGGGATATTCATAATTATTGGTGAGTTGTTTATCCTGGCCTCAGCCCTACTATCAGAAGAGACTAAGGGTAAGGATCTTAATTTCTAAGATCCCCTCTTATTTATAACTAAATTTTTGTAATTTATTATTCAAATATATAGAAGCTTGTCCAGACCTCTTGTGAGACCAGTCAGATTCTGAACATTTCTTACAGCAAGAAAAGTGCCTTCTATGTAAGGACCTGCTCCACTACCACCATCATATTTGAGAATTAGTCTTTCATCAGGTCTCCCATATATCACTTCAGATCCAATAATGTGGCCAGGAAGTCTTATTGAATGTACCTGGTTTCCATTCAAATTTGCACCCCTGCTTTCCTTCGGGCCAATAATTTTATCGGGTGAAACCTCAAATTCAGGATTCTTCACTCTGGATAAACGGTATGCAAGTTCTCTTGCGGTTCCGCTTGGTGCATCCGGCTTACTGTCGGAGGCGTAATCTATAATTTCCCAACTTGGCATGAATTTAGCTGCTACGGTTGCGAAATGAAGCAAAAGTGCTGATGACAAAGAAAAATTAGCTGCTGCAACAACCCCAACATTGTTTTTCAAGGCAGCCCCGTTTATTTCCTCATAATCATCATCCGTGAGTCCGGAACTCCCCACAACACAGTTGACGCCATGATTTACAGCCGTGAGAATGTTGGATTTCACAGCATCTGCTGAAGTGTAATCAATCATTACATCGGTGTCGGTTCTGATGGCTTCATCCACTGCTCCTGAAATTGTAAGGGTGTGTTCTTTGTTTCCGGTTACTTCATAAAGTGGTTTTCCTGCATAATTCCTTGAAACTGCACCAACTAGTTCCATGTCCTCTGACTCCATTATAGCTGGAACCATTGCTTTGCCTACCCATCCTGATACGCCTGCCATACACACTCTGATTATGGACATATTATTTCATTATCCTGTTTTAGGTGCATAAGTGTTGTTATTCCTTTATGGTTGGAACGATGTCAAAAATTGGTTTTTCTAACACGTTTTAAGTGTTATTCAAATATTTTGGTTTAGTTTAACTTTTATGTTAGTGGACGACACACTTAGGGAGGGATTACAGACTCCGGGAATGTCTTACACCATTGAAGAAAAAATAAAACTTTCCAGATTGATCGCAGATTGCGGCATTAAAAGGGCACTAGTCTCGTATCCTTCTGCACACTGGTCTGAAGTAGAGGTTACCAGAAAAATCTGTTCGGAAAATATTTTTGATGAGACTTTCGGTCTGGGACGAACTGTTGAAAGTGATATAGACAAAATAGCGGAAACTGGAGCCAACATTTCACTCCACCTGCCGTTTCAGTTTGAAGATATCGCCCCCATACTGGAAGCTGTACGTTATGCAGCCAAGAAAGATAGAATTCTTGAGGTAAGTGTTGTCAATATTGCGAAATTTCCGGTCAAGGATTTGATAAAACTTGGAACAAAAATAGAAGAAGCAGGTGCAGACATAGTTCAGTTGCCTGATACAACGGGCCAGGCTTCACCAAAGCTGATAAGAAATGTTATAGAAGAAGCAAAAAGGATAATGAATTGTCAGATATCAGTCCATTGCCACAATGATCTTGGAGGTTCCATAGCAAATGCACTTGAAGGTTACCGATCTGGTGCAGACATTGTGGACACCTGTATCTATGGTCTTGGGGAAAGAAACGGAATTTCAGATACTGCAAGTATTGCTCATCTGATTGAACTTGAGGGAGGAGCTACAGGAATCGACTACGTGAAACTTTCCAGGGCTTACAGAGAGGTCCTTGATTTAATCATGAGAAAAATAGGGCCAGATCTGTTCATTGACAATTATCCTGTTGAGGGGAAAAACACACTCATACATACAGCCGGCACCCACGCTGCATCTTCCAAGACCTTCCAGGGTGCAAATTATTCGGTGAATGTATATACCGGCAGATCAATGATAGCAAAAATTCTGGAATCAGCTGGAATAAAAATTTCAAGAGAAAGTCTCTCTAAGTTAACAGATGAAATTAAGGATCTTGCAGTGTCAAGAGGAACCACATTCAGTTCGGATGAGATAATCAAAATGAGCAGGGAAAAAGCAGATTGAAGGGGGTCGCAAAGAAATGGTAAGAGTCATTGAAATCGGACATATTGTTGCCGGACCCACTGCAGGACTGATCATGTCAGATCTCGGACATGAAGTGATAAAAGTTGAGCAACCCGGAAAAGGTGATATAGCCAGGCATTTGACCGGGACTAGTTCTGGCACATTTCCTTATTTTAACAGAAACAAAAAGAGCATAGCCCTAAATTTTAGGACAGAAACTGGAAAAGAGATATTCAAACGGTTGATAAAAACCGCAGATGTTCTCATAGACAACATAGGTTTTGGATCTCTTGAAAGGGCTGGCCTGTCCTACGAAGTGTTGTCGAAAATAAATCCTGCTCTTATATATCTCTCTCTTAAGGGTTATGGAAAAGGTCCGTACGAAGAAAGGAAATCACTGGATTACCCTATTGAAGTGCATTCTGGACTGGCATATATGACAGGACTCATTGGCCGGCCCATGAGGGTAGGAACTTCTATTGTGGATATAACGTCGGCCATGTTTGGAGTCATAGGAATTCTTGATGCCATCATAGAGAGGGATAAAACAGGTTTTGGCAAGTATATTGATCTTGGAATGTTTGAAACCTCTTCATTCCTCATTGGCCAGCATATCGTTTCCTATCAGATGAATAGAGAACCACTGAAACCCATTAATGAAGAAGGGTTTGCCTGGGCGATATATGATTTCTTTCGAACCAGAGATAATAAAGATATTTTCATAGCTGTAACCACTGATCCACAGTGGCTAATCTTCTGTAAAGCCCTCAGTCTGGGACTCTGCTTTGATGAAGATTACTCCACCAACGAGAAGAGATATTCTAAAAGAAAAGAAATGCTTGATATAGTATCCAAGAGAATTTCACAGGTTGATTATGAGGACCTGGAAAACCTCCTAACAAAAGAAAATATTGCTCATGCTTTATTGAACAGACCATGGGATCTCCTGAATGACCCCCACATGTCTCAGAAGATGGTCAGGAGTGATTTCAACGGACTCGAACTGTCAATGCCCCCCATACCAATCGAAGGTGCCAAATCCGGCAAATATCCGTTACTTGGTGAAGACACTGAAGAAATCCTCGCTGAACTTGGTTACAAAAAAGATGAAATAGAATATTTTAAAAAAGAAAAGTTGGTGTAAACCAACTTAATTTGAAATTTCTTCCAGAGTTACTCTCGTTGTTTTGCTTGGTCCCAGTCCAAGAAGAACTACAGCACAGATTACAACAAGTACCCAAATGAAGGCAAATATTGCATAGTTCCCTATTGGTTTGATAAAAGCTGCGATTATTATAACCAAAATAGCTGTAGATATCCTGCTAATGGAGTAGACGAATCCAGCTGCAGTTGTTCTTAGTCTTGTAGGGAAAATTTCAGCGTTGTACTGGTGATAGAAGTTGGAGAAGTTCCAGAGTGCGAATGTAGCTATGAAACCGAATGCAACAGCCTCGAATATGTTGTTCACAATAACAAAGAGTGTTCCGAAGATACCTCCGAGTATTGCAAATCCGATGATCCCGAGTCTCCTCTCTATTTTGTCGATTATGAATATGTTAACGATGCTTCCTATAAGGAATCCAGAGAAAATCACCGCAGCATAACCGAGAGGATCGTTCAAATTCTTGTACTGGCCTGAAATAATTCCAGGAGCAAAAGTTACAAATCCATAGAATATCCCGGACTGGAAAAACATGAAAATCATCATCATGATGGTTGTTTTTCTCACATCTGGTGCGAATATGTCTTTGAATTCCGACTTGCGTTCTATTGTGGAGTGCTTGTTCTCAACAGGTGGGAGCTCCTTCAGGTTTTTATCTTTCATCACTGAAGTTTCTATATCGGTCATCAGTGTGTCCGCTTCTTTGTATCTTCCCTGTATCTCAAGCCACCTTGGGGATTCTTTCATTCTAAGTCTTAGGGCCCAGACGACAAACCCAGAGATACCCATGATCCATAGAGGAATCTTAAATGAGTATAGTCCTACGTTGTTTGTCAGAGGTCCAACATTCGATGTCAGTGATGTGATGTAGACAATTATTGGGGCTGCTGTAACTGCGAGAGTGTAGATCATAGCCAGTCTCTTGCCCCTCTGCTTTCCCTCAAAAACTTCAGTTCCGTAACTGTCCACAAGAGGGAATTCACCGCCTACACCGATACCTCCAATGAAGACAAACACTGCAATCAACTGCCAGTACGGCATAAATCCTGCAATCAACATTCCTGCTCCAAACAGCAACTGATTGTAGAAGAACACCATCTTCCTTCCACGCTTATCTGCCAACCTGCCAAAGAACATAGACCCGACGAATTCTCCAATGAAGAATGGGGCGGGCAGGGCATATGCAGCGTAAGCGCCCGTTAAACCGTAGAAGGTCGCAACCAATCCTAGAATGGCTCCGTTTCCCAACAGCATAAGACTTTCTGCCCATTCATCGCTTGTTAGCATCAGCAGAAAATTCCGGTGGAATTTACTGAAGGGAAGTCTTTCCAGTCTATCGGCTATACTTCCTTCATAGTCCTTAGTTTCGGCCATGAAGGCTTCAACCCGTTAATATCTATATTAAGATTATTTGTAATGTGTTAGAAAAAATATCAGGTTAGAAATGAATTTATACTAACAATTTTTTGATAAAAAAGTCAAATAATTACGATTTATACCCAATTTAAGAGGTTTCGATACATTTATACAACAATTACATTTTGGAAGATTGCATATGTTCCTCACCAAGATGACCATAGATAGTGAGTGCGGTATTTCCAATGCTTCCAAGATTATTGAATCAAAAATTATTGTCCCCTACATATATCCACTGACAAATGAACGCAGTTACATCTTCTCTATCATGAAGGTTCGCAGGGATACCCCATTGAGAAAAGAAGTCCTTTCTGACTTTGAGAATTTTAATATCATCAATAATGGAAATTTTACAATACTGGATGGAGTGAAAAGATCTCATCACATAATAAGCCCAATTTCAGGATTAGGAGGTATCCCAATTTTTCCACTTATCATAGAAGACGGTAAGGAAATCATCTCTTTTTTGACCTTTACAAAAGACATAAGTGAACAGATTTTAGAAAAAATAAGCGAAGATAACCACATATCCGATGCAGTTTCCAATAAAGTTGACATGGGAAGTGTGGTACAGGAAGTTACAAGCAAGCTCCTTTCAAATGTATTTATGGGCTTATCCACCATGGAGAAGGATCTCATGGAAACAGCCTATAGCTCAGGTTTCTATTCCTGGCCAAGAGAATCAGCACTCGAGGACCTTGCTGTCAGGTTTAAGCTTTCCAAACCCACTATATCTTACCATGTAAGGAGTGCTGAAAGGAAAATTATGAGGGCCCTCTTTGGACAAGGTACCTGATAAAAAACCAAATGTTGAGCAACGAATATTTGCCTTTGATATGTTTATCAACAGTGATTAAATAGTAATTATTCTTTTATAATTGTGAATGAAGGAAGTAAACTAGAGGAAATTGTTCAAAAGGTAATGCACCTTGTGGAAGGTAATTCAATATTAGATGTGGGAACTGGATTTGGCACAGTTATTTCACAACTTCTAAAAAGAAATGTAAATTCCGTTACTTCCATAGACCCTGAAGCATGGTCTTTCGAACAGATAAAGAATGTTTACAGTGAAGAAATATCAACTGGAAGGTTGAAATTGCTTCAAGCAAGAGCCGAAGAAATGCCGTTTGATGATAACTCTTTCGACACAACCATGGCAATATGTTCACTCCATCATGTAAAGAACACTTTAGAAGGTATCAGGGAAATAGAAAGAGTTACTTCTGACAGGCTTATAATTACAGACTGGAACCCATCATCTTCAGGAATCTATAATCCCCACACTCCTGAAGATCTTCTGGCAGTTAAGGAAGTAATATTTCAACATGCCAGTAAAAACGGGTATAGTTTCAGTGAGACAGAAATGTGGTACTTTGCTTGGAGATAGGCTTAATTCCAACATTTAATGAAGTTTTTTTATTATTATTCGCAGAAACAATGGAATATGGATCGTCTAAATTGTTTCATAGATAAAACTGCTAAAAATCAGGATTAAGCCCAGTGTGAATGGTGCATAGACAACAGGGTATCTAAAGGAATCCGACTTCTGTGCAGGCGTGTTTAAAGAGTTGGTGTCTCCTTCTTCGCTACCATTGGAATCGATGTTATTCCATACGGCAATTGTTATGGATATGAAGACAAGGATTACCCCAATCACAAAAAGAATCTTGAAGATAACAATGTTTGGCAATAATTCGCCCCATATATATTATTGTAAAGCCAATAAATTTTTTTTGGTTCGATATTGATGGATTTTGGATACAGGTGAAGTATCACCTTTGAAAATACGTAATGGAAATATGCGGGCGCCGGGATTTGAACCCGGGTCAAGAGCTTGGGAAGCTCCTGTGATAACCCCTACACTACGCCCGCTTCAAAATATGTCAGTTAACCTGTAGTGATATGAAAAATAAAATTTTTGAGGTGGTTAGAACCATCCTCTGTATTTCATTGCATCAGCAACTCTCTTGACAGAAACTGTATATGCAGCTGTTCTTGGGTCAACGTCGTATTTCTTTGCTGCATCTAGCACGGCATGAGTTGCCTCGGTCATTTTTCTGTCAAGTTTCTGATGAACCTCTTCCTCAGTCCAGTAGTATCCTTCCTGGTTTTGTACCCACTCAAAGTAAGATACAGTAACTCCACCGGCGTTGGCCAGGAAGTCTGGCAGAAGGAGAACTTTCTTCTTGTGGAAGATCTCATCTGCGTCCGGCGTGGTTGGGCCGTTCGCTAGTTCCAGAATTACCTTTGCCTTTATCTTTGATGCATTGTCTGCTCTGAGCTGGTTTTCAATTGCAGCTGGTACAAGAACATCCACACCAAGTTCAAGGAGTTCCTCGTTTGTTATATTCTTGGCACCGGGGAAGTTCTGAACTGTACCGGTTTTCTTCTTGTGTTCCAGGAGTTTGTTGTAATCAATACCAGACTCGAGGTAAATACCTCCCTTGGTATCAGATACTGCAACAACCTTTGTCTTGAACAGATCGGTTATTAGTTTGAGGGCAAACTGGCCTGCATTTCCGAATCCCTGAATGGCAGCTGTTGCCTTTCCAAGATCCATGTTGATTGTTTTTGCGGCCTCTCTTAGAACATACATACCACCTCTGGCTGTTGCATCTCCTCTTCCAAGTGATCCCCAGTTTTCAAGAGGCTTTCCTGTAATAACACCAGGTGCTGATGTCCTTACAATGGTTTCATATTCATCCATCATCCAGGCCATGATCTGTGGTGTAGTGTAAACATCAGGTGCGGGAACGTCAATTTCCGGGCCTATGAAGTCTGCGACTGCTCTTATGTAGCCTCTGCTCAGTCTTTCAAGTTCGCCTTCACTCATTGATTTTGGATCGCAAATGATACCGCCTTTTCCTCCGCCTAGTGGAAGGTTTGTTATTGCGGTTTTCCATGTCATCCATGCAGAAAGAGCCTTCACTGTTGAAAGAGTCTCTTCCGGGTGATATCTTATTCCACCCTTTGCAGGTCCACGGGCATTGTTATACCTTACTCTGAATCCTTTGAATACTTTTGTTTCACCGTTGTCCATCCTTACAGGTATGCTAACCTCAAGGATCGCCTTCGGAGAACTCAAAAGGGCGAGTGCTTGCTTGTCCAGTTTCATAACCTTGGCAGCTTTGTTAAGCTGTTCCAATGCTATTTCGAACGGATCCAAATTTTCCGGCATTTTTTCACCTTATGTCTTAAAATAAGACCGTTAGAGATGCTCGGGTTGTAATTTAACCTTTCACGTGAATACTTCGCGTGATCCTTTATATCATGGCAGATTTCAATGAAAGTTTTATAGAATAACTATCAGTACACACTTATGGAAGAATCTGGAGAGAACCCCACATTTCGCTGGCTCATGATCTTTGGAATCATCGGGCCCATTGTTGCAATAGGCTTTGTGATTATCGACATCCTTGTTTCGCCGTGGTATAGCTGGAGCAAGAACGCACTGAGTGACTTAGGAGTTCATCCCTATTCTTTTCTCTTTAATGGGGGACTACTTTTTGAGGCAGCTACCAATGTCCTTTTTGTTATCGGATTAAAGAAGCTGAGACTCGCCAGCACTCCGGTATCTGTCATGCTAATTGTTTCCGGATTGGCACTTGGCCTGGTGGGGATATTCAATGAACACCATGAACCGTTTCACCTCATATTTGCACTTATCTACTTCATCCTGTTTCCCATAGGAATAATAATATTCTCTTTGACAAAGATGACATCTGGGAAAGGATATATCAGACCAGTCGGTGTGCTTCTTGCAATAATCGGTCTCGCTTTCATAATAGTTGGAATACTGGAAGATTTCAACACTATCAGCACAGGCCTGGGACTTGGCTTCTATGAATTCGTTGAAGCTGTCATGATAGGCATATGGCCAATATATACCGGAGCAGTTTTCTTTCGAAAATAAGTATGGGATGGGTGATGAAAAGCCTTAATTATCACCCATCTGATTATCTCTGGCTTAGTTGAATCGATTGGTGTAAATTATGCTGAGACTTACTATATCCGTTAAAAATCTCAAAGAAATTGCAGATCTTCTGAACACTGTAGTGACAGAAGCAAAATTCAAAATTGATGCCAACGGGATATCCGTTATTGCTGTGGATCCAGCACACGTTGCAATGATTAGCATCAGTGTACCTAAAGAAGTTTTTTCAGAATTCCAGACAGATGGAGAAGAGGAGATTGCGCTTGACGTGGAAAGACTGAAGTCTGTCATAAGGCTTGCAAACAGCAGCGATCTGGTGTCCCTTGCAAAAGAAAAGGAGAAACTGAAATTTGAAATAAACAATATTGTGAAGAGCATTTCTCTGCTTGACAACAGCACAGTAACAACCCCAAGAATCCCCCAGATAAACTCGGAGTTTTATGTTGTACTGGGCAAGACTGAACTTGAAAGGGGATTGAAAGCTGCAGAAGACGTTTCTGATTCAATCAAATTCAGCCTTTCATCAGAGGATTTCAGGGCAAGATCAATGTCGGATTCCGAGGAATCAGAAATGATACTGACAAAAGATATGATCAAGGAACTTCAGTGTTCAACACCCATAAAGAGTTCGTACCCGTTAGAATACCTGCTGAAACTTGTTAAATCTCTCGCATCGTCTGATGAACTCAAACTCAGTTTCAAGGATGATTACCCCCTTACCATTGAATTCAGCTTTGGTCAGGGTAAAACAAACCCGAACGCAATAAAGGGATCATTCCTTCTGGCACCCAGAATGGAACAGTGAAATCTTCCCCGGCCTAACGGACGGGGCTTTCTCGCTCGGCTTTTGGTAATCACACCTTTATTCTTTATTCTCAAAATCGTATGCCATCAGAACTTCATCGGCATATTTCCCATTGATTTTTGCAATGTTTCTGTGACAGCCTTCAATATGGAAACCGAATTTGTTGTAAAGTGCAAGTGCCCCGATATTTGTGCTCCAGACACCAAGTACGATTTTTCTTATGCCTGGTGTCTCCCGGGCCCAGTTCATCACATATTCCAGCATAGCGGAGCCCATTCCGTCTCCCCTGTATTCTTTCAATAGCCACATTCCCAGTTCCAGCACGTGGAAAGTCTTCGGAGACTTTGAGTACTTGTTGAGAACAATTCCGCCTGTGAGTTTGCCATGGTATTCAGCAACACAGAACAGGTGATTGGCACCATTGTCCTTCCAGCGTTCCGTCCATACATTCTTGATGTCGGGCGCCACTTCCTCGGTATTCAGGTATAATTTCTCGGATGCAACCGAAGCAAAAGTCATAATGGATTCATCGTAGTCATCGGGTGTTGCCAGGCGAACTTTAAATTTCTGCCCGTCTTTCGTTTTGTAGATTTTAGGATCCATTAATGTAGTTAATTCAGTGTCTGAATAATAATGTTTATCAACTGCACAAGTTAAAAACGGGCGGAGAGGGATTCGGACCCCCGACCTGCAGCTTAGGAGGCTGCTGCCATATCCTGACTAGGCCACCCGCCCAATTTGTTAGTCCATAATTCTTAGGTAGTATTTATTTTGAGCCCTAAATTCGGACAGATTTAACATAATTATATAGATAGTTATTTCATGAAAATTTAATATTTTTTTCAAACGAAGTTATGAACTTATTTAATATTTGAAATAATACACACTCAAATGATCCTCAAGGTAGAAGGCACACATAACAGGATTAACTTTTCTGCTGCACATTTCATTCCAACAATTGAGAAATGCTCCAGGATACATGGCCATGATTATTCGGTAGATCTTGAAATTGAAGGAGAACCGAAAGATGGAATTCTCATTGATTATGGAATAGTTAAAAGTGCAATTCGAGGACTTGTCGACACTTTTGATCACAAAGTATTGCTTCCTGAAAGTTCAAGCATGTCAAAGGTTTCCTGCAATACAAGAGAGTGCATCGTTTCCTATAACGATAAACAATTCAGATTTCCGGTGAGCGATGTTTACATGCTTGAACGCCCCATTACCTCAAGCGAGATGATTGCAGATTACCTTGCAGAACAGATGAGAATTAAGTTGAGACAATACAAGAATCTCAAGAGGATCAAGGTATGTGTTTATGAAGGCCCGGGACAGTGTACCTGCCAGGAGCTGCCATTTAATGACGAATGAGAAGGCAGTATGTCTCCTTTCAGGCGGACTTGATTCAGCAACAGTCCTTGCCATTGCCAAATCTAAGGGATATGAATGCCATACCATAAGTTTCAGTTATGGGCAGAGACATGAAAGGGAACTGATTGCTTCACAAAAAATTGCAGAACGTTTCGGTGTAGACAGGGTGATTTCCCAAATTGATCTAAGGGATATAGCAAAGAGCTCCCTCACCGGTCATGGAGAAGTGCAGAAAAGAGATGTTCATGAAATAAGTGAGGAGATACCCAACACATATGTGCCTTCAAGAAACATAATATTCCTTTCTATTGCAGCATCATATGCTGAGAGTATTGGGGCAAGACATATTTTCATAGGTGCAAATGCCATTGATTATTCCGGATATCCAGACTGCAGACCTTCATTCTATAATGCCTTTGAATATGCACTTAATCTGGGAACGAAATCCGGTCTTGAAACCGGATTTAGAATTCACGTGCCTCTTCAGTTTCTTAAAAAATCAGAAATAATTAAACTTGGAACAAAACTCGGGGTCCCTTATGAATTGACAACCTCGTGCTATGAAGGTGGTGAGGAAGCATGTGGAGAATGCGATTCGTGTATTCTGAGGCTACAGGGATTCATGGAAGCAGGCCTTTTAGATCCTGTAAAATACAATAAAATTCCTGGATTTTACCAGGAATATCTGGAAAAAAAATATTAGTTTGATGATTTCAGGAAATCGTCTACTTTCTTGCAACTGGACTTGACTGATTCAAGGGTCTTTTCCCAGAGTGCCTTTTCATCAGCGTTGAAGTCCATATCATATATCTGCTCAACCCCATTCTCTCCTATTTTAATGGGGAGACCTATAAAGATTCCTTCCGCACCGTAGTGTTTAGCATGGTTTCCTGTAAGATAGGCTGCGCATGGAATGACTCTCTTCTTGTCCTTTATGATTGATTCTACCATTGCAGTTATGGATACGCCGGGAGCATAGTATGCACTTCCTGTCTTGAGGTAGTTCACGATTTCTCCACCGCCAAACCTCGTTCTTTTTACAATCTCCTCAATCTTTTCCTTTGAGAGCAATGATGTTATGGGAATCCCCGAAACATTCGAGTATCTGATAAATGGAACCATGTCATCTCCATGTCCACCAATGACGAATGCGTTTACATCCTCAACGGAAACAGACAGCTCTTCTGCAAGGAAAGTTCTGAACCTGGAACTGTCAAGTGAACCGCCAAGTCCCATGATGCTTTCAGGTTTCGTTCCAGATGCCTTCTGGAAAGCGTAAGCCATTATGTCTGCAGGATTGGAAACGATAACTACCTTTGAATTTGGAGAGTATTTCTTGACGTTTTTGGCGATTGAAGTCATTATTTCTACATTCTTGTTGAGAAGATCGTCTCTGGACATGCCAGGTTTTCTTGCAAGTCCAGCTGTAATCACGATAACATCTGAACCTTCCAGATGCCTGTAGGCTGAAGGATCAGCTGTTGTGAAGCCTTTAACATTAACATCTGCCCCCCAGTGTGGATTTCCTTCGAAAATATCAAGGGCCTTTCCCTCCGGCACACCGTCAACAACATCAAATAAAAATAGGTCACCAAGTTCTTTCAGGGCCAGAAACTGGGCAACGGATGCTCCTACATTTCCTGCACCAATAAGTGAAATCTTTTTCCGTACCATGGAACAAGGATTGGTGAAACAATCTTAAATGTGTTGGACAATTATTAAAATAATTATTAAATCATAATAAGGATTGAGACCAACAGATCCTGCTTAATAACTTCGACCCACAGCAGATTGGCAGAACTAAAATGTTCAAAGCTATATTTAGTAAAGCCTATAAAAAAAGATATACTGATCTGTATGCAGTCTGACTTGGGAAATCACCCATTAATATCCGTGAGAAAATGATCCGGATAGGACAAACATTAACATTAAGCGATAATGTTCGACGTTTTTGCAACAATTACGTCATATTACACATCTATCACAATAGTAAAAATTAAATAAAGATCAACTTTAGTTAAAGAGTAATGATACTGGTTTATGATGGGAGCGGTAAACAGGAAAAACTGTTTAATGATATTATGGCTCCCACGGGAATAGAATATAGAATCCTGAATAAGATTTCAAAGGATCTTATTGAAAAAACAAATCCCACTTCCCTAATTTATTATGTAGATGGTGCTATGAATAAGGAAGATGCCAAGCTCTTTATGGAGGAGCATAGAGGGTATCTCCTTATCATAATGTCACAGAAGGAGCCGGATCTGGATGAAAAGATCCGTTATACCTCTGAAATGGTTATTCTGGATCCGGGCAATATTGAGGAGACAAGAAAGCGTCTCAGACAAGCCCTTTCCGGCCATGTGATGAGCAAGCTGAAGACCATTAATGATACTACCATTTATCTCGCAAAAAATGGCCTTTATCCAGGAAACACTTATTTTACCAAACCTGAATCAACCCCTGTTTTTATGTCAATGCTTATTTCCAACCGCATAAACAAGGATTCCATTCTTGTTGTTTCCCGATTCAATCTTAAGCTTGAAATGCCTGAAATCCTCAACGACGATAATTTCATCTGGGTAACTGATTCCATGGGGGCTCAGAGAAACAGACCCGTTAATCTTACGTTTATTGTCGACTCCATAATTAAAAGGATAGCGGAGAACAAGGCGAACATTATTTTTATAGATGTATTTGATTTACTCATAGTTTACCACTCGTTCTATGATGTGGCCAGATCCTTCGAACAGATCAAGAGCGTAGCTCTGGAAAGGAATTCCTACCTCGTTCTTGTGTTTGGAGAAGGTTCAATGGATCACATACAGTTTGGGCAGATTACCAGATACTGTCTGAACTGGAACAGGGATGCGGTGACTGACTTAGAGGAATGAAAACATGAAGAGAGACGGATTGATCGGCCTTCTGGACCAGTTTTTCGATCAACAGTATGGAAGATCTCTCATTATCAAGGGAAAACCTGGAGCCGGAAAGACAACATTTGCTCTTGAATACATGGAGACTATTATGGAAAAGGTCCCAGTATGCTATCTTTCTGCACGTTTCTCTGACGAATCACTTCAACAGACATACCCCTGGCTCAAAGACGTATCAATAAGAAATCTTTCATCCTCCCTTAAAGGAGACATAGGTAACGTCAGCACCGAATCACTTCAAAAACTTGAGAGAATGATTGAAGAGGGAAAAGTGTCTAATGGAATGGAAAGTGGCCTGATTCTGAACATAACAGACCTGTTGCCTGAAGTGAGGGCACTTTATGAGTTTGTGGATTCAAACTATGGAAATGAACCACTGATCGTTATCGACTCTATTGAAGCTCTTTCTGAAAAATACGATATAAACAATCTACTGCTCTTCTCGATGATACACTCTGATCTTGTTGAAAAGTCAGGTGCAAAGCTCATCGTTATACTTGAGGCAAAGGAAAACCAGAAACTGGAATATTTTTCAGATGGTGTTATCTCAATGGATTACAGCATTGAAGATGATTTCCTGGTCAGGAAAAGCATTGTTGAGAAATTGAGAGGAGTTTCCCTTGGAACAACGCCTGTTTACCTTTACTCATTGAATAATGGAAGATTCTCACCTCTGGACCAGAGACAGATTATTTATCCGGAAAAGAAAGTAAAAATTGATAAAAAGAGCAAAAGAGAACAGTTCGAGGTCCCACTTGAGTCCGATGAACTGCAGAAACTCACAAAGACCGGTGATAATTCTGTTCCCCTGGGTTCAGTGATAATGCTACACAGAAAAGGGAATTCCAATGTGGTGAATGATGTTGTAAACCTTGTCAAAAACAATCTCATCAAAGATGCAATTTTAGATGGCAGAGGTGTAATAGATGCAACATCAAGCAGTTATGAGACGTCAAGGATACTTGTAAACTCAATGGATTCAGACACCATGAAGCATTACATAACTGCGGAAAAATCAAAGAGAGCAAATTCATTCGTCATCAATCTTGAAGGAAAGAGTATAGTTGAGGACTTCCCTAATGATGTTATTGATTTCTTTATGTCATCTTCGTCCAGACCGGATCTCTATTTCTTCTCTACAGATTTTCTTATGTTCACCTATGGCCCCGATTTCTTTGGGGATCTTGTAAACCTGATAAACAGTATCAGACCAACTGGTGCAATTGTCATAATAGCTGATGATGATTATTATGAAAAAATCAGCCATTATTCAAATTTTACAATGCATTTCAAAGAAGTAAGCGGGTACGCCGTTGTAAACTCGGCACCAAAAGTCTTTTATGTTGCTATACCAGAATTCAGTGGAGAAGGATGGCCTTCTCTGGCAATGCACGAAATGGTATGATTGCTTCTGATTTAATTTATTTATCAGATACGTCTAGTATAATTATGTCTCTGATTGCCATCAGGGTGTCCTCATTTTCAATGTCCCTGTCTTTCAGACTGTGTTCAAGCAATTCCGAGAGCACGTCAAACACTACATCAAAAGAACGTTTGAATGCCCCTTTTATGCTCTTGCCTTCTGTGTCGCAAGTAACTATGACTCTGTTTCCGGAAACCTCGAATTCAATTGAACCGAGCATCATTTCCTCGTGTCTGTTGGCCATACGGTCTATCACGGCTTCCCTAGCAAGGTGAAACCTGTTTTTTTCCGTATCAACCGTCTTAAGTAATTCCTG
The DNA here is from genome assembly GCA_021810045.1 of Thermoplasmata archaeon. GTDB lineage: Archaea > Thermoplasmatota > Thermoplasmata > Thermoplasmatales > Thermoplasmataceae > JAJZOM01. The sequence continues at coordinate 114,145 of JAJZJR010000002.1, forward strand.
TATTCTCTGAAAGGGAAGTACCATTGTGCCCTGTGAGGTTATTCTAACCATATTATCAAGACCCTGCTCAATAAGTTTAATTGCGGGAGGCAATTTATGCTTTATGTTTCCAGTTTCACGCCAAAGGCGATTACGCAGCACGGAAAAATTAAGAGATATGATTGCTGAGTCACATATAGACCCAAATAAACTTATAATGCCAATTTTTGTGGATGAGACAGCCAAGAAGCCAGTTCCTGTCCAATCTATGCCGGGAATTTACAGACAAACCGTTGAGAGCCTGCCTGACTATCTGGGACAATTAGTGGAATCCGGTGTCAAGAGTATACTCCTTTTCGGAATCCCCAGTGAAAAAGATGAAAAAGGCACATCAGCATATCAGGAAGATGGAATTGTTCAGGAATCCATAAGGATAGCAAGAAAAGAATCGAAACTCACCGTTATTGCCGACCTTTGTATGTGTGAATATACATCACATGGACACTGTGGAATCCTTAATGGGGAAGATGTGGACAATGACTCCACTTTGGAAAGCTATGGAATGATTGCCCAGTCCTATGCAAAATCTGGAGTTCACATGGTTGCACCCAGCGGAATGATGGACGGCCAGGTGGGATTTATCAGGGAATCTCTTGACAGATCAGGTTTTCACAATATACCAATAATGGCCTACAGTGCAAAATATGCTTCTGCAATGTATGGCCCTTTCAGGAATGCAGCCGATTCCACCCCATCTTTTGGAGACAGACGCACGTATCAGATGGACCCAAGGAATTCCCGGGAAGCCATGGTGGAAATTGCTCATGATCTCAATGAAGGTGCAGATATTATAATGGTAAAACCTGCCCTTCCTTACCTGGATATCATAAGCAAGGCCAGAGAGTCATTCGACGCGCCAATTGCGGCATACAGCGTTAGTGGGGAATATACCATGATTAAGATGGCAGTGGATCAGGGATTTCTTGCCCCTTCTGCCATTGATGAGAGCATAAATTCAATATTCCGGGCAGGGGCGGATATGGTCATTACATACTTCGCAGAGTATCTCAGTAAAAATCTATAGAATAATCCCATTTTTGCACCTATCTCCACGATTAATATAGGAAAATCAGATCAAGTAACCAGGTGAAATAAAAATGCCAGTACATCTTGGACAAAAAGCACCAGACTTTACCATAAACTCGACACAGGGGCCAATAACCTTTTCCGATTATAAGGGAAAATGGGTCCTGCTATTTTCGCACCCAGCGGACTTTACTCCTGTTTGCACAACTGAGTTTATGGCATTTACAGAAAACTATGAAGAATTCAAGAAGCTTGGTGTCGAGCTCATTGGGCTTAGCGTAGACAGCATTTACAGCCATATTGCATGGCTTAAGGATATCAAGGAGAAATACGGTGTGGAGGTACCATTCCCTGTTCTAGCCGACCTTGAAAAGGAAGTGGCAAGAGAATACAACCTGATGGACGAGAAGGTTGGGACCACGGTAAGAGGCGTGTTCCTTATAGATCCAAACCAGACCATCAGGTGGATGGTTTATTACCCAGCCGAAGTTGGACGAAACATGAGAGAAATTGTCAGAGTCATCAAGGCATTCCAGTTTAACTGGGACAAGAAACTTGCCACACCAGCCAACTGGGAACCTGGAACTGCAGGTATTGCATCGGCACCTAATACCTTCAAGGGCGCACTTGAAAGAGAGAAGGAAGAGGGAGCTGAAAGATGGTACCTCAAAAGAGTTAAAGCCTGATTACTGTGACTAACTGCGCAATGTACAACTTAACCGTTGGGTCCATTCACCCATCGGTAATTTGTGTGGAGATTTCAAATCTGGTTCCTTCCCTTGACGCGCTCGTTGATCTTCTCAATTCGGAATACATTGAAGAGGAGTTACCAGAATTCATTGAAAGCTATGCAAGAACAGACGAGGTTATGCCAACCGATAAAACTCTGGGTTTTGTTGTTCTAAACAGCAACAAGAAAATAATATCATTTTCATTCAGTGCAGTAGATCCTGAAACAAAAGCAGGACTCACGAAAGCCAGTGAAAAATTCAAACAGATCGATTACACCGTAGACCTCGATCTTCCCTAATATTTTTTCCAATGTAAACAGTTTCAATTACTTCTTGTTTATCGGGTTATGTGATCACTGTCTCAGATCAGTTAAAGGAATTTTTGGTAGAGGCAAAGAAAAACACATATGCTTCCGATTCACCAAATATTGTTGCAAAACCGTATCTTGAATCGTCTAAGCAATTTCAGTTCTCCAATGGGAAATACCTGTATCAGGACATTTACTTTGGAACTGAAAAGTTTTCCGGAATGGAAATTGTATACGATGAAAATGTTCCCATATGGACCATGGTATACAGTGGCGGGGTTGATTACCCTACGGATTTAAAGGAGGTTTATTCTTTTCTGAAAAGAGCTTTAAGAAATATTTCCTTTGATTTCCCTGCAAGAGGTCCAAGGATATTCAGGGAGGGACATCTCACATATGAGAATAATTATGAGGGGTCCATTGAAAGATTCCATGGCGAAGAATACATCCTCCTCAATGAGACTGAGGTCTACAGACTCAGTTATTATGGCGGAATTGTAAATTGAACCCTAACATATTAGTGTCTTTTACAGAAGGTCTAATTTACAAGGTCCCGGAGATACTCTAAAAGATTAAATAAATAGCCAATATACATAGACATATGTGGGACAATATTGGTGGCTGGATCATCATATTGGTTGTTGCACTGGTCTTATTTGGTGGTGCAAAAAAGATCCCTGATTTCGCAAGGAATCTGGGAAGAGCCACCGGAGAATTCAAGAGAGGTCAGGTTGAGCTTGAAACTGAGCTCAAGAAGGCCATGTACAGTACTCCGGAAGCACCATCTGAGCATCCAAAGCAAAATTTTGCTGAAGCAGCAAGAAACCTTGGAATAGACCCTGCAAACAAATCAGATGAGCAGATCAGCCAGGAAATCTCTGAAAAACTTAACTCAACTGCCAAATGAATCGGGACGACATTATTCCGATAGTATTTCGGAATCTTGACGAGTTACGTCATAGAGTGGTCAGGATACTAGTTGTTTTCCTGTTTTTTTTCGCATTCCTTTTGTTCTTCAGTATCAAGGATATAACCCTTTTTGGCAGAACTTTTCCATTCATAACTCCAGATATATACCATAACATATCAGCGCAGATCCTTCAGGCAATAGAAAAATGGGTGCTTCTTCCAAACACCAAACTTATAATCATTAAACCCGCAGATGGCCTCACAGCAGATGCATACGTTTCAATGTTCGTATCATTGATATTATCTATGCCAGTGATTGTTTATGAAATTGGCATGTTCCTGGGACCTGCACTAAAGAAGAGCGAGAAACTCCTACTTAGAACCATACTGGTACCTGCAAGCCTCCTTTTCCTGGCAGGATCCCTTATGGGCCTACTGTGGATAGCTCCGACTCTTTTCAGAATTTTCAATAGCTTTGATATAGGAATTGGTTCGCAGACTACCATGAGTCTGATGAGTTTCATTTCTTTTCTTATAATTTACATTATTAGCTTCGGAATTTCATTTGAAGTTCCAGTTTTCATGTATGGCCTTACAAGAGCCGGAATGGTCATGGCCGATACATGGGCTAAGAACTGGAGGTATGCAGTGATAGGTTCCCTCTTCTTTGGACTTATATTTTCACCAGGAGTTACAGGCTTCACAGAAGTACTAATGGCCCTGCCGATGATTGGTCTATATTTTTCTGGCATCTATTTCTCTAAGAGATACGAGAAAAAATTTGGTACTCATGATTCAAATACTGTTTCTGAAGCGCTCTAGCTGCATCATTGTCAGGCAGCTTGGATCATAAATTTTAAAGAAAAGGTCATCTAAAATATACCTGTTTTGGGATCCAATGTAACCACTTTTTATGATCTTGAACAACCTGGAGTCAATATTTTTTGCGTGACCCAATGCATGTCTCTGGAAATTTTCAGAACCTACAATTTCTTTGACAATCCCCGCATTTTTAGCTTCATCTGTATCAAAGATCTTTCCTTTTTTTATTAGCGAATATGCGGTACCAGAGTATCTTTCCGGAACTTCTGGCAGAATTCCGGTAAGTGAAGGGATTCCAAATGCAACTTCGGGCATCCCGAACTTTGATCTCTCGGTGGATACAATTATATCAGAACACAGGGCAATTTCGAGACCGAGTCCAAGAGCATAACCATCTATTGCACTTATTATGGCATTTTTGGAACTCAGCATTGTCCTGGCAATAGTTGTACCAAGGGAATAGGCCTCTCTTAGATGTGTCTTATCACTGATTTTTCTGCAATCGGAAGTATAACCCATGCTGAAAGCTCGTCTACTGTCAGAGGTCAATAAAATTGGAGCATCGCCATTTGATATAGCATCCGTTAAGGCGATCAGAAGGTCCCTTAAACCATCATTGTTAAGACAGTTGTTTACTCCATTTGAAACCACTATTCTGTTTATACCTTCATTCTCCTCGAGAGAAACCATTGGCGTGCGTATAATAGGCAACATATCAGTTATGTTTCAGGTAATTAAAATTTAGCCACGGAGAGAACGAAACTTATGATTTTCTGACTGAATAAAAAAACCCATTATATTTTTTCAGGTGAGTTGAAGGAACCTTAAATAATTGGTATCGATTTCGATATCGAAACAAGAGGATGATAAAATTTGTACAATCAGAATGAGCCCAGTAAAGAGAAGGAGGAGTTTGGGCCTTTGCTGGCTAGAATATATGCCTTCTTTGCTTCAAAATCTGGAAAACACCGGTTAGTTTATTCAAGAATCACAGAAGATGTTACTTCCCTGCATCCTTCTTCTATTCTAGAAATTGGAAGTGGCCCTGGGATTGCTGCAGCCATGATAGCCGGAAAATTACCAGATACGAGGATCCTTTGCGTAGATCCATCAACTACCATGACTAAGATTGCAAATCGTAGGTTTGAAAAACTGTCACTGACGCCAAGAGTAAAATGCATATTGGGTGACAGCAGCAATATCAAGACTGAAGAGTTATTTGATCTGATATATACATCTCTTTCCTTCCACCACTGGAGCGATGGAAAGAGAGATCTTCTTGAGCTTGGGAAAAAACTCGTTCCCAACGGGACACTTATCATTTATGAGAATTTTATTCCTGATAACGGCAATAATAAGAAGGTGAAGCACCAACATGGAATCGGCTTAAGAGATATCGAATCCTTTGAAATACCTGGGTTTGTGAAAAACCATACAATCTACGACGGCCTTGTAACTGTTAAATTCAGTAAAATATGAAATAGTTTAGAGTTAAGTTTTTCTAAATTAGGAATATAAAAATCTCCCATGTCTGAAATCAGTACATGGTGAGATTATATTTTTTGTCCATTTCTTCGTATGATTCCCTTGAATTAATACCGAGAAGTCCTGTAACGGTCTTCATTTCACCGGAATAATGCTTATCATATACTTCTCTACCGAGTTTCAGACGTTTCTCCTGTTCATCATACAGTACCTGCTCTCCATGCTTTTTCAGGCAGTGTATGCAATGTGCAGCAGACTCCTCAGTATTTTCAAGATGTGAAAAGCAATGATCAAAGTCTCTTTTCATTTGTCATCACACCTTTTTCCATCATAATCAGGGTATTTCACATTGTATCTGTCCAGTGAATACTCAAGCAGATAATACAATGAGTCGAGGATTTCTCCTGTATCCCCAGTAATGTCAAAAATTTCCGGCAGACCCTCCAGGTTATTGACTTTATCCTTGAAGGTAACCAGATTGATTTCTCCCTTAAGAAGTGAGTCGAGGGCCTCAAGAAATTTCGCGTAGATAAGGTTCTTGGGTTTCGGATTCTTCTTTAGGTAGAATGCCAGAGACTTTTGCCTTCTCCTTATGATGGACATAGCATCATCGAGGTCACCATAGAATATTGCACTCTTGATTATTTCCATATCAGATATTATTGGCATTTTTTATCACCTGAACAGTCCCGGGGCAATCCCTATCATAGTTGGGAACCATATTACAAGAACAGAAATTGCAACAGTAAGGAATGCTGAAACATACACTGGAATCTTGAATGAGTTTTCAAGATTGAATATGTCATCCTTCTGCGGATCCTTTCCAAACATGTACAAGATTATCCTGAAGTAATAAAATACTGAAATTGCACTGTTTAAAATAGCAATAACAGCAAGCCACCAAAGTCCACCCTCAATAAGAGACAGGAAGAGGAGATACTTCGCAAAGAATCCGCCTGTGAGTGGGATACCCGCAAGTGCCAGGAGCATGATTGAGAAACCTACTGCGACGCCGGGAGCCTTCTTTGCCAGACCTGAAAGATCTGATACCTGAAGGTTGTCTCCCTTCACAGTGTTCATTGTTATGAATGCCCCTCCCTTCATGAATATATAGGCAATTGCATAGAACATTCCTGCCGCCACTGCGACCGCTGCCACCGGAGAGTTAGTGTTGCCCACTGAACCAACAACAGCCAGGACAAGGATGAGGTATCCGGCCTGTGCAACGCTGGAATAAGCGAGAAGCCTTTTCATATTGTTCTGTGACAAAGCTGATACGTTCCCGTAAGTCATTGTGAGGATTGCCAGAACTGCAAAGAGATAGTAGACTTCATGCAGATCCGAGGAAAACCCTACCAGAAACATTTTCAGTACTACCACAAATGCCAGAACTTTGCTTCCTGCTGAAAGGAATGCGGAAACAGAGTTTTCTGTTCCATCGTATGTATCGATTGCCCACTGGTGCATCGGGAATATTGCCAGCTTAAAACCAAATCCTACAATAAGGAATATCAATGCGATTGTCAGTTCCGGGCTAGGGGTGGATGCGGTGAGAACTGCAAGATTAAATGTATGTGTGTCAATGTAGAAGAAAGATGCCCCAAACAGGATGAATGCTGTTGCTATTGTTCCAGTGAAAAAGTATTTCACAGTGCCTTCTAGGTTTCTTTTGTTCTTTCCAAAACTTGCCAGAACATATGTCCCTATACTAACTGATTCGAATGCTATGAACAGAGTTATGAGGTTATAGCTGAAAGCGGCGACAACCATTCCTATTGTGACAAACAGCAGCGTCGCATAGAATATTTCACTCTTTGCCTTCAAACCGTAAATTGACGGATATGTAATGAACATCGCAGAAATGATCATAACAATGGCAAAGTAAAGGCCAAATTGATTGAACACAATAGTTCCATCAAAGACGGATGTGCCATTTGGAAAGATCAGATAGAGCCATATAGCCGAGATGCCCAGAGAGGCAAATGTAATCCAAGAAAGTGCTTTCTTGCTTGTTTTAAGGATTGATAAACCGAGAATTGCAAATCCTACAATTCCAAGGAAGATCAAGGGGCTGAAATAACCCAGTACTGTTAACCCTCCTGTTGTGATGCCTGACATTATATTATACCTCCAACGTAAGTTATAAGAATTCCATAGATTAGATTTGGAACAACACCCAGTACAAAGATCACTATGAGCATTCCCATAAGCTTAACAGTAGTTGCCCTGTCCGCGTCATGGATTGCCCCTAGTTTTTCATTGTAAGGGCCATAAAGTGATTTTTGTGCTGCCCAGATATGATATGATGCAGTGACTATCATGGCAAAAATTACTATGAGAATGAGCCAGCCTATTGCACCGAAGACGCCCACAAGAATCGAGAATTCTCCAATGAATCCTGCAAGGCCGGGTAGACCAAGGGACGCTAGAAGTCCAGCCAGCAGGAAAGAGCTGAGAATTGGAGCCTCTCTGAATATACCCCCGAGTGAGTGAGTGGATTCATGTCCTGTACTTCTGGAGATGTAGAACAGTGCGGAGAAAATGAGTGCCATTATGAGTCCATGGGCAATGATTTGGAACATACCTCCTGCCAGTTCAAGGCTTGCCGAATAACCGGATTCCACAAGTCCTGCACCAAATGACAGTGTGACAAAACCCATGGCTGCTGCACTTGCAAAAGCCATCATCCTCTTAAGACTCTGCTGCATCATTGCAGAGAGTGAGAAGTACACCAGGCTGATTATACCCAAAGCCATGAGAAGATCCATTACACCTGTACCCATAGATTTGTAAACCGGCATCAGAATACCAAATAAACCGTATCCTCCCATAATGGATAGACCTCCTGCAAGAATGACGGTCCCAGGGTAAGGGGCTGATTCGTATGTATCAGGAAGCCACGAATGAACAGGGAAAGATGGCATTTTGACAAGAAAAGCCAGCAGAAAACCAAACATTGCGAAATACATCCAGAATGCTGGAATCTGCGAGAAGTATGTGTTTACCATCAGCTGACTCATTTCAAATGTGAAAACATGGGTTGCCTCGTAATGGAATGTGTAAACTGTGAATATTGAAAGAAGCAGAAACACGGAACCTATGTGGGTATACACAAAGAATTTCAGTGAAACACTATCCTTGTTTGGTCCTCCATATTGGGCTACGATGAAATAGACTGGAATCAGGACAACCTCCCAGAAAATATAGAAGAAGAGGAAATCCCTCGAAAGAAGGATACCGAAAAGGCCAGCTTCTGTAATGAGGATATAGCTGTAAAGTGATTCTCCGTATTTTCCTTTCTCCGTTATTAACACTGACAGGAAGATCACTATTGCTGAAAGGATCAGGAGTGCGTCTGAAAATCCGCTGACCCCTGTGGAAAATACTATTCCAATTGATGAGGCGATATTGAATGTTTCCTGTGAAATAATCCCGCCGGTGTATCCTGAATGGAATCTCAGTATACTGTATATTACAGTCAGAATCAGGAAAATTCCTGATGATGCCATTGCATAATCTCTGCGTCTTCCCTGTACTGCGAAAGATAATGCGGAGATAAGTATGGTTAGCAGGAAGATAATGAGCATGAACACTTTACATCAACCCCAGTAATTTTACAATTATGAATATCACAGACACACCTATTATCAGAACAACGAAGTAGTTCTCAACTACACCGTTCTGTATTTTTCGGAACATATCACCAAGCTTGAGCGTAGAAGTCCCGACATTGTTCACTGCCTTATTGTAGGAATTTTCAAACAGTGTAAATCCTGCAGATATTGGAACAATAACACGTTCCGCTATAATGTTGGTGAACAGGTAATCCAGGTAGAACTTGTTCTTTGCAATTCTGTAAAGGGGATTCTTTGCAAATTTAAATCTCTGCCAGATAGTAGTCCCGTAAAGCACATAGGTTATCACAAGACCGATGGCCATAAGAGTCATCGGAATTATGTCGATGTAAAATGGAATATTTGGCATCTGGTAAGATGAATCTATGTAACCATAGAAGTATGATTGTATTGCACCAAGTCCCAGAGCACCTATTGCCAACACAAAAAGAGGCAGGAGTGCAAAAACACTTGGATCCTTTGCATGCTCAGCCAGGTATGATCTCGGTTTTCCAAGAGCTGTTCTGAAGAACATCCTGAATGTATATAGTGTTGTGAGAAGTGCACCTATTGCGAGGAATAACCATGGCAGGAAACTCGAAAATGTTCCGTAATGTGCATAATATTGCCATGATGCTGCAATAATCGTATCCTTTGAGAAGTAGCCGGATGTGTATGGGAATGCTATCAGTGCCAGTGAACCTATGAAGAGCAGAGTTATGGTCATAGGCATCCTTTTCCAGAGACCGCCCATGTATCTCGTATCTCTCAGGTCCATGAGAGCAATAAGAATAGCTCCAGCTGACATGAACAGCAGTGCTTTGAATACTGCGTGAACAACGAGATGGAACATTCCGAAGGATACACCGCCGTATCCAAAGACACCACCTAGTCCGATTGCAGCAAGCATGTATCCTATCTGACTGATCGTAGAATATGCAAGAATTCTCTTGATGTCATTGACAAAAATGCCAACTATACCTGCAAACAGTGCGGTGAACGCCCCAAGAATCACTACAGAATACAATGCGAATGGTGCTGAGTAGTAATAGATGTTGAATACTCTTGCAACCAGGTATACTCCTGCCGTAACCATTGTTGCCGCATGTATAAGAGCGGAGACTGTGGTAGGACCTTCCATTGCATCCGGTATCCAAACATGCAGGGGAAACTGTGAAGACTTTCCCGCAGCACCAGCAAGGAAAAGAACCGCGACTGCTCCGAGAACATTTGGTCCAACATAGGCTGCAATGGCCTTTGCATTAGCAATGAGGAATGGGATACTCAATGGACTGTTTGAACCGAGTCCATGGAAACCCTGAAGACTGCTGTAAAGAATTGCCATTCCTACAAGAAAGAGAAGATCTCCTACTCTTGTTACGATAAATGCCTTTTTTGCAGCTGCTGTGGCGTTTGGCTTGAAGAACCAGAAACCTATGAGGAGGTACGAACAGAGACCTACAAGTTCCCAGAACAGGAAAAACAGAACAAGGTTTGATGATACCACCAAGCCAAGCATTCCTGCTGTGAAAAGAGATGTCTCTGCAAAATAGATGTGCTTGTTTGGATCATCCTTCATATAGTAAAGGGCGAAAAGATGGATCATCAGTGATACGAAGGAAACCATCAAAGCCATTACAAGTGTAAGATGATCTATATAGATCCCGGCGTGGATGTTGTAGAACCATTCATAAGAATTGTAAATGGTCCCATTGCTCTGAACATAAAAGAATGTCAGAACTGCAGCGATAAATGAACCGAGAACGGCAAGAGAGGCAATAATACCTGAAAGATTCCGGTAGTATCTGCCTACAACGTATGTTAGAACAAATCCGAAAATTGGACTTAGAAAAATGAACCAGCCTGGCCAATACATGTTTACCACTTTATCTCCTTAAGCAGAGCAATTGCAACTCTGCCCACTTTTCTGTATGTTGCTGTTAAAAGGCTGAGACCTATAACTGATTCAACCGCACCAATGGCAATTCCAAAGAGAGCCATGAGTATTGGGCTGATATTGCCAAATGCAATGGCAACCATTACAAGATTCAGTATGGCAGCATTTATGAGTATCTCGATTGATATTAGCATTTTTATTCCAATGTTTGAGGTCATTATGCCATACAAACCAATTGAGAACAATATGAGGGATAGAACCGAGACAAGGAATATTTCCATTACTCTTCCCTCCCTGCTATGTAAAACATTCCAATTATTCCAGCCACCAGAATCAGTGAAAGTAATTCAAAAGGCACAACATAAGTGTTGAAAAGAGCGACACTTATGCTTGTTAAATCCTGAGTGACAGGAGTGAATGTGCCCGGGATAGAAACTGCCTCTATGGTGAAAACCACAAAGAAAAGAGCTGAAGCGACTGCGGCAAGTGCCTTATTCAAGTTCCTTCCCTCCTGTAAGCATTATGGTAAATACAAGCAATGTCACCACTGCCCCGATGAATACCAGCAACTCTACTGCCCCCACAATTGATGCCCCGAGGAAGATGAAAGAGGCAGAAAGAACAAACAGGAATGCCATCAGATAGATGGCTGCATGTGTTATATTCTTGTCCGAAACTGCTTTCATTGCCAGTGGGATCATAATTATGGCAAATATTATGAAAATAATAGTGTAAATCACTTAATCACCTCATCCTCTGGAAGTGAAAGTTCCTCAGGAGAGTAGGTGAAACTGTTTCTTGTCCTTGCCGTTTCAAACACGTGTGTAAGATATATGGCATCGGTTGGACAGATTTCCTCACAGTTCCTGCAAACTGTACAGGTTCCGAAATTTACATCGGGATAAATCTTCCTCTTGTTCCTGGGATTTTCCCTTTCAACTTTCTGCATGTGTATTGTCAGGTTAGGACAAACCTGTTCACAAAGCGTGCAGCCGACGCAGTCATCCAGACTAAGGAAGATTCTGAACCTGAACCTGTCAGGAGGAGGAAGCTTCTCTTCAGGGTACTGTACTGTAACTGGTTTCTGGAAAAGATGCTTGGCGACTATAGCCATCGCTTTCATTGTCCCTATGAGAGGGAGCTCTTTTTTAGGTTCTTTGACTTCTATCATATTCCAACCCCCAGTGTAAGAATGCCTGCTATGATTAGATTAATAATTGAAGCGGGTAGCAGGTATTTCCAGCCCATATTGACGAATTTATCTATCCTTATTCTTGGAACAGAAAGCCAGATAGTGAATGATATAAGAACAAGGATAACTGCCTTTATGAGAAGATACACAAAGCCTGCGTAACCGGAGAATGGGCCATTGTATCCACCAAGATAGAGGAGCGAAACAATGAGGGAGCTCAAAAATATACTTCCAAAGAGACCCATGTAAAACATTCCAAACCTCATTCCAGTGTATTCTATGGAATGCCCCGATACAAGTTCACTGTCACTCTCACTCATATCAAATGGAGAATAGGATGCTCTGGCAACCATTGCAATGAAGAATACTCCCAATCCGATTATTTGCGGTATACCATATGGTATGAATTGTACTTCCACAAGATTTGTCAGATTCAGAGGGTTGGCAGTTTTTGCAGAAGCCATCATGACCAATGCGAGCACTGAAATCATCATTGGGATTTCAAATGAGACATCTTTTGCTACGCCCCTAAGTGCCCCAACAACAGCATATTTATTCCTTGAACTGAAACCTGCGAGAATTTCTCCTATTGGCATTATTGCGAGAGCCGCAAAGAGAAGGAGAAGACTTACATCCGAATTTGTCACTGTAAGTGACCCAATGTAAAAGAATTGCCCGTATGGAAGAAGAGCAAAACTCAAAACGAGACCCAGGAATACAATTATGGGTGCTATTCTGTAAGGAAGATCATCCCTCCCTGCAGGAAGAATACTCTCCTTACCCACCAGTTTCAACGAGTCTGCAATAAGCTGTAGTGTACCGAATTTTCCTACCCTGTTTGGGCCAATTCTCAACTGCAGTCTGGCCATGTATTTCCTGAAGAGATAGATCATTGCCACAAGGGACACCATTACGAATATGATCAGGAATAAAGTCTCAAAGAGATATGCTAGTATATATGCAGGATAATGAGTGAGTGGTGCAAAGAATTGAGCAAGTCTCAACAATACGTTCATCTGTCTACCTCCCCGAATACCAGGTCAATTGTTCCCGATATAGCAACCATATCTGCAATCATTACATCCTTTGCAAGATATGGGAGAATGCTCAGGTTCTTCAGCGAGGGACTCCTGACTCTAAGCCTGTATGGCTTCACTCCTCCATCTCCAACAAGATAAACACCAAATTCACCTTTCGATGATTCTGTTCTGGCATAAACTTCGCCTTCTCCTCTGAGTCTTATCATAAGAGATTTCTTTGCTTTGGGATTGAAATAAGGCCCATCAGATATTTTCTTTACTGCCTGATTGATTATTTTAATAGACTGCCTCATCTCCTCGAATCTTACGAGGAATCTTGCAAGGTTGTCTTTTTTGTAAGACACCGGGATATCAAAGTTTAACTTGTCATATACCAGGTATGGCTCTGCCTTCCTTACATCATATTCAACGCCTGATGCCCTAAGCATGGGCCCGGTTACACCGTAATTAAGGGCCACTTCAGGTTCCAGAATACCAATACCCTTTGTTCTTGATATGAAAATGTCATTCTTCACATATGCACTGAAAATATCTTCAAGTTTCTTGGGAAACTGTTCGGTAAACTCAAGAATATCATGGACGATCTTGTCATTGAAGTCCTGGTAAACCCCACCTATACTCATATAATTTGTTTCCTGTCTTGTTCCACATACTTCTGTGAAAATACGGAGGATCTTCTCTCTTTCCACGAAGCAGTAGAAGAAAGGTGTTAACATTCCAAGATCTAATCCAAAGGCACCTGCCCATACAAGATGCGATGCGATCCTGCTGAGTTCAGCCATTACGACCCTGATCCATTCAGCCCTCTCTGGTGGTGGTATCCCGAGGAGTTTCTCAGCTGCCTCAAGGAAGCCAACTTCCATGTTCATGGCCCCGACATAGTCCATTCTGTCGAAGTAAATCAGTGAGTCACAGTAATAATCAAGTTCACAGATCTTTTCTGCATTTCTGTGGAGGTAACCTATTACAGGCTCCACTTCCTTTATTATCTCACCATCAAGTTTTACCTTGAGCCTTAAAACACCATGAGTTGAAGGGTGCTGAGGACCCATGTTCAGTTCGACCCAACCATGTTCATCGGGTTTTGAAATGTCTGTGTTCATCATTACCAACCATCTCCCGGATCAAAGGTTGCGTAATCCTCTCCATTTTCATCCATATTTATATACTGAACCTTTGAGAGATCGTAGTTTTTCCTTAATGGGTGGCCAACCCAATTCTCTGGCAGGAAAAGTCTTTTGAGATTCGGATGACCTTCAAAGACTATACCCATGAGATCGTACTGTTCACGCTCATCCCAATTTGCACTTTCGAAAATTGTGGCAATACTGGGAACCCTTTCATCCAGAGTTTCCGTTTTCACAACCAATACTTCGTTTTTTTCCAGATTGTGGACATGATAAACAACTTCCAGCTTATCCTTCCTGTCCACTCCTGTAATGAGTGAAAGATGAACAAAGCCCTGGTCTTTTAAATCCTTCATTAACTGGACTAGGTTCTCCTTTGCAACTTTGAGAATTCTCCTTCCGTCTTTTCCTGTTGTTTCTTCAAGAATTTCTACCAAGCTTGATCACCTGTCCGTCTCATTTCTGATCTTTTTCTGGAGGAGCATTATTCCATAGGTAAGTGCTTCTGGTGTTGGCGGGCATCCCGGAACGTAAACATCAACAGGTACAACCTTGTCCACGCCCATTACAACAGAATATCCCTGGTTATAGGGCCCACCCTGAATTACACATACTCCCATTGCGATAACATACTTCGGATACGGCATTTCGTCGTATAGTCTTTTGAGCCTTGGCGCCATCTTTTTTGTGACGGTACCGGAAACAATCATCAAATCGGATTGCCTGGGGGAATTTCTAAAAATTTCACTGCCAAATCTCGAAATATCAAGATCTGCAGCTTGAATTGCCATCATTTCAATGGCACAGCAGGCTAGTCCAAATGTAAGTGGCCAGAGGGAGTTGCTTCTCCCCCATTCCATGGCCTGTTCAAGTGTAGTTGTAAGTACTCCACCATCGCCAGTCTTCATCTCTCCCACCTCATGTAGCCTTCTTTAAAGGCATAATAAACAACAAACAAGGGCATAGCAAGAAAAACAAGTGTCTCAATAAATGGTACTAAGCCAAGTGCCTTGAAGTTGAGTGCCCACGGAAAGAGTAACACCATATCCACGTCAAACAGAATGAAAAGAAGAATTATGACATAATATTGGACTGTGACAAATTTCCCAATATCACCCTTTGAAACCTCACCGGATTCATAGGTTTGAAGATAAGCACCATCTTTAACTGGTGGACTTCTTTCCTTAGCAAGGTTTGCAATTATTGCATCAGGCTTTAGACTTATTTTCTTGTCCTTTTTGTATCGGCTTTCTGAAATTGAGGGCAAGACGGAAAAAGTCGCAACCAGACCCAGGATGACCAAAACCAGGGTGATTAGCAACGGAATATAACCGTCTAACATCCTATCAGTATCTTACAACGATATTTAAGAATTTTTTAAATTTATTTTAAAACCCAATAAATTAGGCTATTTTTGAATGATACCTTTTAAATAAAGAATTTTATTGAGATATCTCCCTGACTAACTTTATGGCATCTGCGGGGTTAAATGGACGATTTGTTTTGGCCCGGATCCTGGGAACAATATTTTTTGGATCCACGGGTTCCTCGCTGTCAAGATTCTCTATCATGGACTTCAGTTCGTCCCCTTCCAGCGGTTTAATCATTTCACTGCTCAGGAGATTTGCCAACGGAAGCTTATCCACGAAATACAAGTCCAGGGCTCTCTCCAGAATCTGCCTGTCCCATTTCCTTTTCCCTGCTTCTTCCAACAACGGCAGCAGTTCTGTTTCAGAAATTGTTTCCCCGGTCTTCTTTTCCATTTCCGGTAATGCCTGGAGAATGATTCTTGTTGCTAGTTTGCTGTTCTGGAGAAGTCCTGTGTATTCCTTCAGTGATTGTGCCTTACCTGAGCTGATTATAACTGAAGCATCCTGCTTCGATATCCCATAACTGGAAATAAGCTCTGATATGAGCTGTTCCTCTGATTTAGGGATAATCCTTGCGGCATTCTCCAGCAAAATGGCATCTAGTGGAATGCTCTGAATGTCTGTTTCCGGGTACATTCTCTCCCCGCCCGGAAGGGGCCTTAAAAGATGCGTACTGCCATCGTCCGATACAACCCTGGTTTCCGGCAGGTCCATTCTTTCAAGTTTTTTTAACCTTGATTTCATTGAATCCTCAATTAAACCAATAATCCTGGGCGTGCTGACAATAATTGTATATCCATCACCTTCACCGGGTTTCAGGAGTTCCTGTAGTTTCGGAAGCTCATCCTCAACACCGTATCCGGGAAGTTCGTCTGAATGCATGATGCCCCCTGAACCAAATAATTTAGCCACATCCGCAAGTTCCTTTCCCATTTTGTAACTTCCGTTTTTCAGAAATCCGGCAAGGCCTGGAAGAACTGTTCCATACACACTCATTCCTGCTTTCAGGTTCCTGGCGATAACTTTCGATTTTGTTTGCCTGAACATTTCTGTGACATCCTGAAATTTTATTCGCTCCCAGTCGGTCCCCTTAAACTTTGGAGCAAGTTCAGCAAGCCATGTCTGTCTTTCCTTTTCATATGAGATTGCAGATCTTATGGTTGAAAGTTTTGGAACGCCTTTAATCTCTACACGTCCAAATCCCATGGAAAAATTGACATCCTGTCTGATCGCATCGGGTGCTTTTCTGGCCCAACCTGAAAGAATGAGCTTTTTTCCAATAATTTCAGCTGTTTCAACCGCATGATCCTCGTCTATGATGTCAGGTTCTGTGGCAATTTCAAGAAGTGGTACGCCAAGCCTGTCGAGAGAATAGTGAACAACACCGTTCTTCTCCTCAATTTTCCTGCAGGAATCTTCCTCCAGACATATTGTGGAAATTCCAACTGGGCCATTTGAAGTCTCAACATATCCATTGAATCCTACAATTGAAGTTCTTTGGAACCCAGAGGTGTTGGAACCATCTATGACTATTTTTCGCATATATGAAACACGATCCACAACCTTACAGTTAAGTGCCATAGACATTGCTAAGGCCTTTCTCAAGGCTTCTGGGTTTATATTGTGTGGAGGTTCCTCGTCCAATTCCAAAAGGCAGCTGTTGTCTGTGAGTGAATACTTAAAACTTCTTTCTCTTGACTTCTCATATACTGCAGCCGGATCATACTTCCCCGATTCACCGGTTGTTGCGATGAGCCTTCTTTCAACAGT
This sequence comes from Thermoplasmata archaeon, assembly GCA_021810045.1. Lineage (GTDB taxonomy): Archaea > Thermoplasmatota > Thermoplasmata > Thermoplasmatales > Thermoplasmataceae > JAJZOM01. The sequence goes on from JAJZJR010000002.1 coordinate 131,475, forward strand.
TTTCCCTGTTTCATTCGATGATTCGGTTTTACAGTTGCAGAAAAGCTTCCTACCCCCAAGCTGTATGTGAATTTCGAGACCCACCATTACCTTTGAACTCATCTAATAATCCTCCTGCAGGAATTCTCTTTCAAGCATCTCTCCTCTAAGGTTGGAAAGCATAGTATTCCTGAAATCCTCTTCCGGGTAGTTGGCAAGTACATGCATGGCTTTTATCATTGCAACTTCAGGCAGCATATTGGAAAGCGGTATTACCCCCAAACGCAGGAGTTCACGCCCGGTAGAATATACATTCATGTTGACACTTCCATACAGGCATTGTGTTGTCATCAGCACATGGTCTCCCCTGTCCATTATATCCTTCACAACAGGATACAGCCGCGTTCCAGTATGGCCAAGGCCTGTACCCATTATGACAGTTGCCCTTTTACCTTCGGTCATCGCAGTGAAATCTTCTGCAGTAAGTCCAGGATGGAAATATACCAGAGCAACAGAGGTCTCTAGCTTTTCATTCAGGATTAATTCTTCTCCTCTGAGTTTTGCCTCCGGCGATATTGTAACCTTATTATTCTCATATATCCCAAGGGGTTTTGTCCCCATTGAATGGAAAGCGTCCCTTCTCGATGAATGCATCTTTCTTGATCTGACAGCCCTGTGGAGTGCAACCCTGTCGTCTGATGAGTTTTCATGCATTGCTATACAGACTTCCCCTAAGTCTGAGGAAGCGAATTCAAGCCCTCCTTCAAGGTTGAGGAAAGCATCACTGCTTGGGCGATCGCTGCTTCTTTGGGATCCTATGAACACTACTGGGCCTGTTAGGCTTTGGAACATGAAAGAAAGGGCAGATGCAGTGTAGCTCATAGTGTCTGTCCCATGAAGGATTACAGCACCATCATTTGCTGATAGTTTTTCCTTTACAGCTCTTGCAAAAACTACCCAATCATCAGGCGTTATGTTCTCACTAAGTACAGCTTCGAGCAGATTGATGTCGAGAGTGTACTTTGAAAGATTGGAAACGCTTTCCCTCAGGAAGCCGGGATTAAGGACTGGTTTAACAGCCCCAGTTATGTAATCGACCCTGCTTGCAATTGTTCCACCGGTTCCTATAAATGCAACCTTTCTTGTACCTTTCTCCAGTGGCTTTGACGTTTCTCCGGTTATTTGGTTTTGCTGAATTTTCTCTATTATATTGATATCTGAAATGGAAGAGCCCGGAACCAGCAGGTTGTATCCATTGACAAGCTTGATGTTTAGATTTCCTTCACTGATGCTTACAAGTACCCCTTTCATCTTAGTATCTTTGTATGTAAATTCCATTAAGGTGCCAGTTTCAACATTATTCAAAGGTCAGCGATCTCCTTTTTTGTAATTGGCAGTTAGAATATAAGGATTGATAGGATTAGAATAAGGTCCTCTGTTGATGAAAATGTGGCGGGATACCCAACATTTCCATAATTTGTATTGCATTTGCAGGGGCTTTTCCTGATGGGTGGTTATTAAAGAAGATAAATATTTCATCACCCTTGGATGCAAGTGGGGAGATTATCTTTACAAAAGTTTCCGGTTCTTCCTTGCTGTATAGGTAATCATATTTCTGTAGTTTATCAGAGCCTTTAACAAACCATTGTTTATGATTCCGGCCATGTAACCTTATGTAGCTTTTGCCGGATTCTGCATGAATATTTTGTTCCAGTCCTATCTCAGGGCCGTCCACAGAGGCAATGCATGCCCCTTCAGTTGATATGGCCCTTGAAAACTCCTTATTGTGATAAAGTTCACCGTTTCTTGGTTCCACAAAACAGACAAATCTTCCATGTTCGAATGACGAAAGCAGTAGGATCAGTTTATCCAGATGCTCCATATTGAAAAAGGGAGGAAGCTGGAATAATACGGCCCCGAGAATTCCTTCTCCTTCAAGAAAATCAAGGTGGGTCTTCTCAAAATTCTGCATTTCGCTGCATGCCTCTGATGTTTTTCCAATAAGGTTCTTATGCGTTATTGAGGCAGGGACCTTTATTGAGAATTGAAAATTCCTTCCCTTCATTGTTTTTGCCCATTTTGTAAGGGTCTGCCCGGGTAATGGGGAATAAAAAGTGGAATTTACCTCCACGGAATTGAAAATTGATGCGTAATAATTTAACCTGTCTTTCTTCCCCTTTGGATAAAAGGAAAGGCTCCAGTCCGGGTAGATCCACCCGGAACATCCAATGTTTATTTTTTGGGTTACCGTAGAAGCTCCTTTGCCACAATCACCCTCTGGATCTGGTTTGTCCCTTCGTAAATTTGAGTGATCTTGGCATCCCTCATGTGTCTTTCTGCATCAAATTCAGTAGTGTAACCATACCCTCCAAAAAGTTGCAGGCAGTCAGTAGTGACTCTCATAGCGGTATCTGATGCATACAGTTTGGCTTCAGATGATATTCTGATTGCGTTCTCATGATTGTCCCATGCCTCTGCTGCCCTATAAGTCAGAAGTTTTGCCGCATCTATCTGGGTACCCATATCAGCCAGCATGAATTGTATTCCCTGGAAATTGGATATGCTTGTACCAAACTGTTTTCGCTGCTTTATATATTCTATGGCTTCGTCAAGAGCTCCCTGTGCAATTCCCAGTGCCTGGGCAGCGATTGCAATTCTTCCGGAGTCTAAAGTTTCCATCACAACCTTGAATCCTGAGTTTTCTTCACCAATAAGGTTCTCCTTGGGTACCCTGACATCGTTGAATTCAAGTTCAACAGTGCTGCTACCACGAATTCCAAGTTTTTCAATGTCCTTGCTAATTCTGAAGCCTGGTGTATCAGCGTCTACAACGAACGTGGATATTCCTCTGTGTCCTTTAGAAGGATCGGTTACTGCCGATACAACGAAGAATTTTGAAAGCCTGCCGTTGGAGATGAAAATCTTGCTCCCGTTGAGAACATAATGATCCCCGTTTTTTTCTGCTCTTGTCTTGATAGAAGCGGCATCGCTTCCAGCACCTGTTTCAGTTATTGCGAGACCACCTATCTCACCTTCTGCGATTTTTGTAAGATATCTCTTCTTCAGATCTTCGCTCCCGAACATTATCAGAGGGTCTGCAAAAAGTGTCAGGGCCCCATCCAGGACCAGGGCCGTGCTCGGGCATGCCTTTGATAGTTCCTCTATGACTCTGACAAGAAAGCTGAAGCTAAGTCCTGCCCCTCCGTATTCCTTTGGGATATAACTCTGAAACAGGCCAAGTTCCCTCATCCTCTGAATTAGTTTTTCAGGCACTTCTTTGTTTATGTCAATATCCCTTGCCAGGGGTTTCACTTCCCTGGATGCAAATTCCTTTACGTATCCTAAAACGTCCAGTTCGTCCTGGCTCAGCTTAGCTTCAATCATGCATCATAATTTATCTCAAAATTAATAAATTGTCGATTAAGTCTTCCCTGGATCAGATTTCAGAATCCGAGCAACTTTCCCACAGCCTTTATGAATTCATCTCCTGCAGACAGGTTCAGGAAATGGTCACCTTTTGGCAGGATGGCAAAATCAGCCCCTGGAATTCCCTCCGCGAGTCTTCTGGAGGACCAGATGATCATGGGGTTGTCCATTTCGCCCACAAGTACAAGCACTCTGGACGTTATGTCTTTTAGATTGCCTTTGTTGATCATAAAATGGGCATGGCTGGCACTTTTGTCTGTCACAATTTCCTCGAGATTTTCTTTAACCATATTCCAGGCAGAATCACGCACTTCACCACTCAAGCCCGATCCAAATAGGTTCATGAGTTCTTCAACCGATTTGTCTTTTTCATCATTTCTGTAATTCTCTGACAATCTGGAGAAGGCCCCCTCAAGATTAGAAACCGCCTGCGCCAGCCCATCAACCTCTTCCGGTTCAAACATTCCCAGACCCGCCCCCACCAATATCATGTTTTCAACGCGTTCTGGGAACATCAGTGCAAAATCCATGGCGATCCTACCGCTATTTGAAAATGCAATTATGGATGCTTTTGCAACCCCAAGCGAAGCAAGAAGTATCTTGAGGTCAGAACTGTCAGAATATTCTTCCACTGCGGGTGCAGATCTTCCCAGTCCCCTCACATCGTACCTTATTGTGGTGAAATTGCGGCTGAGGAATTCAAATTCATGGTCCCAGAGCCGGGAGTCGGAAATGGCTGAATGTATGAGCACTAGTGAAGGTCCGGTTCCTTTCACTTCGTAATAGATTTTGCCTCCGTCAACAGAGATAAACCCCTTCCTCTTGCTGGAGTAGTCTCCCGGGTTCAGCTGCTGCACCTCTCAAATGTTCTTCCTTTGGATAGCACGCGTTGCGAATGCATTCTTATCTATAAAAAATAAGGAGTATAAGGTCGTTTAAGCTAGAACTTCAGTTCCTTTTTGAGATCCTCTAGAAGATCCGAAGGAATTTTTGCTGCTTCACTGTACCGGTCTTTCCTTGTTTCAATATAAGCGTTCTTTGCTGTGCTGAATTTCTCAAAGTCATTCTTTGTGAACCTGAATTTCAGGTATTGAAGGGTAGACTCCAGGACGTCCGTTGAACGCCCTTCTTCTGGAATGCCCTTAATTTCATGGCCATCAAATGTCAGATACACGGAATCTTCTATGCCAGCCATTTTTGGCAACTCCTGGACCATCTGCTTCTCATCCTCGAATTCGATGAACATCGATACACTGAACTCATTATCTGTAGGCAGCTGATCACTGTATACTCTGATTAGCCTGTCCACCTCTTTACTGTCGTGGACGTTTTCGATAAAAATCATCTCATTTATCTGGTTTATAACTGTGTTTCTTGACTCGAACAGGAAACTGAATGTCTTTGTGACTATTCTCCTCTTCCTCTTTTCTGAAATTATTTTATGGGTAATCTCTTCCCGCTTTTTTTGATAAATTTCCGGGGAGAATATCTCCCCCGGTTTTATTGGATCCATATGAATCAGCTTACTTGCTCAGATTAGCCAGTGTATCTTCATATTTCTTTGCGTGAGACTTCTCTGCCTTTGAAAGGATCTCGAACCAGTGGGCGATGTCCTCGAAGTTTTCTTCCCTTGCAGTCTTTGCAAATCCGGGGTACATCTGAGAGTATTCATATGTCTCTCCGGCAATTGCTGACTTGAGGTTCTGCTCGGTGGTTCCGATTGGTTCTCCGGTAACAGGGTCGCCAACCTGTGCGAGATATTTGAGGTGACCGAATGCGTGTGCAGTCTCACCGTCTGCTGTTGATCTGAATGTGGATGCCACTTCCTGGAATCCCTCTTCATCTGCCTTCTGGGCAAAGTAGAGGTATCTCCTGTTGGCCTGTGATTCACCTGCAAATCCTGCTTTGAGATTTTCTAGTGTTTTGCTGTTTTTCAGTTCCAAATTATCACCATATTACGATTGTTCTAAGCTATAAGAAATTTATGATAGCAGCTTCTATTTAATAATCATTCTAATCTATAATCATAATAATTTAGCAAATTTCCCTGCAGCCAGGAAGACGCCAATAGGTCCTGGAACGGTCTGTTCCCCAGCCATAAGGGTATATGATTCCCCGTCAAAATCAATCTTATAATTCCTGAGAAGGTTAATTTTCAGCTCAAGTTCTCTGAAGGAATCTGCCACAGCATCTCTCAATGGATCAAATTTCCCAAACTGATCCAATTTGATTGGTACTACAGCCAATCCACTCTTGCCGTGGAGACTATGAGGCATTCTTATGAGTCTGTGTATATCTGTTGTAACAGGTTCGTCAATTTCACAGAGGTTCTCATTCTTTACTTTTACAATCATATAATTGAGAACTTTTTCATCATTCTTGTCCATAATCCTGTACTTGTTGAATCCAGGCATGGAGAGGACTTCAATACGCTTCAGGTTGCCACCTACATCCGTTGCTCTGTTGAGGTCCGTCAAATAGTTCTGCATGGTTCTTATGTTGCCCAGAAGGCCATGCAATAATTCCTGTTTTTCCTCATTTTCCTGAAGATCACTGTAGAAGGAACAGATTTGGTCGTCAATTGTTTTCTTCCATCCACTGAGCTTCTGGGAAGTCTCCTGCATGGATCTTCTTACATCATATGTGGAAAAACCTTCGCCGCGAATGTAATTGGCCACCTCCCTCCTGGAATCTGAGGACATCTGGTAAACACTGTCCTCTACAACATGTACATGATACCCTCTCCCCCCGGAGAAAAAGATTTTCAGATCCTTTTCCTGGAACCCAAGGTCATCCATCAGGAATTTGAATATTAGTCTCTGAGTGTGGTTTTTAACCTCAGCCAGGATTTCTGTGTAAGTCATTTTTTCAGCACCGGCCAGGTGATCAGCATCCAGATCGAAGATCAGCTCTGCACCTTTCCAGCCCTTTTCCTTCATTACTTTCTCTTCTGGACTGTTGTAATATGCTGTTGAATAGTAAATGTGTCTTGGGGTATTTTTCCTGACAAAAAAACCAAGATCCTTAAGATTCCTGACTGCCCTGTGCCTTATCATTGTACCAAAAAATGGGATGAATCCGATCTCTCTTTCCCAGATCAGATCTACGTCACGACCAGACCAGTTGCGATAATACCCTTGAAATAGTGCTTTTAGCTTCAGGTCTGAATCGTCTACAGGCAACAACCTTCGGCTATCACAGAATATATTAATAGGGTTTACCATTTGACCGGGCAGATGTTTAGAGCTATTTTCGCCGCCATCTTTGTTACGGCGGTATTACTCATGGGATCAATTCTTGTTATCCCTGTTACCAATGGAACTCATGATTATGTTAACTTCGCAAAAGCAGTTCCGTTGAGAAATGGCACTAACACAAACAATTCCGGCAGAGCAAATTTCACTGTTTATGTTCCCGATTCCCAGTTTGATATTTCAATTGCCCAAAGTGCCATGAATTATATTGGAATAAACCCACAGAAATCTGGAATGCTTTGGACATTTTCTGTTCCCGATTACCTAGCCTATAAAGTAAACTACACCCTGCATAAAATGACGAAAAATTCTGGCATAACCTCTTTTTTCAGCACTACCCAAACTGTTGTGAAACCATCAATCACATATTCATACACAGGTCAGAACCTCAACATACCCTTTGCTTACACTCCCAATATTATTTCCAGGGCCTATAACTTCACTTGGGCATTATCGCATGGCATAAACGGCTCCGGCATTACGATTGGAATAATTGACGCTTATGGGAACCCAAACATAAGATACGATCTAAAGGCATTCGATGCAGTAAATGGCCTTCCCAATCCAAACCTAACTATTGTATATCCCATTTCGAGGCCGGGATCTTACAATTCAACCTGGGCAATGGAAACATCAACAGATGTTGAGTGGGCCCATGCACTGGCACCAGAAGCAAAGATTGTCCTTCTTGTGGCCAATTCCGCATATACCAGCGATCTCCAGGATGTTGTAAGTTATGCTGTTTCAAACCATGTTGCCAATGTACTTTCCCTCAGCTGGGGAACCCCGGAATCCAGTCTTCCGATTAATTCTGAACTTACCTATTCAAATGTTTACTCTCAGGCTGCCTCCATCGGGATGACCATTCTCGCGGCATCCGGAGACTACGGTGCATATTCCGGGGGAAGTACACTTACAGTCGATTTTCCCGCCTCCGATCCTTATGTTACAGGAGTAGGTGGAACCTCACTCTATTCCTTTAACAGCGAGTTCCATCAGAGTGGTTGGGGGGGAATTGTGAACGGACAGTCGTATGGAAGCGGTGGAGGTTTCAGCTCCCTTTTTGGTACACCGTACTGGCAATCTGTCAAGGGGTACGATAATACCATGAGAGGCGTACCAGATGTTGCCCTGGACGCCAACAAATACACTGGGGTTTATGTCATATCCAGTGGCGGACAGTATATTGTCGGAGGAACCAGTGTATCAACACCAATATGGGCAGATGTAGTTGCTCTCATAGAACAGCATACGGGTGTTCATCTTTCATCAATAAACCCCTTGCTCTACCAGATTGCCAGAACCAACCTGTACAACAGTTCATTCACCCAGATCCTTACGGGAACAAATGGATATTACTCCAATACCCCTTACTGGAACCCCGTAACAGGCCTCGGAACACCAAAGGTCTCCATGCTCATAAATGTCTCAAAAGAGGTCCTGGATGGTTATGGTGGCGTTGCAGTCTTCAATGGTTCAAGATCCTACAATGCCACAGGCATCTCTGCTGATCTCAATGTAACACCACAGCAAGGGAGAATGGAAAATAACGGAACGACATTCTATTATGACGGATTTTTTTTCAATCCATCCAACTATGTAAAATTCGGAGTAACTGTAAACACAACTGGAGAGGCTTTGAGATTAATTATTTCACAGGGAGGGCAAAGCATCACAAGTAGCTATAATATGCCCCCTGGCTATGGTGGCAAATTGACCTTGTTTAAGATTGGTGCCTCCTTTGACGCCTCGTCCGTCTCAGTTTGGACCAGCGGAGGGTTTACAAAAACTATCCCGGTGTTCCTCAATTTCTCTGGTGAGATGAGTCCTTCTGTTGGAACTTCCCAAATTGAAACACAAACCAATCTTACGGTAATCAATCCCGGAAATTTCAGCTCAGTTCTGGTAACAAACGGAACTGGCTGGATCAGGCCATCATACATTTTCTTCCAGCACTATTCCGGCATAGAACCTGGAACATATTCAACAATAGATGCTTCTGAGAATAACGGTCAACTGCAGTTTTTCTCCTCCACGGAAAGCACACCCGACTCAATCGGAACCCCCACCTCTCCCGGAGTTGAACTTCTCTATCACCAGAGTTATTCATATCCTACAGAATTACGGTTTTACCTCCATGGGACAGATAGCAGTGTGCAATGGAATGTAAATTCAATTCCCTTGGGGACAGACATATATTATGCCCAGAATGGAGGTGTTTACATCGTAAACGCCACTTTTACAAATTCCAATCAGCTTACGGAGACAATTACAAGAAATATTACAGTTCCTGATATGCATCATGCCAATGTATCTGTAAATTACACAATAAAAGGAAAAAGCTACCCGGGCACTGAGATCACAAGTATGTGGTTTTACAAATACCAGTATCAGACACCTGATATGCAGATTCCGGCAATGAATTCAACTACTGTGGCAAATGCTATTGCAACAGGGTTTTACGGCGTAAGTTCAACATTTACAGGGGACAGTAACATTACTTTCAGGCTCACTCCAATAGACATTGGTGTTTCACTTTTTGTTTTTAACTCCAATGCAACAGTAACTTTTGATAACCACACCGTGAATCGCATCGGAGGTTTTTACTACGGCAGTGTTTCACCCGGCAGGGAGTTGACTATTAATGTTTCGAAGAACGGTTATGTGAATCAGACCCAGACTCTTCTCATAGAACCGGGAAAAAATATTAGCCTTCAGGTGGACCTTACCCCGGTTAATTCAGGTTCGCGAACACTAACAGGCACTGTTTCAGATTATATTTTCTCATTCCCCATTGAAAATGCTCTGGTGAAGATTGGCCAGAATTTGGCTTCATACACAAATTCGACCGGTGTTTTCTTCCTTTATCCTGTGGCGGGCAAGTATAATATCAGTGCATCAGCGGATATGTATCAGAATTTCAGTACACCGCTTAACATAAGCTCTTCCACAGTACTGAACATAAAGATGATTCCTGCCAGAATATCTGTGAATTCCCATGAGTCACTTTCCATTACCCATTTCTTCCCACTCCTCTTTTACTTCGGCTATATCTCCTGGACTCCTTACAAGGGCCAGAATTTCTCAATGTATCAGATCTACGTCTCTACAAACAAGAATTTCCTTAACCCAAAGGTAACAACGGTTGCATCTCCGGGAACAGGATTTACTTTTCTTAGTGGTCTTGCACCGGGAAGCACATATTACATTTCCGTTGTGCTTCGCCTTAGCAATTCACAGGTTTACCAGAGCCAGGTTGTAAAAATAACATATACAGATCCAGTCTTTTTGGGAGTTAACCTGGTTATTTTCGGAGCAATTGGATTTTACATATACATGGGTTACAGGGTATTCAGAAAAAAAAGAGATAGTGGTGGGATTCAGTAAGACTTTCTTAAGTCCTTTACTGCATCAACCATGTTTTTCAGCTTGTCAAAACCAACCTGTCTTGACCTTGTTCTTAGACCGCAATCGGGATTGATCCTCAGAAGATTCGGATCCTCCACGAGTTTCACTGCCGCCTCAATACGGTCTTTTATGAGATCTGCTGGTTCCACAAAATCCACGTGCACATCAGTTACACCCAAGCCGATGAACTTTTTCTCGTTAAGTGTCTGATTTACTTCGTTGAATGCCTTGAGATCTGCATATCCGGGCCTCTGATCCAGTGAAGTGCCTCTCGAGTATTTGTCCCTGTTGGCATATTCCAGGTTGAGCCCTTTTACCTTAAGCTCATGGAGGGTGTTGTAAAGATACCTGTAATCTACACTGTAGCAGACATGAATAGTTGGTTCGATGCCGGTAATCCCCTCGAACGACCTGTTTACGGATTCAGTGACAATATCCATTTCGTCTGGATGCGTTGTAGCTGCCGGTTCATCAATCTGTATTTCCAGGATTTCATTCCCTCTCGTCTTTTCCCAGACCTTCTTCAGCTCCCTTATCTCCTGGTTTATCACGTCTGCATATGCGTTTGCCAGTTCTCTTCTGTCCTTGTAGAACTCATTGAATGACCAGTCCATCATTGTATATGGGCCAGTGATGGGGACCTTTAGCTTTCCCTTTGTCTGGGAAAGCAGATATTCAAGTTCATCCACATGGAAGGGATTTTTTCTTGTGATTTCTGATACTACGCTGCCCTTCCTGTAATACCTGTTGTCAAATGACCTGACCATTCCATAAAACTCAAGACCGCCAACGTTTGAGGCGAGATGCTCATACATTTCCCACCTGAACATTTCTCCTCCAACGCCAAGGTTTTCCAGGCCTGCTTTTTCGAAGAGATCGATAGTTTCTACAGTAGCCTTTCTGGCCAGCTCATAGAACTCATTCTGGCCTTCAATTGTGTGAAATTTTTTACTTAGGTAATCTGGCTTTCTGAAACTTCCAATTTCCTGTGTTATAAAGATATTTTCTGACAATTTATTCACCTACCTTTCCAATTAACTGGACTTTTTTCTCTGCTATCTTTCTTGGCAGGAAATCAAGATAATCTGAGTGCGTAACATAGAATTTGCTGATGTTGTGTTCCTTTCCAAGAGCGTTAATCTTTTCAGTAATGGCTTTTGGGTCCTCCAGTTTCGTGTTGTGTGCGTCTATGAGTGCAAGGCCGGGAATGCTTGAGTGCCCCGCAGCAGCTTTCAGGTTTTCCTTTTCTGCATTTGTAACAACAGAATGGAACTTCTTTCCGGCAGTTTCAAGTGTTTTCTCTTCAAGTTTTCCCGTTGTAACGAGTATAACATTTTCCGGATCCACGGATTTGAAGAACTGTCCAAGATTGTGCTGTCCAAGAGGTACTGATTCAAAAACAAGAACCTTCTGGAACCTGAAGCTTGAAAGCAACTTTCCATATAGTTTTCCAAGTTTTTCTGAGAAAGCCTCAAAATTGTTTCCAGCTATGTTTCCACAGAAATGGAAGAAAGTAACCGGCCCGGGAACAAAAGCAAGCCTGTTTGGACCCTGATCAATGTGATAAAGTGGCAAGGGCGGATTTTCCTTGAGTTCCAGGTACACATCCGGACTTGCAGTAAGTGAGAGTTCACCCCTGACTTCCGGCAATCTGTAAAAAGTGTTTGTTTCGCCATATCTGGTTAGTGGGCCCAGTTCTATTCCGCCTGAGAGGAGAGATATCGGCCTGAAGATATCATACCAGTTGAACAGCGGATCTGTGAAAGCAGATATGCCACTATCTCTTGCAAGCTTCTGGAATTGATCTGTCTCCTCCTGAATAAGGGCCTCAAGTTCCTTTGCAGACAGGATCTTTCTTTCCCATCTTCCTATTCTCACTCTAAGTTTTTCTGTTTTTGGAAATGTTCCGTATGTCAGTTTTAGAATTTCTGCCATTTATATACTCTCCAATATCTGTTTTGCCAGTCTGTTGTTTCCGAGCGGCATCACATGTATGCCGTCCAGGTATTCCTTTGCATCATCATATGCATCCAGAATCATTCTGGTGGATACTGCCATTATGTCATCAGCCTGATCCAGTTTCTTAAGGGTCTCTTCTGAAAATTTTACACCCATTTTCTTTATCCCCTCAATCTGACCCTTCCTTGTAAGCGGCATAAACCCTGCAGAAAGTCTGAATGAACGATTCCTGATCCATTCCTTCTTAAGGTGTTCAGAATCAAACAGTATCTGGCTTATGAAGAAGTTTGAACCGTTTTCCAGTTTCTTTGCCATTATCTCCTGTTCAACCTCCCTGTAAGGGTTGAATGCCGAACCTATGCCAATCTTTGGAAGAGGTTCCTTCAGGAATGCTTCAGACTTCCTGATGGAATCGATAGTCTGGAGTACATCAATCTCCCTCACTTCCCTCGACTGCAGCTTCTTGTTAATCGGATCACCACCTATGACAAAGAAGTTCCTTATTCCAATCTTAAGGGCAGTTATGACCTGTGAGTGGATGTACAAACGGTTCTTGTCTCTGGGTGTGATGTGTGGCATTGCAATGAGATTATATTCCCTTGCAACAAGGTAAGTGGAAATTACCGGATCAATACCGGGAAGCCCCATGGGATTTTCCGGTGCAGTAACCACATCTGCCACATCTGATAGAAGGGCGGCTGCTTCCCTGAAATCATCAAGGTCAAGATTCTTGTGGGGGACAACCTCCACGGATTTTACAAATTTCAATTCATTAATACTTGAAGTTTCCATTTGCAGCATGTGCCAATTCCGACTAACTTCAAAATGATTAATGATAAAAAAATTACTTGTAGTAATAAAAAGAAGGGAGATTATACGTCGAATTTGACTCCCTGAGACAGTGGAACATCTTTTCCAAAATTCTTTGTAACAGTCTGGCGTCTCATATATGCTTTCCAGGAATCGGTTCCACTTTCCCTTCCATATCCTGTTTCCTTTTCCCCTCCAAACGCTCCTCCAATCTCAGCTCCTGCTGTACTGGTATTCACGTTGGCAATTCCGCAGTCTGAACCTCTGGCTGAAAGGAATTCCTCTTCCTCCATGAGGTCTGTTGTGAAAATTGCTGATGAAAGACCCTGAGGAACGTCGTTATGCATCTTGAGTGCCTCATCAAATGAGTGATACTTGAATACATAAAGCAAAGGACCAAAGGTTTCCACCTTTATTATGGGCATTTCCTGTTTGGCCTCCATTATTGTGGGCGAAACGTAGTTACCGCCTTCGAGTCCCTGGATCTTCAGATCCTGTCCCTGATAAAGCACTTTTCCACCCTGGTTCTTGCCTGTTTCAATTGCATCCAAGTAGGTTTTTATGGCCTTCCTGTCAATTAGAGGGCCCACAAGAACTCCGGGATCGTTGGGGTTGCCAATTTTCACGCCGGAATAGACTTTCTTTAGCCTGTCCACAAATTCATCATATATTGTGTCCTGAACAATCACTCTTCTTGTGCTGGTGCACCTTTGTCCTGCTGTAGCCAGTGCACCAAATGCTACGCCCTTCAAGGCAACATTCATATCACTCTTTTCAGTGACAATTGCTGCATTGTTTCCTCCAAGTTCAAGAATAGACCTTCCCATACGTGCAGACACTTTCTCATAAAGCCTTGTTCCGGTGCCTGTTGAACCGGTGAATGAAACCAGTGGAATTCCCTTCTCGTTTGAAATCCATTCTCCACCATCGTTTCCTCTGCTCACCATAAGGCTGAATATCTGAGGTGCCCCGAGGTCATCCAATGCCTCAGAAACAGCTTTCATGACTCCTGTAGCAGTGAGTGCAGCCTTTGTGGATGGTTTCCATATGGCCGTATCTCCGGCAACTGCTGCTATCATGGCATTCCATGACCAGACTGCAGCGGGAAAATTGAATGCACTTATTATGCCAACGGGGCCTAGTGGCACCCACTGTTCGTATAATCTATGATAAGGTCTTTCGCTCCCCATTGTAAGGCCGTAAAGTTGCCTTGAAAGCCCTGATGCAAAATATGCAACATCTATCATTTCCTGGATTTCGCCTTCACCTTCTGAAGGTGTCTTTCCCACTTCCAGTGTCACGAGTGCACCAAGATCTTTCTTCCTCTTTACAAGTAAGTCACCAAGAGACCTGATGATTTCCCCCCTCTTTGGAGCGGTGAAATCTCTCCACTCCTCGAAGATTTTTCTTGAGTTCCTTACGATTGTGTCAAAATCCTCCCTTTTTGCAAGGGTCAGATCTGCAATATGTTTTCCATCCACCGGACTTGTGGACTTGTATACATCTCTACCCTGTGTGTCCTTCCATTTTCCGTCAAATATACCGGAATTTAACCCCTTTAGTCCAAGAGCGTTCAAGGTATCTTCCCTAAAACTCTCAAAATCTTTTCCGCTCATAATAAGGTAGAACAGGGGAGTGCAATATTTTTTCCCATATAGTGTAGAATTTAGGCTCAACTAAATGATAAGGGTTTCAAATTGGGTCTTGTTTATCATGCCAAACCTGAAATTGTTATGAGGCTAAAGTGAATACCCAGTAAGCTGCAGGAACTTTTTATGAAAAATCCGAAAATGGTCAGGATATGCCCAACTTGCGGGTCTACGAATATATACTGGGTTGCCGGTGGACTTATAGGTGCCATTTATAAATGCAATGACTGCGGATATGAGGGGACCTTTGTTCTTGAAGTAAAACCTTCAGATCTTCAGAGATTCCAGAAAGAACTGAATAGTGAATCCGGCGATAACAAGCAGGATTAACTGAGCTCCTCGATCCTCTCTATGACAATCATTGCAAGCTCCATAAGCAGATTCAGGTCAGGAGACTTTCCAGTGTCTTTCAAAGATTCTAGTGCCTGCTGAGAGTACTTCTTTGCCACAGAGAATGAGTAGTCTATTGCACCGGTTTCTACCATAAGATTCTTCAGATCAGAATCAACCTCCAGGCTTTCACCCTCCATTAGCTTCTTCTTCAGGTCTATTCTCTCAGACTGGTTGGATTTTCTCATGGTATGAATCAGAGGGAGTGTTATTGCACTGTGCCGGATATCAGTAAATGTTGGTTTGCCAAGCTTCTTTGAATCCCCAACAATATCAAGAATATCATCAGTGACCTGGAATGCCATTCCAAGGTTGTAAGCAAAATTACTGAGAGCGCTGGAAGTGGCTTCACCTGCTCCTGCAGCAACAGTAGCACCCATTGCACAGGCTTCGAAAAATCTGGCAGTCTTGTTTCTAATGATTTCAAGATAGGTCTCTTCACCGAGATCAAGATTTCCAAGGTTAAACGCTTCCAGGGTCTGACCTTCAGCAAGCCTGCTGGATGCGTCTGCCATTATCTTTGAAACCACTGTACCATACCTTGAACCCAGTTCGTATGCCTTTGCAAACAGGTAGTCTCCCACAACGATTGCGTTTGCTACGCCATCAACGTTGTTCAGGGTAGGCCTGCCCCTTCTGGTTGCAGCATTATCAATAATATCATCATGAATAAGGCTGGCTGTATGAATCAACTCATAGCCTGCAGCAAGGTCAAGGATCTTTGAGTATGGTTCCTCACAGCTTATCTCATAGGCAAGAATCGTGAGTAAGGGCCTAAACCTCTTTCCTCCAGCTTCTATTGTGTATCTGGACATCCTGTACAGCTCTTCCTGGTCTGTATGGATGGCCATAAGCAACCGCTCATTGACTTCGTCAACCTTCCCATGTAAACTGATGCTCCAATCCAGGAAGTCTCTCATGTGCTCACTGTACCATGCCTTAATTTAACCGGGTCATTTAATGGTTGCCAATAATTTTCTTTATATTTTCCAAGAAGCCTTATCAGTAGATATAAACGATAAAATGAAGAGAGTTGGTGTAAAACACCGCATCATCTTGTGAGGGTTATTTCAATGGAAGAAACATTTGATTCTCCCCTTTCACCCTGGAGTGTCTCTGTTTCCACCTTTATGTTCTGGTATTTTGCGTTTTGAATGAACTTATGACGTGTTATCTCAGCGATGTCGACAGCCTTGCTTATTGCTTTGCCTCTGGCTTTGATGGTAATCCTATCAACATTGTTGTTGAACTGGGTTACCACAGCTAGAACGTAGTTCATTGTTGGTTTTTTTCCGACGAAAATGACGTTTTCTTCTGCCATGTAGTTCCCTCCTTTTTCCCATAAAAATTAGCTATTTAACAATATCGAATAATTGAGGTTTTAATGCAATCGCACAAGAGTGTCTGTGTTTCTGACCCCATCCATTTCCCTAAGATCATCAACGATTTTATTGAGCTCATCAAGTGATTTGCAGTTTACCTTTACTGCGAGATCAAATCTACCTGAAAATTCGTATATTTCATCAAACTTTGCAGTTACGAAATCCAGGAGTTCTTTTGCCCTTTTAGGCTCAGTCCGGATAAGAATTATTCCCTCAACTCCTTCGTTCCTCAGCACAACAGTAAATCTTTTGATGGCCCCATCCTCAAGAAGTTTCTGTATCCTCTTTCTTATGGTTCCCTCGGAGACATTAAGTTCCCTGCCAATATCGGAGTTAGAGGTACGGGCGTTCCGCCTCAGAATATCAATTATAGCCCAGTCTTTCTCATCCACTACATCAAAATAGCTTGGTGGATAAAATGTCTTTTGGCTAATACCGGTTTATCTGTAGAGGTTAGTACCCCTTCCGTCATCAGACTGGGAACCTTTCTTTATGAGATCCTTAGGAACTTTTACCATTCGTATGATATTTGTAGCCTGAACCATGTATATTGGCAATCCGGTGTTCTGATCATTTCCACCCTTCATGATGGCAACAATTTCCATCTTGATCTGAATTACGGAACCGTCTTCCAGCTTGACAGTTACCCATCTAGGCTCTTCTTCTGTTTCGAATCCTACAATATCCCCCTGTGGGGGCATTTGACCTGGCATCATCTAAACACGTAGACCTAAATCGGTTTTAAAGTATTTGGCAGAAGTAGATTTTGATGCACATTTTTACGTAGAGTACTCCCCGGACAGATCCATATCATGAGGTTTACTGTTCTCCCCCTCATCATTTAGCGGGGCCTGTCGATTACGCCCATATGATTATATTTAGACCGGCCTTAAGCTGGGAACTGTTGAATAGGGCCGGATAAGCACATGATTCAGTGCCCATGACCCTCTTTCTCATGGTATTTACACCTGAATTGTCCAAAATTTTTTCGAGAAAAAACTTTAGTAATATACTCTCCTTTGAAAGTCATGCTTAAGACAGTTCCAGAGAAAGGGCTATCCATTGATGAGGTTAGTGCCCAACTGGATAAAATAGCCAGCAGAGACATGCCCGATGACAGCGGGAAACTGTTCTCCTATGTATACATGTCGGGGAGAAAGGATCTGAGGAAGATCATGGATTTTTACAATGCGTTTGTAAACAAGAATGCCTTGGATTTCACTGTTTTCCCCAGTTCCATGGCCATAGAAAATGATCTTGTAGCCTTGACCGCATCCCTTCTTCATGGTAATTCCTCAACGGTAGGAACCTTCACCAGCGGAGGGGCAGAAAGTATTCTCCTTTCCATCAAAACGGGCAGAGATTATTTCCTGGAAAAAAGGAAGGACTTCACTGGAAAACCCGAAATTATAATCCCAAGAACTGCACATCCTGCTTTCGTTAAAGGTGCACAGTATTTCGGACTTGAACTGAAGATTGCTCCTGTCAACAGTGAGACTTTCAAAGTAGAACCAGAAGAGGTAAACAAACTCATAACCGATAACACAGCCATAATAGTAGGATCATCGCCATCCTATCCGGTTGGAGTCATGGATCCCATAGAAGAACTTGGAAAACTGGCACAGGATAATGATATCTGGCTTCACGTTGACGCTTGCCTTGGTGGATTCATCCTGCCATTCTTTGAAAGACTTGGCCAGAAAGTTGAAAAATACGATTTTTCTGTTCCTGGAGTCCATTCGATCTCAATAGATTTCCACAAGTACGGGTATACCCCGAAAGGTGCATCAGTACTGTTGTACCGGAACAAGGAGCTGAGAAGGCACCAGATTTTCACCAATGCAAGCTGGCCCGGGTATCCTATGGTCAATACAACCATGCAGTCGACTAAATCCATTGGACCAATGGTTGGAGCATGGGCAACCATAAATTATCTGGGAATGGATAGTTACCTGGATCTTGCCGGCAAGGTCATTTCAGCAAAACAAAAACTCTTGACCGGAATCAAAAACCTTGGTTTCAAGACTCTTGGCTTTCCGGATTCAAGCATTGTTACATTCCGTCACGATGACCTGAACATATTCGCTCTTGCTGAACTCCTAAAGAAAGACGGCTGGTTTTTGCAGGTTCAGCCAGGTTCAGTGGAACTTGGACTCCCCGCCTCACTGCACATGACCCTTACCGCGACGCATGACGACAAGATTCCACTTTTCCTTGAGTCTCTTGAAAAAAATGTGAAAAACCTAATGAAAGACAAAAAGACAGAACCGCCGGAAACACTTGACTTATTCCGGGAAGACGTGTCAGCTGAGGAGAGGAAAAATTACATAGATCTCATATCTAAGGCACTTACTGGAAAAGGGACAGCAGAGAGCGGTACTTACACCATAAACAAACTGGTAAGGTCCCTGCCACATGATGTCATTGAGAAGCTCTATGCTGAAATTGTAAATGAAATATTCAAACCTACAGATGCTTGAGCCAGAAAATTTGATCAATTCATTTAACTTTTAAATGAAAAATACATATTTTTTTAAATTCTGCAAAAACCAAAAGAGCTAAATAAAAAAACCCCTTAGAATAATTATGGCGAAAAAATTCAGCCACATTAGCGAGCTTGTCTGTCCAAAGTGTGACAGGAAGTACAACCCTATGGAAATCCAAACACTCTGCTCATGTGGTACACCGCTCGTAGCCAGTTATGATCTGGAAGGTGCCAGGGAAACGTTGACCAAAGAGTCTCTTAAAAACAGAGAACAGACAATGTGGAGATACCATGAACTCCTTCCAGTTACTGACAGGAAGAATATTACGACGCTTGGCGAAGGCATGACTCCCATATTGAAATCCGAGAGAATGGGGGGCAAGATCGGCCTAAAGAATTTAATGGTAAAAGATGAGGGCAGGAACCCTTCGGGAACGTTTAAATCCAGGGGTTCAGCATCTGGTGTATCAAAAGCCAGAGAACTTGGCATTGAAGCCATAACCATTCCGACTAATGGCAATGCTGGAGCTGCCTGGGCAACATATACAGCCAGGGCGGGGATGGATGCCCACATCATAATGCCTGTAAACGGCCCATCCGTTGCAAAGAGAGAGATAATTTCAGCAGGTGCCAACCTGTATCTTGTCAATGGAACTATTCATGATGCTGGAGACCTTGCAGACAGGCTTTCTGAATCGTACGGCATCTTCAATGTAGCGACCCTAAAGGAACCATACCGACTTGAAGGGAAGAAGACTATGGGACTGGAGATAATGGAGCAATTAAACTGGGAAGCTCCCGATGTAGTTGTTTATCCAACTGGTGGAGGAGTAGGCCTAATAGGGATAAACAAAGGGATGAGGGAACTCGAGGAAATGGGACTTTATGACAATAACATCACACGAATGGTTTCCGTACAGGCATCAGGTTGTGCACCTATTGTAAAAGCCTTTGACGAGGGGAAAGAAGAGAGCGAACTCTGGGAAAACTCCAACACTGTTGCATTTGGAATGAAAGTCCCTAAATCGCTCGGTGATTTCATGGTACTTGATGCCATCAGGAGTACCAACGGAACAGCCGTCGAAGTAACTGATGAGGAACTCCTGGAAGCTAAAAAAGAGATGGGGAAGAGTGAGGGAATATTCATGTGCCCCGAAGGAGCATCGACAATTGCAGCCGTCAAAAAGCTTGTTGAAAGCGGGGATATAGATAGCGATGAGCGCGTCGTAGTCATAAACACAGGCAGTGGACTAAAGTATCCAAATCTTGTTGAAGTGGATGCCCCAATATTTGAAAAAGGCCAGGAAATAATACTTGAAAGCCTGGAAGAAGCTGGACAGTAATCCTATTGTTAACCAGTTACCTTTTCCACATATTTTATCAATGTAAACAATCTTTTTTTCATAACTGACAATACCATCTTTCCAATTTATGATTTAATACACGCCATTTTACTCCCATTAATTAATAGATATTCGTCCGGCTGAGCAGAAAGTGATTTTTAATTGTCCATGCTTTCTTCTTCATGGGTGCGGGGAAGTATGACTTTGATGAATTGACTGACCGAAAGGGCACCAATTCCGTGAAATGGAATGATCTGAAGAACCGTTTTGGACATGAAGATTTACTTCCGATGTGGGTAGCGGATATGGATTTTAAGGCACCAAAACCAGTTATTGATGCACTGAATGCCAGAGTTGAGCACGGAATATATGGCTATTCCTACTTAGAAGATTCATACTATAATTCAATTATTAACTGGTACAAGCGAAGATACCACTGGGAACTAAAAAAAGAGTGGTTTGTCTTCACCCCGGGAGTTGTACCTGCAATAAACCTTGCAATACGTGCCTTCACAAGACCTGGTGATGGTGTAATCGTGCAGGGCCCAGTATATTATCCGTTCTATGCATCAATTGAGTCCAACGGGAGGCACGTTATCAATAATCCACTGATATTTGGAAATGACAGGTATGAAATGAACCTTGAGGATCTGGAAAAGAAAGCGAGGGAACCGACTGCACAGATGATGATCCTGTGCTCCCCGCATAATCCCATTGGAAGAGTCTGGGACAGGGAGGAGCTCAAAAGACTTGGTGAAATCTGTAATGAGAACAACATACTGGTGATTGCAGACGAAATCCATTCTGATCTGAGATATCCAGGGATATCTTTCACGAATTATGCAACAATTTCTGAAGAATTCGCTCAGAATTCCATAACATGTACAGCTGCCAGCAAGACCTTCAATCTCGCAGGAATGCAGATTTCAAACGTAATTATCCCAAACCGGAAACTTCGCCAGCAATATGAAAATATTGTAGAAGCCACCTCCAGCCCCATGCCAAATACATTTGCAGCTGTGGCAGTCGAGGCCGCTTATAATGAAGGAGAAGACTGGCTTGAAGAATTGAGGGAATACCTGAAAGAAAATCTGGAATTCCTTAAGAGGTATTTGCATGAAAACCTGCCGGAAGTGAAAGTTGTGGAGCCCCAGGGAACATACCTGGTTTGGGTTGATTTCAGTAAGATCGAATCAGATCCTGCCAGACTGGAAAAACTCATGTTGAATGATGCAAAGGTGGCTCTTGACGAGGGATACATTTTCAGGAATGGTGGAGATGGATTTGAGAGAATCAATATTGCCTGCCCAAGGACTATACTGGAGAAGGCACTGGAACAAATCACAAGAGCTGTTAGAAATTATCAGAGAAACCTATAATGATTAGGTTAATCCTGAAATTCTCTTATTCTTCTGGATATAATAAAATTGGCTGTAGAATTCCATAATTTTAGAACTTTGGAAAGACAGGATTATGCATCAGACGGGAAATGCTGTTTTTTAAAAAACTATCTGGCCCTTGCCTGAATGTTTCTTACCCTGGGTTCGAGGAGAGTCCACAGCCAGTCAACGAATTCCCTCATATTTTTTGTCTGGATGTATATTTTTCCGGGACCGGTGATCTGTGTTACAAAGCCTTCTCCACTCAATATGGTTTCCTTGAGTCCCCCGAACTTTGTAACACGGTATCTGCATGATTCTGTGAATCCCACAAGGTGAAAATTGTCAACGATAAGTGTTTCCCCTTCCCCCAGCTCATGGACATCTATTGCACCGAATGTGTTTATGAAAAGATCTCCGTCACCATGTACCTTCAGCATGAAGAGCCCCTGTCCAAAAAGTCCCTTGGTGAAACCTTCCCATTTCACGTCCAGATCCAAATCTCCTGTTGAGGCAACATAAGCACTTTTCTGGATAATCATTCCTGATGAAGTTGTTACATCCAGCCTTTCAATATCACCAACAGGTGCAGAAACAAATGCAACGCTTCCGGGGCCTGAGTAGTGATTCACAAAGAAGGATTGCCCACCTATGAATGCCAATCCAAGGGTTTGCAGGAAACTTCTTTCCCTCATGGTTGTCCTGACTTCAACAGTAGGATCCATATAAGTCATTGAACCTGCTTCTGCCGTTATTTTTTCTCCTGGGTCCAGGTTCACTGTAAGCATGGAATAACTTGGCCTGTACTTTATCTCGTATTTCATGAACCCAATATGAGATTAACACCATAACGCCCTGATCCCTTACATTTGTGGGAATACCGCTCACTCCTTCTGCAAGAAAAAAGGACAAGTCTAGCAAATATCATTTCAAAAAATTGTCACCGCTCACTGGCTTCAGGACATATCCTTGTAATTGTGTAATATTTTATGTTATTTTACCATACAAATATGCGTAACGTGTTCCACATGCAGTGTTATGCTGAATTTTTTGTATTTGGTCTTTTCCTCCGAGGTTTGAGATATATCATACATATTAGTCGTGTCTCGCTTAGGCATAAATGTTTTCGAAGAGACAATTGATGTAATCTATGGGATTCTTCAGTGTTTTTAACATTTTTTGACTAAACCAATTTAAGTGTCTTGAATATTGGATTCTACCTATTTCGTGTATTAACCCCCTGCCTGATAAGTAATAACCTGGATTATTTAGGATGTGAATTATGAATTGCTATGGAAGAAAAAGGCCTAAATCGGGCGTGGACTTCCAGTAAGTGGCTAGAATCAAAGCTAGTATCAATTGTTATTTTATTCTACATAGCTTTTTTCTTACTTGTGAGTCCACTTTTTCCGGGTGTGTCTTGGTTTCAGCTGGGTGACTTCACATTACCTGTTGTGAATTATTACCATGTGATAATGATACCTTTTGCCTTGCTGATGATTGTGTTTGTTGCCCACCTGTTCGATCTGCCGTTGATGGTGCGGAAGATCGTCAACCTTAGCGTTTATCCTGTGCTCGTTTTCAGCGTCCTGGGGCTCTTATTCTTTTATCCGTCCTGGGGTGCAGGTGCAGACGAGGCATTCCAGGCAATACGGGATGTTATTGTCTTTCTGGTTGCCCTCGTAGTGATCATAGAGATCATAATGCTACCATTCCGAAACAGAAAGAGATTCAAGGAAATATGGGGCGCATATTTCCTGATCCTGATTGGGGGCATATCTGCTGAAATAGCAGCCATGTTTGGGATGATCCTGGAATACGGCAACCTGTATGGCTTCGGCTCCATCGGGTTTTTCAACAGTTATGTGGTATCACTGGGAGGACTGGCAACATTTCTGGGAAATGCCCTGACAACCCATTCACATGAGATGCTCCCGGCAGTAATGGCCATAATTGTGGGTGCCAGTGCTGTTACTTTGGGATATGACAGGCTTTCTCCTGCCTTGAGGAAAACCATAAACATTGGCCTGATTGTTTCAATATTTGGTACAATTTCAATGACATACCTGTACTGGATTTCCTCATTCGGAACTTATGTGATTCCTGCCGTGTTTGTCTCTGGGGCCGGCGGAATGAACGGGCTCGCGCTGGATGATTCGCAGACAGGCATAGTGGGAATTGGGGCAATGATAGCTCTTGTGGGGCTTTATATTGGCCTGCGTAAGGAAAAGGGCAGCAAACTCTTCTCTTACTCAATTCTAGGTTCATGGCTTGGAGCAATGTTCGGGATGGCCGGTATTGGCTACCTCATAGAATTCAATGAAGTTTATTATGGGTTTGGGGCCAGTGGAGTTGCACCTAACGGAGGGCCAGGATATCTTTATGATATGGCCTTTACAAACGGCCATCTCCTGCTTGTATTCTTCATGCTAACCCTTGTGGCTGGCATATTTATTGCACTCAAGTGGTTTGGCGGTGATGAACGCTTTAAGCGATACATAGGAGGGTTGGCCATAGCGGGAACCGTGATAGGGTGTGAAGGGCTGCTCATTTACACCATGCTGCTGTCATGGACAGTTGAGGCAATAGGTCTTTGGCTAATCTTCATGGCCATAATACTTGTGCCTGTTTCCATGTATGAACAAAGCATACATACAAACCGGATTGGGGTGGGGAGGAAGCAAAGCGCCTGATATCACGGGGTTCGGGGGTTCGGAAAAGGCGGTCCGATTCCAAATCCCCATTATCCAGTATATTTTTATTACAGATTGTGAGTAAATACCTGAAACTTGAAATCCTGTTGCCGGGGGTCGCAGATTTGAATGTAAACGGAATAAGAATGGTTCACCCGATTGAGGGGACATATCACAGAATTGCGGTTTATTTCAGGTATACAAAACCCAGGGTATGGATTCTTCTGGTATACACTGCGGCAATCGGAAGTGTCGTGGCAGTATCTGCCTTTGACTTCCAGTCATTGATATTTATACTTCTGGCAGTCGTTGCCACAGCCCTTGGTTCTGCAGGTTCAGAGGCACTCACTAATTTTATAGATCGGGACATGGACTCTGTAATGTCCAGGACCAGGAACCGGCCCCTTCCCAGCGGTGAAATAGGAACAAGTAAGGCAGTAACCCTTGGTTTCATCCTTATTGCCGCATCGATCCTGCTGCTAATGGCATTCCAGAAATTTTATGCTGCGGCATTTATGGCCCTTGGCATCTTTGACAATGTAATTGTGTACAGTTACCTTTTAAAGAGAAAAACCCCATGGAGCATAATTTTAGGCGGTTTTTCCGGGGGATTCCCTGCAGTGATCGGCTGGTATTGCATAACCACACAGTTTTCATTGATCCCTTGGTTCCTCTTCGCCCTGGTTGTTGCATGGATACCTATCCATGTCTGGAGCCTTGCCTTCAGGTACAGGGATGATTACACAAACGCCGGGGTTCCAATGCTCCCTGTGCTGTACTCCAAAAAGGTATCAGCATGGTGCATCTCCGGATCAGCAATTATCCTGGCAATATTCTCCATAATTCCATTTATTTTTGGCATCCAGACCGTGTATTATCTGCTTGTTGTGTCAATTCTTGCTGTCCCAATGTTTGCCCTTTCCATGTCTTTTATAAAATATCCGGATATTAAGGGATCATTCAGGCTGTTCAAGTATTCCAGCCCTTATCTTGCCGTTGTGTTTACGCTATTCGTTATTTTCAGAATATTCTGAGAATTGAGATTTGCTTCTTGTCCTTTAGACATATTTCCTGATAAATGCATATTCTTGAAAATATCATTGCCACCTGAAATATCTTACTGCCAATGCCCCAAATAGCACGGAGTAGACAACCATTGCCACAAGCTCAAGGTAAGGTGGAGGGGTATTGAAAACCGAATATAGTATTGACCTGGTTGCTGCACCTGCCGGTGAATAATACATTATGCTCTTAAGGGGGTCACCCACCATTGCTGGCTGGACCCAAAGTCCCGAAAGGAAAAGAAGCGGATAGAACAATGTGCCAATCAGCATTTGTGCAAATCGCTGGGTTGGCGAAATGGCGGCAACAAGCAAACCGAGTGAAAACATAGTGAAAACGGTAAGCAGAATTGATATGGCAAAGTAGAACACATTGATGTTAAGTGGAGCTCCGAAGAAGTAGATGCTTCCAATCAGAGTTATGATTATTGTGAAGACTCCGAAAATCAGGTTGACAATCAGGAGTGACATGAGAAGTTTCTGCGGGGAAAGTGGAGTGGTGGATACACGCCTGAGCCACCCTAGCTCACGGTCTCTTACAAGTGTGAACGGAACTGAATAGAGAGCTATGGAAATTATTCCGATCACCATGATTGTTGGAACATAAAGATCAAACAGGGAGAGGCCGGAAAAATCACCTCCGACAGCTCTGCCAATTATTCCGAAGACTATGAGAAGAAGAACGGGGAATATAATCCCCATACCAAGTCCCAGCGGTTCACGAATGGCAAATCTCCACTGCATCCTGAGAAGTTTAAGGAAACTGCCTTTGGGAGCATAATCACCAGTTAAATCCGACAGGAAACTCATGGTGATCCTGCCCGCATTTTTTCGTTCTCCCTTGAGAGGGATATGAATGCCTCGTCGAGATTACCACCCGTTGCTTCAATATCAGAGACCATGACACCTTCTCCAAACAAGGCGTATATTACATTGGCCGCTAGATCACCCGTACCATTTACTGTTATGTATTTCTCCTTTCTTTCCACATCCATTACACCGGGAATCGACAGTAGAAAAGTATCCTCAACGGGCATTGATGTAGTGAAACGGAGACGTTTTCCACCGGATTTGGAAGCGACTGCTTCCGGAGTGTCCAGAGCGATAATTTTCCCGTTGTGTATCATGGCGAGCCTGTCACACAGTCTCTCTGCTTCGTCCATGAAGTGTGTCACAAGAACTATGGTAACACCTCTTTTCCTGACGCCGTCTATAAGATCCCAGGCTTCACGCCTTGCCCCTGGATCAAGCCCCGTAGTGAGTTCGTCGAGAATTGCAATCTGTGGGTTTCCAACCAGTGCAAGGGCAATAGAGAGCCTCTGTTTTTCTCCCCCTGATAAGTTCTTGAAGATGGATTTTTTCAGCTTGATGATCCCAAGAAGTTCCAGCAGATCATCCACATCCATCGGGTTTGGATAAAAATATGAGAGCAATTCTACCGCCTCGCCAACCCTTATCCGCGGTGGCAGGGCACTTTCCTGAAGCTGAACACCAAGAATCCTCCTGATCGATGCCCGATCCTTTTCCGGAGACATTCCCATCACAGATATGGTGCCAGAATCCGGTTTTCTCAGACCTGAAATGCATTCAACTGTAGTTGTTTTCCCAGCACCATTTGGTCCGATCACACCAAATATCTCGCCTTTCTTTACTGAAAACGTGACATCATTAACCGCTTCAATGGGCCCGTACTTCTTGTGAAGGTGTTTTACTTCGATGGCAACGTTTCCCTGCACTTCACTTATTGTTGGATTGAATTCCGGCTTTGATGTTTCCATTTATGTTACAACCTCACTCTTTATGGCCCGCTTCTAAGGATTGCTGCACCAGGATTTTGTAGAGTTGAATATAGCTGTATCCGGCTAATTACACTATTTCCTCTTTTTGGCTTTCCAATATAGCCTGAATTATAACCCACAACCAATACGTGTGCTATATTTCACCTCGGATGAAGTTCATTTCAGGCAGGAAATGCCCTGAAGTGACCTTTAACCCATATTTCATCTGCCTGACATAGGGCTGGCAGAATAACCCTGTGATTCCTTATATCTGTGGGAATAAGAAATGCCTGAAAGGATAAAATTAGCAATTTCTCCTGATGGAGTTGAAAAATCTCCAGGAGATGCTTGAGATTTTCCCTGCATCGTTGCAATAACTTTCAGAAACATCATTTCCATTCACTGAGGATTTTATCCCTGCCAAAACTGTTCCTGCTGACAAAATACATGACCACTGCAATTACAATGAGAGCCAGGGAAATATACAGAATGTTTGTTGTATCCTCAAGTTTAACTATCCCGGCCTCTCCCATCACATAAAGAGCCAGAAATGGCACCAAGGTTATTCCTCCACCCTGGTAAGCACTCACGACATTATTCACCTTGGAAGATACGAAAATGCTGAGGGTTATTGCATAAGTCATGGCTGCAGGAACTGCCACCAGTAGAAGGATTACAAAACTGGTATTGGGAAAGAAATAGTAACCAAAATATTTCCCGGTAACCACATCTATAAGTATCATGTATAAAATTGCACCAAGATAGGTTGAAAGGATTGAGGGAATGAAAGTCCCTATGTACTTACCCATGAGAATTTCCCCCTCTGAAGTGGGAGTGGACAACAGTGGTTCCATGCTTTTTTCCAGCTTTTCTCCGACGATGCCATACGAAGAGATGTATAGAGGGATCACTGCAGCCAATATAATAAACAAAAAGCCGAAGGCACTTATGAGATCCGTCTCTACTCCCGGTACAAATCCCTTTCGGCCTATAACGGTGTTAATAAGTACCGGAAGAGCAATCCCGAAAGCAAGTGAAGGAACGAGAAGCAGAGCCAGAAGCAGTTTCCTTTTCCGTATTATTTTCATGTCTTTCTTTGCTATCAACCAGGATTTCCAAAATCTCACATAATCACTCCTTCACGAGCTTCAGGTAAACTTCTTCGAGGCTGGCACTGGTCTCCTTTACAGACTTAATCTTCCCACCAGCCCCCACAATAGCATTTACAATCTCTGGTGTCTCTTTATCCGGATCTGACATTTCAACAGATAAAGTGTTGTCCAGTGCGTGAACTTCACGCGGCATTCTTGCCCTGACAGCATCCATTATCCTACTGTTCAGTTCTTCCAGCACAAAAGTGGTTCTCCTGCCCCCTATAGCAGCTTCAAGATTTTCAGGGGTGTCAACAGCAATCATCCTTGTATTGAGCACACCAATTCTATCGCAAATTCTCTGTGCCTCATCTAGATTATGCGTATTGAGGAAAATTGTCCTGTTTTCCTTTTTCAAATCGAGAATTGTGTCTCTGATAACTTTGGATGCTTCCGGGTCCAGGTTGGCAGTTGGTTCATCCATGAAAAGGATTTCGGGCTCATGAACGAGGGCCCTCACAACTGCCACTTTCTGTTTCATTCCTTTTGAAAACGAAGCCACAGGTGCGTCTTTCCGTTCCCACAGGTCAAGCATCTTCATGTATTTCTCAATGTTTTCATGCAATTTTAACTCAGGAAATTCATACATCCTGCCAAAAAACTCCAGATTTTCATATGCACTAAGTGATTCATACAGGCCAACATTATCATGCACTATCCCAATCATTTTCCTTATCTTCATTACATCTTCTTTTTCGGAAATATCGAAGCCGCCAACCGATGCATTTCCCTCTGTCTTTGATATGAGACAGCAAAGCATCCTTACTGTCGTTGTCTTGCCTGCACCGTTAGGTCCGAGCAGTCCAAAAACCTCACCTTTTTGGACTTGAAACGAAAGATGATCTACTGCAGTTGCATTGCCGAATCTCTTTGTTAATCCATCGGCTTTGATCATTACCATGAATTGTTCACTTCTTCTGATTTATAATCTGGTACAGAATAGATGTTTTGATGAGACTGAAAATCATTTATGACATCTTCTACATCTTATTCATTGTTTTACAAAATACAAAAATCCACTTGAAAGCCATAATGCAGATTCACTGAAAAAACATAAGATGCGTGACGTGTATTCAGACCATTAATACTTAATGAGAATAGATTTCTTCTCCTTATTTCTTTCTGCAGTGTGGTAAGAAATGGAACAAGGTAGTTTTCCGTTGATTGGAGAAAAATTTCCTGAGATAAAAGTGGAAACGACTCATGGAATGATAGACCTGCCAGCCAGCTACAAAGGGAAATGGTTTATGCTCTTCAGCCACCCTGGAGATTTCACCCCCGTATGCACAACCGAGTTTTTTTCTTTTGCCAAGAGAATAGAGGATTTCAGGAAGCTTAACACTGAACTGATAGGGCTTTCAGTGGACAGTACCATAAGCCATATAGAGTGGGTGAACTGGATAGAGGAGAACCTGAAAATGAAAATACCGTTCCCTGTCATTGGTGATCCAATGGGGCGTGTTGCCACAAGAATGGGCATGCTTCATCCCCAGTCCTCTGCTGCAACCGTCAGAGCAGTTTTCATTGTTGATCCGAACTCCGTGGTCAGGCTCATTATGTATTATCCTCTTGAAATCGGGAGAAATGTCAATGAACTCCTAAGAGCGATAAAAGCACTGCAGATGACCGATAAGTACAAGGCCGCAATGCCTGCAAACTGGCCTGCCAATGAGATCATGGGTGACAAGGTTATCAACCCTCCCCCAAAAACCGTTGAGAGTTCAAAGGAAAGGCTGAAAGAATTCAAGGGGTATTCATGGTGGCTGACCCATAAGGAAATTCCGGAAAATGAAGTGAAGGAAGCAAAGGAAATTTCCAAGGTCGGAAAAACAGACTGAATTTCACCAAATGGAACCTGCAGAGTGTCCGCAATTCCATTCCCATAATTTTACTGCCATTAACGCCTCATGGATATCATTAACAATCTGCAGGAAGAATGAGGGCTATGTCCATCGGTCCTGACATAGGCTTTTTTTATCGTCAAATTAGAATTTCCGGTAATTTGTTCTTGCGGGAAAATTCATCGGCTCAGAAGACCATAAAGAAATATGAACGTTCCAACGGCCAAGGGTATGAAGAAATTCGGGTGGAACCCACGGATATAAAACAGGATTGCACTTAGCGCCCAGAATATTATCCCCATTAACATGAACCGGAATTTCATATTTCTACTACTTTGAATGTTTCAGCAAACAGATCCGGAAGTCTCACTGTTCCGGGGACCAGGATGTGATGCCAATTTATGAAGTGTGAGTTTCTATAAACTATTTTTCATGCAGGTTTAAACGAAGTCGTTCAGTACCATCTTTCAGCATTCAATTCTCAAGACAGGACACTTTCCTCTCAATCATCCAATTTCAGCACTTTTAATATATTCCCGGAGCAAAAACCGATTAATTGCTAGGGTAACGAAGCCTGGCCAACTGTGCAGTAACTAATATGCAACATAACAAATGAGAATTATGATTTTATAGAAGGCTTATTGATATGAATGCTTTAGAGATCCACCCATCTCCTCTTTATTCCCGGAACTTTGTCAAAATCGTTGTCTTCGCTGAGCAGTTCGGCAACAGCTGCCCGCTTCATGGAAGAGGCTATTAATGCGTCACTGGGTTTTGAGCAGTAATTTATCAATTCCTTCATCACATGATAATCATTTTCCTCAAGTGGTAGGATGGAAGTAAACGGGATTATCATAGAATCGATAAACTCCAGAGTCACTTCAACCGGAATGGAATATTTCTTCTTTGAAACGTAAACTAACTCGTCAAGAACAATAATGTTTGTGAAGGTTCTGTTATTGGAAAGTTCATCTTCGTAATGCCCTATGAACCTGTCTAAGAATTTGCCTGGTGTATTCATGTATATGAAAAAGTTTGTGTCGATAAACACTCCGGTCAAAATTCATCCTCCAACGAGTATTCTTTTGCTTCACCCGGTAATGGAGCCTTGGCATCTTTCAACGAGAGTACAGCTTCTTTGTGCTTCTTAGCGATCTTCTCAAATAGAGCCTTATCGAATTTTTTAGAAGGTTTAAGTGTAATACCATCGTTTACACTCACTGTCAGAACATCCCCTTCTTCAATCCCAACCGCATCCCTCAGCGCCTTAGGAAGAATCACGTACCCTTTTTTCCCGACTTTTAATTTTAGCGACAAACTAGCCCACCTCTAGTAAAACTAGTTCAACTATTAATGGTTTTGCCCCCACCTATCATAACAATATTCTTTCAATTGTTGTTGAACTTCTGGCTGCTTTATTTGGCCCCTCTTATGAAAGTAAGATTTTACTCAATCGATAATTAAGCCGTTATTTTTTGGGGGTGGACAAAATATTGATAAGCCCATCTTCATCTCAAGATGCTCTGGAATTACCAAATATTACAATCCTTAGGTTGAAGTGCGCTGGTTAAAGGTAAAGGGTAAAGAATTGAATTGGCTCTTCAAGGTGTCATTGTGTGATTTTTAGCAACCTTCAAGTTGTGCTGCATTCAATACTTCCGGCATAGTTGGTACCGGCAGAATTATTATATGATTCAAGGGCGTTTAATTCGATAAGTAGGAGCATAGAAATGGATGGGATAGGGCACATTACAATACTGGTCAGAGATTATGATGAAGCTTTGGACTTTTACACTAGAAAGCTTGGATTCCATAAAATCAGAGACGATAAGTTTGGGGAAAACTTTCGCTGGGTTTCAGTTGCACCTAAAGAGGACTGCGAAACATTACTTGTGTTTGTGAAGGCTGATACCACCGAGAAGATAAAGGCAATTGGTAAACAGTCTCCAGATCATGTCCTGATTACAGTTGACACCAGCGACATCGACAACGACTATAGTGAAATGAAGAAACGTGGCGTTAAGTTTCGTGGTGAACCAGAGAGCGTTATGTGGGGAAAGGAAGTAGTTTTCGAAGACCTGTATGGAAACCTGTTTGATCTGGTGCAACGGAACAACCTTTGATTCTATTAAAAAACTTAGACATTGCCCCAGAATTCTGACAATCTGCAGGTCCAACTCGATGAGATCTGGCCCAAAGTTGAATCAATCCTTTTTGCATCATACCTTATATCTACCTATTCATCAGCACTAAATGGGATTTTTTTGTTGGTATAAATAATAATCCGCAATCGAAATCTAATCCTTTATTTGCAGGATTTGGAAAAAATTATGAAGTTTAAATACACATTACCTTCCTGAACTTAAATGAAATCATTAAAAATTATAAACAGGAAACTATCAAAGCTGATTTAACCCTGTATCCTCCCACATTTAATTCTCAAGACAGGACACTTTCCCTTTATTTAACGAATTTCAGCACTTTTAATATATTGCCGAGTTATAAACCGATACATTGCGAGGGTAACAAAGCCTGGCCAACTGTGCAGGACTTAAGATTCTGTCTCGTAGGAGTTCGTGGGTTCGAATCCCATCCCTCGCATACAATACATTTTTCAAAAATGGAGAAACCCCTTTACATCGGTTATTACAGGTTCGAATCATAAAGTGGAAAAGAGTGTATAACTCAAAACATTTTTCCAATTCAAAGTAATTAGCCAACCCTCTGAAATAGCTATTTTTCGCATAATAGCTAAGTCATCACGGTTAAAAGACCTACATCAATTTATAAATGTGATCTTATGCCTAAAAAGGGTATCAGCTTCATTATGTTTTCAGGAACTGCGGACAAATTTATTCCGCTTGGTGTCCTGACTCAGTCTGCTGTTAATCTGGAGATGCCTGTCTCTATTTTTGTTACTGGATGGGCCATTACGGCATTCACTAAAGGCGGAAAAGAGAAAGTAAACAGAATGCCAAAAGAATTTGAGGACATGGCCCCGATGCTGGTACAGGGACTGAAAGATATAAAGGCCCCATCCTGGTATGAAATGCTCAAGGAAGCAAAGGAAATTGGCGACGTCAAGGTGTATTTGTGTTCAATGATGTCCCAGGCTTTGAAGATTGACACGAAAAATGGGCTTGATCCAATTGTAGATGACGTGGTTGGGGCCGCGGCTTTCCTTCAGATGTCAGAAGGGAATGACAAGGTCATGATTTGAGGAAGAACATGACAAAAACTGTAGTGGATAGCAGAGGAACAGCCTGTCCTGGCCCGATTACCGATCTAATAAGGGCGTACAGAAAATCAGCAAATGGAGATATAATTGAACTTCTCGCCACGGACCCAGGAGTGAGGGCTGATTCCAAGGCCTGGTGTGAAAGGACAAACAACGAACTCATTAGCTTGGAGGAAAAAAACGGAGTATTTACTGTAGAGATAAGAATAAGTGGAAAAAAAGGGTAATTGGAATTTATTTTATGATAGATGGTGAATGAAATGAAAAGTATCGCGGTTGTGGGAGGAGGAGCAGGTGGGTTGATTTTTGCCAATACAATGGCAAAAGAAATGTCTGATGATATCAGATCCGGAAGGCTCAAAATCAGGATCTTTGATGGATCAGTACATCATGAGTTTCAGCCAGGGTACCTCTCAGTTGCCTTTAAGGGAAAGAATCCAGCAACTATGAGAAAATACCTTTCAGAACTTGTTCTTCCAGACGTTGAACTGATCCCAGAGAATTGCTCCAGGGTAGACATTGACAACAAATACGTTGTAACGGAGAAGACCGGTAAGAAGTTTGGATTTGATGAGGTGATCATAGCCACCGGTTCCAGACCGGACTACAGCCAGATACCTGGCCTGTCCCAGGCAAACCACGATTTCCATACAAGTGCCAGTGCTTCGGCAGAACTATTCAAAAGACTGGAAAAGATAAGATGGGGCAGAATTGTTACAGGCATAGCAGGATTACCATACAAATGTCCTCCCTCCCCAAATGAAAGTGCATTCCTTCTGGAAGAATATTTCGTGAGGAAAAAGTTAAGAAAAGATGTTAAAATAACTTTCATCACACCGTTCCTAAGGAGTTATTCCAATGAAACTGTGAACAGTGTCATTGAACCCATGTTGAAAGAACGTAACATTGAGATTATTACGGGTTTCAATCTGGAGAGTGTGGACCCGGAGAAGGAGCTTCTCACATCTATGGAAGGAGAGTCTGTTCCTTATGACACTCTCCTGCTGGTGCCACCGCATTCTGGTGCCCCTATTTTCAAAGGTGTGGAATATGCTGATGAAGATGGATGGATCAAGACTGATAAATATGATCTCCATGTGGCAGATTATGAAAATGCCTTTGCCATAGGTGATGCGACTGATCTGCCCATATCGAAGGCAGGTGTTGAAGCCCATTTGGAAGCGGTAGTTGTTGCAAAAAATATGATATCTCAAATGCAAGGAACAGGGGAGCGATATGAATTTACAGGGAGGCTGCAGTGTTCCATGGAAACTGGATATCATCAGGCAACCTTTGTGATCGGAACATACGATAGGCCAATTGAAAGGATACAACCATCCCTTTACAATTATTTCCAAAAGAAATTAATGGAGAGGATATACTGGGCATCACTCAAAGGCGGATATGAGTGGTTGTTTAAATGGCATTTCGGAGAAGATTATTACAGAAAGTCCGGAAAAGAGAAGCCGCCGATGCAGACACCTAAAGTCCAGAATGTATGATCGTTAACCCAATCTTCTTTTTTTATCATTTTTTAGTACAACATATGAAGACGTTTCATGGTGTTCGATCAAACTATTTTTTCATGTGGAAACTTATATTCACGCAGCCACATAATATTTCAAAAAGATTAGATGCCATAAAATAATTTCATTAATGGGTTGAAGCTAGAAAATATATTGACTGACACTATCAAGCTATCGGCACATTCAACTTCTAAATCCCATAAAAGGAGGGCCTGATTAATCTGATTTTTCAGCTTTTTTACATTTTTCTATTTATCATTACATGGCTTCTCCATACCTTGTTTTCAGTGAGTGGCCTGGGGGGAGGTATTGTAATAATTCCAGTATACATAGCACTTGGAATCTCTGTTCCTGTTGCTGCAGCCGCAGGATTGTTGATGAACATAATCGCCTTGACACTCGTTTCGGCACATAATTCCAGCCACAGAATAGTTCGCTGGAAACTTGGGACAGCTTTCCTAGTGCCTGCACTGGTCATGACACCTCTGGGAGAGATTGCAAGTACCCATGTGGAAAGAGAGTTTGTTGTCTTGATATTCATAGCTCTGCTGATTTATGCATTTTTTCATGTTATTCAGAAGAGAAAGGCTACCCACAAAGAGAGACTGACCGGAACAAATTCCTTGCTGATTGCTGTACCGGTTGGACTCATTGCTGGATTCCTTAGCGGACTTACCGGAATCGGTGGGGGGCTGATTGTGCTACCGGTACTTACGTTTATGGAAGATGACTACAAGAAAATTGCCGGCACCACAGCATATGTTGCCCTCTTTATATCTGTAGCCTCATTCATCTCCCATGCAGGAAGTGTATTGCTTTTTTCCCTGCCAATATGGATTGTGATTGTTGCAGGCAGCACTGCAGGAGGCCTTTTGGGTTCTTACCTTCTCCATATACTTAAATCCACCAGGGTAAGCCAATTTACTGGATCTGTTATCCTCATTATAACCGGTATCCTCATTTACGCACTGATATGAAGATGCAAATATCATTGGTTCATCTTTCCACAGAATACAGGCAAGTGTGATTTATGCAAAAGACATGGACAATCAACACAACTGCAGCGAATGTTTATAGGAGAGTTTGCAGATTGGAAATACATGGAAGAAAAAAACAACCACAAATTTCCAACGTTTGATTGTGTCATTTCCAATACGGTTGAGGAATATGATGCCGAAATGGAGAGATTCTTTATCACAAGATCTAAGCTGGCTGTGACACTTGCACGGCTCAGATTAGGTGACAGTCCGTGGGCAGAGAATTATGAAAGAATGATGGGGTACATGTCTGAACTTGTCAAGTCACTGATAGAGCTAAAAGAACCACCATCCCATGAATTCCTCATAGAATTATCTCTTGGCGATGAACTTGAGGATGATACTACAGAGAGGCTCCTCAGAACAAGAAATCCTTTAGTTGCCGATACAACTGAAGCAGCTTTACTTGTTAGGGATCTTATGTTCTGGTTTGTCAGAAACAGCAAGGAAAAGAAGCTTTCAAAGAGTTTTACCCCGGAAAGATTTCAAGGCTTACCGTTCCTCAGACTCGCCCTGGTTTACAGGAGTGTAAGCTTGTCCGGACAATGAAGCGGCTAATTGTTGTATGGGAAATTTACCCAAACAATCAAATAATGATAAATTTTAAAAAGAACGGATTATCTTCAGTTTGATGGATTCGCGTGATATTGATAAGTTTCTCGATACGAGACTGGTCTTCAAATATCATGGAAACAGTGGTATCATAGAACATTCCAATAAAGTGAATTACTCCTTCCAGTCTGCGATACATATAGGGGAAGGAGACTTTGAGTTTTCCTATTTCGTTCCTGAAAAGATTGCAGAAAGCAGGGATATGGCAATCATTATAGCTCAGACCAATGCCAGAAAACGCGGAAATCTATATTTCGTAACCAACAATATAACCAACTCAAACTCACTGGAATCATTAAGATTGATTTTAGAAGACGCGAAGTCATCAGTTCTTGACAACATATATGTTGAAAATGGAGCATTATATTTTTCAATGAGGTTCAGCAGCATTGAAATGTCAAAGTTCTCAAACGTTTTACTTAAATTCACAAAGAACTTTGAAGCAGTAGAAGTTGCATATCTTGGACCAAATCCCGGTCTTGATTCCACCCTGATTGAAAATAAGCCTAACACCGGCCTTACCAGAGCAATATGGGAATATGATATGCCAAAAGATTCATTCGTAAGTGCCCCCATAAATGCCCTTGGAGATGAGTGGGTTTCTGATATCAGGTACATGACAAAAAATGATGTCGTTCCGCAGATTTTCAAGACAAAAGAAGCCATTGAGGATCCTGAGAATTCGGGTTTCAATGTGATATCAGAGAAAGACCATATCTATGAACTAACATTCAGCAACCGGGGATCTATGATAAGGGAATACCACAATAGATCCTATGAGCGAAAAATTGTAAGATTTGAGCGGCACCTTAATTACAAGAACGAGATGATGAGGGTCGACACGGTCATTCCAAGTGTCCAGATCAAGGACCTGCTCCAGGTTCTTTCATTAGTCAATGCGAAGTACCCTGCATTCAATTTAAAACTTGTTTCAATTTCGGAAATTTAGTTGGATGGAATCAAAGCCACTGTGCATTTGCCACTTTTGATAACGACAATTCCCACTCCGGAAATTCGTCTGATAAGCCAGATAATGATGATATATAACTATAAATTAGAACTTCTGGAATGTAGGATAAGAGCTCAAGCTTGCCGTTGTCGTATCTTAATGTCCGGCAGAATCTCACCATTTTTGTCAAGTACAGATTTCTGAAAAACCCTTTCAAGAATGGATTGTCAAGTCCAAGTTTAAATTCATAAAGATTGAGTTCTGGATCAATAAGAACCAGGCCCTTATCTTCGGGATCTGAAACCTTTTCATTTGTAATCACCAGTTCAGATGCACTCATTCCGGTCGTCATGAAGCGGGATTCGAGAACCCAATTGTTTGTAAGGGAGGAAAATGGATTACTTTTTCTCGACTCTTCCGGAACATTTACTTGCCACCTGATTTCCATGAGATTGGCTATTTTCTTCACATCTTTGAGGATTGCAGGTAAACCAGGGTTTGGACCAAGATATTTAACACTGAAGCCTTCTATTTTTTGTGCGAGTCCCAGAACAACCCCGGTGACTCTTTGAAGCTCCGAGGAATGAAATCTACACGATAGATAATATGTTCCGCTGGATAGCCAAAGGTTGTCTGCAACCATGGTCTTAGTTTCTTCTATGGCTGCCTTCAGGCCTTTGTGCAGATCTTCTGTGGCCATCCCAAAATTGGAGAAATAAACATTACCTTCCTTTGTAGCATTGGACTGTGCCAGAAAGATTGCAATTTCCCTGTTTGCAGCAAGTTCGTCTGGGATAAAGAATGAAAGTTCAAGACTGTCTTCCCCGAAGTGAAGACCGGATTGAAGCTCGAGTGAAAGCCTCTTGGTAAACTCAGCTACAGGGAGCGACCCCGTCAGTGAAAAAATAATCCTCATGTCCAAAACCCGATCTACTGCGTCGAGGTCCATGCTGAAACGAATTCGTCTACTCCTTTAAATTTTGCTACTTTGGTGAATATTTCCCACTCAATTTATGGCACCTTTTATGTGGTAAAATCTGGGCCGAATACCTGTATAAGGGAATTCTGATCATACTTCAAACGGGAGGAGTATGTCAGTTTAACATCCAGATCCGGAAATTCCTTTACTGTTTCTGCAACAGATTCAACAACAGTACCCCCGTAATTCTCAGGAATCAGCCCGCATATGCGCAAATTTTGCCCGTTGTATTCATGATTTGAGTAAAACATAGGGTTATAATGCTCAAAAACAAGCTTGGAATATAGGAGATAAATTCCGCTTGTTATATTTGCCCCATATATTCTATCTTCCCCTGAGATTTCTCTGAATACTTGATGATTTATTGATTCGGGGTCCTGGATACGGAAGATAAAATCATCTGTACGGGACTTGCTGGTATATCTTGCCCTCCTTACCCAATTTGTTGAAAACAGTTCCTTCATTTTTTCAGATTCATTGCGAGGAGGGTTTATAGTCAGTGAACTTGCTACTATGTTTCCGGAGGTTTGAGCTTTTTCTATGACAAATCTTAATCCTCTGTTTGGTCCTATATATTCTGGGAACCCGTATCCAAAGCTCCTCCTTGCATTAAAAATGAATTTGGTGACTTCCTTCATATGGCTGTGATGAAAAGTAAACATGGTCTTGTGGTACCCACCTTCGATATATTTGTAATCAATAGCCACCGATGGAA
Organism: Thermoplasmata archaeon; assembly: GCA_021810045.1. Lineage (GTDB taxonomy): Archaea > Thermoplasmatota > Thermoplasmata > Thermoplasmatales > Thermoplasmataceae > JAJZOM01. Next base: position 170,519 of record JAJZJR010000002.1, read on the forward strand.
TTTTTATAAGCTCCCTCAAGGTCTCCATTTCCGGATAATCCTGAGAACTTATCTTGAAAACCATGTTTGACCCGATTTCTGAAACCTGCATTTTCTTGATGAAAATACCATACTCATAATCTTTCTTCAGGAACGCCGGCACATTAATGTACTCGCCAACCTCATCATCGGTATAAAATAGGTGTTCAGAGAAGCTTATAGGGAATTTTCTTGATTCCACCAGGAAAGGAATGTTGCTTTTTACTGCAAAGATGCACTGCATATCCCCAATAGGATCAGGGTCATTTGGGAACATCTATAATATTATGCTTAAAATTATAAAAATTTTTACCTTGCCTTGAACATTTACCTAACTGTGATTAGCTGATCAGGGCCTCAATGGTTTCTCCATCTCCTGCTTCAGTTATCTTTCTCTCTGTTTCCAGAGCCTGATGCAATAGTTTTGCCAGCTCTTTGCCCTTCTTTGTGAGAGAATAGAAAACCTGAGGAGGGTTGGTGCCAATGACTTCCCTTTCCACCATTTCCCTGGAGGTGAGATTATTCAATACCCTTGAGAGGCTTGTAGAACTGACATTCCTAAGACTTCCCTTGATCTCATTGTACCTCATCTTACCATAATAATCAAGCCTGTGCAGAATCTGAGGTGCCCAGGAGTGACCAAAAAGAGACATTATTCTGTCAAGCTTCTCATCATCCTTTTGGAATCTTGAAACGATTGATACCTCTACCATTTCTGTTACCTGATGACACTTGAGTGTCTTTCTGATATATTAACTTAGACCACATTGCAAATGCAAGGAGATACGATGATGATTCCAAAGAGTGAAGAATACAACTTTGAGGATAAAATAACAGATGTTGTGTCAAAGGTTAGGGAAGGCGTAGTTATGGTAACTGCACACCGCTACCAGATGGACAGGTTCGGCGATATAAAACCATTAGATGGTGCTGCCAGCGGGATCATTGTGAGCCCAAGCGGCTATATTGTAACGAATCACCATGTAATTCAGGATCACCAGAACCTGCAGGTTACAACAAGCAACGGGGATGTTTACGATGCAGATGTAATAGGGAGTGATCCTGCAACCGATGTTGCAGTGCTGAAAATCAATGCGAGAGATTTGAAACCCCTCAAAATAGGAGACTCTGAAAAACTGGTTGCCGGAAAATTGGTGGTTGCAATAGGAAATGCACTGGGTCTTCCTGGAGATCCCACGGTTTCTCTTGGTGTCATAAGTGCAATAGGGAGACCAATGCCCTGGGCGGATTTCATATTTGAAGGGCTCCTCCAGACGGACGCAGCCATCAATCCCGGAAACAGTGGAGGCCCTCTTGCCACACTTGACGGTGAAGTTGTAGGGATGAATACAGCAATTGTTGCTTTCGCCCAGGGAGTTGGATTTGCCATACCTGCAGGAACAATAAAACGGGTAATGGAACAGCTTCTGGAAAATGGAAGAGTTGTCAGACCATGGCTTGGAATATCGGGAATGACAGTGAATGATTCCATGAGAGGAATGAAACACTTCAGTGGAGTCAGGGGTGTTGCTATAGCGAGGATTTCAAGGGGTAGTCCTGCCCACCTGGCAGGTTTAAGGCCATGGGACATAATTACTTCCCTGGATGACAGGAAAGTTGAGAACATGAGAGACCTGCTGGAAGGTCTTTCCAGAACAAGAATCGGACATACCGTATCTCTCGGAATTCTGAGAAATGGCAATGTTACCAAGGCCCAAATCAAACTGGTGGAGATGCCCGAACACTATCTGGAATACAGGAGATAGTATCTCCTCAAATTTTCTTAATTTCCTAATTCCTGTAAAAACGGAGATGGGCCGTATCAGCATATTTTATTATTTTACTGCCGTTATTCCATATAGATACCTGTGAGAGACTTGCAGGCCGTACACGTGGAGGCCCCCAGAGTCTTGAAAAAGGCCGTCCGTCAAAATATGCCATAAGTATTTTGACTACTGCCGTGTGGGAAACCATGAGTATATTTTTTCCTTTCCCGTCCGAAAGTACTCTTTTCAGCACGTTTATACAGCGGTTCCTCACCTCTATCAAAGTCTCACCTGATCCAACCGGTTCAAAATTTGCAGGGTCATTGAAGTAAGTGTGCTGAAGGGCCGGGTAGAGCTGTGAAACCTCTGTGCGTTTCATTCCTTCCCATTCACCCAGACCTATCTCCCTCAGATCATCCTCTCTCAAGAGGTCGCATGGATTGTTCTGATAGGAATTTATTATCTCCGCGGTATCCACTGCACGTTTGCTGGAGCTGGAGTAAATGACATCAATATTGTAGCCTGAAAGGTACTTACCAAGATATGAAGCCTGCTGCTCTCCTACTTTTGTTAGAGGAGAATCGAGCATTCCCTGTATCCTGTGCTCGTTATTCCATGCCGTCTGCCCATGCCTTGCAATAAAGAGGTTAGTTACAGGATCGCTGGACGGTTCATTCAAAGTATACTTTTATCTCAGCACGACATATAAGATTATCCAAATAGATGCTAAATAGAGAGACATTTATTATTGGCACAATATGGATGCGAAATTTCTCTGGAAATAGGGAAGTTATTTGAAACCAGAATTTATTCATCTCATAATTGGCAGTCTGTTGGTATTGTGAAAAGGAAATACTTGGTTTTCGATACAAGATCGCAGGGAATGACTGTGATATTGAGTGTGCTAACTCTCAGATCAACAGGTCACTTGAATTTCTTGGACGCCTTATGAGTGAGATTGATGAGTTTGTAGGGTTTGGGCTGGGATATGACAAACCGGAATTTTTCTGGTACATTTTTGCTGAAACAGAAGCAGCTGCCATAAGCATCAGGGAAGTGTGTTCAAACGCACAGATAGGTTTCAGCCTTTATCCGCTTATGGCAAAAATTCCGGGAGGAATTGACCCGGAACCAACCGTTGCCCTCCCCGACAGAATTATTCTGGGTGGTGTCTCAGTAGGGCATCTCAATACAAAAACCACTGGAACACTGGGCGGAGTAGTAAGGATCGGGGAACAGAAATATGCAGTATCAACAGCAAGTGTATTGGCTCCAGAAGGGTCAAAGCTTGGTGATATCATCGTACAGCCTAGCATAGAAGATTCACCCCATAGAGCATATTCGCTTGGAAAACTTGCCGTCATTTCAAAACTTGCCTTTGGTTCAATAAACGACCTGGATGCGGCAATAGCACTTGTTGATTCTGAAGTACCAACATCCCCAAGGATCAGGGAAATAGGCAGGCCCACGGATGTTGCTGAACCGGAAATTGGCATCAATGTTAGGAAAACCGGAAGATCAACTGGTTACAGGGAAGGAAGAGTGCTTTGTACAGACGTGAGGATAAAAGTTCTGAAAGGCTCCCAGCAATTCATATTCCAGGATCAGTTCATCGTAATGTCGGAATCGGAACCTTTTGCTGAAGTAGGTGATGAGGGCGCTTTTATACTCAACAATAACAACGACCTAGTGGGAATGATACAGCTTGCATTCCACGGCATGGCTGTCTGCGCCAGGGGAAGCGTACTTATGGGCAGGTTCGGATTTACTCCGCCGTATTGCTTTGAACCAACTGATGATGACTTCTAGTGGAGAATTCAGAGATTAAACGGGTCCATTTTGAAATTTATAGTCAGCTCGTTGCTGCTGCTATCCGGTATTGTGACCTCAATATCTCCTATCCTCTTTATGGTCTCTGACATGATCTTCCCAAGAAGCTGGGAAACCTTAGAACCCATATTGTGTCTTATGATTATTCTGTGATCGAGTCCATTGATTTTTTCCTCAAACATTCCCAGTCCCCCATAGTTACAGAGAATTGCAAGGAAATCAATGAAGGCCTTAATTCCCGGATCATTGTATTTGAAAAAAGTGAATTCTTTCAGAGCAAGGGAAGATATGTCCCGGGAAATTATATCCATCTCCTCTACGCTTAATACCTCCACCAGAGCCTGAAAAGTGTTTCGTGTGATGGTAATAAAGCCGAATCTTTCAGCAAAGGTTCCAAATTCAGAGTACTTTTGAAGAATAGAGTTAACAAGATTATTGAAAGTAAGGTGCTTTGATTCTGTCTCCCTGTTTAAAAAATCCTCCATATCTTTATCCATTCTTATGGAGCGGACTACATTCTTCTTTCCGTTTGGAGGCATTTCAATATTTTAGGACACCACCTGTTATTACCCTTTCGGTACAATCCCAAAATCTATGCTCTGACCAAAGGCCCAAGGATTCACTGGTCAAAACATGGTTTTTGTTTGAGGCAATGACCAATAAAATACATTTTGATTACAATGTAAACTTCCCCTAAAAATATAAAGCCAGCATGACCCTAAAATGACCAATGAATACCAGAAGGAAACATTCTCTGAATACTACATTCCTTCACAGTCACCCTTGGAGAAAATGATTGGGGCCAAAATTTCCAGGATGTTTAAAGGTGCCTCTGCATGGTTAATACCTCTGAGCTGCAAATATGGAGATGATGTAACAGCAGTGGCAATTAACTGTACCACATATTCCACATCACTCATCGAATTATCTGAACCGTTTAAGGCTTTCATAGAGGATTTTGACGGACAGTTTCTAAAAATAAGAACAGACCATTATTACTGCCTGAAAGTAGATCTTGGAGACCTTAAGGACATATTCCCATGTTCCAATGAAATCAGCCGAAAAACTGGTTCCTAACAATACCAGAATAGATTTTTGACCACCAGAGTGTGATCCAAACAAATCATATTTTCAATCGTTCCTGTTTCAATACGAATATGCTATGAACTATATACCGTATTAAAGCACTTTGATTCAATCTTATTTCAGAAGTGCTTTGAAATGACCGGTATACTGGAGGGAAAGGTTGCACTTGTAGCTGAGGCAACCCGAGGGGCTGGCAGAGCTATTGCTGTGGAATTATGCAGGGCCGGAGCTTACGTCTTTGCAACAGGAAGAGGTTCGAGATAGAACGGAACCTCAGAGATTGGAAGGCCAGAAACTATTGAAGAAACAGAAGAATTGATGCTCGCCACTGGGGGTGCAGGAGAGGGTGTTGTTGTGGAACATCTTGACATACAAGCTGTTGAATCCCTTATTTCCCATATTGAGAAGACGAAAGGCAGACTTGATTTCCTGGTAAATGACATATTCGGTGGAGACCGCTATGCCAAGTATGACAAAATGCTCTGGGAACATGATCTGACGGGTGGCCTGAGAATGATGAGAATGGGCATAGACACTCACCTTATAACCTGCACAAAGGCCATACCACTAATGCGCAGGACGGGTAATGGTCTTGTTGTGGAAATGACTGATGGCACAGCAGAATATAACCGCGAATACAGAACGGAAGTGGGAATGTACTACGATATCGTTAAGGCAGAAGTATCCAGAATCACTGTTGGACTTGCCTACGAACTTAGGAATGAACCTTTCACTGCAGTTACCGTAACACCGGGATGGATTAGATCAGAAGCCATGCTGGAAAACTATGACGTTAAGGAAGAAAACTGGAGAGATGCAATTACAAAGGAACCTCATTTCTGTATATCAGAAACCCCATACTTTGTTGCATGGGGAATCTCTGCACTGGGAGGGGACGAACATAGAAGAAAATTCAACGGAAAGACCCTATCTAGCTTTGACCTGTCGAGGATATACGGAACTACAGACCTGGACGGTTCTGCACCTGACTCATGGAGATACGTGGTCGAAATACAGGACAAGGGGCTGCCGGCCAATGAAACTGGTTACAAGTAAGGCAATGCTGCGATTCCAGACCGATACAGGCATATTCATCCATTATTTTAATCTAGATACGCATATGGAAGTTGGGTGTATAGGTTGAAAAATGTGGTTTCCCGGGACATAGGTTTTGAAGGAAAACATGGCACAGCAAACTCTATTGTGGATGTAGAGGGCGTTGAAGTCGGTCATGAGACTATTGTTAAGGACGTTGAACAAAATAGCGGAAAAACAGTCGCTGTGAGAACTGGAGTATCTTCCATACTCCCACAAGGAAGAGAAAGACTTGGAAAAGATTACTTCTGTGGAGTTTCCACCTTAAACGGAAATGGAGAGGTAACGGGCATATCCTGGGTTGAGGAGTCAGGTATGCTTTCAGGTCCAATAATGCTCACAAACACCTACAGTGTTGGAGTGGTCAGGGATGCCGTATTGAAATGGCTGGTCTCAAATAACATAAAACATGATGCATTGCCTGTTGTTTGTGAGATTTCAGACGAATTCCTGAACAACATATCAGGCCACCATGTGAGAGATGAACATGTTTTTGCGGCAATAAATAAAGCTTCTAAAAATAACATTGAACAGGGGAATGTTGGCGGAGGAACCGGAGCAGTCTGCTACGAATTCAAGGGTGGGATAGGTACTTCTTCGAGAATTGTAGGACTCTGCGGTGAAACATATACAGTTGGAGTCATGGTTCAGGCCAATCATGGTCTCAGGCACCAGCTCATCATAAAAGGTGTACCGGTTGGAAAAAGCATGAATGAACACCTTGTAAAACCCCGGGAAACGGGTTCCATAGTCATAGTAATTGCCACTGATGCCCCACTTTTGCCTCATCAGCTTAAGAGACTGTCAAAGAGAGCCTTCCTGGGTATGGCTAGAACAGGAAGTGTATCTTCTGATGGATCAGGCGATTTTTCCATAGCATTTTCTGTTGCCCATGGATTTGAAAACAGATCTCCGGAAATTGCCTCTGCCAGATGGCTGCCAAATGCCGAACTAGACCCGCTTTTCGAATGAGTCGTTCAGGCCACAGAAGAATCTATTGTCAATGCACTTCTTTCAGCGGAATCTGTGAATGGTATAGATGGCCATTATGTTTCAGCCATTCCACGGGATCAACTGATGAAACTGCTGAAAAACTGACAGTATATTTTCAGAATCCCATTTTTGTTACAACACTTGTGATTCCAGTGACGATGAAAGAAACACCGATGGCTGCAATAAGAAGTCCCATTATTCTTGATATTATAAGGGAACCTGATTTTCCCATCCTGTCTATTATCACAGTAGAATACCTCAGGATTATGAATGAGAGTAATGCTATAACAAAAACTGCAGCTATAACCGATAACCGGTCCATAAGCCCATTACTCTTGGAATTGAAGTAAATAATTGCTGTGGTCACTGATCCCGGTCCTGCAAGGAATGGTACTCCCAGAGGTACAATCCCTACGGCTTCCCGTTCTGAATATTCTGCCTGTTCAACAGGTGTTATTTTTGTGTTGGATAGCCTGCCCTGGAGCATGTCAAACGCAACCTTGAAGAGAAGGGCTCCTCCTGCAATCTCAAAATCCGCAATATTGATACCAAGGCCCGTAAATATATACTCTCCAAGAAACATGAAACCTATAAACATGCCTACTTGAACGGATATGGCTTTCCGGATCACATTCCGCCTTTCCGATTCTGAGTAACCTTCTGTGAGAGTAGCCATAACCGGAACCGCAGAGAGAGGATTTGAGAGAGCGAATAGCGAAAATATTACTGTAACAAGGAATATGATCACTGGCATCCGCTGGTAATGGCAGTCAATTTAATAATAATATTTGTTTATAATACGCATAATTCTATAAATGTTCTAAATAAAATATAACCTTTCAGGTTGAAAGATAATTTTATTTCCGGTTATTCCGGTAATTTCCTGAAAATAACCATTAACAGCTTCATATCTGCAGATAATTCTATGTATCGTTCAAAACCGTTAAATGTAATTCTTTCAGCGTTTTCTCTGGAGAGTGTGTGATCCCTCATAAAGGGGAGTCTGGCAGGATATTTTTCAGGGTTAAATTCAATGATAACCAGGATTCCTGATTCATTAAGCAACCCGAGCAGATATTCAAGACTTTCTCTTTGTTGAGACTGTCAACTCCTAGTTGAAATTCTGTGATTTTCAGTTTCATGACCGCAATCATGAAATATCATGGATACATCATATTTCATGCGGATACACCGGATTCCTGGAATCAAGCGGGTTGTCATCA
>JAJZJR010000069.1 GCA_021810045.1 Thermoplasmata archaeon
GAACTTTATTTCCTTAATGATCCACGGGTCCTCCAGACCTAGAAGTCTCCTGAACAGTTCCTCCGAATTCACACAATGTAAATGAATGAGGGTTTATTATTTACCCCCAAAGAGTTCAAGAGAACCAATATTTCTATAGTTGTTATATTGAGTTATTTCATACTTCTATGACCATATACTTGATCACATGGAAAAATCCAAAGCAAATGAATTGCTGGGAATGATGGATCAGGCCCAAAGCGGCAGATTCCATCTCAAGACCATATTCGTGTCTGGAATGGGCTTTTTCACAGATGCCTATGATCTTTTTATCCTTGGTACAGCACTCCCCATTATCGAGGCCGTTTATCATGTTACGGATTCAACAACTGTTGGTCTCATAGGTGCAGCCGCACTGTTTGGCGCATTTGTTGGTGCCATCCTCTTTGGGCAGATTGCAGACAGGATTGGAAGGAAAGCCGTTTATGGTATTGAACTGCTCATTATGATTATCTTTGCTGTAGTAAGTGCATTTTCAATAAATGTGCCAATGCTCATAGTATCGAGATTCCTCCTTGGAATCGGTGTTGGCGGAGATTATCCAATAAGCTCCACCCTGATGAGCGAATATGCAAACGTGAAGAACCGTGGCAGAATGGTTTCAATGGTTTTCGCAATGCAGGGATTCGGACTTCTTTTCGGCGCTCTGGTTGGACTGCTTTCAGTACACCTGTTCTCCACTGACATAGCATGGAGGTTTATGCTCGGATTCGGTGCGGTACCTGCCCTTGGCGTTGTATACCTGAGAAGAAAGATCAGTGAAACACCAAGATACTCACTTCACGTGAAGGGTGATGTGAAGGCAACAGCAAAAGTTGTTGAAGAAGTAACGGGAAAAACTGAAACTGTAAGCGAGGCTGTAAAAGTGGAGAAGCCAAACTATAGTGCTCTGCTGAAGAAATACTGGGTGTTCCTCATTGGCACTGCAGGATCATGGTTCCTCTTTGATATGGCCTTCTACGGAACATCGATCAACAATGGACTGTTCCTTACCTCTTTCGGCCTGGCAGGTGGAGCAACACTGGCTGCCAAGATCCAGAACATTGCCCTTGGAAATGCCGTAATTGCACTGGCCTTTGAAGTTCCGGGATACTGGATAGCTGTCGGACTGATAGACAAGGTTGGAAGGAAAAAACTGCAGTGGATTGGGTTCCTGGTTATGGGTGTAGCCTACCTCATAATTGCACTTGAACTTGGATACCTGAAGACAGCATTACCCCTGTTCCTTGTTGTATATGGAATGTCCTTCCTGTTTGCAAACATAGGACCAAACACTACCACCTTCATCTTCCCGACAGAGCTTTATCCTACCCAGATAAGGACAACAGGACATGGAATATCTGCAGGTGCTGCAAAACTCGGGGCAGGAATTTTCACATTCCTGATACCTGTGCTCACAGCTTCACTTGGAGCCAATTCTGTTGTTGGTATCCTGGCGATGATTTCCTTCGTGGGAACCGTACTCACAATAATAACCCTGAAGGAAACGAAAGGAAAATCCCTTGAAGAAACATCAGGACAGGCTTCGGTGTCCTGATCCAAATTTTTTTATTTTTCAGCTGAAATCCTGTATCTTTTCTTCTTCCCATAAACAATTTTTACCTTTATCCAATCCACAAGGCATGGAATCAGGGAAATTTGCTGGAAGCAGAACTGCCCTGGCTTTGGCTACAGGGCTTTACTGGATTCTCTTCCTTGGTTTTCTCATAAGCTTCATTGTGAGTGGAAATGCCATATCCATGGCCCTTACTTCTGACAGGATAGTTGATGCTGCAGGAATGACCATAGCTATGGCTTCATCAAGAATCATAAAGCTTCCACCCACCGATCGGCTTACCTATGGCTATCACAGATTTGAGAGCCTGGCAAGTATCCTCCTTATTATCACATTCATTCTTCTCCTTCTCTATACTGCAGTGATTTCAATTCCCGATATTCACACTTCTTCCATACATTCTCCCCTTTTCACCATATATTCCTCAATACTGTCACTGGTTCTACTTCCCTTCATAGCAGTTCTTCTCCATGGAGATGAAAGCTTCACCACAAGGACCATGAGTATACATACATTACAGGATATCTTCACCACTGCACTGGCACTGATTGGTTCAGTTGTCCTGCTTTTCTATCCCTCAGGCCTTATGTTATTCATTTCAGCCATCATAATTGTAGCTGTATCGGTGGTTATGAACAAGGGAATGGTAACAAAGAATCTCAGGCTTCTCATGGAAGGCACAGATCTTAACACAAGAGATATAGAAGCTGCCCTTAAAGCAAAATTTCCCATGATCCACCATCTCCATATCTGGGATGTGTGCAGGCATTACAGGCTTGCCACAGTCCACATGTATTCAAGTGGGGATTCAAGACTCACAGAGCTTGAACCCATAAGAAAGGAAATAACAGAATATCTGAGTAAATATGGTGTTAATCATCTGACGCTGCAGTTTGAGCCTTCGGAAGAGAAGTGACATTAAGGTTTTATATTTTTTAAAACTGGCAATATCATGAGATGCCCTACCTGCCTTATCCATATTGATGGCGGCTATCATGAGATCAGTGAGCATATATTCAGCATGCAGGAAAAAACAGATGCTGATCATATAACATGGATTAACAGGTATGTTTCCAGGAACAGAACCACGGAAGACGAATTTGAAAAACTTGTGAAACAGGTATTTGAAACAGATGATCTTAAAACCTGGATTATCAGGAAATTCATTGGCAAGTTCTTCTCAAAGAATCCCCATTACTTTCTCCTGAAAATGCAGAGACCTGACAGATGGACACTTCTAGGATATGCTTATGAACATCACCATTTCCTCAAGCAGTGGGTTAAGTCATGCTCAATGATTATTGCAAACACAGATTTTGAGGAAATTCACCATTATGAGATTGATAATATCATATCGGAATGGCATGGAGAGGAGGGGAGATTTCCAGCACACCATGAGCTCCTGCTTAAGATGGGGAAATCATATGGTGCGACCCTTGAGGATATTTACAACACAGAACCTCTTGAGCCAACCATACATGCGGTGAAAACATGGGACTACATCTGCAGAAATTTCTCATTCGTGGAGGGAATGGCCGCCATGCATTCCCTGGAGCTTATTGCAAACAGGAAAATGAAGGATTATGGTGCATCGGTTGGGTATTTTGATCCTGTGATTCTAAAGGACGGAAGCGTAACAAAGGAAACCGTGGATTTCCTCAGGGAAGGGTATGAGGCTGATGTTTCACATTCTGAAGCGGCACTGGACCTTATAGAAAAATATGCAGCCAGGCTAAATCTTGTCCAGGAGGTTCAGGCCGTGTTTTTCAGGTCCATTGAGGAGTTTGATAATTACCTGAATGCCAGAATTGAAAGAGGTGTAATGATTGAAAACGAACAACACTGAGGGGTGCGGTCTCTGCAACGCAACATGGGGCGAATACTGGAGAGAAATAGATGGAGACAATATGTATTTCTGCTGCAACATCTGTGCGGATATTTTTGAAACAATGGTTGACAAAGTCAAGGAAAGTACCGGATGGAAGAAAATTGACTATGTAGAGCTTAATGGAAATTACAGCAGCGGAAGGGAATGCGAAGCCAGAAATGGGGAAGACTCATTCAAATATTATTTCAGGACATATTCAAATGGAAAATTCATTACATTTGAGAAAAGATAATATATTTATCAAAAAATTTTATTAAGTAAATAATTATTTTTATTCATTATATATAAGTTGTTCGGGTTGATTAACTGTGTTGCATAACTACCCATATGCCCTTGTGTTTTCCCTCATGATATTGTAATAGAGCACCTTCAGGCCGACTTCCTGGATCATGTAATCCGTTCTTTTCGCCCTTATGATCTCGCCCATGACC
>JAJZJR010000070.1 GCA_021810045.1 Thermoplasmata archaeon
CTGAGCGTTTCAGAAGTTTCATCCATTAACTTGCGGTCAAATGCGAATCTTGAGAAATACATAGCGGAGGGAACATGTGAAATCATTGAGGAAAACCATTTTGACAAACCTCGCCCAAGTTTCTTTTCAATTTCGGCGAGCTTCTGGCTGCCGGCCATCATCTGGTACATGCCGCCCGTATAGAGAAGAAATTCTGAAGTTGGATCAAACTTTATTCCCCTGGACCACGAAAAAAGGTTCTTTCCGGTATTGATTGGCTGGTTTCTATGCATTATTGACGATGCGATCATCTTCCCTATTGCACTCTGCTCCTTCCTTACAGGGCTGCCTTTCCTGTTTATGAGTGATTTTACGAGATTGCTGACTTCCCCTGCGTTTATACCTGTTGGACATACATTGAGGCAGGCATAGCAGTCCAGGCATGAATTCACGGAATCCCCTATCTTTATGCCTGTTTCCTTATGGGAATCGAGATCGCCTAAAAGTTTTCTTGCAAGCTGCACTCTGCCACGAGCGCTTTTTGTTGCGTCGTATCCCGATGCAGGGTATGTGGGACAGGCGCTTTCACAGAAACCGCAGTTGATGCACCTTTCTGTTTCAGTCCGGATTCTGTCCATAAGATCTTTATGGATCGGTACATCTTCATTTGCTTCTTCCAAGATGGTTAATCAATGAAATTATACCTATAAAACTATCTCATTCCATGATATTTTTTAGAATAGGCGATCCCTGAACTCCGGGATTAATGTTCCACAGGATATGTGCCATGAATCAGTGATCCCTCGGAAAGCGGATCAAAAAGGCTTTTTACCCTTATATTCACCATATCTTTTTTTGCCTGGGACACCGCAAGGGGATGAAGAACCTTTGCACCGTCAAGGGAAAGTTTTTCTGCCTGGTCATAAGTGAGGTTCCTTAGAACAGTGCAGGAATGGCTGCTTTTAGGATCGCCACTCATTATTCCGTCAACATCCTTCCACAGTGTAAGACTGGCTGAACCGACACAAGATGCTACAACAGATGCAGTGTAATCGCTGCCGTCCCTTCCAAGAAGTGTCGTCTCCCCCTTCCCGTTCCTGCCGATGTATCCGGTGACAACAGGTATTTCACAATTCAGAACGGCTTCCGTCAGCGTTTTCCTTATATTTACGGCTGTTTCCTCCATTGAAACAGTGCCGCTCAGATACCCGCCACTGGTCATTATTCCCAGATCGTCCGCAAAGTACCCCCTTGCATCCAGGCCTTTCTGCCTTAGAGCTGCTGCGACCATCATTACAGAAATTTTTTCACCAAAGCTCTGGAGAAATGCCGAATGCTTCTCCATGTTTCCCGGCTCTTCTGCCATCCTTGGCCCGTAGGATTCTATTTTGTCCAGGCAAAACCCAAGGTCTTCCACAAATTTCCTGATCTCCTGTCCTTTAAGCACGGAACCGGCAATTTCCATATGTCTTTCATAAAGGAAGCTGGAAAGCCCTTTCAGGTCTATGTTCTCCATGTTCTGCCCAATAAAACTTATGATTCTGGCTGTTACCCCCTTAAGAGCACTCATTACAATGATGCAGCCTTTTTCACTGGAGATTATGTCCAGGACTCTCGAGAAGCTTTCTGAATCGGATAAGCAGGAACCCCCGAATTTCATCACTTTTATTTCCACAGGGTCCAATCAGACCAGCCCCCTCTTGAACATGAGTTCCGCGTTGAGCACTGATCCGCCGGCGGCTCCCCTTATTGTGTTGTGTGAGAGCGTGACATACCGTATGATCCTGCCTGAGACCTCGACTCTTCCCACGGTTGCAGCCATCCCCCTGGCCCTCTCCGGTGAACCTGCCATGGAATCCAGATATGGTTGAGGGCGGTTTTCCTCCTCCCTGAGGACAACAGGTTTTTCTGGAGCTGATGGCAGGCCCATTTCCTGTGGACTTGATATGAAATTCCTGAAAGCTTCCTTTACTTCACCAGGAGTAACATCCTGGTTGACTGCTGCCTGCACGACTTCAAGATGAGAATCCCTTACCGGCACCCTTATGCATGTAGGATGGATCTTTATGGCTGAATTCCTTATTTTACCGGATTCCAGAGATCCGAACATCTTAGGTATTTCCCTTGCCATTTTTTCCTCTTCATCCTGGATATAGGGAACAAGGTTGTCCATTATGTCCAGTGAAGGTATACCCGGATAACCTGATCCGCTTACTGCCTGGAGAGTGGTGACATTTACATCACTGATGCCATACTTCAGGAGAGGCTTCAGGGAAAGTGCAAGCCCTATGGAACTGCAGTTCCCGTTTGCCACAATGTACCCTTCTTTACCTTGCGCCATCTCCAGGCATTCGCTGTTGACCTCAGGAACAACAAGGGGCACATCCTCCCTCATCCTGTTGGCGGAAGCATTGGTGAATACCGGGATACCGTGTGAGGCAAGGTCCAGTTCCACTTCCCTGGCAAGATCATTTGGAAGCGCGCTGAAAACAATATCCGGATCGATTTTCCTTACCGAACCAACGTCCAGGTGATTTATCCTCTCATTGAGAAGTTCAGTTTGGGATATGCAGTATTCCGGCAACCTGAGTACCTCTGAAAGCTTCTTTCCATCACTTGCCGATCCCCCGAAAAGACCAGTGATGTTAAAGTATGGATGGTTGGAAAGCATCTGGCAGAACCTCTGGCCCACTATGCCGCTTGCACCCAGAATCACTGCACTCCTCTTTTCCATCATACCACCTCCATTTTTGTCTGGCGGCTTTGGATGAAATCCCGCGATTCGTTAGCGTACCCTGGAACTTTGATTGATAGCATGTGACATTATTCCGATTATGGACGGTTATTTTAGAATTCACTGCTATGATATTCCCTGCAGTAATTTTATTTATGAAAATAAAAAGAGTTTCAGATTTCAAGTGCCCTGTAAAGCAGTATATAACCGCAGAGGGAAACTGCATTAACTGCAAGGAGAAGTATGGCGAGGCCAGACCCAAATTTCAGGGAAAGCGTGTAATATATCACAATGGCCATGATGCCCTGAACCATGAGGATGGTGCTGAAAGCTATGATGGTGGTGAAAGATCCTGCCTTGAGCCTGGAGTAGCTTCGTGCATATGACCCCAGGATTAATGCAAAAATGACCACTGAGACGGTTATTATTACCAGGTTTGCGATCCAGAAAGGCCCCATCTTCAGATTTCCTCCTCTATTCCAGCAGCCTTGAGTATTTCTGTGAGTATTTTAATGTTGCTGGTAAGTACCTGGCCTGGGAAATATACCTTACCGTATCCTTCTCCCTGGACAGTAACCAGGTTATTTGAACGCAACACCCTCATATGATGCTCTATTGTGCGATAATTTACGTTAAGGCTTTCACTTAATCTGTTTGCATTTTTAGGTTCTTTCAATAGCGATCTTATTATCTTTATCCGCATCTCCCCTCCTCTTGTAGATATGAACACCCACCACAACAGCCTTTTCAGTGAGCTTTGAAAATCTGTGATTGCCAAATTCCTTAATAAATTGAATTGAATGAAATAAAGATTGTTGTGTATTCCATTCAAAGTTTGCTTATTGTATTGCTGCCGGTTATATGGAATATCTCATTGTATATCATGTACTGTGGCATTCCGCTTTTAGCCATGAAACCTGTGTTGTAATACATTATGTCGTATGAGACGTTGATGTATTTGAACTGGGATGTGTTTGCAGCGTTCTGGACTATGAACTGTACAGTTGCATTCACATTTGCCGTGTTGCCTTTAAGTGTCACCACTGGCGGAGATTCTGAATAGAACCAGACTGCTGACCATAGCCCGAAGAATTTGTTCCATGTCGTGTTTATCTGTGCTATGCCGGAATATGTTCCGTTCAATGGCCCGCCTATC
>JAJZJR010000022.1 GCA_021810045.1 Thermoplasmata archaeon
GCCTGAACAACAAGATCCGTACTGCGTTCAAAAGATCCTATGGCTTCAAGGCTCATGAATACAGAGATACGATCATCTATCTGGTTGCGGGAGGACTTAAGCTACCCCCACAATGTTAAAGAGATCCGAAATATTTATTCTATATATTTCAGCGTGACATCCTCCCCGCCCTATTGGACGGGGCTTCCTGCTTCGCCGATCAGGGATGCCCTTGCGGGTAGTGCCCCGATCTCCACAGGCGTAACTTCGGGAGTGCCCCTCCCTAGCTTTTTTATTCCTTTATTGTGGATGTTGATTGCGGCATTGAGATCCCGATCGATATCAAGACCGCAGGAATCACAGAGGAATGTCCTTTCGGACAATCCAAGTGATTCCTTCTTCCATCCACACCTTGAGCATGTACGTGATGTGTTTCCCGGATCCACTGATACCACAAGCTTACCGGCACTTTCAGCCTTGTAGGTTGTGCATTGTATCAGGGTGTTCCATGAAGCATCAGCTATGCTCTTTGCAAGATAGTGGTTTTTGACCATGTTTCTTATGTTCAGGTCCTCGAAGACAATGAGATCATTGTTCTTCACTATCTCATTTGAGAGCTTGTGTGCAAAGTCATCTCTCTGGTTCTTTACCTTCTTATGCTGTTTCGAGAGAATGATTCTTGCTTTCTTCCTGTTGCTTGATCCTTTCTTCCTGCGTGAAAGGTTCCTCTGTGCCATCCTGATCCTCCTCTCGCTTTTCATGAGAAAGTGAGGGGGATCGATCACGGTGCCGTCATCCATAGTTGAAAGATGCAGCAGTCCTGCATCTATTCCGATGGTGTTGCCCGTATGTTCAGGATGGAGGGATATGTTGTCCTGTTTCACGGAGAATGAAGCATACCATTTCCCCGTTCCGTCCCGTGATATGTTGAGCGTCTTGATCTCTCCTACAATATCACGGTGCTGGAACATTCTCAGTTCTCCGATCTTTGATAGCTTCAGGTGTCCGTTTTCCAGCAGATGGAATCCTGACTGAGGGTAGGTCAGTGACCTGTACTGTCCTTTTCCCTTCAGTCTCGGGAATCCTGCTTTCTGCCTGACACCCTGCTTCTTCTCCCTTATTCGTCGATAGAAGTTCTGGTATGCTCGATCCGCTCTTCGTGCAACGTCCTGAAGGACCTGGGAATGAATGTTCCTGTATTCCTCAAATTCCTGCTTGAGTTCAGGTATCTCATTCTGCTGGTGATTGTATGTGAGGGACTTCTTCCCTCCCTTGTATGCATATCTTCTTTCAAGCAGGAATGAATTGTACAGCTGTCTGCACGACTCCAGCTGTTCGTTGAGCTTCTTCTCCTGCTCTGTGGATGGGTACAGCCTGAACTTATACGCCTTCAATTCGCTTGATCTCCTTTGATCTCCTGCGATTCAACATACTTCATAAGTATGGGCAATGTTACCTGTCCAGATGTTGCAAGGAAGTATGATGGTGACCACATCTTGCCCTTCCACAGAACTTTCTTCACATCTGGAAAATTTCTCTGTATTTCCCTGGATGTAATGGTCTTCACCGCATTCACAAATTCGGTGATCCTCAGTACAGGAGTACCCTTGAAGAGCATGTGAAAATGATCCACGTCACATTCTATGGAGACCACCTCGACACCGAATCTCTCCGCTATTTCCCTTATCTTTGTCATGAGGAAGTCCACCAGTTCATCATTGGTGAAGACTTTCCTGCGGTACTTCACCACCTGAATGAAATGATAATAGAGAGAGTAAACGGAATGAGCCCCTTTATCGAGGTCATGGGACATGGTTGTAGTATTTACCCCCAGAACTATAAAGATTTCGCTTTCATCCCCTCCCTTTCGGAAGGGGATTTCTCGCTCAATTTTGTTAAAAAGTGAAATTTGTTTGGATCCTTAGAAGGTAAGGATCTGATAGTCTTTTTTTACGTAAGAGCTTAGGATTGTGCCCACATATTCTGTTTCTATTCCGAGACCTTTCAATTCGGTGGTAATATTATTCCCATCGGAGATAGCTTTGCAGGCAACAGGTGTCATTCCAAGTTCGAAAGCCTGTTTCAGCATCTGACCAAGCTGGCTGTCCGGTTTTGCCTTTGCAACCATGGCTTCACTTGGACCAAAGAACATGAGGTGTACATCATCAAGCCAGCTGTGTTTCTTTGCATTTATGGCATACATCAATCCCGTCAGGGCTTTATCTGGGGCCTCTTCTCCAGATGATATGATTACAAGCAGGTTGTTTGTCATCTCTTTCTGAACCCGACAACGGAATATACATTTTTCGAGGAATTATGGTAGCACTTCTGGGGAGGGGTTACTCCCATGGTATTGGTAAGGTTTCGCTGGTTTTAGCCTGATTTAGGGTTGATTCCTAACATATTAGGTGCAGAATTGATGTCTTACGCGTCCTTGGAGAAAGGTCTGCGAGTCAGGCAGTTATGGAGATAATAAGATGAGCAGAGTTATTCCGCCGTGGGCTTCAGGAAAAATGGATGTTAATAAGAGACCGCTTTTTGTCTGCTGGGAAATGACCAAGGCCTGCAACCTCTCATGCAGGCACTGCAGAGCCAGGGCCATCAAGAGACCTCTACCAGGTGAATTAAGCCTTGAGGAAGGCAAAAAACTCATTGATCAGATACGCGATTTTGGTGAACCGTATCCCGCAATGCTTTTTACGGGTGGTGATCCCCTCATGAGGCCGGATCTCATGGAACTCATAGAGTATGCAAGAGATCTTGGAATATATACTGCAGTTGCAGCAAGTGTTACTGATCTTCTTACAAGGGAAAAAATGGAACAGATGAGGGATCTTGAAGTTGGTGTAATGTCAATAAGCATCGATGGATCTGATCCTGATACACATGATAACCTAAGGGGGGTTCCAGGCACATGGGAGAGGAGCATGGAGGTACTGCAGGAAGCAAATGAAGTTGGTCTCAGGATTCAGATAAATTCCACTGTAATGAACAGCAACCTCAATCAGCTTGCTGATCTCTTTTACCTGGCACTGAAGCACAAGGTGGCTGCCTGGGAAGTATTCTTCCTGGTGAGAACGGGAAGGGGTGCTGCTCTTGAAAACCCCACTCCTGATGAAGTGGAAGATGTAATGAAATTCCTTGTTTTTGCTGCAGGATACGGAATAACTGTCCGTACATCCGAGGGACCCCAATACAGGAGAGTTCTCAGGGAATCTGTCAATGGACCCTTAACGGGAGGGCCATTATACAACAAACTTGTCCAAAGACTCAAGGAATTGGCTGGTAACCCTGTGAGAGAGGCACCAAGGCATATAAATTCAACCGGGGACGGCAAAGGCGTCATGTTTGTTTCATATAACGGTGAAATCAACCCGAGCGGATTTCTTCAGACAAATCTGGGAAAATATCCGGAAGAGAGCATTGTTGACGTTTACACAAAGAATCAGACGTTCCTGGACCTCAGAAATCCATTAAGCCTGAAGGGAAAGTGCGGAAGATGTGAATACAGGGGATTTTGCGGAGGTTCCCGATCGAGGGCTCAGGTTGAGACAGGTGATATACTGGAATCCGATCCACTGTGTATCTATGAACCGGGAATAAGTGCCATCCATTGAATCATCAGAACGCTGTCAAGAAAATCCCTGAAAAACAAAGGAACGGCATTCAATGAGAAACCCCTGGCGCCGGGAATATCAATCGCATCAGGGAGTCTCAGAACTTTCCTTTTCAGCGCTTACCTTAACAAATCCCTGGGAAGTTTCGCTGTTCACGGACCCATATCCATATGCAGAAAGGAAGCCTGAAATACCCTCAGCAGTGCATATGGCTGCCTGCTGATCGTAACCCACACCGGAAAGCACAACATTTACTCTGTTTTCCAGAATGTTTACTTCAAACATATCTGCAGGGAAGAAGACGCTGTAATCTGACACAAATTTCGAGAAATCGCTCATGGTCTCTGCATAAGCCTTCATAATGTTGCCTAGAACCCGGCCACGTTCAAACCAGGACTCGCTGGTCTCTTTCTGGGAGCATCTGAAGGATATATTTATCATACGGTCAAGAAGAAGTCCTGGAACCGGTACGGCATTTATCTGCTTCATGATCTCAATGAGTTTAACGCCCTTCATTACGTCCGTGATCCGAATACCAAGTTTTTCCGCTTCCACATATACCTGCGAAGCTTCACTTAAAATGGAGCTGACAGTTTTTCCATTCCTCTCTGAGGACTCTTCCAGTACCTTTACAAGGTCATTCTTCATGGAAACATTCAGTCTTGTCATATTTTTGCTCCCCAATACATGGTGGTGCCATGTATCTTTCACCTTAATGATAAATATTGCCTAAAGCAACAGGCACTGTTTCAACTATTACACAAATATGCTCATATTTACTCAGTTTTGCAAGGCCTGTGTGTATTTATTCATTAAAACTGATTAATGAGGCTGATATTTTAGGGATTAGGATTAAATAAAAGGTGTACCGAATGTCTCTAACTGTCACATTATCGACGATCATCATATTCGTTTTGAGTTTCAGCCTTTCCACGGTCATAACCGCCTCTTACAGGAGCAGGAGGACATCCAGTCTGCTTATGTG
Source organism: Thermoplasmata archaeon (assembly GCA_021810045.1). Lineage (GTDB taxonomy): Archaea > Thermoplasmatota > Thermoplasmata > Thermoplasmatales > Thermoplasmataceae > JAJZOM01. The sequence goes on from JAJZJR010000022.1 coordinate 4,582, forward strand.
GTCAGCAGGCCTGTGGATATTTTCTCTTGCAGTCCTGCTGGAAATATTATTTTCGGTGGGAATCTACAGCCAGTTACTGATTAAATCATATCTGGTGCTGGTTGCACTGCTAGTGGAAATGCTGGCAATGGGATCCGTTCTTCTACTTCGCAATAAAAAACTCACTGCAGGTTACACCGCATATGCATTTCTAAGCACGGTTTTCCTCGTATACATTATGGCCTCTGCAGGATCGCTTGGAAATCTCCTGTCAAGTGGTGTTGTTTTCGGTCTGATACCAATCATGGTTGCCATTGGATCAGCAATGATATCCGGACCCGCTGCAGTTTTACTGATTCTCATATCTGCTGTTTCCTACAGGAAGAGGAAGGATCCAAAACTCCTGAGCATTATTGCGGGTGTGGTAGTTGTGAGCATTGCAGGCTCACTCTACATAGCAGCATTCCCTGCTTTCCTGTATTACTCCGAGTTTATTGGGGTGCTGCTGCTTTGGCTTGGCTTTGTGGATTTCAGGAACATGATGTCAAACTGGAGGTTGGTGAAAAAGAATGTTGTCAATTGAAATGGATCGGGCAACAATGGCATACACCCTTGCTGCCCATATAATAATCGTATCAATAAGTCTCGCCCTTCCAATAATAATGGTCCTGGCTGAATACCTGGGCTACAGAAAGGGGAATGTTTATTTCAAGACACTTGCAAAAAGGCTTTCCACAGCGCTGGTAATCTTTTTTGCAGTGGGAACAGCATCTGGTATTGCAGTTGCATCGGAGCTGCTCGTCCTGTTCCCCGGATTCATGTCGTTTGTTGGAAAGGTGGCAATTCTGCCGTTCTATATTGAAGTGTTTGCGTTCTTTGGGGAATCGGTTCTTCTTGGAATATATGTATATTCCTGGAACAAAGTTGCAAACAGGAAGGTTCACATGCTCATGGGAGCATTAATTGCAGTGTTTGCAAATCTCTCAGGTGTCCTTATCATCATGATAAATGCCTGGATGAACACTCCCAATGGATTCAATATCCTTGGTTATGAAAAAACAGGCATTCTTTCAGGAGTGAATCCCCTGGCGGTATTTCTCACAAACTCGACTCCTGTGGAGGAGCTTCATGCACTGGGAGGCACTCTGTTCACGGGGGCATTCCTTATGACCGGATACTTTGCCTACAGGCTCCTCAAATCAAGGATAGATCTTGAGAAGGAATATTACAAAAGTGCCCTGAAAATATCCTTTGCACTGACTTTTGTCCTTATGATCTTCGTTGCAATAGGAGGGACACTTTCCATGGATATGATGTTCTCCTACCAGCCTCTCAAATATGCGGTAATGGATTTGGATATGGTACCTCACGCCTTTGCATATGAGATGCTCTTTGGTTTCAAGGTACCCATCCCTGGTTTACAGAGCATTCTGGCAACGGGATCTCCATCAGGTATTGTTCCAGGACTTTCATCATATCCTTCAGCAGACTGGGCACCTCTATGGATTCATGATACATTCGACGCAATGGTTCTTACGGGCACAATCATGGGACTGCTGCTCCTTGCCGGAGTGATTGCCTCATTCATCGAATCCAGTGGCAGGAAAAGCAAATCAGCCATTTCAAGGCTCTTCATGCTGTTTCATCCCACACAGAGCAGACTGATGCTGAAGCTGCTCCCTGTGTTCTCACTGGTTGCACTGTTCACCCTGGAGGATGGATGGGTTACAGATGAGGTGGGAAGACAGCCCTACATCATCTATAATGTCATGAAGACCTATACTGCAGCCAACACATCAGCATCTGTTATACCGGTGGCAATAGCACTGATGCTGTTCTACGTCTTCATTTACTTCTTCACTGCATATTCCCTGAAGAGGATTTTCTCAGGAAGGGATCTGGACAGCGAACTGGAGTCAAACCTGGAGAAAGAATTCGGTAAGCAGAGAAAAACTGACGGGAAAGCATCTCCCGGAGGGAGGTGAAGCAGGAAATGTTAACATCTTTCTTCATAAATTACGGAATTTTCTCTGCAATGCTGACACTGCTGCTTGTGGAAACGGGGGCATCAGTGCTTGTTCTGCTCAATTACAGCAGGTATATTGACAGGGTCCTGAAATATATAGTTCCAATATGGGAAGTCAACGGGACCTTTGTGGCATTTTACCTGGTTAATCTTGAGGCAACCTATCCATACATGGTTAAACTCATTGGAACTGTGTATATTGCACCTGTACTGGCCGGCCTGATAATATTCATGGCACACAACGCTTATCTGGCATATTCAGAATACATCGGGAAGGAAGAACCAAAGAGACTTTACATGAAAATATACAGCACATCCATGGTTCTGGTGGCATTTATTGCGGTGTCAATACTGACTTCTGCTGTAAGCGGAATCGGAATAAACCAAGGCAAAATGTCAATTTCGCTTCTCACAATGTTCCTGAACGGCTACAACATTCTGATGTTCATAGGCATAGTTTTGATCACACTGTCTTCAACGCTCATGTTCTTCAATGCCAGGATATCAAACTGGAATTTCACTCCTCTGCTGCTTGCAGCCATAGGGATTATTGTGGTTGGGATTGCGTCCCTGATCTATGTTCCCTATATTGCCGCTGACTTCGCCAGGCTTTATCTGTACCTTATTCCCGCAATAGGCCTGCTGATTGTTGCATCAGTGCTGAACCTGGGGTTAAACAGGCGTTTTACAAGGGTTGCAACCGTATCATTCCTGCTCTACGGAATAATGTATTTCGGAGTTCTCCAGTATCCCTATTTCTTTGGAGAAACAATCGATGCCGGTACAATAGTGAACAGCAGTGCACTGGTTCCTTATGTGAACTGGATAACATTGCTCGGAGGCATATTCCTGGTGGCAATCCTTACGGTGTTCGCATATTACACCTACCTCAAGCCTGAGGATGGGTTCAGGACTGGTGCAGGGAACTGAACAGAAACATCACATAAACCTGAATTGATCTGGACGGGGAAGCCAATGGACCCGCCTTCCCGTCAACGTATTCTTTCGACACTTCCCCACTCCACTACATTGTACTATATGTAAAATAATTGAATATTTGGGCCAGGAAAAGACTTAATATCATAACGGCCACTTTATTTATTATCACTCAAGGTTGGCAGGGGCACTCCGGAGGTATAAGGCCCACATGGTATTGGAATATAATTTTACGGAAAAATTCGGCCTCGGAACAAAGGATTCCATGGGGACACCTTTGTTCCGGCAATATGTTATTCCCTTTCACTTCAGTTCATCATGTTGAGACATCTCCAGTGTACAACAGTTCTACCCGCTGACTACGAGGCATCACAGGAAAAGGATGTGTAAACAAATGGATGAAAAGAAACAACCTACAGAACACGGGCAGAAGATGAGTATGGCCAGAAGCATTCAGGACTGGTGGCCGGAAAGGCTTGATCTGAAAATCCTCCGCCAGAACTGCTGCAAATCCAATCCCATGAGAGAGGATTTTGATTACAGAAAAGAGTTCATGAGCCTTGATCTGGCATCGGTGAAAAAGGATTTGAACAGGATCCTGACAGATTCGCAGGAATGGTGGCCCGCTGATTTCGGGAATTATGGTCCATTGTTCATAAGGATGGCATGGCATGCCGCGGGAACCTACAGGACCGGAGACGGAAGAGGTGGTGCAGGTACTGCACAACAGCGTTTTGCACCAATAAACAGCTGGCCTGACAACGTCCTGCTGGACAGGGCCAGGAGATTACTCTGGCCTGTGAAGCAGAAGTACGGAAGGAAAATTTCATGGGGTGATCTCATGATCCTCACCGGCAATGTGGCCCTTGAAAACATGGGATTCAGGACATTCGGCTTCGGAGGCGGAAGGGAGGATGTTTACGAACCGGATGAGTCAGTGTACTGGGGCAGTGAAAATGTGTGGCTGGAAGACAGGCGTTACTCAGGTGAGCGCGATCTTGAAAAGCCCCTGGCTGCCGTTCAGATGGGTCTTATCTATGTAAACCCCGAAGGACCCAACGGGGAACCCGATCCCGTAAAGGCTGCCACGGATATCAGGGAAACATTTGCAAGAATGGCCATGAATGACGAGGAGACTGTGGCCCTCATAGCCGGAGGGCATACTTTTGGAAAGACCCATGGAGCAGGCCCAGCTTCACATGTAGGTCCGGAGCCCGAAGCTGCACCTATAGAGAACCAGGGAATAGGATGGGTAAGCACCTACAGTTCAGGAAAGGGTGATGACACCATTGGTGGCGGTCCGGAGGTTACCTGGACAACGACACCAACCAAATGGGGCATGGGATTCCTGGAAACGCTGTTCAAGTACGAATGGGATCTCACCAAGAGCCCTGCAGGGGCATACCAGTTTGTTGCCAGAAACGCTGAGGATGTCGTACCTTACGCACACGATTCCAGCAGAAAGAGGAAGCCGTCAATGCTTGTGACAGACCTGGCACTGCGGTACGATCCAGCTTATGAAAAAATATCAAGGAGCTTTCTGGAGAACCCGGACAGATTCCATGATGCTTTCGCAAGAGCATGGTTCAAGCTGACCCACCGTGACATGGGACCCAGGGCAAGATACCTTGGCCCGGAAGTGCCCAAAGAGGACCTGATCTGGCAGGACCCCATACCTGCCGTTAACCACAAACTGGTTGATGAAAAGGATATTTCAGGCCTGAAGTCCAGAATTCTCAATTCGGGGCTGAATGTCAGGGAACTTGTGTATACGGCATGGTCTGCTGCATCAACCTTCAGGGGAAGTGACAAGAGAGGAGGAGCCAACGGTTCGCGCATAAGGCTGGAGCCTCAGAGAAACTGGAAAGTGAATGAACCGGAACAGCTTGGGAAGGTACTCAGGGTGCTTGAGGGGATAAGGGATGATTTCAACTCACATGCGAAGGACGGAAAGAGGATCTCGCTTGCCGACCTAATAGTGCTTGCTGGAAACACCGCCGTTGAGAAGGCTGCAGGTGATGGAGGCACAAAGATTGAAGTTCCATTTTCACCGGGAAGGATGGATGCCCTACAGGAACAGACGGACGTTGAATCCTTCGCCGTCCTGGAGCCTGCTGCCGATGGGTTCCGGAACTATACATCTGCATCCAGCGGAATGAAGGCGGAATTCCAGCTTGTGGACAAGGCACAGCTGCTTAACCTGTCCGTGCCTGAAATGACGGTTCTGATCGGAGGAATGAGAGTCCTTGACGCAAACTACGGCCACTCAAAGGATGGAGTGTTCACGGAACACCCAGGTACCCTGACCAACGATTTTTTCGTCAATTTTCTTGATATGGGAACCACATGGAAGGCAACGGATGATTCCAAAACACACTTTGAGGGAAAGGACACCAGGACAGGCAAAACCAGGTGGAGCGCAAGCCGTGTGGATCTCATTTTCGGTTCACATTCAGAACTGCGTGCAGTTGCTGAGGTCTATGCCAGCAGTGACGGGAAGGAAAAATTTGTGAAGGATTTCGTGGCTGCGTGGGCCAAGGTGATGAATCTTGACAGGTTTGACCTGAAATGAAAACAGAATTATGGGAGAATACAGGGAAAGCCCTATGAGGCACTCCATGATTCAAGGCAGTGTAAGGCAGGGGCAGTGCCGAAAAGGCACATCATGTAGCTGAGGCAACATGCATTAGAGCATGCAGGATGTAACTATCCGAACCGTAGGATTTCCCAAAGGTAGAATAACCAAAAACCCCAGGTGTGGTATAATGGCTCAAACTGGTATCAGAACAAAGGAAGTTTCGTGGAAAGTGATGGATATAGAGATTTCAGGGACCGTAGCTTATCCCAGCGACTCACTCTCCCACCCAGGGATTGTGCTTGTGGCCGGCAGTGGACCAACGGACAGGAACTGGTGCTCTCCTCTCCTCCCCGGAAACAATGGAAGTGGAAAGCTCCTTGCGGAGGAACTGGCCAAGGCCGGTTATGTCACATTGCGTTATGACAAGATGGCTTCAGGTCCCCGTGTAAAGGACAATATCGGCCGGTTTTCCGGGAAATTGAGCATGGACACACACCGTGATGAACTTGCGGGGGCCATTGATTCTCTCGCATCCCAGGAAAACGTCCTTACAGACAGGTTGTTTGCCATTACCAATAGTGAGGGAGCAATTCACGCAATCAATTACCAGTTGAGCGGAAAGAACCCGAAGTTGAATGGTTTCATTTTCACGGGTGCACCCGGAAGATCTGTTGGTGATGTAGCCAGAGACCAACTGGAGAAACAGTTAACCGGGTATCCGGGAGGAGATAAACTGCTGGAGATATATGACAGGGAAGTGGGACGCTTTCTTCATGGTGATCCCATGACTGTTGAGGACTCACTGCCGGATGGCCTGAAGCTCATGCTTAGGGCACTTGAGACACCTTCAAATCTGCCATTCTCAAGAGAATTATGGACGTATTCTGTCTCTGAGCATATAGGAAAGATATCAGAACCAATTCTTGTCATTATAGGCAGGAAAGACATCCAGGTAAACTGGAAGGAAGACGGCAGCATTCTTGAAAAGGCACTTTCCGGAAACGTGAATGCAACAATCTCATATCCGGAAGATGGAAACCACATTCTGAAACATGAGGAAAAGCCTCTGGAAGAACTCACTCCTGAATATGTGTCAATGCAATACAATGCGGATGGAGTGGAACTTGACATTGAAGCCGTCCGTATCATCAAAGAATGGCTTGAAAAATGGAGGTAACAGCTCAGCCATCCCCATCACCATTAAATAAAGCGTCTGTATGAAAGGAAGTGCCCCTTTTCCCCATCCTGCTTGGAACAGTTATTGTTCTTGGCAGCCTGCATATGATAGCGCCAGATCACTGGGTTCCCCTGACGGTTGTCTCCAACAGGCTGAATTACCGGAAAGGTAAGATTTTCGGCACTGCTGCAATGCTGGGGGCCCTTCATGCCCTGACATCGGAAGCCATAGCAGGTGTTGCACTCCTCATAGGGGTTTTCCTGGTCAGGCAGTACATAACTTACCTGGAGGCTGCATCAGTTATTCTCCTCGTTGCCGTGGGGGTATATTTCATTTTGAATGGGTACACGGAGGATGAACCGGAATCCGGTTATGCCACTTCATCAGTCAAATCCATCCTTGCAATAAGTGCATTTCCCGACTTTGCGCTAATTCCCATAGTGCTTGCAGCTTCCTCCCTCTCACCGTTGAATGTTGCATGGTTACTCCTGGCTTTCATCATCATCAGTGCAGCTTCCCTCACTATCATGGTTTATGTTTCCACTGTTGGGCTGTCCAGGGCTTTGGAAAATATCAGGCCAAGGTATATTGACTACATAATGGGCATCATACTGTTCATAACAGCAGGAATTATTGTTTTTTTGACCTTCTAGTTTTAAGTACCGGTGAAACATGAAATTCCATGGCCAAGACGCCCCGTGAATTCTATAGTGAAACTGGGGTAAAATGGCTTTCTCATATAAAAACAGAGGAACAGACCGGGAAGGAACTTGCCTGTCTTGTCAGGTTGCTTAAAAAGAATGGGGAGATCCTGGATCTGGCCTGTGGTTACGGGAGATTTTCAATTGAACTGGCATCCCTGGGATACAAGGTCCACGGACTTGATATCACGCCAGTTTTCGTCGAAAAAGCCCAGGAAGAGGCAAGGAAAAGGAATCTTGACATAGATTTTCGGATAGGCGACATGACTGATATTCCGTATGGGGAACAATTTTTTGACTCAGTGATCTGCATGTGGAATGCCTTCAGCGAACTCTCTGCAGAAGAGGAGCAAAGAAAAGCCCTTCTTGAGATGTACAGGGTCCTTAAGGACGGGGGAATGGCTATTATTGAGATGAGAAACCACCGGTCAGCCGGACTTATTGAAGAAAACACCATTGACGGCCTGGAAGCCATGCCAAGCTACAACCACACCAGAGGAAGCATGAAAAAGCTCCTGGAATTGACCGGCATAAAGAGCTACAGTGTGTTTATTGACAATTTTGGCGGCAGGAACAGGCTTCTCGTGGAAATAAGGAAGACTCAAAAAGCCTGAGCAATAGCGGGTTTCACACTGCTGTCCTGATCATCCTGTTTATTTCATTCCCAGTAACATCCACCACATTAACCATAATTGTATGTTCGCTCCGATCTTCATAGGTATGTTTTGCAGTCAGCTCAAGCTTCAGTTCTTTCTTTGTCCTGCAGCTTTGCCACTGATTGTGGAAAATTCTGCCGTTGTAATCCCAATCTACTGACCAGTAATCAATCAACTGCCTGCTATCATCAATATTTCCCAGCAACTGTGATTCTTCCCCTGTTAACGGAAACTGGAAATCCTCAAGCTTCAGGGTTATTTCTCTGCCGTCCAATATGCTCGATATTTGAACATACGGCAGTTCACGGAACTTCACCACACGTCCCAGGCTCTTCTCTACAATCTGGTCTGGGATGCCCATGAGGTTGGAACAGGAGTCTGAACCTGCAAGTGCGGATTTTATCGCGTTCACATCCGGGATCTGTATAAGCCTTAGATCAACCCCTTTCTGCTGTGCAAATTGTTTTGCAGATTCCCTTGTTTCCTGATCCCATGTCCATCCAAGTATATCTCCTCCTGAAAATTTCCAGTATACGCATTCTGAAACGAAATTTTTGATCATGTCCATGGAAACTGGTGCATTTACGGGACCAAAAAATATTGCCCGGTTTTCCCTTGAAGCCTGAATATAATTATATCCGGTCAGTTGTCTGGAGTTATACAGTTTAGTCATGAAAGAAATGTATTCTGCAGGCTTCTCTTTCCAGAATTCTGTTTCGCAGCTTTCCGTCTTAAGTATCTCGAAGGGCCGGACCTGCTTCCCGTATTTTTTTGCATTAAGGTTCCTGGAATCATGAATACCCAGGAGTCTTTTTTTAACTGTATTTATGGCATGAATGGAAAGATCTGAACCTATCCATTTTCTTCCAAGCTTCTCAGCCACTGAAAGGGTTGTTCCGGAACCGGAGAAGAAATCAGCAACAACATCACCCTCATTAGTGGAGGTTTCTATTATCCTCCTGAGGAGGCCTTCCGGTTTTTGGGTGTCATATCCAACCTTTTCTGCACTCTGTATGGGTGACACCTGCTTATCCACCCAGATATCGGAAACAGGAATGCCCTTCATTTCTTTCAGGTACTGCTTCCTGCAGTACCTGCCATTTGCTGTTTTGTAGATGAGGCCCAGTGAATCCCACTCTTTTAATGTGTTTATATTGTAAAGGTAAGGTGCAGTCCTTCCCCTAAATTCAAACTGTTTACGGTTCGGAGTCCTTTGAACACCCTGGGCCTCTATTTCAATCAATCTGTATGGTCCATTTCCATCTCCATCATCATAACAGTAAGGTTTCAGAGAATTATGATCAAACTCCCTGTATGGTGCCTTGAACCTGAAGTTTCCAGATTTTGAGTAGACAAGGAGAGTGTCATGCTGAGATCCAAAACCATTTGATTGCGACTTGGGACTGTTGGTCTTTTTCCAAATGATTTCATTTACAAAATTATCATAGCCGAATATCTCATCACACATGATCTTTACATAATGAACAACCCGCCAGTCCAGATGAATGTAAATGGAACCGTTATGCCTCAGCAAGTCCTTCATGAGTTTCAGGCGATCATGCATGTACATCAGATAGGAGGAAATGCCGCCATCCCATGAATCGCTGTAAGCTTTCTGCCCAATAATGGAGTTTTTACTTTTCTGACCATCGCTGTACAGACGTGTTGTGAAAGAGAAATCTGCACCGGTGAAGAAGGGCGGATCAATATAGATAAGATCAATTTTTCCTGCCCATCCCTGCTTCAGGAGTGAGGACATGATCTGTTTGTTATCTCCCCATATAAGCCGGTTTTTCCAGTTTTCCTCAGATGGGGTAATAACACCATCCTCATTTGTGGGAGAATTGCCTATGATCTCAACTGCAGTAAATCGCAGATTTGAATCATAAGGGGAATCCTTTCTGGAAGGATCTGTTTTCATATGTTTGTCCCGCCAGAGAAGCTCCACAAATTTCTCGTCCTTTTCCATTTTCAGCACCATTTTAAAAATACAGGATAAGATGGGGAAATTTGATAATAAGATTTGTTCTTCGATATGGCAGAACAGCCGGTTCCCGCTTTAATTCAGCCAGGATTCCTGTGACCATAAAGAACTATAGAATGGAAATTGACTGAAACTCCCATAGAGTAAATGTCAGAATATCCGGTTCAGGGTACTCGCCCCCAAGGGTTAAAAAAACCATAGCTCTCCTCAAGGATTGGGTGCAGCATTACGTGGCGTTGCAAATGAATCGTGAAGATGTTCACTATCAGGCTGCTGAAATACACGATATAGCGTATGGAATCGATGATGTGTTCCATATGGAATACCGTGTCCTCATTTTACTGGATATAGTTCCCTGAATTCTCAATTCCCCTGGACCTTGCCGGGAAGATCCCTGAATATGACTAGGGATGCCGGTATGGTCACTTTGAAGCTAATTTTCCAGTGTGGGTTTCAGGTTAATGTACTATTTGACAGACAATAATATCGAATCAATCATCCCGTCCACCTTTCTGGAGAGATCTATTAGCCCATTGTATTGTGAGAAAAGTTCCTCCGCAATCTGTGCTGCCACATGGGTCATGCCGCTTTCTTCGTAGACGTAAATCCTCAAAGGTGGGACTATGCCTGCCCTCAGGTCGTTTTCAAAAACTTCCTTGGCAAGTTTCGGGTTGAAAACTTCCAGGATTTTGTTTCCTCCCGACTCAATCCCAATCTTCTTCAGATTTGCCTGGGCATCGATGAACGAGACGACCTTCAAGCCATTCTCACTCACCGATTTCTCGAGAATCTCAACTGTTTGTGGGAATCCTAATTTTGATATTATTTCTTTTACTTTCATTTATATCACTCCACGCAACATGCCATCTTTGACAGGTCTCTTATGAAGGCCTGTGCTGCCAGCTTCACTCCCTCAGATATTGACGGGAAGATATGGCTTGTAGCAATTATATCATCTATGGTGTAACCATTCCTTACAGCATATGCTCCTTCAGTTATGATATCAGTTGCATTCGGGGCAAGGATGTGCAAACCCACTATCCTGTTACCCTTTGGATCAACAGTGATTTTTATGACTCCATCGGTTTCCGCCATTATGCTTGCCTTCGTGAGGTTCTCCAGTGAGAATACTCTGCAGGAACATGAGCCGTTGTTCTTTGAAAATTCATTCTCTGTCATGCCAACTCCAGCTACCTGCGGGCTTGTGAACACCGCCCATGTCGCAGAATCATAATCGATCTTGAGATCTTCGCCGAACATGTTACTCACTGCGATGACTCCTTCCCTTGCAGCAAGTGTTTCAAGGAACATTTTCTTGGAAACACAGTCTCCTGCGGCATAATTTCCAGATGTGGATGTTGCCATCGTGTCAGAGGTTATTATCAACCCCCTGGAATCCGTCTTAACTCCTGCCGTATCTAGGTTAAGGGAATACTGTTGGAGGTTCTCGAAACAAGAAGAAGTTGTTGCTCTCACATTATACCTGTGATTGGTACTATGCCTTATTAGAAGTTTCGCAAATAGAAAGGAAAAAGCATATTACGGTATTCACAGGGCTGTTTCTATACCCAGCTTCCTGGCTGTTGCATTAAGTTCCCTGTCGGCCGAGCAGAACACTGTCCCCTCAGCTTCAATACAGGTTTCCAGCTGAATTGCATCTACAATGTATATGTGTTGTTCAAGAACTGTCTTGACAGCTTTCCTGATTATCTTGCTACTAACAGGATATATTTCAACTGTGGAAAATCTTTCAAGTAAACCCAACTCACTTAGCATTGCTTGGAGGCGGCTTCTCGCGTCAATACCCGTTTTTCTGGAGTATTTGTCGAAAACAACTGCTGCCTCGCCAAGGTTGATCTCAGACAGGCAAATAACTGTCTCTCCTCGATGGGCTTGATGGAAGTATGTGTCAGCGATGGTACTGTTCTCCTCATTAACGTACCTTTTAACCAGTATACTGGTATCAAGATAGACGTGAGACACGTTCATTTCTCATTTCCCTGACTTCTTTTTCTGAGTGCACCCTACCAGTGAGATCTGGCCTGTTCCTCTCTATATCCTCCCAGCTAATGTATCCGCAATCAAGATTAAGCTCCTTGCACAGATCAGTAAGGATCTCCGATGTGGAAAGGGAGCGAAGTGATTTTTCGATGTAGTCGCTGAGGGTTCTTCCTTTTTTCAATAGTGCCAGCTTCGCGTTGTCCACTACTGGTTTTTCTACCGATACAGTTATCTTGGTTTTAACCATCTAGCCGTATATATGGTAAGCCGTATTAAGTCTTTCCACCAGTCTGCTTTCGATCAGAAAGCAGATTCAGCAGTCACAGTCCAGGTAATTATATTCATGAAAAAGTAAAAGGAGATATGATCCAAAGGTGTATCGTACTTGCTGAATGGACCGGTCGGGGTTTGCTTAATATTTTAAGGGAATACTGCAGAAAAGGTTGTGTTTGCCTTGGAACAAATCCCGTACTAATGCCTGTTTTGCCAAAACGGGCAAGGGGCATTATCTGAAAAGATAGTGAATCCATGACGAGCTATACGGCAATAGTAACAGAAGGAGCCTGCAAATTTAATATCCGTTATATGGGATTTATTGGTTTTCTTATCTATGCCATATGTACTTAAATATAAAATATGTATTAATATCTAAATAATGGACAGAAACATATTAAACAAGCTTAGATTGAGAATGTTGGATCGGGGTACAGTAAGGAATTTTCCCGAAAAGACGCTTCAGGAATCATACATACTGAATACCTGGGGAACCAATGCAATAGAGGGGAACACTCTTACTCTGGATGAAGTTACAAAGGTAATTGAAAGTGGAATAACAGTACCTAACCGCCCAGTAAGAGACCTGCAGGAAACAATTCAGCATAGCCATGCTCTGGCTGAAGTGGTAAGTGGGAGGATGAGTGAAGTTACCATGAAGTGTGCATTGGAACTGCATGACATGATATTCCATGCGATTCTTACTGATGCGGGTCTATGGAGACGGGTTAATGTAAGAATATCCGGCTCAAGGTATTCTCTCCCAAGAGTGGAAAAGCTCATCCCACTCCTTCAGGATTGGGAGAAGCATTACATGGCGATGGAAATGAATCGTGAGGATGTTTTTTCTCAAGCTGCTGAAATGCACTTTGGTTTTGAATCCATCCATCCCTTCTCTGATGGCAATGGTAGAGTCGGCAGGCTACTGCTGAATATACACTTCCTCAATCACAACTGGCCACTTATTAACATTCTCCCTCAAGACAGGAATTCCTACCTGGATGCTCTTGAGTCTGCACACAATAAGGGTCTGGGCAAATTGACAGATTTTCTGGAAATAAATATGGCAAGTTCGCTCATTTTTATGCTTGATAAGGTAGGATCCGAGGAGGATATGCTATTAACCCTGGACCAAGCAAAGAAAATTTCAGGTACGGATTACTCGACAAAGTACCTTGCACTCAGGATCCAGCAGGGGGAGCTTCCCGGAATTAGATTTAACAACAGATGGATGACAAGCCCAGCAGCTATAAGACTTTACAGCGAAATAAAAGGAAGAGAATGACTATGGCACAATGCTCATTTCATTTGCCCATGGGATTCTGCTTATGGCTTTAAAAGAATACTGCAAAAAATTTACTAAGTGTAATGATGAAAATGGAAATTTTCAAGAGTTTTTCAGAGCGTCCTCATCCGATCATGGATTTGATGTCATTCGTGTCTTATGGAGTTACCTACTCTCTCACCGGATTTGGGCAGAATGTGAGAGGGAGCCTACTGCCACTGCTTCATCTGGTTGAAGATATCTCATAGTATCGAGGCATGGTCTTTATAGAATATGGACCGGTCGGGATTGGAATCTGAGACCTCATGCCTGCAAAGCATATCTTTGCTCTTCAGAAGAGGAGCCATGACTTCCTAAAGATTTAATATACTAGGAAGACAGAGGTGATGCCATTTTTATTAATATGTTTCCAGGGCCACACCTTCAATTCCTGAAAAATGGTTAACATTCCTTGTTAGGATGGGCTCTCCGCATGCCCTGCATATTCCTGCGATCATGGCATCTTCCGGGTCTATGGTGAGTCCACCTCTCTTCTTATATGCATAAATTTCTCCTGCTTCCTTTGCAGAATCGAGATCAAGAGGCAATATCTGAAGATTTCCAAGAATCCTCTCTATTTTTCTGTTTTCATGTATCCTTTTGCTGCTAAAATTGAGGCCCACATAAAGTTCAAAAACAGATACTGTCGTGAGATAAACAGAGATTCCATCTTCTTCAAGCATGGTCTCCTTTTCCACTGCAGATTTGTCATCTCTCATCAGATCTATGAGAAATGTTGTGTCAGCTATCACTGTTTTTCTGACTCCTCAAAAAGCCTTTCCATTCTTTCTCTGCCTGCTTTTCTGGACTCCTCGATGGCAGTTCTTATGGAGTCAGCCTCATTTTTTGAAAGAGTCCCCCTTAATTCAAGCAAAGTAGACTTTGAAGTAAGCCTGTTTATAACATCGGTGAAACTTTCATTTTTGCCTTTGAATTTCTTCAATCTATTGTAAGCCTCATCTGAGATGGATATGTTCTTGCTTGACATTTAAATACACATATGTGTGTGTATTATTAACTTTGCCGCTTTGAACGCTGCAACACTCATTAAAGTTGGAAACCAAACACAAATTTCGATTCTCACGGCAAAAGAATAAGTCGGAATGGACCGGTCAGGATTTGATTAATGTTTTTAAGGGAATACCTGACTCAAAAGAGGATAATCCCTTCAGAACCTATTCCACTTGACAAGATCATTTAAATTGTTATATTGCCTGGTCATACAAAAGAATGACCAACTCAACAATTCATATCAACGATTCGACTAAATTGAAATTAAAGCTCCTAAAGGATGCCGGAGACATGACCTATGACAAATTGATAAGAGCATTATTGAGTTTAATCCCAGAGGGGGATGAGGAAGGTAAATACACTGATGAATTCAAAGCATCCTTTCTTGAAGGTTCTTTAGATATAGCGGAAGGAAGGATTGTCTCACTTAAAGAGATGAAAAAGAAACTCGACCTAGACTTATAATCCAATATTTATCAAAATGAAATTGCAGGATTTCCCCGCTCAGTACGTTCAGTCCGGACAGGTTAATATATTTGTTGTGAATAAAGTATAATACTTATGTCTCAACAAAAGTTTGTTAACCGGGTTGAGGAAATAGAAATCCTTGAGGAGGCTTGCTCATCCAAGGAAGCTTCGCTGTTTATCATTTACGGTAGGAGAAGAGTCGGGAAGACCGAATTGATCAGTAAGTTCATTGGCAACAGGGGAGTCTATTTTCTTGCTACGGCAGAAGGAGACAGGGAAAACATAAACAATTTCAAGGTGAGCGTCTCAAAGTTCCTGGGGGATGAAAGCATTATCAAGGCAAATTTTGATGACTGGCACTCTCTTTTCAGTGTTCTGGCTTCAAGCAGTTCCTTTCAAGCGAAAGCAAGCAAATCAAAGATCATAATCGCCATCGATGAATTCCCATATCTTATAGAGGCTAACAAGGCGATCCCGTCGGTGTTTCAGAAAATTTATGACACCATACTGAGGCAGTTGAATGTAATGTTGATCCTTTCAGGGTCTTCAATCAGCATAATGGAGAATGAAGTACTTTCCTATAGGAGTCCTCTTTACGGCAGGAGAACCGGCCAACTGCAGCTGAAACCCTTGAAGTTCAGATACTTGGCTGAATTTGTGGATTATGGTTTTGAAGACCTATGCAGGACATACTTTGTATTTGGAGGGATACCAGAATATCTTCTGAAAATTGATCCTGATGTTGGATTCTGGGAAAATGTGTCAAAAAAATTGCTTTCAAAAGGTTCGGCACTCTATGAAGAGGGGGAGTTTCTTCTCAGGACTGAATTCAGGGAACCAAGGAATTATATGCTTATTCTCAGGTCAATTTCCTACGGAAATCATACACTGGGTGAGATATGCACATATTCAGGCCTGGACAAGAGTATGGTATCCAAGTATCTTGATGTCCTCATGTCACTTGGCCTTGTAATACCTGAGAAGCCATTTGGGGCTTCTGAGAAATTTAAGAGAAGATTGTACTGGATATCTGACCCGTACCTGAAGTTCTGGTTCAGGTATATCCTGCCTCATAAGAGCGAGATCGAGAGTTCTCACAATGGAAGTGTTCTTGAGAGCATAAAGGCCGATTTTCCCACTTTTGCTGGTGAGAAGTTTGAGAACCTCATGAAGGAACTCATAATGGATGGAATTTTAGGAAGATCATTCAGCACTGTTTCAAGATGGTGGGGAAGGAATGGAACCGGAAAGAAAGGGAATGACATTGAGGAGATCGACATTGTCGCATACTCTGAATCACGAAGAGAATTGCTTTTCGCTGAGTGCAAGTGGACAAACAGTCCAGTACCGACGAGTGTGGTTAAAGACTTAAAGGCAAAATCAGAAACACTGAGAAAGCAATATCCTGGAATAAATTATACATACGCGGTTTTCTCCAAAAGTGGTTTTAGGGGAGAATATAAGGAAATTGTTAACGACACCATCCTGATGGACCTTTCTGACATTCAGAGAGGGGTCTATACGAACTCTTAAGAGTGGGAAAAAATGGACCGGTCGGGATTCGCTTAATGTTTTAAGCGAATACTATGAATTCTCATAAAACCAATGTAAATTCATTTTGTGGTGAAAACAAAGCATTTGTTACCTTCTGTATGGTAGCTTACGGCGTCCTACAACTTCTGAGACCTCAACATATTGGGTTCTTTGGCTGGTGATAAAAGAAATGAGGTACGTCTCAAC
>JAJZJR010000071.1 GCA_021810045.1 Thermoplasmata archaeon
TTCATCCTCAGTGTTATAGAAGTGTGGGGCAATCCTTATACCGTCTCCTCTGGCAGCAGTGATTATTTTTTCACGTTTAAGCCTGTGCTCAATATCGCTCGCATCTCTGCACCTGAAAGAGACTATGCCCCCCCTTCTGTCCGGATCGGAGATGGTAAGTGGTTGCAGCCCGTGCTCAATTCCTGTTTCATATGCATAATTTGTAAGTTCTCTAACCCTTTGGAAAATATGTGGGAGGCCAACCTGAAGAATTGTCTTCATTCCTGCAACTGATGCATAAACACTGGGTATTGACCATGTCCCGGACTCGAATCTTGTAGCAGTATTGGAGAAATCCGTATCCTGGGGTGCGAACAAAAAAGGATTTTTCTGGGCAAACCAGCCTGTAAAGGAAGGCTCATTTTCCTGAATTATATCACGCCTTATGAACAAATGCGATATACCGGACCATCCCAGGAGCCACTTGAGGTTTCCGGATACAAGGAAATCTGTTTTCATTTTATGGGCATCAACATTAACTGATCCAACGGACTGATATGCGTCCACATAAGCCAAGCCCCCATATTCATGCGTCTTTTCAATTATGCTGTCAACATCCATTTTAAAACCATTCAGAGAAGAAACATGAATGGCACTCACAAGTTTTGTCTTGTCATTTATAAATTCATCATAATATTCAGGCTCTATTTTGCCTCCCCTGTCATACACAGTGAATACCCTTGCCCCATTCTTCCTGTTTGCGAGTGCAATATAGTTGGTAGTGGGATAGTCAAGGCTGGAAACGACAACGCCATTTCTGCCGTTAAATTTTAAAGCGCTCATTATTGTTGAAAAGGCTGATGATACTGAACTTGAGATCGCTATTTCATCCGGATCTGCATTTATGATATTTGCAAATAACTCCCTGGATTCCTGAACTTTTCTTGTCCATATGTCCCATGGATTCCCAAACTCAAGCAGATCACTTTTCATTCTATCTATTTCCGACTCAACTGCATAACTCAATGGCGACTGCGAACAGGCTGCCAAATGAGTTACTTTATCAAGGTTGAGAAACAAATCCCTGTAAGCTGGTACTGTACTCTGCATTACAAATCGCCTCCCACTTTAGTATCGAAATAAGCTATATTTTTAGAATTGTAGCATACTTTTTGAAACCATTTCAACATTTTCAGGTGTCGGAATTTCATTCCTATGAATCACTTAACATATATAATATTTTAATCCAGATAGATTATAGTGTGAACCATTATCATTTGTTTTCAACTTTCAGGTTTTGATTTTAACTTGAATGGGATTCTTGGTTCAAAGAAATAATCATAAAGGATCATGGGTTGTTTATGCAGAATTAACTTTAGTGATCATTTTATAAGAATTCAGCACGATAATTCACACACATACAAAAAATTCAGTCACATTATTTATTAAATTAACCGAAGCATAAAAATTAAATCCTACAACATTCTATAGAGTTCAGGTAAATATATGTCGGATCGAAGCAATGGCCTGGACGAAATTGATGTTACTATCCTGTCGTCACTGTCGAAGAATGGACGGTATTCTATAAAGTATCTTTCGGATATAACCGGTATCAGCAAACCCGCAGTAAAGAAAAGAATAGACAATCTTATAGAGGACGGGATTATTGAAGGTTTCACAACAAAGCTCAACATCAAGAAGTTTGGTTATAATCTGATCTTCTATAGTATGGTTAGGGTCTCGGATGCAAATCACTCGGTAGAGGTTGCGGAAAAACTCAGAGATATAAAGGAGATATTTCTTGTGGATCTGATCACGGGGGATTATGATCTTATATTCAGGGCATTTGCCGCGGATCAGGACCATCTCTTCGAGATATTGAGCAAAGCCCAGTCGATTCCTCATGTGGAGCACCTCTTCACAATAATGGTAATTAAGTCACTGGGAGGGAAATCCTTTGAAGAATGGGATTCTGAAGAATTCAATGTGAAGAACAGGTTTTCATAAAACCTCATTCTCACAGGTGAAATCAGAAATATGGTATTCTGAAGCCATAAAATTAAAGCGGACAAATCGTTCATTTATAATTCAGTAAAACTTATTACCAAGTTATATCATGGTATGGTTTATGGGTAAGAGAGACACCAAAACCAAGCCAACCATTTCTGGGAAATCCTTTGAAGAGGTTAGAAGGGACCTGCTACGCAGAGCACTTACACTTAAGACAAGGATAGGGCAGAAATATGATGATCTTTACACCCGTTCATCCATGGACCATGTTAGATTTATGCTTGAAGGTTTAAAGAAGGAAGAGGATCAGGACACACTTCTGATAAAAAAGGCCCTCGAGACTGGGGTAATAGAGGACGATGGCAATGACGTTGAAGAAGCTGCAAATTTCCAGATGCTGGACCACTTAATCAGAAAAACTCTACCGGAAACCAACCCCAATGATTTGAAAAGTGTCCTCCTAGCCGCAATCAAGACGACCGATGATGTTCATAATCTTTTTGAGCTTATGTCAACAGAATACAGTGGCACCTCTTTAGATTCTCTTTTAAGAAATCTGGCCGATCATGAAAAGGTCAAAAAAGAGAGGCTTTCAGAGCTTTATGACGATCTGGTCAACAAGGATTACTGGTGAATCACAGAACCATAAATAAGAAAGGGTAACATGGATTTATCGTCGTTTTCATTCCGAAGTCCAGCTCATAAAATCTTATAATTTCTCCATGAACCAGGTCAGATATTTTTCAGAAGCGTTGGAGATAAGAAGTTTGCAGTTTATGATGCACAATCTTGACCATATTCAATTCAAAATAATCCCATTAATTCCAAATTTTGTAAAATGACCTCTTATTTTTCTTTGGTGCAAACATTCAGTTTAATCGCCTCTGTGAGGTCTGCCTTCCAAAAATTACCATTCCATTCAATTGTTAAGGGTTCTGTGTAAAATATTAATTTCAGTATTGCCTAATGTACAATCATGTCAGGTAAATCGCATAGCTTCTGGGAAGAAAAGCTGAAAGAATACAAGAGATTGCTCGAAAGAGAAAATCCGGAATATGGTGAGTGGCGATCCGGAACGCTTTCACCATGGCAAAAGAATAAGCCAGCTTCCGGCAATTTCGAAAATTCCTCAGGGATTTCAATCAAGGAGGTTTATAACGGATCTGATTTACCGGACGGTTACGAGAAAAAATATCTGGGTATGCCCGGAGAATATCCCTTCACACGTGGAGTTTATCCTGATATGTACAGGGGAAGAAAGTGGACTATGAGAATGTTCTCCGGTTTTGGAACTCCAGAAGATACGAATAAACGCCTGAAGTATCTTATCAAGCATGGGGAATCCGGCCTCAGCATCGCCTTTGATATGCCAACACTATACGGATATGATTGTGACAGCCAGAGAGCCGAAGGTGAGGTGGGGAAATGCGGAGTCAATGTTACATCACTGAAGGACATGGAAGTTATCTTCAAGGGCATAGATCTTGGCAGTGTCAGCACCTCCATGACAATCAATGCCCCTGCAGCAGTTCTAACAGCAATGTATATTGCTGTGGCGAAGAAGCAGGGGGTACCAATGTCCAAACTTTCTGGCACGGTACAGGCCGACATTCTCAAGGAATACATCGCCCAGAAAGAATGGATATATCCTCCAGAGGCACATCTCAGGCTTATCCGGGACATGATGGTATACTGTACTGAGAACATTCCCAGATGGAACTATATCAGCATATCCGGCTATCACATAAGGGAAGCGGGCTCAAGTGCCGCTCAGGAACTTGCCTTCACACTGGCAG
>JAJZJR010000007.1 GCA_021810045.1 Thermoplasmata archaeon
CATCCGGCCATGCAAGATCAGTATGGTGGCATTATGATCCCTCTGATGAGATCATGAAATACCTGAGAGACATGCGTGATGCAATACATTATGGCATTCTCAAGGCTGAGGAAATGAGGAGAAGGAATGGAAAAATTCCTAGGGCTATTCTTCAGGGAGTGGAATTCAGAAATCTGAACCTTCAACCTGTTCTCAGTAGAGTCTTAATGTTTCGAGATTCTTTAACGCCACAGCATCAATGCCGAATTTGGATCTGATCAGTCTTGCAAATTCTGCAGCCTTCTCTCCATCTCCATGGTTTACAAGGATTCTCTGCGGTTTTGGCTGCATGGTTGCAATGTAGGCAAGAAGCTGCCTCTTGTCAGAGTGTCCTGAAAATCCTTCTGAAGTTTCAACTGCCATTTTTATTTCGTATTTGGATGCTTTCCCCCCATCAGAAAGGGTAATTTCACTGGCACCTCTCTGTATTCTTCTTCCAAGGGTTCCATCGGCCTGATACCCAACAAATACCAGGGAATTCTCCGGCGAAGGTGCCCAAGTTCTGAAATATTCCATGACTGGACCTCCATTCATCATACCGGATGTTGCCAGTACAATCTTCTTTTCATTGGAATCACAAATTTCCTGCCTTTGTTGTCTCGTTTCAACCTTTTTGAAAATCTTGCTGAGGAAAGGGTTCTCTCTTTTGATCATTATGGATTCTCTTAGATTCTTGTTAAGGTATTCCGGATATGCAGCATGTATTGCAGTTGCTTCCATTATCATTCCATCAAGGTAAACATTGCATTCAGGAATCTTCCCTGTTCTGATTGCTTCCTCAACAACAAGCATAACTTCCTGGCTTCTTCCAACCGCAAATACGGGAACAAGCACTGAACCGCCTCTATCAAAAGTCCTGTTAACTATATCTGCAAAATTATTGGATGCCTCCGCACGGGGATGATGGTAATCCTCCCTACCTGCATAGGTTGATTCCGTCATGAAGGTCTCTGCTCGCGGGAATTTATTGTTGGCCTGATTGAAGAGCCAGGTCTTTTCAAACTTGACATCTCCGCTTAATACAATGTTGTATAATCCTTCACCAATGTGCAGGTGTACAGAGGATGAACCTAGAATATGGCCTGCATTATAGAACGTCAATCTCATATCTCTGGTTATATCTGTTGTCTCATTGTATCTCAATACAATGGAACGCTTTAACGCTTCACGGACGTGCTTTGACTCATAAGGTCCTTTATGCCCTTCAACGTGTGCTACTTTGATGTAATCATTTTGCAGGAGGGCAGAAAGATCTCTCGTTGGAGGAGTCATATAAACTGGACCCTCGTACCCATATTTGTATAATATTGGGAGAAGGCCTGAGTGATCAAGGTGAGCGTGAGTCAGGATCACTGCATCCAGCGAACTGAATGGCTGTATTTCGGGAACATAAAGATAAGGTGCACTTGCCCAGGGCTGGCTGTCATCCTCGTTTATGTTCATCATTCCACAGTCTACAAGGACTTTGGAATTATTTGTGGAAATAAGCGTAGCGCTCCTTCCCACCTCTCTGTGTCCGCCCAGTGCAGTAACTCTTACCCATGTTTCCCCTGGCATTGGGGGAACGTTAAGCTTTTCTCCAAGATTATGCAGGAAAACCTTCCTTTCCTGTTTAACCTCCCTGAGAAATTCACGCATTTCCTTGACAGTTCTGGAATGCATTGGCGGGGCTCTTACGACTCTGGGAGACCACTTTGTCTGTTCCTTGATGGATACAATATATTCCGAATCTCTTGAAGTTATGATTGAAGGTTCTTCAGCCTCTATCACGACTTCTCCCGTGTCAGATTCAAAATACATGTCCTTGAAGCCGGCTGAATCAGGAATGATTTCCTTAATAATTTTTTCAGCCTCTTCTTCAGGTAGCATGATAGATGGATCTGGCCTGATTGCAATTCTTCTTCTCATTTCCTGTGCTATCTGCTTGGCTAGATCCTCTCTTTTGGAAAAAAGTTCAAGATTCTTAGTGTAGACCACAATTGTAGGCCCTTCATAGTCCACTTCTGTTATCTCGTGTTCTGGATATAGCTTATCGAAAATAGCTCTTGCTTCTGAAAGGTAATCTCTAAAAGACATCGTTGGGTACGCCCCGATTAAATTTAATAATAGTAGGGATTAAATTTATACTACTAATTTATATTTTTTTATTCTCTCTAATACTTCTTCTTCTGGAATCTGTTTGTATCCGTTCTTCTTATCTATCACGGCTACATCAATCATTCCACCGGAAGCCGAATCTCTTGCCTTTGCAGCTGAAATTGCTCTTATGACAAGTTCAATTCCCTCATCAACACTCATATCTTTTCTGTAACCGTTCTCGAGAACACCGTATACGAAAGGTGAACCGGAGCCTGTGCTGGCATATACGTCCTCAACAGATCCTCCAGCAGCATCTACAGAGAAAATGTGTGGTGCCTTGTCATATCCACCAACCAGGAGCTGTACCATATATGGGTAGAACTTTGACTGGTTAAGTATATTTGAAAGGAGAGTAGCTGCTGCCTCTATGGGCATGTTAACTCTTCTCTGGAGTCTGTAAAGCTCAAGTTCTGCTGACATGTATCTAACAAGAACCTGTGCGTCTCCTACAAGACCTGCAATTGTCATTGCAGCGTGGGTATCTATCTGATGGAGTTTCTTTCCATCTTTGTGCATAATGAAATGATCCATGGTAACTCTCCTTTCCGTTGCCATGATCACAGCGTCCTTTACCGTAATTCCAACTGTTGTTGTACCGGTGTGTAAAGTTTGATCCATAAATTCACATCCTTCAATAACTGGCTTAAGCAGAATTTACTTTTGCTATTAAAGCCCTTTGATCGCAATTTTATAGATAGTAATATCTTTTTTGTCGCTTCCATAGTGGAAAACCCAGATACGGAAAATTCCTTTAAACCGTTGCCTGCCAAAACATCAGGAGTCCACTAATCATATGATATTTACAAGAAACCCCACCAGGAAGCCTCCCAAAAGTCCAAGATACAGCCCACTGTTGGAGTCATGTGCTGTAAATACTGATTTAAGCATAGGTAGAAGGACGTACAGTATTGATCCTATGGCTAAAGCGTCAAAGGCAACATTCAGGTATGAATTACTGTAGAAATAGCCCAATATACTTCCAGCTATGGTTGGAATTGCCCCCACAAGAAAAAGAAGCGAAACAACAAATGCCTTTGGTTTTGATGAGCCCAGGAATGGAGAGACTATAGGAAAACCTTCAGTGAAATTCTGGAGTACAAATCCCACAAAAATTACAATGGCAAGTCCCGAAAGGCCAATAGCCCAGGTTGCACCGAAGACAAGGCCTTCTGTGAGATTCTGGAATCCGATTGCAATTGCTACAATTGTCGATACATGCATTGGGTTAAAGTTTTCACCCTGTTTCCGCCTGTTTTGTAAGCCGTAAAGGAATAGGAAGGAAGCGCTCATTGACACGATAAAAATTGCTGACAAGGTCAGGTTTGCAACATAGGATCCTGCCGGATAAATTGTGGCAGCCACATCACCGAATATGTCTGCGAGAAGGAAAAACAGGATTCCAATTGCTACTGCTGTTAAAATGGTGAGGGATTTTCTGTTAAGCCTCCTGGCATATACTACAGGAAACGATATGAAAATGGAGAATCCGATAACTAGTGTTAAGATTATAAGTTCAGAAAAGTGTGTCGATATTATGGCCATATCACCTCAGCAAGATGACAATTTGCGATCTTGTTATCGGTAAAATTTGGATGTTTACTTGAAATTTTTTTAGGCATACCTAATAATTGAATCCGGTAATATAATTTTCTTGTATTTTCAGTAGCGAAATTGCTGGACGATCCCATCTAACAAAATTAGTTCCCCGTATTCACTCGGAGACTGTTTGCAGAATAAATTCTGTAAAAGTTTGCAGGAAGATTTTTGCAGTATAATAATGAAATTATATACCCAGGAGCCATACTCTATCATGGTACTTTATGCTAGAGACATCATGAAAGAGTACACATTCATGCTTGGGGAGGAAGTCTCTGCAAGTGAAGCTGCAAAGATTATGAGCAATGACCATGTTGGTTTCGTTATTGTTAAGGTTGATGACAAACCTCATGGAATAGTGACAGAATGGGATTTCGTGAACAAGATCATTGCAAAGGATCTGGATCCTAAGGATGTGAAGCTTAAGGATATCATGAACGCTCCTCTGATGTCCATTGATCCCAAAACCCCCACCGATCAGGTTACTGTAATGATGAATAAGCATGGAGTAAGAAGAGTTCCTGTTGTTGAAAACGGAAAACTCATCGGTGTCATAACTTCAAGAGATGTATTGAGAATTTTCAAGGATTACATGGACAACCTTTCGGATGTTATTGCCAGATTCGGCAATTTCTGATCTCTTTTTCATGATTTTGAATTCCGGAAGATGTCCTGAAAAATTGTGAAAACATCCCTTGTGTCACCGCGGCAGTAATCTATGAAGTCGATGGAACGGGATCTCCAGAGTTCTTCAATAACTTCACCAATATTTTTGCCGTTTCTAATTACTATGTCTTTTTTTCTGTCAAGCGGAAGGTGGCCGAAACCCTCATGTGATACAACATCTGACAGTTTCCTGAATTTATAATCCCCATCAATTGCTGCAAGATAATCAGAAATAACTGGCATCATGTCAAGACAATAGGCAACAGAAAGGTAGTATTTGAGGTTCCAGAGCTGTCTGGAATAAGTTCTTTTCCTCATTTTCATCCTTAGCAGGGGAATGTCATATCCACACTGATTGTATCCAATAATTATGGAGGGCTTGAACTTCAAAATGAACTGATCCAGTTCATTGAGGATACGATCTTCTGCATCAATGGAATCATCTTCTGCGATGAATAGTTCAGTCTTCAGATCCCCATTGAAATAAGTTAATGAAATGGC
Source organism: Thermoplasmata archaeon (assembly GCA_021810045.1). GTDB lineage: Archaea > Thermoplasmatota > Thermoplasmata > Thermoplasmatales > Thermoplasmataceae > JAJZOM01. The sequence continues at coordinate 4,942 of JAJZJR010000007.1, forward strand.
AATAATCCTTTCGTCTGTGAGAAAATCATTCTGGTTTCTTATTATAGTCTCAAGATCGATAGAAAGTACTGTATCAAATCCATGAGAGGCTATAAACGGGTTTACTATCTGACTATAAAGTGATTCTCTCAACAACCAAACATGCAATTGCACTTAAAACATTATTTGTTCATAATTGCTGAATTGTTTAAATGCCAGTGGACAATTTACCCTCATGAAATATGCTCAAAGAGATTACGTTGGCAAGAATGCCAACTTGGATAAACTGGAAACGCTGGTAGAGGAATTTTTCAAGGAGGAAGGTTTCAGACTCCAGTCATCAAAACATCCTAATGGTTATCTTATTCAGGCAAAAAAGGGAGGAATCTTCAGAACACTTCTTGCTGGGGATCGTGCGTATACAATTATTATTGAGGGGACATCCTCAAGTTTTAAAATTAGAGTTGGAGTAGGTGCATGGCTTAAGGACATAGGAATAGCGGCTCTGGAATCATTCTTCCTTACGCCGCTCGTTGCCTTTGTAGAGATTCCTGAGGCACTATGGTCATATGAGATTGAACACCATTTGTGGCATTATATTGAGACCCAGATCGAGCTGGGAATTCAATAATAATTTACCATTTTTCTCCAGTTATTCTCTCAAACATCGAAACATAAAGTTCTGATGTTTTCTTTACCATATCATCTGGCAGGGCAGGTATTTCCGGTTCCGGCTTACTGTATTCTCTTGCATCGTACAGTTCCTTGTGGTAACCGATAGATCGGTAGTATTGTCTCACAAATTCTTTGCTCAATTCAACAATCTGGCCATTTTCATAATTTTCCTTGTCCCAGAAACGGTCCTCATCCGCGGTCCCGAAAGTATCAATGACTATGGGTTCCCTACCTGCGCCGAATGCAAATTCCTTCTTTCCGTCTACATGAATTAGGCCCCTGGAAAGAACCTGCTTGTTGAGTCTTCTGTCGATCTTTAATATGGCTTCCTTGATGTTGTTCAGTTCAGAACCTGAAAGACCGCCTATTTCTATTGCCTCTCCCTTTGTAAGAACTCTGTCAAATTTCTCATACTTTGTTGTTACTTCAAAAAATGGGTCATCCAGCTCTTCACCATATTTCGGATCATGCGTAAGGCCTACATCATCATGAGTAAGTTTTCCAGCCTTCAGTCTGTCAAATAGAGATCCTGCAACATAATATCTCACAACAAATTCCAGGGGTATGACATATTCCACTTCGTACGGATTTCCCTTGCTTTCCGGAACGTAGAATTTCCTCACTCTCATTTCATTCGGGGCAGGGCATTCAATGAAGTGGGTGGATACCCTGGCAGACTCCTCAGCCATCTTGAACCAGTGTGCGGATGTTCTGCAAAGGGACTCTCCCTTATGTGGAATAAGGTTGGGAATCATTTTGTCAAAAACTGAAATCTTGTCAGTGAATTTAAAGAGGAGCGTCTCTCCTTCGTCGTAGACCTCCTTCACCTTTCCTACTCTAATTGGGTCCATTTGTCTTAAATCACTGGGATAAGATATTAAGCTTGTGTATTAGAACAGAGCCTTCGTCAGGGAATGAATGATGTAAACGTATCCGATTGTCAGTAAAGCTGCAGTTCAAGCATTTAGATATAGGGCATAGGTATGTGGAATCATTGAGCAGAATTGAGGATTGGGCCAGATTCATGGATCGGGTCATAAAAGACACAAAGTTCAAGGACCTTACAAATGAAAGAATAGACCGTAGTATTGAGCTCATAAGAAATGGTCTGGGGCTTAATGAGGTACAGAAAACCCTGTCTCTTGGCAAGAAGGAGGCAGCGATCATTTTCGAACTTGCTCACTCAAGGATAAACCTGAAAGAGAAATTCAAGGGTTGGGAAAAGCTCTGGATGGATCAGTACCTTTCCAGATATTCTACTCCTGAAATTGTATGCAGATACCGGGCAGAAAGGATACATGGTTTCAATATAGTAGAGGCGGGAACCGGGGCCGGCATGCAGGGAATATTTCTTTCGCTGACGAATGAATCCACGGTGAGCGTAGAAGTTCAAGCAGACAGATACAGGATGGCCAGGCTCAACTCCCGGGAGTACAGGACCGGCAAAATAAAATTCCTGAAAGGTGACATTTATGATCTTTCCAAGGATTTTGAAATTGATGAGCATACTCTTATATTCAGCGATCCAGCAAGACCACCCAATGAACTGAGAAGAACAATGGATTCCCTGATTCCTTCTCCATTGTCTCTTGTGAAAGTTTTCGGAGACAGAACACATAATTTTGTTTTTGATCTCCCGCCACAAATGGAATGGAACCAGATATCAATTGACGGAGAGAAGGAATATCTGTCCATTGATGGGAATCTTAACCGTCTTACCCTGTATTGCGGTTCCCTTAAGGAAGCGGAATCTTCAGCAGTTATTCTTCCACAGAACATCAGGATAAGCGGAACACCTAAAGAAACTACTTTTCCAGATGCTGCAAGACTTGACGAATTCATTTTAATACCAGATATTTCAATTGTATACGCAAAACTCCTCTGGATCCTCGAAGAGAAATATGAGATCAGGCCCGCCTGGAAAGATAACAGAAGAAGATTCTATACCTCACATGGAAAAATAGAGAATTTCCCCGGTGAACAGTACGAAATAGTTTCTGCCTCTAGAATAGGGGATCTGCCCGGTAATTTAAGGGAAGCAGGTGCAGGGAAGGTCATTATCAGATTCAGTTTACCTGAAAGCCAATATTATGCTGTAAAAAAGGAACTGGAATCCAATCTCATAGGGAAGGAAAATCTGTACATTTTCAGGAAAGATGATGTATATTTTGTAGGAAGAAAGATCAGTTAGACAGGGTAATTTTTATGCATCTTTTTATATCACAAGAAAATTATTGCCCTGAACTAAATGCTTGAGTTAAATGCCAAAGCCAAACTTCCTACGATTTTTGGTAATTTTGAAATTTACACATTTAAATCTCCCGGAAACGAGGAGCACGCTGTGGTGGTCAAGGGTAATGTCCAGGGGAAACAGGATATACCCGTAAGAATACACTCAGAATGTCTTACCGGAGACGTCTTAGGTTCCAAGAGGTGCGATTGCAGGGATCAGCTACTGACATCCCTTGATTTCATTGGAAAACAAGAGGCAGGCATGCTCATTTACCTGAGACAGGAAGGAAGAGGCATAGGCCTGCTTAACAAGATAAAGGCATACAGTCTCCAGGATCAGGGATATGATACGGTGGAAGCCAACCTCATGCTTGGACTCCCGGTGGATAAAAGAGACTACTCATTTGCAGTTGGTGTTCTAAAGTATTTTGGAATTACTTCCATAAAACTCATGACCAATAACCCTGCTAAAATGGATTTCCTCGCAGACAATAACATAAACGTATCAGAGAGGATCCCCGTAAAAAGTGAGCCTACCCCCTATGACGAGTTTTATCTGTCAACTAAGAAAATTAGGATGGGGCACCAATTATAGCGGCCCAATTTTAAATATTTTAACCTCATAACTATAATATGACTTTATACAGGGGGATTACTACCAACGCACCCTCAGGTGGAGTAAGTTTGGAAAAAATTGATTTTGACCTTGATGGGTTTGAAGTCAGATTAAAACCTCTTCTAACAGGAATATGCGGTACAGATAGGGGCATAGTTAATGGGGCTCTCCCATTTGCTTATAATCCCCATGGATCATCAAAACTTGTGATCGGTCACGAAAGCCTTTGTGTCGTGGACGAAGCTCCCAGGAATGATTTTGGAATCAGTAAGGGGGATTATGTTGTACCAATGGTCAGAAGACCCGGAAAATGCATAAACTGCCTTGCGGGAAGATCAGATAACTGTTCTGATGGTGATAAGCATGAGGCAGGAATAACAGGCCTCCATGGTTTTATGAGGGAGGAATTCGGAGACAGTGCTGAATACCTGATAAAGGTTCCCGATCCATCAATAGGTGATGTGGCAGTCCTGACAGAACCTCTAAAGAATGTCTGCAAGGCATTCGAGATGTTTGATGTTGTCTCAAGAAAGTCAATATTCACTGACGAGGCTGGTTCATATCACGAAAAGAACAGTCTTATCGTGGGAACAGGAAGTGAAGGTTTCCTTTATGCTTTGAAATCAATGGATTACGGTTTCAATACACATCTTACAAACAGGCATGATCTTGACCGGACAAAGAATGAAGTCATTGAAAAAACCGGAATAAATTTCTATAACTACAATACCAGCGATCCTTTTGAGAAAAAAGGACTTGACCTGGTTATAGACACTAGTGGAGACCCTGGTACTATCTTCAAATTCCTTAGAAAAATGAATGAAAACGGAATCCTGATTCTGTTTGGAACCAATGGCAAGGCTCCGGCAACTCCGGTATCAGGCATGGATATAGACTACATTATTGAGCGCAATATATCTGTAATAGGTTCCGTCGACGGTTCCAGAATACATTATGAGAAGGCCTTGCAGGATCTGACACGATGGAAACATCAGTATAATGGTGCCATGGAAACCATGATCACTGAGAAAGTTTCACCTGATCAGACAGAAATATTTACAAAGAAACCATCAAACGAAATCAAGACAGTAATTGACTGGAGCTGATTCTGTGGCAGTAATTGGGGCAAAACCTCTTCTCGAAAACATAAAGGAACGTATTAGCGAATCAATAAGGGAGGAAAGGGAAAAGGGAAACTCTCCTGCAATGGCAATAATCAGGATAGGTAAGGATCCTGCATCGGAATTTTATTTCAAGGCGAAACTGAAAAGAGGTTCAGAACTTGGAGTGGAGACCAGAACAATTACCATGGAAGAGGATGTGTCCGCCAGAGAAGTTCAAGAGCACATTGATCAGGTTGTAATGGATCCAGCAATACATGGCATAATTGTTGAATCCCCCGTTCCACCGCACCTTGATTACAAAAAAATAGTAAACAGGATACCATGGTATAAGGACATAGACGGGGCATCGTATGAAAACCTGGGGAGACTCATGTCAGGAATGCCTTCACTTGTGGCTGCAACCCCGCTCGCAGTAATGGAATATGTTTCTGCCCTTGAAATTCCTCCTGGAAGCACATTCGCTGTAATAAACAGGACAATCACTGTGGGAAGGCCACTTTCACAGCTACTGCTCAACAGTAACTATACGCCCATTGTATGCCACAGCAGGACCAGAGATATCAAGAGACTCTGTAAATCATCAGATGTCATAGTTGTTGCTGCAGGGAAGCCTGATTTTCTGGGCAAGGACATGGTAACAGAAAATTCAGTGGTTATCGACGTCGGCATCAACTCTGTCAATGGAAAAATGGTAGGCGATGCGAAATTCGACGAGATTAAGGATATAGTGAAAAGCATTACTCCGGTACCTGGAGGAGTAGGTTCCCTCACAAGCACTCTTATTTTCTCTAATCTACTTCAGGCCATGGCCTATCAGGAAGACCAGAGAAATCTGGTTGCCTGAACTCTTCGTTATTTAGAATCACTGAAAATATTTATTTATATACCACAGATAAAGATATGATTAGAGAATATGCAGGTTCGGAAAGAAATTGAACAGATTACGGCTTTTCTCAAGGAGCAGATTGGTGAAAAAACGCCTGTTTTAGGCATCAGCGGTGGAATAGACAGTGCCCTTACATTAATGCTGCTAAAGGAAGCATTCCCGGACCGGAAGATCAAAGCCTTTTTCATGCCTGATTCAACTACTCCAGAATCTGATTACGAAGATGTGAAGGCACTTCAGGAAGCATCAGGTGTTGATATTGAAACCATCAGGATCGAATCTGTTGTCAAAGTATTCCGCGAACTGCTTGGGATCAAGTCAAAAGAGGCACTTGGTAACATAAAGTCCCGAACAAGGATGATAATCCTGTATTATCAGTCAAACATAAGCGAAGGAATGGTTGTGGGAACAACAAACCGTTCAGAGTATATTGTAGGGTATTACACCAAGTATGGTGATGGTGGATGTGATGTAGAACCAATAATTCACCTTCTCAAACGGGAAGTGAAGGAGATGGCTTCTGCACTGAATGTACCAAAAAACATAATCAGCAAAAAGCCCTCAGCTGGTCTGTGGGAATCGCAAACGGATGAATCCGAACTTGGGATGACATATGACGAGCTTGATGACGTTATAGTGGAAATGTTTGACAGGAAACAGACCCAAGAAGATTCCAGATTTAGCAGAGTTAAGGAGCTTTATTCTTTCTCTGAACACAAAAGAAGAATGCCGGTGTCGATGTTGAAATGAGAGTGGACAGATGGACGTATTAGTAGCTGCACAGTACTATCAGATCAGTCTGATTTTAATACTTGCAGCCTTTGCTATACCCATCTCCAGGAAAATAGCAGTTGCAGACATCCCTATTCTGATTATTCTTGGTATATTCTTTGGTCCTGTTCTGGAAATCATTAACCATACTTTTGCATCAGACTTCCTGACACAGTTTGGCAATGTTGGAATTGGGCTCCTTGGCATTATGATCATACTCTATTATGAAAGCCATTACATGAATTTCCGTGTCATCAGGCGTCATTTTATGAGAATCGTGTCGCTTGATACACTTGGCGTTATCATTACCGCTTTGGTGGGCGGAGCCTTGTTCTCACTTATATTCGGTGCACCATTCAGTATTGGTTTTCTCTTCGGGGCAATAATCTCTCCCACTGATCCTGCGACCCTGATTCCTCTGTTCAAAAGGATCAATGTAAAGGAAGAGGTATCAGGGACCCTTGTAGGTGAAAGTCTGTTCAACGATCCGATTGGTATTATCCTCGTTTCAATTGCAATTCTCTTCATCGATCCTTCGTCAAGTTATATTTCAGGTTTCTCAGGGATAGTGAATAATCTCGGTCTAATTGGAGGGGCCATCGCATATTTCATCATACAGGTCAGCATCCCCGCCATAATTGGAATTATTGTAGGATTCAGCGTAATAATACTGAACAGGTTTCTCAACTTTGAGAACCTGATTGTTGGCCTTCTTCTTGGAATAGTTATACTGGAATTTACAGCTCTGGAGGCAACAGGCCTTACGCCTTTCCCTGCCATAATTGCCACTGGTGCAATTGTAGGCAACTTCTCTGATAAGAGCATATTCTGGAGCCGGGAATCAAATTTCCAGGAGAATCTCTCTTTTCTCTCTCAGGCCATTATTTTCCTGACACTTGGAAGCATGCTTACACGAGCTCAGCTTGGCACATATGCACTGATTGGTATTGCAATGACCTTGCTCATAATACTGGTTGCAAGACCTGCTGCAGTAATGGGTTCCCTGATCCCGCTCTTCAGGAGGAACAAGAGAACCATAGACCTGAAAACCATTACATTCTTCTCAATGGTTGGTCCAAGAGGGGTAGTATCTGTAGTTATGGCAACAGTTCCATATGCGGTAGGGGTAGCTTCCAATAACGCAGAACTGATAAAATATGGACCAACAATCGCTGTTGTGGTTTCATTCATTGTACTGTTTTCAATCGTCATCCAGACAATATATGTTCCTTATATATCCAAGAGAATTTTCTCCGAACATGCAATGAATAATACAGAAAACCAGCAAAGTGAAAATTCTCAGTAAAGATCAAGCTGTTCCAGAGCCAGTTTTTCATTTGTCTTCAGAAGGGCAAAGATTCTGCGTGTGCTGTCGAACGACTTGATGTCAAGTTCCACCATTCTGTCAAGTATCCTCTTTCTGAGGGCCATCTTATTGGCAATAACATCGTATGGAATTCCTTCCCTGGATGAGATAATTCGAAAAACATGGCTGTCAAAGGTATCTGGCCCTATTCTCTCAAGGTTCTTGCCTGAAACCATATTGACAATGAGTTCACCTGTTCCCGGATCAACGCTGACAATTTCTGCAATTTCCTTCACCCTCCTCATCAATCTTCCCTCGGCATAGTAAGTGTCAAGAATCACTGCAGTGTTAAGCGAAGTGATAAGTGTTCTGGGAATGGATATTGGTCTGGCCTCAAGTCTGTGAATGAAAGTATCAATATCGTCGGCGTGAAAAGTCCCCATTCCGAAACGTCCGGCAAGCATTGCCTGAAAAACAGTGAAAGTTTCCGTCCCTCTTACCTCTCCAACCACAATATAATTTGGTCTGTGTCTAAGGGCAGATTCAAGAAGATCAAACATATCGATCCTTGATAGACTTTTTTCACCTTCTTCCTGATTGCTTCCTGAATTTCTTGCCACTGTGGAGATCCAGTTCTCATGTATGAGGTTGAGTTCCTTGGTATCTTCAATTGTCACTATCTTATTGTCCGGAGGGACAAAACTGAGCATAGCATTAAGGAATGTCGTCTTTCCGGTCGCCGTACCTCCCACAACCATTATGTTGGAACCGTAATCAATAATTGTCCAGAGATATGCAAGAACAGTTGAGTTAACGGACCCGAGATTGATTAGATCAACGGGACTTATAGGTACTTCCCTGAATCTCCGTATGGAAAATGTAGGGCCGTTGGTCGTCACGTATCGTCCAAGGGAAGCCGATACCCTGGAACCATCCTTCAAAGCAGTCTCAACAATTGGAACAGATACGGAGATCTGTTTTCCGCCATCCTGTGCAATTTTTCTGATAAAGAAATTGAGGCTATCCTCTGTGTTGAATTTTATGTTGGTTTCCACATGACCGTATTCTTTTATGAAAACAAATACAGGTTCATCTGCGCCGTCGCAGGAAATATCTTCTATACGGGGATCCACCATAAGGGGTTGAATTATCCCATAACCGAGGTAAAATCGGTCCATGAAGTACAGACTTCTCATGTCAAGAGATTTGAAAATACCATTTTTCCCGGCGTATTCTGTGAAATCATCCGTGGACCCCTTGAGTTTTTCCTCTCTGTAGTTATTTATGATCGTGTCAATGTTTTTCCGTTCTGATTCTTGTGGGCGTTCTTCAGACACAATGTATTTTACTGTGGAGTTTTCCACAACTATCTTGATATGAATAAGGGAATCCAGGAGTTCGTAGGATTCAAGAATGGCTTCATCTGATTCAACCATTTTCAGAGACCTCCAGCCATGAGTAGGATTACCGCACTGATAAACAGCATTGCCCCCGTTTCCATGAAACCTGAAACCATGTTCCTGTCTCTTATGAGCCCAATGATTATCCCAATGCCCAATGCCTCAACATAAATTCCTCCATTGAAAATATTCTTGAGTACACGTGAGCCGGCAGACTGGAACAGGAGTCCCGATGCATTCTGAAGATGGATGGCACCAAAGAACCTGATATCTATTACCAGCATAACAATGAGAAAGATTGCAAAAGAAACCACAAGGATGAGGTTGTAGTTCTTCATTTCCGCATTCCTCTCGTCATTTAGAAGCTGCATCTGGGAACTGAATCTTGAAACCATTGCTATAACATCAGATGTATTGCTTCCCGATTCCCCGGATTTTTGAAGAATGACTCCGAACCTCTGGATCTCCGGGTCATCCAGGGTGTTTCCAAAATGTCTCAGAGACTCCTCTACAGGTGTACCAACCGATACGCTGGAAACCAGGTTCCTGACTTCCGGATTCAGGGCACCGTAATCATTTCTTGAAACCAGCAAAACAGCTTCTGAAAGGGGCGTGCCGTACATGGTATATTCTGATAAATCCCTGAGAAAATCAGAGACTCTTTTCCTTGCTTCGGCGATTTTTGAATTCCTGGCTCTTCGGGCATAACCTGTAGGAATCATGAATATTGATAAAGCAACAGGAATAAAGAAAAAGGGATTTGCAAGATTATTGTCAAACTTCCCAAGGATCAGCCTGCTTACTGCAATATAGATTATAGCAATAATGGCAGTGACTGCAGAAATGTAACGGATACTCTTCATAGTTCTATCTCCCCCATGGTACTGCTGAAAAAGTAACCAAACAATGCAAGAATAACAGGGATAATCAAAGCGACTGTAAGAATCATTATGTCTATCAGGCCAGTTGGCGACGATGGTGAAAGAAAAGCAACAACTCCAACTATTATAAGCAGAATAAGCGGGAAGGCTACTGCAACTGTCACGAAACTCTCTGCAAGAATGCCCATCGAGTTGGAATTCTGTTTAATTAGTGTGCTCAACTCGCCCTGGTACTGGTTTGCTTTTGAGATGAAATATTGCTTTAGATCTCCACCGGAATTGACACTGGTTACAATTCCCTGAAGAAATTCAGCAAATTTCTGGGATGCAGATGTGTGAATACTCTCCTTTATGGAGGAAATAATGTCCATTCCGAAGAGTTCAGATCTGATCCAGATAATTCTCGCTTCCCTGGATATTTCCCCGTACTGTCTGCTTTCCCCAAGGTCTTTCATAATAATATCTATGGGGATGTCTGCCGATGACATTGTAGCGAAGAAACCTGATGCAATGGTCAGCATGGAATTTATTCTCCTTCTCCGGGTTCTTGTAACAGTAACGGGGGTCTCAAGAACAATTGCCAGGACAGCTACCAGTAATAGAAAAGTGATTGAACCTGCAAGGAAGACAAGATGCGGGAACTTAAATGCAAAAATAATGTTGAATACTATACCAACTGCCACAGCTATTGTAAGGATCATAGCAGTCTGGGAATAGAATTCCACCCTGCTCATCCCAAGTTTCGATCTTTTCAGATTAAGGTCCGTATTTCCATTCTGGAATCTGTGGCCCAAAAATTTTCCAAATATTCTGAGGGAGACTTGCCTGAAGTAAGGGATTTTGAACAACTCATCCTTGCTGGTACTTTTTTGTCCAAACAATGGCATTCTAGTCACCCCTTAACCAATTCCATTCTCTCTGCCTGATTTCATTCGCCACTTTGTTAATCTCTAATTCTGTTTCCTGCGACAGCATGTGCAGAAGTTCTTTTCTCCTCTCTATTTCCTTTAAGAGTTCAGAATCCTCAACGCCCCTCTGCTCTGCTATTCTGGAATATAGTTTGCTTGAGCCCGCATAATGAAATGTGTCAGTGGATGGGTTATATTTGAATACCCTGTTGTAAAGAATTTCATTGGTTTTTCCATCTACACCCATGATTTCGTCTACTTCGGTGATCCTCCTGACCATTCTGCCTTCCAACCTGACGAAATTGATGAATATCACAATATTCAGGTATGAAACAAGAACACGGGGGATGTTCATGGGCTCATTCTCAAGCCTGTTCACCAAGGACTCCATGGAATCAGCATGAATGGTTGCATATGTGGTGTGACCGGTTGCCATTGCCTGGAAGAGAGCGTAAGTCTCTTTTCCCCTCACTTCTCCCACAACAATGTATGTTGGCCTTTGTCTCATGGCCATGGAAACAAGGTCATACATGTTCAGCCTCTCTACACCTTTTTGCCCCTCTACGGTATTTTTGCCCCTGGTTTCCGATGCAATCCAGTTTTCGTGGGGTATCTTCAATTCTCTTGTTTCCTCTATGCTGAAAATCTTTGTATTTGGAGGAGCAAAAAGGAGGATAGAATTCAGGGTCGAGGTTTTTCCAGCACCCGGTGCTCCTACGATAAGGGCTGAATTCAAACCCTCTGTCATAAACCACAGATATGTCATGAGTTCCGGGGAGGCAGTTCCACTTTTAATGAGATCAGCAGGTGTAAAAGGCCTGTCTCTGAAGAGCCTCATGGTGAATACTGGGCCACGGCTGGAAATTTCACTTCCGTATACGGCCTGAACCCTGTGGCCATCCCTTGTTATAGAATCAAGTATGGGTGCATTAATGGATACTGATTTTCCGCTTATCTGGGCAAGACGGATGATATAAGAATCAAGATTTTCGGTGCTGGGAAATGATATATTCGTTTTAATGGAACCAAAGTCCTTGTGGTAGACAAAAATGGGCATCTCCGGGCCGTCACACGATATGTCCTCCACCATTGGATCTCTTACAATGGGATCTACCAGCCCATAGCCCTGAAAATCCCTAGTAAGATAGTAGTTGATTTTCTGGATGGATTCTCCACTTATCCATGGTCGCCTTTGTTTAACAAATGATGAGAGAATATTGTCAAGATTGAAATCTCGTGTTTCCCATTGGACAAGCAGAACGGGAAGGAAATCATTGATTTCAGCTTTAAGCGCGAAGAATTCTTCCAACTCCTGCTTATTAAGGGTAGGCTCCTCAACATTGTAAATAATTTCAGAGGTTTCAGCCGCTTTTACTATTCTTATGCCGGCATTTTCATTGCTGAGTTTGTATTGTAATAGGACAGTGTCTCCAGAAGAAGTCCTGTTACGGTCAAGTGGCTGTTCCTCTACCATTATCAGTGAGAATAAGGCATAGGATGGGTATAATATTTAGGTATGTCGGTGCAGGGGCAGCCATTATGGTAATAGCCATTTCCAAAAATGTTTTTATGAATAATTTGGAAATGAGTTAATCAGAAGATAGTCCAATCAAACGAAGTAATATTTATAGGATAACCTACAATACAGGCCTTGCACTTTTGCCATTGTGGCGAAGGGCCGGTAGATCAGAGGTAGATCGCTTCCTTGGCATGGAAGAGGCCTGGGGTTCAAATCCCCATCGGTCCATCTGAGATGTACCAGGGTTTAGAAGATTTGAACCCTTTTCCCTCTCTGTAAAACTTTACGTTTTTCTTCATAACACGCTCCAATGCCTCTCCAGTGTCAAGCTCTGCATAAATGCCAGTAGTCTGCAGATCTTCGTGACCCAGCATTTGACGGAGGGTTTCGAGATCTACATCGTTCCTTAACATGTTCTTTGCATATGTGTGACGGCATTTGTGCCAGGCAAATTCATTGATGCCAGTTTTCTGTTTGATGTCAGCGGCCAGTTTTCCCATATAATATTCGGAAATGGGCCCGTTCTTTGTTGTGAAAACATGAGGGCATTCCTGGTGGTTCCTCACCTTCAGGTATTCACTTATAATGGACCTTGTTTCCTCATCGATGTAGACATCCCGATCTTTTTCCCCTTTTCCGTCAACTACTGTAAGATAATATCTGTGAATGTCTGCAACTTTCAATCTGGCAATTTCCCCTCTTCTCAACCCTGTGTTTAGGGCTAACAACACCATTGCATGGTTCCTCCTGTCCTCTATTGTGGGTCCGATAGTTCTGGAAACTATCTGCTTCACCTGATCGGCGTCAAATGCTTTCTTTCTGAACGATCTGGCCTTGAGTTCAGGCAGGTATTCTATCTTGTCTTCTCCTCTTGATTCAAGCCACCTGTTTAGATACTTGATGTATCCATTGATTTTCTGCTTGGTAGATCCGTTGCGACGTTCCAGCCTCAAGAATCCCATGATTGCTTCCCTGCTCTCTAGATCCATCCTTTTCTCGAAAAATCTCATTTTGGACATTGTTCCACGGATTGTTGATTTGGCCATGCCCCTGGAATAAAGCCAGTCCTCAAAATCAATGAAATCAGTTATCACTGTCATCCTCCACTAACTCAATGTATGGATCATTGCTTTCAAGTTCCAGTTCCATGGAAGCCACTTCATTTGCTTCAGGGGAAAATGAGCCGTGATTTGTGCCTAATTTGTGGACGTTGACAAGATGGTCTGTTGAAATGACTTCAGGATTATCAAGATCTCTTTCTCTTCTTTTCACTTCAAACGGACACATATTGCATTTGACGGTAACTTCAAGTTCCACTTGCATCAGACATCAACTCCAAAATACTGTTTGGCCAGATCATAGGCCTGTTGAAGTTTCTCAAAATCTTCCCTGTTGGTTTCAGGTCGCATAGCTCCTTTTACAAGCTCTTTGTACCTTGCTTCAACCTCAGCCATGTTCCTTGGTCTTGAATCAAATCTCATGAAAGAAGCCCAGGAAGGTACTTCGATGAATTCCAGGGATTTGTATGATTCAACAAGTCTTCCAAAATCGAAAATACCCCTTTCTGCCAGTCTTGCAAGATCCGATATTCCAAATGCAAGCATTCCAAGGATATCCTTGGAACTGTTCACTGTCATCCTGAAGTAATTTAGCCGTGCGTTTGTGAGTTCAAATCTATATCTCTGGTCCTTGTACTGGAATGATACCCAGGCACTGTAATCTGTTCTTGATGAATTGAAGTCATAATCAAGGTTGGAGCCTCCAAGCCTTTCAAGAGATCTCTCCAGTTTCCTGATTATTGTTTTCTGATCAGAACTGTAATGGATAACCTGGTTGGCCATTATTGCACTACCTCCATTGGCATGCTCACAATTTCCTTTTTCACATATTCGTCTCTATGCTTTGGGCATAGCCAGACATAAATCTGGCCTTTTCCCAAATCTCCAAAACCAACGTTAAGAACTGTCTTTTCTGTATCTTTACTTCCACATAGTTTACATTCAAAATTCATACTTTTCATCTCCTAATTTGCAGGTTTCCCCTTTAACCATAATTTAGAAAGAGCTGGCCAGTGGTCCAGCTTTAGATGTGTTTCAATCTCCTTTTTGCCTTTCAGGGTCTTTGAGTGTTTTGCACAGGTGATATCTCCACTTTTTCCGGATCTCTGAAAATCCAGGTCTAAAAGAGAAACATTGATCCATCTGCCCTGGAAGAGAATTGTCTGTTTCATGCTGTTTCCATGCTTTCTGGAATGCATTATTGAGCAACTCCTACTGATAATGAGAAACAGGTATCGCAGAGCCATCTGAACGATTCATAAACCTTCCAGCCGGAACCTATCGGGAGATTATCGCCGCATTTACTGCACCTTTTATTCAGGAAAATTCTGAAGGATCTTACCGGATCAGAAAGTCGATCAGTCATAGTTTGCCTCCGGGAGTACAAAATCATGGTCCACCAGGATGTAGCCATGCTGAGTCATTTTTGATAACAGGTCAGCATAGGTTCCGTTTACCAGCCTGGTTTTCATTCTGACTCTTCTAGGGTTTGTAATGTCCAGGTTGAATTTTCGAGACATGGCCTCTAACCAGGAACCTGGAGTTTTGATGTTTTCAGAATTCTGTTCCTGGGAACTTTCCGGTTTTACAGGTTCACTGTTCTTTGATTCTTTTGAACCTTCATTGAGGTTACTGGTTAGATCGGAAAGAGGTTGTAATGCACCATTGAAAGTAGCTTCCACCAACCATGCTGGTGGGTTTTGACCATGCATTTCCTTAAGATCTGTTTCAATGTTAAGGTAGAGATTCAGGGAATACCTGCAGTAAGACCTTACGGCTTCCCTGGAATCAATTGGATAATCAGGGAGATTCGTCACCTGGTTTCACCATCCTTTCTGTTCTTTTTGTAGATATCCGGGTCTCCCCCGTATTCACAGTAAACGCAATTGCACCTGAGAGCACTCTTCAGGGCAATGCAGTTCTTGTGGTCACCTTCCCGGCAGTTCTTACAGGCCATTATGCATCTGCCTCCAGTTCTGCTCTGTGGTTGGGATCATTCTCGTATGCCTGGATAAGTTCAGTCCGGTAGTGCATTAACCAGTGTGGCTGTCTTCCATATTCAAGGCCTGAAACCTTTTCCTTGAAGACAAAATCAGAGCTGCAATCAGGACATGGATAATTCTTGCCGGGAACTGCCCTCTTTTTCCACGTAAGACCACAATCTTCACACTGGAATGAATAGAGTAATCTTCTGTCCTTGGACATCAGGCCAGACCTCCGTGGTTTTCATGAGCCATTATTTCTGACCAGTTTTCTCTTTCAATCTCCCTTTCAAGAGCATCTGGAACTTCCATGTCTTCTGTTAATGGAAGGCCACAAAAGTCACAGGTCTCAAGATCAGGTGTGTTCTGGCAACCGCATTGAGGGCATTCGAGGTGGTTCAGTTATTCCACCTCCAGGTATATTTTGAATTCACCGTATTTTCTGGAGTATCTTTCCCTCTGTTCTGCTATCTCACTGGAAGCTGTTCTGATAAAAATTTCAAGAAGGTTGGAACCTGGAAGATTCTTCCTCATCTCAAGAAGCCCTGACAATACGGCTTCATTTCTGAGGATCTCTGTTGTTGCAAGCTGTTTCTTGTATTCCTTTCTTGAAATGGGAATACCCAAAAAATTATCAGGTTCAACAGGTTCTTCTCTTGAGGGTTCTCCTGTGGTGGGGGTTCGCCTCAATTTCATTTAGAAAGCCCCCTGCAATAAGTTTTTATTATAATTGTTCATGAATTTATGATACAAATGGTCGGCTACAGAAGGAGACGAAACAAGTACCTCATCAAAGGTGGAATCAACACCGGTGAAGCGATTTTCGACGGAGCTGTTGAAAAGAACATCCCCGGAGCGGCGGTGCATGGTGGAAAAGCTGCCAGGGACTTCTATAAGGCTTATGAGGTTGTCAAAGCCCACGACCGAAGAATTAACGGAAGGAAAGTTCACGTAAAATCCTATCCCCGGAAGAGACCCGCGCCCAGGAAAACTAAAAGAAGAAGATGATCCTTCTTCCAAAACTTCTGAAACCACTATGCTGTCAACCATCTTGTGAATATCAGAATCCGAGTAGTAACACTTCATTTGAAATATTAGTTCATTGAATATTCTGGCTAATGCAACTTCTTTTTCTTCAGTCCTTGTTTCCTTTATTGAAAAGTGATTATCACTGATTTCATACGTCATATCTTCTGGTCTGGAACCAAACTTATTGTGTAATGCCTCAAACTGAGACTTTATTGATTCTTTGTCCTCTTTAGTGTCTATTATTCCACTTTCTTCGTATTCGATTTTGGCAGTTTCCTCGTTTCCAATAAAGGAGATGCTGAATGCATCCGGAACGATATACGGTTCCAGCTTTGTAAAACCAGCAAGAACCTTCATTCTACTGGGCCTCCCCTATAATTTGAAATTCTAACGGGAAAAACCTTGTGTTTCAAATCTATTGCTGGTTTATGGAAAAGGATCTCGATGAATCGGCCAAGAAAGTGCTTGAAGCTGTGAGAAAATGGGATATGGAACCCAACAATAACCTTGGTAAACTTCTCAAGCCCAAGATTGATGAGCTTCTTGAATTTGGAAAAAAATATGGGAGCAATCCGGAGTTGTTGACACATGTCATTTCTGATCTTGAGTTTTTGGTTAACCTGGAGAGTTACCTTATGAACACGAATTAGGGGTCTCATTATTTTTCGACCGTCCTTTTTGATCTTCTCTCCATCGCCTCATCTACTTTGGGAAGCAGTTCTACTACTTTTTCAGCTTTTTCAATGAAAGTATTCTGCAATTTCTTAAGGGATTCGTCTGAACTTTCCTGGGTCCCAGGTTCTGAGCGGTGTTTAATTCCTTTTATCTCTACGACAACAAGGTCCCCTTCGGAGATATCTAAAAACTGCCTTGTTTCATAGGGAACAGTTATTCTCCCCAATTTCTGTATCTCTGCAGTAAAGTTGTTTTCTTCATTCATTACACATCTGAAAAGAATAACCTATCGTTGTATTTAATTGTTTTTTCATTGCAGATGTGTAAATAGTGTATCATAAAAGACCTTATTTTTATTTGCAGATTAACTATGAATAATGAGTGATCTGCTCGGTAAGCAGTACGTGACTCCTGTACTTGTGAGATTATACGAAGGTCAAGTGAAAATGACGGAATTATCAGACATAGTATCTAATTATTCCACCCTCCGTCTGTTGATTAGGTATCTACAAGATGAGGATTATGTTGTAGTCAGGGAGGTTTTTGAAGACAAAAGAAAAATATTAGTATCTCTCACGGAGAAGGGTAAAAGGGTTGCGGAACAACTTAAGAGAGCAGATGAGGCCGCGAAAGGTGTAACTATCTTTGAGGAAGAGGGAAGGATCGAAATAAAATCTCCTCCGGAAGAATGGGAAAAGAATTGGGAGAATCTTCATGCTCTTTTTCATGTCAACGTTTACGAAGATCATGTAACAATAATGGAAACCTCTGGCGAAAAAGGTAGGGAGAGAATTTTTAATATTTATATAAGGAAGAATGGCCAGGGACGTCTTAGGTTGTGGTGTGAAGAGGACGAGTCATTTGACTGTTATCATGTTGGATATGCGTTAACTCTTGCGCCAGTGCAGGAGATGTTTGTAAGGATTAGGGGAGGAAAATGATTTCTAACTTAAGCTATGGGGGCACTTATGACTAAAGGAGAGTCGGATAAACATGGTATCTTCTTGTGCCATTCAAGCAGAGATAAAGATTTAGCAGATGCATTCAGTAGAGCAGCTTCTACTGTTAAACCAGATGGAATTTTACTTCATAGGGCAGAATTGATTGACCTTGAAGCACCTGCGGATGGTGATATTGCCAAAAGGATAGAATCCTCAGTTGCAATGTTTGTTCTGATAGGCCCTGGCCTCATAAAAATACTGCTCAAAGTGAGAAAAGATGAAAAGGCATCAATAACCGAATGACCCAAAAATAAGCCACTTTAGCCCTTTGTCTTTTAGCTGTTATGTTTGGACTACTCTAAAGAACGCCAAAAACCCAGGCCAGTCCTAAAACTCCAAAAGCAATCATGCCATAACCTACAGCCAATTTTAATTTTGACTTCTTCCTGGGATTATACATAAAATTACATTCACCCCCACAATATTAAGTTTCCTCTTCGTCCAGTATAACAGCAATTCCACCACTCATCACTGCGACAAAAAACCAGGTCATTCCTGCCATAAAATTACTTAAAGCAAGAATGTCAATAATTCCATTTGCAGCAGGAATAGAAAATACTTCAAAAGCGGCAAGGAGACTGATAAGAGAAACCCCACCAAGAATGTGTTTTAGTTTAAGATGAAATCTGTCGTCAATTTTTCTGAATGGATATCTGGCACTTCCGGGTTTTGTGAAGTTCGGTTTTGGTGCGGCCACTTGTTTTGTTCTTCTTTTTTTCACAGATCCTTTGTTCTTGTTACTTTTCTTTGTTTTACTGCTGGCCATCTCTCTTCCTCCTGTTCTCATTAGTCTTCAGAACGTGGCATTCATGGCATAATGACTGCAGATTATCAAGATCAAATTCAGGCCCGTTTTCCCATATTTCCTTGATATGATCCACTTCCTCAGCTGGTTTTCCACATTTCACACACCTATAGTTGTCACGTTCCAGGGCGTTTGATCTGATATCATTCCATTTCACTGATGTGGGATGGTTACTGTAAAACTCTGTTTTACAATCATCAGAACAGTAATACAACTGGTTTCCCGTGAGTGTTTTGTCACAGTTAGCACATCTTCCAGTTTCCATGGCCTTTAGCCTTAACTTCAGAGATTCTTCCTGCAGCTCCGGAATCTGCTGTGACCATTTTCTTTTCCTGGAAGCTTTCTCAGAAACCCTGTTGATGTCTACAGCAGGTATCTCAGTGTTCATCAGCTCCCTGAAACGTGTTTTGAGTTCCGGGTCTGATTCAAGAGCCTTCATTTTGTCAGGATCTGATACAACATCCATGAAGAAGTTGATGGCATCAGCTGCAAGATCTTCAGCTACTTCAATGGGGTTGACTGATGGATCCACCGGATTGTGTCCAGAAAGATCTTCATTATGAGTATTTAAAACGGGGGTGACACCTCCAGGAATCTGGCCAGAATTTTCTTCATGTCTCATACCCCTATACCCCTCACTCATGAGATCGGAGCTTTCATCAGAATTTCCTTGCACCTCAGATTTCTTCTTCAGTTCAGGGCTTGCACCTTCGTTTGCACTATAATGCACCTTGAAGTTTTTCTTGCACTTTGAACACTTTGCCCATTCACCTTCCTTGTAATACCTGTTTGGAGTCCATGTCCATATGAGGCCATCGTTCTTTGGACAGTCTAAATGGTGCAATGGAAGAGGTTTCTTCTTTTCCTTATCTTCCTGCTCCTGAGGTTCCGGTTCTCCCTTTTCCGGAATCTCCCTGTCAAGATACTTGAATTTCTTGTTGGTGAACCAGTAGGGATCATGTGTTCTCTTCAGGTTATTCACATAACGTTCATAGAAGCGGTAAATCCTCGCTGTATCTCCCTGGGCTTCTGATTCGTGCATGGACATGTAATCATTCATTGCCTGGGGATCGAGATCCCATATCCAGCTTCCAGGTGAGGCAGTGTTGTAATATTTTGTCATATCAGGGATATTCTGGAACGTGATGGGCCATTCATCACCAAAGGTCACGAATTTGCCCTCTGCCTTGTTCACCGTTCTTGGATTCTTGTATATCTCCACATATCTGAGAGACTTCTGCATCTTGATTGTTTCATCACCGGTCTGCATCAGCCTGATTGTTGTACAGCCGAAGTGTCCGGATCTCACAATCCAGCCATTGGCCCATTCTGCCTCCAGGGAATTGGATCTCATGTTGTTGGCTCCCCTGGTTGTCTGTTCATCCAGCACTAAGAAAAATATGGCTTCAGGTTCTTTGTACCTGACCTGCAGCATGTACAGGAGTGCTTCCCTCAATCCATGGGCTTCTGTGTAGTAATCCTTTAAGGGACCATCCTGAGTGGTTGGAAAGAACATGGGGAAACTTGTTATGACATGGATCTTGTTTGCCATTGCAGCTCTGGCCAGATACACCACGAAGTTGTTCTTTCCTGATCGCATTGGTCCGATGATTTCAACAAGCTTTCCCTGCATCCAGGGACCGAGACCATATTTGAAGTGCCAGGTAAAATGCATTATGTCCCTGAAGGAGTTTCCATTGTTTTCTGTATCACCCTGATCAAGTACAGCCCAGGTTGAAAGTGAATCCTGGTTCTGCTGCATGAAGGATGTCATTTCCTGCTGCCTGAATCTGGAGTGTGCAAGCTCGACCAGTTTTCGACCTGATTCCGTCAGTGTCTGTCGGTTGATGAGGTTCCTGAAGACGAATTCAGTTTCCCAGTCTTTTATGGAAAACAGAGACCGGTCAACAGGGTATTCCTCCTTCTGTTTTTCCCGTTCTTCCTTGATGATGTCTCTTCCAACACCACCGGAAATAACACGGAGCATCTTTCTCCAGTCTGAATCACTGTTGGCCACTTGTTACCGCCTCGTTTTCCATTGGTGCAGTGTTCTGTCCGGATGAACCGTATATCTTCACCCTGAGGTCCTTCTTGTCGTTCTCAATCTGGTTTCTCAATTCCGTCATAAGGGCTTTTGTGTCATTGGGTTTGAAAATGGATGAAGCAATCCTGTCCACCAATTCAACGGCCTTCTCATATGCTTTCAGTTCGATTTCAAGGTCCATATATGACTCATAATTGTTAATGGTCCTGGCCTGTGCCTTTGCTATGTCCCTGGTGGTGTGGTAAACCTCATGCCTGGTTATAAATTCAAATTCACTGTTGGCTCCCCAGGCCGGTTCCACAGATATTTCACCCATCGTTGGATCCCATTCAAAGGCATCACACAGATTGGATGGCCCAAAGTCCCTCATGATTGGGTAGTTCAATGCATCCTGGTTGATTCCGGAAATAAGTCCCTTGGGAACATGAACATCATTCAGTATTAACATTGAATGGATATTTTTTGGATCAATGTGACCTGCAACAGTAAAATCTACTCCCGGAGGCATGTAGGTCCTTACTGTTATCACATACATGAAGAGAAAAGCAGCAAAGAAGGAGGCAACCATGATTATTGTTGCAGTCTCGGTGTTGACAAGGAAAGTCAGGAGACCTCTTGTAAAAAATGCTGCAACAGCTGAGACAATAACAATTGGAATAAGTTTCCTCAGATCACGTCTTCGGTTATCACTTGCATATTGCCTTGCCTTTTCGAGCTTCTCAAGTTCCTCTTTGTTAAGCGGGACCTGGCCTGATGATTCTGTTAAATGTTTGAATTTTTTATCACGTCTTCTTTCCCAATACCCCATATTAACGACTCCTTGGTTTTCTTTTCAGCTTATCCATTATCCACGGCCTGAACGTAGTACCGGCAACTACCATCCATATGGCGAAATCAATGACTCCAATGCCAACTGCATAAACAATGTCAAGAGCAGTGGCCACAAGCGGTGGTTTCGGCGGAGAATAATACTGCTTCAGGGGAACTGAAGCTATGAGTTCATTGCTGAATGTATATGTTTTAGAACCCAATCCAACAGTGACTGTGGCAGGTCCTTTACTTATGTTAAGTTCAATGTTTTCAGATCCCAGCACATATCCCCGGTCAACCTCATTCTTACCCACGTATATGGCATATGATTCGTTAGAACCTGATTTCAGGGTTATTGTCCAGTTTGAGTACATCAACTGCCCGGACTGACCTGGAAGTGCTGTCAGCTGCTGATTTTGACCTCTATATGATGATACTGCAGACACGGACTGGATGTTTACTGAAGGCTGGGATCCAATTATTTTCTCATCCGTGAAAGTATAGACAGTCTTACCAATGGTCAATTGGACACTCACATTGCTCTGGTGGTAGAAATCCTGGTTTATGTTTATAGGACCATAACCGCTTTCTGTGAGATTTCCGTCAATGAAAAGTGAATATTTCTGACTTGAGAAGATGGAGATATACCATTCAGGGTATGTGTTTAGGCCGCTGGAATTCAGAGGTACAAAGAGGTACTGGTTGGTATCATTCAAGGAAGTGTAAACCTGGACCTGTGGAATCTGTGGTATTCCTGAAGCTGATGATACTGGTGCAAGTGAAAGCACTGGAAGGCTCAACATAAGAAATAAAGAAATAAACAAAGCAAGTTTCATTGCAGCCTCACTCCAGGAATTTAATGAAAGATGCAGTCGTGTTGGTTGAGGAAGAACCTGATAAACTGGCGAAATGCCTGAAGAACGTCCAGATATCCCCTGCAGTGATATTCAACTTGTACATCACATACAAGAAGATTATGACCGCGAATACTGCAATTACAGCGTCAAGTATTTTCCCCATTTAATCACCTTTCCTTTTCCCTGGTTTCTTCTTTCTGACATTGAGGGCAAATGTGGCTCTTTTTCGTGTGACCTTGGATGGAGATTTTTTAAGACTCTTGAGAACTGATACTTTTATGTGTCCACCCTCTGTGAATCCGGATCTTCCGAATTTCCTGAGAACGGTTTCTGTGAGGGCACCATTCTTCATTTCTTCCTCCTTACAAGGCCGAGAACGTGACCTATTGAGAGTTTGTTTCCTGACTCCGGAGACTGCAGTTTCTTTGTTTTCTGTTGGAGGTTCCCGCTCCTTTTTTGCATTTTCCTGTTCCTCTTTAGAAGCTTTAACTGCTGTTTCTGCTGATTCAGAATACCTCTCTGGCTGTTTATTGCACTGTAAGCAACCCTGTTATTCCTTACCTGGTTCTTTGCATTGTCCAGGACTTCCATCTGCTTATCGAGAGATTTAAGGCTCTGGTCTATGTCTCTGGCGTTTGCCCTCACTGATAAGAACCTGTCATCCCGGATATCTTTGGTTATGGCCTTTGAATCCTTCGTTATTCTCTTGGAATCCTGTTTTGCTATCTTTTTCTGTTTTCCAGTTACTTTCTTTCCTTTCATTTTCTGTTCCTCTTTGGTTTGAATGCCATCACGTCGCCGTTGCCTTTCACAAATGCAAAGTATCCCTTGGGAACCTGCACCTTACCGATCTTTTTTGCTTTGTCTTTCATCTTTTCTTACCTCTGCTCACTATTTTCAATGGTTTACCCGGTTTTCCTTCCAGTTTTGTACCGTTTATGTCGATGACCTCTTCCCCGTGTCTTGTTACTCCGTAAACTGTGGCAATTGTACCTACTGCTGTGAGAATGATCAACCAGAAATTCATGGGACCTCCAAGGGCTGTCACAAGGTTAAAACCGGATTTCCCAAATGTCGAGGAAACTGAGAATTTCAGGGAAGTGGAATTGCTCTGGCTCTGGTTGTTGAATGCAATTACTGTTATGCCGTATGTACCTGGCTGATAATCCTGCTGATTCACTGTAAAATTGTATTCTACTGTAGATCCGTTCTCACTTACCAGAACAAGAGGAAGAGACTGAGAACCAAGGAAAGCTTCTACTGCTGATATGCCGTTCTGAGAATGAATTGTGATACTGTAGTAAACATGCGGTCCTGAAGTGGTGCTTGAAGAACTGAATGTGATTGTTGAATTGGTTCCGGTGTGCAAGGCCTGAACATTGATTGTGTTTGTGGAAGAAGCACCAAGGGCATCCTCAACTGTCAGGGTTATGCTGTAATTTCCTGTTCTGTTGAACTGGAAGAACTGATCCTGGCCTGAATAAGTGTGGCCATTGAAGCTCCAGGAATATGAGATAATGTTGGAATCATAGCTGTAGGATCCTGTTCCGTTAACTGCAAGTATTGTACCAACCGGGATTACTGAAGGGATGCTTGAAATTACTGGAACCGGTTTGGATGGTATCATCCTTACTTCAAGAGTTGTGTTTATTTCGTGACCTGCATATGTGAACTGAAAGATGACAGGGTTGAATTCCTGGTAAACAGGGAATTTGTATGAAACATTCAAACCCTCAAGCTTCTGGCCATTTGGGAAGAACCAGGTTCCATTGTCTGTACCCTGAGAATCCCAGTTGGGTGTTGCTTTGAAATGAACAGTTGTCAGGACTGTGATTGCTGTACCGGGTGTATATGTAATGCTGACAGGATAAGGCAGGGACCTTACTGTTATGTTTGCAGTTCCGGTTGCTCCATTGCTGGCTACAACCTGGAGAACAACACTGTAATTGCCTGGTGAAAATGTCTCACCGGGATTCTGTGCAACCGATGTGTTTCCATTGGCAAAATTCCAGTGATATGCGTAACCGGAACCTCCGAGAACATCTGCGAAGAACTGTTCCTGCAGTGGAGCAAGACCGGAAGGCGTACTGTCACTTACTGTAACATAAAGATCAACATTGACGGTGAAATTATAGGTACCACGGAATCCGCCTGCATCCCGAACCACAACCTGGTAAGTTTCAGGACCTGATGATTCGAAGACGTGTGTGATATTAAGGCCTGATTCCTGCTGACCATCGGGGAAGATCCACTGAACTTCATATGCAGGAATGCCACCGCTTATGGTTGCGTTGAGGCCAAATGATTGTGAAACAACTGCTTTTCCATCCTGTTTTACACTTACTGCAGGATCTCCGTGTACATTTACTGTAAGAGTTGATGTTGCATCTTTCCCAAAGGAATCTGAAACAATCAGTTGAACCGTGTAATTCCCCGGATCGGTAAAGGAATGGGAAACGGTGTTGCTTGAATATTCCTGGCCGCCAATTATCCACTGGTCGCTGAATGGACCAATACCTCCAAAAGAAGAGGCCCTGAATGTTTCCGAAACATTGGCATCAATGCTGTTTCCGGAGTAGATGATGGAAGCTTCCGGATATGATGATACCGTGATATCTGTAACATAGGATGCAGTTTCACCCTGAGAATCCTTCACATCCAGAGTCAGGCCGTAAACACCAGGTGCTGAAAATGAGTAATTCAGTGAGCCGGATATACCAACAAGACTTGATCCAATGTACCAGGAATAATTGAAACCAGGTGTACCACCTGTTATGACGGGATTGAATGAATCCGTTACATTGGGATCGATGTTGGAATATGTTGCATTTATGAGCGCTTCAGGAGGATTGTTTATCCTCACATTCAGGGAAGAAGTGGCAGAGTTGCCGGAGCCATCGTATACAGTGACAGAGACAGTGTAATTTCCTGCCTGGGAAAATGAATATTCCATGTCCTGCTGATATCCAACAAATCCAATTCCGCTAACTGTCCAGGAGTAGTTAAAGAATGGATCTCCACCGGATACTGATGAATTGAATCTTACAGGAATTCCAACATCAGTTACGATCTTTGAGAGACTTATTGATACCTTTGGAGTGGGAACCACTGAAATATCAAGGTAAGCTTCAGCCCTGGCACCCTGACTGTCCTGAATGATTAGAGTGATGTTGTAATTTCCCGCCTTCGGGAAAGTATAGGACAGATAAAGGCCGGAAGTGGTGTTAACTCCGTTTATGAACCAGAAATAACTGTAAGGTTCTGTTCCGAATGATCCATATCCTTCCCAGTATGTTGTTGTGCCAACATCGGTTATGTTTGAACCTTCGATGAGGGCTGAAGGTTTCTGGATTACTTTCACTTCAAATGATGTGGATGTTGTAGAACCGAGAGAATCCCTGACTGTCAGATTTATTTCGTAAGTTCCAAGGCTGGTGAAGTTGAGATGGAACTGCTGGGAATAATTCAGGATGCTGGAGCCCAGGGACCAGGTATAGTTGAAAGGTGAAGACCCACCGGTAACATCTGCAAAGAAAGTGTCATTGATTCCCTGGTCAACGGTTGTATATGTGGCCTGAACCGAGACTTCAGGAAGCGGGTTTACAACTTCCTGCATTGAAGCAGAAGCTTTGTTGCCGTTCGAATCCACAATAACCAGGGTAATCTGGAATGTCCCTGGAGCTGTGAAGGTATAATTAACATAAGATGTGCTGAAAGTCTGGCTATTTACAGTCCAGGTATAATTGTAACCTGGAGTGCCACCTGTGATTGATGCGGTGAAATTAGACCAGATTCCTACGTCAGTTGGGCTGTGTACCGCATGTATCAGGACGGAAGGATCCGGGTTGACTGTTTCCACAAATGAAGCAGAACCAATGTGAGAATCTCCATCAGTGACTGTGAGATTGACATAGTAATTTCCGGCTTTGCCGAATGAATATGAAAACTGGGAGGCCGTTGATTGCTGCACCCCATTTATGGTCCACAGGTAAGTGTCAGATCCGGTGCCTCCTGAAATTGAAGACTTAAAAACAACAGAGTTTCCGGTATCTGTTGGACTCTGTGATGAGATTATTGAAACAGAGGGATTTGCGTTGATGTTTACAGTAACGGAAGATGAGTAAGTTTTCCCAACAGAATCTGTTATGGTAATGGTTGCGGTGTATGAACCAGATGAACTGAAAGAATGGTAGAAGTCCTGGGATGTGGAAACCTGCTGGCCGTTGAGAACCCATGAATAGGTGTATGGTCCTACTCCTCCACTTGGTGAAGATGAAAATTCTATGGGATACCCGACATCTGCACTGGAAACATTGGAAGATGCTGAAACAGTAGGAGCTGAGTTGACAGTTTCTGAATAGCTCTTTGATACGCTATAACCTGCAGCATCTGTGACAGTAAGATCTGCAACGTATGTTCCCGATGAAGCGAACGAGACGTTAATGTCCTGAGTACTGTAAGAATTGCCATTTATGGACCAGGAATAAGAATAGCCAGGTGTACCACCGGACACAGAGGAAAGAAATTCCACTGTATTTCCTGCATCTGTGGGATTTTGTGTTGAGGATATGGACACAGAAGGATCTACGTTAACAGTCTGAGTTATAGTTCCAGATTGCGCAGTTATTCCATTGCTATCAGTGACAACTACATAGATTGTATAAGATCCACTGTTAGTAAAATCATATGACAGTTGACTACCAGATCCGGAAAGAACTGAACTGCCATCCATGTAAAAGTTGTAAGTGGGATATGTTCCGGACCCACCACTTGGATTGGCTGTAAAAATAACACTCTGTCCTAAATCACTGGGGTTCTTGCTATCTTCAAGACTAACAGATAAAGCTGATCCAACCGAAATTGTGACATCCTTAGTTATTGAATAGCCAGCACTATCCTGGAATGTCAATGTGAGAGTGACAGATCCTGTAGCTGATGGTGTCCAAGTGGGGTTTGATACAGTTGTTGAGGAAAATGAACCAGATGTGGAAGACCAGGAATATGAATAAGATCCAGTTCCACCGGAACCTGAAGCAGTCAATGATATGGAATGTCCCAAATCAGTTGATGTGGATGAAGCAGATACTGAAACAGTTGGATCACTGTATACCGTTATACTTACCTTACTGCTGTATCCTGTTCCATCAGATGCCTCTGCCGCAAGTTGAGCCTGGTATGTTCCTTTCGAACTAAAAGTGTAAGAGGCGTAGATATTTGGAGAGTTATAGTAAATTGAACTTGAGGCGGTATTACTCCATACTGTCTGTTGCGATCCTGAAGGAGTCCAAATCCAGAACCACCATCCAAAAGGAGAATGATTTCCGTTACTGTATGGTACCAGCTGTACAGATGTAGTTTGTCCCTGGTCGTATTTGTAGGAGAGACCTCCCATTTCCATGATGTTTGCCCAGTCGTTGCTGGATTCTGATGCATATAAATTTGGATTGCCACCAGTTCCCACATAAGGACTTGAAATTCCCTGGTGAACCTGATTTGGGCTATACTCTGCGAGGAAAATTATTGAAGAGCCAAATATTGTCACAAAAAGAAATGTTGCAAGGATGAATGCAGTCTGTACTTTCTTTTTATTATCCCTAAACTGTTCCTTCTTTACATTCATTAAAACACCGTTAAATTTTATCTATTTTGGAATAAAACTCACTATTTGATCAAAAATCAGCAGAAGGAATGCCAGTATGCCTACGAGCATGACCAGGAAGATCGGACCTGAAAATGGTCCTAACCCCAGTGTCATTGACACGAGCATGTTTATGACTGAAAGAACCAGCCATTCCATTGACTGAAATATGGCCTGGAATCCCAGGGAGAATGCATACATTATCCAGTCCAGGAGCCAGAAGAACACATTCTCTATGTCTTTTAATATCCAGGCTCCGCTGAAGAACTTGGTTGCCTGGGTGACTGGGTTCGGAATTGAAATATTTGGTAGTGAAGGAGGGATCGGCATTTATCAGAGCGCCTCTTCTCCTCCAAGTACATCTTTTTCAATGCCAATGGCATCAAATATTAGATATCCAACGAAAAGAGCCACTGAAATAGATATCACTACCATCAGGGGCCCCCATATTCCATATGAGGCCAGCGAGAATCCCCAGCTCTGGAACATGATGTCAAGGCCTCCAACCATTCCTGACATAACTCCTGAAAACGCAGAGGAGAATGCCGAAAGAATTGGTTGGAAGAGATATTTCATCAATGAATTCCACAGACTGTTGAATATGCTGGTTCCAGAAATTCCACCGGATGATGAAGCCATTGGAAGCACTGTGATACCCAGGGCCACCGACTTAAGCCTGGAAGCGCTGAGTTTCCTTATTTTCAGGCTTCCCCTGATGAGGATCTTCCTGGCAAATGCCCTCAAGGACATTATTTCACCCTCTTTTTGAAGCGGCCTTTCTTGTCCCTTGGTATCTTTGTATCTTTCCTGTTACCCTTGTTCCTGGATTTGTTTTTCACTTTCCTTTCTTTTTTCTTAACCATTCCGTTCACTCCTTAATTTATAAATTTCCTCCTGTGTGCAAAGGCTGCATCCGCGATCATGACAATCACAAAGGCAAAGATTGAAAACAGGAAATACAGAGCTGCAGGATTGCCTGACATTGCAGCAACCACCACGTACTGGCCGAAGTTGAACTCATATCCAAGGAAGCCTCCAAAGATCAGGCCAAGTATGTACCCTATGACTGGCCTTACAATGAGATCAACAATGCCTTTGGCTCCACGTGTGAACAATTCTATGATTGCCCATATTGATATACCAAGAACAAGACCAGGTGTGATGGTACTCTGATCCAGAATGAAGGTGTGGCCTTCAACTATGTATGCTGGTTTTGAAAACAGCGATATTGTGAGAACTCCAAGAGAAATCAGTGACACAATGATTATGCCGATTCCCTTTTCATCGCTGAATTTCCTGAAAGATTTCATCTTTCCTGTACTTTTCTTTGTTTTTGTAACGCTCATTCTTTTTTCCTCCCAAAGTCAATATCATAAAAGATCCCAGCCACAGCTGCAAGACCAAAAATCACTGTTCCACCGAACACATAACCAATCTCCTCAGCTGTGAGTGGCCCGAAAATTGTGTGCAATCCATTGTCACCAAATACCTGGAATGAGAGACTGTATGCAGTGTTGTTGGAAATGAATTCAAACATAAGATCCTGGGACTGGTTGCCAGTGA
The DNA here is from genome assembly GCA_021810045.1 of Thermoplasmata archaeon. GTDB lineage: Archaea > Thermoplasmatota > Thermoplasmata > Thermoplasmatales > Thermoplasmataceae > JAJZOM01. The sequence continues at coordinate 34,701 of JAJZJR010000007.1, forward strand.
GATACTGCGGTGAAATCACGTAGTCTGTTTCTGAAACATTGAATGATGAAACTGATAACACCGGAATGAAATTGGATGAGTTTGTACCGAACCCGACTTCCTCTGTTATGTTACCCGAATAAGCAAGATCCAGGACAAGCTTGTTTACAGAGAAATCGTTGAGTTCTCCCATTGTTAGGTTTGTCTGAACAAATGAAATCTGCTGGTTGTATGGCATATCATATGATACAGATATATTGCTCTGGCCAAATGGTATACCTGATCCAGTTTCATTGTAGATGTAAAGGGCATTGGATTCACTCGATAGAACAACACTTGTATGGCCGTCTGCGGTTGCTGCACCAAGAGTGGCAAATGCAGGTACACTTGCGAATGCCAAAATTACAAAAATGATCAGAGCAATGAAGAACCTGCGACCCTTTCCTTTGGCTGTCTCACCCTGCTGGGCTGGCTGTTGCGGTTTAATTTTCTTTACTGCCATTTCTGACTTCCTCCGCTGACCGGAAGAAGCAGAAGCCCCAGCTTATCGGAGGATCAGAGCTTCCGCTTCTCCGATAAGCTTTTCAGATGACCCAAACCGTGAAGTGTTAAAAAATATCCTATTACTATTCTATCCACATTTGGCAAACAAGGATATTCCTGTGAATGTAATTATGAAACAGTTTCAACGGAATTTCTTAGTTTCATTGTTTTTAGACTTTTTTCAAAAAATTTAAATAAAATCTGTGTTTATCTTTATTGATAGTGAAGTATATTTGTCGCTTAAAAATAAAAGAATAGCTACAATCTTGGCTGCAATCATCGTTGCTACAATCATCGTTGTTTCTGGTACATTCTATATAAATCATCTCATAGAAAGCAAGCACCTACCCTCATTCACTTATTCCGGCGGATATGCAAATTACACTTGGTCTGAAAATTTTTCAACCTATGCAGGTTACATGAAAAACCTAAACTCAACTTTGGAAATCAATCAAGGTAATCAGAGCAGTTCCTCCTTGCAGATTTCGATGTACAGGATTGGATATAACAGCTTTCAATACAGTGTCGGGCCAATTATGAATTTATACCTGAACCTGAGTGGAAATTTTTCATCAGTGCTTCGTCCACGATCTATGAATTTCACAGAGATTACATCAGGCATTGGAAAAACATCCGATCCGCATTTCTGGGACTCAGGAAGTATGAATCCTGTTAACCCCACAAACATGACTCTTTCAAGTACTTCAAACAAAATGACCTTTTTTGGGAATTCCACCCAAACAATGTATTTTACCGCAAACTTTATCAATGAAACCACTAAAAATAGCCGATACAACTTCTCAATTAATTATATGGACGTGGAATTCCTGTTTCCAAGTTTTCTAGTTTCTAACAATAGCATAGATCTCAGTTTCAATACAACAATTTATGGGTTATCCAAGACAGTCAGCCTTCAGGCCAACATAGTGATGAGTTACACTGATCTATCAGGATGAACTGAAAAATGAAATTAGAATCGAGAGATCATTTAAGCAAGAAGTCTTTTTCAGTAGCCTCTGCTACTTTAGTTCTTTTTGCCTCTTTTGTTGTATTAGCTACTTTTGCGGCATTACCAGTCGCGCATGCTGCGACTCCTCCGATAAATCCAGTAGATTGGCAAGGGTGGAATGGCAATAATACGGTATACCTTACTACAGATTTTGGAGGATTTAACCATCAACTTAGACATATGGATAACATAAATAAATCAGGGACTACGACTACTCAAATTGACTCACACATATTGAATGTTTCATCAGGGAACTCAAATTATGAAGACTCTACGTTTGATGGGATATCCCTTGGACTGGGTGCAATTGGCTCTGTTAATAACCTTTCGGCAGATAACTATAGTGAAGGTTTCACATATACTCCATTTGGGAATTCTATTATAATAGCAGTGCCTTATTCTGTCATAGGATTTGCTCAGAGCTTAAATTCTGTGGGGGCTGCATACCCAGTATCTCACGTAAACATTTCAGCTTCTATAAGTGGTTTTTCTAACGGGACTCAAGGGACATTTGTTGACAGGCAGGTTTTCGCCAGTTATGCAACAGGTTATAACATTTCAACAGTGGAAAACTCCACAGCTGGATTGAACCAAGCTTACTTAGAGTGGCTCAGTGGTAGTTCACTTGTAGCAGGTGCACTTTCTATTTATACTAGTGCTTACCCCCCAATCTCTGCAGTTTTAGGATATTACTCTCTTCTTTCAGGGGCTTATCTTTCGTTCCTAAATTCTAATGGTAATAACTACCCGATTTTTTCTGGATTAAATACAACCTATGATGGAACGGTATTTGAAAACGCATCTGTTACAAATGGGAATTACACTCAAACCCAGAGTGGGACCAATACTGTCGTAAATTACAATAATACGTTTGCAGCAGGAGGTTATATGGTTTTTGCCCTTAATCAATCCGATTTTACAGAAACAGGCTCACTTCAGTTGCGTGCGAATAATATAATTACTGGATATGCAGGGAGTCTAGAAAAGGGGGCTTCTGCTACACTTAACATACCTATTGTGCCTGCCTATAATATTAAGGGAACTGCTTACATAAATGGACAAGTAGCTAAGAATACTACCCTATTACTTGAAAATGATACCACCCATTATTACATAAAAACAAATTCAACTGGACAATACCAATTCTTCGGCGATCCAGGTCAAGAGTATTTTCTCACTGACCCATCAATAGCCATTGGAGGTGTGCAGATTTTTACTCCTTCTGATACCAGTGGAGGAACATATAACTTATATTCGACAACTCAAAATTTCTCAGAAAGCGGCTTGCCTAGTGGTACTAATTGGTCAATCGGATTCTCAGGTCCAGAGCTCCCATCAGGAAATCCGGAATTTTACACAGGTTACAGTACTACTTCGACACTATCAGTTTCTATTGCTGGGAATGAAAGCTATGAGTACACAGTCAATGCCCCATCAGGATATACTGCAAGCATAACAAGTGGAAATTTGAACATTGGAACCTCCACACCCTCAACAATTTCTATTTCCTTCACTCCAACACCTACGTATACAGTTACTTTCCAAGAATCTGGGTTACCATCGGGGACTGAATGGAGTGCCAAGTTGGATGGTGTTCAGCATAGCAGCACATCCTCCACAATAACGTTTTCTAGTGTTCCGGCTGGTTCAACTACTTGGTCAGTCCCCTATGTATATTATTCGACGACTTTATGGTATGAACCTACTAATGGAGGAGGTTCTTTTACTCTTAGTGGAGCTAAAACAATAGATGTTACTTTCACAGGTGTGCCACAGAGTACTATATCATGTGTATATGCACTGGCTCCTGTGCTCTTATCAAATTATACAACCCAATATGCTCAGAGTATAAAGGCCGGGGATAACATCATGACATACAACTTCTCAACAGGAACTATGCAACAGGGCACAGTACAACAGGTGTTCATAACTCACCACACCGAAATGTATGTAATAAACGGTTACCTAAAAGTAGCAGGAGATCAGGATATCTGGACGAACCATGGGTACATTCAGGCACAGAATCTCACAAGTAATGACACTATCTATAACGTCTTTGACAGCCACTATCACAGAGTTCATTCAGTTTCGGTAGAATACGGCAACTTTACCATGTACGACTTTTATGTAACTGCAAATCACAATTACATCGTTTGGTCGAATCTCATGCAGGATCGGTTGCCATAGTTGTATTAAATATATTTATTTTCTAAAAGATGGGGCAACTCATCTAATATTTTTCTTTTGAAGAAATCGTTCACCATGTCGGAATCATAAAGTGTGATCAGAAACTGAGAACTATATTTTTTCATGGTCTCCATTTTTGAGTTTATATTTCTTAACACCTGTCCTGGTGATTTCATCCATTGGTAAGTGGTTAGCATGAAAGGCAACCTGTGCAGCCGAAACATCTTTTTTCCAAAGCAAGAATATTGTTTTGGATATCTGTGAAGCTCTCATATGACATTGAAATTTTTCGAACACACCGATGATCAATGCATCAACATCATCCTTACTGATCTGAAGCTGTTCCATCACTTGCTCCTCTTCTTCTGATCTTCAGAATTCAAAACCTGTTTTCCCTCATCTTTTTGGTGTCCGTTAAAGACTTCTTTACTGGATTGTTTCTCATCGAGTAGGGGGTTTATATACTCAGGATAGGTTTTTTTCATGGGGGGTTTTCCGGACAAAATTCTGTGAACAGAAGACCTCTTCATGCCAACCTGTTCGGAGATCTGTCTTATTGACATATTCTGGTCCCTGAGTTCGAAGATCCGTGGAATCCGATCGGGAAATCTCTCTTCCAGGGATTTTCTCCCATTAACTTTCTTTTCAGGGTCCTCACCCTTGACCCTGTTGATGCCATCCCTAACTCTTTCACTGATGAAATCCCTTTCAAGTTCTGCAACACCCGATAGTATAACAAGCATAAATTCTGTCAAAGGTTCTCTCTGTGGTAATGCCCTTATTCCCTGGTCAATGGCTTCAAAGAATAATCCTCTTGATCTGATTTCAGTTATGTTGGCCAGCAGATCTCTGACAGATCTTCCAAACCTATCAATTCTCAAAACCACAACACCGCTGTAAAGGCCCTTTCTGACATCTTCCATCAATCTTCTGAGTTCAGGCCTGTTACTGTTCCTGGTGGATACTTTCTCCTGGTAGACTGAATATTCCCAACCGTGAGCCTCACAGTAAGGTATCAGTTTAAGCAGCTGGTTTTCAGTGGTCTGATGTTTGTCCTTGGTTGAGACCCTTGCATAGATTGCAACTCTCAAGGTTTCACCTCAACCTTGCTTGTTACTTCCTTCTTTCCGGCTCTTTTTTTGAATGTTCTGCCACATTTCTTTTCATTTTGATTAATTACACCATGTTCAGCAGTTCCGTGCAAATTTGCCAGGAATTCAGCATTATTTACACGCCATCTGTAATCTGACAGACATTGGGTTATCAATTCATCAAGTGCCTCAGTCAAGATTTCCTCCCCCTTCTGATCCAGGTTAACTTCACGCTGGTAAGACTTGAAGATCAAAGTTGACATTCACGTACCTCCAGGTATTTCATCTTGGGATTCCTCCATAGCCAGCCCCTGTTATGGCCCCAAGAACGTCTGCAATCTGGCTTAACTTCTCAGTGACTGATGTTAAAACTGAAGTTATCTGTGTGACATCCCTCTCCTTGTCAAGTTTCAGGAGTTCCAGTTCCTTTCTTGTTTCAGATAGTTTAATCTGTTCAGCCTTGTAGCTCCATTTCTTATCGATATGGTCAAGGATCATGTCTCCGAATTCTCTTGGATCTGAGTTTTCTGCAATTTCCCTGTACTGCTCTTTACCGATTTCCTCCTTGAACTTCTTGGCCTTGACTTCATCATCGATGAAGGAACCAGGGTTGGTGAACTCAAGCTCCGGCCCTGTCTCCGGGTGTGACCTGTCAATATGCATTCTCCTTGAACCATCTGGATTGTTCCAGTACATGGTTTTCTGATAATTGTTGTAAACAACCTTGGCAAATCCGTCTCCAACCATTGCAAGTTCACCAGTGAGGGTCATTTGATACATTCCTGGTTCAGCTTCCTTGAGCTTTGGATGCCAGCTCTGGTGATTTACAACAAAATAGTTGTTCAGTCTTTCCTGGATATTTTTAATGACTGGTTGAAGAGGGATAAGATATTGATCTGTTATGATGTCATAGGCGTCTTCAGATTCGGGAAACTGGATGTCTGAAATACAAATTGTAATGCCTTCATTGTATACCAGGACAGAAAGGTCCTTTGAACCCATCTTCTCAATGAATGAGTACCAGTCCCAGTTAGTCATCTGGTGTTCCTTGATATCCATCCTGGCCTTCTGAATGTAGTCCCAATTAGTGATATCCTTCTTGTCTACTCCCCTTGGTGTGAATTTCTCGTTTGTCCTGAAAGCCAAGTATGGAAGCTTGGCTGGTTTAGGGGTGACAAAGGGAATGAATATCCTGCCCCTGTGAAGAGACTGGTATTCCCCGGATTCCCGGAGAGATAAGAACAAAACTTCTTCTCGTCCCATGGTCGGTTTATTCAGACCTATACGATCGTAATCTGGCCGGTTAATTCCAGGAAGGTGTCCCTGGGTTGCAAGAAATTCCTTTCCCTTCCCTGTTAGAGCGAATATGCTTCTTGATGATTTGTAAGCTTTATGTGATGCTCTTAATGGCTGTTCAAGGTAGCCTTCCAGGACGAGATTCTTAACCTGTTCCTGCACTGTAGAGTAAGCTTTTCCTAGCTTCTTGGCTATCTCATGAAGTGAAAACCTTCTGGTGTCAAGATACCAGAGTAGATTGTATTTGATTGCAGGGTCAGGACTACGGCTCAATTTCTCGTCCTCCTGATATGGAATGGCCGGTTTATGCTGGCAGGTTTATCCTCGTTATGTGGCCGGTTTATTTTCCATAAAAAAAGAACCATGTTCAGGCCACCTCCAGGTGATCTTGTTTCGAATTTTGATTTAAGGTAATGTTTCCTTGAGTTTCTTTGAAAAGTTTCCAGGCTTCTACTAGAAGAGGATATCTTTCTGTAGAATTAACAGGGAGGTCTTTCAAGCCTTCCTGTTGCAATATGATGTCGAAGGCCTCTTTCAGGTTCATCCTCTCCTCCCAAAAATGTAGTATTCGATGGCCTCATCCTGATCTTCTGGTGGGTCCACGTTAAAATGATACCAGTAGTCAATCACCTTATGGGCAATCTCATGGCCGTATCTTTTGCGAATATTGTAAAATGCCTTGTCTTGGTTCAGAGAAAGCTCCATGACCAAATCCCCTCAAATGCAAGAGGAAAAGTCTCAATCCCCACCGGTCCATTATAAACATCTTTTAAACTGACAGTCTCTCTGCAAGGTAACTTAAAGCATATTCCTCCCTGTATGTTATATTGAAATGACCGCCCTCAAATTCCTCAAACACATGTGGCACATTAGTCTTTTCAAGAATTCTGTGCATTATTCTCATTCCGAAGTTTATGTTGAATTCATCTGAAAACCCAACATCCAGATACACGCCCTTCATCGACCTTATCCTTTCCAGATTTTCCCTGATGTTCCTAGCTGGATCAAGTTTTAGCCACTTTTCCCAGATTACAGGGTCAAGTTCACCAGTCTCAAGATCAAATGGAAAATCTATGCCGAGGTTTTCCGACTCCGGATTGGGTGAATAAAATGCTGACATTGCCAGGACATTGATGGTTTTCATAAACTCCTTGGACATCTTGTTCCTGCTTTCATTGTATTTGGAGAACCAGTTCTTGACGCCCCCGGCTTTTTCAAATTCCCGTATTGCATCAGGGAAGTCTGCAAAATAGCAGTATTCAAATCCTGCATCACCTGAGTGATCGGCAAACCCGGAAAATACATCAGGATGTCTTGTAGCAAGGGAATACGATCCAAAGCCTCCCGACGATTTCCCGAAAACTCCAGTAAGTCCGGTTGAATAATCCTCCCTTATCCAAGGTACAATCTCATCGGTGATGAAATCCTCATAATTTCCAACAGAGGAAGAGTTGATGTACTGGTTCCCACCTAACGATGTATAACAATCAGGAATTGCAATTACGGCGTCTTTCAGTTTACCTGATTTTCTGAGAGTTTTCACCACATCTGTGAAGTTCTCACTCATCGGACTGAAATTGAGGAAACTTCTCGCACCTCCTCCAAAACCTGCAAGACCTATGAGCAGGGGAGCTTCTTCCTTTAGTTTTTCTGGCAGGAACACAATCACTTCTCTTTCTGTGGGATCATTAAGCCAGTTATCTTCAAGTGCCTTGCTCCTGTATTTCAGAACCCTGATCTCTTCTGTCATTGTTAAAAATGTCTTAGAAGCAAATAAAACCCGCTACTGGGGAATGAAAACAGATACGCTGTCCAATTCCCGGTTTAAGCCGAAAACTGTTGTTCAGCCCGCACTTTCAGGACATTTTTTGAGAGCAACGAAGCTTAGTGCTTCCCGGGGAACCTGTTTACAAATTTGTAAATTGCCCATCCTACCCTAGATAATTTGGACTTTCTCAAGCACACCACCGATTGTATTCATGAATATAAGTTAAATGGTATAAGAACCACAGAACATCAAGTCTGAATTAGTGATACATACTCTGTTGAAATCAGTAAATTTAGGGATTTTGTAAAATATCTGTCATTGAAAATGTTTTGTTGAACCAGGAGTATTCTTTAGACATTTCAGATCAGTTCAAGCCTGTGAAGATTGGGGGAATACCATAAAGGACAGCTCCGGTCGCAGAAGCAGGAAGCCCTGTCTGATGGGGTAGCGAAGTTGTCACCTGTAAAACATTCAATGCGGGAAATTTAAAGTACAAATTAACCAATCTATGCCCGATGCATGCAATTCTTTCAGGCATTTCGAAGAAGGAGATATGGGTAAAGGAAATAGAAACTCTTGAAGAATTGAAACCTATTTCCAGCCAAGAAGGGTACTGGCTTGACGTGCAGGATTTTGATACAGTATCTTTGAAATCCATAGGCGAACTGTACTCCCTGGACCCACTTACACTTGAAGATGTGCAGACAGGCAGGCAGAGAATAAAAACAGAGGATTATCAGAGCTATATTTTTTCTGTTTCTAAGGGGGTTAAAACATCAGGAAATGATGAGTTTGAGTATTCAGTTGAAGAAATATTTCTCATCCTGTCAGAAAAAAATATCATAACTCTGCATAAAGGAAACTCCACCATTATCAACCATTCTCTGGAGGCAATGAAAAATAGGGCAAAAACACTGAAACGGGAATCAATGCTGAATTCTCTGGTCATGCATACAATATTCGATTTCTCTGTAGACTCATTTTACACTGTTCTTTCAGAAATAGAAAACTGGCTTGTATCAATCAGGAGTGAGGTTCTTGATTTTAACTCGCTCAAAGCTAGTGAAATTTCTGATGTTAAAGCTCTTCTGAGCCTTATTTCAAAGGCACGAAGGGAAATGAGTGAATTAAGGATAATGCTCTCACAGCATCGTGATGTGGTATCTCTGGCAGAAAGGGGGTCTCTGAAATTTCTTTCAGTTGAACTTATGCCTGCTTTCAGGGACGTGTATGATCACACATTCCAGCTTATTGAGACTCTTGATTCATACATGATGCGAACAGGCGATGTGCGGGATCTCTATTTCACAATGAGGGCAGCATTCACCGATAATATCCTGAGGCTGCTGACAATTGTTGCAACTATCTTCCTGCCTCTCACATTCCTTACCGGTTTTTACGGAATGAATTTTACTGCAGGTTTCAGTCAGCCAGGTTCCGGTTCCTTCGTTGGTTTCTGGATACTTGTTCTTGCAATGCTGATCATTGCCGGGGTTCTCATGGCGTTCTTTAAAAAACGTGGATGGCTCTGAAACAAGGTCAAAGAATTTATGTGAAATATCAATGGGGGTAAACAGGAGAAGAAAATATGAGACGAAGAATTAGTGGATATGTGATTTTTCTAATCGTCTATCTGGTAATATTCGTCCTTTTGGATTTCGTTATCCCCTCCTATTTCAGAAACTATTCCTATTATGGCGGATTTTTCCCGCTATTTTTCTTCTTCCCGTTCATGTTTGGACGAGGCATCAGATCAGGTAGAGGAAATAATGGCAATTCTTCAGACAGGAACAGGAATGACAATGACATCCTTAACGGAAATTTTGACTCTTCTGCATGGGAACAAAGGAACAGAACAGAATATGATGAATTTGGGATTCCAGTGAAGAAGACCCCTGTGAGAACGTGGTACTATTTGGGAATGGTAATTATATTGGCTGTATCACTTGGAATTCTTTTCTACAAGGGCCTAATAGGTTTCTAAGTAGCAGAAGAATGAAATGAGCAATATCTCGCCAGAAACCCGGTTTGAAATAGCCGGGTATGTAAAAGGTATCAAAATTAGACTCAACTTTGAAAGAAAATCATTTAGAATTCGTTATAGGTTGAATACCTTAATTAAACATGCAGGGTTCACGAATCATGGTAGATTTAATCAGAGATTCATTGGCAGGAAAAGTTGCCGTTGTAATTGGTGTTGGGCCAGGACAGGGTATTTCTGCGGTCAGGATGCTTATTAATTTTGGAGCGAAGGTTGCAATTGTATCAAGATCAGGCAATACATTCGGCCTCGTAGAATCATCAACGGTAAAGGCATATAAGGCGGATGCCACAAATGAAGAGGAATTAAAATCTGTAAGGGATAAAATCCTGGCAGATTACGGCAGCATTTTTACAGTTATATCCAACGTTGGTACGTGGGAATCATTTAAAGGGCTCTTCCCTGAGAAATCTGACTTCCAGAAAATGATCGACATAAATCTAATCTCACAGCTCAGTGTTCTAAAGATCTTCTCAGAACCAATGCTCTCAAAGGGAGGTTCATTTGTTCTCGTTGGGGCTTCCAGGCATATTTTCAAGGGCAATGATCTTTCCTACAACGTTTCAAAATCAGCAATAGAAGAGCTTGTAAGAAAATCAGCTGAGAGTCTCAGGAAATACAATATCAGGGTCAACGGAGTTCTTCCAGGGAGTGTGGGCAAGGAGGATAACTATTACAAGGTATTTCCTTTCAACGTGACAAAATTCTCGGAAAAAACACAGCTGGAGCCAATTGAAGTAGCAATGGTCAACGCATTCCTGGCCAGTGAAATGGCACTTGGCATAAATGGACAGTGTATTTCGGTTGACAGGGGTCTAAACACAGTTTAGATACATTCAAATTTACATTTTAATCAAATTTTTAATGTACGACAACACCATATCTCATTATGTTTGAGAATGAAGTGACTTTTGTAAAAATGACAAAAGCGGGCAAAGAGGATGAGTTCCACAGACTCTACGAGGAAGCCCTCAAAGAAGTCCCGAAATATCTCGGCAAAGAATACCCCAATCTTATCAAAGGGGAAGTCAGGGAAGAGAAGAAACTCAAAGAAATCTCTCCTGTTGATGGAAAGGAGCTTGCAACTTTCCAGCTATCATCAGCAGAATCTCTTGAAAAAGCCTTGAAAATGCTCAATGGTTCCTTCAAGAAATGGTACAACATGGGATACGTTGAAAGAGCAAAGATTATGCTCAAGGTTGCCGACAAGATAAGTGAAAGAAAATATCTCTATTCTGCACTCCTTGCATACGAAAATGGCAAGAACAGAACAGAAGCAATGGCGGATGTGGACGAGGGAATAGACTTTCTCAGATATTACGCCCTGAACATGATAGAAAACAATGGTTTTGTTCACCTGACAGGCAAGGGATACGACAATGAAGAGAGCTTTAGTGTTATGAAGCCATATGGTGTTTTCGCAGTTATTCCACCATTCAACTTCTACGCAATTACAGTTGGAATGGTAGCTGGCCCTCTAACGGTAGGAAACGCAGTTTTGCTTAAACCTTCCAGCGATATTCCGCTTATTTCATATCTCACCATCAAACTTATGCATGAGTGTGGAGTTCCAGAAGATGTACTTGTCTACCTTGCAGGATCCGGAAGCACAATAGGCAATAAGATTGTTGAACACAACGACGTTGCCGGAATAGTATTCACGGGCTCGAGAGAGGTCGGGTTAAACATGTTCCACAAGGCTCAGGCAAAGAGACCAAAGCCCGTTATTACAGAAATGGGTGGAAAGGATGCAGTCATCGTTACGGCAAAGGCTGACATGAAAAAAGCAGTTGAAGGTGTCTTCAGAGGGGCATTCGGATTCTCTGGACAAAAATGCAGTGCCACATCTCTGGTTTATGTAGAAGAATCAGTATATGACAAGTTCGTCGATGCACTGGTTGAAAGAACAAAAGGAGTTGTTCCTTCCGATCCCAAAAAGAAAGACACATTTATTGGTCCAGTGATAAATCAGCCGGCATTTGATAAATTCAAGACTATTTCTTCAAAGTTCTCGGAATACGGAAAGGTCGTTGCAGGGGGCCATGCTCTCGATCAGCCTGGCTTCTATGTTGAGCCAACAATCATAAAAGACGTCCCAAAAGACTGTGAGCTTGTAAAGAACGAACTTTTCCTTCCTGTTCTTGGAATCATTAAAGTAAAGGATCTCAAGGAAGCAGTTGAAGAAGTAAACAAATCTGAATACGGTCTCACTGGAGGAATCATAACAGAAGACTCCAATGAAATCAGGTACTACTTCGACAATGCAGATGTTGGTGTCATATATGCCAACAGGGAAAGAGGAGCTTCCACAGGTGCAGTAGTGGGTTCACAACCATTTGTCGGCTGGAAAATGAGCGGTATCAGTGGAAAAGGAACAGGCTCATACTACTACCTAATGCAGTTCCTCAGGGAGCAGTCCCAGACCATTGCTCACTGAATATGATTTTAATTCATCTATTGAATTAAATTCCATATATTTTTCTATTTTCAGTTTTTCAAGGAACCCCTTTTTAAGCATATTTTTGATATTTTTGAAATCCACTGTTTCCCCAAGCTCATTTTCCATGCTTGTCATTATGGATGATGACATTCCACAAGGCATAATGTTCTGAAATTTGCTAAGGTCTGTAGAAATATTAAAACCAATACCATGGAGGGTGGAGAAACCCTTTATGGCAAAGCCAATTGAACAGATTTTCTGGTTATCAACCCAAACTCCTGTTTCTCCATGCAGTCTTCCATGAGCTTTTATTCCAAATTTATCAAGCATGGTTATAATTGCCTCCTGAACCATCTCAATTAGGTTTTTAACATTAATTCCGTGGTTTTTCATATTTACAATAAAGTAAGTAACAAGCTGTCCAGGTCCATGATATGTTGCAGAACCACCCCTCTCCACTTCAATGGGTGTAATCCCGGAAGTCAGAATTTCATTCTGGTTTCTGTGTATTCCCAATGTATATACGTCAGGATGTTCCAGTAAAATTATTGTGTCGCCCAGTAAATTCTCATTAACAAGTGAGTTGAGATGACGCTGTAGGCCCAGAATTTCCAGGTAGTCTTCCATCCCCAGGTCAAGTACCAGTGAATCTGAGGAATTAAAAGAATCCCGATTTTCTGCTCTCCGCATGCTATGGTTATGCACTAAAATAATAAATAGTTCAGACTTTAAGTATTAATGGTACTGGATCAGGGCGAACTGACACAGCTTATGATTATGGTAGAGCTATTCGACGGAGTTGATAAACCAGCCAGTATTGCAAAGAATGTGGGGATAACAATTCAGGGTGTAAACTATCACCTTAAGATTCTTAAAAAGAAAGGTCTGATCAGCGAAACCAATGAAATATCAAAGGAAGGCTTCAGTTTCCTCGAATCCGGACTCGGCTCCTTAAGAGAATTTGTGTCAGAAAACATGGCAAAAATAGACAACATCGTAACATGGGAGGCTATTGCCGACGTTGACATAAAGGAAGGCGAAGAAGTTGGCATATACATGGAATCAGGTTATCTGCACGCCGGAAAGGTAGAAGGCAGGGCAAAGGGTATTTCAAGAAACAATGCACTCAAGGGCGAGATAGTTGCAGCTTCAATCAATGGTATAATCGGTGTGGAGTACGGGAAGATCCAGATATGCGTCCTGCCATCGGTTGAAGCTATAGACGACAAGGAAGAATTTGCAGCCAATATTTCCGGCGAATTTCAATCAGGTTCCAGGATTGCGGTGGTTGGCGAGGAAGCTCTATTTGCAGTATCTATTTCAGGCAAAAAGCCCGATATAGAATTCGCCTCACTGGATGGGGTATTTGAGGCAGCAACCCGCGGTCTTGATTCAGTGCTCTTCATATCATCACGCAGGTTTCACTATCTTCTCCCGCAGCTCAAGGAACTGCAGAACAGGTACAAGGAAATAGGGCTTAAAATCAAATATTTGTGATGTTATTAATATAAATTGAATTAAATATTAAAATGAATATGCAGTTGCCAAATTGAAAAATATTAAATTATACTGAAATATAGATAAATGTCAAACTCTCAGGTTTTTATAAATATTTAAATACAACATATTAATAAAGGGACTTAACAACCCCGAAGGTGAAAAATATGGAGGAAGATGGTAGTGGCAGTAGGTTTTCAGATTTTGGCAGATCTCTATGGTATAGACGCGGATATAATAGCAAAGGCAGATAGCTTATACCCTATAATTGAAGAAGCAGTAAGAGTAGGTAACCTGACAAAGATATCGTCAGATTATTACCAGTTCCAGCCTAAAGGGGCAAGCGGAGTTGTATTGCTTGCAGAGTCCCATCTCTCCTTCCATACATGGCCGGAGCATGGACTGGTAACACTTGACATATATACTTGTGGGGACCCTCAAAGCGCTGAAGTGGCCCTTGATTATATCGTGGATCAGTTAAGGCCAGATACCATGGATTGCAAAAGGCTCAGAAGGGGCGTCTCTATTACTGAAGAAGTAAAAGTAGAAAGCCCGGAGCATGTTATAATACCGTGAGTTTTTGTCACGGAACCAATTTTTCTTAGTTTCCCTATTATTTTCAATTTATTTTGTAGTCTTTTCCATAGTCGTAAAGTATGTGCCCGTTACACTGGAAGTCATAGGTATAGTTTTGGCCCTTGTGAGCCTTTACCTTGGCGGTGACAGTTTTCTTGACAATGCCAGGGAATTTGGTAACAGGCGGCACGTTTCATCTAAATCAATAGGTGCTTACCTGCTTTCTTTGGGTGCAGTAATTGATGAATTCTCAGTTATATTCGTGGCATCATTCCACAAGTACGGGGAAATCAGCTTTGGCACCCTTCAAGGGTCAAATATAATCACCATGGTTGTTTTCCTTGCCATTCTTCCAATGGTTTTTGCAGGCAGTTATAGGAAATTTTTCAGAGATGGTATCATCCTCCTTGCTGCTTCTGTTCTGCTCGAAGCTCTTTCTTTTTTCTATTCAGTTATTCCCTGGTATATTGGAATAGTGATGGCTCTGCTCTTCCTTCTCTATGTCTATACCGGCAGAGGAGAGGCCCCGCCCATAGAGGAGGAATATGTGCATATGGAATACAGTCCCGCCTCCATGCTTGTGGCACTTGTTCTTCTGGGTCTGGCATCTGAGGCCATTGTAAATTACACCAATGGCATCTCATTGGATTTCCACATACCCCCATTCATTTCCGGTTTCATTGTAACTGGCGTTGCTGGTTCATTACCTGAAATAATAATGTTCTATCTCGGTATCAAGAAACAGGATCAGGATATAACTCTCGGAATAGTTACCGGGAGCACTCTTTACAAAGCAACATTGATCATGGGTATTACCATGCTCTTCGGCATAGTCGATTTAAGATCTGGAGAATGGTCAATCTATCTTATGATTCTGCTATCTCTTGTTTTCCTGGTCTTCACTGTTATAAAAATGAGAAAAATTATGGCATTAATACCGGTGGTGGCAGTTATGGCTTTCATAGCTGTATATTTGATAGTTTAGGTCTTGGTTCCCCAGAACATATTCTCCTTTCTCTTGATTTTTATTATTTCTTCAAGAGTGAGCATTGTGTTCTCGTCAAGCTTATCCTCACGGAGTTCTTTGACAACGGATTCCGGAATATCAACATAAAGTGGCTCTTCCGGGAAAATTTGCCTGTTCAGTGTCACGCCTTCAATAGACACTGCAACTTCTGCAGGGGCATCTGCAAACTGCTTAGATACCTCTCCATCCCTTATGCTCTTGATTGTTCCCGCATATCTTCCATCAGCTTTTATCAGGGTGTCACCAACTTTTATTCGGCCCGAATAAACTTTCACTCCGACTATTACTGGTTTGGCAGCCCTGAAAATATATTCAGGTATAATGGAAAGTTTAGATGGAACTGCAATCCGCTTCTTCCTGCCCTCATCAAGTTCATGTTTCCTGTCTCTCAGCCATTTATCGGTGTCTTCGACAAGTGAGTAAATTACGTCACCGACTTTTACTCCAACATCTGTGGTCATGGTGGCTTCCTGGGCCTCTTGTGTTATTCCAATGTTGAAGCCTAAAATGATGCGATCAAGTGGATCGTTAAGTGTAGCAACATCTGTAATATCTCTTTTAGAAATATCTCCTATTTCTGCGGACCTGATGGTAATATCCTTCTGTTCCAGTTCGTAAGAAACGGCCTCTAGAGAACCAAGTGCATCGGCCTTGACGGTAACCCCATGTTCACTGAGAGGAATGTTGGCCTGTGATTCTTTAAGGATTTCTTCAAATGCTGCTTCCGGGCCATCATTTACAACAATAATGGGTGAGCCGGAAACTACGTCGAGTTTATCGGAAATCAATAATCTGACTCCGGATGCGGATAGAACTTTATCTTTTTCAAGAAGTTTCTTGGTTTTTCCTTTGGAATTCACCAGCATGGCTTTTATCTTCGTGGTTGACGGACCGCTTCTTGTGTTAAGGGCTATTGTATCACCCTTGTGCAGGCTACCCTGGTAAAGAACAGTGTCAAGGGTAAGGCCCAGGGACTCTTCTTTCTTCAATTCAATAATAGTTCCTCTGCCATCTATGTCCTTGAATACGATATCCTTGTCAAGATACCGCTGGGCAAGTCCTGCAATTACCATGAGGATGTCTGGAATGCCAATGTTGAGTTTGGCGCTCATAGGTACGATCGCCACATGCTTGGAAAAATCTGTTATTCTGTCATACCTCTCAGTTGAGAGGCCATATTCATAAAACCGGTTTACAAGATTGTATAATCTGGTATCCAGTTCATTGACAAATTCGGGCCTCTGCTTTTTCAGCATCTGCTGGAAAGTGCCGTCTCTGGTCTGCGTAAAAAGCGGGATTAAATCTATCTTATTGGCTGCTACAACGAATGGTGTCTTGAATTTTTTCAATATGTTTATAGATTCAATTGTCTGAGGTTTGAAACCCTCGTTTATGTCCACCACAAGAATAGCCATATCTGCAAGAGCACCACCCCTTGCCCTCATGTTTGAGAATGCAACGTGACCGGGAGTATCTATGAACAGGAGCCCCGGTATTTTGAGTTTACTCTGTCCGGCAGGAATATTTGCTCTCTTTTCAATGTCAGAAAGAGCAATGTCTGTGGCACCTATTCTCTGGGTTATACCACCTACTTCCTTCTTGGCAACTGTAGTGCCACGTATCGAATCTAAAATAGATGTTTTGCCATGATCGACATGGCCAAGTACACACACAATTGGTTGCCGGTATTCTCTGGTATTCATAACCACCTCAGAATATGTGTGGTTCGTCACCGTATTGTGCTTCTAATATTTCTTCTTCCTTGAAATATATGGGAAATTCGTGCTGGTATGATTCAGGTGAATCTGATGCGTGGACAATGTTCTTTTCTATGCCCATGGAGTAATCCCCTCTAATGGTTCCAGGCTGTGCCTTTGAACCATCTGTTGCTCCCAGAAGGTTTCTGGTTGCATTTATGCAGTTGTTCCCTTCCAGGATTGCTGCAATGATTGGTCCTGAGGTTATGTAATTAACCAGATCCCTGAAGAAAGGCTTGTCCTTGTGCACCGAATAATGCTGTTCCGCCTTATCAGTACTTAGCTGAAGCATCTTTAGGGCAACGATCTTCATTCCCTTTTCTTCAAAACGAGCTAAAATTTTTCCGGAAAGGCGTCTTTTGACACCGTCCGGTTTAACTAAAATAAGAGTTCTTTCCAATAGTACCACCATCAATTCTTGCTGCTCTGCTTCTTCATTTCCTTGATGTTGTGGTATTCATTGGTCCATCTTATTCTTCTCGGAACCCTGTGCATCTCGATTTGGTTAACCTGACACTTCCTGCTGCAGAAGTTCATGACGTTGCCGTCTTTCCTCACAAACAGGATACCTGTGCCTGGCTCTATCTGAGTACCACAAAAGTTGCAGTTTCTAATTGCCATATAATCACCGTATGGAGAGTCTCTTGGCCTCTCTGGCTGTCTCCCTGAGCATCAGGATATCGCCGACTCTAACTGGTCCAAGGACATTTCTGGCGATGATTCTTCCCTGGTCCCTGCCGGAAAGTACTCTAACCTTTACAGTTGTGGCTTCTCCGGTCATGCCGGTTCTGCCCATCAGTTCGACTACTTCTGCAGGAGTGCCTTCATCTGCCAATTCTATTCACCTTACTTTTTAATTTCAGACAGTTCTGATACAACCTGTTTGTATACGTCTTCACCTTTTCCAAAGTCTACTACAGATATGGAAGCTGCAGATGCGATTCCGACCTTTGCGCCAAGATCGCTTCTTTTCTTAACGTATGCATAGGGTACCTTTCTCTCTTCGCAAAGCATTGGAAGGTAATATACCACTTCTGGTGGTGTAACATCCTCTGCAATAACGACTATCTTGCTCTCTCCTCGTTCTATGGATTTGATAACTTCGTTAGTTCCCTTCTTGATCTTTCCACTTCTGAAAGAATTTTCGACAAGATCCAACAATTTCTTTTCCACGGACTCGGGAGTTTCAAATTTCACGTAACTGTTTTTATCCATTTAGGAACCTCCTTCACTAAGGTAACAGGGAAAGCCAAGAGTTTATTTAACCTTTTTTAGACTCATTCGGGATTCAATGCCGCAGAGATCTTCTTCTTGTGTTCTTCGGACGGTTCCAGCATGGGGGGTCTGTAGCCTCCCTGGTTAAGGCTGAATTTGCTGTAAAATGCATGATAGTATCCGGAGGGGAAAGTTGTTCCAAGGAGGGTATGCAGCAATGGGTCCACCTGCTTCACCTGTATTTCCGAAGCCTTGGATCTGCTACCCTCTGAATACTCATTGTATGCGTTGACCACTGCGGATGAGAAATTCGAGAGACCGCATACCCCTCCATCTGCTCCAATTGACATGGATGGAACAAGCAAATCGTCCTGACCCTGGAGTATTGAGAAATCATTTCCAGAAAATTCCATGAGTCTTGAGAAGTATCTCATATCTGCAGAACTTTCCTTTACACCAACTATTTGTGAATACTGTTCTTTGATTTTCCTTATAGTATCGATTTCTATTCTGACTCCGCAAAGCTGGGGGATATTGTAGATGAAAGTCTCCTTATCTACATTATTAAGAAACTCTGAGAAATGTTTCTGAATCTCCGGCTGACCTGGTGTGATATAATACGTTGGCATAAGAACAAGTGCATCTGCCCCTGCCTCCATAGCTGATTTACCTAATTTTATGGCTTCCTGGGTTGATGAAGATCCTATTCCCGCCAGGACTTTTAGACCATCGGCATTTTCAATTACGAATT
The DNA here is from genome assembly GCA_021810045.1 of Thermoplasmata archaeon. Lineage (GTDB taxonomy): Archaea > Thermoplasmatota > Thermoplasmata > Thermoplasmatales > Thermoplasmataceae > JAJZOM01. The sequence continues at coordinate 53,878 of JAJZJR010000007.1, forward strand.
TAACAAATTTCTCTCTTTCTTCTGTTGAAAGAAAGGGGAAAAGTCCGGTGCTACCACATGGAAAGAGACCGGAAACACCTATTCCTTTGAGATATTCTATCAGGATTTTGGTTCCGTCATAATCAATTGAGCCATCGGAATTAAATGGTGTAACCATGGGTGTAATTATGCCCCTGTATTTCATAATATTAAAATGATGCAATCATTAAAAACATTCTTACAAACCCAATTGAAATTAATGGGAATCCTGAAGTTTGTTTCCCCTCATCAACCTTTGAAAAAACACATACTGCTTCGAGGATTTTCAGTTCAATTACGTCAAAATAAGGTTATGAATTTTTAGAGAGTCGAGTCCAGATTCTCTGCTTTCAGGAGGTCAACAAGCGGCTTAGGAAGGCCTCGTGCAACTAGATGATCCCAGTCTGGGATTACACCTCTTGCAATTGCGAGGTTAATTATTTCATTAATAGGCATATAGAGGGTTCCAGGGGCATAAGGAGTACCCATTATCCATGGCGGATAGTCGAAATAATCCTTCACTCTGCCTGGCACAGCATCTTTGAGGATATCATTCAAAAGCGATGCAATCTTTCTGTTAAAATACCATCTTTTTACTGGAGAGTTTGCAAAACCGGGAGTGGGCCCATATATTTTCCATTCTATTCCAAATGCATTCTCAGTGCCAATATACTCGGAAGTATTTCCAAAATTGTCAAGTTCTGACTTCGGAGGGAGTTCTTCTCTTCCAGTGGATGAGTTGACCACCTTGAGCCCAAACCTGTTATAGAGATTCATCTGTCGATTTAGGACACGCTCAAGCTCAGCAGCTTCTGCAGATGATATGAATGGATCATTTTCAAACTGTTCATTTACCAATGGAAGATCTTCCAAAATTGAATTCATTATTATTTTGAGGTAATAATTAAAACGGTCTCCAGTCATATTTGTCCTGCCTCACAGGTTAATTTAAGCTAATAAGTCTACTTTCTATTTATAATTAGCTGATGAGTTCTAAAAAACAGAAATTTTTTAAGCTCGCTAAAAAAAGCATCAGATGTCAGAGTAGAATGGAGGCTGCTCAACAGTTCAATCTGAGATATCCAATTTCGCTTGAAAAGCTGGAAAGAACTTAAATTTCAATAAGCAATGGAATACCCGGAGTTATAAAGATGGACGATTTCAATGTGATACTCAAATACCTTAACGACACATATTCAATAAGATCAATTGTTGAGGGTTATCCTCCCTTAAATCCTGATGAACCGGGGGCTGGAAATTCCCTCTTGGCACCATGGTCTATTATTTCCATATCATTAAACACCGGTGTGGCTTATAATGATGTTATAGAGGGACTGGAAGAAATATCTGGGGCAAAGGTAGAAAATTTTGAGGAAGGAGGTCTTCGCACAGAAATTCTCAGATTGGGAGAATCTGGCGGGATAAAGGCACATGAATTCCATGAGGCCCATAAACTGGATCAATTGACGGTGGCCGAAATCATGAATCTCCACATGTTCCGCTTTGTCAATGAAAAAGTGTCTGTTGATAACCGTCCCGTGAAGATCGAAGATGCAATATTTGATCTCAAGAACAACACTTTCCTCCCGGATGATTTCATGCCTGAGCACATAATGGGTATGGTGGAAGGAGACCTTTCAATGTCCCTGGAGGAAATCCACAAATCTTTTGCTTTAAACTCTGAAATCAGACTGTTTTACCTGTATCATGAACAGAAGAACAATGCTCCCGGCAGGGTCAGATTCATCTATCCCGCAAATACTGTTTTCAACACAGAACTTCCCGCAAATGAAGTATTAAGAGAGAAACTGACCAGTAGCTTCGCCGCCCTCCGGAGCAATGAAAAATACGTGGATTTCGAAAATAGCAGATTACTCAACACCGTAATATTTAACATAGATTCCAGAAAGAGCAGGGAACTCAAGAGGCCCGTATTTGATCCGCGTAAAATAGCTGTACTGGAGACAATGGGTTTGGTTGACAATACGTCTGGGACAGCGAGAATAAAAGATAGTGTTTCACTGGATCAACTCAAGGAAAAAAGGAATGTACTTAAAAAGCGTGGAAAAGAACTGGCCTTGGAATGGTTCGGGTCAAAAATAAATCTGTAGAAGGATTTACAGATATTGCCAAAATTTGTCCATTATGTGCAAAACAATGGGCATACCTAAAATTTTTGTCATTCATCCAATATCAATATCCGGTTTCACCAACCTTGATTTGGTTACAAAGTGCATATTATTCCCTGCAGCGATGGAAAACTGTTCCGGTTTCCCCTCAGCAACATCAAGTATCAGTTCACTCCTGGCCCATTTTTCCAGTTGTCTGATATCTGTGTAAACTGGTGTATTATCCACTCTGCCCAGAAGTATATCCTTATTTCCGAGTATAAATTCATCAAGCCTGAAACAAATGGGGAGGCCACTTTCGCAGCAGCCCCCTGTCTGGTAGAACATTATAGGACCTATTTCCCGTTGGATCCTGTGTATGGATCTCAATGCTTCCTCTGTAGCTTTAATAAGTCCCTCTGCCATTAATTCCCCTACTAGAACAACCCCATGGGCCTGGAACTATAACTTATAAGCAGATTCTTTGTCTGTGTATATTGTTCCAGCATCATTTTGTGGTTCTCTCTCCCCACGCCCGATACCTTATAGCCCCCAAAGGCAGCACCTGCAGGATAATTGTGGTAATTATTGATCCAAACTCTTCCAGCCTTAATTGCACGACCCATTCTGTAAGCTCTGTTGGAATCCCGAGTCCATACACCTGCACTGAGGCCGTAAGGGGTGTCATTGGCAATTTTTATTGCTTCTGCCTCATCCTTGAATGTTGTAACAGCAAGAACCGGTCCGAAAATTTCTTCCTGGAAAATTCTCATTTTGTTATTTCCCCGGAATATGGTAGGTTCGAAGTAATATCCGTCCTTCAAGGATTCAGACACCTTGGCTTTATTTCCTCCGATGAGAAGCTTGGCTCCTTCCTTTTTTCCAATATCCACGTAAGACATTATTTTCTCAAGCTGCTTTTCTGAATTCTGTGGACCGATCTGCGTAGTAATATCAAAAGGATTTCCTTCCTTCAGATTGCTTATCTTTTCAAGGGCATGATCCATGAATTCATCATATATTGATTCCTGGATGAGGGCCCTGGAAGGACATGTACACATTTCACCCTTATTGAAGGCATAAAGGGCAAGTCCTTCCAGAGCTTTCTCGCGGAACTCATCGTCATGTGCCATCACATCTTCAAAGAATATATTCGGAGATTTTCCTCCAAGTTCTGTGGTCGAGGGTATTATGTTTTCTGCTGCATATTGCATGATAAGCTTCCCTGTGTCAGATTCTCCGGTAAATGCAACCTTGGAGATCCTCCTGCTGCTCGCAAGTGTTTTCCCAATTTCTGCTCCCGGACCTGTGATCACGTTTACAACTCCTGCCGGAACAATGTCCTGTAGGACTTCCATCAGTTTCAGAATGGACCAGGGAGTAGTGGATGCAGGTTTTACGACAGTGCAGTTTCCGGCAGCAAGTGCAGGAGCTATTTTCCAGGCAGTCATAAGAAGCGGGAACGTGAAGGGTACGATTTGAGCAACCACTCCCAACGGCTCGTGGAAATGGTAAGCTACAGTATCCTTGTCAATTTCTGTTATGGACCCCTCTAAGGTTCTAGTTGCTCCGGCAAAATATCTGAAGTGATCTGCCGCAAGCGGGAGATCTGTGCTCAAGGTCTCTCTCACAGGTTTTCCGTTTTCAAAAGTCTCTGCAACTGAAAGCATCTCCAGATTTGCTTCTATTGCGTCTGCGATTTTGTTTAGAATTCTTGCCCTATCAGCAAGTGATTTTTCTGCCCACTGATCCTTTGCAGCATAGGCCGCATCCAACGCAAGTTCAACATCCTCCTTAGTGGACTTTGGAACTCTTGTAATGTGTCTCCCATTTACGGGGGATATGTCGGTCATGTACTGTCCCTTTACGGGCTCAACCCACTTTCCTCCTATAAAATTCTCATACTTTGGCTTAACAGATACAATGCTTCCCGGCTGTCCGGGCATTGCATATGTTTTTCCAGCCTTTTCAGGTTTCCTTTCCAATATCGTTTCCATTTTTTCACCTGTACCTTTGCTTAAAAACCAATTAAAAGGTTGTCAAGGCTAATTCAACTAAAGGGGAGTAAGTCTTAACCGTAAAACCTAAAGTGTTAGTTGCCAACTGAAAAATAATCTTTAACCAAATTGAGCATGAAATACCCTTCTGAAAGGGAAAGTATCAAAGCAAAATCTATTTGATGATTTGCTGCAATGCACTCTGCCAACCAGCAGACAGAATAGGAGTGGGTCGGATCCCAGGTGACTCCATGCATGCCTGTGTCCGTAAATTCAAATGGATGAGTGTGGAGGGCAAAGTACCTTCGGACCGAGGGGAATTCATGCCTGTGGAGGTCCCGCAGGTAACCGTCGAAGCAGGAAGCTCCCTGCCAAAGCTGGGAGAGGAGGTCACAACACTATTTCCATAAAACAGCAATGAAGCATTTGGTGCTATGACACAGTAATGATATCCAGGTAAGTTTACCTGAAAAGATATGAAAAACCGGATTCAGTCATTCCAGTTAAATCAATGTATTTTTTCTTCCCGAATGACTCTATTATATTCACTGCTTCCTTCCTGGCATCTGTATTTTTGCAGTCAGTGATCAAACTCCAGTGCGGGAATACAATGGCATCTTCCTTGTCATTATGGTCCTGGAGAAGCCTGAAATACAAGGGATATCTTGAATTGAAATTGTTAAAATCCTCAGAGGAAACCCACTTTGTGAGGTTTCCAAATAGTGCCTGAATAAGCTTATGATCTGCAAGTATACGTCCCGCCTCTTCCCTGAATTTTGGATCAGGTTCCGATTCCCGGTTCAGGAGCAGCGGAAAAACAATCTTTTCCTCTACTTCAATATGGCACTTTTCAAGGTATTCGTGAAAGGACACAAGGAATTCATAATCCGGTTTGTTTTCCACAGCCTTCCGTATGTGCCGTATTGCCACATGCTCAATCATAAGGATTTCAGCGAGATCTGACATATGCCTGCAACCGAATCAAGTAATCTGCTCTGATTTATATTTTCTTTGTATTATTCTGGTTCAATTTACACAATTATTACCTGATTGCCCTAACTAAATTTTTCCATTAATAAATTGAATTTTTAATATGTTAGGACTGATCTTTTTAGTTCGGGTTTCGATTAATAAATGTGAAACTATGAACTATTACATGTTCCGCAGATTTATTCTTGTTTTTATTTACGGAATCATAGCTCTGTTTCTACTTTCAATGATTCTTGGAAACCCCTAAGGTTCCCTTTCAGAAAATTGGTTGGTTGCACATCAGTGCAACATGAACGCTTTGTATGCCTTGAAGCAGCTATAGAGATCAGCCTTGCTGGTTATCTCATACGGTGCGTGCATTCCAAGGACTGGAGCTCCGGCATCAACCACATTCATACCGTGTTTTGCAAAGTCCTGTGCGACCGTTCCGCCACCGCCTTCGTCTACCTTTCCAAGTGTGCCAAACTGGTAGGGAACATTATGTTTTTCGAAGATTTTTCTCACGTAAGCCACAAATTCACCAGGTGCTTCTGAACCTTCGAATTTGCCTCCATACCCGGAATATTTTGCCACAACAATACCGGCTCCAAGTTTAGCTGCATTGTGAGCATCATGCGCTTCCTTGAAGCTTGGATCCATAGCTGCGTCCACATCTGAACTTATTACATTGCTCTTTCTCAAAAGGGAAAGGACATGATAATTGTCAGATTTGCCAGTCAGTTTATGCAGAAGCGATGTTGCAACATATTCGAGGAAGTTCGACTGTGAACCAGATGTTCCCTGGCTGCCAATCTCCTCTTTGTCGAAGAATAGGACCAGAGCGGTATCTTCCGGTTCACTGATTTCCTGAAACGCTCTGAAGGAAGTATATGCTGAGGCCTTGTCATCATGGCCGTATCCTATGACCAGGGAAGAATCAAATCCACCCTCCCTCGCCTTACCAGCCGGGACAAGGGCAAGATCTGCAGAAGCAAGATCCTCTTCCTCAACATTGTATCGTTCCTTCAGCAATTTAAGGATATGGCTCTTGAATTTTTCCTCCTTGTAGTCTCCAGGCCTGCTGCCGACGACTGCATTCAGCTCTTCCGCAGCAATTCCATCAAAAAGTTTCCTGTCTCTCTGCATCTTTGAAATATGCGGGAGCAGATCAGGAATGAGAAGCACAGGGTCTTTTTCATCTTCTCCAAGGTTTACCTTTATCACTCGCCCATCCTTGGTAAATATTCTTCCATGCAGGGCAAGTGGTATATTGACCCACTGGTACTTCTTAACACCGCCATAATATTGTGTCTTAAGGAGCGCAGTGTTAGTTTCTGAATCCTCATAGAGTGGTCGGGGTTTCAGATCGAGTCTGGGGGAATCAATGTGGGAGGCAATGATGTAAAGTCCATTGTCAAGTCCTTTCCTGCCAACAATTCCCGCTGCAAAAGTCCTCCCTATGTGATTATAGTAAAACTTGGTTCCAGGTGTGAGTTTATCAAGTTTTTCAAGATCCTGAAAACCATCTTTCGTGAGTTGTTCCATAAAATAGTCCACAGCTTCCCCTTCAGTTTTAACCTTGCAGAGGAAATCTATGTATCCTGATGAAATGGACTCAAGTTTCTCCTCTTCATCCGGCTTGAGATTTTCCCAAATTGTCTTTCCCTGAGTCATTCATGGAAATGCAGATTGAAAAATTAAAAGCTTGTGTATTTCATGAAGCAGAAAATGGTCAGGTTGGTTATTAATTCTTAATTTTTAAATAATAATGTTCTTAATTCCATTTTTGGAATTTTCAGCTCCCTGATCCTCCAGAGACATTGGATTCTGTGGGTTCTCTAGCAAGTTCTTCAAGCGTTTTGCCCTTTGCCTCCGGGAATGCATAATACAGGAGTATACTGGAGCCCACTGCAATAAGTGCATATACAAAGATCATGAAACCAAGTCCCACTATACTGAGTAGAACAGGGAAGAGGGTTATGACCGTGGCGGCGGCAATCCGGTCTATAAACACATTCAAAGCCTGTCCACTGGCTCTTACCTTTGTAGGAATCAGTTCCGGCACAATTACAGTTCCGCCAATGATTGTTGCAGGTCCAACAGCAGAGAAAAGGTAGTTGAACATATAGAATGTCATTCCAAGTGCTGCAGCGATCCCGATGAATCCGCCAAGTATCTCATCAGATGGAGGAATCCCGAAGATCCCCGGGTCAACCAAAAGTATGGAATAGAGAAGCAATGCTACAAAAACACCAAGATAGCCTATCACTACCAGTTTTTTTCTTCCCACTCTGTCTATAAGGAGCAGGGAAATGATGGTTCCAGGCAATCCTGCCAGGAAAACTGCAACATATGTGAATCCAACAGGGGAGAGGCCGAGGTTGGCTGCAATGGTAATGGGGCCAAATATGGTGAAAGTGCTTGAATATGCGTCATAAAGTACCCATAAGACGCTTCCGGCAAGAATTATGGGGAGGGACCTGAGAAATCTTGTGGCGTAATTCTCCCTGTCCTTGGTCAGTTTGATGTTTTTCTCCGGCTTAACTGAAACATTGAAGTTGGAGTCCGAGTCTCCCTGTACTCTGGTTTTGAACCTGTAAGTTTCCGGTATCTTCCTGCGATAATAAATAACAAACAGTGCAGGAACTGCACCAAATGCAAGTTCGACTCTCCAGGCCTCGGCCGGGCTGATAAATGTTCCTGCTACCTGAACCACAAATGCTGCAAGGACTGCACCAATGAGGTACATTATGGAGAAAGTGGTTGCCATAAGTTTTCCACGGTCTTTTGCATTTGAGTTTTCTGCCATAATGACCGGTGACATGACATAGTCTCCACCAATGCCGAATCCCATTATGAGCCTTGAAATAAAAAGGAATGAGTAGCTGGTGGTGAAAAACTGTGCAGCCGATCCCAGAAAAATAAGGGCAAGATCTATGCCGTACATGGGTTTTCTTCCAATGCGGTCTGCGATCACTCCGAAAAGGATTGCACCAAACCCGGCCCCTATATATCCTGAAGCTGTAAGAAATGAGTAATCCACAGCACTTGCATGGAGATATCCCGTAATGGAAAAGAACACAAGTGAGATGGCGTAAAGATTGTAGGAATCGGAGAGAACACCAACACCATTTACAATGATATTTTTTATGTGAAACGGCCTGATGGGATCAGTGCTCACTTCTCTGAACATACTACTGTATCTCTGTAGGATATTAAAATTATAAGTTATAACTCAAATTGTAGTACAACCTTGTTTAATATCAGATCTTTTGTTCATTGGATATCCTGTATTCTTTTGCAATTGTCGGGGACAGGAAAGAATAAGCTACTGCAGCAAGAAGAGATAGGAAAATAACCACATACCATGCATATTGTGCATTTCCAATGAATATGCTGAAAAGCAGCAGCCCTGCAAAGGATGAGAACGAAGCTCCTCCACGGGAGAATGCGAAGTAATAACCCTGATACTGTCCCCTGTTGTGGCTTTGTGAAAAAAGAGTCAGGACAACCTGGGTGGGGACTGCAATCATCATCTCGCCAAGAGTGGTTATTGCAATTGCAATGATCATGGGAATAAATGTATGTGAAATAGCTATCACCGCATAGCCCACTGCCATAATAACGGAACCGATTGCTACAGGGATAAGTCTGCCATTCCTTTCTATTCCTATAATCTTGGAAATCGGCACCTGGAATACCGTGATGAGAAATCCGTTTACACTCAGCACTATCCCAATTTCTATACTAGTCAGAATGAGGAATTTTGATTCGAATATTGAAAGAGGTACGGCCTGGTAGGAAATGGCAAACCAGGAAATGAACACAAGAATGAGTAATGAAAGAACACCAGGCTGTTTCAGGATGCGTGTTTTTTCCTTATCTGAAGAACCGGCTGTTCTCTCTGCATATTTGGGATTAAGCTTTATGCCTGCTTCAATTATTACAAATGCCAGCAGTGATGTTACAAGCCCTAGAAGAAATAGATAACCGTAACCAAGGTAACTTATCACAAATCCTCCGGTTACGGGACCAACTGTGAATCCAAGGTTTATACCGACATAGAGCTGTGAAAGACCACCTGCCATCTCATCCTTTTCCCTGTCCGAGACATATGAGGAGAGTGCAAGCTGGAAAAGTCCTCCAAACAGGCCCAGAATGGGGAACAATGTGATATAAAAGAGAGCCCCGCCGTTGTCAAATATCAGTGAAATGAAAACAAGGTAAATGACGGCTGAACCAGACAGGCCCATGACCATGACAGTTTTTGTTCCAACTCTGTCAGAAAGTCTGCCACCAACCATTTGAACAAAGATATCTATGCCTCCTGTGGCAAGATAGATTATCCCTATTTCAGGCAGTGGAACATGTTTCTGTTGAAGGAGAAAAAGGGAGATGAAGAGATATGCAGCGCTGAATCCTGTATAAATGAGTGTTATTGATGAAAATATGGCTAGTTTCTCACTTGAAGCTCCCCTGTCTCCGGAAACACCTGCTCTGCTGAAAAACATGATCTATTCTCCTGTGAGATCAACTTACCCTAACTTTTTGTCTGTTGATTCCTGGTGACAGGATGATATTATAGGCTGTATTAAATCCAATCTATTATCCATATCCTGCAGGAATCAGTAAATAAAACCTCCAGTTGAAAAATGGATCAATTCCCTATGGACATGGTTTAAAAAACTATCCCCTTATTAAAATTTGGAGAAGGTAAATTTCCTTATCTCTGAGGAATCGACATAAAGAATTGAATTTTGATATTTTGGTTGGTGACTTAAATGGGTAAATCACTGACCAAGAAATCGATGATAATGATCATGGCATTCATGATGTTGTTGTCATCGGTTGCAATATTTGCCGGAAACTCCTCTGCCCAGGTTACTCCGGTCGAAGCTGGTAATTATTCCATGTCTTACGACCCTGCAACCAGTACGGTCTATAACATCACTTACACAAATCCTAACTATACGATCCTTGCTGCTTCGCAGGTGGTAACGTCTGGAACAAACTCCACGGTCCCTACTCAGGAATACTGTAATGTTAACAAGATACTGACGCTGTCAAACGTTTCCATATACACAACTGATGATAATGACATGCTCCTTCTCTCAACCACACTTACGCAGGGAGGACAGCCACCAGAGATCAATGTATCATTGCCTTCTGCAGCAACGCCTGTTATCGCATCAAGCTTTATTGGTTTATATAACACACAGAACACAAACACTCTCATGTTGAGTTTTCTTGGCAACACAATATACCGTATAAATGTTACAGATGGAGCAATTCTATTTATGGCAAATTCTCCATCGACTCTCTCTCCTGACGGAAAGACTATAAGCTTCCTGAACACGAGCCTTGTATCGGGGTCTTCACTGATTGTTGGCATAACTCCAACGGGAACCATAAAATTCTCAACGGCAAAACAGGCCCAAGACACGAGTCTTACCAAGGATCCATTGACATATGATCCATCAACAGGTGCTGTAACTGGAAAATACCTGTCCCTGACATTTGACAACTCCACAGGCACAATTCACAATTACAAGAACATTTATTCTGACACGGTAGTCTTCAGCAGTATATCCACGAAAGGGCATGGTAACTTTGGAAACGGTTATACATCCCCGCTTTTCCCAAGCACTGACCCCATAGTTGCAGGCAATGCCCTGTTCTTTGCCAACCAGACTTCAATATTCAAGATATACAATAACATAGCAACCATGGGTGGCTTCTTCACCAATAATGGCACACTGTCCATGGTTGTTGCATCCGGGCTGAACATATCAACCATACACTTCTCACACAATATGCCAGGCATGGGTTATGCATACGGGCATACTTATGGCAACTACACCGGACTGATCACAGGAAACCAGTTCAACATAATGGCCGCCCCAACAATTATATCCATATCCAACAGTAATTTCAAGGGTCAGCTGTTCATACATGACGGTTCAGTATCTGTCGTTGGAAACACAATAGCAATAAGCACAACAGGCATTGCATATGTGCAGTTCGTTGCCCAGAACCACTACCTGAACTACTCACTTCAGCTGCAGAGCCAGCTTCAATATGCCATGCAGCATGGAAAGCTCGGTGCGTTTGTATACATTGGCTCAGGAACAGCATCACCTTATAACTACACCTATTACTATAACTCCTCACTGAATCTGGCTTTACAGCACGCTTACCAGAACAGAGTTGAAATACAGCTTTCTGCACAGACTCAACAGGGCCAGAACATTGCAGTCTTCATACCTAACAGTGTAATTTCAAACGGTTCCCAGTTCACACTGAAACTTGACAACCAGGTCATGACACAGCTCCAGGATGCAAACGGCCTCATAAATACAACTTCGCAGAGTCAGGCACAGTATTACCTTTCTGCAGTAAATGGTGGAACACTTATCATCATTCACACTCCGCACTTCTCCACCCACACACTGGAGATTAACGGAACATCAACCACAACAGCAGGAGGCTTCCCGTACCTTTGGGTTGCCATAGGGGCGGTTATTGTTATAGCAGTAGCTGTGCTCGTGATGGTGCTGATAAGGGTTTCCGGTAAGAAATAAAATTCTTTTTTTAAAATCCCCTTATTTTTTTTAACTTCATTTTTCAGGTTGTTTCTATAGAAGTCCAGAACATTGGTGGCCGCCATTTCCTTAAAGGTAAGGTAAAGCGATAATCAGCAGGGATGAAATCATTTTCTAAGGTGACATAAAGATGGACGCCTCTCGTAAAAAAAGAGTCCTGGTAGCATCCCTGGCCTTTGTGATGGTAATATCCACAGCAGTGGTACTTTTCCAGTCATCACAATCCAGTGTATCTAACGGGGACAACCAGAACCCGGGTTACCTTGTGGGGTCCACCCCTGCAGGTAAAGACATTAACGATCGACCTGTGAGTCAGGTAACGCCGGTAGTGAATGCTTCTCTGCAGACTTATCTCGTTTCGTTCACCAGCATCGGACTTCCTCAGGGAACCTCCTGGTCCGTTACAGTCGACGGTTCAAACGTAATGAGTACGACCTACAGTACCATAAGTTTCCAGCTGTTAAATGGAACACACTCATTTCAGGTAAGTAACCCGACCAATTACATGGCAGATCCTGCCAATGGAGCAGTCCTTGTATATGGATCTCCGGTTACGCAATATATAACATTCTCACTTGTGGTTTATGAAGTAAAGTTTGTGGAAACGGGTCTCCCAGTGGGATCATCCTGGTCAGTGAATCTTTCTGGCCACGTTATATCAACATCTACTGACAACATAATTTTTAATGTTGACAATGGCTCCTACGATTACACAGTAAGCGGTCCTGCAACGTTCTCGGCACAGCCCAGCAACGGCGAAGTTTTGGTTTATGGAAATGATGTTCTATTGAACCTTCCCTTTGTTTCAACACTTCATAAAGTTACTTTCAACTTTGGCGGTTCCATAACAGGAACCAGCTGGCAGATAACATTTGATGGACAGCAGTACACAGTTTCCGGCAACAGTCTTTCCGTGCTTAAAGAGAATGGACTTTACACATATTCAATTTCAACAGGCAGTGAGTACTGGGCTTCGCCTTCTGCAGGTTCCATACTTGTACTGGACAATGAAGCTACATTGAATGTAACAATACATGAAAAGACATACACAGTTACTTTTGAGCACAAAGGAGTCTCGGTTGGGACTTCATGGTCAGTAACAATGGATGGTATAACACACAACTCTACGTCATCAGTCATAACATTTGATGTGCCAGTGGGAAACTACACCTATGACATTTCCGGTGCATCGGGATACAGTGCATCTTCAAGCAGCGGATATGTGAATGTAGCAAGTGCGGATCAGAATGTCAGCGTGAATTTCACAAAGAATCCTGATTACCTGACTGGAACATTGCTGATGACTGGCGGAGCTGCAATTGGAATCGCTGCAGGAGTTGGAATTGGCGTTTATCTGATCAGAAAAAGATAACTGGAATTCCATATTTTTTTAAATTATATTTTCTATTTTTTTATTTATGATTTATCATGATTCGGCAATAATGATTTTCAGGGTGAATTCAGAGGCTAATTTCCATAATATAATCTGGATGCAAGTTAAATATCTGTTCAGCAGCATTTTTGTTTAAAAGGTAAGGAACAGTGGATATGAGCCAAGCCTACATTATTTTATTACAAGGTGACTTAAAGTGGACACCTCTAGTAAAAAAAGAGCGCTGGTCTTGTTTGTAGCCGCCGCCATGGTTCTTTCGGCACTCGCTGTGCTGTATGAAATCCCTCAGAGATCTCCTGGCGAGACTGCAGCCAGCCAGGCTGTAAACACCAATAGTGGGATGGTTGCATACTCACCATCTTTTTCTTCAGCACCGCTAAGTGCAAACGAAGTGCTTACGTTGCTGAGTGAGAACAATGTTCCCACGGAATACGCATATCTGCCAAACCTCAACTACAATGCTACAAGCAGTACTGCTACTCCGGCTTATGACAGATCTCCAGCTCCTATGGGGGTTTCAGATTTCGGTTATTCCATTAACAGTGGAGTAACTACAAGGTATTCCTACTCAACTAGTGGATTCCTTGGATCAGCCATGTTCGAAGGCATGGTAGCCAACTCCCTGCAGACCACTTCTCCAAATACAGTGGCCATTCAGCTTAACACTGTTCTAAACCACGTAACGGTACAAGGTAATCCAAACAATGTGTTCTGGATCCAGAATGTTATGCTCTACACCCCATCCCTGGGGCAGATGCAGTTCGTATCCAACATATGGAGTCTCTCAAGTCCATCAATGGAGATGCAAAATAATACAATTTTATCAGGAAGCGGAACGGTAGTACCAGGTCTGTTTTATTATTACGCAGGGCCTACCATTAATGTTCCAGGTACATTCACGGCAATTGTCTATGTTGATTCAGTGATGAACGACCTGAATAACGCTGTGGTATTTTCATACGAAATCACAGGTACAGAGAGTTCCTCAACAGTACCGGAAACTGCATATGACATGGTTACTTTCAATTCCGTTTTGCCAGGAACAGTGGTTCCGGCAGCATCGGCAAACTTCCTGGTAGATGGTAACCAGAAAACACCAGCAGGTCTCCTTTATGATTCCGAACTGGTGGCTACGGGACCCGGAGGGGGGAGCTCTACCAACGTTTATTCTGCAAATGACCAGTTCAAGCTCCAGTACAAAGGTTCCACAGGAACTTACTCCAATGTCCCATCTGCATTCAACTATGGGTCAAACACCGGCGAAACCATCCAGGGTCTTTCAGTCTGGTGGACTTCCCTCAAGAGTCCTATAGCACATCTCAGCACAGGTCCCAGTATACTCGTACCTCTGTGGGGTTCCGATGAAACAAGTTCCGGTGGAACCAACATTCAGGGAACCGTTGATCCGGCAAACGCATTCTTCTTCATCAATGCCGGTACCACATACGACAGTTCAAAAGCCGCCTGGGCACCAGTGAATCCCAATGGAACATACCTGTATGCAATGCCGGGAGGTCTTGATTACGCAGGTGCAGTTATGATGAGCGAATTCAATCCTTATGTCTTCACTTCAACAGACATGTTCCCGGAAACGGAGACCAACACAACTGAAGGAGGTGGCTCATCAACCAATACTTCTCATGGAGGAGGTGGAGGTGAGAATGAAACCACAGCTTACTTCAATGTGTCACTCGACTTCAACAGGGCCAACGGGATATACGCCCCACTATATGCAGTTGATAACGCTCAGCTGAAATACCTCACAGTTGGGAGCTCCAACTTTACCGGAGTTGCAAATATAAAGAATCTCACACCTAACGTATTTGTTGGAGATGGAACACCAGGTGACCCATACATTATTGAGAACAATCAGTACAGTACTCTGAATTCACTGTTTGCTCGAACAAATGATTACATGTTCCCGGCTTTCGCGGGAGTACAGATATCAAACACTAACGCATCGATAGTAATCAGCAGTCCATCCAACTTTGCAGTGAAGTACCCCTCATTCATGGCAGCAATGCTTCTGCAGTTTGGATTGCCATCCTTCAACAACCTCAATTTCCAGTTCATCAATACCACCAACATAGTACTGGAGGGAGCTTCATCGATTTCAGGATGGAATGGAGCCTCAATGAACGGATTCCCGTCTGCAAGTGTTATATTCTGGGACTCTACCAGTTTCCTTGTAGCAGCTAACCAGTTCAATGGCATGGGTACCTCTCTGCTTGTATACAACAGCAATGGAGTCAATGGCGGCGGAACCATATGGGGAAACCACTTTACAACGGACCCCATAACTGAAACTTCGTATGCAGGAAACATACTGCATGGTACGGTCCCCATTTCAATACTAATGATGAGTTCAGGAAACCTTGTCTACAACAACTACTTTGATCAGGGAAGCAAAGCCTTAAGTCCGTCTTATGACCAGTTTGCACAAGAGGCGGCCACTTACACAAACATGTGGGACCTTGGACAGAAATACAATCTGTCATATGTAAACACGGTACAGGGATTCAATTTAACAGGCTCAATTGTGGAAACCAGTTACCAGGGAGGCAACTACTGGGAATCATTCGAGGGCACAATACCCTATAATGACAGAGGAAACATTGCAGTTGGAGGGGACTACTATCCACTCCTGCCACAAAAATTCAATGTTACCTTTATAGGTACCGGCCTTCCAACGGCTTCATCATGGTCTGTCACTCTTGGAGATACAACCATGACCACAACCGGTTCACAGATACAGTTCCAGGTCCTGAACGGTACTTACTACTACAAGATTGACAAGCCGTCCTTATACTCTGCAGCTCCAATCAACGGTGTAGCAATGGTATACGGTGAGAATATTGTGAAGGATGTAACTTTCACCCTGGTGGAACACCAGATTACCTTCACACAGACAGGTCATCCTGTCGGTGAATCGTGGTCTGTAAATCTATCGGGCCAGGTGAAGAGTACAACAGGCAACAGCATAACCTACATGATGCCAAATGGCACCTACAGCTACACAGTCTCTGGCAACTCACATTATGCAGCCATACCCAGTCCGGGAATGGTTCTGGTCAATGGAGCCAATACCGTTGAAACAATCAAATTTGCCCTTGTATACTATGCTGCAACCTTCACACAGACAGGTCTGCCAGCCGGGAGCGGGTGGTCCGTTATAATTAATGGCCTACCATATGCTGCAACCGGCACCACATTAACGGTAGATTTGCCCAATGGTACCTATGTATACACCATGATTGCACCCTCAGGGTATAGAACAACAACTGAAAGCGGAACTTTTGTGGTATTCGGTTCTCCTTTGAATGAGAATGTCCAATTCGCAGAGCAGACCTACACCTTATCTTTCAACGCCAAAGGCCTTACCAGTGGCACACAGTGGGGTGTTGACTTCAATGGAAACACAGTAAACACAACATCATCATCGCTGACTTTTGAAGTAAAGGATGGCAACTACAGCTACCAGATCCTGAATGTGAATGGTTACAATCTTCAGCAGACCCCCGGGTACGTCATAGTTAACGGTGCCAACGCCTCCGTTATGGCTGACTATTCAGTTGTTCCAAACCATGCAATGACAGCAGGCCTGTTGAGCATTGGTGCAGTTGTGGGAATCGGAGCAGGGTTCGGCATAGCATATGCACTGTGGAGAAAGCACTGATACTGCCTTTATAAAATAATTAATTTTTTTATTTTTTTTTAAATCCATTAACCTTTTTTTTGAATATCAATTGAAATTCCTGTACCTTATTTTGTTATTGGCTGTCAATCAGGATCCAGGAGGCATCTCCATTACAGGTGATACATTAACCATAAACTCTCTGAAGGGATAAATTATTGATATTTATGAGGTACATGAGCAAGCGAGGGCTTGTTGCACTCATAGTCTTGATAACCGTATTGGGCACCGTCCTGCCTTTCGTATGGGATACGAACGATAATGAAAATTCAGCCACAGCTTCGGCAAACGATCTTTATCAGGTAACCGGCTCATACAGTTCCTCAGGTCAAAATATCTTCGACTCCAGGAATCTATTTGAAATAGCATCACAATCAGGGGTCGCATCTGATTATATCTATCTTCCCAACCTGTATGCCCCGGGCCTTCACAGCAGTTCTGTAACCCCTCTTTATACAGTTTCACCAGCTCCAATGGGCATTACGGACTATGGGTATATGGAACCATCAGGTTTGAAGATCCCGTACCAGTACAACACTAGCAGTTTCCTCGGAACTGTGATGTTTGAAGATCTGAATGCACAATATCTTATGAACAGCAATCCCGAAACAGTGGCCGTACAGCTTTCTGCCGTACTGTCCATTCCGGATTCACATGGAACCGGGACTGCATACTTCTGGATAAAGAATATACTTCTTTACACGCCTTCTACCGGATCAGCTCAGCTGATTGACAACATCTGGGACATATCTTCACCATCATTCGTATTGCCTGAAGGAATTATCTCGGCTGGCAACGGAAATGTGATCCCGGGTCTGATGTATTATTATGCGGGCCCTGTAATCAACTTATCCGGAGAAGCAACAGTTGCACTTTATATAAATTCGGGAACAGTTAACTGGCAGAATTCAGTAGCTTTTCAGTATTCCACAGGTGGAGGCGAACACGGGGAAGCCGCCCCTGGCATCAATTATGACATGGTGACATTTTCTTCTCAGACATTGAATCTGAACGCTTCAGGTGGGAAATTCATTGTTGACGGTTTTTCCAAAACACCGTCCGGTATGCTTAAGGATGTCGAATTGGCAGTCACGGGTCCCGGTATGGGGAGTACTACAAGCATTTACAGTGCAAACGGCCAGTTAACCCTGAAGTTTCAGGGTCCGGATGGAACTTACACAAAACTACCTGCTGCGTACAATTATGGGTCAAACACAGGAGAGACTGTTCAAGGGCTGTCAGTATGGTGGTCTTCACAGATGAAGCCCATGGCCCATCTTTCCACTGGTCCATCTCTTCCTGTATCACTATGGGGTTCCCAGGTAAGTCATTCCGGTGCGGTTAACCTGCAAGGCAAAATTGATCCCGCAAACAGTTTTGTATTCATAAACATGGGAACGCACGTTAATAACGGGACTGCAGCATGGGCTCCAGTCAACCCGAACGGAACATACAAATTTTCCCTCCCGGGCAGAATCTCATATACAATGCAGATACTATTGAGCAATTTCAATCCCCAATACGTCACCATAGCAACGACAGTCAATGAATCTTCAGAAGAAGGTACCGGACAGTCGCACGGTGGTGGAGGTGGCGGTGAAGGAGCTGATCAAACACTTGCCTGGAATAATTTCACGCTCTCAGAAAACCTGTCGAAGGGAGTATATACGCCCTTGTATGCCAATGGTAATGGGCAGTTGAAAGACCTCACCATTGGCTCATCACAGGACGGATCAGTGGCCGGCACCGGCAGTTTAGGAGATCCCTACATTGTGGAAAACAACCAGTACACAAGAATTTCAGAACTCTTCACCAGGGCAAACAACTTCCTCTATCCCCAGTTCTCAGGTATACTTGTGGAAAATACCGATGCATATCTGAAAATTGATAATCCTGCATCTTTCCAGTACAGGTATCCAGTCCCGCTCTTTAATGTCCTGTACTCCTTTGACCTGCCGTACTACAACAACCTGAACATGATTATGTCAAATACGTCTGGCGTCACCGTTTGCAATGCCACATCAATAACTGGCTGGTTCCCCTACACAATGAACAGCGGTATTGCTTCCAACCTGATGATTCTCAATTCAAAAGATTTCCTCGTGGCATCCAATACTTTCAGCAGCATGGGTTCCTCTCTATCCATATACAACAGTAACGGAATGGCCGGAAATGGAACGATATGGGGCAATACTTTCTCTGCTGATGCTGTTCTTTACAGTAGCTATGCTAACGCAATGCTCTATCAGCAAAAACCGCTCGCAATTTCTGTATACAGTTCCGGGAATATAATATACAACAATTACTTCGGCGTGCAGTTAAATCAGGTGAGTCCTCTTCATGATCCCTATACCTATATGATAAGCATTTACAGCAATAGCTGGAATCTTCCAGGAAGAATGGCTGAAAACTATACTAACACTGTAAATGGTTATACTTTGACAGGTTCGATTGTTGGGTGCGGTTACCAGGGAGGAAACTACTGGGAAGGATTAGAAGGTACAATACCCTATAATGATGGAGGCAAAGTTGCAGTGGGTGGAGATTATGAACCTCTATCCCCGCCTGTGTACAATGCAGTTTTCAACGTATCAGGAAACCATCCCGCTGACGGGTGGTCAATAATGATCTATTCGAAGTCGCATATGCCTCTTCCCAGTGTCTCTGGAGCATATCACCTTATCAACGGTACTTATGAATACAGGGTTCTGAAACCTTCCAATTACTCTGTGACACCATCCACAGGGACATTCACAGTCAATGGTTCAGATGCCATAATTTCCATTTCATTCTCAAAAGTAATTTATCCAGTTACATTTATGAGAACGGGTATTTCCGACGGAACTCCATGGACATTAACCATTGGGAATGCCCAGGAAACAACCACCAATTCATCTGTTACCATGTACCTGGAAAATGGCACATATTCATACTCTGCTACAACATATTCCACAGGAGTTTCAGCAACGGAGTCGGGCCATGTTCTAGTAATGGGAAACTCAGTCCAGGAGAAAGTCATGCTTCAGAACAGGCTGCACAAAGTAAGTTTTGCCTTGCAGCAGGACAATTTCCAGGGATTGTGGTCATTAAACATTGAAGGCCAGGCTTATAGCTCAACTTCGGGCAGCATCATTTCCTATATGCAGAACGGACTCTACAACTACTCAGTGACGGGCCCGGCTGGATATGAAGTCACTCCGGCTGCAGGCACTTTGGAAGTATTTGATGGAAATATCACAGTATCCCTTTCCATTTCAGTCAAGACATATAATGTAACCTTTGTAGGAAATGGCCTGAAGAGTGGTACTCAGTGGCAGGTTCAGCTGGGGAACCAGACATTCAATTCCAGTGACTCAGAAATAACATTCAGTGTACCAGAGGGCAATTACACATATTCAATCAGTCCTGTAAATGATTACACAAACAACCTGAGCAGCGGACAGATTGTGATAAGTGACGGCAATTTAACAGTACCAGTGTCCTTTAAACAGAATACGGATTATGCAGGTTCTGCTCTAATGGTACTGGTTGGTACGATTGCCTTCGCGGCCATCTCGGCCATGGCCACTTACCTGGTGGGAAGGAAACGTTGAAAAAACAATCTTAATTTTTTATTATTTTCATTTTTACCTTATATACTGTTTACCTGAAATGTGTACAGTTTTAAAATCTAGTGAGCAAATTTATATATGTATTATATTTTTTGGAAAAGAGGTATCTTACCCAAAATAGGCATTTAACATTGATATTTTATTTCCACAATTATTGGCCTTCTGCTTTTGTAATTTGTGAGTGATAAAATTTCTATGGGGTTTTGAGGAGGTATTACAGTATGGGTGATGACAACATTTCTAAAGAAAAAATCAAATCCGGAAAGAGACAGAACAGGAAAAAGATGCTTGTGGTTATTGCGGCCGTTCTAATTGTCGCTGGAGGCGTAGGCGGTTTCATCCTTTATGAGAAATTGAAGTCGCCACTCCTTAGCACTTCTCAGGTCAGCAGCGTAGTTGGTGGAAAATGGATATCCAATCCTTCCAATTCAAGCAGCAATATCACATCTGACTCTTCTTCCTTCAACTCTACTTTGGCAGTTGGAATGACAGGTGGTAATGCAGAAAACCTGACTAACGGAAATGAAAGTATCATAATTGGATATATAACGTACAAAAACAATTACTATTCAGAGCACTCGTATACAAATGTTATAAATCTGTTTTCAGCTCTTCTCAATCCACAAACTGGAAATCTCGGCAGTGCAACCTACAGCTATTTCAATATAAATATTTCAACCTATTACACAGGCGGGTTTTTCAATGTAACAGTTCCTGGCACACACATGTCATCTTTAATCGCACAGAACAACAACGATCTTATTCTCATAATGGGTTTCAACATCAATTTCTCCCAGAATCAAGCCAAAACACTGCTTCAGGACCAGGTCTCTGACATGCAAAGCGTCTAAAAAACCAATTCACATTTTTTTATTTTTTGGTTCATCACACTTTTTTGGGGATGAATATTAATTCCCATATTTTAGAAGCTCATATCCAGATTCCCGCAGTGAAAATATATGGCTGTCTTCAGATGCTCAAGGTTCCTGTATCCGTATGCCATTT
>JAJZJR010000072.1 GCA_021810045.1 Thermoplasmata archaeon
GAGACCTGAAATACTGGAATTCGGCGATATGAGTTTTCTGGACTGCGTAAAGGATGGTTCTGTTCTGGCAATTTCCGGTTTCAACATGGCCACGACACCGGAATACCTCATAAAATCCCTCTATGAAAAATACACATCCACTGGACATCCCAGATCTCTTTTCATTGAGACTGATGCTCTTCCAGCTTCATCAGGAAGAGCGCTTGATGAAGTGCTGAAGGATGCATATGAGAAAGGCAACGAGGATTTCATAAGGGGGATGCTTGTTCCATTCATGGGATTTTCTCCATGGCTGCAGAGAATGACCGTTGAAAACAGTTTCCAGGTATATGGCTGGCCAATAGGCATAACTGCGTACTGGTTCAGGGAAATTGCATCAGGAAGACCTGGCCTGCTCACAAAAATCGGACTTGGGACGTATCTGGACCCTGAAGTGGATTCAGGGGCTCTTAATTCAAAAGCTGATCAGGCAAAGGAATGCACCATTTCAAAATTCAGCATCTCGGACGAGGATTATCTTTTATACAGATCTCCAAAGCCTGAAATTGCATTCGTTCGAACCACATTTGCCGACAGGTACGGAAACCTGACAATGGATGATGAACCAATAAGGGGAACTGTAATGGCCATTGCACAGGCAACAAGGGCCAGGCCAAACCCAGGAACGGTCATTGCACAGGTGAAGAAGTATCTTGGAGACATGTCAGTTCCGCCCAGGAATGTTGAAATTCCATATCCGCTTGTAGATTTTGTTGTTCCTTCACCGGAAAATTATAACTGGCAGGCCAGTTCTTTCTATTACGATCCCAGGGCCTCATTCAAGTCCAATCCATGGAATTCAAGGGATTTTCCGGGAGACGGTGCAGAGAAAAATATACCGCAGTCACAGGAAGTAATAGCAAGAAGAGTTGCAATTGAACTGGTTTCCGTTATAAATTCAAAGGGCCCACCTATACTCATCAATCTGGGGGTGGGAATACCATCCCTGATCTCAGGCATAATTTCAAGGGAAGAATTATCAAGAAACATAGTTTCAGTTGTTGAATCGGGACCGTGGGGAGGGCTTGCCCTTACCGGCCCTGACTTTGGAGTGTCTCTTGGAGCGTTTGCCGTATCAACCATACCGGATATGTTCTCCAATTACGAGGGAGGAATCATAGACGTGGCATCACTTGGATTCCTGCAGGTGGACAGGTTTGGAAACGTCAACCCATCATACATTCCGGGAAAACTTACGGGTCCGGGCGGATTTCCAGTTATAGCTGAAGGAACACCAAGGGCCTATTTTGCGGGGAGCTTCACAGCGGGGAAAACTGATATATCTTTCGACAAAAATGGGATTCACATCAAAAAAGACGGTGACCTGGTAAAGTTCGTGAAGGACGTTTACAAGATATTCTTCAGTGGAAAAGAGGCGGTAAAGTATTCAAAAGAAGTAAAATTCTTTACTGAGCGTTGTGTATTCAACCTGGACAGCAGGGGCCTGATCCTGACAGAGATAGCTAAGGGAGTGGACATTGACAGGGATATCTTGGATAAGATGGAGTTCAAGCCTGTTATTGCTTCTGATCTAAAAGAAACACCTCAGGCTGTTTATGCAGAAGGCAAGATGAACCTGAAGTATATGATCAGAAAAGAATCAGGATGAGGTTTAAAATCATTCTCATCCATCTTTTTGATTCAGTTTGTTTATATGATATGCGCATTTCTATGCGAGATCCGCAAATGGCATAAGTTATGGCTGAAATACTCTCAAAGAGCGTTTATATTAAACCGTTCTAGATTATAAAGGATAACAATGAAGCCCTGGATATGGAAAACTGTTTCAGTAGTTCTTGTGTTTATGATTATTCTGACCATAGGAATCAACCGCAGTTTCACATCATATGAAGATTCCTTTTATACTCAAGGTTACGGAGAGAACGGCACCATAATAATAGTAGCGGTGGCAGATGGAATGGATGCACATGGGAAATTTACGATCGTCAGTGAGGGATTAACTGCAGGCAAATCCACTGTAACGTTGCCGAATGGGACTTCAGTCACCGTAAGTTGTGGTTCAAGTATATACTTTAATTTCAGTAATGTGTTATTTTCAGGCCAAAGCTATCAATCGGGAGGAGCAGGCAACCTGACAGTTTCCCCAACAAGTCCAATAGATGCCGGTGTGATATACAATGTTTCCAGATCGTTTCTGGGTACTGCCATAAGTTCTTATGAGAATAATGGAATAAACAGCTATGCAATATTTGTGCAGAATATTTCCGAGGTAAGAGTTGTTGTGGTAGGTGGGCTGTAATGGACGAGAAGGAAGCTGTGGAGAAAATGAGGGACCTGAGAAAGTCTCTTGAAACGACCTTAAGGTATGAGAAATCCGGTTCTAAATTCCCGCAGGTTTTCATGGTAACCCTTTTTGCGGTTCTTGCCGCAAATCTGGTTTCACTCGCTTCAAATCTTTACGATCTGAAAACATTGAATCCTGCAATGGGATATATCCAGATAGGATCCAATGGGGTAGGTATTGGAATACCTGTATTGATACTCTTTGGAGTTGCTGCGTTACTTGTTTACAGAATACTTCACAAACCTTTCACAAAACCAGTTGAAAACAGCTGGGACGAATATCTGAAGGAGGGAATTATCGGCATCATTCGCATAATAGAGGAAAGTGACTGGGAAGGTATCCTGTTAAGCCTAAAGAAAGCTAAACAGGCATTCATAATGATCAGTTCCCTGACCATTCTGCTGGAGCTTGGGATTATTTTTGTAATCCTTTTCTTTGCGTATGGCATATTGGTCACTGGGATTTTTGGAATACCAATTGACCTGTACGTGGTACTTCTTGGTTCTGTACTCTTGATAGTTGCTCTGGGAGACAGAACAATAAAGCAGAGTTACATTGAATTATGGCATATGGACAATCTTGTGGCAGAATTGAGGTGGTTTTATTTCGAATTCCAGGGTGCAGGAATTTAAACCAGATCTATACGTTGTGGCAAGAGTAATAAAAAACCTCATTGAGAAGGGCCCGATGAACAAGACCAGGCTTGCAGGGGCGTCAGAAATCTCATATGACAAATTCCTGCTCTATTTTGACTGGATGTGCCTGAAAAATCTTATAAAGGAAGAAAATGGGACAGTTTCAGTAATGGAAGAGGGAATCAGGACTTACAACCTGCTGGTGGACTGGATCCTTAAACATGTAGGAAAACTGATGTTCAGGCGCTGATTATTTTTACTGGACAAAAGAATTGCACTATTAATGACATGATAAGGATTCATAAAGGCAAAACTCGTTTATATAGATTTGAACAAGGCAGCTACTTAAACACAGTACAGGCCAGCGTTAAATAATCACTAGTTTATTTTTCAATGAGAATGTGGTATTACACTTTCAACACATTAAAGCCGTCTCAATCAAAAACTTGTACAATTAAGACCATTTATCCAGATCCAGGAAAGATAAAATCGGAAAATTGTTTGTCATTCAAGTGTATGCCGTGAGCCGGGATTGAACCAGCGACCTCCAGATCTTCAGTCTGGCGCTCTCCCAACTGAGCTATCACGGCTTGATTGCTTATATGTTTGCTTTATTAATATCTT
>JAJZJR010000023.1 GCA_021810045.1 Thermoplasmata archaeon
CAATAGTAGCCCTCTGACCCTCGCAAGGGAAGTCAACCAGCCAATCGTTGCGTTCCAGTGAAACCATGCTCACGGGCATGGAAGAGGACAGCAACAAGCCCATACCCTTTAGGGATGGGTAGTTGACACTTCTTCTGCTGATTATTTTCCGGAATTTGTGAATGCTTAATCCTGTGGAATCCGGTTCTTAATTATACCGTAAAAGAATTTGATGGAAGATTACTCTTCCTTGGCTGGTTTTTTGGCTTTGCTTTTAGGAGCAGCTTTTGGTTTGGATTCGGTTTTCTTCTCTTCTTTTGCTGCTTCTGCGGGTGCCTTTTCAGGCGTCTCTTCCTTGGGCTTTGATTCCTTTGGTTTTGACTCTTTAGGCTTTGATTCTTTCTTGAATTCTGTGTAACCGCATCTTCCGCAGGAAAACCTGTCTTTGTGTTCGCCTAGGAATACGCCTGGGCCACATCTTGGGCAAAACCTCCTCTGCCTGACAAGCTTCGTGTCTTCCACTGCATAAATTTCTCTTTTGATCATTGGGCTCCCTCTTCTCCTTCCTTGCTCTTAAGCCCATTTCTGAGTAATTCATAGTCTGGCTCATAAAGCAATGCACTTTCCTTGTCCTTGTAGATCTTTGAATAACCCTTTACCTCATTGAGGCCAGTTTCCTGGAGGTTCTTGTCCACAACAACAAGCTCTTTGTTCGATCCGGAGTTCTTTGCTATGAGCTCTTTTATTTTCTCCCTGCTTGGAGTTGGTTCGTTTTTGAAAGTAATTCTATACTGAAGCTCCTTTCTGTGAAGAAGCTTGTTTTCCTTTTCACTCTCTATCTTTAGTTCTGGCATCTAACTTCCATCCTTTCAATCATTTGGGTGACCAATTTTTTAACTTCTAGGTTTACCGGTATGCAGGCCATGCCTACATCAGGGATTCCGTAAGTTACCACTGTATTTAAGTCTGAATAAAAAATTATTGGTATAACAGCAAGGTCTTCCTCACCATCAATCTCAATTCTTCCTCCATTGTGATCCATCAATTCCTTTATTAGCAGGAATAAGTCGTGACTAAGTGTTGCTGGATCATTCTTAATTTTGTATGAACCTGGGAGACTCTTGTATTCTCCTACAACACCTCTTTTGGTTCTGAGATCCACTATCTCGATAAATGGGTGTATTCCCTTATCGTGGAGAACCTTAGTAGTAACATCGCCAACAGCTATAATTTTGGATCCCGGATAATCACTTAAAATTTTATCAGGTGTGCAGATCACACCATTGCTTCTGGTAATTTCTCCCCTTATTTCATCGCTGATGACAAACTCACTGCCTGACTTTAATTGCATAGCTGCCAGGCTCCGAAATTCCTGCCCTTTCTGCTATAGCAGAAAGCTTTGGCTCAGTAAATATTGTAAAGCCGAACCATTCCGTGGTGGTTTTTTCGTCACCATGGATAGGGCAGTTTTTTTCTGTGGTTATGAGTTTGCATTTCTTGCAAGCCCTGTAAATCTGTTTCATTTAATCTAATTCTCCACTTTTTCTTTCTTTCTGTTAAGCCAGTCAAGTTTGGCAAGTCCAAGCTGTTTCATTGTGAAACCAATCTTGCTGTCCTCTACGGAAGATGAACTCAGGTTAAGTGCTACAATCCTTACCCTGACCCTGTCTCCAACTTTGATGTCTCTCTTTGTATCCTTTCCAATGAATCTCTGGTTTGCAAGATCAACGTCAATTCTGTCGTCCATTATCTGGCTCTTATGCAGAAGTCCCTCGAAAGGTCCGAATCTTATGAATGCACCAAAATTCTGTATGGATACAACTACGCCCTCAACCACTTCCTGCATTTCAGGATAATAGGCTAATGCTTTGAAATGAACACTCTGGTAAACTCCACCATCACCGTGGACAATGGCTCCTTCTCCAATCTTTTCCACATCTATTACAGATACGATGTAGCACTTTCCAAGGATTCTTGAATCATCCTTTTCATCCTTGAAATCTATAAATTTTCCTTCCAGGGAAGTCTTTGCCACATCAAGAACTGCCTGGGCATAATCCTGTCCCAGTTTCTCGGGAGGTATCCTTGTAATGTAATCATCCTCAACTACAACATACATTCTGCATCTTCTCCACGACAGGAACATCAAACACAGGCATGCCTAAACAGGCTTCACTTTTACAATGTAAGATAACAGCGAAGCAGCCAGCTTTCCTGTGCTATTTACTTCCGACGGAGTATCTTACGCAATTAATTTACCAAATATTAAGATTGTGATGGATTTGATTGGTACATTCACTGTTTGGTTTTAGGAGGTGAAAATTGCAGATAAGTGATACTAATGTTGTCGATCTTTAGAAATTTATCATCCCACACATTTTGGATATAACGAAACTCTAAAATTAATAAACCGCAAAGAGATTAAACCCACATGCAAAAATCACTGGAGCCTGAAACTTATGACCTCCTTAGACAATCCATTAAAGACTTTGTTGCAAAGGAAGTATTACCAATAGCATCCAAAATGGATCAGGCGGATGAATTTCCTGTCGAACTTTTCAGAAAAATGGGCAAGATGGGTTTTCTTGGCGTAACTATTCCAGAGAAATACGGAGGATCCGGAATGGATTACCGTGCCCAGGCTATCATCGAAGAAGAGCTCGGATATGCCTCTGCATCCCTGGCACTTTCATACGGGGCACACAGTAATCTTTGTTTGGACAACCTATACAGGAATGGTTCTGAATTTATCAGAGAAAATTATGTTCCAAAGCTTGCCTCCGGCGAATGGATTGGGTCCCTTGGACTGACAGAGCCAAGTTCCGGAACCGATGCACTGGCAATGAAAACAAGGGCTGAGATTGACGGCGGAGATTACATACTATCCGGAAGCAAGACTTTCATCACCAATGCACCATATGCAGATCTCGTCCTTACATATGCCAGAACAGGAGAAGCATATTCAGCATTTGTTGTTCTCACAAGCGAGAAAGGTTTTTCCCGGGGCAACAAGTTTGATAAAATGGGGATGAGGGGTTCCCCAACCGGTGAAATCTTTTTTGACTCCATTAAACTAGGAAATGAAAAAATCATTGGAGAACCTGGAAAGGGTAAAGACATAATTTTCAGTGGCCTGAACTCGGAAAGGGTGATCCTGTCTTTCATATTTGTGGGCGTTTCAAGGAGGGCACTGGAACTTGCACTGAAATATGCAACTGAGAGAAAACAGTCAGGAAAGTTCCTCTACGAATTCCAGCTTATTGAGGAAAAACTCGCTTACATGTATACGAGATACCAGACGAGCAAACTTTTGGCCGAAAAGGCACTGGATAACCTGGACAAGGATCCCTTTGATTCTCTTGGGGCTGCTGCAGCCATAATGCATGCCTCTGAAGCTTCCGAATATATTGCAAGAGAGGCTATTCAGATACTTGGGGGACTTGGATATGTCAAGGATTCTGAAGTTGAACGCCTACTCAGGGATGCTATTCTCGGACAGATAGGAGCAGGGACCACGGAAATCAGAAAGCACCTCATTTCCACCGCCCTTGTTAAAAAGTATAAGAGGGAGGATAAAATACCCAATTTATAATGAAATGCATCATTTGTGGCAAGAGAGAAGCAGTTATACACGGCCAGTGTGAGCAATGCTTCCTTGAGCATATCCAGGTAACCACGAAGGGCTCCATAGAGCTAACTATATGCCCCAAATGCGATGCATTCAAACTTGGGAACAACTGGTCCAGAGGAAAGATGGAACAGCAGCTTTCCAGGAAAATTGCTGCACATCTTGAAAGTAAAGAACCCAATGTCAGTTTCGAAGTAGAGAATAATTCAGTAGTCCTCAGGCGAATAGAAGGGAAGATAGAGTTTCTTTTCGATATCAAGACGGATGAACAGAAACTCGAAGGTAATCCTCTGAATATCCCCTCAAAAATACTTCTTAACAGTTGTCCAACTTGCAATAAAATTTCTGGATCCTATTATGAGGCCATAATCCAGCTCCGTACGCTTACCGCAGAATATTCCCCAATAATAGACAAGGTTCTTAGTGAAATATCGGGAATGCTTCAGAAAATGCATAATAACGACACGGACTCTTTCCTGTCAAAAATTCAGCCTATGAAAGAGGGTGTTGACATATATCTCGGTAAAAAGAATGATGGAATCAAGTTTGCCAAATATATCCATGATCACTATTTTTCAGAAACAACCACAACCAAGAAACTTGCAGGACGAAGAGAGGGAAGTGACTTTTACAGGTACACCTATCTTGTGAGGTTATTGAATCTGAATCCCGGAACAATCATCAGGGGAAAAGACAAGACATTCATACTTGAAAAGATCAATGCAAACTCACTAACTGTTATCGACCCGACAAATGAGAAGAGATACGACATCCTGCAGAACGATTTCAATAGCGGTTCCTATTCATACTCACAGGAGAACCTGGAAAGCAGAAAGTTCATAGTAGTCTCTACAGAAGGGAAAGAAAGCACAATTATGGATAATGAGAATTTCAAACTATACACAGTCAAGGGAAACTATGAGGGGGAAATCCATGCTCTCAACTATAATGGAAAATACATAGTTTTGTCTCATCAGTAGCTGTTTTCCTTTATTTAAAAGAATTAATGTTACCTTTTCTGTAAACCGTAAATTAATTGTTATTACGATCAATATTGGCAATGAGAGAAATGAGAATTAAAGCAGAGTGGCATAAACTGAAAAAAGTTATGATGCACAGACCTGGAACAGAGATAGATTATGCTATGCTGTCGCCTAGACCATTCCTTTTTGAAAGGCCCTTCAGAACAAGGGTGGCCATTGAGGAACACCAGCAACTCGAGAATACTTTGAGGGAAAATGGGGTGCAGGTTGAGATCCTTAGTGACTTTGTTATGAACAGGGCAGACAATGACGGGGCTTTCAGGAAGGCATTTGAACAGAAAGTCCTTTCCCTCGTTAGGTTTTATGGCAATATTGATTCAGCAGAGGCAGCTCAGGCCGAACTGGAGAAGAACCTGTCAATTCTGGATTCATCCACCCTATTCAAAATTATGACCCTTGAGCCAGCGATTGATTTAAAGCTGGACGTTTCGGAAGGACTGGAATACCCAACCGTTTATTCTAACCTTCCCCTTGCCAATCTTTACTTCATGAGAGATCAGCAGGCAGTAGCTCCTGGTGGCGTACTTGTTGGAAACATGAAAAGAAAACAGAGAATGAGGGAATCTGAGATTACGGAATTTGTTCTTAAGGAGGCATTCAACGAGGATAATTTATACCGTATCACAGGAAACGGAATTTTTGAAGGCGGCGATTATATGCCTGCGAATGACTTCTGTATGATTGGCATAGGTTCAAGAACTAATCTAGATGGAGCTCTTCAGGCACTTGCCTCAGGTTACCTTGAATATGACGAGGTGGCAATAGTAGAGAACCCCATCTATAATTTCATGGAGGGATTGCCAAAGGATCCCATGGTAAACATGCATCTTGACACATACTTCAACATTGCAGGCGATGGTATAGCCGTAGGTTCCTCAGAACTGATGAAAAAAGCAAAAGTGAGCATATATCCCGGAAAACTTGAGGATGAGATGAAGCCTTTGCAGGAAACAACACTTTACGATTACCTGAAGTCCAAGGATTATAATTTCATAGAACTTGGCGTGTCAGAACAGCTCAGCTACTCGTCCAACTTCCTGACTCTTGCAGACAGACGTATTGTTACTGTGAATGTTTCCAATGTTCTCAACAGGCTTCTTACAGAGCATGTCTTCCCTGACAATGTAGAAAAAGAGGTAATCAGGGATATGGAGAAAAAAGGAAAGGATAATCTGTTCCCGAACAGGAAAGAAATAAAGGACCTTGGAATAGAAAATATCCCCGTAAACCTCAGCGAACTTACTGGCGGATATGGTGGGGCCCACTGTATGACTGCAGCATTGGAGAGATGATTTGAATCGGGAAAGATGCAAAAGGTTTAATTTAAAACTGGAATTACGGAGGCATTACGCTTAATTGCGCCAAGTCATGAGGGATTTAATTGGCAAAGGAAAGAGCACAGAAAAAAGGAAAGGATAAGTGGAAAGAGAAGAACTGGTACACCATAAACGCTCCTGATTACCTGGGAGGAAAAGAGATTAGCCTTAGCGTTGGAAACAGCCCTGAGACAATGGTAGGAAGGAAGATCGAAGTCCCGGTCTC
Source organism: Thermoplasmata archaeon (assembly GCA_021810045.1). Classification (GTDB taxonomy): domain Archaea; phylum Thermoplasmatota; class Thermoplasmata; order Thermoplasmatales; family Thermoplasmataceae; genus JAJZOM01. The sequence continues at coordinate 6,193 of JAJZJR010000023.1, forward strand.
TGATTTCACAGGTAACTTCAAGAGAGCAAACGCCAAGATGATTTTTAAGGTCCTTTCCTGCCAGGGTTCAAAATGTACTTCTGAGTTCGTTGGACACAGTCTCAGCGACGACTACATAAGAAGAATGGTCAGAAGGAGAAAGGAGAGAATCGACATTATAAAGGAAGTTGTTTCCTCCGATAATGTGAACATGGTACTGAAAATAGTTATTGTTACCGATGGAAAACTCACCACCTCAAAGAGGGCTGAAGTAAGAAAGACTGTTGAAGTCTTCCTTGTAGAGAAAGCAGCTACTTTTGCCTATGGAGAGCTTGCAAAATACGTCATTGGTGACGAAATCTATGGCGATATTGTTAACGCCACTAAGGATATCTACCCTATCAAGAAGATCGAAGTGAGGAAATCTGTTCTCTCCGGATCTTCTACAGTTCCAAAACAGCCTGTACCCCAGGTTGAAGAGGAAGAGGTAGAACCACAACAATAAATCCCAATTTTTTTGCCGGGGTGGCTTAGCTGGAGGAGCGCCGGACTCATAAGGATGTAATGTTCTGAGAAATCCGGAGGTCTCGGGTTCGAACCCCGATCCCGGCACTATATATGTCTGATAAATTCGCAGAAAAATGTTTTACTAACTCGTGTTTCAATTAAGAATTTATTTTGATTTTACTTATTAGATTTTTAGAGCTTTTTATAACTTTTTTTAACCTTTCCGAATTTATTTCCATAGAAACTTTCTTGTTCCCCTCTTTCCAGGAGGCAGGGTTTTTTAGGTAGTGATCAACTGCCTTGCGTGAAGAATAAATTGTGTTCCAATCATCTATCAATCTATATGACCTTCGAGAAATAAAATCCTGCATGCAGTTTGATCCCATGTTTTCTTTCTTGCAATCAGTATTACCATTCTCGAATATTTCACTTGCAAAATAATTGAAAACACAAAAATATGCAGAGCTTATAAATCGCCGCAACATAACGTCACTAAGATTCCCATTCTTATTTAGGATATTATCCAGCCACTCCAAATATTCCAAAGGATTAAGATTGTCGTAAGCCAACAGATACCTCTTCCTATAACCTATCTAATGCGACCAGACCAAATACTCCCAAGTCAAGACCTGACACTTCTGCCATTTCGTAAAAACGGTCTTTCAGTGCCTCCCAATCAATATTGGACGTATCTTCTACAACTACCCTGAAGAAGAACGAATCATCATCTTCATCCTTGGAATAGACCAACTCCGGAGTATTTTTACCGCCCCTGTTAGTATTGAGGGTTTGTATAATGTCAAGGATCGCGTTTAGTTTATCTGCGTATTTCTCCTTAAGGTTTTCAAGAGTCTCGCCTGTCATGAAGTTGAAAGCCAATTCACTTATTTCGTTAACAGTGTCTCCCTGAATACTTGCAGCATCTTTGAACGGTAGATCTCCATATTCAGATCCAGCTTGGAATGCTGGTCGCCAGATTCTCGGTTTGTTAAAAGGCATAAAACCGGAAATATTGTCCCTTTTTCTCTGGATAATTAGTTTGGGTTTAGATTCAAAGGGAATATATTCATTTTGGTTATACGATGCATAATATTCATTATATGGTATGGTAGACGAAGGAATCTCTGTTGGATACGGTTGATCGATGGCACCTGTGCCATTTTGCTGAAAGTATTCGTCTCCAATGTTCATGTCACTCACCCATCTTCATTTGAATTGAGTAGGCATCTTTTAACTTATTAATGTCTGATAATACACCATTAATCATATCTTGATTGATTTTTTCTATGGTCCTATAAACGCAACTGATGACCAAGTTAGACGGAATTTGTATCGATGGTTCCAATTTTATTTCTTTCCAAGGCATTAACCTTATGTCAGTTCTGTCTAAATTACCTTCATACAATCTTATGCCAAATTGAGCTGGGGCTTTCATACTATCGAGCTTATCAGCATTCAAGTTAACAGGTTTCATTATTCTGCCCTGTTCAATATAACTTATATTGAATTCATTATGCATTATGGAATTTGCGATTCCTGATTGATCTATAACCGAATATAACGTGTTCACAATCTCCATAGCCTTATCAGCTTCGGTGAGGTCTAATTTCCTGACCTGAAAGATTCCTCTCACAGCATCTCTGTTGTAGGAGAAATTACCTGCCTCAATTTCGTAGTCTCCGAATTTTGCTATAGGCAGAAAACCAGAGGAGAATGATGCGTTGAAGCCACCAGATAGTGGGCCTATGACAGGAACAATTTCGGTGGGGTTAACAGATTTAATCTTTCCAGTCAGGATAGGCAAAATATCATTCAAAGAAATTGTCCTATTCAGAACCACCAGGAAGGTAAAGTTGAATCTTTCCATCGATATCAACAAATTACTTACAAATTACTTACAAATTAATTAAACATTTCCTCAATGTATCATATTTATTCGTTCAATATTGAGTTGAGAGCTAAAAAAATATAATCAACTGAAAAGTTCCATAAGGCCGGAAATTTTCATCGCTGAAGGATCTTTGTTTGTACTGTGTCCTTCTCTGATTACCTGTAATGAAACCATGCCGGAGTAGCGTGCTGCCTGGACCTCTTCCATTATGTCTGAAAGAAAGAGAATTTCATTCGGCTCAAGGTCCAATAGATTTGCAATAACAGTGTAACTTTCCGGATCTCTCTTGTTTCCTACACCCGTGTCAAAGAAATTTGAGATATGCTGTGTCAAATCGCCATAAACAGTTGTACTGAAGATGAGCTTTTGAGCCAAAACACTTCCAGAAGAATATATTGCCAGAATTTTGCCTTCCTCGTGCAATCGCCCCATTGCTTCAGGAACATCGGGATAGACTTCTCCCTTGAGTAAACCACTCGTGTATCCTTCTTTCCAGATGAGGCCTTGAAGTTCTTTCATCGCAGAATCTTTGCTATCATTACTGACCAGCCATTTCACATAAGCCGTTGCTGATTTGCACCTTTCTTCCAAATCTATTTCTGTCCATTCAGTTGGTTCCTTTGAAGATACTGTGTTTGCCTCATAAGATTTTTTTAGATTTGATAAGATTTCCAAAACCTTCTCGTTTGTGTAATTCGCAAGAAGAAACCCCTGTACGTGATCTATAGCAAATTTAAACAGTGTCTTGTGAACAAAATCCATAGGTGTAGTTGTTCCTTCAATGTCCAGTAAAACTGCCTTAATTCCGGAATATTCTGTTTTCATAGAGTACACGGTCTAATGCCGGATATAAGTTGGTCCGAAACATATGGGCTGATATTGTCCTTCAACACCCTCATGAACATAATAAGGAGTCCAGCCAGACTTATCCTGAAATAACCGTATTGCCTTTATATTCCGATCCTCGCACAGATCAAACCAGTGTTTTGTTCCTGAAGGAACTCTTAGAAGATCACCTCTCGACACTTCAACAGCTATCACGGGCCCATTTTCAGGGTGTATGTGGAATATTCCTCTTCCCGCTATTGTGAATCTTACCTCATCTTCACTATGCCAGTGTTCCTTGTTGAACTTGTTAAGCATATCATCAAGACCGGGAGTTCTTTCATCTATGTTAATGACATCCGCTGTGGTGTAGCCCCCACTTTTTTTAAGGTCCTCTACTTCTTTTGAATATGCGGAAAGAATTTCCTCCTGGGTAGATGAACCGTCCACGGAGTATTCTGAACTCCATTTTTCATAGACAATACCTAATTCTGAAAGGTATTTTGCAGCTTCTTTTGGTTCGTCAATTTTCCTGTTTTCATCCGGGATTCTTATCAATACCATTTATTCACCTTTTGTTTGTCTTCTTTTGCTTTGGATTGAGTGAGTCCATTCTGCCGTGAACTTCAAGAATGAACTCTATGCCTTCTACGTGTCTTTTTGCTTCCTGAATGGTTTTCCCCCATGTATAAAGCCCATGGCCACTTAACATAAAACCATGAATATTGGGGGTTTGGTTCAGCACTTCCTTTAACCGTATTGCGAGTGCATCCATATCCTGTGAGTTCTTAAGTATGGGGATCCATTCCCTGTGTTCATGCGTTTTTACTCCATCCAGGGATTTGAGCATTTCGAGTCCTTCGATCCAAATCCCCCCATCTTTTTCATATTTCTGAGACAAAATAGTTGACCATATTGAATGTGTATGGAATACTGCCCTACAGGACTTTTCCTGTACAAGTGTAAGATGAAGGGCTGTTTCCGCTGATGGCCTGTAATTGCCCCAAATTACTTTCATTTCCCTATCAATAAGAATAATCTTCTCCGAGGATAGGTTGCCCTTATCCAGACCACTTCCCGTTATTGCAAGAAGGCTTGGTTCGTCAGAAACGACTGCACTGAGATTACCACTTGTTCCAAAGACCCACCCATTGTGGTAGAAGCTCTGCCCTGTTACTGCTATCTCTTTGGAAATATCCTGAAATCTGTTTCGTATTTGTTCATCTGTTTCTAAGTCCAATTCCAATGCATGTACCCCATTTTCAGTTTACAGGGAACTCACCATTGTTTTGGTTTCCTGTAACCTAAATTTCCTTTGAATTGATATTTATTATTTCAACATTGTGTGAATCAATGACATATGATGAAAAAAATGACCAAAGACCCAGCGTGACAAAAATAAAATATTGCCTTTCAGTGCGAGTTTGTGAATATTGAAATAGAGATTTTCAAGAATAAAAAGAAAATCTCATTGCTGATCATATTGTTTTTTGTATTGGTAGGCTGCGGTGTTGCATTTACAGCCCATGGATATTCTCTTAATGCGAAAGGCCATGTTGAAATTTCATCTGCACTTATCTCACAAAATACACATCCGGCATCAAATCATGCTTATGAAGTAAATCCATCTAACAATTACCAGTCCGAACCTGCACCAATGGGCATTGCAGATTATGGAATTGGCCCCAACAATAGTGCATACTCATACAACACGACATCATTTCTTGGAATAATAAAAATAGGAGACCTCTCCGTTAAGAACAGCACTACGCAGAGCCCAAACCTTACATTTCAGCTCAATGTAAATCTTGAATTCCAGTATTCGGGAGCAACTTATGTCTACTGGGTTCAGGACGTAGCTTTTCTCAACTCTGCAACAGACACTGTTTACTTCATAGATAATATCTGGAATATGAGTGCGTACCAAGCCAATATGCATAACAGCACAGTTTCTGGGAATGGCACGATTTATCCTGCCAACGGCGTGCTTTTCTACTATGATTATGCAAGCAGCAGCTTACCTGGCGCGTATGTGAATCTCAAAACACCCATGACAATACAGCTTAAGGTTGATAGCATGTTAAATTCCACAGGATCCCCCGGGGTTGTGTTCCAGTATCAGGATGGCTTTGGATGGCAGACTTACGATAACGTTAATTTTTCCTTTGCAAAGTCCGTTTCCAATGATCCTGGGTTCGTAGTAAATGGAACAACCTATGAACCCAGTGGAGGATTCTTTGACTCTGAATTGATACTTGGAGGACCGGGTGGAGGTTCATCCACAACTGACATAACATCGAATGTAAACCTTGAGCTTCAATACTGGAACGGCAACAATTACCAGGAAATATCTAACGCATTCAATTATGGTTCAAACACCGGTGAAAGCATCAATAATGTCATTTCCAATGCATACTACTATAATTCAAATGGCAGTCTTTACGAGAACATATCCAGCGGAAAGGGTACCCTTGGCCAGGTATACAATTCCAACCAAATCTCATCATTGGCTCTAAAGGCACCCATTAATGGAGGAACTGTTTCCATTAATGGAACAAATACGTCCTTTACTGGTAGTGGATTCAATTTAACCCTCTCACCTGGATCATATGCTGTTAAAGTGTATTATCAAAACGTTCTCTATTACAGCACTAACGTAGTACTGCAGGGAGGAGAGAACTTAATCTTATATGCGAATGAATATCTTGTAACTTTTTCTGAAACTGGACTGCCGAAAGCATCTCAGTGGTGGGTGAATTTAACTCATGGATCATACAACTCAAAATCGGGAACTCTGAGTTTCTATGTACCCAATGGAACTTATAATTTCAACATAACCAGACTAAATTTGAATTACAGGCCAAACTTGACGCAAGGCACGTTCTCTGTTTCCGGCTCAAGCGTTAACATTTCCGTTGATTTTTACAAAGTACTTTACAACATAACGTTCACTGAGAATTCGCTTCCTACGAATACACAGTGGTCAATCCTATATGAGAACACCACATTCTATTCAATAAACGGCACTGTAACTATTCAGGTTACTAATGGCACCCAAAACTTCACTGTTGATAATCTCACGAATTACTATGTTGCAAACTATACCTACTCTGTAATTGTAGACGGAAGTAACGCAACACAACAGGTACTTTTCCTTAAATACGCTGCCATAAACGGCACCGTGGATCCACCCAATTCAGTGCTCACCATAAACGGGAACCAGGTTGTTTTTTCAAATGGCGAATTCTCTTATAAAGCAGTAGAGGGAAACTATACCATCGTTGTAAGAGACGCAGGTTATTACACCTATATCAGAAACTATACAGTTGTGCCTGGCCAGAATATATCACTATCTATCAATCTCACTAAGATACCTGCACCACAATCAAAAATACCTGGGTACGAGGCATTGGGCATAATGGCAGTTATTCTTGCCATAGCAGGAGTCGGGGCAGCAGTTGTGAGGAGACGGTAAATAACTGTTTTCCACTCATTTTCTCATTTTTCAGCTTAATCCTAAAGTTGAGATATAAATAGAACATTGATAACCATGGTATTTCAGGATGTGTTAACCTCTAGCCAGATTAACTATATATCCAGACTGCAGAACAGCCCCATGGTAAGGGTAACAGTAAGAAACTTCCTTAGTGCCTGTGGTAAAGAATATACGAATGAACTGACACGAAGGGAGGCTTCTGATCTGATTTCCATGCTGCTGCGGGTGAAAAGCTTCTGATGAGATAATTCCATTTATTGTTCAATTTCTGTTGATTTAGTTTTATAGATTCACTTTCAGGCAATCTCCCATAGTCTTCAATTCGAAAATCATAAGAAGGTCATTTGAGTTTTTAAATTAGAAATACTTTGTTTAAAATTATATATACTATAAAATAGTAGAAGGAACATGAACAGAGATCTTGAAACTGCAACAACACTTGCTCTGGTTGCGATAATTCTTGATGTAATTGGTTTTGTCTTTGCATTAGTTACAATTTTTCTTGTTATTCTGCCATTGATTTTCATGATTCTCAATTATGTTTTTGTTTATTCAAGACTGAAGGAAAATCATCCGGACTTGGCACAAACTCCGGCTCTAGCACTGGGTATAATTGAACTTATTTTCGGTGGAATTATTCCCGGAATACTCCTTATTATCTGTTATGTCAAGATCAATGACGGAATTACTGCAGAAGCTAGGAAAATGATGGCTAATTAAAGTTCCACCCCCAAATTCGTGCTTGAATTACTTGTTTTAACCTGTCTCACTATCCGACACATTATACCTTAAATACGACTATGAAATTATCTGGTCAAGATAAAACACAGAATAACAAACAATTCTTAGTTTAGACCGCAAGAGTGTAAAAATGACAAGTTTCGACAGTTTTGGATTGAAAAATGAAATATTAGAAGCGCTAAATGAGATGAATTTTACAACCCCAACCGAGGTTCAGGAGAAAGCTATTCCCCTGGCACTTGAAGGGAAGGACCTTATTGTTAGGTCAAAGACAGGAACAGGCAAAACAGGTGCTTTTCTTGTCCCAATCCTAAATACGCTTCAGAGCAGCGACAGGATGGCTGCATTGGTAATACTGCCAACAAGAGAACTTGCACTTCAAGTTTTCAATGTCGCACAAGATATGACTGCCCACAGCAAAGTAAAGAGTAATGTTGTCTATGGTGGAGCAAGTATTGAGAAACAGATAAGGGATCTGAGAAAGAACCCATCAATAGTTATAGGGACACCGGGAAGAATTATTGACCTTATGAAAAGAGGTGAACTTGATCTCTCTGAGATAAAATTCCTGGTTCTAGATGAGGCAGATGTTATGCTTGATCTTGGTTTCATAGAGGACATTGAACTGATTGTATCCAAGATCCCGAAGAAGAAGCAGTCTATGCTCTTCTCTGCAACAATACCCGATCAGATTATCAGGCTTACCAAGAGGTTCATGAAAAACCCTCAGTTCCTGAAGATAGGTGCAGAGGAACAGATGACCGTTAACACAATATCTCACAGCTTTGCAATATCCTCAAGCTCAAGGAAAGTGCCTGCCCTTATGGCATACATCAATGAATATAACCCGGAGAAATCAATTATATTCGCTGAAACAAAGAGAGGTGCTGACAGACTTTACAATGTCCTGGCCAGCCAGGGATTAAATGCAACAGTTATCCACGGAGATCTGACACAGGCGCAAAGAGAAAAAGCTCTCTCTGAATTCAGGAACGGAAGCAGATTCCTTATTGCCACAAATGTCGCAGCTAGAGGCCTTGACATTTCAGATGTTACAGATGTCATAAATTATGATCTCCCCGGAGAACCATTCATTTACGTTCACAGGGTTGGAAGATCTGCTAGGATGGGCAACACTGGAAATGCATTCACCATTATTCATGAGGATGAAATGGACGGCATTAAGGCAATAGAAAGAGCCGTCAATATCCACATGATGAGAATTGAACTCAACCAGGATCCATTCCTGGATGTTGGAAGAGACATAGGATACTCCCATTATAAAAACAGGGAGAGACCCAATGGTGGTGGAGGAAACAGAAACTTCAGACGTTCTGGAGACAGAAGACCTCCTAGAAGAAGCAACGATAGCAGAGGGAATAACAGAAGATACAACAATAACCGAAGAAATGACAGGGGACACCAGTAGGTCTCTCCTTTCAAAATTTAACAAAATTAAGCGAGAAATCCACTTCCGAAAGGGCGGGGAGGATGTTACATATTATATCTGTACTCCATTGCAGATGTGGACTCAATGGTTGCAGGCGCCGAATTCTGTGGATTTGACTTTATAAATATTTCAATGAACTGGTAAGAAGTTACAATAGAAATGCTAAATGTGCCATAGTTCACAAAAACCTGCTGATGAAAGAGGTATGGCAGCTGCAAGAATAAGTGCCAACAAACCATATACATTGTTGGAAGTGAATTAACATCCCTGTGAATTAAATATTATTTATGGAAAATTTGGACACAGAAGTTTCAGTGATAATAATAAATATAATCTACTATAAAAATAAATTTTTTGGAAAAATGGACTTAAATGCCCATTCTTTCCCTTAGTTTCGTGACCTGGTTCTTAATCTCTGAAGGGACTTCCTTGCCTAATGAACGTATGAACTCCTCTATTTCGGAAATCTCTGAACCCCATTCCCCGTAATCCACCTTGAAGAGCTTCTCTTTCTGTTCTCTTGTTAAATCAAGACCCTGGTAATTTAATGAACCATGATCCGGCATGTAACCTAATGGTGTTTCTCTTGCAGGAGCAGTTCCTTCAGATCTACCAATAATCCACTCAAGAACCCGGATGTTGTCTCCGAAGCCGGGCCAGATAAAGTTCCCGTTTTTATCCCTCCTGAACCAGTTAACGTAATAGATCTTTGGGAGGTTTGATGCTTCATCCTCCATCGAGAGCCAGTGATCAAAGTAATGAGAAATGTTGTAACCACAGAAAGGTCTCATTGCCATTGGATCCCTCCTCACTACACCAACCTGCCCTTCAGCAGCGGCAGTCTGTTCAACACCCATTGTAGCACCAAGGAAAACCCCATGTTTCCAGTCGAATGATTCGTATATGAGTGGAACAGTGTCTCCTCTCCTTCCGCCAAAGAGGATTGCGGTTATTGGGACACCTTCTGGATTTTCCACTTCTTCCGAGAGACTCGGGTATCTCCTTAATGGCGTGGTGAATCTTGAATTTGGATGAGCAGCCTTTTCTCTGGTTGAAAGTGAGTGATGATTTCCTTTCCAGTCAACAAGCTCGCCTTTTGGCGGAGGTAACCCTTCCCACCAAGGTTCATCGTCTTCTGTAAGAGCAACATTTGTAAAAATTGTGTCCTTTCTAATGCTTTCCATTGCATTGGGATTTGTGGTCTCACTTGTTCCTGGAACAACTCCGAAGAATCCGTTTTCTGGATTTATTGCGTATAGCCGCCCATCTTTGCCAACATGCATCCATGCAATGTCATCTCCAATAAGTCTTGCCTTCCATCCTTTCTTCGTGTATTCCTCAGGAGGTTTTATCATAGCAAGGTTCGTCTTTCCGCTTGCACTTGGAAATGCAGCTGCAAAGTAGTATTTCTTACCTTCTGGATTTTCCACTTCCAGAATTAGCATATGCTCTGCCATCCAACCGTCGTTCCTTGCCTCTACAGTGGCAATTCTAAGTGCATGGCATTTCTTGCTAAGGAGGGCATTTCCTCCGTAAGCTGAATTTATGCTGATTATATGAGCATCTATTCCGAGCCTCTTCCACGGGAAATGAAGTATATACCGGTTTTCGGGATCAAGATTTCCTGATATGTGTATTGCTCTGACAAATTCTCCTGTTTTGTTGATTTTCTCCATGGCCACGTCGCCCATCCTTGTCATGATGTGCATATTCACAACAACATACGGATTATCAGTTATTTCAACACCGGTCTCAGAATATGGCGAGCTGACAGGACCCATTATGTATGGAACAACATACATTGTCTTTCCTCTCATCGAACCTTTCATCAGTTTTTCTGTTATGGAATCAGCCTTTTCAAGTGACATGAAATTGTTTAAAGGACCGGCGTCTGACTCATTGTCGGCACATATAAATGTAGATTTTTCTGTTCTTGCGACATCCCTTGGATCGCTCCTCGAGAGGTATCCCCCAGGGAATTTTTTCTGATTAAGCTTGATAAGACTACCGTCGGCAACCATTTCTCTGATGATGCTTTCATATTCCTCCCTGCTACCATTGCAGTACACAACCCTATCTGGTTCAGTTATAGCAGATACTCCTTCTACCCATTCTTCGACAGAATTTACTTCAGCTCTTTCCATTTTATCCCTACCTTCATGGCACTGTTGGAGTGCCAGTCTGGAGTGCCAGTTTCAGCCTTTGCTGCTGCATGCTGGACAATATTCATTATTTTGAAGGCTATTTAATAACTTGCATTAATGTCTATCACATGATACGACAATTGCCTATAATTGTAGAAATCAAAGTTTATTTCACATTATAAATATTAATAAAGTGGAATATTTTTAAAAAGTTGAGCAAAATTAAAATACAATGGGTTTTAGGGGGGGTTACTTATTTAAGTATAAGTTAGGGGGCTGCCATGAGTTCTTCCAGGGCCGTATCCTTAATCCTGTCATTGCTCCTTTTAATGCCCATCAATATGAATATGGCTGCTACCAAAAGCAATGGGGTGAAGAGCAATGACACTATTATCAGCACGAGAGCATAATCAAAGAAAGACTCTTCAAATTTTGTTGAAAGTCTATGTAGACCCAGTAATACTCCAATGATATACCCGATTAACAGCAGGAGGCCGCCGATTCCCCCGATCAAGCCACCTAGTACAATGGCGGCCAACGCAGTTAAGGAAGCTGTTGTGGGCGTTGTTGTGGTAGTACTCAATGAACCAAGCAAGGGAAAGATGAATGCAAGAATTACTCCCAAGCCAATGATTGCCATAATAATACCAACTACGAGGAGCGTCATTCCTGTGGCAGGGGTGGAGAAACTGAAATCAAATTTCCTTAGTTTTGTGAAGGATGACCTCAGGTAAATGAATGATACTGCCTCGATAAACAGGATAACCACAGCAAGAATTTCTACAACAAGGAGATAGATCGAGATATTAGAAAGAGAGAGTGAGCTGGAAAAACCTGTGAAAAATGAAGCCAATCCTGTGCCCAGTCCGGCACCAAGAATTGGGTTTGAGACCAGGTTGTAAAGGTATTCACTTATAGACACTATCGCGGTAACCAGGAATATTATTCCAAATATTTTGAGGTCCTTGAGGGATTTCTCTTCTTCGTGAGCAATGTGTTCAAGGGAGTTTTGACACCTGGAGCAATTTTGTGCACCAAGTGAATTATAGGTGCCACAGTTTGGACATCTTCTTGGCATATAGCAAATAAGACTTGCCCCATTTTATAACTTTGGATACATATTCATCCAACCATTGTTCTCCAAAATTACATAAGAAAAACTATGCAGAATGCACAAAATTAAAACATTCAAAACGCTTCACCAGTAAAAGGGTCTGTGGGGTAGCCTGGTATCCTTCCAGCTTCGGGAGTTGGAAACTCCGGTCCAAATCCGGGCAGACCCATTGATGTCCATAAGCGAATACCTTAAATTCGACTATATCATGCAACATCATGACATTTGATGCAAAATATAAGAAAATGCTAGAGGACATCGAAATAAGCCGATGGTTCGATAACCTTAGAGCAAAGTCATATCTCACGGCAACCGTCTATCTAAGAGGATTGGGCTATTATTGCGAATTAACCGGATCATCCCCTGAATCGATTATAGAGGATGCAAAGAGCGGAAAGCTGAGAACAGACTTCATGGATTTTGTCAGGAAAATGGAAAGGGAAGGCAAAGCCGGATCATACATTGCCCGATACAAGAAGGTATTGCGTTCTTGGCTTGGCTTCAATGGTATAGACTTCAAGATTGGCGTAAATATCGCCTATGAGAATAGGGCCCCAAGAGTGGAAGGGGAAAGGATACCGGAAAAAACGGAACTTTCCAAAATATTGAGAAGTGGAAGTTCAAGGGCCAAACTTGCGATCTCATTATTGGCCTTTAGTGGACTGAGACCTGAGACCTTGGGCAATGCTGAAGGTACAGACGGTTTGAGAATATCCGATTTTCCAGAAATGAAGATAGATAACGGCAAAGTGGAATTTGAGAAAATACCGACTTTGGTTAATGTTCGGTACACACTGAGCAAGGCAAAGCATACTTATTTTTCATTCATCGGCCAAGAAGGGGCAATGTACCTGAAGGAATATCTTGAAGCAAGACTGAATGAAGGCGATGTTCTCAAACCTGATACTCCATTGTTCAAACTAGATCCACAAGGACGCATTAGCCATGAGTACATACGTACACAGTTAGCAACAAGGGATATCAGGAAAGCGATCAACGATTCCGGCTATTCTTGGAGACCTTACGTCTTGAGGGCTTACTTTGCAACTGCATTAGATAACGCTGAAAATAAAGGCTTGATTTCGCATCCCTGGAGAATGTTCTTTATGGGTCACAAGGGAGACATTGAAGCCCGATATTCCACAAACAAGAGATTGCCACCGGACATGATAGACGAAATGAGGGATGCCTACTCAAAGTGCCTTAAGTTCATTGAGACTGAGGAAAGGGGAATCCCTGAATCAAAGCTCAATGAGGAGATAAAGGGAATAAAGCTCCTCATACTGAAGAATGCCGGATATTCAGATCAGGAAATAGAGAAGGGAGATTTCCTTAGCCTTGAAGTGTCGGAGCTTATACAGAAATTAGCCGATAAGAAGGCAAAGGACATGAACAACGGACATTCTCAAAAAGTGGTCAGTGTTAAGGAAGCAAAGGAGCTTATCAATAACGGTTGGGAGTATGCGGGGAAGCTGTCAGATAAAGAAATCATTGTGAAATTGCCTTCATGATTCCAAGGTCTAATTATCCCTTCTCCCTTCTCTGAATCCTGACACATCGGATAAACGGGAATTTCTGATTGTTGCTGATTATATAGAGTAATGGTCTTTCGGAGCTATCGGTACAGAATCAGAAAAAATAAGGCCAAACAACAATTATCATTCGGCATCTTTCGGAACCGATGTACCAAGATGTCCGCAGTCGGTGATGTTCTCACTTATCATCTTGAGCGATTCGGCTATCATGAGTTCCT
>JAJZJR010000008.1 GCA_021810045.1 Thermoplasmata archaeon
CTACATATTTTAGATGTATTTTTTCCTAGGGCTTTGGAAGGCCCACTTGAAGAGACATAGTTCATCAGGATTCAGAGTATTCCCTTAAAACTTTAATCAAATCCCGACCGGTCCACTAGTTTTTATTAATTGAAGTTTTATCACTGATAGGTATTTAAGGTATCTGTGTTAACAGATAGTTATCAGTGATACATTAATAAGGTATCACTGAATACAGATAAAAAGATGGAAAAAGATATCGAGCTGATCAATCGGTTTATACTTGAGAAACTCCGGATCTCACCCGATGCAAAAATAGAATTGGCGTATCCAGTATCTGTCGGAGAAAGGGAATTACTGATAGATTTAGCAATTGAATCCAGAGGCACTCTGACCCTTGTTGAAATCAAGTCTAGAATAAATGAAGACACAATATACAGAATATATACCCTTTCACACTTAATAAGTAAACAAGTGGTGGGTGAGAAAGATATAAGATTGGTTTGTGCTGGAAAATCACTGAAGTACAGCACCCAAGAACTTGCCACCAAGCTTGGTGTAGAGACTTTACTTATTCCTCCAAAATTGTATCAGCACTTGTCACCGAGGACAACTACCTCAGAGGCGAATGCCCCTTTCAAGAAAATGAAATCAAGCACGTCAAGACTCACGTCCGAAAAGGCATGGAAAATTGTCTGTTCCTTACTGATTGACATGCCGTCCAATATCCTTTCTGTTTCTAAGAAAACCGGTGTTTCATATGGGTGGACAAACAATATTATTCATAAACTTGAAGACTCTGGAATAATAACTGTAGATTACGGCTTAAGAATCAAAGACCTGGACAGACTTTTCAATTTGGTCTCGTGGGAAAGAGCCCTTGAGGGCTTGCTCCTGGAGACAATGAACACTAATTTCAGTACAGCAACCCAGTGTATAAGTGAGGTTGCGCTCAATCTCAACAGGCTTGGAATTGATTATGCTTTCACGGCCCATTCATCTGCCGTTTCATATGGTTCGTCCATAATGAGAGAAGATACAGCATATATCTACCTCCCAAATCCATCCGACAGAGAGGTCATCAGGTCCTTTTCTGAGAGGGGCGCTGGCGGATGCCGCTTGAAGGTGTATGTACCCGAGAGAGATATCATGAAATCTTCCACCATGTTTAATGGTATTCGGATTGTTGACGTGTGCCAGAACATACTTGACCTTGCAGGATTAGGCATGGATGGACGGATCGCCGCGAAGGATCTGGTGATTAAGAGTGGGAAATTATGAGGGTGGAGAGACCACTCTGGCCAGAGATTCGTTCGAAGAGCTCAAGTACATTTTCGACTGGAGCATAGCTAACAGTAATTATAGGCCAGGTGATATCATTCTCATAGGCGGATGGGCAGTCCATTCGTTTAATCCTTGGAAATATTCGCTTGACATCGATTTTATTGCAACTGGTCGTTTCAAGGAGGCATTGAAGAGACATCTGTATTCGACCCGGGATTACAGGAAAGAAAGAGATTATTCAGGAAACACACTATATTTAAAGAGTTTAGATTCTGGAGAAATCTATCTTGACTTTCTACCAAAAAAAGATCAATTCCACGGAACTGGCAAATCACTCAATTTGGTGGAGATAGAATACGAGACCGCCCCCAGAAATATTTCCTATTCCTTCGAGCATGAGTTCCAAGTTATAGTCCCAGAGATCTCGATGCTCCTCTTGCTAAAGTTAAAAGCTGCATGGGACAGACACTACGACTTATCGCTTGATACTACACTGGACAAGGATCACTTGAATGGTAAATTCACCAAGGATTGTGGTGACATCATTGCTTTACTTCAGAGTGATTCATTTCAGTTCGCCAGATTTGATTGGTTGTCTTCAATCATGTCTGGATTTGATTTCTTGCGAGATTTCCTGGAGCAGGGAATTATAGCGGACAATTCGACTTTTGACAGTATTTCTCATAAGGAAGGCAAGTCACTAATCAAAAAGTTGTTGTCTCTTATTTGATGAAATCTTAAATTCAATTGTCAAAAGGCTATTGGAGGATGTCTAAGAGTATTCCCTTAAAACATTAAGCAAATCCCGACCGGTCCATTTTAGGCTATCCGAACAGCTTCAGACCTGAGTCTTTGAAAACTTCAAATGTTCATCTAAAGTGTAAAGTGAACATCCATTGTTTATTGCTACTGACGCTATAATTGCGTCAATTCTGGGAACAGATTTACTTTTTCTTTCAGCAGTTAATTCCAGAGAAGCAGATCGTTCACTGCCACCTTTACTGTATCCAGGTGTTGGAATCTGCAGAACTAAGTGAGAATCTATGGAATACTTGTCAATACAATAAAGCACCTCGTTCAAGTTCACCGAGCTTTTACAGTATCTTTCTCCACTTTCGATGATTTTAAGCATAAGTGACTCTCCTTTATCTGACTTCTTGTCCAGCACCTCAATGATGATGTCCGTGTCAAGAAGAATCAATTTCTCTTCTCCCACCGTTTCTTTTCTGTCTCTCTGATAAGATTCCCCTTATCCTCAAATTCGACGCTCCCTCTTAGGGACGAAAGGAGTTCATTTTTGCTCTGTGATTTGACCAACCTGTCCAGAAGGTCACTGAAGCTTTCGTTTTCCTAGTTGAATTCCATTAATTCATCATATGCGGACTTCTTAATGGCGATAGTTTAAGGCATAACATATGTTTATGTTTAAACATCATTTTAACTTTCATGCACCTATTGGCAAAATTGCTCTATTATCTCATGTCTGAAGTATCCCCATGACGCCCTCTCCCCATGTGAGACGGGGATTCCTGCTTCTGCGATCGGATGTTGTCCTTCCCCATAGTGTCCTAATCTCCACAGCCTTGAATTTTAGCAAATGAAATATTGTGGTTCACCATATCTCTCCCAGAGGATCAGGCAAAAGGCCTGCAATGTGTAAATGAACTATTTGAGACTGATGAAATACCCGGGAGCAAAAACATCCATTATTCCAGATATTGAAGATGTTTTCAGGAGATCCGGAAAAAGACTTTTCATAGACGTTTTCGGAGGTTCAGGCTCCGTTTCCCTGAATATGCAATACGCAACAGTAGTTTACAATGATCTGGACCCAGAGCTGGTAAACCTGTTCAGGGCCATTCAGTACGATTCAGATCTCCTCAAGGATCTTCTGCTTGAATCACTGGATATATATGATTTCAAGAGGGGCAGGAAGAATCCTCCGGCCAGCAAGATCCCAAGGTATGAAGCCATCAGGAAACCTTCCCTGTCAGGAAACAAATTTGGAAAGATTCCTGATGTGAAAGCAGCTGCTCAGACGGTTCTCAGATTTACAATGAGTTTTGGAGGAATGGGAAGCACATATGGAACCAATGAAAAGTCCTCAAAGGGATACCTGAGGAAAACAATCTCAATGCTTCCCAGGATAAAAGAAAAAGTCTCATTATGGACCATTGAGAACCTTGACTTCAGGGATCTCATCAGCAGGTACGATTCAAAAGGTGCATTCTTCTATCTTGATCCTCCATACAGTGAAAAGAAATGGTACAGCACAAATTTCCGTGAAAGTGATTATGGGGCCCTCATAGCTCAGCTCAGAAATATCAAGGGGACATACCTGATGACTGTTGATGCCCATGATGATTTGCTTGAGGACATATTCGGAGAGCCTGATTACATCAAGTCCTACGAGAACAGGAACCAGAATCCCAACAGCGGAAGAAAACCTCCCAGGATGAAAGCTTTCTACACCAATGTATGAGTAAGAGATGCTGTCTTCTCGAGGCAGAATAAGTAATAATTATTACAAAGTCCTATCCGGAGTAATGCCTCCAGTAAACTTCAACATGGTTTCCAGCGGGAGCAAAGGAAACTGCAGCCTCATATGGGATGGCGATACCCTGCTGGTCTTTGACTTCGGAATAACCATGAAAAGGTTCAGGGAAAGGCTGGAAAAACTTGGAATTGAACATAAGGAATATTCGCTGTTCATAAGCCATGAACACAGTGATCATTCCAGGGGGGTCAGCATGGTAAAGAAGCATCACAGATTTGATCTTTATTCAAGGGAGGCCACACTGGATGCATTGAGGTTCAGGGATGGTTTTTCCATACATGACTCAGTGGCCATCGGCAACTTTCTCGTTAAGGCAATATCTGTCTCACACGATGCCGCTGATCCCGTGGGTTACGTCATCCAGTCGGGGCAGTCGCGAATATCAGTAGTATCTGATCTTGGCATAGTATCTGAGGAACTTATCAGGGAAACAAAGCACTCGGATATACTTGCATTCGAGGCAAATCATGATATTGAAATGCTGAAGTACGGGAGATATCCTGAAATGCTTAAGCGCAGGATCCTGAGCAACCATGGGCATCTCTCAAATGAGCAGTCAGCGGAAGCAATTGCCTCAATAACAGGAACAGATACCAGAATTGTTCTTACACATCTTAGCCAGGAAAACAACACTCCAGATGCTGCATACTCCGCCATAAGGAATTACCTGGATAACAGGAATATAGTGTATGGGTCCATCGAATGTGCCTCCCAGGAGTTTGGATCTGCCCATTACATTCTGGAAAAAGATTAATTTTTTAATGTCGGGCAAATGACACCAGCATGAGTGATGTGGGCTTCATTGGTCTGGGTAAAATGGGACTCCCCATTCTTAAGGCCATTATGGAGAAGTTTGAAGTCAAGGCAGTTTACAACAGAACAAAATACAAGGCAGAGGGGCTCAAGGGTGTGAAGATTGCGGATGACCCATTCTCTGTAGCTTCAAGCTGCAACATAATCTTCACCATAGTAAGTGATGACAGGGCCTGTGACAACGTATTTTTCGGGGATAAGGGTATTGAGAGGACAATTAGGCCTCAGAGCCTCGTGGTAAACATGAGTACAGTATCACCAGAGTTCAGCCTTTATGCCGCAAGAAAGTTCCAGGATCTGCACTGCACCTATCTAGAGGCTCCGGTACTTGGGAGTACTGAACTTGCAGGGCAAAAGAAGCTGGTATCCCTTGTGTCCGGCCCGGAAAACGCATACAGGACTGTGGAGAAAGTCATTGATACTTATTCAGAAAAAGTATTCTACATGCCAACTCCGGGAAATGCCATCAAGATGAAACTCATTGCAAATCTGGTCATGGCAGTAAATCTGGCAGCTGCAGGTGAAGGTCTTCTTATGGCTGAAAAGGCAGGAATCGGGAAGGAACTGGCACTTGACATACTTGGCAACAGTGGGGCAGAATCAAGAATAGTCACATTCAAATCAGAAACAATCAAGGCAGGAACCTATGAACCGGAATTCCTGCTCAAGGACATGGTCAAGGACCTGTCATATGCATCAGATCTTTCAAGAAGCATTTCTTCACCCATTCCAATTGGAGCAAATGCCATCCAGTATTACATCGCAGCCATGTCAATAGGACTGGGCAACCTGGATTTTGCCTCTGTGGTACGTTCTTTCAGGTTTCTCATAGGGAGCTCTTAGGTGCATCATGGCTGGATTGGTCACAACACTGAACTACGCAATTATTGCCGTTGCGGTTGTCTCCCTCATCTATGGTTCCTACACGGATATAAGGAAAAGAACCGTGAAGGCCCTTCTGTTTGTACCCCTGATAATACTCGGGCTGGCAATGAACATTTTTCTTCATGCACCGTACATGTTTATTGTTTCAGGCACCCTTATTTTCCTGTTCTCATTCCTTGAGCCAGACACTTACGGATATGGGTTCATGGGCGTCATATTCATGGTGGTTTCCATCGTGACTATATACCTGTATGGATTTCACTGGGGGTTCCAGCTGCTCATCATTTCCGTTGTCTATTTAATGGGATTCACCGAACGCTTCTTCGGTATAGGCGACATAAAAGGCATCATTGCAGTGATGTTTGCATCATCTCTTTACACCCCGGTGGCCGGTACTTTACTGAGCGGTAACTTTGCCTACGTACAGATACCCACTTCTCTTGCTTTGCTTGTTGACATTGCGATATTCTCTGTTATTTTCCTCGTATATGCTGTTTATCTGGCGGGAAAGCATGGTTCAGTGCACATAAAGGGTGAGGCCCTGGCCATTGAATACAACAGTGACCTTGCTGAAAAAAATCCTGATGCATACCGGATATCAGAAAGAGATGGAGTCAGGTACATGATATATCGGATTCCATTCATGGTGGCTGTCCTTCTTGGATATGTCATGTTTGTGATAATGGGCTCACCAATTTTCTTTTAGTGGTCAAATTTTTAGTATTCCAATACATTTTCAACCTATGCCTTCTTTGCTTATCAAAAACGCATCCCAGATTCTAACAATGGCAGGAGCCGGCTGGGAACCCCTCACTGGAGAAAAAATGTCCAGGATGAGGATCAGGAAAAATGCAGTAATTCTCATCTCGGATGGAAAAATTGTTGAGGTAGCCGACAAAGACAAGGCTGACACCCTAAGGGAAAGGTATAACGCAATAACAATAGATGCAAAGGGCAATGCAGTTCTTCCAGGGCTCGTGGATTCCCATACCCATATTGTATATGGAGGTACAAGGGAAGACGAATTCTACATGAAGGTAAAGGGAAAAACATACCTGGAAATCCTTAGTTCCGGAAATGGAATATACCGGACTGTTGAGGACACAAGATCCCTGAGCAGGGATGAAATATTTTCAGAGACACTTAAACGCATATATGATTCAATATCCACAGGAACAACAAGCATGGAGATCAAGACCGGTTATGGCCTGACTCTTGAATCAGAGATGAAAATGCTTGAAGTTACAGAGAGGCTGGCCGATCTGGGTATCATGAATATCGTCCCCACATTTCTCCCGCTTCATGCAATTCCCAAAGGTTCCACAGATCGTTCTTATGTGCATGAGGTGGTTGAAAAAATGCTCCCAAAATTCAAGGGTAAAACCAAATTTGTGGATTCCTTCTGCGACAAGGGAGCATTTTCGCCGCAGTCCACTGAGGAATTCTTCATCGCTGCAAAGGAAATGGGCTTTCAGCTGCGTATGCACGCAGATGAACTTGGGGATATCGGATGCCTTGATCTCTGCGACAGGTTCGACATCAGGAGCGCAGATCACCTGCTCTACACAGATGATCACGGAATAAGGAAACTTGCTGAAAACAAAACAGTGGCAACGTTCCTGCCCATCACCGCTTTCAACATAACAGACGGAATGTACCCTGACATCAGGAAGTTCATCAAAGCCGGCGTTCCTGTTGCAATTGCATCCGACTGTTCACCGGTTTCGTACAATTCCAACCTGCTCTTTGCAATTTATCTTGCAGTCAGGTATTGCCATGTATCCATAGAGGAAGCACTGAATGCCGCAACAGTGAATGCAGCCTATTCACTGGGCATACTGGACAGTGCCGGCTCCATTGAACCGGGTAAGAGGGCTGACATCATCATTCTTGCTGTGGATGACTATAGGAAGATACCCTATCAGTATGGTTCACGCCTTGTTGACACTGTGATAAACAACGGGGAAATTGTGATGAGGAACGGCGTAATGGAACTCTAATCGTGTAAAACCAGTTTACATTCCAGATTAAATACCTCTTAATATTGGATTATAATGTGTGGCCAGTGATCAAGACCTTCGACGATGTCATGGAAAAACTTCAGGAACTCAATGCCAAAAAAGTGCTCCTCCAGCTTCCAGACGGTTTAAAACCACACGTGTTCCAGTACTTCAACAGATTATCTGAAAAGTATTCGGTTGTGGTAAGCTCAGATCCCTTCTACGGTGCATGCGACATAAGCACTCCCGATGTATACGGGGATGTTGACTGCATTGTCCAGCTTGGGCACTCCGAGATACCCAACATTAAATATCCAAAACCAATGATTTTCATGGAGTACCGTGTTGAGAAGGACATCCAGATCGACGAATCCGTTTTCCAGCCTCTCCGGGATCTGGGTTACAGCAAGATAGGATTGCTCTGCTCCATTCAGTACATTGACCAGATGCAGAAAGTGGGGGCATTCATGAATTCAATGGGTTTTGAAGTTGTGGTGGGAAGACAGGACCAGAGAATGAAGTATCCGGGCCAGGTTCTTGGGTGTAATTTCTCTGCAGCCCATTCAATTTCTGCTGAAGTTGACTGTTATGTTGTGGTCAGCACAGGAAAATTCCATGCCATTGGTGCGCAACTTGCCTCAAGCAAGGATGTGTTCGTACTGGACATGCACGAGAGAAGGCTTAATGAAATACGTCCCGAAACTGACAGGTTTCTCAGAAGAAGGTATGCAAAGCTGTACAAGGCCAGGGATGCAAGAAAGATATGCGTAGTCGCTGACACAAAAATCGGCCAGTACAGGATAAAACTTGCAAACAAGATTGTGGAACAGGCAAAATCCATAGGACTTGAGCCGGTATTGCTCAATACCAACGATGTGAGGCCAAGTGACTACGAGAACATGAGATGCGATGCCGTGGTTTTCACCGGCTGCCCCAGGGTTTCACTGGACGAGGGCGACAAATTTCCGATGCCAATCCTGACTCCACCTGAATTCCAGCAGATATTCGGCATAAAGGACAACAGCCGTTATGTCATGGATGAAATAGTTGGAGTAGATGAAATTGTATCACAGGATTTTACCGATTAGATAGGTATCTGCATGTTCAACAATCTCAACATGAAGTCTCCTGTAGAGTTCATGCTCTCCTTCTATGACTACAGGCCTGTAAGAGGAGTCCCTTCCAACAGAGGTTCCAGGTTTCCCTTTCTCCGTTATCATGATGTCTTCTTGAGAACCCAGTAATGATTCTAATCGTTCATTAAGGATCTCCTTGTGGATATGGGAATACTCACGGGTCCATTTCTTGACAAGGTTAGAGGACGGGACCTTGCTTTCGTAATCTGGAGTATACGGCCTTGGGGAAAACCTTGTTATATTCACAATTTCCGGTCTGGTCTCCAGGAGCAATTCCTCTGTAAGCCTGAAACTGTCCTCATCCTCGCCATGGTAACCTGAAATTATGTCCGTGGATATGGTCCCATCAGGAAATCTTGATCTGAATTTTCTCACAATGTCCCTGAAAGCCTGGGCATGATATTCCCTGTTCATGAGGTCCAGAATGCGATCATCACCGCTCTGCACGGGAATGTGGAGAAATTTGTAGACACGGGTTTCATCCATCCTGTCAAGCAGGGCATCAATTATATCACTGGTATTCTTTGGTTCCATCATCCCGACCCTGAGCATGAATTGGCTGTCTATTGACAGAATATCTCCAACAAGTTCGGGAAGAAGATGATTCAGGTCCCTGCCGTAGGCAGCAGTATCAAGTGATGATATCCTGACTTCCCGGATACCGCGATCCAGCTGCATCCTGATCTGGTTCACTATCTTCCCAGGGGATCTTGAAACGAGTTTTCCCCTTGCAACACGGGAAATGCAGTAGTTGCAGCTCCCTGTGCATCCCTGGTTAATCGGGATCCCATCAAATATTGACGGTTCCCTGATCTCAACATCATCAAGTGCTCCACTGTAGAAAGACCTGAAGTCCTTGGGCTGAAGCACTTCAATTTTCTCGCTGTCAAGAGAACCACCGCTCACTGATGGAAGACATCCCAGGACTTTCACTCTTGAATTCCTTGAAAGGTCTTCAATTCTTGACATCATTTTGTCCTGTGTATGCTTGATTACCACACAGGTCCCGATCACACTGAGATCAGCCTCATCCGGTTTTTTCACCAGCTCAGCGCCTTCGCTGATCATCTTGTTGACGTAAAGTCCCGCCTCAGATTTTGAAAGCGTGCACCCATATGATTCAAAATAAATCTTCAATGCAGACTCCGGTTTCTCTGGAAAATTAATAATGGCTATTAGTGTTTTTGTACAGTTTCAGGCAATAAGGATATGTAAAAAAGAGGGGGGCCTGGATTAAAGTCCAGGTACTCCGCTTGCCATGACTTTGTCAAATTCCTCTTCTGATATTTTACCGGTTGCAAGGGCAAGTGCCTTGATGGATTTTCCGGTTTTCAGGGCTTCCTGGACAATCTTTGCAACATTGTCATATCCAAGGATCGGGTTCAGAAGCGCAGCAGATCCGAAACTCTTGCTTCTGTGTTCCTTGCAGTTCTCCCTGTCCGCGTCAAGCCCATCAATGAGTTTGGTCCTGAACATTTCAAGTCCATTGGCAAGTATATCCTCAGACCTCGTGAGTTCGTAGTCAATATGCGGCATCATTACATTGAGCTCAAGCTGTCCTGCCTGGGCAGATATGTTCAGGGCCTGCTGTGCTCCGAGAACGGAGTGACATATCATGTTCATTGCCTCTGCAATGGAGGGATTGATTTTCCCCGGCATGATGGACGAACCCTGCTGTACAGCTGGAATCTTTATCTCATGTATGCCTGCACCGGGTCCGGAGTAAAGGAGCCTGATATCATTTGAAATCTTTGTAATGTCGATTGCAATGTTTGCAACGGCATTCATTGCCCGTGTGAAATCAGTCATGAATTCCATTATTCCCGGGAGATTCAGACTCTTCCTGTAGTTGGATCCTGTGTATTTCCTGATCTCGTTGACTACATTCTCCTGGTAGTTTGGTGCGGTGTTTATTCCAGTCCCTACAGCTGTCCCGCCAATGTTCAGCTCCAGGAGTCCCTCTGCCGCAATTTCAAGCTCCTTGAGGGTTTTCTCAAGTGTATATGCCCATGCAGACAGTTCTATGCCAAGAGTAACAGGAGCAGCATCCTGAAGGTGCGTTCTCCCTGGCTTGACTACATCACCAAGTTCTTCTGCCTTTGCCTTCATGGATTTTATGAGAAGGGATACCTTTTCCTGGAGTTTTCTGGCCTTTCTGTAAGCTGTAAGTCTTATGAGTGTGGGATAAACATCATTTGTTGACTGGCTCATGTTTACATGGTCGTTAGGGTGGATGTAGGAATATTCTCCTTTTTTCCTGCCAATCACCTCAAGTGCTAGATTGGCAATAACCTCATTGGAATTCATGTTGTATGAGGTTCCTGCACCTGCCTGAAAGACATCAACCACGAACTGGTCATGGAGTTCTCCCTTGAGAATTCTGTCACATGCCTTCACAATGGCATCTGCCTTGTCCTTGGGCAGTTTTCCCCCCAGATTGTTCGCAATGGCAGCAGATCTCTTTATTGTAACAATGGACTCAATATGGTCTGAGTCTGCTGTGTGGCCGGTTATCTGAAAGTTTTCCCTGGCCCTGTGTGTGTTTATGCCGTAATAATGGGTATCTTCTATCTCCACATCTCCTATAACATCGCTCTCTGTTCGGGACATACAGAGTAAATTCCTGAAAAATATATATTGTTTCGTAAGAGCCAAAAACTCAAGGCAAAAAGGTTTCCGGTTATCCCATAAGAATTAATAAGTGTCATAAATATACCAAAGATTTGAAATGAAGACCGAAGAGGTAGTTATAAGGGTCGGCGGTGCAGCCGGAGACGGAGTACAGTCTGCGGGATTAATTATCGCTAAAACATTTTCAAGAAGCGGACTGCATGTCAATACATACAACTATTATCAGAGTATTATCAGAGGCGGACAAAGCTGGTACCAGGTAAGGGCCAGTGATTCCAAGGTAAGATCACAGGGCGATGGCCTTGATATTCTCATAGCACTTAACAAGGATGCACTTGAAAGACACACCAATCCAATGTTGAACGAAGGCGGGGCATCACCCCTGGGAAAAGAGGGTGTAGCAATTTTTGACCAGTCCATCAAGGACTTCAAAAAAGAAGACTGCGATTATGTCCAGATGCCTCTTGGTGACATAGCATCCAAATACAGCAAAAATGCACTGATGAAAAATACAGTTGCAATAGGTGCTGCAATGGCAGCAATAGGAATAAACTTCGAAGTTCTCGCTGGCGTTATAAGAGACCAGTTCGGAAACAAAGGCTCAGTTGCCGAGGAAAATGTCAAGGCAGCAAAGGAAGGTTATGACCAGTACCTGGCCACTTACAAGAAGCTGCCCATATCACTCAAGACCTCAAACAAGAAATACTACCTCATGAGTGGTGGAGAAAGCCTCGCACTGGGAGCTGTAAATGGCGGCCTCAAGATGTACGTGGGATATCCAATGACACCTGCATCGTCCGCACTTCACTATCTGGCAAACCACCAGAAGGATTTTGACATTTTCGTTAAGATACCTGAGGATGAAATTTCAGCCATCAATATGGCAGTTGGTGCCAACTATGCCGGCGTACGTGCAATGACAGGTTCCTCCGGAGGAGGTTTTTCTCTTATGGTGGAAGCACTGGGCATGGCTGGAATGATGGAAGTTCCACTGGTTGTTTACGAATCACAGAGAGCAGGGCCTTCAACAGGTCTTCCCACAAAAACAGAACAGGGAGATCTCAACCTTGTTCTCGGTGCTTCACAGGGTGACTTCGAGAGAATCATTCTTGCACCCAGAAATGTGGAAGACGCATTTTACCTTACAAGGGAAGCAATGAATCTCGCCGAGAAGTACCAGACACCTGTTATCGTAATGTCTGATCTCTTTGTAGCAGAACATTATGAAACCGTTGAGGAATTCGATCTCAACTTCAAGATAGAAAGAGGCAAGATCACAGACAAAGCCGTGGATGGATACAAGAGATACGAGTACACAGATGACGGCATATCTGCAAGATCATTCCCCGGAACACCAGGAAATATGCATAACGAGGATTCCGATGAACACAATGAATTCGGTGATGTAGTAAGCGATGCAGTCACAGACCCTACTCTCAGGGTAGAGTCCATGAAGAAGAGGATGAAGAAACTCAAGAACTACATCAGGGAAATGCCTCCAACACCAACTTACAGATACAATGACGCAGAAATAGCACTGGTTCAGTGGGGAGGAACACAGGGCGTCGTGGAGGAAGTTGTTGATATCCTCAGGGAAAAGGGCCACAAAGTCGGCCTTGTGGAAATTAACAGGCCATATCCAATGAACCCTGACATTGAAAAACTTCTTTCAGGAAAGAAGAAGATTGTCGTGATTGAAAACAACTATTCAGGGCAGATGAACAAGCTTCTCAGATCTGAATTCCTTGTGAAAACAGAACTGATTACTAAGTTTGACGGCGAAAGCTTCTACCCTGGTGCCCTCGCGGAGGAAGTAGAGGCAGTAATTAAGAGGTGAAAAAAATGGTTACAATAGCTGATTACAAAGGAAAGGTAAAGCCGGACTGGTGCCCTGGATGTGGAAATTTTGCACAACTTTCTGCAATCAGTGCAGCACTGGCTGATCTCAAGATAGAGCCAAAGGATGTTGTTATTTCATCAGGTATAGGGTGCTCAAGCAACCTTCCTGAATTCATTAACCTGTATGGATTCCATGGAATCCATGGAAGGTCCCTCCCGGTTGCTTCTGCCATCAAGTGGGCAAACGAAAAGCTCACTGTACTGGCATATGGAGGAGACGGAGACGGCTTCTTCGAAGGTACACAGCACTTCTACCATACTGCCAAGAGAAACGTGGATATTACATACATCGTTTCAGACAACCAGATCTTTGGCCTTACAACAGGCCAGGCTTCACCAACCTCCCAGATTGGAATGAAGACAAAATCCACGCCTGAAGGAAATATAGAGAAACCCCTGAATCCTTTGACAATTGCACTTACAGCCGGGGCATCCTTTGTTGCAAGGGCTTTCTCCGGGGATGCTCTGCACCTAAGGGAAGTCATAAAGAGAGGAATACAGCACAAAGGATTCTCCTTCATCGATGTATTCAGTCCATGTGTTACATACAACAAGATCAACACATATGACTTCTTCAGGCAGCGCGTATACAAACCAGAGACTGATGTGAAAGACTTTGACAAGGCATACAAGCTTGCACAGGAATGGGGAGAAAAGATACCAATAGGTGTATTTTACGAAGTTGATGCAAAGAGATACGAAGACTCTGATCCCGTCATAGCATCCTCACCACTTATTGAGAAACCACCTGTAAAACTTACCCCTGAAGTACTTTCAGAATTTCTCTAATTTTTATATTTATTTTTTACAAATTTCTATTTTTCCTTGAAAATGAAGCTATTTTTCATGCATAATGAGTTACATTACTACAAGAACATTTATATACATAAATTCCAATTGGCTCAGAATTCTATCGGAGGAAATAGATGGAAAATCAAGGAAATAATGACAAGAATCCGGCAGAACCACAGGTAACGCCTGGGGTCGTCCCTCCAAGGAGACCTTCCGGCAGTGGAAAATGGATAGCAGTGATAGTCGTCCTGTTAGTAGTGATCGGCGCACTCGTTGTTCTGACACAATACCACCCAAGTGGTTCTTCCGCAAAAGTAGTTTCGGCTGCGAGTGTGGCTACTCTAAATCAGCCATACAATTTGACTCTGCAGTCGAATGGCGTGTATAAATCGTTGACAGTAAACTGGGGAGATTCCCATGTTCAGACTTTTGAATATCAGGGAAGCAACAAGGTAACACTACACCACGTGTATAATTCTCCAGGGTCTTACTTCATCTCTTACAGTTACAATTATGGCGGTTCTACCTTCACTAATTATCAGACTCTGATACCGGTGCATATAACTGCCTCAATCAGTGCTGTATCACCATATGAATCATATGGTCTTCTCGAACTTCAGAACCATACAAGCAACCCAATTGTGAACAACACAATGATTTTCAACCCTGGAACAAATCTGAGCTTCATTGCAGGTTTCTTTAACCAGCCTCTTGACGGAGCGCACATGGTTATTGGCCAGACTCTCCTTGTCTACCACAACGGTACACTTGTGAACGAAACTGTACTTCCATATTACTTCAGCCAGTCCGCAGGCGAATACCAGCTTGCAGCATCTGATGCGATTCAGAACATTTCACTGGGAACTGGATACTACACACTGGGAATGCAGACAACAACCGGCGTGCCAATGACAACAACAGATGTATCAACAACTGTTACCAACACAACAATGCTCAACTATTCCAAGGGCACAGCAGTCACATATGGAAACGCAACAACACTCCATTATGGTACTAGCATGAATTACACAACTGTACCTCCTGTTATATCATACATGATGAACAACACACGCACAAGCTCAACCGTTCAGACAGTTGGTGCAACTAACGTCACATACACATCAGCAAACGTCACATACGACAACCAGACAAACCTTACACTTCCGTTCGCAAAGGATATCACTGTTGGAGCTGGAACAAACTTCACCCTTGAATCCGGAAATGCAACAGTTGCATTCATAAACAACGGATCAGCATCAAGCTACAACGCATCTAAGACAACTACACTCAATTTCAACAACACAACAGCTTCATATGTGCTCTTCAACAACACATCATACAAGTTTGCTCAGGCAACAACTTTCCAGGTCTTAACCGCAGATCCAAATGCGTTCTTCAATGTAAGTGGCAGTTCAAACTACTTCATTTACGGGCCAAAAGCAACGGTCACAATGTGGAACACCAACAACCAGACATATAATGCAAACAGCACACTAACCTACACAAACCCTGCTACAAAAGTTGTCTATGAGACAGCTACAAACGCAACAATAACTCTGGAAATACCAGGTGTCAGTGCACCCCTTAACGTAGGAGAAATTGACCCAAGCCAGGGTATGTACACAACAACATATTACTACGATGTAGTTGCTGTAAAGAACGCAGACCAGTACGTGGCACCAGTTAGTGGAGCTTCATTCACAAGTGCAGAAGTTGTTGCCGGCGGTTACACAACCCTCGACCCACAGATCGCATTCTTCACTGTAGACAGTGAAATTCTCATAAACACGATGATGCCACTGGTTAACTACAATGGTTCATCAGCTAGCTCATTCGTGCCCGCAGTTGCTTCAGCTGTTCCATCACTCACAAACGGCGGAATCACAAACAACTCATCCAACTACACCTTCCATGTTAGGAGCAATCTGAAATGGCAGGACGGTTCACCCGTGACAGTTTATGACGCATACTATGGTCTTGTAAGACTCATGCTCTTTGCAAATGCTGCACCAGGAACTGGCAGTTATCTGCTTGGTAACTATCTGCTTCCATTCACATCATCTGGAGCATTCAACACATCATATGCGGACATAACACATGCAATAACATACAGCAACTCTACAAACAACATAACACTGCACTTCAAGCAGCCCGTACCATCTTCTGTGGTATTCCAGCTCATTGCAGCAAGCGAAGCAGACCCAATTGATGCAAACTGGCTAATGGCACACGGTGACGGAATACAGTTCACACCATCCGGATTCGTGAATTATTCTGCAACCGGAAACCTTGCAAACTATAACACATATGTACAGAACCACATCATGGCCGATGGCCCATATGAGGTTTCATACAACCTGCCAGGATCACAGATTGTACTCACTGCAAACCCGAACTTTGTGTCTCCCGGAACATTTGATCCGCCAGCCTCAATAAAGACGGTTTCGATACAGTACTTCTCAACGCCTTCAACAGCGTTCCTGGAACTTAAATCAGGAGCTGCACAGTCTGCTACAGGACTCCCGGCAACACCATACTGGCCACAGCTTGAGAGTATGGCAGGAGTAGTTAACCCCGGTATATCTACACCAAGTCAACACCCATCCTTGCAGATACATGGATTCCCGACTCTGGGTATATACTTCTTTAACTTCAACCTGAACACAAACACAAAGATGCTGAACACACTGGTACACAACGAGAACCTGCCTTCAACACTGTTCGTTAACCCGAACGTAAGAAAGGCATTTGCATATGCATTCAACTATTCAAACTACCTGAATGTCAATATCGGAAATGCACTGTACAACACAACATTCTCCACTGGATACGCAGGAATGCTTCCACCAGGAATGCTGTACAACCAGAGCATATCTCAGTTGACAGCTGAAGGCCTGCACTTTGCAAATGACCAAAACAACGGTCTTACGAATGCAAGCATCCAGAACGTTACAAAATACTGGGGCTATTTCGTGCATGGCAATGATCCGAATGCATCTGATAACTTCAGCGCAATGGGTCTAACGTGGAAGGGTGCACCTGGAACAAGTGACGTCCAGTACAAAGGTAGCAATCTGGTAATACCTATATTCGTACCAATCGGTGACCAGCCTGACACTGCGGCTGCAACAACCTGGGGCAACGTACTGTCACAGGTAATCCACGGTGCATCATTCCCTGTAGTTGCTGTAACATACACGCAGATCTTCCAGACATATGCCATAGCTGGAGGCAACCCAATGCCAATCAGCTGGGGTGGATGGTCT
Organism: Thermoplasmata archaeon; assembly: GCA_021810045.1. Lineage (GTDB taxonomy): Archaea > Thermoplasmatota > Thermoplasmata > Thermoplasmatales > Thermoplasmataceae > JAJZOM01. The sequence continues at coordinate 17,243 of JAJZJR010000008.1, forward strand.
CCTGACTTCGTGTATCCAACTGACTATGAGGCATCAATGTCCATGCCACTGAACTCATCTACCTACATGGGACCAGCAAGCTATAACCCGTGGTTCCTTGGAGGCGGAAACAGCTCTTCTGCTACACTGTACAACCCAACATACAACTATACAGAACAGAATTTCACAAATCAGATGATCAGTGCATACAACAATGCCACATCAGCACAGAACGCAACCAACGCGTCCGCACAGAAACTCTGGTTCCAGCAGGTAAACAAATATATCGTAAACCAGACAATGCAGGTATATCTCTACCAGACTTACCTATACTGGACAATCAGTTCAAAGATTAGCGGCCATGACATAGTGCAATACCAGGAAAACCAACTGGTAGGAGCTGGTCAGGAACTGACGTATAATCTGCTGAACTATAAATCCAACGCGGCATACAACTCTGGCGTGTAATAAAATAATATACCAATTTTTTATTTTTTTATCTTTTTTAATTTTACAAAAGTATTTCTTTCGTTTTCTATTCTCTTATATATCATAGTTCCACACTAGGAGATGTGTATGTTACCAGAGATCAAGGCAAGGAGATACAAGGGCGGTGCAAGCCAGATCCGTAAACTACTATTGATACTGAAAGCAGACAGACGTCTCCAGGCAGCGTTGATTTTAATTATTGTAGGTGGCCTTTTGACAGGTTTTTCCAGCGAATATATACCTCCTTTCGTTTCTCATCAGACTTATACAGTTCAGATGAACAATTATCCACATGATGGGATAAAAAATTATTCTCCAAATCTTAATTTGTACGCAGAGGCACCTAATTATCCTATATACCTTAATATCGATGACAGTCAGCATGCAAAAATATTCTACGAAGTATATTACGCAACTGCAATAGGTTATGGCACAAAAACACCAATTATGAACGGATCAATAAGCAGTCCGTATACAATCACCATATCAAATACCGTTTATCAAAAGTATTACATACTCTACCTCAGTGCCCCAAATAACACATATTTCCAGGTTTCTGTCACTCTTAGTCAGACTGTGTATCAATATCCGCCAGCCAACTACTATATGTTGGCTCCGGGAATAATGGCCATACTCATTGGTATGGTCTTAGTGGGTGCAAGTTTTATTAGAATACACTCTGACAAGTTAAAATATTATTCTAATCTGAAACTGGAGGATTCAGAAATAGAATATCTCTTCAAACCATCAAAGCAATTAGGGACTCTCCCCTGGATAGGGAAGATTATCATCGGTTTTGCATTTACGGCACTAGGTTTCATTCTGTTTGGGAATGGATTTCTTCTCTCATGGATTGGAATAGTCTTCATCCTTGCAGGGATTGCCATGATGCTCAACGGGGTAGTGCAAAAAATGTCTACAGGCAGGGTCTAGTTCTTTTCTTTTTTCTGCTGTTCCAGTTTTTCTCTTTCTACATCTGATTTTTTCTGGTAGCGTTTTTTAATGGCCTCTTCTCCAAAGAGCTTGAAATAGAGTTTTATCTCATAATAAATGAGAAAAGCATCTATGAATATGGAGAACAGGATTACGTATAATGTGTAGATTGGTACCCCTGAAACAATCACATCAGGTGTTATATTCTGTATAAATGGTTCCTGGTAGAGATAGAATACTACCACCCCATCTAAAAATAAAGATAAAAAAATGAAGAAACCTTTGAAGAAATCTTCAAAGATATAGAGGAATATCTGCTTCCTGGTAAGATCCTTTGAAGTGAATCTCTCCTCGTCTTCCTGGGTCTGACCTCTCTCTCTAATCTGTGGACGTTGCAGTAGAGGCATTCTCCATTACTTCTTCCTTGGTCTCTTCTATAGGCTTGTCGTAAAGCAGACAGGAGACAAAATGGCCTTTCCTTACTTCCTTCAGTGTAGGTACATCAGGTTCCATCTGAACAACTCGTATGGTTGTACCATCTTCAAGGAATTTAACACTCTCTATGGACTTGAACATTATTCCCGCTCCACTTGAAGCCTCTTTTTCAACAAGCTCATTGAAAAGTGCCAGTACAGGCTCTCTGTTTGGAACAGGTGCACTGAGTACTATGTCAAGAGAGTTTGCTTCCTCGTCCGTTACTATCTCCGTGATGGCGGGGAAGTCTTTTGCCTCAGGATTCCTGTAAGGTTCAAGCATTGACCTTATAGGTCCCGCAATATCTCTCGGAGACCATCCACAGTTCTTCATTGCCTCAGGGCATCTGGGGTGGAAGTAACAGCCTTTCGGCGGATTGGCTGGACTTGGTATTTCTCCTTCAAGGATGATTCTTCCTTTTCTTTTACCCGGATCTATTGAAGGAATTGCTGACAGTAGTGCTTTTGTATAGGGGTGGAGCATTTCAGTAAACAACCTATCTGTGTCTGTCAACTCTGCAACTCTACCAAGATACATAACAGCAACTCTGTCTGCCATCAGCCTGATGACATTAAGGTGATGTGAAATGAAGAGATATGACAGGCCAAGTTCATTTTGGATTTCCTTAAGCATATTCAGGATCTGAGCCTGGACAGAAACATCCAGAGCGGATGTAGGTTCATCAAGCACAAGGAGTTTTGGTCCAATGCCGATTGCTCTTGCAATTCCTATTCTCTGTCTCTGACCTCCACTGAATTCATGTGGGAACCTGTATAGGTGGTCTTCGCTCAAACCTATTTCCTCAATGAGTTCTTTCTCTTTTTCAAAGATCTCATCAGAACTCATTTCTGTGAGAAGTTTCATTGGTTCAGCAATGACATCCTTTACGAGCTTTCTTGGATCAAGTGAACTGAAAGGATCCTGGAAAATTGGCTGCATGAATTTCCTGAAATCCTTCATTTTTCTTGACGACATTCTAGTGAGTGAGTTTTCATTCCGAATCTCATCAAGATCTGCTTCCAGTGTTTCCATTTCCTTAATTTCTTCAGCCGATGGATTTTCTATTTCGTGTAACCTGTCAAGTTCCCCTTCCTTTTCGATGACTTTGTTCATTAAATCTTCCGGTAGGTTGAAGTAAACATCACCAGCGGTTGCATCTATTAGCCTGAGTACAGTTCTACCGAGGGTAGTTTTCCCACAGCCTGTTTCTCCTACAACACCGAGTGTTTCGCCCTCTCTTAAAGCGAAGGAAACATCATCCAGTGCTCTAACACTACCTCCAGATTTGAGGAGGTTGGAACTGATTGGGAAGTATTTTTTCAGGTGAGATACGTAAAGAAGTACCTTTTTTGATTCAGACATCTAATTTTCAACCTCCTTTGAATAAAGGAAACATGCAACCTTATGGTTTTCCTGGACTTCCACTAGAGCTGGCTTCTTTTCAGCACATATATCCATCTTAAATTTGCATCTGGGATGGAACCTGCAGCCGCTTGGTGGAGTAATCAGATTTGGCACTGAGCCGGGAATGGATTCAAGCTTTATCTCATTTCTTGACTTGACATCTGCTCTCGGGATAGAACTGAGCAGTCCGGTTGTGTATGGGTGCAATGGGTTGTTAAACAGCTCTGATGCCGGTCCCTCTTCAACAAGGTTGCCTGCATACATAACTCCAAGTCTTTCACACATTTCCGCTATAACTGCAAGATCATGTGTGATGAACAATACTGAAGTTCCAGTGACCTTATTCAGGTCTCTTATTAGATCCAGTATCTGGGCCTGAGTTGTGACATCAAGAGCTGTTGTAGGTTCATCAGCAATAAGCATCATTGGGTTAGAGGCTATTGCCATTGCAATCATTGCTCTCTGCTGCATACCTCCGCTTAACTCATGCGGGTACGAATCATAAACCCTTGTGGGCTCAGCTATGTTAACAAGGGTAAGCAGTTCCAAAGCTCTCCTTCTGGCCTCATCTTCAAAAACAGCTTCATATTTCTTCCTGAAAAATCTCCTCTTCCAAAGGAATGACGAGAAATCCTTCTTCAGGTTGTATCTAAGGTTAGAGATCTGCTGCTCGAGAAGTGCGATTCTGTTCTGGTCATTCTGGGATTCTGCCTCCAACAGTTTAAGGGTCAGATTGAAGAGTTCCTCCTCACGCTTGTAATAATCTCTCATTGTAGATATGACATTTAGATCATTACCCCGTTTCTTTCCCATTATTACCTCGGATAATTCTCTGACTGTCATTTCCCGGTCAGCACCGCTTCTAAGTATGTTTACAATTTCGTCTTCAGCCACAGGAACAGCGAATTGTCTTGTCCAGCTATTTACGAGAGGCCTGAAATCTCCCTTTTCATCCTTTATCTGTTCATAAAAGCTCTTTATATCTGCTTCAGTAAGGCTCTCTCTTCTTATGATTGAATTAGCGATCTCAACCCTGTTGTGGAGAAGAATATTTTCTGTTATCTGTTTTCCAATAGAAATAACAGGGTTCAATGCCAATGAAGGCTCCTGGAAGATCATTGCGATCTTATTTCCCCTTATTTTCGAGATAACAAAATTATGTCTTTTAATTAGTTTCTTGTTTCTTTTGACCCTTACATCTGTTTCTGATTTTACGTCGATCTTGGCAAGCCTTGGCAAGTCGTTAAGGATGTTGTAATCGTCTATGCGAATAGATCCGGAAATTATTCTTCCTGGGGGATCCGGTATTAGGTCCATGATTGATGTTGCAGTAACGCTCTTTCCACAACCGCTTTCTCCAACCAGACCAAACACTTCACCCTTCTTAACTGAGAGTGAGACGCCATCAAGTGCTTTAACAATCCCCTTAGAGGTAAAGAACCTGGTAACGAGATTCTCCACTCTGAGGTATTCCTCGCCATCGTTTTTTGTTTTTATCTGTTCTTGCTGTTCTTCTACCATGATAGTTTACCTTCTTAATTTGGGGTCAAGTACATCTCGCAATCCGTCTCCCAAGAGATTAATTGATATTGTAAATAACAGGATGAAAATTCCAGGAATAATCACTGGCCACCATAGTCCTGCTCCAAGCCAGTTCTGCCCCTGATTTATGATATTTCCAAGTTCCGGGAAATATGGATCGCTTATAACACCAAGGAAGAATAGCACTGCAAAGAGCTGCATGATGGTTCCCAAATCCAGTGATATCTGTACGAAAATAGGTGAAAGCACGTTTGGAAGTACATGGGAGAATATATTTCTGGCAGAAGACGCTCCAGATGCAGTAGCTGCTTCAACAAATTTCATTGATTTTATGTAAAGTGCCTGTCCTCTAGCAAGCCTTGCGTATATTGGCCACCATATGATCAGAAGAGCATAAACTGCCATAATGATATATCTACCAAGGAGGAAGATAAAGGCAAGGGCAAGTATCAGGAAAGGAACACTGAAGAACACATCGGTTACCCTCATGAGTATTTCATCAATGTATCCACCTTTGAAACCAGCGATGGCTCCAACCAATGTGCCTATTCCAGCACCTATCATCACTATAAAGAGCGAATATCCCATATCAAACTTGATAGCAGCAAGTGATATTGGAAGCAATGGGAATTGGAGTGAATACATCTCAGTATAGCCAAGAAGTCCCGCAAATCCATGTGAGAATGAGGGGCCCACTGGAGTTACACTTACAGGGATCCCGAAAGCAAGTAATGAATTTGTACTTGAAACACCAAGATATCTCGGATAAACCACATCGAGCATTGCAATTATGAAGTAGATAATGGTGATCACCATTCCTACCAATGCGAGTTTGTTCTTGACCAGAAGCCTGAGTGTGTGGGAATAATCTTCAAGTTTTGGATGTCTTTTCTTAACAGGCATTTGTTTGGCCTGAGCAATAGTTGTATCTACCATTTTATCACCTTAATACCTTATCCTCGGGTCTATGAACGCATAGGCTATATCCACAATCAGGTTGGCCGCCATTAGTGTTATTCCAAAGACAAATGTTGTTCCAAGAACACCGTAGATTGCAACATTTGTAATGGCACTCAGGCTAAGCATTCCCATTCCATAGTAGCCAAAAACCTCCTCGACTACAACCACTCCGCCAAGGAGTGAAGCAAAAAGCAGTCCAAGAACTGTTATAGTAGGAATAAGTGCATTCTTTCTTATGTGTCTCTTAATAACAAGTGACTCAGGAACTCCCTTGGATCTTGCAGTCTTGACATATTCCTGGTTTGCTGAATCCACCATTCCTGCTCTTATGAATCTCAATATACCTGCCAGCAGGGAAAGGGTTAACGTAACAACTGGAAGGATCAGGTAAATAAATGAACTGTATGCAAGGGCCCAGTCTCCGTGTATCAGGGCATCAAGTAGTGGGAGATGCGTTGGACTTGTAAGTCCTGTTGAAGCATTAAACCAGGGTGGTGGGATTGCACCTATGGCATTGAATGAGAATTTGCCGGCAATTGGCAAAACCCCAAGAGGATTGCCGACTATAACATTCTTCCCAAATACCAGCTGTAAAAGTAATGCGAGCAGGAAAATGGGCATGGCGTAGAAAGTAAGTGAGAATACTCTGCCTGTTTGATCAGCAATTGAATTAGGTCTGGCTCCAATGTATGTACCAAGTGGGATTGCTATTATAATAGAGAGTATGGTTGCAAAGATTGCCAGTTGCAATGTTGCCGGGAAGTAAAGCTCTATTCCACTCAGAACAGGCCCTGTATATATGCTTGTACTCATTGTCCCCCAGCTGCCAGTAAAGAGGGCCTTAATATAGAAGAAGTACTGGATAAATATTGGATAATTGAGCCCAAGAGCGGCTTTAGCTTGTTCTATCTGAACACTGACAGGCACCGACGATTTAGGATTGATGTATCTTGCTACGAGATAAGTATCGGGAAACATTCTCAAAAGGAAGAAAATCAAGAGAATGAGACCGAAAAGAGTTGGTATCAGCAGCAATAGTCTCCTAATGATAAAATATCTTAGCTCCATATATCTGACCTCACCAAATTGTAATTTTGATATATAACTTTTTTTTAGAGACCCTATTACATTGGTTATTTGATAAAATTAACCTTAGAAGCTGTTTATTGGGGTAGAATTTCAACATATTCCCGTTTATGGGAAAAATCTAGATTTATTGTTTATAAAACTAATAAGTTGGCCGTTTAGAAAAACAATTAAAAATAAAGGGAAATATGTATAAAAATAAACTCAGCTGGTGGCTGCTGGTGTAATATATCCGGGAGATGGCTTGAGTTTCTTCATGTGGTTGAACCACCATATCTTCGAGACAAGTTTAACGTCCTCAAACGGGTTCTCTATGGAAGGTTCCCTGAAACACTGTGTAAAACAGTCATTGCATTGATTGTCGAATTTTTCCCAGTTGGGTTTCTTGTTAAGGACTACCTCCATATGGGTGAAGCAAGGGTGAACCTTTCCACGGTAATCCGTGTAATATGTTGTCTGTCCAGCTTTACACGGAGAAACGGTTTTTCTGTCCAGGTAGTCAACAGCTTCCTTGTAGTAGCTTCTCGTGTTTCCGAATACGTGGTCATTGTAATGATCTGCAGCATATGAGAAGGCCTGCCTGACCATTTTGTTCTCAACTTCAAAGTCCTGGAAATAATAAGAACTCTGATCAGGGAAACACATAGATAGGGGTACACCAAGTTCATCATTGGCGTATTCCACCATATCCTTCACCTTGAAGTAATTGAAATTGGTCACAAGAGCGTTTGCGGTGAGAACCTTTACCTTATCCCTTGATTCTTTTATGGTCTTGACAACAGTATCGAAAATCTTAAGGCCCCTGTATTCGTTGTGTTCTTCAGGAATATTACTGTCAACAGAAATGGTCATGCCATCAAGATATGGAATGATCTTCTTCAGTACATATGGGTTGGTTCCATTTGACGCAATGTGTGTAATAAAGTGGTTTTCCTTAAGCTTCTTCACAATTGATTCTATGGACTTGTTGAGGGTTGGCTCTCCTCCGGTCAATGAAACAATCTTGATCTTATTCTTCTTCATCTCCGCAATGTGTTTGTCAATGAGTTCTTCTGGAAAGAAGATTTTGCCCTGCCAGGCGTTACAACTCTTACACCTGAGATTGCAAAAATAGTCAATGTTCCATATCATCGTCTTCATATTGGTGCTCAGTAATAATCACAATTAATAAACTTGTTGAGAGGAGATCGCTGAAAAAAATACACTTTCTTGGTTGTTAAAGTGAACATATTGACTGGAAAACAGTTATTAGAACAGATCGCCAAGGTCCCTGTTCACAGGCTGCTCAAGCCAGTAAGTCATGAAAACATCATCAACATATTTGCCGTCTATGACAAACTGACCCTTTCTGGCCCCTTCAACAATAAATCCCATGCTTTCATAAAGGGCAATTGCGTTTGTATTTGAGGAAAAAACCTCCAGGTTGAGTTTCTTGACGTAATTTTCTCTGCACCATTCTATTCCAGAGGAAATGAGTTTCTTTCCGAGACCTTTTCTTCTGTGTCCGGATTTTATTGCAATACCAAGGTTTGCAGTGTGCCTGTTTTTCCTGTACATTCCCCTTTGAATTGTGAGCACTCCTACTATTTCTCCATCCTTATCCGCAACAATGGTCAGATCATCAGGGCTTCTGATCCTCTCCTGTTCACCTCTTTCTGTAAGGAGGTAGTATTCACTTACCAGGTAAACCCGTTCATCCATGACGTTCTGCATGCAGTTTATGACACCTTTTGCGTCCCTTGGGTCAGCCCTGCGTATCAAATATTCGCCAAAAACTGATTCTTCCGGGCTTTTACCTTTCCACAGCATAAAAACACTACTTTATTCCTAAAGAGTCAATTGAAATAATTCTTTCCCCTATTTCAATCAATTAACGAAATAATACGTATCCCTAATGTTACTTCTTCACAAGTGAATTCTTGAGGTTGTGATACATTTCAGTCATCTGTTCTGCCAGTTCTCTTGCCTCATCAGCAATCTTCTCCTTGTTGTCTATAAATTCAGGCGTGAGTATTGCTCCCTCTCTTGATGGGAGTATCAAACCTTCTTTTTCAAGGACTCTGAGGGAATACCTGATCTTGTGTTCAGGGATACCTGTTTCATGTGATATCTTTATGATACCTACAGGCTGCTCTCTGAGCAAAGTCTGAATAATAGAAAGGTGTCTCCTTACAGTTTCCAGATCGGTCTTTATTTCCCTGAACAATGAACTTGAACTTTCCATGAGACCTTATGGCTATCTGTAATATATTTATTATCAGATTATGAACAAAATCAGAGCAAAGGATGTCTTAAAATTCATGGAAAAATTTTATTGCCATTTTCAGTAATAATGGGGTTTTCCTGACAGTTTAACAGGATTCTTATTTTTTCTTCCCTATTCTGAATATATGTCTGGAATTTTGACTTGTCCTCATAATGATCCATTATGTTCAGAGCATTATTTCTCAAGGAAATCTGTAGTTTAATGTCAAATTGCATTCTTTCAGATAAGCCGGAAAGTTCTATTTCCTTTGTCAACAGGAATGTGAACTTGATAATGGGTATTAAGGTTTTCAGGCAGTTGGTATGTACCTTGAAAAAAACAGAAATTCTGCATACAGTACATGTAAGATTATACTAACTGGAGAATGAGAAATGGTAAATTGTAATCAGCGATATACAAACCAAATGCCAGAGATCAATGTCAGGGAGATTGACAATTACACTTACATGATAGATAAGTCACATGACAGCCGGATGAATGTCCCGGGTATCATATATTCAAGCCCAGGAATGATGAAGGACATAAGAAACGATCAATCACTTCAACAGGTTGTCAACGTTGCAATGCTCCCGGGAATTGTGAAAGCTTCCATGGCCATGCCGGATATTCACTGGGGATATGGATTCCCAATAGGTGGAGTTGCGGCCTTTGATTCAGAAGAGGGTATTGTTGCACCAGGCGGGGTAGGTTATGACATTAACTGCGGTGTGTCACTGGTACGTACCAGTTTGATTTATGAGGAGATAAAGCCCAAGATCCGGGAACTCACTGACCTTCTGTTCAAAAAAGTTCCATCCGGAATGGGGAGCACAAGTACAAAGATCACTGAAGGCGATTTGGAAACAATCCTTTCATCCGGGGTCCAATGGTGCCTGGACAGGGGAATGGCAACAAAGGATGATCTAAGATTTACTGAAGAAAACGGGAATCTGAAAGAAAATAGTCCCGGAAATGTTTCACCAGAAGCCAAAAAACGTGGTTTAAAGCAAATTGGAACACTTGGGGCGGGCAACCACTTTCTTGAAATCCAGAGAACCGATAATATATTTGACAGAGAAACTGCAAATTACTTTGGGATTAAAGAAACAGAGCAGATTACTGTGATGGTCCATACAGGATCCAGAGGGCTTGGACACCAGGTTGCAACTGATTTTATAAGGAAGCTGAACACCCTTGGAGAAGGAGTTATAGCTCACCCCGTTGACAGGCAACTGACTTCGGCAAGGATAGATTCTGCAATAGGAATGGCATACATAGGTGCTATGAATTCAGCAGCAAATTACGGTTTCGTCAACAGGCAGGTAATTGTCAATAATATTAGGGAAGCTTTTCATGAGGTCTTTCCAGGTTCCGAAGTGAAACTTGTTTACAGTCTCGCCCACAATATGGCAAAAATGGAAAGGCATCGTGTCAACGGCGATGAAAGAAAACTCCTTGTGCACAGAAAAGGTGCAACCCGGGCATTTCCTGGCAGTTTCTTCAGGGAAGAGAGTTTTTTCCATAAATATGGCCATCCGGTTCTGATTCCAGGTGACATGGGAACAGCCTCTTATCTTCTTGTGGGAAAAGAAGGCAACGATCAGAAGTCATTTTCATCAAGTTGTCATGGTGCTGGCAGGAAGCTGAGCAGAACAAAGTCTGTTGAAGCTTTCAAGAGCAGGGAAGTAGTTTCAAAACTGGAATCAAAGGGAATATATCTGAGGGCACAGAATGTCAGGGTAATTTCTGAAGAGGCTCCCGGCAGTTACAAAGACATTGATGATGTAATTGCCTCCGTTACAGGAGCTGGTTTGACTGTTCCTGTTGCAAGACTTACGCCACTGGGTGTTGTAAAAGGTTAGGTCTCCTCTTTATGAAATTCTGAAAACAGCGTCGCTGTGCTGAAACTAATAATCACTTTGAATATAATCTGAAAGGCGGAGACATTCTGATTAGGTATAAATTATCTAATTTGGAGTTTGATCGCTAATATTTATATGATTCCGTTCCTTTAGCCGATGCAAACGAGGAAGATAGCATTGCACAGAAACAGCTTGATCGCAATAGTAATGACGCTTCTTGTATTAGGGAGCGCCTTAGCCATAGCAGGAAATAGTACAGCTATTAGTCCTCAGGTGGAGAAGGTGAATTACAACGCCTTATACTATCTGGGTGGTAGCACATATGGGCCAGCAAACAGCACATTAACGACTGTTACAGTAACTACTTTGAACGGAGTATACGTAGCATCGAACACAGGTGCAACAGGTAATTTTACGCTTCCGTATGGTAGCTATGTATTCAGCACAAGCCCGTATGAGGCCGTATCAAATGGTGCCCCAATCATTGCAAATGGGGTCTCACAGATAGTTAACGTAACTTCCTCAACATCTCAACCAGTTAGGGTAAATATACCAATTTATCAGGCTGATCAGGCCACTGTCCATATAAATAATATAAGCTATGACACATCTGCTGCAGTAACATTCGTTACACCACAGGGATACACATTCGCCAAGGGAACTGTTAACTATACAAACTACAACCTCACTGAGAATCTTCCAGTTGGGAACTTCTATGTAAACACAGTTTATGGGGGAAAAACTTACAGCAATTTGATAAATAACAACCCCGCTCAAAGTTCAGTAAATGTCATTCTAAATAAAACAAACTTCTTTGGCTTCGTAAATTCAAATGCAACTGGAAACACAATCAGCAATTTCAATATTGTAGATTTGAACCTAACAACAAACACATACACAGTCCTTTCATTCACTAACGGATATTATCAGGTTGACAAATTGAACGCTCCAAACAATGTTTACACACTTGAAGCCAATGGATATGATCCACTTAACATAACAAACAATGCCCCTGGAGAACACAGCTTCAAGCTTAATGAATCTTCAAGCAACATATATTACAACTATGCTCTTGCAAGCAATCCTAAATATCTCAATCTCACAGTAGATTACTCAATAGGAAATTCAACAACTATATCGTTCCTTAGCAACTCTTCAGTAGGGTCGCTCTATTGGCAGTACAAACTTGACAAACTCTCAACTCCTGCTGCACAGAGCTCACTCAATGCAACATTGAAAGAGATGTTCGGTCAGTATACAGATAACTCATTCGTTGTTTCTGGATACAACTACAATGCAACTGGCACTTATGGGAAGATCATCTCTGAAAGCCTTGGTCCAAATGGCTTCACCGCTAAGGTAAACTTTACCTTCCAGAATCCTGACATTAAGGCATCAGATATTTCAAATGGTTTTTCTGTCAAGTTGTACGCGCAGGGCACACAATATATGCCAGGTTCGTTATATAGTGTATATAATTTGACATATACTGTTGCAAACGTCTCATTATCCTCACCAGCCAATGTAGCAAGCAAATTCATATCACCGGTTTCACTCAAACCACAGGCAACAAGTGGATTCCTGACACTTACTTTCAAAAAAGTACTGTCTCCACAGGTTACTGCTTCAGAGATTCAATTATACTGGAACAATACAAACCCAACCAATTACCTCCTTGGAAGCAACAGCACATCTGCAGCATTCATTGTACCTGAAAATATGCCAATTTCATTCAATCTTTCAAATGCTTTCTACAATCCTGTAACTGGAACCAGCAATTATCAGGACTCTATCTACTATGAGTGGAACGTAAATGGGCAGTCTTCCGGTCAATTAACGGGAAGTGCTGGCTATAATTACACTTACACAAATGGTTTTACAAAATTCGGGAACTACACTGTATCAGTTACCTTTGAGAGCTCTGCTGGTGCAAGAAACACAACAACGTTCAATGTGTTTGCCTACAATGCAACACCTACTTCAAAACTAAATGTAACCTATAGTGCACAAACACTGTTCCCAACCGCTACAGTTTCCAACACTGTTAATATAACAGTACCACAATCAAAGGTTGTCCAGTTCAGTGGATACGGTTCTTACCTGAATATCCCCAATACTTCATACAAGGCACCTCTGATTTACAACTGGTACTTCCCTGGATACACTAACAGTGCAATGAATGTGACACAGACTTTCAACACACCTTACATTGCAAACAAACAGCTAATCACAGGATACCTTAACGTAAGCTCTGCAGTAGGCAAAATCACCAGCACAATGCTCCTGATTAATGTCACTGACACAACTCCACCAAGTGCACAGCTAACAGTTCAGAACACAAATCACACAACAATAGCACAGCCAATTGCAGGTCAGACTGCAATCTTCACTGCAAACGGTTCATCAGACAAATACTTCGGAACTGACCTTTACTACAACTGGAGCATTGTATATGCAAACGGCACAAATGTACCGGCGGGAAGCAGCACCTATCAGCTCCTTGGAAACAGTACAAACCAGTCCTACATTATGGTGAAGTTCTACACACTTAGCAGCCTTATAGTTTCACTTAAGGTTACAAACAAAGCGAATGTATCAGCATACAGCAACTTCACAACCTCAATGGTTGTAGTATCACCAAGACTTGTTGTACAGAATGTGTACTTCCCAACACAGCCATCTCAGGGAGCAAAGGCAACTGTTTATCTTAACATTTCAAACAATGGTACAGTGGATGCAAATTCATTCTATATCATTGCAATCGTTAATGGCAAGATCGTAAACAACCAATCCTATGGGCCTCTCCCAGTTGGAACAACAAAGCAGTTTGAATTCAACTTTACATCCCCTTCGCAGGGTAATGTACAGGTGGAATTCGAGGCAATAAATGCCTCACAGCCCTCATTCTTTGCAAAGAATGGCGCCCTTACAGTGACCCAGAAAGTAAGCCCACCCAGCTACCAGACACCGCTTATCGTTGGGGGAGTAATACTGATAATTATCGTTATCGGGGCTGTATACTACAGGTTGAGTTCAAGAGGAACAGCAAAGCCTAAGGAAACAAAAAAGCAGACTCCTGCAAGAAAGACTGAAGAGAAGAAGAAGTAATTTACTTCTTTTTTTAAAATTTTTTATCTGTAAATTTAATTTTCTTTTATTGCTTCGTTTTAAAAATAGAAATATATTTTTACATTTCTTCAAGTATTTTCATACCAACGATATTGGCTGCGTCCTTGATTATGGTTCTATAGGCATTTATGATCAGTACACGCCTTTCCCTCTCTTCCTGCGGAGCGTTTATAACAGGACAGTTGGTATAGAAATCATTGAATTTTCTTGTTAATTCCAGGAGATAATTAGCTATATTTTCAGGCTTCAATCCCTTAAGTGATTCCGTGAGGACAAATGGATAAAGGTATAACTGCCTTATGAGAGCTCCCTCTTCCTTGTTGTAATCAGCCCCAATACTATGGCTCTGTCCCTCCAGTTTTCTCATTATGCTTGAAGCACGTGCATATGAGTACATGACGAATGGTGCCGAATCCCCCTCCAAATTCAAAGCCTCAGACCATTTGAAAACCATTGGCTTGTTGGCATTAAGTTTCAGGATATGGAATCTTATTGCAGATACGGCAACGCTCTGAGCAATTTCATTTAACTTTTCTTCAGGCAGCTCAGGGCGTTTTACTTTTACTACGTTGAGAGATTCCTCAACAGCTCTCTCGTAGAGTTCATCCAATGTCACAATCTGGCCTTTTCTTGTGGACATCTTTCCTGATTCCAGTGAAACATAGGAATAAAACACAAAGTCGAGCCTGTGTTCCTGGCTGAGAAGATCCTTGGTGACATACTCAATGTGCCCGGCATGCTCCTTATGGTTTTCCCCAAGGACATCAATTAGCCAGTCAAAATTCTGGAACTTGTAAAGGTGGTATGCAATATCTCTCAGGAAATACAGTGATGTTCCATCCTTCCTTGTTAAGAACATCTTCCTGCCATTGCTCATGATGTATCTGGCACCTTCTTCTTCCTCAAGGTCTTCCTCAAGATCCTCCATAATCCTGTCAACGTCACCGGCTCTTATGAGATCTGATTCCCAAGTATAATCGTCAATGTGGATACCAAGTCTGGACAAGGAAGCATTGATACTGTCAAGAACAACTGTACAGGCCTTCTTTATGCCTTCAATGGTCTCAGGCTCACCCTTCTCATAATCCCTGAGAATCTGTTCCACATCACTATTCATATCTGTGCCGGCTTCCATCTCCTCATTGGCTTTCTTATAGCCTTCAAGGAGATCATATACTGTTGGGTTATCTGAATTAACAAATTTTCTGTATCCCGCGTAAAGTGACGCAACCTGCTTGCCTGAGTCATTGATGAAATACTGTGTTGTCACCCGGTATCCGTATCTGTCAATGAGTCGGGCCAGAGAATCGCCTATTATGGAATTTCTAATCCTCCCGATATGTATGGGTCCAGTGGGATTTGTGCTGGTATGTTCCACAGAAACCCTCTCAGGGTCCTGGAAGATGTCAGGATATCTGCTGGTACCCTCCATTTCTTTCCATATGGCTTCCATGAGCTTTGATGGTTTTAATGTAAAGTTTACATATCCGCCGACAGATTCTATTTTTTCCATAAAATCCTCATTGCCAAGAACTTCCTTTACCTGTGAGTAGACGGCATCCGGCGAAAGAGCTCTCTTCTTCATTACCTGAAATGCACGGAATGTTAGATCACAATGGCCGCTTCTGTCCAGAGCTATGTCTCCCTCATTCACTTCTGGGTACACTGCCCGGATGCTTTCAAAAATCTTCTTCCAGTAATCATCGAAGAGAAGCATAATTTGCTCATTGTATGAGTTTATATGACGCTTTCTGTTATGGCAGTACCAGGCTAAACAACGGGACTGAATTCATACTGCTCTGTGAATGCCCTTAGGGCGCTCATTATCCTGTCATTGCTCATCTCAAAAACTGCTGGTTTTCCAAGCTCTTCCGGTACAACAAATTTCAGGTTGTGGTTTTCTATGTTGTATTTCTCATTGAGGGCCTTGAGAAGATTGTCTATGCCCACTTCCTTGACGCTCGACTTCTTTAGGCCATACTGGTCCATCGTGGATACAATTTTCTCTCTTACGTTTCTTCCAGAAAAACCGGATCTTTCGGCCAGAAACAGCTCAACAAGCATTCCTGCCGTAACGGCTTCAGAATATTTGGCCCTGCCCTTGGTTACATGCATTATCATGTCACCTATGGTTTTCCCGAAGTTCAAGGATTTACGGTGCAATGGATCTGAATTTTCAGAAAGTTCCACTCTTGATTGTATGGTCTTTGAAAAAAGTCTGATCAGACCCTCGCTCTCCTTGAGTTCCTTGATATCGTCATGGGAATGCAGCATAGTGAGCAGGGAATGGTCACTGAGCAAACCATATCTCAATATTTCTGTAATCGCATCCCTTAGATGGTCATTATCGGAACTTCTTGTGAAGTATGTGTCAATATCAATCTCTTTTGGGGCATATCTTGTTGCCATGGCATCCTCAAAATTGGAAAAGTTTATTCCATTCAGTCCTGAAACTGCATTGGAAACCTGGGCAAGCGGGGTTGTCGGAACCGGTATATAATCCAAACCACCTCTGTAAGTGGCAGCTATGAATCCCGATATGTCGCAAAGCCTTGGCCCTCCAAGTCCTATGATAAGGGAATCCGAGTTGATGTTCCTCTCTATCATCACCCGTATAATTTTCTGGTAATTCCTTATATTCTTCAGGTTCTCATCAAAGTTAAGTGTTATTTTTGTGTATTCTCCCCTTATTCCGGAGAGATCAGGAACATGATCGCCGAATTTTTCAAAACATTCACTACCGGCTATGAGAACTACCCTGTCATATTTCTGTGAAGTTTCAATCAGTCTTTCTATAACATTATCGCCAACAACTACTGGGACATCGCTCGAATTTATTGTGATAATATTCCTTTCTGCATTGCTTCCCATCTGTTGGTGCCTCTATAATAAATAGTATCGATCTAATAAATAATTATCCCTATATTGTTCAAGATAACACGATAAATAAGTTTTGGAACATGTATATTGTTTTAAGTCCAGATTAATGGATAATAAAATTAAATTGGCAGTTCCTTAAATTTCGCTGAGCATGTAATGGAATGTCACATAAATCCTGAATTTTACATTACTGGTGCGATTTTGTATTTTAACAAAATGGACTATTCTGAGATAACATTTTAATAAGTTATGCCAATTTCTAAATCCACTTATTAATGACATTTCAAGGTTCTAAAAAATTCAATGATTTAGCCAGAAACGGTTACCTCAAAATTTCCAACCACGGCATGATAGTTAACAACAGAACAGCTGCTCTTGTTGGTCTTAACGGCACAATAGACTGGGCCTGTCTCCCGAATTTTAATTCCCCTCCTGTTTTCGACTCTATCCTTGACTCAGCTAAAGGAGGATATTTCTCGATCAGACCCAGGGATACTGATGGAGTTGAAGTGATACAGTACTACAAGGAGCTCACAAATGTGCTTATAACTGAGTTCATGCGTGACGGCAAAGTCTTCATGAGACTGACGGACTTCATCCCAATTTCTGATTTCCCCACTATAAGTTTTCCGGAGATACACAGGCTTGTGGAAACAAGATCCGATGAAGTCCCGGTTGAAGTGGCTTTCAAGGCTACCCTTAATTACGGAAAGAATCACATCGATCTGGAAACCAGGAAGAATGGTTTCATTTTCCAGTCACCGTCCACAAATGTTGGTATTGTAAGTGAGATACCGCTTAAGGCTGAGGATCATACAGTCACGGGAAGCATAACCCTTCCCAAGAGGTCGTCCAGATGGCTCGTTGCCCTTCAGGGTATATCGCATCTCGATGCCATAACGGACTACAAATCATATGAAAGACTGGAGGAAACTACTGAATACTGGCAGAAATGGAGCAATATAGGCACTTACAAGGGCATGTACAATAATGACGTGATTCGTTCTGCTCTCACCCTGAAAGGCCTTTTCTTCGAGCCAACAGGATTAATGGTTGCAGCACCAACTGCCGGGCTCCCTGAATGTATTGGCGGAGAAAGAAACTGGGATTACCGGTATACCTGGATTAGGGACACTGCCTATGTAATAGAAGCCCTTTCAATGATTGGTTACAAGAGAGAGGCAACGAAGTTCCTGTACGATATGATGGATATTATCCAGCGTGAGAAGACGATACGGACCATATATTCCATCAACCAGATGGATGATTTGGACGAGATAGAGCTGGATTATGACGGATACATGCAGTCTAAACCTGTGAGAATCGGCAATAAAGCCTCCACTCAACTCCAGGTGGATCAGTACGGCTCAATAGTCAATGCAATCCATGCTCTCAGTAATGCAGGAGGAATAATCAATTCATACCTGTGGAATTTTGTGGGCGAAACTCTTGACACACTTGGTGAACTCTGGAGAATGCCCGATTCAAGCATATGGGAATTCAGGACGGAACCAAGGCATTACGTTTACTCCAAGATTGTTTCATGGTCAGCCTTCAACAACGCCATAGACCTTGGTAAGAAACAGGGATTCTCAGGACCATACAGGAAGTGGAAGTCCATTGCAGATTCAATTAAGGAAGATGTGATTAAAAACGGATACGATCCGGAACTCAATTCCTTCGTCCAGTATTATGGCTCAAAGGAAACAGATGCTTCACTCCTCAGGATGCCATTAGTAAACTTCATCCCCGCGAATGACAGTAGATTCCTTGGCACTCTGGAGAAAATCGACAAAGATCTGAGGGTCACGGATCACCTGCTCAAGAGGTACAGGGAGGACGATGGCCTGAAGGGGCGTGACAATGCTTTCCTGTTGCTCTCATTCTGGTATGTGGAGGTTCTCATACACCTTAACAGGCTGGACGAGGCGAGAGACATCTTCGACTCACTTATGGACAGGGCAAACCACCTTGGCCTCCTTGCGGAGGAGATTGATTTTGATACCGGTGAGCAGCTTGGGAACTTCCCGCAGGCAATAACGCACCTTGGGGTAATCAGGGCCGCTGTCCTTCTCAACATGGAATTCAAGAACACCCATAGATCCAACCCAAGAAGGTCTGCCGGTAAGCACTAATCTTTCCATAACCAAAATTCTCATTTTCTCATTTGTCAGGCTAGCAGGTGTCCTTAATATCGGATTCACCAATGGAACAGCCCAATGCATGGAACTCTCAGGATATTCAGAACATCAAAATTCAACTTGGAAGCCCTGGAAGAGTTCATAAGAATTTCACTTAGAAACCACGGGGAGGTTCATTTCCTGCTCACAGATGGAATAATGATCAATTTCAGGGAGGTCTTTCCTCCGGAAATCATGCCCATGGTTATGGTTCAGAGGATACTCACATCATATCAGCTACAGAAAATTCTCATGGACTCCGACGATAATCCATACTACATTTCTGTTTCATCTGCTGTAATTGAAACCTGGCCTTCCTCAGTTATTGAAACCATATATGATATTATGAAGATTAAGACTCAGTACCGCGGTGCAATTGTCTTTCTGCACATTGTTGGCCAGAGAGGGGTTTTTGAGAAGTATCTTGGAAACAGGATACTTTCACGCAACAACGCTGCAGACAGGGGAGGTTTGTATTCATGGGAAGAACAGTTCCAACAGTAAGGCAGAGCATGGACGCCCTCACGGCAAAGCTCCGGCAGATGTCGCAGATCATGAACTCAGGAGACGCAGAACTTCTGAACTCCATACTCGTAAAGGGCAGGAGACATGCACATGAAGTATCGTTCTCGGACATGGATGTAAGTTACGGTTTCCTCATATCCATCATTATAGAGCTCGAAAGGGAAATCCGGGAACTCAAGGCAGGGAAACCAGATGAATGATGTTATTGTAAACGCCACTGGAACTGATTCTATACGTCTTTGGTACCTAATGGACAACAGGTTATACTTCAGGAGATTCAGGAACCGTTCATGGATATTTGTATCCGGTACGCCATACGACATGGATTTTCTTTCACGACAGCTCGACGACTCCGGTCTTTACAGATACAGTGAAGTTACAAGAAACAATGTTTACGGTTCAGTAAATGGGTTGGAAATTCAGGTGAATCCATCCGGCATGAATGATCTGATCAGGGCAATTGAAAACATAGGTCTTGGGAGGAAATACAGCATCTACAATGCTGACATAAATCCGGTTCTGAGGTTCATGTCAGAACGTAATCTCAGGTTTTTCCAGCTCTCATCACCGGAAGATCATGATCCATGGATTCCGCATGTGTATATAGGTGGAAAATCAAGATTGGGAACACCAGTAGAGGTAAGTATAGATGACAGGAAATATCATAATCTTAATACACAGTTCCTTGAAGATCTGTACGAGTCAATCAGGGAAAGTGTTATTGTTATATACAGCAACAGGGACAGGCTTTTTGAGAAACTCATAAGATTGCTGTCTTCCAATGGTTACAACATTGGGGCATCACGTGGAAAGACTGGCAGTACATACCAGTCATATGGCCAGGTGTATTACAGCAATCCAAGAATATGGCTTTCAAACAGGATTGCAATCGAGGCCGATTCATTCACCTACTCTGAAGCAGGGCTCCCTGGACTTATACAGATGTCAAGAATATCATCACTTCCCATGGTTACAGCCTCAACTGTAACAGCAGGAACAGCAGTGTCTTCCATGGAGGAATCCCATGCAATCCGGCATCAGGTCCTCATACCACTGTACAAGGATGATCATGAACAGGCCAAGCCATCGGATATTCTCATGGAGACCGACAAGGGAGGAATGGTGCTCCAGCCTGATCCGGGCATCTATATGGATGTTTACGAGATAGACTTTTCATCAATGTATCCAAGCATAATGGTGAACTACAACCTCTCACCGGAAACCATTGGTTCACAAGGTGATTTTCAGGTTCCCGGTCTTCCATACAGAATCAATACAGAAAAACGCGGGTTTCTTTCAATGGCATTGGAAGAGCTTCTCAGGACAAGACTTTTCTACAAGTCAGTAAAGTCAAGGGACATTGTGTACGGGCAGAGAGATGCAGCCCTGAAATGGATGCTTCTCACTTCATTTGGATATACGGGATACAAGAATGCAAAATTTGGGAAGATCGAAGTTCATGAATCAATAACTGCTCTTGGGAGATGGGCACTTTCAAGGGCTATATCCCTGTCCATAAAGCATGGGTTCGAGCCAATACATGGAATCGTGGACTCCCTTTGGATAAGGGGGAATGGAGATATCGAGGCACTTCTCAGGGATATAGAAAATGAAACGAAAATAGGCATTGTAATGGATGGCCATTACAGGTGGATTGCATTCATGCCTGCACGTTCAGGTCTAGGCGCACTGAACAGGTATGTGGGACTCAGGGACGATGGCACATTCAAGGTTCGCGGCATAGAGGCAAGAAGATCAGATGTTCCGCAGATATGCATCGATTTCCAGATGGATGCCTTGAACTTGATGAGGAACTGTACTACCAAAGAGGAAATATGGGAAAAGAGGGAGTTCATAAAGCAGCTTGAAAGGTCATATATCAAGGAATTGCCATTGAAACCAAGGGATAATTTCCGGTTAGGCATCCACATTACACGAAACATGGAGGAATACCGGGTTAACAATATACAGAAGAAACTTATGCAGGCATCGGAAAATATTGGCTATATGATCAATCCAGGTGATCGTGTGGGTGCAATAATCGTTAACAAAAACCAGGGAAAGATCGATCTCGGTGACCAATACAGCGGTATTGATATCCAGTACTACAGAAGAATACTGGAACGTTCATTTGAGCCCATGGACTTCATAATATCTTCATGTTCCCAGGAAAGGAGGCAGATCACTCTTTCTAAATTCTTTTGAACATCTCCATGACTTTTTCCTCAAGTACACCAACAGGAACATCATTGATGCCTATCATTTTGGCAACACCTTTCCTGTCGCCACGGCCAACAACCTTTCCTTCCACGATTCCAATGTTTTCCAGCCGCTTGATTATCCTGTAGACCATTGAGTCTGCACCTATATCCAGGAAATACTGCTCGGAAACAACTCTTGACTCCCTTATTACGCATGCCATCTCAGTACTCGACTCATCCTTGAGACACCTGCATACGGCCAGGAGGACACCAAGTTCCTCAGGCTCAAGTTCACCAAGCTTGCTCTCAGTAACGTAAGGATTGATCATTGAACTGGCGGCCCTTATATCCTCACTCTCCAGCTTCTCCCCATCACGGTACTGGCATACATATGCAGATTTCTGAAGGAGTTCTATGGCAACCCTGGCACTCCCGAAGGGTTCAGCAACCTCACTTATATATTCCAGAGAAGATTCGTCGAAGGTTCCCTGTTCAAGTGCCATTCTTGCCCTCTCACTGAGGATCTCAAAAAGCTCGTCCTGTTTGTAACGGTTGAAAAGGATTGTCGAAAACACACCAAGAGATTTTTTGTCTCTTTCAGTCATGTAGATAGTGGGGTCCTCCATGGAAACAAGTATACATGAAATAGGGGCACCATAGACCTCATTTGCCCTGAGGAGGTTGTATAATCCGTCTTTGTCAAACTTGATGAGGTTAGTGGCTTCGTCAACTATGATTACGATATTCTTTCCTCGTTCCTCGCTAACCCTTTTCATGGACCTGAAAATCTCCGGAAATGACATGTTCTTGGTTCCGGTAACTCTGCCCATCTTGGACAGGGCATCAAGAACAAGTGCTCTCAGGCTGCTGAATGAAAGAGCATTCTGGTAAATCATGAAGAATCTCTTCTCTTCCCTGCTCAGATATCTCATGGTTGAGGTTTTGCCTGTACCAGAGTCGCCAAAGGCAAGAAGGTTGGAGGAAATACCTGCTTTGAGGGGTTCAAGCATTATTCTCCTAATGTTCTCTATCTGCTTCTCCCTGAACCTTAGTTTCTGCGGGACGTAAGAAAAATCAAGCGGATCCGGATTTTTAATGATCAAGATAATTGGATAGTAAAAAAGGGGGAATATAGGTTGTGATTAGGCACCGCTAAGTGACGGGAGTGAAGTAAATTCTTTCTTGTGCTCGATTCCCCATCTCTTTACTTTTTCGATGTCTACGCCTCTCTTCTTTGCAAGGTTCTCAACGAACCTCATCATGAGATATCCTCCGCCTGAGATGATTGCTCCAGTTCCCATTCTCGAGAATATGTTTCCGGAACTGTCCCTGAAGCCATCCCTTGAGGCCATCTTTGCGAGGTGCCTGTAAGATGCATAATAAACCGCAAGCTTATCAGCATCAAGAAGTTCAGTATTCAGGTTCCTGGATTTAATCCTTCCAAGAGGAACATTAACCAGGGGTGTAACAGTGAACTCAAACGGTCTTCCGGCTGAAAACGAGTTGCTTAGCCTGTTGATCATTGCTATGGTGTCCCACTGATCCTCAACGGTTTCACCCTCCTGGCCAACCTGTATTGTGAATGCTGGTCTCCAGTAGTTTGCTGTCTCAACGGCAACGCCCTTCCATACAATGTCTTCCCAGCTGCCGTCCGGTCCCACTTTGAGTGGCAGGGTCTTGTTGGGCATATGTCTCCTTGCAAGCTCATCACTGCCTGTTTCAACACCAGTCTGAATGCCAATCCAGTTTCTTGGTCCAGCCTTGAGAATCTTTGACAGCTTCTCCATCATTTCGGGGTAACCGGCAGGTATTGATATTCTGCCATGTGTCGGGTTTGATGACTTGACACCTGGAACTGCCATGATGGCACTGAACAGATCTTCCAGTGCCTCACTGTTTGGAGCATACATGGCCCCATGCTTGTATCCGAATGCCTCGTCGGATTGCAGCCATGCATTTGTCTGGCCAGCTCTTACATTAACCCTCACTTCATTTGTTATTCTTTCAATGGAATTATATCTTAACGGTCTCAGGGTAACTTCACAGAAATCGCATCCAACACCGCAGCCCCTCATCATCTCAACCATTCCTTTCATGGCCGGGGCAACAATTTCCGGTATGTCTTCTAGTCTTGGATATGCTGATTTTGAGATGCCTCTTGCAATAAACAGGTCATCCTTCTTCACGACCTTCCTGAAGCTGTCATCGTAGGTCATGTAGCCACGGTGGAACAGCGTATTGTCAATACTGTCCTCAATTATCTGCTCGAACAGGATATCCACAATATCATCAGTTTCGCCCTGGACAATGTAGTCGAATCTGTATTTGTCAATTTCTTCCCTCAGGATGGTGAACTCCCATACTCCTGGTCCACCAACAACTAGCTTAGCTTTCTTTCCTGC
Organism: Thermoplasmata archaeon; assembly: GCA_021810045.1. Taxonomy (GTDB): domain Archaea; phylum Thermoplasmatota; class Thermoplasmata; order Thermoplasmatales; family Thermoplasmataceae; genus JAJZOM01. The sequence goes on from JAJZJR010000008.1 coordinate 41,534, forward strand.
CCTGTGTCTGTTTATCCTGTCTATAAGGGAATCCCACTCGCGCCTGACCCAAGCAGACATCTCTCCTCCAAAGAGGGCGTAGTATGACATGGTGGTAGGGCCAATACCAAGTGGGTCCATTGTGGTAACGCCGATAATTTCCGTGTCATCGGTTATGAAGTTTTCTAGGTAGTCTTCGTGGGCAACAACAATATCCTTTCTGTCGTACTTTCTAAGTAATGCTGCCTCCAGTTTTCTCAACGAGTATGGGGCAAATACTGCTGCACCGTTTGGATGTACAGGGGGTGCAGGTCCCTTCAGGAATTTATATATTCTTCCAGGAACAGCCCTCCCTGGAGCACATGGAAGAAAGTCAAGAAGTGGAAAATTCCTGTATTCATAACTTAATGTAGAATCTGATACTAATACTATTTTTGTCATTGGACTTTTCCTCCGCTTAGGGTGTTAGATCATTTATATTCTTAAATAGTTTGTTAATTGGAGCCTTAAAAAATCTTATTTTTTTACATAAACTGTTTGTTCAGTTTACTATAACATTTTTTTAAAAATACAAATCACCACTCCACATCAAGTATGTCGGATGCTTTCTCCCTCATTCTGTTAAGGCAATAGTTTGAGAATTTGTTCTGGTTGTAAACAGCTATTGGAAGATCAGATCCATGGGGCAAAAGTTTGGAACAGAAACCTTTTGCGGCCATTTCACTGATTCTATCCGCAATTTTTCCCTCATCAAGGCCAAGATCACTTATATTGGAAAAGAAATTGAATCCTGTATGGTTGCTTCTCAGGATCGAATCATATATGCAGAACTCTTCCAGCGATTCCTGGTCAATGCTCTCTGCCATGTCTCCCAGCCTCATATGACTGGCAATACGCTTGGCTGGAATGTATATCCTCTTAAGCCCTCTGTACCCAAATACGCCAATTCCTGATTTCTGAAATGACTCAAAGTATTTTTCGAGAAGGCTGGTCAGCTCTGGGAAGCTTACAAGACAGTTTATTCTGTTCCATGTCTCCTCGGATACGCCAACAGTATTGATCATGGTCCGAATCACCTCGATAAGGTAACTGTTCTCCGACTGCACTGTTGCCCGTATTATCCCGGTCCATGTTCTCCTGTGTCTTTCTATGGCCAGCATTGTCTTGGGCGCATAATATCCCAGAGAACCCACAATTGCACCAAAATTAAACATGTTTGGATACTGGCTCATTATCTTTCTTATGGTATGCCTGTTCTTGAAAATGTAATCGTCTACAATCTCCTGTGCAACCATTGTGGTCTCATCATCATCTGAAAGTCCAAGGAAAGAGTTTCCGTCCGAATCAAGTCCGAGCCCCCTGTCAGGGAGTTTTTCCTCCTTAAGATAGCCAGCGGCTTTCAGGAGGATCGCTTCACGCGAGAGTTCCCGGTTTCTTTCAAAAATTGGTGCCTCATTATCATCCAACCGAATATATTTGCCATAATGGATATTCAAACCGCTGATTGCTGTCCTGTAGATAACATTCTGTGCTTTCTTCAGGTCCAGTCCCTGATCCGTCACAAGTGCCTCGAATTTCTGCATATAGGTTGGCTTTGAAATGGTTTCTGATGTTTTCCTGGGTACAGTACTGAAATAAGGAAAATCTGGTTTCTTTGGTGCCATTCCCTTCAGGTACCTCTCAAATTCAGTGTGATCCTCATCAGGTAAATTCATTCTCATGACTTCTCCATGAAGCTTGAGTTTCAGCACATCTGAAGGTGCTGAGCCAAGTATAATTATGTCATCGATTTCTCTGGCCCTGGAAACCCTGTTTATGTACTTTGATCTATCGCTATCAGGCATTATGAAAACTGCAACTTTAGGCTCATTGGATTTTTCCCTTAAAACTGCCACATCAATAACGTCCTGCAGCGACTGGAATTTACAGTCGATCTTCACATCAAACCCGTAATATTCCAGCATGTCAGCAATAACATCCTTCGCCTGTTCTGTAAGGCTATTGCCCATGGCTAAAGTAGTGATTCATATTATAAATCCGTTGGCAGGTATTTAATGCATAAAGGATTTTTTCCACCATCTCGCATGAAAAGTCATGAATTATAAAATGTTCTGCCGTGTAAAATATATATCTCTCTAAATTTTCCTGTTCCATTGATAACAAACTGGTTACTCATTAACGCTTCCCAGAATCCACAGAACCTGACAGGATTTCCCACCACGGGGTCCCTGAACAGTGTCTATTTTGTCCTCATATTCTTCGCCATAATTGTCACTATCAGGATATACAGGGGTGTTAACGGTAGAGCTTACAGCACATATGGGGTTTTACGCCTTCCAGTGGTATATGTCATACTGACTCTCATAACGATTCTTGCAGTGGGAACATTAGATCCAATTCTTGTGGCAACACTTGCACTCATTCCTGCGGGCTTTCTGCTGGGCTACAGATTCGGTACTAAGGTCAGGTTTTTCAACAGGAACAACAGGATCTACTATGCCAGATCCCCAATTATCATGGTCATTTGGCTCATCTCCTTCATCCTGAGACTGGTGGTAGAGGAAGCCATAAAGCCCTCAATAACAGTTTTCTTCATAGTAGATCTGATTTTGTGTGCAACAACTGGTGTACTCATAGGAGAAGCCCTCAATATTGTCCACAAGAAAAGGGAATACGAGGAAATACAGAAAAACGGGACCACAAAGGATAATGAATTCAGAATCAACGGATAATACGGAAAGAATTATCCCGTGGAGAAACCAGCATTCACCGTTAATATACCTTACTAAATAATTTTTAGTATATTGAAATAATATTTAACGGAGTTGCCTCAAGAATTTGAACCTGAAGGATTATGGTCTGGAAGAGATCTAGCTAATTGGGAAAGAGAAGCCTTCAAATTCTTCAAGCTGTGGGGGCCATTGCTTCTTGTCTCCGGGGCTGCAGGGGGACTTGGTGCAGTATTTTTCCGGGAACTTATAATACTCAACGAGGATCTTTTCAAGGGAGTACTCCTTGCACACGGTCTTCCAATTGTTTTCCTTCCAGTGATTGGTGGCCTGATCGTTGGTCCCATTATATACAAATACGCCAGTGAGGCATGGGGTCATGGCGTACCTGAGGTAATGGAGGCCCTGCGTTCCAGGGATGGGAAAATACGGACAAGGGTTGCCATTGTCAAGATTCTTGCATCTTCTGTTACAATAGGTTCAGGAGGCAGTGCAGGAAGAGAGGGACCAATTGCTCAGATTGGGGCATCAATTTCATCAGTTGTAGGACAGTTATTCCATCTGGACCAGAGATCACTGAAGCTCATGGTTATGGCTGGTGCTTCGGCAGGAATCAGCGGTACATTCAAGGCTCCAATCGGCGGTGCACTTTTCGGTTTAGAAGTCCTTAACGGTGAGATACGAACAACGGATCTCATTGTAATGGCACTTTCCTCCATCGTAGGTTATATCGTTTCAGTGGCCATTCTAGGGCCAGCTCCAATATTCCTTGCCCAGGACATAGTGTTCCGGGACGTGGACATGCCATTCTACGCACTTCTCGGTGTTGTTGGTGGATTTGCTTCATACCTGTGGACAAGGGGGTTATATGGGGTGGAGGACCTTTTCACGAAATTCAAGGTTCAGAGAAAATGGTTCTCTCCATTTCTCGGGGCATGGGTTGTTGGAGGGATTGGACTGTTCTTCCCCCAGACACTGTTCCTTGGTTACCATTACATGAATCTTTTTTTCGCGGGTAAGTTTGCGCTGGAATATACTGGAAGTCTGGCCATATTCTTCCTCATGCTGTTTTTTGCCAAATTAGGTACCTCTGCTTTCACAATTGGATCGGGTGGCAGCGGAGGTGTATTCTCGCCTTCGCTTTTCATGGGTGCAATGCTTGGTGCAATATTCGGAATAGGTGTTGATGCTCTGTTTCCATCCATTTCAATTGGTTACAGATCATTTGCCCTTGTTGGGATGGCAGTCATATTTGCAGGTTCAGCAAAGGCCCCACTTATGTCAACCATAATTGTGGCGGAAATGTCGAAAAATTTCACACTTCTGCCTGCCCTTTTCGTTGCATCAATCATCAGTTACTTAATCAGCGGACCGGGATCAATTTACTGGTTCAAGGTTCAGAGAACGGTGGGTCAGAACATTCCAGATAAATATCTGAACACTCCACAGCTTCCTGCAATGGCATTGCTTGCATACAAGGCCTTTAAGTCAGCTAAGAATGACCGGCAGGCCAAGGCACTGGAAACCATCGGTAAACGCAGTGAAAGGGAAATTGTTGACCGGGAAGGAAAAGCTTCGCAAACTGCGCCAACAGGGAAAGACTCCAGCCATCAGGAAAATAATGATGGGAAAAATGAAAGGAACAACTGAAAAAATCAGAATTTAAGTGTGGCAGGATATGTTCCTTCCTTTGAGGATTCCCACTGCAAAGAACCCCTTACAAGTGACAGGATGTTCGGGCCCTCCTCGAGGGACAGCATTATCCTGTTTTCATCCAGTTTCAAGCCAAGATCCCCACTGTTCAGGACTTCAGCCAGAACATCATCTCCTCTTTTTATTTCGGTGTACGCAACTTCACCCCGGGGAGTCCTGAATTTTGCTTTTGTCCAGTAAAGGTGAGAGAAGGTCATGGTGTCTGAGAAAAGTCTGAAGTAAAAATCAAGGTCTTCAGACATTTCTCCGCTGTTCCTGAATTCCTCAATCATATCCAGGAATGCCCTGTCTATTTCCTCTGCCTCACTTTCCCCTATTACATTGCTCATGAAGATAAGGTTGGCTGCGTAGTAACTACCCCGCTTCAGTTTTCTCAGGCTCACGAATCCATGTTTGCCTGTATGCACGATGATTCTGCCATTTTTGGAATATGCCTTAAGAACTGCCTCGGCCATCTGTTCAGGATATTTCCACCTGATTCCAAAATTGTCCGGGTATTTCCAGTTGAACCATTCCGGCAGTGCTTCCATTGCTATCTCCGCATATTTGGAATAAATGGCTTTATGTCTCTCATTCCAGTAGTCCCTTGCCAGGAATGACTGAGGGAGCTCCCTGAATTTTGGTAGATCAATGGTGGATTCCCCGAATACGAATTTGCTTATGGATGGATTATATCTTATTGCCCATTGGCCAGGCCCAACGAAGATTACATGGTTGTCCAGCAAAAGGAATCCGAGCACAGATGTTGAAATGAGATCATAGAGCAGCCTCTTTGGCTCAACAAGAACCAGATCTATGCCCTGGTCCCCGAATTTGATTCTGGCAGCTTCCAACTGCTCCTGTGCATCTCTGTCCCACTGATCCACAGGGACCATTGAGACAAATCTGGCTTCTATAATCGGTAATTCGGACTGGGATTTGAGAAGGTTGTTAAGCTTGGTAACCTCTTTGATGAAAAGATCAATCTTGTTCTGTGACACCTGTGGTTCTCCGTCACATTCACAGAATGTGTAACCTTTGCTGCTTTTTATGAAGATGTCATGGTAGACCCCAAGGGTTTCCAGTCTTTGTACAACGTCCTCTCCTCTGGCTACGCATAAAGCAGCGTAAGCCAGCTCAAGGAGGGGGCCTTCTATTGTAAGGTGTCCTTCAAGGTCATCAAAGTCACTCATGCATTTTCTAGGCCCTTTTTTTATTTAATCTTTTTCCGGATTTTTGGCATCGTGTGAAATTATTGCACTCTAAAAAACGAAACCTTCACAAGCTTCATTCACCATAATCGGACATCTGGGGCGCAGAAATTGTTTGATTTGGTCATCTATAATGCAAATATTTTCGAAAATGATGATGCCGATACAGTTGCAATAAACAAGGGCAGAATTGCATATGTTGGAAAGGAGAAGAAGCTGGAATCAGCGTGTTCACTGGATATCAATGGCAAGACTCTCCTACCTGGCTTTGTGGATTCCCACACACATCTTCTCAATCTGGGTCTTGCCATGAACCGCCTGGACCTGTCGCAGTGCCGGACAAGAACGGCCACCCTTGAAAAAATCAGGGATTACGTCAAGAATTCAACATCAAAAGTCATTGTGGGATACGGATGGGATGAAACAGTATGGGGTGAGAGAGATTATCTCAGTCACAAAGAACTGGACTTTACGGATCGCCCCGTGATGCTTTACAGGAAAGACATGCATATGGCTGTGCTCAACAGCAAGGCAATGGAAATATGTGGAAGAACATTGGAAGGGGGCGTATTTTCCGAGGAATCCCTGAGAGAAGTGCAGTGGCTGTCAAAACCTGATGATCCTGAAGTAAATGCAGCCCTTAGACTGGCCGGAGACAAGGCAGCATCTGAAGGTATCACAACTGTAAGGGACATTATGGAATTCGGGACAATGGGGGCCATTAAATCATGGGATTTTCCAGTGAGGGTATTCGGTGCACTTTACGATCGGGAGTATGCGGAACAGGACCTTACAAACAGAAATTGGTGGGGTATCAAAATATTCCTTGATGGGTCAATCGGTTCAAGAAGTGCAGCACATTGCGGTTGGCCAAAAGGGAACCTGAAATTCACAGATGAAGGTCTCAGGAATCATCTCCTGAAGTTTTGGAAGGCTGGCCTTCCCGTTGCAATGCATGCCATTGGCGAGATTGCCGTAAAGCAGGCTGTAAAAGCTTTATCGAACCAGAAAGGGCACATGAGGAACAGTATTGAACACTTTGAGCTTGTTGAACCGGAAATACTTCAGGAAATAAGCAATTCCACGGTGATCTCAAGTCATCCGAATTTCCTCCAGTGGTCAAAGAGTGAAGGTTTGTACGAAAACACTCTAGGATCAGGGTGGTTTGGAAAAGACAACCCCTTCAGAATCATTATTGATTCAGGAAAGAAACTGGCATTCGGATCTGATACAATGCCTATGGGACCAAATTATGGCATTGACCTGGCCATCAATTCCGGTCACAGCATGCAGAGGATACAACTTCATGAAGCAGTGAGAGCATATACTGAAGGCGGAGCATACCTGCTTCACATGGAAGACTGCCTGGGGAAAATCCAGCCAGGTTATATGGCGGATCTGGTGATTCAGGATGAAAAATACATGGAAGACACGAAGAACATCGGGGCTATGAAACCCCTTGCAACATTAAGGGAAGGTGTTTTCACATTCAGTTCAACAGAATTCCAGGAAGTTCCATGAGACAATACCAGGAGACACCTACAGTGCTAAGTATAAATAAGATAAACTGATAGTCACTACTGGAGTATCTGTAATAATGTCATTCTCACAGTTTAACATGTATTCTGCAAAGGATCCCTTCGAAGACAGGTTGCCCAAAAAACCTGGACGCATCAGTGATCAGGACAGGGTGGATCCTGAAAATGAACCGGAATATTTTCTGAGCCTTGACAGGAAAATGGACTACGACAAAATCTTTAATGTTGTAAAGAACACGGTAAGATTTGTTACAAGAAAGGAAAGGTCCGGTCTGGGTCTCGCACTTTCCGATTTGCCTGCAACTCTGGGAGCCTTCTGGCAGGTTGGAGGGAATTACATTGTCATGAACCAGGCCCTCATAGATGCAATGACCCGGCTCACAAGCTCCACAAGGGAATTCAATTCATTTATCTATATGATCCTGACCCATGAGTATCTTCATTCTCTTGGATTCATAGATGAAATGGAGGCAAGAAAGATGACTGCAGAGGTTGCCCTGAAATCATTCGGCAAAAATCATCCAGCCTTCACAATGAGCAATGGAGATCTCTGGACCCTCTACCCACAGCTTAGAACTATTGCAGGTGGTACAGGACAGAACATGAAAATTATTGGGAACTTTGACAGTTCATCCACATCATATATAGCCTGATTTTCCAATACAGCCTTTTTTAAAAAGATAAAAACTGCATCCCTACTCGGATGCAATGTTTTCCAGCAGGTCAACATAATGGATGTCGATTTTCCAATCCTTGAATTCCTTGCTGGCGTTGTATATTACATTGAAGAATTCCGGCATGACCATCTCAGGAACCACTGTGGCAATGGAAAATATTGGTCCAATGAGTTTCTGTTCAACCCCGAGTGTAACTATTGCACTGGATGAGGCCTGGTTAATGAAATACTGAACAAGAGGATTTGAGAAAGCAGTCTCATAGATCCTGTCATCCTTCGATATTTCGTTTATCCAGTCTTCTTTTCCCCTTAGGAGGGCAGTCCTGTCATAGTAAACAGCTCTGATCTCATCTTCAAGAAGATACTTGAGTTCTCTGGTCCAGCTGACACCGAGGTTTTTCAGTACAGGATCGTTTGCAATCTTCATGTACGATGGTGGCACTCTACTGTCTATTTCCACGTATTTCAGCGGGATTGCCGCAGATATTTCCCGGAATGTTGCAAGAAGGCCTACGCTTTTTCCAAGAAATCTTATGGCAAACCTGCTGAAACTGACCATTCTCTCCTTTAATGACTCCCCGACCTTGTGTTCATCAACAGAATGGAACCTCATGTAAATGTAGTAATAGCCTCCATTGAAGAGAACTGCATCAATGATCACAGATGGAACTTTGTTCAGGGACTTGAAAGCTTCAAGAAATGCCGTTCCCTTGAGATCTCTTGTCAGCATAACCGAATCAGATGTTATCTGGGGATCGTATTCCTTCAGAGACTGGTGTATCTCATCCTCATCAAGCCCCTCATTCTCGAAGTTGAAAATTGCAAAGCCTCCTTCCCTGGTAACTCTTATTCTCACAATTGACGTAAGTCCATTCTCAAGCAGGAATTCCTCAAGGTTAGAGCTTCCGGCGAATGAAAATATGCACTGTCTGTCCAGTATCCCACTTATTTCCTTAATTATCACAATTAAGTAAAGTATACTCAGTTGAATATATTTGTGCAATACCTCTTAGAAGTCATGATTTAGGTTTCCTGGTAAGCTCCCTTATGGATTTCCAGTCCTCCTCGCTCAGGGATGAGAGAAAACCAAACTGTGAGGCATTTGATATTGCTTCCCCACCGTCTATGACAACTGCTTCTCCATTGATGAACGATGCACCATCGCTTATCAGGAATGCTGCAAGGTCAGTCAGTTCATCGTGGGTTCCGAATCTCTTGAATGGAATCCTTTCAAGCATTCTGTCAGAAAGCTCTTTAGTGGGTGCCAGTCGGCTCCATGCTCCCTCGGTTGGAAAAGCTCCGGGGGCAATTGCAACATGCCTGATCCCGTACTTGGCCCACTCTGAGGCAAGAGACCTTGTTAGTGCAAGTACACCGCCCTTTGCAGCCGCAGAGGGTGCAACGTAAGCAGATCCTGTCGTGGCATAAGTTGTAACGATGTTGAGGACAGTACCCCCGTTCTTTCTTTCAATCCACCTTTTTCCAAGATCAAGGGTACAATAAAAAGTTCCATGGAGTACTATGTTAAGAATGCTGTCAACAGCATTGGGGGAGAGATACTCAACAGGGCTGATGAAGTTTCCAGCAGCGTTATTGACAAGCGTATTGAATTCCCCGGACTCCTTCTCCATAGCATCAACTGCTGAGTGTATCTCATCAGGATTCCTTACGTCTGCAACGTGATAGGTGGCCTCTATTCCGGCTTTCTTGAGGTCGTCAACAGTGGCTGTGAGTCTCTGCTCATTTCTACTCATTATACCAATGGAAGCTCCAAGGGATCCGAATTTGAATGCCATTGATCTTCCAAGACCCGTTGCTCCTCCAGTTATGAGAATATTTCTGTTCTTAAGCAAGTCAGGGGAAAACATAAGGGATAAGTGGTAAAAAGGCTAATTAAATTATTTCAAAGGAACATTACCAAAATTTTCCTGTTTTGCCATCATTGCAGTGATCCTGGGTGTGAAAAGAAACAGGAGCAGGGCCATAAACATCAGGGATGATCCGAGAAACATCCACATTGGTCCAAACCGTCCGCCGGTTGAATCAACAATGAAACCTGAAAGTGGAGTTCCAACAATTGAACCGAAACTGATAATCATCATACTTGTTCCGCTGTAGGTTCCAACGTTTCCCTTAGGGGCAATCTCTGATATCAGGGTGACGTAGTTGCTGTTCCAGGCAACTGCCGTGAATCCGATTGCCACAGCCATGATTGCAACTGCATAAATTGATCCGCCTGTATTGGGAAATATGAAAAGCATAAGACCGGCCAGAGTCATGATGAGGGTGTAGTTTCTTATTCTATGCCCTCCGAAGAGCCTCATGGTGATGGATGGCCAAAGTATTCTTCCCATCACGGATCCGAGAAGGAGGACAATAAACATGGTCTCTGCAATAAGGACCTGGAAATTTATACTTGTAACATAAAGGACAAAGTAGGTAAAAACTGACTGCTGTCCCCATGAGAGAAAGGCTGTTATTGCACTTATGATCAGGACCCTTCTGTCACTGAAGACTTTTCTTACAGTGCCCCTGGTTTTTTCCCTGGTTGGTTTTTCAATGGATCCCTGTTTTTCCCCTCTTATCACAAGAGCTATCACCGCTGTAACTATGAATAAGGCCAGAAAAGCAGTCCTTAAGGAAAAATGAAGTGCAATAAGCGGCAAGGCTATGGCTGCAAGTATTGTTCCAATGGGCACACCGCTCTGTTTTATGCCCATTGGGGAAGCATGCCTGGGGAAAAAATGATCCATGATTGAACTGTTTGTGGCAGGTGTGACCATTCCATATCCAGCACCTACGAGATAATAGGCCCCAATGAGGAAAATATATGATTGTGCAAAATAGGCAAGAAGTGAACCAAGTGCAAGAATCCCGTATGAGATCTTCATTGTTCTCTGGGGGCCAAGGGAATCAACCACCAGTCCGGAAAGGAAAGATACACTCATGGACCCTATGAAAACAGCACTGGTTATGAGGCCCACTGAGGCTTCATTCAGAATAAACCCTAATTTAATGAAATGGGAAAGGGGAGCATAAGATGAGTTGGTGAAATTCCCCATGATCTGCAGGATCATTATTTCAGCAAGGAACATGGTGCTGTTCCTTATTTTTTTAGATTTTTCCGTAGCTGGGTATTGATACAAAGTGCATAAAACTAAAGATTTTCAATGGCTCCACCTGATCACAGGCAGTGAATTCTGTCACTTCGTCTTTTTTATCAGACGAATCTTCTGTAAACAAGTGAATGAAAGACTTTCTGCTGAAATCCATCATTCAGGAGCAGGAAGATGGCTATGGCATACATTACTGCAGCAGAGGCTAACAGGAATGGCATGTAGAAATAGGTCACAATCCCTGCTATGAGTGTAAATATGAATGGCAATGAAATGACGAAGAAGCTCAGGGTCCCTGACGGTGGCATATCATTCCTCACATACTGTTCCGGAAGGAGGAATCCTGAGATATAGAGGCCAAATACCGATGAAGGGAATGCAAGGACTACCAATGTTAATGTTATATCTGTTCCAAGTTTCAGAAAAAGAGGGTGACCTATTATGGCCATTCCAGCCAACGGGATAAGTGTTGGAGCCAGCAATATTGTGAGAAGCAGGGATTTTGCCAGAACATGGTTCCTGATAAACCTTGTATCACCTATGGTGGACCCAAGAAGCCATATGCGTTCCTGCGAAAGTGATAAGGAAACCATGTTCCATATGATGAGGGAAGTGAAAAACGAGGCATATATCAGGACTATATCGCCTGTTGCACCGTTGGTAGACCCAATTGGCGTATGAAACAGATAAACAAGTGCCACGGCAATAACAACATTAACCAGCAATAAGTAAAGACCGGCTCTTTTTGTTCTGATTCTACCGTATCTGGGTCCTCTGGCACTTGTATAGTTTGCCATGATGGTAAAAGTGATCAGCAATCCCAGCCGGAATGAGGTTCTTTCAGGTCTTCTTCCCGCGAAATCGATGGGATCGGTAACGAGTTCTTTTCTTCTCTTCCTTACTATGCGGTAAGGTGCATATCCGACTTTGCTTACTGAAAAGAACAGTGCAGCAAGGATTGCAAGTAGAAGGAGAGATGATGCAGCCAGGCCCCAAAGATACATTGAAGTTCCCACATTACCCATGGTAAGGGGATTTCCTATGAGGCTGCTGAAATTCAGCAGTGAAATCAGGAAAACCGCAAGGAGTGCTCTGTCAAATCCAGCGGAAATTGCAAGCATTGCTGTTAGTATGAAGGTGAAGTAAAGCAGCAAAGTCTCCATACCCATGAAAGCGGCTGGAACATTGAAGGACAGTGGAAAAATCAGTGTTAGTCTGTCAGCAATAAGAATAATGGGTGAAACCAGGAGTACTATAAAGAAGAATATCCCACCAGTAAGTTTCCATCTGCTAACGCCGGTGATTAAAAGATTCTCAAGATCAGAAGGGATGAAAAATATCCTGCTGAAAATGAGGGAAATTAAAAGGAATACAGTGATTGCAGCATCCTGAATGGTGTTTGCAGGAAAACCTGTGGAGGAAAAAACTGTCGGCCCCGATCCTTCAAAAGTGATGAGAACTGTTGGTATGGCCGTCCAGTACATCAGGATCACTGCAATATATCCTCCTAGAGGCACCCGGCTTTTCATAAGGAAAAACAGTATATTCCGGTTAGGCAGTTTGCATCAGCCTCACAATCTTTGATTCCATGGAATCTTCCTCGGTACCGAAATCTGAGAGTTCTGCAAACTTCCCCCGCCACTTTATCTTTGCCGCTGAAAGAAGCATTATTTCCTGGGTAAGTCTTGTTGCGGTGGAGACAAGATGTGTGGATACAAGGATGGTCTTGCTGCTTCCATAAATATATTTAACAAGTCTTTCCTGAGTAGGAATGTCAAGATAATTTAATGGCTCATCCAGTATCAGGACATCTGGGTCATGAAGAGTGGCCATGCCAAGTGCAAGTCTCTGGGTGTTTCCCCTTGACAGCATGGCTGCCTTGGTCATGTCAAGGCCATGCAAATCAAACATATCTAAGGCCCATTCTGCAGCTTCCCTAACGTTTTCGGCTCCCCTCAGGGATGCCGAGTATTCAAGATTCTCCCTTACTGACAGGAGCCTGTAAGGCATGGGCTCTTCCGGAAGATACCCTATTCTCCTTCTTATTTCCTCATCTTCCGGATCGCCATCCAAAACCCTCACGTTTCCGCTTGCGGGTCTGAGGATACCGCAGGCGATTTTGAATGCTGTTGATTTCCCTGCCCCGTTCTGCCCAATCAGGGAAATCTTATCGCCCTTCTCCAGTTTGAAAGAAACATCATCAAGCACATTTTCAAGGGAATATGCGAAAGACACATTCTGAAACTCAATATGTGCCATATTATGTTTAAATGTTCTTAATATAAAATTGTTTACAATTTTTTCTATTTTGAATTATTCGGACAAAACAGGGTCAGTCGGAGCCGGAGAGAAGCATATAAATCTCAGCTGTTCATGTAGAACTGTTCAGGTAGATTAAATGGAATCGGGTGTAAAATTCAAGGTTTTCAGTGTTCCAGTTACAGCAGACCATGAAATTCTTGAAGAATGTGTTGGAATAATAAACAGCAAATTCCAGAGAGAGCATTTCCATCTGGTCATTTCCAACGATGAAATAACTGTCTTTCTGAACATCCTTGATCTGGAAAAATTGAGGGCCATTGCATCAGATCTTGAAACAGAATATTCAATGGAAAAGGGGAATGCACTCTCTATTATGGTCGAAAGAATAGCGTCCATCGGCAGTTACGGTATAAAAGCAGGCAAAAGATCCTTTGTACAATATAATCTGGAGAGAAAGGTGAGGGACAGAAAGAAAAAGATCCAGGACAGAGGCTCCTATTATTATGCAAGGAACAGTAAATTCGCCATGAGCAGCAATCCTTTTCCTGAGGATTTACTTGATACCATAACGGTTGCAGATTCTGAAGAGGCCATGAGGAATATCCCCGACAATAGTGTAGATCTCGTGTTCACCTCTCCACCTTACAACTTCGGCCTTGATTACGGTGAACACATGGACGGCATTGACTGGAACAGGTACTTTGAAAAGCTCTTTTCAGTACTCGGAGAATGCATCAGAGTCACGAAATATGGAGGCAGGGTCGTAATAAATGTACAACCCCTCTATTCCGATTTCATACCTATACATCACATGATATCAGAATTCTTCATGAAAAACCAGATGATCTGGAGAAATGAGATTATCTGGGAAAAGAACAACTACAATGCAAAGTATACTGCTTGGGGAAGCTGGAAAAGCCCAAGCAATCCATACCTGAAATACACCTGGGAATTTGTTGAGGTTTTCTCAAAGGGTGATCTTAAGCATCCCGGTGACAGGAATTACGCTGACATAAGTGACAAAGAATTCAAGGAATGGGTCAATGCCAGGTGGAGCATATCTCCAGAGAGAAACATGAAGGAATATGATCATCCTGCAATGTTTCCTGAAAAACTGGCAGAAAGGGTGTTAAAGTTATTCTCATTCCAGAATGATATCATTCTTGATCCTTTCAATGGTGTTGGCACCACGACCAAGGTAGCAAAGAAACTGAAACGCCATTTTGTGGGTTTTGACGTTTCTGAGAAATACGTGGAAACAGCCAGAAAACGACTTTCCGAGGTTGACAGCCACAATCTATGATGGAAAAATTTACATTACCGGAAGACTGGAACCGATCTGAACATTTCCATTCACTGTTGAAAGTACTACGGAAGTTCCTCCCCCATTCACGGTTCCTATAAGTTGTCTTGTATTTGAAACACTTGAAACAACTGTAATTCCCGAAACTGTCACACCTCCATTAACAGTACTTGCAGAAATGGTAAGATTGGATGCCGGGTTTGAATAATAGTTGACGTTTCCATTGGTTGTAGACAGGGAAATTGATCCGGTTGAGGTTTCATTGTTTACAGTTGCCCGGATATTTCCGTTTACCGCAGTACTTGATATTGCATTGAAGGAAAACACTGAGATATATGTGTTTCCATTGGTGTTATGAGTACTGACATCCTGGACAGCGTCTCCCCTGACATTTATCTGTCCGTTGGTCGTTTCAAGTGAAATTTCACGTACCACATTTGGAACGTCTGCATTCAATGCTCCATTGGATGCACTTACTGAAATGGATTTGCTGATAGTATCCGCAGGCACGTAAATATCTGCTATTGCAGTTATGCCCCAGTATTGCGGTGTTGAAATCTGGAACTCATAATTCAGGTCCACCACAGAGACATTGATTCTGGCAAATGCCTTAACAAAAAAACTGGAAGATACCTTGAGGGTTGCATGCAAAGTATTGTTGCCGGAATCAATGATATTTATGGCACAATTTCCGGCTGTAACAGTAAGTGTATAATTTTGTGAGGGGTCATATACGCTTGTAGATGCTGATGCTGAACTGCTTGGACTCAATGTGAACGGCTCAAAATAGTTTGATAGAACAGCAGACATCAATACTATGCTGGCCGATACTACAAGCAGGGTAATCGCAATGACTTTGAGCGTCAGCATCAACTTTCCCTGCTGGCTCATAACTACTCCTTCTTTGCTTTAGAAAGTTCATCAAGTTTACCTTCTATGTAGGAGAGTCGGCTGTCAAGGCTTGCCGGTGAATAGGTCTTCGTCTCCTTTTCTTCCCCCAAAACCTTGGCTACAGCCACGAACCAGAATATAGTTGCAAAGAAAACAGCTGCAAATGCCACTCCAAGGCCACTGACTCCACCATATATGGCACCAACAATCACAAAAACTGACATGGCAGCCCAAATTGGGACACTAAGAGCCATGGCCAGTTTCACCCTGTCATCAGGCATACATACCCCTCATGCAGGCCCTGGCCATGGACGGGCAGCACTCGCTGCCTTTTAGGGGTGTGTCCATGGCTCTTAACCTGCAATTAATCAACCCTGGTATTTATTTTACCGTTTACCCTGATACTTTAGCTGAAATACCATTATGAATGGACCATTTAGCCTCATAGACAAAAAAAGAAGAGGATAGGACTCAACATTGTGGAAAATATCAGTTGATTTTAACATTGAATGGATTATCGGAAAGGCTACTTATTAATCAGAAATTACTGTTTCAGACTTAGGGAACAGTCTTTATTCAAAAATATGCAGTTGCATGTTGATATTAATTATTAAGTAAGTAAAATAATTCATAATGGTTAAATATAGTAATCAAACTAGACATCCATGGGGCTTTTTCAAAGCGTTGCCCTAAGAACTCTGGAAAGGAAGTTAAGAAACCTTTCCGGAGAGAAAACTCCCGTCATTGCAGGTCATAAGCTACTCTATACCTGCAACCTGCGATGCCATATGTGTCCTTTCTGGAGAAGACCTGACGAACAGCTCCTCTCACTGGATGAGGAGAGAAAGCTGCTTGATGCTGTGGCTGACTCGGGAGTTTCATTTATGGGGTTTGAAGGGGGAGAACCGTTCCTGAGGAAGGATATCAGTGAGATTCTGCGTATGTCACACGATAGGTTTCACACATCAATCGTTACAAATGGTTGGATGCTCAAGGACCACCTGAAAGATGTGAAAGACTACCTAGATCACCTTTTTGTATCTATTGATGGAATCGGTCCAGTGCACGACACCCTAAGGGGAGTGGGAGGCTCATTTGAGAAGGCAAAGGCCGGAATAGCGGCTGCAACCGAGTATGTTCCCGTATCACTTAGCAGTACAATTACATCAGAAAATTATGGAGAGGTAAACGGAATTGTTGATTTTGCCAGGGAGATGGGGGTTTCAGTCTCCTTCCAGGTTGCCTATGATTATTCAACAGCAGAGAAGATGTCGCCTGATTCAAAGAAACTCAAGGGTGCAATTATGGAACTCCTTGAACTGAAAAAATCAGGGGCACCGATCGTGGAATCCAGGGAATACTTCGAGTCTGTTATCAATTCATGGTACAATGGTATTTCCTGGAAATGCAAACCATGGCTTACCATGAATATTGATCCAATGGGAAGATTGGTTCTTCCATGTTATGTCCTTAATGAATACACAGGAGACAGGAAGGTGTGGGAAATTGACCTGAGAAAAGCATGGAATTCCGTCGACTGGGTAACCTATGAAACCTGCAATAAATGTGCCCTTTCCTGTTACCTGGAGCCATCTCTCTTCAACTGGGGCAACTTGGGCATGGTCAAGGAAAGGATAATCGAGAGCATAGTTTCTTACATGAGGGCATGAAACATGGAGTAAACTGGTTGTATTCTTTCCCGGGCTGAGAATAAGTGCTCAAAGTTCTACAAAATTTTTTAATTCCACATTGAGTTTTTTTCTCTGAAGAAATCACAGGTTCTCTTTCTGTAGTATTTCCAAGCTATTATATTAATTATAGGAACTTTTTTATTAAATAATTTAATAATATGAACTGAAATGGATTGTGTAAAAGATGGTTTCAAGGAAAGTAGATATTAATAAGATAAGAGACAGCAGGAAGAATTATGGAATGTATCACAGCAGATTCTCCACTGAAGAAGTACCAAAATACAGTTTTCCAGAAAAATCCATGAATTCCAGAACAGTGTATCAGCTCATTCATGACGAGTTAAACCTGGATGGGAACCCTGATCTGAATCTGGCCACTTTCGTCACCACATGGATGGATCCAGAGGCAGACAAATTGATTATGGAAAATCTCCACAAGAACTTCATAGATCACTTTGAGTATCCGCAGGTAAAGAATATTGAAGAGAGAATAGTAAACATTCTGGCCAAGCTTTTCAACGCCCCAGGAGAAAGTGATTTTGTAGGCACATCAACAATCGGTTCGTCCGAGGCAATCATGCTTGGACTGCTTGCCCATAAATGGAACTGGAGGGAAAACAGGAAGAAGAATGGTCTTCCGTACGATAAACCGAACATAGTCTTCGGAGGGGACACCCATGTATCCTGGGACAAGTTTGCAAGATATTTTGACGTTGAACCAAGAATCATCCCTATAGCCAAGGATCATTTCACCATTCTGGCTGAAGATGTCATGAAACAGGTCGATGAGAACACAATAGCCGTAGGAGTGGTTCTTGGAACGACTTTTACAGGTGAATTTGACCCGGTTCAGGAGATCAACGACTCACTTGTAAAACTAAAGCAAGAGAAAGGGCTGGATGTACCAATTCATGTTGACGCTGCCAGTGCTGGATTCATCACTCCATTCTTCGAAAAGGATTTCAAATGGGATTTCAGGTTGGAGCAGGTCAGTTCCATAAACACATCCGGACACAAGTTCGGGCTTGTTTATCCGGGCCTCGGATGGCTTATTTTCAGAGATCACGATATGCTTCCCGAAGATCTCAAATTTTATGTGAATTATCTCGGTGATGAGATGCCCACCTACACACTGAATTTCTCCGAAGGGAGCTCAATGATCATCGCGCAATACTTCAACGTAATGCATTTTGGCAGGGAAGGGTATTCCAGAATTGTGAAGAGGATGATGGGCAATGCTTCCTACCTGGCATCAAGACTGAAGGAAAGCGGGGAATTTGAAGTCATCAATGCAGCAAGCCACATCCCCGTGGTTACATTCAGATTTTCAGGGAATGAGGACTTCACACTTTTTGATCTCTCATACCGGGTTAGAGAAAGAGGATGGATTGTCCCTGCTTATTCACTTCCACCACATGCTGAGGAAGTGACAATAATGAGGGTGGTGGTAAGGGAAAACTTCACAAGGGATCTTGTTGATATTTTTGTGGATGATCTTCTCAATGCAAAGAAGGCTCTGAAAGGCGGTTCAATAAAGACATCCCAGAGATCAGCAAGAGAAGGGCACTCTGTTTCATAAGGTCTCCCTTCATTCATTAGGGGGAAAATCAAATCGATTTTCTCATTTATTTTTCATTGAATGGGAAGATGCTATTCTTAATCGTGTTTCCGTTAAGTACACTTTAAAACAATATAGCTAAATGCTCCGACCGGGATTTGGACCCGGGTCGTCGGCTCGAAAGGCCGAAATGCTTGGCCGGACTACACCATCGGAGCAGAGTACAACCTACAGCCCACATGCTTATATTTAATTTTCTCAACAGAACTGGCCAATACTTGAGAATTTCTATTTCAGATCTTATATCTCAGAAGGGCGCAGTAGCCTCCAAAATTCTTTATGATATTCCCCTTTTCTCCTGTGAGGCTTATTATGTGGACTGATGTCCCGAAATTCTCAGCAAGTTCAAGAAGTTCCCTGCCCTGCTCTGACCTGAACTTTTCTTCAGAAACCATAAGAATTTCCACCGCACCCAGTTCAATTGCACTCTTGACGGCTTCATATCCGTATGAGGCCTCCTCAGTGGTCTTAAGTCTTTTGAGGAACTCTTCCACCAGCCTTGTATCGCCTGATAACCTGAAGTCCTTCAGTATTCCCTCAGATTCAGGAGAGTTCAGGAATTCCCATATTGCCCCTTCATCAGAACGTGCAGTAGGGAAGGTCAAAAAAGAGAATTTAGACTGGAATGACTTGGCAAGCTGAACAAATTTCTCACGGGTAAATCCACTTCCAAGAACAATTATGCTCGAGTCCTCGGGAAGAATTCTGGACAGACTCTCGTAGACTTCCCTTAAATATTTCTCCTCAGAATAATCTGAAGTGTAGTGTTTCCCTGTCTTATGGGAATCTATTTTTCCAAGTGACTGAATGCCATAACTCTTGAGGCTTTCAATAAACGCAGTCTCATCGTCGATGATTACGAAATAATATCTGTCGGAAAACTTATTCTCTACAGCTTCGTCGAACAGTTTCTTCTGTTGGGCACTCCATACATCTTTTGAAAGCATGAACGTGTCCCCGGGAGAAATTGCGAAGGACTGATGCTGACCAATCGCATCCTCAGAACCTGCGATTACAGTGCCTAAAACCCGTAATGTGCCGGAGAACTCCTGAAATTCTACGCTTTCCACACTTATTGTCAGAGTTACGGGCTTTCTGGGCACCTCCTTTGACCTGGTCATGTCCTGCTGCTTCTCTAGTCTTCTCATTACAGTCATTTTCAGGCGGTCACCCGGAGAAATAATATTATGAAGGTACCAGAGGTCATCGTCTGCCTCGACATGCAGACTTATAAATTCAGGTTCCCTGTCTCCTTCAAGTACCTTCATGATTGGCTCCCTTTGGTGATTTCATTTATCTTCTTTAAAATTGCATCAAAATGACTTCCTTCCCAGTATACTTTTCCACAGTCTTTGCATACGAAAACCCTTTTCTGCAATAATCTGACCCCAGTAGGTAAATTTCCGGTGTAATCCTCGATTTTAGTCTTTATCAAAGAACCATTGCAGATGGGGCATAGTGTAAAATAAAGTTCCGGATCAGGCCTGAAAACAGCTGTAAAATCCTTCAGTTGTTCCAGGTAAATGTCAGATTCCATGTAAAAGGATTCTCTGTATCTGAGAGACAATTCCCTGTCTCTGGTCAATAGAAATAGATGGTTCTTCGTGCAGTGACTGATAATTTCATCATCGGAAAGGTCTGATGTGGCATATTCCACACTGAAACCCATAAGGCGAAGCCATCTTGTAAGTTTTCCCAGCATACTGTCAGCATAGAATTTCTCAGCTTTCATTATTGTCTCATCTGGTAACCCACAGTATTGTGGATATGGAAGAATTAATAATTTCAGGATATTAAATTATTTAAGGTTAACTGCAAATCATTTCTTGCGGTTGAAGTAGAAGTAAAGCACAAAAGTTACCGCTATGAGAGCAACTATGATGCCGGCATCTCTGTATTCTGCGGATAGAGACTTAACTGTAATCTTGGACCAGCTGAATCCCGGATAGGCTCCTCCATTCAGTGCCTGTATATTGGTTATGGCATTTCCGCCGCTTTTAACCAGTGAAAGATCATTTTTTGTTGCGTTAAAGGCCTTAGAGAGATTCTGCACAGTAGGTGAACCAATGTTTGAAAGTGAAACTATCAATGCATTACCGTAAGGGTTAAGGCCTGTATATGAAAGATCGAACACAATGAGATCCTCAGTGAGGTTCTGGCTCCAGTTATACTTCACAAAGTTGTGGTTGTTGAAGACATCCTGGAATAACACTTGCCACTGAGTGTTGGAAATACTGTCGTACGTTGATGTTCCATTGATGTAGTAGGTTATCGATGGTAGAGTAGCTGGCGGTGGTGTAAGCGTTGGTGTTTGAGCCGCAGATGAAGCTGGAGCTAATGCAATAAGGAATACTGAAAAGAACGCTACTGCAGCGAGGACCTGTATCTTCTTCATGAATACCTGGCATTGCCGAATACAAAATATTCTTAAAATACTTTCCCGACATATTTCAAAACTGTAATTATCCATTGTTCCTATTTGCATATCAATCCGGGTTGTATTATTCACTTGCAGACCCAGGATCCATAAGATAAATTACACCATCAGGGTCCTTTAACAGAACAATTTCGCGTGATTTCTGCATACTGTTTATTGTATCAGAAACAGTACTCTTCCTCAAACCTGATTTCCTTCCAATGCGATAAATTTCCTTCCTGGTTTTTCCCAGATTATTGCTGATCAATTCCTTTGACATCACTGTATCTGCCTTTCCCCAATATTTTCGGTAAAAAAGGAATGATGTGATGGAAAAGATCCCAATGACTTCCGGAACAAATCCCAGTGAAAACACTCTTCTCTGTACTCTGATATTTTTGGAATGATAATGTACTGTCAGTACGAGCACGTGGTTACCGGGCATTAAAAATGTCCAGAGAGAGTTGCCTGAGCCGATCCGCGTTCCTCCCATGCTCCATGTAACATTAACAGATTGCAGATCTTTTCCCTTTATTCCAGCTCTCAGATAGGTTATACCTAGAAAATTTTTCACTTCTGGATGAATCGATTTTATCTCGGGGAAATAGAAGCTTTTTACCATGACATAACCGGTTGAGTTCACATTGCCACTTCGATCTGTGACTGTCATGGAAAGGCTGAAATTTCCATCTCCGCTCACTTCATAATGGAATATGCCGGTTGTATCATTACTTAAAATTCCTGTCTGATTGTTGATCAGTAAAACAACACTGGATAGTTCCACCGGGTCAGTTATATTGTATGAAACAGTGAGGTTTCTGGACCAGATCAACTCAGTAGGAGAGGCTTTTAGGGAAATTTCTGGTTTTTCCTTTGAGTAAATTAAATGAATAGATGTCTGATTGTAATCATGCCACCTGTTTAGTGCGTGAAGTAAAATATCGGTACTGAAACTATTGGTAATTATATATGGCTCATTTAGAGTTGTATTGTTATGGGTATTCCCATTCGTATTGTACCAGTAAGTGGTGTTGTCCTGGAACAGAAAGGGCAGACGTTCTATTGATGTATTGAAGTAAAGTGTGTCGTTTTCGGGTATGAGAGTGGGGATTGAATTATTTACAGAAATGATGAAGTGAATAGAAGTACTTCTGCCGCTATTTTCCTGGGCGTTAATGGATATATTGTAGAGACCATTTTCCTTGAATAGACCTGAAGATCTGTCTATGATGTAATTCAGATACGTGCCATTTTCTCTGTAAAATGCAACACTTTTATTCCTGTAGCTGTAATTGAGCCATAATCTGCTTGATACGTTGGTTTTTGCCTTAATCACAAGTGTTCCGTTCGGTGAATTTCCGTAAAATGAGAAGTATCTCCCCGGAGTTCTATTCACAGTAAGATTAGGATTATAAGACTGGACTGTAAATGATTCCTCCAGCATTGTTAATGTCGCATCAGAGGTAGTAGTGGCGTTAATTTCAAGAAAATAATTGCCTGATAAAAGATTCAGGTGCGTATAATTTTCATTGGTTTCGAAGTCAATCCTCTTATTCATTGAAATCAACGTAACGTTGTAAGAAGATGCTATTGAGGTGCCGGTCCATGTGAGATTTATTTTTCCGTGGGGAAGGTATGTCCCAGGCAGAATATCGGTCCTATAACCAGAATTGTTGAAATTCTCTACATTGAAAAAGTATGTGAAATTGTGCAATAGTCCGAACTGATCCATTATTTCCAGGGAAACACTGAGAGAGCCTGTATTTTCAGGGACAGTCAGGTTAAACTCATAACCTGTAAAATTGAAAAGCATGTCCGACCCTTCCTTAACATGAGTGTGTACGCTTCCCGGAATATTGCTTATTGTAAACTCTATTTTGGAACCTTCAAACAGAAGGCTACCATTTTGGGAATTAAATTTGACTGTTGGTTCGTAATTGTCTATAGTCACAGATTTTCTGACCATTGAGGTGTAGCCAGCAATATTGGTTGCGGTAATGGAAAATTCTAGAGTTCCGTTTTCAAAGGAAGATGAAGAAATGTTAACGGTCCCATTTTCAGGATAAAGCTCTACATTCCCTAATTTTGCAGATACGGTATAGTTTAGGTTTGAGTTGACAGTGTAATTGATACTGGTGTCTCCTCTTATAATGCCCGGAACAGAGCTTTTTATGGTGATATTATCGGGTGAAAAAGGATTTCCAGTATTTGAATACAGAGTTATGGTTCTATTGTCAATAGAGAGTCCTCTGGAACCGTTTCTATCGAATGCCACAAACTGTGAATTGGCATTTACATTGGTATACGCAATGCAATTGTGATCAATGAAGTAAATTCCAGTGTTGTTCCTGACATATAGACTTGAACCAAGATTATCTGCCACTGAAAAGTTGGAAGTCGAAACAAATGGCAGGTTCTCATCTCCCATCAGCAGATAGAATAAGGGGGTGACCCCATAGTTATATGATGCTACAGACATCAGTGAAGGCGAAGCGTTCCGTTCGAAGGACGGATTAAAATCAACCTCCCCTAAATAATATGTTGCAAGAACAGTTTCATTCCCGTTTTGGTAAATTTTTATTACAGACAGGTTTTCAGTTGTATTGTTGTAAAACTCAGTAATAAACGAATTATTTTCCAAATATGAGTGCACAGGAAAAACATCCGAGGGAAAGGAGATGCTCGAGACTGTATTTCCTGAGGTAGTATTGTAGATCCATAGTGACCCGTTTTCTGATTGCACAAATACTGTATCTTTCAAAAGGAACAACTTGGCATAAGTTCCCGGGTTGAAGTCCATGTTATAATGATTGAAAACTCCGGTGGTATAATTGTAAACTTCAATAATTGAACCTGAAGCAGTACCAATAAGGAAATAACCGTCATAAAAAGTGCTTTCTGTTGATATAAACTGCTCAGAAGAATTCAGGCCAAGAAGGTCTTTTTGTGTGTTATTATAGAAATTATAGCTGTATAGATAAGGACCAGTCTGTTCACTCGCATATATAATGGAATTATCTTTCCAATCAACTAATGGTTCTGAAAATAGGGAAGCGTTGATTCCTGAGAAATAAACAGATGAAATATTTGTTTCATTAAAGGTCTTTAAATGTCCAGACTCAAATGTGCTAAAACCACTGATATTATTTTCGATATATATGTTGTAGATTGTAAGTCTAGAGAACCCTCCTCCGAATAAGAAACTGTAATTGTTGTTAAGGGCCTGGGACCTGTTCATGAAAAGAATTGGAGTGTGCGTTGTGTTATTAAAACCAGGGACTATTCCTGCAAACAGATTCCTTCCCTGATGAGTTCCTGAAATCTGCAGCGTATATAATTCTGAGGGCGATGGTTCTTTTCCTAACTGGTATGTTTTATTGGTGGACAAAAGGAGATTGAATTTGTAATAGCTACCAAACTGGTACTGAAGTACTTTATTGGCATCATTTTCCAGAAATATGTTATCCCCGGTTTGTGAAAGACTGTTGTTTTCAGACCAACTGAATGTTATTTTAACTGTAAAATTCTGGAAAAGGTTCATTCCCATATCCAGGAATGAATCCGACCCATTACGGAAAGCGGTTGTAGATATCAGGAGGCCTTTTCCAAAGCTTGAATTTTCAACAGAAATCTGGGTGCTTTGCTGTTGACTTACATTGTGGAAATTGATCCAGCTGAGATTGGTTGGATATGACCCTATACTGTATGAATTGAAATTAAGATTATAGTCACTCATATCAACTGTCCCAGCTGAATAGGTATTCCCAGTGCTTACTGGAACAAGATTGACCAACAGAATGACCAATATACCAAAAATAACTATTTTTTTCATAAATTAATGAATTACCTTAATGTATACTTTTTTAAAAAAATTGCTGAAAAAAGCGGAAATTGGAAAGTATATACGATGATCGAAAAAACTCATTTTCTCATTTTTCATGGCAACAACAAAAGATTTAGTACAAAGCGAAATTAATCTGATAGGTAGTTTGGAATCTCTAGGAGAAGAATACTTTGGAGAATATAGGGAGCGATCGTATGGGGCTCTCACTGGATCATTTGCTCATTAAAGTATTATATTCACCAATTCAATTGGTAAATGGTAAACGGAAAACATCACAGAAACCGGGAACATTTAATTAAATCGACACGGCTTCTACAGGTGTTTTTTGTCACAACCTAAAAATTCCAAACAGAAGCAGCCAAAGAAGAAAGAAATCAGGGTGTACAAATGGCAGGAAGCAAAGAAGAGAAAAAAATGACAATCGAAGATCTCCCTGGAGTGGGAGAGGCAACAGCAGAGAAACTTAGAGAGAATGGACTGGATGATATAATGACCATTGCAGTTGCTTCTCCTAAGGACCTTTCGGAACTGGCAGGTATTGCTGAAGGAACCGCAATCAAGATAATTGCTGCTGCCAGAAAGTCTGCCGATATTGGTAACTTCGAAACAGGAGAACAGATACTTGAAAGAAGAAAAGACGTCCTGAAGCTCAGTACAGGAAGCAAGAATCTTGACAATCTGCTGGGTGGTGGCTTTGAAACTCAGTCTATTACGGAGTTCTTTGGCGAGTTCGGTTCAGGAAAGACACAGATAATGCACCAGGCTGCTGTTAATGCAACAATGCCAGTGGAACAGGGTGGTTTTGATTCTGATGTACTGATCATTGATACAGAAAACACATTCAGGCCGGAAAGGATAATTCAGATGTCAAAAGCAAGAGGGGCTGATCCTGACACTGTTCTGAAGAGAATACATGTGGCAAGGGCGTACAATTCCCATCACCAGATACTTCTGGCTGAGAGGGCAATTGAGCTTGGAAAGGAGTTTCCGATTAAACTGCTTATTGTGGATTCGCTTACCTCGCATTTCAGATCTGAATACATGGGAAGAGGATCACTGTCAGAAAGGCAACAGCTCCTGAACAGGCACATGCATGATCTTCTCAAATTTGCCACAATTTATAATGCCGTTATTGGTGTGACAAACCAGGTGTCTGCAAGACCCGATGTATTCTTTGGGGACCCAACTGCCCCAATTGGTGGGAATATAGTAGGTCATACAGCCACTTTCAGAATATATCTTAGGAAGAGCAAGGGTGGAAAGAGGATTGCGAGACTTATCGACTCACCGTACCTCCCGGAAGGAGAAACTGTTATACAGATTTCCGAAGACGGCGTTTCAGACGGCGTTTGAACTGACACTGGAATAGAGGTAAAATGTGGGACTATATCCGGGAAAAATTCAGAAAATATCCTTCACAATCCAAAGTTCTGAGAAAACTCATTGCACTTGGGCTGTCTGTCAAAAAGGACAATGAGGGAACCCCAAGGATTTACTGTGATGATGTTGAAGTAAAGGCATCCTCATTGGCATTTTCACTTGGAGTTGATCGAAGAGCAGTATTGGATATTCTCTCCAAAATCGTTGAAGATGGAGAGCTGGCCAAGTTTTTCATGGATCTGAAGCCTGCACCAGATTTCAGAAAAGTAAGCACAAAACTGGGAATGGGCGTTATACAGATAGTTGCAACAAAAGCTACACAGCCGGGCATTGTGTCAGGAGTATCCCAGATTATAGCAAGAGAAGGCATCAGCATAAGGCAGGTCATGGTGGATGATCCTGAACTTGTGGATGATCCAAGAGCCACCATTGTTACTGACAGCCCCATCCCCGGAAGGTTACTTTCCGATCTAAAAACAGTTGAAGGCGTAGAAGCGGTTGTTATTTTATAAAAGGTGGAATGAGAATGCTTCAAGGCATTTTCTCATCTTTGTCAATAGCTGAAAAAGTTGTCAAGCTCGGAACCATAAACAGTACTGGAAAGGGTCTTGATCTTTTCAAGTAATTCAACATATGTCTTCGCTGTAATATTTATGTGTCCAACTTTTCTCCTCTTTCTTATTCCATTCTTGCCATACCAGTAAACCTGGGTTTCAGGGGTTAAAAGAATTTTATCTCTCATCTTTTCATCCAGTGAAATCCCAACCAGGTTCAATATTCCAGATGGCCTGTAAAGTTCAGGATCAGCAAGTGGAATTCCGCAAACTGCCCTCACATGTTGTTCGAACTGGGATATTGATGAACCTAGAATAGTGTGATGTCCGGAATTATGCACTCTCGGGGCAAATTCGTTTATGTATGGTTTTCCATCTTTTATGAAAAACTCAACGCCCATTACACCTACATAAGAGAGCTTCTCCATAAGTGATTTTACTATGTCCCTCATTCCAGAATCTTCAATGGGGGCTGCATTGTAATAGAGCATCCCTTTGTAGTTTACGTTAAGCGAGGAATCAAAAAAAGCTGTATTGCCTTTTGGGTCCCTGGCTCCGATTACAGATGCCTCCATGTCAAACTTTACAAATTTTTCAACAACATACTTCCCTTCCGGGAGGTCGTCTTCAAGTAAACCATCCTTTACAAGATACTGTCCTTTCCCATCATACCCACCGAATGCAGATTTAATGACAGCATCTCCATATTCTTTTGCCGATTTGATGGCTGCATCGGCGTTTTCTGCCACTTCAAACTCTCCTACGGGTAGTCCATTTTCCCTGAGAAACGTCTTCTCCCTCGATCGGTCTCTTTTGAGTTCCACAGCCAGAAGGCCAGGTCTAAGTTTCTCCTGCTCCTTCGCATAGTTTAGTACCCGTTCATCGACATGTTCAAACTCATAGGTTACATAGTCGCTTGAATCAACAAAATCCTTGAATTCTTCATAATCATAAGCCTTATCTGCAATCCTCGAAGCGGGGCCGTCTTTGCTTTTGTCTATAACGAGGAATTCAACCCCAAGTTTCTTTCCTTCAAGGATCATCATGAGTCCCAGTTGTCCTGATCCGATAATTCCCAGCTTCATGGAAGTTTTTCACCTAAAACTTTCTCTTTCTGCTTCTCAGAAAACTGACGAACTTTTTCCATAATTTCCGGATGTTTGATTCCAAGAATCCTGGCTGCAAGTAATGCTGCATTTTTGGAATTACCGATTGCTACAGAAGCAACAGGAATACCGGCAGGCATCTGCACAATAGAAAGAAGAGAATCTATGCCTTTGAGGTTTCTCGTTGGTATTGGGACACCAATGACAGGTAGGGTCGTCATGGAAGCTGTCATGCCCGGAAGATGTGCTGCCCCTCCGGCTGCTGCAATAATAACCTCAAGTCCTCGTCCCTCGGCTGTTCTGGCATACTCATACATAAGATCTGGTGTTCTGTGTGCTGAAACCACTTTGTATTCAAGATCTATTTCAAATTCACGGAGCAGGTTAATTGCATCGGTCATGTGCTCATAGTCGCTCCTGCTTCCCATTATGATGCCCACGAGCGGCATGAATGATAATTTTAGTTTTGTATTAAAAGGCATCAGTGCAAAAAGTCTTGAACTGATTCAGCGCTCTCCAGGCGTCCAGAAGAAGCTTTCCTTATTCTATTCATTATGGCCAGCCCTTTGCCTGACTCACTGAAAGGCTGAATGAGCCCGATGGAACAGCTGGTTTTATCCAGCTCACGGAGGGCAGCGAATAGATTTCTGGCAATGAGGTCAAGATTCGTCTCACTCCCGAGTGGGATGCATCTCAGCCTGGATTTACTGCAGATTTCATCAGAAGCTATGATGGCGATCTCATCTCTGAGGTTTTCCTTCTGTGAGATATCCTGCAAAATACCTGCAGTTGCTGTAAGATACAGTTTTTTCCCTGGAGAATAATGCCTGTATTTCATCCCCGGGGCAAGCGGTACTGTGCTTTCAAGAAGGCCTCTAGAAAAATCTGTCACCTCAATTGGGCCAAATATTTTCTCAAGTTCCTCAACAGGTTTTGCTCCTGCCCTCAGAAGGATGCATGTGGTTCCAGTGAAATTGATGATGGTTGATTCAACTCCATGAGGAGTTGGCCCGCAGTCAAGAATAAGATCAACTCTCCCGGCAAGCTCTTCAATTGCATGTCTGGAATCGGTGATGCTGGGTCTTGTAGAGATATTCGCACTTGGTGCAGCAATAGGAACTCCTGCCTCCCTTATGAGTTCCAGTGAAAGAAGACTGTCCGGCATCCTGACTGCAACAAGTGGAGAACCTCCAGTTACTGTGTCAGGAATCTTAGATGATTTTTTCAAGAGAACTGTGACTGGACCAGGCCATATCTTCTCCAATTTTTCAATAAGATCACCATGGATATCTTCTGTTATTTCCATTAGCATGCCCATATCTGAAATATGTACAATCAGCGGATTGTCGGGGGGTCTCTCCTTTGCCTTGAATATTTTGAGGCATGCTTCTGATGAAAATGCATTGGCGCCAAGGCCATAAACAGTCTCGGTGGGAAATACGACCAAGCCCCCTTCTCTTATTACTTCTGCAGCCAATTTAATAGAATCTCTTGATGGTTTTCCCGGATTTGTTTTCACTATGCTTGTCATGCTAACTTAATATTCTGCAGATGAAAACCCGGTTAATTACCATTTCCAAAAGAAGGTCTCCACAATTAGAATACAATCAATCATATCTGAAAACATCTGCAATCAGATATGAAAAAAAGGTGTAGTTAGCGATTAAAGCTTTTATTCACAAATACCTTAAAGGTAAAACATGGACATATCTAAGTACGACATAACCCTGGATATTGACTTCAGGAACCTTAAATATAAGGGAACAGAAATCATAAGTGTAAAAGGCCAGGGAGAGAAATTTTACCTGAATTCGGTCGCACTGGACATTAAATCTGTATTCATAGATGGAAAATCCATTCCATTCACTATTAACCAGAAAGAAGAAACTGTTGAGACAGACTATGTTATAAATGGCGAATCATCTGTTAAAGTTGATTTTCAGGCTGAGATAGGAAAAACACTACAGGGATTGTATATAGCAAACTATCAGGAAGGGTATATGCTTACAACCCAGTTCGAAAGTACAGGAGCAAGAAGGGCATTTCCATGTATAGATCATCCAAATTACAAGGCAGTATTTTCATTAAAACTCAATATTGATGGCAATCTGGAAGCCATTTCAAACATGCCTGTTCTGAAGGAAGAAAAACAGGCAGATGGGAAGAAGCTTGTAGAGTTCCAGGAAACTCCAAGAATGTCGACATATCTTTTGTATATGGGGGTAGGAGAGTTTGATCACATGGAGATGAAACTCGGTGGGATCAGTGGTATTCTTTCAGCACCAAAAGGTCATCTCCTGACCACAGACTTTCCCCTTAAAGAAGCAGGGGGGGCGATAAGATTCTTTGAGGATTATTATGGGATTGATTTTGCCCTTCCCAAGGTTCATCTCATATCCGTTCCAGAATTCGGGGCAGGTGCAATGGAGAACTGGGGTGCAATAACATTCAGGGAAGTACTTCTCCTTACAAATGAAAACACAAGTGCATCAGTCAGGCAGACAATATCTGAAGTCATATCACACGAGCTTGCACATCAGTGGTTTGGCGATCTCGTCACAATGAAATGGTGGAACGATCTCTGGCTGAATGAGAGCTTTGCCACGTTTATGGCACACAAGGCAGTAGCATCCATGCATCCTGATTGGCATTTCTTCGGCAAATTCCTTATAACGGAAACAGCTGGTGCTTTCACCGGAGACTCTCTTCACAATACCCATCCTATAGATGCCGATGTAAAAAGTCCGGATGACATAGCTCAGATATTTGATGAGATAAGTTACGGCAAAGGAGCCAGCATTCTCAGAATGATCGAAGGT
>JAJZJR010000024.1 GCA_021810045.1 Thermoplasmata archaeon
TTCGCCCATTAAAAGGGATCCTGAGATGGGTTCACTACGTCGCGAGACAGTAGGGTTGCTTCTCTGTGGGAGTGTTCGATGTCTGAAGGGAAGGAGCCTTTAGTACGAGAGGAACGGGGGTTCGTGACCTCTGGTTTACCGGTTGTCTGGTAAGGCATTTGCCGGGTAGCCACGTCATACGCGAATAAAAGCTGAAAGCATCTAAGCTTGAAGTCGCCCCTGAAAATAGACATCGTCATTAGGTCTCTTCTAGAAGAGAAGATTGATAGAACTGGGATGTAAGTGCCGAGCTTCGGCGAGGTATTAAGTCCACAGTTACTAATAGACCGAATGCACAATCCATGCTAAGGTAAATGAATCTGGTAAACTAATTCTTCAAATGTGCGTTTCTCTAATTTTTTATTTTTTACATTTATTAATGTTGTTTTAAAAGACGGCAAAAACGTTTTTCCGCTTAACCCCTGATCCTTAATTCTATGTCTGTAGTGGTTTCTGGCTCTGGCCGTCTTTGTGTGTATGGAAAGTGAAACTTGCACCTGATCCATTCTTTATTCCTATTTTCTTTATTCTTCGCAGAAGCCTGTGTGGCATGAGCCAGGGGATTCTGCACTTGAACTCTATGGCGGGAGCGCTGTTGTACTGTGTATACACAGTAAGAACCCCGTAGTAGAGGGTATGCGTAAGCTCAGGGAGGAATCCTCCTCCGCTCATGGGTCTAATTTTTGCAGTAGCTCCAGCGTCAAGCTCCCTATTCCTGAACCGGGGTCCAACAGTGATTTTTTCCACAAAGACGCTCAGGTTAACTCCTGAAACTGAACCCCATGTTACCTTTCCCCGATTATCAATAATAAAGCCTGTATCCCTGATCCTGATCCATCTTACCGGGACATCATCATCGCCCCTTTCTCTCCTTGTAAAAAACATCATAAGTCCCATTACTGATGAAAACCAGAGAAGGTAGACAAAAATGATAGGTAGGAAGGGGTTATAAAAAGAGCCAAGCAATGATAAAATATCAAGCAGGAAGAGAATGATCAAAAATCTGAGTCCCCATCCGGAACTCACATAAGGCTTCACCTTCATAAAGCTCAATTGACATTTGAATTATTATATTTTATTTTAGTGTTCTATAATACACCAAAGGAAACGCAGCGAAATGAAAAAGTCTGAATGTCAAAATCTGGTGGAAAAGAAAATAGGTGAAAAGTGATTGTTTCACTTTTTCTTCTTTTCTATGGTTTCAATCATTTTTTCCGTTATACCTTCAAATGCCTTTGCCACAACTTCATTGGCTGCAGCTGATGGTATTCCGTCATCAGAATTGGAGACAACTTCCGGTATAAGAGGAATTCTTCCAAGGAATGGAACACCATATTTCTTTGCGGCATCCTCTCCTCCACCTCTCTTGAATATATCAACAGTTTCACCGCAGTGGGGACAGACAAATCCGCTCATGTTTTCCACGATCCCCAACACTGGAAGTTTCATCTGGCTTGCAAAATTAATTGCTTTCTTTGCATCAAGCAGTGCAACATCCTGAGGTGTAACAACAATGACTACTCCCTCAATTTCAGGAACGATCTGTGCAACCGTCAACCCTTCATCTCCAGTTCCAGGGGGCATATCAAGAATTATGAAATCCCTCTCACCCCAGGCCACTTCCTCAAGGAACTGCTGAAGTGCCTTGTGCCTTAGGGCGCCTCTCCATATCACCGCAGTTTCCTCAGTTGGAAGCAGGAAAGCCATGGAAATGACATCCACCCCATATTTGGAACTCACAGGGAGAATCTGGTTATCCTTTGCAGTTATTTCCGCATCTGACACACCAAGCATTTTTGGATCATCCGGCCCGTTGATATCAGCGTCAATGAGCCCTACCTTGTATTTCTTTGCAAGAGTAACTGATAAGTTGACAGAAACAGTTGATTTGCCAACGCCTCCTTTTCCACTCATGACCATGATTGTGTGCTTAACACCCTTGTATTTTGTGGATTTTGGTGGTGGCCCGATAATAGGCTGTGGTGGCGGCTTGTTCATCTTTATGTTTCCAGATGGCATGGTACAGAATTGCACCTCGATATTTGAGTTTGGCGACTTACTGAATCGAAACAGCCTGGATCCCAATGGGGCGGTTCAGCCATCACAATACGGTAAACTTCTTCCGTCAGGTCACTGAAAAATGTTTATTTCCATTGCAAGGTTCATCTATCAATGTACTCGGAGCAATGCGTGTTCTGCAGGGATGTTATACGGGATCACAAAGCGTCGATCATATATGAGAACAACAACGTCATGGCATTCATGGATATTGCTCCGGTAGAACCTGGCCATGTCCTGGTGGTTCCAAAGGAACACTACGTGAACATTCTCGACATAGATGAATGGTCATACCTCGAAGTGCACAGGATTGCGAAGAAATTATCTCCTGCAATCATAAGGGCAGTGGAGGCAGAGGCCGTTAATATAGGACAGAACAACGGGGCATGTGCCAATCAGAGAGTATTCCATTACCATCTACACATAATACCGAGGTACTGCGACAGGAGACTGGAATGGAGCAGGAGATCTGTCAAGGGACACGAACTGGAGAACGTGGCAGAGAAAATCAGAGCCGAGATAGTCAACCACAATGGTCCCATACCTGTCCTCAAATAACAGGCTGGAAAAGGATTTTCAGGACATGAATATTTTTTTCTACTAATGGGATATTCAACCCATTATGACTGAATCAATCACAGAGTGTCCCAGCTGCCATTACAGGTTCAATTATGAATTCATACCGGGGGCCTCTGTTCATGCCATCAGGCTGGGAAACAAGAGGATATTCAGGTGTCCCAACTGCAAGGAGCTCCACAAGTTCCGAATCACAGATTTTGGCTCTGATCCAAATCTCCCGAGCCATGGGGATAATGCTGAAACTGGAATAGGTGCAAGGATCTGGGTCCTTCTGCTTGTGCCGACACTTGGCCTGACATTCAGTGGAGCATTCATGCCATTTTTCATTGGTGCACGCAATCTCTACATCACATTCGGTCTCATTGCAGCAGGTCTCATCTGGCTGGCTTTTTACCTTGTATATCTAATAAGGGGCATTACCTGATTCAGTCAAAAAAGGTGTTAGAAATGGTTCTGCAATTCACACTTTCGCCCCCATCCAATATTGGTCTGATCTTCCTCATAGCAATGGTCTCATCCGGAGTCCTTCTCATAGCCCTTGCCTTTATTTTCGGAAGAAAGTCCAGGAAGGTGCGGGGAACTTTCGTTCTGCTCATAGTTATTGGTGTTATTAACGTGAGCTTAGGCATAGGTTTGTCCCAGGAAGTCATGGGGGCAGGTTCCACAGTAACAGTTGGAGACGGTTATATGCAGATCCAGTCCCCGTCATTCAGCGGAGCGGGGAACATCAATGTTACATCAGGCATGGTCCAGAGTGCATACATAGGACAGATAGGTGTGGGTAACCTCACAATATCAAGGGATCATGGAACAGACAGCGGCAACTTCAACGTGGGCGTATTTACGCTTGGAAACGGCGCTACCGCATATGTGGTGTCAAACAACGTATCGAATCTGGTGATACAACTCACATCAGGGAAATATGTTCTGGTTGGAACAAATAACACAAATCTCCTTGCATCAGCATTTTCCAGGGACGTTCATTCGGTAACATTCTAATTTCTCATATTTTTCTGAATCAGCCATTAAAAGGTTTCCGTAAATACGCACACTGATCCACATCCATTAGACTACGAACGATCAGTAATGTGCAGTAAAAGTCTCTCTTCACCATGTGGTCTTGAGGGAGAGGCTGATTTTGTCGCATCCCTCAATATCAGGAACAGGGCTGCCGTCAACCAGCCTATTGTAGCGGGTGCTATTTCTGATCTTGATTTGATCCCCCAGCTACAAGCCCCATCCGTAAGGGTGGGGTAGTTGACATACATGGGTGGAATACAAGCGGCTTCATGCTGCAGTTACAGTTTTCTGCACAAGGCTGCCACGGAAGAAGATACTGACAATTGCGGCAATTGCCACACCCAGCCCTATGTTGAAAAGATTGGACAGCGGTTCCCATACCATTGGCATATAATGGCCAGGGTAATACTGCAACTGGAAACTGAAAAAGCTGTATGGTTCCAGGACAAAGGGAACAACCGCAAGAATTATTCCTGAAACGATCACCAGGATAATTGTTCTCCCGGAGTAATAAATCAGGCCGAATAACATGAATACGATTGCTCCCGTGGTCAGTGCCGGCGGTATGGTAGAATACCACCTGTTGAAGGTGAGAAGGTTGTTCACAGATGGAGTGCTGGTCAGCCAAATATCTGCAACCTCTGCGATAACCTCAGCGAAAAAGAAGATTGTTATGGATGCTGCCAGGAATAAGCTGGAGTTTCTGGGACTGATTCCTTTCTGTGCCACATAGATAACAGAAAATAAACTCTATTAAATTTTTCTGACTCGAATAAATCATTGGATAGAATGAATGTCAGAGTTGAGCCCACAGCTCCCTTTCACAGCAATTTCAGGTTAACGCTGTAAACAATCTGCTGGTTTCCCTCATCGAATGGCATGAGACCTATTCCGGCAACCCTGGTTATGTTAAGCTTCATGGTGAAACGCACATCCTGGTTTTCCCACGAATAAAAATACAGGGGGCTGGGCCGAAGTATCATGGTGAGGAATTTCTGGGACTTTACAATGGTCAGTGTCCTGTAGAAGTCATAATTGCTTATCTGCTGGTACTGTCCCACTTTTCCTATGGACACAGGTATGCTTTCCCTGGTGGAGTTGTTTCCGGCAATGTACATGGATGCACCGTTGATCTGGAAGGATAGGGAGGTGT
The DNA here is from genome assembly GCA_021810045.1 of Thermoplasmata archaeon. GTDB lineage: Archaea > Thermoplasmatota > Thermoplasmata > Thermoplasmatales > Thermoplasmataceae > JAJZOM01. The sequence continues at coordinate 4,850 of JAJZJR010000024.1, forward strand.
ACGGATTGCTCAGGTTCTGGCCCTTCTTGTAGAGATAGAGTATCATGAAGGTTGAGAGGTTTGCAAAACTCTCTCCGTATGCATTGACATTGATCTTCGTGGCGTTGGAGTCCCTGAACATGATGTATGATGCTGTGCTCCCATGCGTACTTATGGTGAAATTGTCAGGAGCATAGCCTGTAAGGTCCGGAACATTTGATATGCCTATATTCTCCGGGTGGGCTGATGTTGCATAATATACCATGAATGATGCAAGAACCACGAGAATTGCAATACCCACGGCGAAGGTTCTGGTTTTCATGTGGCAATTGGAAATGTTATCATCTGATAATTGTCTTTTGAGAAAAATCAAATGACATTTTCATGAATAATTCCTGGCATCCATTATGAAAACAGAAATACCGCGAACAGATACACATCCAATTTTGTCATGGAGTACCGCTACAATTTCCGCAATCTGGATCCAAGACTGAAAATTCTCAGTATGGTGAGGTTCGTCAGGGCATTCGGAAGAGGCTCCACATTCGTATTCCTTCCTCTGGTATTCATAAGCGTTTATCATCTCAGTTTCATCCTTGCCGGCCTGTTGCTGGGATTTGCTACTCTGATCATGGCCGGGGTCCAGTTCCTCTCAGGAAGGTGGACAGACAGGATAGGGAGAAGAAGCATCCTTGTTTATTCGCAAATCCCGGGAATACTCTCCTATCTGGCTGTGTATTATTCAGTGGCGGTACCGCATTTCCTTTTTCTTGCAATCGGGGCATGGTACAGCACCATTGTCATAAATGCCATCCAGTACCCTGCAGTACAGGCCGCAGTGGCAGATATTACATCGGTGAGTGACAGGCTGTCAGGTTTCACTCTCATAAGGGTCATGGCCAATCTCGGCATAGCAGTGGGTCCACTTGTGGGGGCATATCTTGCCTCATATGGGCTGCAGTATATATTCCTCATCGCCAGTATTGCCACTGCCGTGGAAGTGGTGGTGCTCTACCTGTTCATGAGCGAAACCTATACGCCCCCCGAAACAGTTGAGCACAGGGAAAGGCTGTTCCGTGACACAGTGAGGGGAGACAGGTTCTTCGTTGTCTTCATCATCATAGGCATCCTCCTGGCATTCTTCACCAGGCAGAGAGGCACTTCCCTGACGGTTTACACAGTGGTACTTTCACATCTCCCCTTCATGGATCTTGGTGCAATCTGGGCCCTCAATGGAATCCTCGTGGTTGTCCTGCAGTTCCCTCTCCTCAGGGTCATGACGGGAAAGGGAAACTCCATGATGTGGAGGGGTGTTGGGGTCCTGTTCTACGCAGCATCCTTTGTTGTTCTTGCTTTTACTCCCACACTCGGCATTCTGTTGCTTTCAATGACAATTTCCACGGTAGGAGAGGATTTTGTATCACCAACCACCCAGGCCATAGTGACAACCATAGCACCAGGTTACCTCAAGGGATCATACATTGGGGCGTACAACCTCATAATTGCAGGCGGTTCCTTCACTGGAGCTCTTGTCGGCCTTTGGCTCCTCTATGTTCTCAGGAATTTCAGCTCCACGTACTGGGATTACATAGCTATGGGTTCCCTGTTTGTGGCGTTCCTGTATATGTCTGTTTCCAGGCCTTACAGCAGGAGGATGAGCGAAATCGAGACCACGGAAGTGAAGATATCAGGGAGCTAGAACACGTTTCCGATGGCATGCACAAAATATTGAAAAGTGGAATTAAACAAACCTGACGTATGTGTCTGAATGCTTTTGAAACACATTTCCTACAGAAACTCAGAGTTAAACCTTAAATTATGATTGGATGATAATTATTTATTCATAAATGTTGTACTCAGAAAAGCATGTTAGACAGTGATGCACAATCGGCAAAGACACTCACACTGGTCGCACTTCTGCTCCAGGCTGTGTTCTTTGCAATAGGAATATTAGCTGTATTTGGCTTCGCCTTCTTTGCCGCAACATCCCCGGGAGTAACCACAACGGGCCCGGGAGGACAAACCACCACATTAACCACGGCACCAAGCGGCTTTCTTGCACTCTTCGGTATTGTTTTTGGTGGCATATTCCTGGTGGGACTCATATGGATCCTCCTGGACTATTTCCTGATCTATAAGAGACTTTCAGAGGGCAATGTAAGGGGGGCGGAAACACCTTCACTTGTACTTGGAATAATACAGCTAATATTCGGTGGCGTTATTACTGGGATCCTTCTTATCATCGCATATGTGAAAATTGGTGACTCCATCAGACGGAACCAGCAACAGCAACAGGATTCGTTCCCCTGATTCTTCAGTCTCACCAACAAAATTTATATTTTCTCAGTGAAAGGATGTATATTATAACATATTTTGAATGACTGTAACAATGACACCTCCCCCATCGGGCAAGTTTCTTTCTGTGGAACAGCACAGGGAACTGTTGAGCATACTCAGGACCCGGTTCGAGTCCTATCCCAACAGGCATGAAGGAATACAATGGAATACAATTCAGGAGAAACTTGAATCCAGCCCTGAAAAGCTATGGTCCCTCAACCAGATGGAAAGCACCGGAGGTGAACCCGATGTTGTTGCATGTGATGCAGACAGGGATCATTTCATTTTTTATGACTGTTCAGCAGAATCTCCAAAAGGCAGAAGAAGCCTCTGTTATGATAACAAGGCACTGGAGGAAAGGAAGGAATTCAAACCTGGAGACAGTGCAGAAGGCATGGCTGTGTCCATGGGCATAGAAATCCTGACAGAAACACAGTACAGGGAACTGCAGAAACTGGGCAAATTCGATACAAAAACCTCAAGCTGGCTAAGAACACCGGAAGAGATCAGGGATCTTGGCGGGGCAATTTTCGGCGACCGGCGATATGATCATGTCTTCGTGTACCACAACGGTGCCCAGTCATACTATTCCGGCAGAGGATTCAGGGGATATCTCTCTGTGTGAAAGCAGGATCGGATCTGTTATTCACAGGGCGAGAAGAAACAATTTCCCCAAAGGCCTCTTTTTCAAGAGCTGCAGCTTCATTGGGGGAGCCAGAAGGAAAATCCCTTCTTTCTTAAAGGAAAAATAAGAATATCTGTTCCCCGTTGGTTCTTCATGTATTCAGGAATCCCTGAACATTCAGACAGGAGCATGAAAGGCAGAATTTCCGTTGTCACTGGAGGCACTTCAGGCATAGGGAAGGAGACAGCCATTGGCTTGAGCAGGCTAGGTTCTCATGTTATTATCGTGGGACGTTCCAGAGAAAAATGCCAGGACACAGTTGAAGAAATTGAGTCCATCACCGACAACGTAAACATATCATTCGAAACCGCAGATCTCTCTTCCATGGAATCGGTGAGGAGGCTGGCTGAAACAATCTCATCTAAGAATCCGAGGATACATGTACTTGTCAACAACGCCGGAGGAGTATTCAGCAGCCGCATGCTCACAGCGGACGGCTATGAGAGCACCATGGCACTGGGCTATCTTTCACCTTTCCTTCTAACGCACCTGCTGCTTCCTTCCCTCATGGCAGCGGACAGGGCAAGGATCGTGAACATTGGATCCAGTGTTCACAAGAGTGGTCTCAGAGATTTCAATTTCTCCTATCCTGGAAAATATGCCCCCATGAAGGCATATGCAACTTCGAAGCTCATGATGACAATGTTCTCATACGCACTCTCCAGACACCTCGCCGGGACAGGCGTATCTGTTTCACTGGTCCAACCAGGCTTTGTGGCAACCAATCTTGGGAAAAACAGCGGCAGCGGTCTGCTGTCTGCATCCTTCGGCATCATGAGGCCGTTCCAGATCAGTGCGGAAGAGGCCGCAAAAACACCAGTGTACCTTGCCTCTACTCCTGATCCTGCGAAAATCAACGGCAGGTGCTATTCAAGGATGAAGCCGGTGGAGACATCCTCATCAAGTTATGACACAAAACTGCAGGATGAACTGTGGAACCGCACCTCTGAAACACTGGGACTTCGGGACATAACTTACGCGAAGTAAAACTCTCACTCTCCTGTGTTACGCCCATACAGGAATGGACAATGAAACAGAAGATGCACATAATTCCCGTGCAAATCAATATTCATCAGGAAACCAGTGTTTCCAATTATTTTTTTTGAATTATTCCATAACCGGTATTTATTTATATTTAAAATGATTTTAATTATTATTGGCACTTCACTGGACATTGAGGAGGAAGCTTCTGGTTTTCGCAGTTTCCGTTTTCATACTCATGGGGTTTTCCGTGTGGTTCCACCCTCACGTAAACAGTAATCCCCAATCACAGAATTCTGTCAATAATGCAGTTTCACAGAACATAACAACATACTCACTGAATGGATACACAATGACTTTCACGGGCGGCAACAAGGTCTCCATGAGCAACGGCCAGATGTCCTTTACAATGAGCTTCACAGTCCTTAGCGTAAACAGGAATAATTTCTCAGAGGGGACACCGGTATCCACATCCTTCAACAGGATTGATAACAAGGCCCAGAACTCTGTTGCCGTTATCAATACCTACAGCAACGGGGCTGTAACTTACATTTTCAACACTGGATTCAACGGGTTCGAACTCGACTATGTAATACCTCCTGTAACGGGACTGTATATCCTGTTTAACATTACCCTGGGCCAGGCTTCTTCCATCAATTCCGGAGGATTCGTTTACTCCCACAACAGCAGCAACTCTCAGGAATATGGCAGTTATCTGGTTTCCACTGGTTACTCAGACTGGAGCCTAAACTATTATGATTCATACACTGACAGTGGAGGTTTCTCATGGATGCAGATACAGGCCCAGCACATGATTACATTTGAAAAAGTGTCCATAACGCCAAATGGGGATTACATGGACCTCATGACCGGCCCGTACAACAGTGATGCACAGGCAACATGGTCATACTCGGGCATAGTCATAAGCAGCGGATGAGGTCCTGGAAATGAAAGAAGGTGAGGCATGAATAAAGATTTAAAGGTGATCATTGCGGCTGTAATCGCGTTCGTGGTGGTGGTTGCAGGAATAGTAACCATCGCTGAGCTGAATTCCAGACATACCACTCCTCCAACTGTTCCACCATGGTCGCCTGCAGATTTCAATGCCGGGGCCCTGGCATCAGGAAATACAACACTGAACATCACCGGTGACGCTTCTTCCACTCTCTTGACGGGCAACAATACGCACCATGTCTACCTTAATTTTTACCCCTCCACCAACAAGGACACCCTGACATACGACAGTGCAGTCTATAATAAATCCGGGACAGGGGCAAATGAAACCCTCAACATGACATCAATTGTTTTGAATGTTGAATACAGGATGAATAATGACAGCCTCACTGAAACCTTCACTATAAAGAACACACAATCAACGGAGCAGGCCATAAGCATGAATTATCAGGTGTTGATCAGCACATTAACCAATGTAACAGTATCACAGGGCGATCCGCACTATCCTGTGAACGCAACACTTGTGCCGGCAACATTCGGATACACGGAAACCTATAACTTCAACAGCGCCAACCTCTTTGGGGCTTCATTCGGGAATGGAGTGAACTGCACATTCAACTGGTACAGCATGGAGGGAATCCTGAACTCAGGGAGCCTTATATTCAACAGTTACTCTTACAATACAACAACTTTGAAACTGAATTTCTCAGGGTTCAGCATATCTCCATACTCCAGCCTTACCCTTGGTGAAATGTCTGTGTATTACTGATCTGAAACATCAGGGGACATCGGGAATACAGAATCTCTTTTTGGTTTCAGCTATAAAAAAATAAATACGAATCCCCGTTGACAACATTATGCCATATTATGGCAAGGAGACTTCCAGGCTTTTCAGGGAAATGGCAATCATAGGATTCCTGGCGATCCCCTCCGGTGTATTGATTCAGTACTTCATGCCTGACAGTGCCATAACAGGCATTGGCATATCCATCATGCCTGCAGGGTCGTTCCTGATGATATACGGCACCCTGTTCTATTATATGGGCAGATTCGGGGACACGGGACTGCCTGAGAGCATCAGGGCCATTTCCTTTTCGGCCATGGCTTCAGGCATTGTCCTGTCACTGGTACCGGTTTTCATTCCATCCCTTTGGCTGCTGTTTGAACTCCCCGGCCCCCTTGTATTTGCTTTCGGGTTCGTTCTGATCATGACAAGGATACAGAAGAAGCATGAAATCAGCATGAAGCGTATTCTCTCAATTTCATTGATACTCGATGCGGCAGGCCTTGCCATTACGCTGGTATTCAACCTCTTCACACACAGTGTTTACCTTTCCCTTGCAATCATTCCCCTCATATCTGGTGTCTACCTGCTCTTCATCCCGGTGACAAGGAAGTCCTTCATGACATGGCAGAGAATGGGCTATTTCCAGTGATTCCAAAACAATGGGAAAGCAAATTCATGACATGCTCTTACCTGATTTTTCACTTCAACCGTTTCAGGGTCCAATGCTCATTCCTGTCAAATTGGAAAAATCCGAAATGGACTCCAGTTCCTCATCATTACTCCCCAGGGCGGTGTCACGTTCCATGAGCACAACCTTCATTCCTGCTTTACGGGCGGCTTTAAGCTCACTTATTGAAGCAGAGAAATATATGATCTCCTCAGGTTTCACTTTCAGTATTCCTGCTATGCGGGAATAACTGCCGGTGCTGTCCTTCGTTCCCACGGATATATCAAAGAACCCCTTGATAAGGGGCATCAGATCCCCGTATTTTGTGGAACCGAATATGAGCTGCTGCGAAAACACACTTCCAGATGCATATACGCATATCTTAAGCCCCATGGACTTCCATCTGGCTAACACATCAGGCATTTCAGGATATACCTCACCATGGAGCTTTCCTGTCCTGTAACCCTCCTCCCATACAAAGTCCTCAAGATATCTCAGGGGCGGGGCAGTGCTGTCATGGTCTATGAGCCAGCTGCAGTATTCAACAATGCACTTCAGGTCGGACTGGCGATCCCCGGCATTCCATGCTGGAGGCTTTTCACCTGCCCTGATCTCATCTGAGTGCATCCGCTTGAGGTCTGCAAGGTTGCTCTTGATTTCCGGTATTGAATGGAACCTTTCCAGAAATTCCAGGAGATTCTCTTTCATGTATTCATTGAGTGTAACACGAAAGAAGGACTCCGGCGTGGTGGTTCCCTTTATATCCAGGAGAATCACCCTGGTTCCATGCGGGATGCTTTTCATCTGACGGCATTCAAATGTAATCCTGTTTTAAGAAGATGTTGAGTAATTGGTAAAAATATTATTCCATCAATGGATTGGTCTAACATGGCGGATGAAGAGACATTTTTCAGCAGGAATGGTTTTCTGAAGATGAGAAGACTTTTTCTCCTTGCATTCATAATCGAGATGGCCATATATTTCATCGTTTCTTCCATTCCTTACAGCAATCCTGCACTTGTCTCCAGCCTGAAGTCTACCCAGGATACTGTTGCCGGCCTGAGCCTGGTGGGCATGATATTCTACATTTTTCCCCATAATCTCCTCATAGCCACACTGGAGTTCATTCCAGTGGCAGGGCAGGCATTGTTTGTGTTATCTACAATTCAGACTCCGCTGGCCCTTTCAGCCTCAGCATACTCAGTAGGGATACCGGGAATTCTGGCATTCATCAGCCTGCTGCTTATTCCTGACACGCTCATCGAAGTGTCCGCATACGCATTGGCCACAGCCACAAGCATCTATATGTTCCAGATACTGGTGAAATCCCGCACTGAGTTTGGGGCAAAAGTCTGGAAATTCATCTATATGTATCTCCTCACTGTCCTGGTTCTCTTCATTGCAGGCACATTCGAGTCCGTGGCCATTAAATTCTCCCTGACGGAGAACTATCCAAACAACGCCATCTATCCCCTTATGTTATGGATACCGGCAATTCCAGTCATATACCTGCTCATAAGGCTCTTCAGGCACATAAACCGTGATGAGTACCAAAAGGCACCGGAACCACTTCCTGACATTATGGATTTCCAATGAATCATAAATTCTGACAGTAACTCATGGTATGCCTCTTTTCCTTTACCACTGGTGCAGATCAGTATTGTTTTTGTAATTTAGTACTATTACCATTTAATGCCAGGTAAAGAGAATGAACAGGGTAATCCCAGCGTTCCAAACTACAGTAACAAGTACATCGTACTGTCTGTGACAACACTTGCACAGCTTATGGCTGCAATAGACGCAACCATTGTTTTCCTGGCAGTGCCTTCAATGGGCCGGTATTTCCATACAAATGCTTCCTACATGACCATGTTCGTTGTGGCATACATCATATCCACAACAGCCCTTCTGCTCCCATCGGGAACAATAGGGCAGCGGTTTGGAAGGAAGAGGCCCTTTCTCCTGGGGTTCCTTGTCTTCGCGTTTTCCTCCCTTGCAATAGTATTTGCCCCAAACATACTGTGGGCAATCGTATTCCGTGCAATAGAAGGTATTGGGGCAGCAATGATGCTGACCCTTGCCATACCTCTTCTCCTCAATTCATTCCCGCCTGAGGAACGGGGAAAGGCAGTGGGAATAAGCTCCACTTCATGGTCTATTGGAGCCCTTGCAGGACCCCTGGTGGGAGGTTATCTTGTCTCATTTGCATGGCAGTATATATTCCTCATCAATGTTCCAATAGGCATAATCGGTTTCATCCTGGGTCTTGAAAGGATCCCAAGGGAAAAATCAAACCTCCTTGCAAAGATCAGCAAATCCAATGTTGCAGGATTCCTGATTTTCCTTGTTCCCCTGGTCATTGGGATATCATTCCTGAACATTTACTGGATCATCGCATCAATCATCATGCTTCCTGTATTCCTGCTTACACAGAGGGGACACCCGCTCATCCCGGTTGAACTGCTTACAAACAGTAAATATTACCCTGTCGTGGTAAGCGCAGCACTTCAGGGAATAAGTTTCATGGGCGTACTTTACGTACTCAGTGTGTTCTTCCAGACAGATCTGGGCCTCACATCATTGCAGGCAGGGCTTGCGGTGGCTCCATTCCCTGCCGCTTCCATCATTGGAACTCCAATAGGTGGCCATCTCCTTGACAGGACAGGCAAAGGTGGTTCACTTCTGGTTTTCAGCCTACTGCTCCAGGGAGCAGCGGTATTGTCCATGGCTTTCCTGCTGCAGAGCACCATATCCCTGATCATACCACTGATCATAGCTGGTTTCGGCGGTTCCATATTCTGGTCTGTATCCACCACTCTTGGTGTAGATGTTGCAGGAGACAGGTTCAGGAACATGGCCAGCGGGACCCTCTTCACTGTGAGGAATGGGGCCCTGATCATAGGCATTGCCCTGCTGCCACTGTTCATAAGCTTCTTCTCCGGTTCCTCAACAGGTTCACTGCTCATCTTCGGAACGGGAATCAACCTCCTTGATCCTGTGCACGCATACATGATCCTTCTTGGAGCATTGCCGCTGGCATCATCTGCCCTCATAGCTGCAACAATGGGAAGATGGAACAAGCCCAGCCTCAGGAAATCCCGCACCGCAGATGATGAAACCATGAGTACAGATTAATGCCCATAGTTTCATGAACCAGTATTGAAACCCCGTCAATACTTCATCCTGCCATAAAGGCAGGCTCTCATTTTCCACAATTGTATTTTTAGCTGTCAGCTTCTTATAATGAGTATGTTTTTCAACAAACAGTGTGCACATCAAATGAACTGTAAACTGATGAATCCGGTTCAACTGATGTTGGCAAAAAGAAAGTGAGATGGGGAGAAGGATGGACCAGAGAAACAGCAGGGACAATAACTTGCGATCCGCACTCTTTTATGGCATTTCCCTCGTTCTTTCACTCATAATAGTGGTTGTGTCCACCACAGTGTTCGTGGTAGTCGTTTATCTGGAAGGCAGCGTTAATCAGAGTTTCTTCATTCTTTACATAGCTGTTGTTGCCACAAACATCATAATATCTGCATTTTCAATAAGAAAGCTCATGAACATGGTTCCCTTGCTGGCTTCAGGATCCAGGAAGCCGGAAATCTATTTTGTGCCTGAAACAGGAAGCAATGTAAAGCATGAGGATTCTTCTGGCCGCAATATCCTCGATGAAAAATATTTCACAAACGCCGAGCTTGAAATCATCGAATTACTCAGGAAAAACAATAACAGAATGCTTCAGAGCATTATTGTCTCCTCATCGGAAGCCTCCAAGGCTTCCATATCCCGGGCCATTTCATCCCTTGAGAATAAAGGCATCATAATAAAAATGAGAAAAGGTGTCACAAACGAGATAATCCTCTCTGAAACATATTCCGGATAGTTTCATGAAACGTGTTTCAAACATGATTTAAATGCTCTTTCAGGATGAATTGTAAACATGGAGAAAAGAGCAGAGAACCTGATCTGGGTTCTTGTTGGTCTTGTTTCGGTCATAGCCGTAGTGGCCATAGTAATATCCGTGTTGTTCGGAAGCCATTACGCCAATGGGACCTTCGGGCCATATGACATGATGGGAGGATATTACGGAATGGGAATAGTCATGCCCATAATCGGAGTCATCTCCGTCATCTTTGTCATAGTGTTTGTTTATTTCATTGTAGAAGCACTCCGGGGACCGGAAAACCATTATTATGAGAGAACCACGGGGCAGGCTGAGGCAATAGCAAAGGAAAGATTTGCCAGGGGAGAGATTTCCGAGCAGGAATACAACTCATTACTGGAAAAGATAAGGAAATAGGTGCTGGTATGAACAGGTACAGATTATTTGGAATAGGATCTGCAATAATACTTGCTGTAGTGATAATTGTTTCCGTCTCCTTCTTCTGGGGAGGCTCAAACAGTTCATCCCAGCAGTCTGCGGGCCAAATTAACCAGAATACACTGGCATCCCTGAATGTAACACCAGCTGATGTTTATGTGTCCGTGTCAAATTCAACCATTTATGTCAACGGATCAGCAACATTGCTCGTAGTGATGGGGCCCATGAACGCACCCAGCATGTACAGTTTTGAGATATTCGGCATAATCAATCCCACGGTTGTCATAAAGGACGGTTCAGTTGTTAACTTCACTGTTGTTAATGTAGACACGGATTCGTATCATAACTTTGTGTTGAGTCAGCAGGGTCCACCATACAATGACATGGGAAACATGATGGGAAGCAGTGGCCTCATGTTCTCAATGCAGTATCTGAATCCTGAGCATTCAGGCATTTACTCCTACCAGAACGTGAGCTATACATTTTCCAGTCCGGGAACCTACTGGTACCTGTGCACATACCCGGGACATGCTGCCAATGGTATGTACGGTGAAATTCTGGTATCCAGGTGAAGCGTAAACTCTCCTCCCTGTAATTCCAGTAAATTTCCAAAAAATTAAAAAAATGGATGGTTGAAAGAACTTACATCAGCAGTCTTCCGCCATCAACTGTAACCAGGCTTCCCGTCATGTAATCCGAGGCACTGGTGGCAAGGAACAGGGCAACCTTGGCAATGTCATCCGGCGTTCCAAGCCTTCCCATGGGTATCAGCTTCCTGAAGTCCTCGATCATCTTCTTCATCTCCTCAGATGCAGAGGCGCTGGATGACGGCGACATACCTGTGCCCTCGGTTGCAATTCCGCCAGGTGCAATTGCATTCACTGTGATCCCTGATTTCGCAACTTCAAGTGCAAAGTTCTTGGTGAACATGAGGACACCTCCCTTGGATGCATCATAGGCTGCAAGGCCTATGGAGGAAGGGTGTACACTGTCTATGGAAGCTATGTTCACTATCTTCCCGGGGGTCTTCTGCTTCAGCATCTGCTTCACCGCAGCCTTGCTGGTGAATGCAAGTGCCTTGAGATTCAGGCGGTATACCCTGTCAAAGGCATCCGGGCTCATATCAAGCATGGGGACTGTTGGATATATCCCGGCATTGTTCACAAGAACATCAATTCCCCCGAATTTCTTCACCATCTCTGAAATCATCTTATCCGGCGCACTGTCTTCAAGAAGATCCACGTCCAAGACTGCAACTGATCCTTTCTGGTTCTCCGGAAGGCTTTTTATGTAATCCTCTGCAGGGCCTGTTGCCTTATCTGCAATGAGAACTCTTGCACCGGAATCGACAAATCTCTTCACGATTCCCATTCCTATACCCATGGCTCCCCCGGTCACGAGCACTCTTTTTCCGCTCAAGGAAAAGGGGTTGTTTTCGGTCATTTCAAACACCTCACTATAAAAAATTAAGGGCGGTATTTGACCGGAATCCCTCACTCATGAATGCTAATTAAAAATACTTGAAATAACAGGTTAGATTAGTGTCAACTACCCCACCCTGACGGATGGGGCTTGTTGCTGTCCTCCCCCATGCCCGTGAGCATGGTTTCATCGGAACGCAACGATTGGCTGGTTGACAGCAGCCTGAAGTATTCAGATTTACCGAGTACTTCGATGTTCCTTGAGGCATTCAAATCCGCATGAAGTTCAAAGTTACAATTCAAACAGTGGAACACTGATCCCTTCCTGTTATTCCTGTTGATGTATCCACACCTTGAGCATTTCTGTGAGGTGTAGTTTGGATCAACATACAGAACCGCCTTTCCGGCATCTTCCGCCTGGTATTCGATGAATTGCTCCAATTGGTATGGCGACCATGATCCCAACTTCCCGTTGAACTTCCTGCCATTCTTTTTTCTTTTCATTTTTGCAGATTCGAGTTTCTCCAGTGCGAATACATTGTGAGGAAGGTCCACGATCTTCTTTGCAATCACATGATTTGTGTCAAGCACGAACCGTCTCTCTCTCTCGCTCATTTCTTTCAGTTTCCTGCGAGCGGAACGAGTGCCTGCATGCTGTAGTTTGCGTGTGTTGTATCTGTATTTCCCCTTGACATTCCTCAGGTGCCGGGAGTTGAAAAACTGATTGTTCGACAATACTGCTATGTTCTTTATTCCCCTGTCTATTCCTGTTACCCCGACTTCTACCTTCTTTTCTACCTCCTTATCCCGAAATCTTACCTGCACCATTATGAATATCTTCTGATGTTTCCGATCTATAGTGAGTTGGGCATTTGTGTATTCTCCCCTGTATTTATCAATCAGGGGAGAATGTGCAACTGGAAAAACAAGTCTGCCTGCAACGGTGGTAAGGGATATTGTGTGAGAATCAGGATAGAATTTGAATGTTCTCTGGTCGTATCTTATTGTAAGGGATTTCCTGTGTATCCCCTTCTTCAATTTTGCCTGTTTCAGGGCCTCGGATGCCTGATCCCTTGCCGTCTGTACTAAAGCTGACGGGAGTGTAGGTATTCTTTCCCTGACTTCCCTGTATGTTCCCTTATTCAGTTTGTTCTTATTGAATGTTTTTTCTGAAAAACCAAAGTTCGAGACTATTTGGCAGGCTTCCCTGAACTGCTTTGCAGTCTCTATGATGGTTCGATCATAGGGAAGCTTCAACTTAATAGTTCTGAACATTGTTAATAGATTAGTTAATGGTTTATTGAAGTTTGCTGGTCTCGCTTTCATCCCCACCCTTTCGGAAGGGGTCTTTCGCTCGGCTATGATAAAAAGTAGAATTTTTCTAGTTGGCAATTGCGTTTGAAATGCTTTAATGGTTAGTACGTTACAATATCAATGATTCCTGATAACTTCCCAAAATTCGCACAAGCTCAACCAATGCTTTTTTGGATGTCTTGACAAGTTCATCCTCAAAATTAGTAAAATATCTTGTATCCACTCACTCGCCATCAAATTTTATCTCAGTATCCAGGATTCTTTCCGCTTGTTCCCGGCCTCTCGCCGGGAACTTATAAAGGTTCTTACGACCGTGGGGGCTCTGCAAAAGGATTCCATGTTCCAAAGTATGGTTCAAGAGCATATGGTAAGGAGCCCGTAGAAAATAGTGGCATATATAGGCCACTATTATATTGGTAGTCCGCAGTGTAAAGTCCCTCTTCCCCATATACTCCCAATTGCCAGAAATTGTACCACTGAGTTCCCCAACTAAAGCCGATTTTCAGGTAAATTGTCGGTTCATGATTGTATTCAGCTTGAGCATATAGTGTGGCGTAATCTGCTGCAAGGTCTACTGCCAATGCCAACAGGAGTTCTGAGGACGCAGGGTCAGCAGTAGCTATTATCTTTATGTCATTGGCCACTGTGGTCCCAATTATTGCTATGATGTCAGGTAGAGAGTATATGGATAAGGCGAAAACCGCCATTCTAGAGACTACTAGCATGGCTTCATGGCCAGATGGATATTTGTAATGTATGCTAGTAACACTATCAGTTGCGCCCAGTGACGTGGAAGCAGTAATAAGAGATGGATGCGACGGGCCCGAACGATTAGCAGTGCTTGCCGGATGTGAATTTTTAGCGTTCAGGGATGTGAAAAACGCCATGGTATAGTTGAGGTTATCTTTTGAAATAGAAACTTTCACAGTGCTATAACTTGTCTTAATTATAGCTGTATGGTTTGCATTATTTGGGTAGTTACCATTCAATTCAAAATGTACCCAAATCACATTTTCATGGCCAGTTTGAGTTTGGGCCGTATACTCGCCAGAGGCTGTAGCACGCATTCCTTTTATCAAAAGCCGAGCGAAAGACCCCTTCCGAAAGGGAGGGGATGAAAGCGAGGCACAATTTTGTTGCAAGGGATATGTTAAAATAACGATAGCGAATGCATATCTCATAGATATATGAAAGAGA
>JAJZJR010000009.1 GCA_021810045.1 Thermoplasmata archaeon
TTCCCCTGAGGAAGAACTTCAGCACTCTCTCACGTGGTTCACCTTTGAGAGGAAGGACAGCAAGGGAGATCAGGAAACTGGGAGAGGATCAGTGGAAGCTCATCCACGAATATGGAAAAAGATGGACGGTGGAGATATATTTCTCAGGCCTGAAGATGGTCATGGGCGAGATCATAAGGGCAAGAAGAACGGATTACATGATCCGGGAAGTCGGACTGAAGGTGCTCTATTACAACATCATGAGGGAAAACACAAGGGCATATGGGTAGTTATGCAACACAGTTTAAAATATCTAAAATCTATTCCTTCACCAATTTCACTAATTTCACAGGTTTGGTCTTTCCCTTGGCAGTAATCATTTCAATGCTGTTGCCTTCCAGCATACTGTCAAGTGCGCTCTTGACGTCTTCTTTATTCATCCCAAGTTTTTGTGCTATGTGTCCCTGAGATGCCCATTCTCCTTTCTTGTCTGGTGTAGCTTGGTAGACTTTGAGTACTCCATTGCTATCCTTTTCAGGATCAATTCTGTAGCCTTTTCCCTCGCGTATCAAGTCACTGTAAGCTCTCTTGACTTGGTCAACAATTCTTGTTATCTTTACGGGATTCCAAGATTGCCTTCTCCTGTTCAGGTACTGATCATAGTATTCAAGGAATATTTCCTTGTATTCTTCCAGGTCAGTGATGGCACATTCAAGGTCAATTAGATCCATCAGAAGTGTCATTTCCCTACAATCTCCCGCACAATTCGGAATTTCAGTTTCAATGTAATTGTGATCGTACTTAATCCTTGAGGCCGCGTAAATCATCGCCAACTGTAGAACCTGTCCCTGAAATTTAGTTGTGGCCTTGATTTCCATGGTATCATCTTTGGTTTCATGGGCTTCAATCCGGGCCACTTGAAGCTTGTCCACATATTGGGCGTATCCTTGTTTAAAAGAATCCGAAGCGTCGACAGTCCTAATTTGTTTTAGAACCTTGAAATATTCTTCATTCATATCTTCAAGAAGTTCATTCAATGCGATTTCTCCGTCATCGCCAAGTGGATTATAGCGCAGAGGGGCCTCATCTTTAACATAGAAGAACCTGAATCCTATCCCCTGTTCCCAGTATTGGTCTGATAAATGATTTAGGAAGATCGGTGTTGATGTAAGCCATGTCGTGCAGTAAAGGATGTCAGGATATGATTCGTTGCCACGTCCTGTGGTCCCCGAATCCTGTACTTCATTATCCATCATTTCAGCATACATTTCAAAAGTCGATGAAAGGGCGCCACTCCTGTTTTCCTTCGCAAGGGTTGAGGCTTCGTCTCTGATTATTGCCATTGAATATGGCACGGTATTGTGCTTTATCCCTTCTGGAACCCTGTTAAGGTTGGCGAGGATACTCTGTGGTGTATGTTTAGAGAATAATCGCTTTTGGCTTCCAAGGGACTGATTAAGGTATTGGAATGATCTTTCAAGGAATTTCCTTGCGGCAGTCTTGTTTGATCCTGATGGACCGATCCAGAGGTGTCCAATCGATGCTCTTATGGGGCCCTGTTTTGTTGAATACTTGGCATTGCTTAATGCCATGGATAGCTGTGTCTTTAGTACACACTTCATAACATGGTTAGGCACTGGAACAATCTCACGAGCTCTATCAAAGTAGTCTGTGAAATAAGACTGTATAACTGGCGATTCCACACGATTTAAATTCTTGTTTTCTATATTTTCCATTAAGATCACTTTCCGCTCCTGTTTGCAGACAGGGGCTCATTTTTTTCTTTTCAGGTTCACATCATTTCTCATCAGGGTACAATAAAAGCAGCCCCTCTTTTGTTTCCCGCATTTTCAATTTCATGCCAGCTCCAAGATTATGGATCTCAGTCAGCGTTTTTGGGATAGTAATGATGAGAGACCCGCCAAAATCCTGTATTTTTCTTTCCATATTTCTAATTAATTTTTTCAAATATTTAAAACTATATTTTCTATGGGACACGTAAAATACGGCTTCTGTGAATGATTCAATTTGCTAAAACCATACTAAAGACAAGCATGATCTCGAAACGAGGTTAAAGAGGGTGCCAGTCCCCTCCTGCAAGTTCAATGAAGTTGAAGGCTTGTTTAGGTCGGTTCTCATCTCTGTATTCTGGATAGAATCTGTTTACCCATTCTTCGTGTTCATTTGGATCTGAAGGGATATAGAAGGACCCTTCATCATCTATTTCGAGGTTAGGCATCCAAGTTTCCTTAATAGTTACAAGCATCCAAATCAGTAACTGATGTGTAAGGGGCTCCCTGTTAGTTTTACACCACGTTTCAATCTTCCAAATGTCTCCGTATTTCACAAACACGAAATCAATGCTTTCAGCATATGTCTCAGAGGAGTGGAACCTCAGACCTCGTTCGTAAACCTTTTCTGCATTTTCAAAGAGTCTACCTATGCTGAGACAAAATGTAGTATTGCTACTCTGAACTGAAGTCGTTGCAATTAAGTTGTCGACCTCAAAATATTTCCAATTCAGGCCTTTCGTCATGAGTTTGACATAATTCAAGATCTTCCCGAGAGAGACGGTGTCTGTTTCGCCTTTGTAGAAAATAGTGCACCCCATTAGTGCACCTTCGTATTAGGATCATAGAGTTGAACGTCTCCTGGCCACAGGTCTATATCAGCTCGAAAATTCATTAGTATCTGTTCCAGGGTAAGAAACATAAGATTTCCGCTAATATCAGGAATTCCATAGCAAATATACCCAGTTCCGTCCCTGAATTCACTCACCAATCCGAATTCAACCTGTTCTTTCAGTACCTTGAGGATGTTATATTCCCATACCTGTGCTTTCACTTTCATATTTTGTATCAATGAGATTAACTCTGCAGCAGTTCTGTTCTGGATGAGCCTTAAGAATTGCATCCTCTCACCTCTTGTTCTGGCATTTGGAGGCCTTATTGCCTCCTCGTAGCTGTCCAGTTCTTTTCTCCACCTTTGGGTGGCATTTTCGTTGGTATTTATTACCATGAATTAGAAATGGACAAGGTTCTCTTTTGAAATCACTTTGAAAACATGAATTCCATCTTTATTAACTCAGTAATATATTTATGATCCTAAATCTTTTCTTATTCGAAATGGGATCAAATAAGGAGGGTATAGCTCAAAAGTTTATTGTCAATCTGTTGAGATTTCAAGGTGAAATGGGCCTTAGTATGATAGATTACGCGCTCAGAGAGGAAATAAGCGTAGCATACAAAGGTGGGTATGGCTACAAGCTAACAAAGTCGCATCTCAGGAAAATAGAAGAACTCGGTTACATAAGATCACGGGCTATTCCTGTGCCAGAAAGAAAATCCCGAGAAACTGATGGGGTTGAACCTCTCTATTATGCAAGGAAACCAGATAGTAGATGGTTCGGAGTATATGCACTAAATCTCCCCAAAGTTGGAAAGTTACCTGCTTTCCCACCACAGTGGTACTTAGAAGACCATTACTTCAATGAATCAGAGCTAGCTGAGATGTCAAGCAGTGACATTAGGAAAGAAGGTCTCAAATTATTTGACGAAGCGGCAGAAAGTAATGGAATCACATGGAATGAATGCAAATCTATTGCGGAGAAGTTCGATTTACGTGGCCCAGAGTATTCCGATGAAAAGATTACTTATGCTTTCTATAAAAAGAAATTTTTGAAGGAAATGGACACACTAAAGGAGAATAGAAAACACAAAATTAAAAAGGTGGAGAAAAGAAGAGACGCAATCAGAGAGTCTTTAAAGACTAATCAAGAGATCTCATAGTCGCCTTATCGCCCCACTGTGGTTACAAATTCAGATCCTTAAATCATTGCATGAACGAGATAAATAGCCATTCTGTTGACAAGTAAAATTTTTCAAACTTAATTAGGATAAAACTCATTTATTTACAAGGGTGAACAAAGGTGAAGAAAAACGTTGTTCTGTCATTGGAAGAGAACCTACGAAACACAGCAAAAGAAATGGGTTTAAACCTGTCAGGTTTCCTACAAAGTAAGTTGATTGAGTTCATCAAAAGCAACGATGGCCAAATAGTTGCCAAAAAAGGAAATCATAACGAGAGCCACTGGAGGGTTTCGATCCCCCGACCTGCTGATTACAAATCAGCTGCTCTGCCAGCTGAGCTACAGTGGCGCTGTTGAGAGATATGTTACTTAATCATAAAACTTTCACTGTCTTTCCAGCCAATTTGCAGAAATTATTTTTTTTAACAATGTTTCTCTGGCAAAGGAAAAGGTATCAAAAAAACTCATGACATTCAGGTTCCATGATGTCGTCATCTGTATATTTTATTATTTAAACTTCACTGCACAAGTTTATTATCGTTATCATCAATAAGCCTTCTACATGGAATCTCTCGAAATTATCAGGAGCATGCCACCTTCTGCAAAACTGCTCCTGCGAGTCCTTAAAGAAAATAAAATTTCACGCTTTGATGAACTTATGGATGAGACCATGCTTTCCAAAAGAACTCTTCTTTATGCCATCAAAACCCTCAAGGAACTGGACCTAATCGAAACCCAGATATGCATGAGTGATGCCAGGAGAAGGTTCTACTGCGTTAAACTCAGGTAATCATCCATTCTGAACAAGAATTATTATGTTTCAGAAAATCCTTGATCATGGATCACATCAGGGAACTTTCCAGAATTCTAGGCAGTAACCTAATAACCGAAAGGGAGCAGAAAATACCCTACATGACTGACGCCTCTTATTATGAGGGTGATCTGCCCATGGCAGTAGCAATTCCTGACACCGTAGATCAGGTTTCAGCTGTCATGAAATACTGCCAGGGAAATTCTGTTCCCGTGGTTGCCAGGGGCGGAGGAACGGCACTCACAGGCTCATCCATACCAATGGAGGACATGCTTGTAATCAGCCTGGCAAAGTTTGACAGGATACTTGAGGTACACCCTGAAGATCGTTACGCCATTGTTGAACCAGGAGTAAAACTTGACAACCTGAACCAGCACCTGCAAAAATACGGTTTCTTCTACCCTCCGGATCCGGCCAGTTCCATCGCTGCAACCGTGGGCGGTTCCATTTCAACCAACGCAGGCGGGCTAAGGGCCTCAATGTACGGAACAACCAAGAACTGGGTCCTTGGACTTGAGTTGGTTCTTCCTGATGGAAATAAAATCAATACAGGAGGCAAAGTCCTGAAGCGAACTGCAGGCTATGACCTTACGTCCCTTTTGGTGGGCGCCGAGGGTACCCTGGGAATCATAACCAAAGCCATAGTGAAGATCTGGCCTCTCGTGGAATCAAAAGGCAGAATACTCGCATATTACGATTCAATAGAGAAAGTGGGAAGTGCAATTTCAGATCTAAAGGGTAAAGGTATTACGCCACTCATTGCGGAATTTCTTGACCGGATTACAATGCATTCACTGTCACAGACTCGTGGGCTGGAATTTCCCGAGACTGCAAGCCACATGCTTATCATCGATATTGCTTCAACAAGGGAGAGCATAGGCAGAGAGCTGAAAGATGCTGAAGAAATACTGAAAAAATTCAATCCCATAAGCACAGAGATCACAACCGACAAGGAAGAAATGGACCGTATCTACGAAGCCAGAAAAGGTGCATATTCATCTCTGCTCAGTGAGAGGTCCACAATGAGCGAACGTGTGGTCATTGGCGATATTGTTGTGCCCGCATCTGAACTTCCTCAGGCCCTTAAGGAAAGTGAGGAAAAAGTGCAGAAATACAATCTTACAGTTGCACTCTTTGGCCATATCTCTGACGGAAACATCCACGCAAACATATACGCGGACATTGCTGACCAGGACCACATGAAGCGGGTGGAAAGCTTCCAGCATGATTTTGCAATGATCGCCATCATGCATGGTGGCAGTGTATCCGCCGAACATGGCATAGGGCTGGAGAAGAAGGAACTACTTAAAATGGAAATGGACGAGACCAACAATGCATACGTAATGGAGATCATGAAATCCATCAGGAAAATCTTCGATCCAAATGGAATAATGAACAGGGGTAAGATGTTTGATCAATGATCTAGTGAAGGAACTCGAGAATGAAGTGGGCAAATGCATAAGTTGCGGCTTCTGCGAATCGGTATGTCCTACACTTCCTGCTGCAGGTTACAATCTCTGGAAAGGGGCCAGAGGCCGTGTTATCCTTGGCAAAGAACTGCTCTCAACCATTAAGGATAAAGAGACAATAAATGTCTCAGACAGCTTTTACTCCTGTCTTGACTGCCAGGCCTGCCTCTATGTATGTCCGGCTGGCGTCAACGCAGGCAAGGTCAGCCACATCTCAAAATCAATCATTGCCAGTGACACAATAACAGGAAACCAGAACCCTCTTGCCAAAATGATGGCACGGGTAACCATGCGCTACATGAATCCTCTGGGTGTCAGGGAAAAATGCGCTGACTGGTTCAAGGGAATGAAAGCGGACCCGGACTCCAACGATCTTCTCTACACAGGAAACATGTACCAGCTCATGGCCTACAACAAGGGAATGGACAGTATGAGGGAAAGAATGGGAAAAAACCTTTCAGAAAAAATGTCCTCCCTTGTTTCAACTATCCCCGGTCTAATGAAGCTTACACCGGTAAAGCGTGATGAAATCATTGGACAAAAGATGGATAAAACACTGTCCAACATAGCTCTTCTTCTCAGAAAGGCAGGCATATCATTCAATTATCTGGGAGAAGCCGAACCCTACCCCGGGACCTTCATCTACGATCTGGGATACCTGGATCTTTTTGAAAAATACGCCAAAAAAATTGCAAAGATCCTGAAGGACAGCGGTGCAAAACGCATTATAACAGTGGACCCCCATACATATGATCTCCTGAAGAATGTCTATCCGAAATATGTGGATGACTTCGATCTTGATATTGTACATTACCTGGATCTCATAGATAAATCATCATTTATTGGTGGAAGCGACAGCATAACCTATCATGAACCATGTCACTTCTCCCTCAGGGATGACGCATACAACAGGCCGCTTGAAACCTTGAAAACAGTGGCAAATGTCAGTCTCCCCGCCCGTAGCGGAAGACGAACAAAGTGCTGTGGCGGGCCCGATGAACTCATTTTTCCTGAACTGACACGGAAGATTTCAGAAGACAGATACAGGGAACTGCAGGAAACAAAGGCAGAGAAGATTGTTACTGCCTGTCCAATCTGTTTCTCAAACCTCAATAAAGGACCTGAGGTTATTGAGATCGGAGATTACCTCTTGTCCAAACTGAAGAACTGAATTATACATGGTGGGAATCCATCACAACCGGTAGGAAATCAGATGGAAGGCAGGAAATCCCAGAAGCTGGGCAGGGAGTTTACAACGCTTCTCGGGCAGAGCTCAGCCTTCTACACCGCTTTCAACATAGCCCAGGTCTCACTCACATGGTATATCTTTACAATTACCGGTTCTGCTGTGGCAGTTGGAATTGTTGCCATAGTTGAATCTATAGCCGTCCTCATTGTTTCCCTTCCAGTGGGTGCCATAGTCGATCGGAGCAACAAAGGAACTTTGCTTTTCCTATCCGGCATTCTCGGTTTCATAGCTATGCTGGCACTCACCAGTATTGCCGTCTTCAGGGTCTTTGATCTTTATCTCGTGCTTGGGATGGCCGCTTTATGGGGCATAAGCAGGGAAATTTCAAGGTCAAGCAATTTATCATCTCTCCCCGATTTAGTGGCAAGGACAATACAGTCCAGGGCCAACGGCATATTCAGGGCCGTGAACAGTACTCTCGGTTCGGTGGCCAATGCCCTTGCAGGAGGGATAATAGTAATATTCGGGGTCGTGGCGAGCTTCTCCATAAGTTCTGCAGCCTACCTGATTTCAGGCATTATTTCGGTCGTATTCCTTTTCCCCTTTTACAGGTCAAAATCTCATGAAGGCAGCAGCAAAGTAAACAGGGAAAAGAAGATGCTGAAGGAACTGAAGGAAGGATTTGTATGGCTCATAAGCAGGAAAGGCTTCTTTCTCCTCACCCTGTCTGCAACATTCTTCAATTTCTTCATGACCATGACATTCACATATTATGTAATATACGTGGCCAAGGGCCTGGTTGCGGATTCTCTTGTTTTTGGAATAATACTGGCTGCATTGGCAGCTGGTGATGTGGTGGGATCTCTTATTCCCGGCAGGATAAATCTCCTGAGACACACCGGAAGGGTGAATATTCTTGTATTTGGCGGTGTCGATGGCCTGTGTCTTCTCCTCATGGGAATGTTTCCAGTAACCCCGTTGGCAGTGGTACTCACCTTCCTTACAGGCATGAGCATAGGAATTTCAGTTAACCTGTGGCTCACTTCTGCACACAATCTTGTGCCAGCAGACATGCGGGGAAGATACTTTGCACTTGACGGCGTCCTCACATCTCTAAGTCCTGCCTCAATTGCAGTAGGCGCCCTTGTGATTGCAGACTTTGGCATCCTCTGGGATTTTATCATTTCAGGAATCATGATGTTGTTTTTCACTGTAGTATTTGGTCTGATGAAAAGTTTCTGGAACCTCGATGGCAGGCCGAAACCAGAGGTTTTTGACTTGAATTAACCGGTATTTTTAACCTCATTAGGCATCCAATGATGAAACCTCAATATGTGAAGTTACCATTTCTTCTCTCTTTCTCCCACCAGCCCTGAAAATCTTCAGATATGGAAGGAGTGCTTCCATTAACCTGTTCTCAGCCTTGCGAAGATGCTCCTCATAAGTTGATCTGGTAATGCCCAGACTCGTGGCAATTGAGTCAGTGGTAATGTCCCTGGGTGATCTGTAATAACCGTAATCAAAAGCCTTAACGATAGCATCGATCTGCTTATCAGTCAGCTGCTCAAAGAATGTTTCAACCCATATATTTGAGGGCACTGCATCGATATGCACTACCTTCTTGCTCAGCAACTCGTTCGGCCCCTTTCTGGGGAGTTCTGCAAATAATTTCTTTGTGTCATTTTCGCTGAAGCTTATTATCTTGAAATATCCCCAGCCATCCAGATATACTGCAGGGTGAACAAGCGAACAGTTGTTTCTTTCAGCAATATTCCAGATGCTGTCAAGAACCTCACAACTGTCCTTCATTGTAAGCACAATCCCATCGCTGGATCGCTGATGCTTTTCAAAGGTCAGGTTCAGATTTTTTGCATATTCTTCAAGCTCTTCCATGAGATTTTCATGGCCCATGGGAACATGCAGCATTTCCCTGTTCCATACACACCACATCGAAATCCTTGCTCCAGGATATCTGCTGGAAATCTCTATGAAAGGATAATCATACTTTACTCTGAGACTGATTTCCCATGTTTCCATGATCTACCCAATCTCATTTGGTAGTTATACTTGACCCCGTCATATGGCGGCATACATAGTCGGTAAAATCCCAATCTGCAGGCCCAGGATATACCATTAGAGGTGCAGAGATGTACAAATATGAAATAAGAAATGGAATGAGAAGTGAGGACAAAATTCTCACGAGAGGAACAGGAATAGAAACTGCCATGTACATTAAGGATGAGTTTGGTCCACATGTGATAATGTCTTTCTTCAGAAAGAATGTGAAACGAAACAGAAGTAAGATCATTCCGAAATAAGATAATGTCAATTCGCAGGAAAAACAGGTAAAATTCATGAGTCGGTTTTCAGCAAGGCTCATTGAACCTGCTTATTGTATATATTACAGAGTTTTGATCATTGTTATGGCAGATTCTCTGTATCCGGTTTTTCTGTAAAGATTCCTGGCAACATCGTTGTAGGCAAAAACATTGAGGGATATTTTCTTCGCTCCTTTTTTTCTTGCAAAATCTTCCATCAGAATCATTGCACCTTTTCCGTATCCTTTCCCCCTGTGTTTCTCATCAATGACAATGTCCCACAGAAAAGCCTCAAGGGTTCCGCTTCGTGTCCTAACTCCTACCCATACTTTTCCAACATTCTCATCATTCTCGACAACATTGAAAAAGTAATGGCCTGGAGTTTTCATTCCCTGTGGCAGGAATCTGTTTACCTCTGCCTCCGCATCCTCTTTTGAAATATTGCTGTCAATAAATCCTGCCTCGATCATGTCTCTCATCCATGAATCAACAGCATATTGCCAGTAATCATGGAATTCTGTTTCCTGAAGAGGTTCAAAACTCATCATAACCTGATTCATGCAGTGTGCGTATATTAAATCCCATTCATCTTGCAAAACAAAAAAATCGGTTCTGGTGTAAAAATAAAAAATGAAAAGGGTGAAATTATCTTCCCTTGTAGTCCGGCTTTCTCTTTCCAAGGAATGCAGAAATTCCTTCTTTCAGATCTTCTGTTCCGTAGAGAAGCCCCATTGCAATTGATTCCATCTCAAGGCCATTGTCAGCGGAAACTTCGCTGCCCTTGTAAATAAGCTTCTTTGCCATCGCTGCCGAAACAGGTGCAATCCTTACGGCGAGATCCTGGGCGAGCTTGTCGGTCTCGGATTCAATACTTTCCTCGGGGAACAGTTTCGAAACAAGTCCGATTTCATGTGCGTATTTGCCGTCAAACCTGTCTCCTGTGAGGATGAGATATGCAGCCCTGGACATTCCAACGAGTTTTGCAAGCCTCTGGCTTCCTCCCCAACCGGGGACAAGCCCTAGTGTTACTTCGGGGAATCCTATCACTGACTCAGGAGTTGCAACCCTTATGTCGCACCAGGTTGAAAGCTCAAAGCCTCCTCCAAGTATATGGCCTTTCATTTCTGCAATTGTTATCTTTGGAACCTCTGAGAGGAGCCTGAAGGTTCTCTCACCAAGTCTTGAGTTCTCTGCAAAGTCCATTGGGCCGCTGAAAAACTGTGTAAGCTGTGCACCTGCAGACAGGTTCTTCCCCTCGCCTCTCACAACGATAACATTGATCTCCCTGTCGTTCCAGAGTGTCTTCAGGTGTCTTTCAAGGCCTTCAAGAACCTCTGAGTTGATGAGGTTGTTCCTGGTGTTGGAGAGTGTAAGGTATGCAACCTTCTTCTCAACATCCCTTCTGAGAGAAACCGGCCCCCCTTCGCCTGTCTGTGCCGGTGCTGATTCCTTGCCCTTCTCAGGTGCAGCTGATTCCTGGGGTTTCGCTTTCTTCCCTGAAAGGAGTTCCTTGAGTTTTCCCTCTTCAATTGATTTGGTGGGGTAGAAGATCTTAGTGTCAAATTTCTCTGAGAGTTTCTGGAGCTTCCTCTTTATCTCGGCATTGGTCAGGCCTTCTGCTACTGAAATAGGGCCGAATGGCCGGTTCATACCCAGCTTGACACCTGTTTCAATGTCGGCGGGTTCGGCAATGCCCTCTTCAATGATCTTTGCAGCCTCGTTTATCTCAACAGCAAGAACATCCATGAGATCTATTACGGTGGATGGTGCAGCCTTTGGAATCTGAGCCTTGCCATTCTCCCATACATAGAATCCCTTTCCGGACTTGAGGCCCAGTTCCTTCTTTTCCATGAACCTGTTGAAGTATCCGCACTTGCCATATTCCTTGTCAAGTGCATCCCTGTAGTAGTTCAGTGAATGCACTACAGTATCTATGCCTACGTAATCCATGAGCTCGTATGGCCCCATGGGAAGACCCTGTGCCTTGCCGAATGCATCAACTTCCTCTGGTTTTGCAAGTCCCTTGTCAAGGATCTGGCAGAAGAGAAGGCTCTCAGGGGCGTTGATCCTGTTCACCACGAAACCTGGTGTATCCTTGAGAACCCTAATTGGGGTCTTTCCAATTTTCTTTGAAAACTGGTAAGTTTCCTCAAAGACTTCATCAGAGGTCTTATCTGACTTTATGACTTCAACAAGCTTCAGTACAACCGGTGGGTTGAAAAAGTGAAGTCCAAGCAATCTCTGCGGGTTTGAGACTTCCTGTGCCAGTGTTGATATTTTAATGTTTGACGTATTGGAGGCAATTATTGCATCCGGCCTGCAGTTCTGCGAAACCTCCTTGAGGAGTTTCACCTTGAGGTCAGGTATTTCAGGCACAGCCTCAATAATCATGTCTGAGGAACTTACGGCACCCTTGAGGTCAGAAGTGAATGTCATCCCTCCAAAGACCCTGTCAGCATTTTCCTGGGTTAATTTACCGGATTTGACCATTCTGCCAAGACTGTTTTTGATTGCAATTTTAGCTTTTTCAAGAGCTTCAGGGAATGCATCCTCAAGGTTGACCCTGAATCCTGCAAGTGCAACAACCTCGGCAATGCCATGGCCCATTAACCCTGCCCCAACCACTGTTACTTCCTTTATTTCCAGTAAACTCACTTCCTGAATTTGGCCATGATGCTTGTGAGCTTCTGTGCACTGAATATATCTCCGGAAACCTTCAGCTTTCCAGTCATGAATGCCTTCACTGCGTCCTGTTTTCCTGAGAAAATTTCGCTGAGGACATCGTCTGTTCCCATTACTGTGGCACTGGCACCCTGTATTTCCCCTTCACTGAGATTGATTGAACCATCCTTGATTTCCACGTAGAATGGGGATGCGTCTGATGGTTTAATCTGGAATGACTTGTTAAAACCAGATAATTCACTGCTCAAATCAGGTACTGTCTTGGCTTTTTCCACTAATTCAGATATTATGCTTAAAGAGCCCATATATGTGTAATTCCTCAGTAGTAAAGTAATTTCCCTCTTAGTATAGAACAAATTATATTTTTTGTATAGTTTCTGCGTAATAATGGTTAGTAGACATCATACATGGTGACATCCTCCCCGCCCTATCGGACGGGGCTTCCTGCTTCGCCGATCAGGGATGCCCTTGAGGGTAGTGCCCCGATCTCCACAGGCGTAACTTCGTGAGTGCCCCCCCTATAGTCTAAGAAAGGACGGGCCATTGCTTGTAATGTCCTCCGTCTGAGATTTTATGTTTTCAGTATCTTTATCAGACTGTCAGATTTCATCACAGGCATCATCCTGGACATATTCTTCAGGCTACGGTCGTGTGCCTCCTGATCTGCGGAAGATACTGCATCTTCAATAACCACTGGGAGAAATCCAAGGTTCTGTGCATGTCTTGCAGAGGATTCAATTCCAATCTCCGTGGATATTCCTGCGAACAGTAGCGTTGTTATCCCTGCGTTTCTCATCATCATCTCAAAATTGGTCCCAACAAAGATGCTCGGGGTGTTCTTGTTAATAACAACATCCGAATCCTTCGGGTAAACTTCCTTCTGGATTTCCCCGGGGTTGAATCCGGCTCTTCCGGTGGCCTTTCTCAGTGGCGATTCAAACCGTTCCGGGAGTGGGGTTATCTTTGTGTAAAGAACCGGAATGTCAAGTTCTCTTGCTGCAGATATGAGGTTTGCGACTTTGCCAAGGAATTCCTCTTTGTTGAAGATCCTTGATACCAGTACTTCCTGTACATCCCATATAATCAGTGCACTATCATTTTTCTTAATCAAACCTTCATAATTTGGCATCATGCCACTCCAATGGCAACCGTATAAAATAATTATTTGAAAAATCATCAGGAAGCAGGGAGAACACTAACAGTCCACAAATTGAAATAATATCCCATATGGAGAGGTCTGAGCCACCTGATTCCGGGTGTATTTCATATTTCAGAGGAATCAAAAGAATAAATGCGAAAAAAATGTTATTGGCTATAAAAAAATGGAAAATGGATTATGCGTGGCTGTAAGCTTCCATGACGTATTCAGCGAACTGGTCGTCCGGATAGGCACCCACGAACTCGACCTCACCGTTGATAACGATGTGCGGAACAGATGAAACTCCCGCTTCCTCTGCCTCACTGTCAAATTCAAGCGACTCAACCATTTCACCGGTTATGTTCTTGTTGAGAATTGCAAACTTATGTGCAGTTCCAACAGCTTTTGGGCAGTATGGGCATGTGGGTGTTACAAACACTTTGATTGTTACCGGCTTGTCTATCTTGCTGAGGATCTCCAGTGCCTTGGAGGATACATCGGCCTCCCACTTTGAGACATTCTTTAAGTCTTCAATAAGTGAGCCAAATTCATATCCTGAGGGAAGGCCTGAGTATTTGATCCTGCCATCTTTCTCTCCATGTTTTGCCACTATGGTAGTTGGGAATTTTTCAACGCCATATTCCTTTGCAATCTCTTTGTCCTTGTCAAAATTGTAGGTTGTAAGCTTGATTTTGCTGCTGGTTTCAGAAACTTCCTCAGCAAGTTGTACGGTTTCCTTGCAGTACTTGCATTCAGCATCATCAGAAGTGAAGACAATAAGGTCCACGTCGTTCTTGAGATGTTTTTCAAATTCCTGCTCAAGGTACTTCTTATCTTCGTCTTTAATTAAAGGCATGACTCTACATTTAGGTTTGTTATTTAATCTTGTTTACACAGATCCGTGTATTTGAAGTCATTCTAAATAAAGTAGATGTAACATTTTTTAGGATTAATGTATGGTCTTCATCGAGGCAAGTTGACTGAGAAATTATTCTGGAAGGAAATGGATCTCAAGGAATTCGATGCCACAGTAATTTCTGTTGAAGGAAATGAAATAATCCTGGACAGAACGGCGTTCTATGCAACCGGGGGAGGACAGCCCAATGATACCGGCATACTGCAGGGTGGTTTTGGCGAGATCAAGGTTACCGACGTGATGAAACGGGAGGAGGATATTGTGCATTTGGTGGAAGACCCCAAGGGGATAAACACCGGGGAAAAGATCCATGGGTTGATTGACTGGGACAGGCGTAGCAAGCACATGAGATACCATTCTGCAATTCACGTCATGGATGGAATTGTCACCAGGAAGCATGGAGATCAGGGGCTTCTCAGGGGAGGACAGATATATGAAGACCGGGCAAGGATAGACGTGGATATGCAGGACTTCAGCAGGGAACTTGTGGAAAAGATCATAGAGGAATGCAATGAATTCATCATGGAAGGCCATAAGGTTTTCCAGAAGGATATCAGCAGGGAAGAGGCCCTTAAAATGGAGAATCTGGCCAGAACAGAACCTGGAAGGCAGCTCATCAACTCCCTGGACACGGTCAGGCTCATCGTCATAGAGGATCTGGATGAACAGGCAGACGGGGGAACTCATGTCAGCAATACAAAAGAGATTGGAAAACTGGTTTTAAACAGGATACAGAGCAAGGGCAAAAGGAACAAGCGGATTGAATTCACCCTGGAGAATCCATGAGAAAGTTCGGTGCATTTGAACTTCAATCACTGTCTGCAGGACCACTTTCCACTAACACTTATGTTCTCTCGTCGGGAAATGAATCAATCCTCGTGGACTCAGGAACAGATCACAAAGAAATAATAGAAAAACTGTCCCTTGACAAAAAAGTGATCAGGGCATTAATAATGACCCACGGACACTTCGATCATATTTTTGATGCTATGGAGTTCAAGCGGAAACTTGGGTGTGATCTTATGATTGGTGAACATGACACTGAGATCATGGAATGGTCATACAAGGTTTCAGAAAGATACATGGGAAGAATCATTGAGCAAATAGAAGTGGACAGATTTCTCAGGGACGGTGATACAATTCCCCTTGGCCAATCGTCGGTAAAGATCATATCTCTTCCCGGCCATACAATGGGGAGCATTGGCCTTATGGCCGGCCCCTTAATACTCACAGGGGACGTCCTTTTCAGGGGGACTATCGGGAGAACAGACGTTGGCGGGTCAATGGAATCCATGAATCACTCCCTGAAAAGATTGTCTGAGTTGGATCAGGAGATTCTGGTATTCCCGGGCCATGGGCCTGAAACAACCATTAAAAATGAACTGGAAAAAAATCCATTTATGAAGGACCTTGGATAAAGGCAAGTCAACCTGCCCGATTCATTTCTTGTCTTCGATCATCTTCCTGTAAAGAAAATCCATTTTTTCCTTTAGATCGTCAATACCCTTTGTTATCTTAGGTATTGTCTCATTGTAGACCTTCTCAAGGCGATCAATCTTGGTAACAAGGAAATCGACCTTGGTCTGCAGGTTCATGCTGTCGACGCTATCCCTGAGAGAACTGCTTCCTGACGATGTTTCCTTTCGTCCAATGTTTTCTGTTGTCTTCTTCCCGTAGGTCCCAACAGGCTCATCAGAATCGATATTGAAGTCAACAGCAGACGGGTATTTGTTGAAAATGTAGGAAGAAAGCCTCATCTCAGCCTTCATGGCAGATTCGCATTCATCGTGGTCAAGTTCCATTGCAAGTCCATTGGAAAACAGAACTGTTATTCTGGCCCTGTCACACATGGGATAATCCAGGGTCCGGAGCTTCTCATCCACCCTGTTCTCCAGTTCTGCATATATGCTGAAGGGCATGGATCCTCTGGAGGACTGAACCTCTCTCCTGAGATCAACCAGCCGCTTGTACCTGTTAGTGGCGGTCAGCTTCTCCCTAAGCATATTGTGATCTGCCATGAATATTTCATTATGTCCTAGAAGAAAAACATTTGCTGGTTTCTAACCTAATACTGATTATTGAAATCCGGTCAAAGTGGATGAAGCCAGACAACATTGGCTCCTTCATTTGGACAGTCTAAGGGACATGGAGACAGCATGAGGTACCTTCAGGGTTCCATGCTCATTATCAATTTCTATTATATCTCCCCTGTGAACATTGAGCGATGTTCCCGGAAAAGCAGATATCGAGGCCAGTTCCTTAAGGAGCTCCTCATCTTCAAAAACCACTCTCTTTACCGTGTATTTTCCATCTTCTGCAAGCATGAGCGGGACTTCCTTGAATCTCACTTCCGGATCTACGGGGTTTCCATGCGGGCACGCCTCGGGTCTTCCCAGGTTCTTGAAGAGAACCTCTCCTCTATCTCCACTGAAAATATGTTCCAGTTCCATTACTGAAGCATGGGTTTCTTCCCAGGGGATCTCTAAAAAGTTGTACGCGAACACCTCTGCTATCCTGTGCATCCTGACCAGTTCCCTGGCCATGTTCCTGCCGGCAGCTGTGAATGAGATCTTCTTCCCGTCCTTGTTTATGAGGCCTTCATCTGAGAGCTTTGTGAGGTACTCATAGGCGGTGGGAGGACTAATCCTGAGCCTGTTTGCCAGTTCCTTTTCCGAGATCCTGTCGAAGGATTCCAGATATTCCCAGATTACCAGAAGGTAGTCTTCCCTGTTCAGTCTCATCGCACTAATCAGTTTGATTTCATAGATAAACGTTGCCAACCCCTGAAAAATTGAAGGAAAAAGTCTCCGCGTTAAGTTTAATCTCAATAAGGGGCTTTCATGATATGTATACTCGGCGCGGTGACCTCGGGGAGACAGACACCGGGAGAGGCGGGAGACTCGGCAAAGATTCACTTATAGTTGAGATGGAAGGCACCAACGATGAACTCAATTCGTTTATTGGACTTGCCAGGGCAATGATGTCCTGGGAGGATATGGGGGAGGATCTTGCCAGGATACAGAGGGATATTTTCACAATGGGTGAACACATAATCAAGGCCGGAACAGGAAGAAGCCTCACTGAGGAACATACAAAGTGGCTTGAGGAAAGGGTCGACTATTACAGAAAAGAAGTAGGGCCGGTCCACCTTTTCGTTATACAGGGAGGGTCGCAGGAGGCTGCTTATCTTCATGTTGCAAGAACAGTCTGCAGGAGATATGAGAGGATGGTTGTTTCCGGCAAAGAAATCATGGAAATAAGCCCACATGTACTGTCATACGCAAACAGGCTTTCCTCAGTGCTTTTCATGATGGCACTCGCGTCCAATAAAAGAAAGTCCATAAAAGAGGAGATCTGGGATATAAGGCCTCCATCAAAGGGAAAATGATGTGTCCCGGAGAAAATCCTCAGAACTGATCAGGCTGAAATCCCCGAATTTTTTGGAAAAAGCATTCACAAAACCCTGTATTATTGATTCCTGGCCTATTCCGGCATAGCTCATCACAGATGGGTCAAGCCCGCATGGCCTAATCCTGCTGAATCCTTCCAGTACAGACTCTGAAGTGTTGATGGATATTCCATGGTAACTGATTCCATGGTCAATGGCCATTCCTACTGATGCCACTTTCTTCTCGCCTGTATCTGTGCGGACCCATATACCTGGCTCCTCTCCAACACTGGCCTCATACCCTGCCTTATTGAGTATGCCTATCACAGTGTCTTCAACAAAGTGCACAAAGCTTCTGACATCCACATTTCCGTTCTCGCTTATATCTACTATGGGGTAGATGACTTTCTGTCCCGGCCCATGGTATGTGACATCTCCACCACGCTCTGTCTGGACGGTTTCCACGCCTTCATAATTTTCTCTTATGGGTTTCCTTCCCAGTGTATATACCGGTTCATGTTCAAGAAAAAGAAGAAAACCTCTCCTGGTTCCCTTTTTCACGAGATCCAGGAGATGCTTTTGCAGCCTGTAGGCTTCTGAATAGGATATCCTGCCCAGGTCAGTTGCGAGGTTTGAAGTGTAGTGGTAATCCATATGCACCTTCTGCAGCTTCCTTCAGGCCTTCCGATATTGTCGGATGCGGGTGTATTGTAAGACCGATATCCATTGCCATGAGGCCGGATTCAACTGCAAGTGACACTTCGCTGATAAGCTCTGAGGAGTGAGGGGCAACAATGGCTGCACCCTTCACAAACCCCTTTTCGTCGTAATACAGCCTGTAAGTGCCAAGGCGGTTGTTCATTCCAAGGCTTCGGCCGTTGGCTCCAACAGGGAATGAAGAGAACTGGCCGCTCAGTTCTCCGGTATACGATATCTCAGGATCGGAATAGATTACAAATGGCATGGCTCTGTATTCAACCTCTGAATTCCCGCCTGCTATGTTGTCAGCAGCAACATCGGCATCATAGAAAGCCTTGTGTGCAAGCATTGGCTGGCCGGAAACATCTCCCACTGCATATACGCCTTCGACACTTGTTCTCTTTCTCAGGTCTGTCTTTATGAATCCATTTTCCATTTCAAGTCCAAGGTTCTCAAGGCCGAATCCCTTGACATTCGGCCTCCTGCCCACAGTGAGAAGAACGGAATCAGCAATTATGGTTTCTCCCCCATCGATCCTGACAGAATATTTGTCAGATTTTTCAACAGATGAAACCTTCGTGGATGCCAGGACTCTCACATTGAGGTCCCTCAGGCGCCTTTCCACATGCCTTGCAAGTTCCCTGTCAACTCCTGGAAGGATGCCCTCCATCATTTCCACAATTGTGACATGTGATCCAAGCTTTGCAAAAGCAGTACCAAGTTCAACGCCAATATATCCTCCACCAATGATTACGAGATCCTGAGGGATTTCTTTCACATCAAGAATTTCCCTGTTGAAAAGTACATCCTTCATGGAATCAAACCTTACGGGAACAGAACCTGTTGCAATTACCATGTTCTGGCAGGTGAAATTTTTTCCATTCACAGACACGGTGTTCCTGTCCACAATGCTGGCTTCGCCTTTCTCTACCTGAACACCATATGATTTGCAGAGGGTCTCCACTCCGCCGGTCAGTTTCTGGATCATTGACCATTTCCACTGCTGCCATTCCTCCAAGTTGAGGTTCAGTGACATGTCAACTCCGGGGAGTTCCCTCAAATGGGAAACTGAATGGGAAAGTTCAATGAGGGCCTTGGATGGAATGCATCCATAGTTGAGGCATTCCCCTCCAACTTTATCCTTCTCCACAAGCATGACTTTCTTGCCTTTCTGGCCTAGCCTGATTGCTGTGGAGTATCCGCCGGGACCGGCTCCAATTATTATGACATCAAAATCCATAATTCACCTCACCAGCATGAGCTCGGGTGTTTCAAGGAATTCCTTGAGCCTCATCAGGAACCTCGTAGCCATGGCTCCGTCAATTAGCCTGTGATCGCAGGAGAGAGACAGATTGGTTTTCATCTTCTCTTCACCATCATCAGTATGTCTTATGATCCTGTGCACTCCAAGGATGGCAACCTCCGGGAAATTGATAATGGGGGTTGAAAGAAGCCCTCCAATGGTTCCTACATTTGAAACAGTGAATGTGGCGTTCTGCACTTCGGTGAGCTTGAGCTGATTCTTTCTGGCTCTCGAAGCAAGATCTGCAAGTTCCTGTCCAACCTGGAGAGTGCTCTTTCTATCAACATCCATTATAACGGGAACTGTAAGGCCGTCCGGAGTATCTACAGCCACACCTATGTTGTAGGACTTCCTGAGGGTGTAGTTCTTCGCATCCTCATTGTAGATCGCATTGAGGTATGGATATTCTTTCAGTGCAGCAGCACTTGCCTTTATGAAGAATGAAGTGAATGTGACCTTTGTATCCTTCTTCCCAAGGTCGGAAATGATTTTTCCCACTCTTGTGAGATCAACCTCTTCAACAACAGTGAAGTGAGGTATGACCTGCTTGGACTTTGTCATCTTCTCGAAAATGAGTCTTCTCAGGCCACGGGGTTCAAGAATCTCATCCTCTGCACTCTGAACCACTGGCTGTGCAGGGGGTCTGGCAGCTTTTACTTCAGCAGCCGGGGCAGCCTTTTCTGCAGGTCTCTGTTCAATAGGCCTGTAGTTTTCAAGATCCTCAAGGGTAACTCTTCCATTATCACCGCTTCCCCTGATAACAGAAATGTCAATTCCCTTTTCCCTTGCTATTCTTCGCACCGCAGGAGATGCAAGAACCTGTCCAGTGGAAACCTGAACGTACGGTTCCTCCTTTTCTTCAACTGGATGGGCACTGACAGCCTTCTCCTCAGAAGGCTTTGTCTCCTCCTGTGCAGGAACGGAACCTTCGGCATCTATCTCTATAAGTACCTCTCCGACCTGGACAACCTGGCCTTCCTGGTGGAGTATATTCCTGACAGTTCCCTTCACAGGAGATGGTATCTGTACAGTAACCTTGTCGGTCATTACCTCTACCATTTCCTGGTCAATTTCAATGGCATCTCCGGCTTTGACATGCCACTTTACTATTTCGCCTTCTGAAACGCCTTCTCCAATATCCGGTAATTTGAATTCGAACATTTATTCACCTGAAATTAAGTATCTTCTCTGCAGCTTTTGCAATCCTCTTCTCATTGGGCAGGTAATATTCCTCCAGCCTGTATGGAATAGGGGTATCCGGACCCGTAACCCTTATGATTGGGGCATACAGGTATTCGATCATTCTTTCCGATATGACTGCCGATATTTCTGCACCCATGCCAAGTGTCCTTGGGGCTTCGTGTACTATCATTACCCTGCCTGTCTTGCTGACAGTTGCCCTTATGGCATCGATGTCCATGGGGAGTAAAGTCCTGAGGTCAAGAACATCTGCATCAATATTGTTCTTCTCCACTGTTGATTTGACAACTGGAACCATGGAACCGTATGTTAT
The DNA here is from genome assembly GCA_021810045.1 of Thermoplasmata archaeon. Lineage (GTDB taxonomy): Archaea > Thermoplasmatota > Thermoplasmata > Thermoplasmatales > Thermoplasmataceae > JAJZOM01. Next base: position 21,214 of record JAJZJR010000009.1, read on the forward strand.
GATAGACATCTTTTCACCCTCATGAACAAGGTTTGCCTTGCCAACCTCAATCTTGTAGTCTTCCTCAGGCACTTCAACCTTTCCCGCTCTGTAAAGTCTCTTGGGTTCAAGGAACATGACCGGGTCGTTCATGTCCATAGCCGAGGAAAGAAGGCCTTTTGCATCGTAAGGGTTGGATGGAGTTATAACTGTGAGGCCGGCTGTGTGGACAAAATAGGATTCACCGCTCTGCGAATGGTAAAGGCCTCCTCTGACACCTCCACCGTAGGGTGTCCTGAGAACCATGGGCAGCGTGATCCTGCCTGCCGTCCTGTATCTCATCTTTGCCATCTGGTTCACTATCTGGTCAAATGCCGTGTAAATGAAATCCTGGAACTGTATTTCCGGCACAGGCCTGAGACCATTGATTGCCATCCCTATGGCGGTACCCACAATTCCGAGTTCCACCAGTGGTGTATCAACAACCCTCTCTGCACCGTATTTCTTCTGGAGGCCTTCTGTAACTCTGAATACTCCTCCGTCAACTCCAATGTCCTCTCCAAGCAATACTACTGAATCGTCTGCTGACATCCTGGCATCCAGTGTCTGGTTGATTGCCTGAACCATGTTTATTGTGTTCATAATATCTCCTCCATCTGTTCTCTGATGTTCCAGGGCATTTTCTCATACACATCCTGGAATGCGGTTTCCGGGGCAGGTCCCGGTATTTTCTCACATGCATCAAACTTCTCGTTCACTATTCTGGTTGATTCTGTCTTGATCTTTTCAATCAGTTCATCTGTCAGGAAACCATTCTCCTTGAAGAGTTTCTCATTGATCACGACCGGATCCCTGTCATCTCCCTCCTTCACGATGTCTGTCTGGTATTTCGTGGGGTCATCCGAAGTTGAGTGCGGGCCCATCCTGAAGAACTTTACTTCGAAAATCACGGGTCCCTTTCCGCTCCTCGCATGTTCAACTGCCTCCTGTGCGACCCTGTAGCTTTCCTCTATATTGTTCCCGTCTGCGTAGAGGCCCTTTATTCCATAGGCTTCTCCCTTTTTCCAGACGTCAACTTTCGTCTGTTTTTCTACCGGAAGGGAAATCGCCCATCCGTTGTTTTCACAGAAGAATATAATTGGGAGCTCGAAAACCGCTGCCATGTTCATGGCAGCGTGGAAATCAGGGGTTGATGAGGAACCCTCTCCAAAACTGGCAACAACAACCTTGTTCTCTTTTCTGTACTTTATGGCATATGCTGCTCCAACTGCCAGCGGCAGGTTTGTTGCAACCGGACTCTGGACAGACATGAAATTCTGTTCATCAGCCATGAAATGGCTGGGCATCTGTCTTCCCTTTGCGGAATCCTCGTTGTTTCCCATGATCTGGTTTATTATGGATTCCACAGGAACACCCCTGTGGATCATGAGGGCAACATCCCTGTAATACTGGAAAATAAGGTCATCCTTATCCAGGGCCATGGAAAGACCTATCTGGCCGGCTTCCTGGCCCATTGAGGGGGTATAGAAACCCACCCTCCCCTGTCTCTGTGCTGTAACTATCTTCCTGTCAAGTGTCCTCGACAGGATCATGGCCCCATAGGCCCTGATGAATCTTTCACGATCATTCTGTTCATTTGTCATTTCAGTCATTTTTAATTCTCCTTTTTGCCCAGGCTTCTGCAGCCCGGTATGAAGTTCTGACAAGAGGCCCGGACGCTACAAAAGAGAAACCGAGCCCATATGCCAAATCCTCCAACTTTTTAAACCTATCTGTTTGAGTATATTCAACCACAGGTAATTGCATTTTCGTTGGTCTGAGATATTGACCTATTGTTACAATATCAACACCTGCAGTCCTGAGATCTCTTAATGCCAGTTCAACTTCATCATCTGTTTCTCCAAGACCCAGCATCAGTGATGATTTGGTAAGCTGATCGGGATCCTGCTGTTTCACATATCTCAGGACTTCCAGGGACTGATCATAACCGGCTCTGGGATCCCTTACAGACGGTGTAAGTCTTCTCACAGTCTCCAGGTTGTGTGCCAGCACAGCCGGTTTTTCCTTTATTATGAGATTTATGAGATCACTCTCACCCCTGAAGTCAGGGATAAGAACTTCAACCAGTGGACCAGATTGCTTGAGTTCCCTGATTACGGCAGCAAAGTGAGATGCCCCCTGATCGGGAAGATCATCCCTGTCCACAGATGTAACAACCACATAGGAAAGTCCCATGAGTTTTGAGGACTGGACCACCTTTGAAGGTTCATCGGGATCAAGAGGAAGCATATGGCCGTGGGTCACGCCACAGAATCTGCAGCCTCTCGAACAGTTGCTTCCCATAATCATAAAGGTTGCAGTACCGCTTTCCCAGCATTCAGAAACGTTAGGGCACTTGGCCTCCTCGCATACAGTATACAGGGTCCTGTCACGGAGAGTCTTCTTTATGCGTTGGTAGGACTCCCCTGAAGGAATTTTCACCTTTACGTAATCTGGTCTCACTCCTAAGTATTACGAAAATCTATTCTAAAATATCGCATGAAATCAACTTATAAGTTAGTAAAGACCAATTATTTTTTAAAAACTGCAGAAGAACAGGATTCTGCTGAAAAGCATTATCAAAATACCGTTCTCAATCCTTTCTTTTCCTCACCAGGAAAAGAAACACTGCAGCTATTACTACTGCAACCGGCACCGAGACCAGGGCAAACAGATAAGGATCAGCCATGAAGGTAAAACTCACTGTAACATTGCCTCCGGTAAGTACAATGTGACCTGATTTTTCCTGGAACATGGTATATCCGGGTGGTGTATGAATTGTGAAATTGAAGTCCCCATTGGGGAGGTTCAATACAGTAGGAGTCTCATTAAGGAAAACAGTAGTCTGTCCATAAGTGAGTTCCCATTGAGTTCCTGTGGGTAAACCATTTTCCCTGAATGTAACATTATTTGGACCAACGGTCTGGATAATGGATACCGACCCCGACTGCTGGTTGGACACATATATCAGGCTGTTCTGTGCGTCATACACTATTCCGGTTGGTTCAATTCCAAGATAATAGTGTGATACAATGTTCCCATCCCCGGAATTGAATTGCTGAACCCCACCGAGCATTCCTGGAATTACCGGATCGTAGAGTGCATAAATATATCCATTAACCGGATCATAAGCACTCTGTTGTCCCATCACCTGATCCGGAATCTGTGTAACATGATTTGATGTTGTATTTATGGAAACCGTTGTCCCATCCCAAAGGCATTCCACTATCATGCTTCCTGTGGAAGGATTATACATTATGGGACCAGGCCATACGAGGTTCCCGGGATTGCCTGGAACATTGGAAATATATGCTGAAATGGTGTTTGTCCTGGTATTTATGGATGTAACATATAAGTTGTTCACGCTCGTAACATACATGTGGTGATTCATGGGATCATATGCAATCCCGTAGGCATTGCTCGGGACAGTTATGTTGGCAGACACATTGAGTGTAGTGTGATCTATCACGTACACTGTTGAGCCATTCTTACTGGAATACAGGGATGGTGACTTACCAAAATCGCAGACGTAGACATCTCCTGAATCAGTGTCAGTGGCAATAGCCTGAAGGTAAGTTCCACCTGGAGACACCGTTCCAACGGTTTTTCCTTGGGAAGGGGAAACAACAGTTATGTTCCTGTTTCCTGTTATAATATACAGAAGATCATCAACAGGATTGAATGTGATGCTGCTGGAATTGCTCCCCAGGTATATACTTCCCTGAACCGTGTTGGTGGAGGTGTTGAGAACAGTCAGGTTATCAGCTGACTTGTCAGTTATGTAGATGAGCCCATTAAGGGGATCAAGTGCCATGAAGCCGGGATTCAGCGAACCGTTCTCAGTGTACTGCACATTTCCCGGCAGTAGGTTATTGTTGTAGAGGACAAGTGTATTCTTTACAAAACCAGGGGTTTTTGCAACAAACCTGCCGCTGGTATTTACTGAATTACCAGGCAGGTTGGAAACTGAGATGTAAGCTCCGGGAACAACTGCCTTTCCGGACTCATAAGGTAAAGGATTTGCGGAGAGAACCGGAACTGATAATTCGGCACAGAGTAAAAAAACTGTTATGACAATAACAACTTTCTTTCCAACGGAGCTGTTAAAAGCCACGGTAAAATTAATCAGGTGAGCTATTTATGGATTACCACTAATTGAAATTTCAAAAATTAAAAAGAGGGTCATCCGTTTATCTGCAGCGCCACTTTCCGGAGTTCCTCAAGATCAGCTCTGGGACCGTGAAGGGTAGACACATATCCGGGATAATCGCCGAAAGAAACGGTATCCTTAGTATGGATACTCTCAAATTTGCCTTTCAGCCCGTATACAGGATAGAGCTTGGCATGAAGATGATTTATCTCAAGACCTTCAAAGACAAGGTTGACCCTCAAAACCCCCAATCCCTTTTCCAGCAATCTTGAAACTTTTCCTGCTGCGTTCATGACATCTCTGATCTCACCGGGTTCAAGATCGAAAAGATAGCTCTGAACATGCTTTTTCGGTATTACAAGGCTCTGTCCCCTGGTGTTCGGATAAAGATCCAGGAATGCAAAGTAATGCCTGTCTTCCCAGATTTTCACAGATGGAACAGTTCCGCTTACCACGTTACAGAAAATGCAATCCTCCATTGTCTGAACATAAGAACGGAAATCCTTAATCCTTTTCATCACGGGGAGGTTCTCTCACTTCTATTTCTGAGCAGAAATCACTGAAAAACAGGCATAAATACATCAGAATCTCTGAATGTTTCTCCCTTCCCCATTTGGATAGTATCTGGGCAATCCTTTTTGACTCATCAGGGGTTATATCAGTAATTATCCTGTCTGCAATACTCACACCTTCAGGTGTCAGTTCAATCCTCCTTCTAAGGTCAGGATCGGCTCTTGTGCCAGGGGATTTTTTTCCGTAGGTTCTCCCCCGGATCAGTTCACGGTTATCAGAGATGAAATCCTGTATATAGCCTGATTTAGGTCCAAAGGGAGTACTTCTGTACAGAAGATTTGAAGCGATACCTCCGTCTCCCTCAATAAGGAAAAGAAGGAGGTTCAGTCTTGCAAGATCAGGACTGGTCCCAAAGCTTCCGCTATAGATCCTTGTTACTGCCAGGATCAGCTCTCCACCTGTAAGGGACAGGTCTTCCCCCGGAAGGAAATATTCATGGTCCATTGCTTCTGTTTAGAGTTTCCCCGTTTTACCACACTGTTATGGTATAAAACCTTAATTTATAGCTAAAGTAGGAATATAGCAGCCTGAACAACAACTTGCAATGTATCTTACATAGGATTATACAGAAAAAAATGAGTAGGGTGTCCTTCAATAATATATAGAATATATAGCAATATTTTCCCTCTATATTCCAACTTAATGCACTTTGGATCTATCTATTACTATGGGTGAAAACCAAGATCGTAATGACGGTTCAAACCCCGATCTCCTTAGCTCGGTAAACAATGCAAAGCTGAGCAAATTCCATTACAAAACGTGGATGGTAACGGGACTTGGATTCTTCACAGACGCCTATGACCTTTTCATTATTGGCGTCGTAACCAGACTTCTTGTACTTTCCGGCTGGAACAGTCTAACAACACTTCAACAATCATTACTCGATTCTACAGCACTTCTATCAGCAGTAATCGGGGCACTTGTATTTGGAAGATTACTTGACAAACTTGGCAGGAAAGCCATATACGGTGTGGAATTAATCATACTTGTAATTGGAGCACTTGGAAGTGCTTTCCTCACTCCTGTTAACGGCATATACATTCTCATTGCCTGGAGATTCATATTAGGTATTGGTATTGGCGGAGACTATGCCACAAGCTCCACAATAATGGCTGAATACTCCAATACACAAAGCAGGGGAAAACTCATTGGAATGGTATTCTCCATGCAATCCCTCGGTCTGCTTGCAGGACCACTGGTATCCCTGGGTCTTATCTATTCAGGAATGAGCCTTTCTCTCATCTGGAAGCTTCTCCTTGCATTCGGAGCCATCCCTGCACTAATAGTTGTATACTACAGGAGGACACTCCCTGAAACACCAAGATACGCCATCAGAGTCAAGGGAGACACAGCAGCAGCCGCAAAAAACTGGAGTAAGCTCACTGGAATCAAGGCATCAGCAGTTGGCGACAACGAGGTAGTAAAGCAGTCCTGGACTGAAATACTGAGAAACAGGAGATTTGCCCTCACACTGCTTGGAACCGCAGGTTCATGGTTCCTGATGGACTGGGCTCTCTACGGAAACTCAATCATGTCCCACACAATGCTCGGAGCACTTGTTCCTTCAACTGTCACTGGACTGCACAACCTGATTACAACAACCACATACTCTGCACTGATATTCGGAGTTGCAGCGTTCCCCGGATACTGGATTGCAACATTCACAATTGACAGAATAGGAAGAAAAACCATCCAGACAATAGGATTCGCCGCAATGGCAGCTTCCTTCGGCATACTGGGCGTTTTCCACCAGCTGCTTTCTCCAACATATGTGACAGATTTCCTGGCACTGTACGGACTGAGCTATTTCTTCATTGAGTTTGGCCCCAATGTTACCACTTTCATCTATCCGCCAGAGGTATTCCCCACAAAGGTAAGGGGTTTCGGAAGCGGTGCTTCTGCAGCTGGTGGTAAAATAGGTGCATTTGTCGGAACGCTTCTCAATGTCATAATCATTTCATCCATAAGTGAATCAGGACTGTTCGTGGTACTTTCCGGACTTTCTGTGTTGGGTCTCATACTTACTGTGGCTCTACTTCCTGAACCGAAGAGGCGTGACCTCGAGGACAGTTCCGGCGAGAATATGCTCCTGGCTTCAGGAAATGGCATAGCAGCACACAAGTGACATCCTCCCCGCCCTAAGGGACGGGGCTTCCTGCTTCGCTGATCAGGGTTGCCCTTGCGGGTAGTGCCCCAATCTCCACAGGCGTAACTTCGGGAGTGCTCCTCCCTACTTTCTTCAATCCTATATTGTGGATGTTGATTGCGGTATTGAGATCCCGTTCAATCTCATAGTCTCAGGACTCACAGAGGAATGTCCTTTCTGATAGTCCAAGTGATTCCTTCATGTTCCACACCTGCAAGTATTCCACGGCGGTGAGAAGGAAATATTGGGGCAAGTACAGGGATCCTGAGAGCGGATGATCCAAGACCACCAAGGGGTGGTCTTATGGCAGGAAATGCCACATTACACTTGATGTGGATTCCGTTCTCAAAATGTTATGCAATCCTATGCACAACACTTGTTCGGAACGTATGCCATCTCAGTCCTTCCTGTTCCGGAAAGCAACATGAGCTTTCCGGTGTACAGGTATTCATCCATCATGGATGGCAAAGAGGTTGCCGCACTCACGGGGAACGGATCTCCGCATAGATCATGTCCACGAAGGGTTTAGCCAGTGAGGCCAACCTGTCCCTGTCGTAGTCATGATCACAGGTTGAACAACGGGATATCTTCCAGGCAGGGTGCTTTACATTACCACCACATACAGGACACTCAGATGAGGTCTCTCCTGGATTCACCGGATGATTTCACATCCCTGGAAATCATCACATCCCTGTTTATTGTATATTGTGGAAATACTCTTCTGTCTATGTGAAAAATGAGCAAATGAGACTGTTGTGCAGGATGCACAACATTACACAGGATCAGTCGGTGTTTTCCATTAGCTGTTAAAACCCTTTTGATCATGGAATGGCCTGTAACCAGGGGAAACATCCATGATTCAAGGGTTTCCCATGACATGATAGATTCTGTCAGAGATTTCTCATATATTCTTGCAGACTCAGCATACGATACCTCAGGCACATAAGATTATGTGTTTGAGAACAACCATGCCCTTCCTGTAATTGACACCAATAAGAGGAGGGGTATAGTTCATGAGCGATTATCGATAAACAGGAAGATCGGAATTGATCTCAGGCTGGAGTATTCCGCGATCTATTCCCTGAGATGGGAAATAGAGAGGACATTCTCCATTATGTAGGAGATACTCCATTGTGAGAACATCTGGTACACCAGGAATAGGGATTATGGCACTGCAATGGGCCTAAAGGCCATTGCATATAATCTCATCGTCATATCAAACAGGGAATCAGGAGAAAAGCCAAGGGAGATAATTAAAATCGTCGCTTGCTAAAACTAGAGGCACGTTAAGTGTTAGTTACAAAGTTTAATAATTAATATCTCTTTTCTTATTATAACGAAAAGAAAATATTTGAAAAGGTCGATAGTTGTGCCACTTGTTATCTTTGTTGCACTGTCTTTCATGCTCCCTGCATCGATAAATGCCGACTCACATTCAATTGCGAACCATAACAACATTGCAGTTTCAATGGCTTCCAACTCTGGTGCAATAGTAGCAAATAGTACGGCACAGTTCAAGTATATACTCGAAATGGGAAACGGGAATGCTGTCACTAAGTATGATGTAAATACCTTATTATCATTCTCCGGACAAAATAATAATGTGAAGATCCATTCCACGATGGGGAACGCCACTTATGAGCAAACGTTCAATACAACTTTCAACTTTAGTGATTTTAAAACTTTCAAAAATTCAAAACTTTACCAAGTTTCATATTCAACCCCGAGCCCATTTGGAAATGGAAGCTTCAACACAAATGTAACTTCCAGTGCGTCGAATCACTTAGTAAAGTTCGCATTCATAGATACAGTAAATTCGGCGGAGAACTTTCACTCTAGTGTGTCAATTGTTTTAGTTATGAGTTCAGGCTCTAACAACTTGTTTAAAAGTCTGAACTACAATACCACTATGGCTTATCTCTTTATACCGCAACTTTTGCCGCCAAATCTACAAGGGAATGGAGGAAGTGTAACTAGTAATAACCAGTTAGGTTCGATTTCACCAAACATAATCCCAATTCCACCCGGAGGGGGAGGTGGTGGCGGTTATACAACGGCTGCTACCGGCACTCTGCACGAATATGATAACACAGTGGCCAATATTTATCTGTGGGAAGCCACAACTCAAGTCACAGTTGGTTGGACTGCTCAGGGCGGGACACTATCCGGATGGTCTGCAACCCCAGGATATGGCATATACTACAATGACTGGCTCTGGGTCTCACAAACCACTCCCCACTCTAGTACATCGAGCTCTTTCACATACACTTACAACTTAAATCTATATGCAAACTGGCCGATAGATGGGTTTACCCAATGGACTGCTAACCCTATCATCACTATTACCGAATACAATTCGGGAACTTGCCATATACAAATAAGTAACACTATAATGGTTTGGAATCCAATTACTTCATCATGGGGCCAATTCAGCTCCCACACACTCTACAATTCAGATGTTTCGAATGGAGCAGGAGTACAGGTCACGCAATACCTGCTCAACTCCATAAATTGAATGTATTTGACCAACCATGATAAAGGTAAATTAGGAGAGTAGAGTATATGAAATTAGGAAATATTTCAGGTGATGACCTTGTACTTCACTGATAGTAAAGGCTCATTTGCAGTCATTGCAGGGTATGTCCTGTCGATTTTGTCAATTGGGGTTACTATTTTTACCACATTTAATTTTGTCATTTATTGGACGTACCACTTGCCTTCAGGCGCCAATTACTATCCTATGCTCGGTGTAAACATACTTATTTGCCTATCACTTATAGCCTTCCCCATTTTATTCTTAGTACATCCTGTGAGCATATTGTCTAAGACTTATTTGGTCATAGTAATCTTCCTGATCACATTTTTCATTGCTGCATTCCTGTATCTATTTGATATGTTCATAAATTCTACAAGCCCGTTTGTAATATCATTCCTGTTGAATCTAATCCTGCTGATTCCAAGTGTATTTCGATCACGATATTTACGAGGGGCAGGTCCTGAACCGAGATCCGGAGGTATTTGACCATCGATATATGGTGGGATGTTTGTGCTTTCATCGAAAATCCGACAAAGGTGGAACATAGTCGATGCAAATAAGCTGCTTTTCTAGTCTCATTTTACTACCGATGAAGAAGAGGACTAGATCAAGTAAAATCTCATGGTCATATCAAACAGGGAAGCAGGTGAAAAGCCAAGGGAGATAATTAAAATCGTCGCTTGCTAAAACGTTAGACGTCCTATGGATAAAAATAATCATTATCATTTCCAGTTTTTCTCAAGGAGTATTACACTGCAAAAAGTAAGGAAAATATAAAGGAAGATGAAAGGCTTCAGGACATGTAAACGGTGAGTTTAATGGTGGACATTGTTGTTCTGATAAAGCAGATGCCGGACCTGGAGCAGGTCAAGCCTGATCCCACAACCGGCGAACCGCAATTGAAGAATGTGCCCCTGAAACTGGAAAACCTCAGCGAAAATTCAGTTGAGGAAGCAGTTAGGCTTAAGGAGAAATATGGTGGAAAAGTCACTGCAGTTATCTTTGGTAACGAGCAGTCAAGTGCCATTATGAAAAAAGCCTATGCAATGGGCGCAGATGAAGGATATATTATTACAGGATTCAAGGGCAATAACCCATCTCTCACAGCGAAGGTCCTTGGAGAGAAGATCAAGGCATTGAAACATGATATAGTGATTCTTGGAAACCAGTCAGCAGATTCCATTTCAGGCCTTCTTGGAGGGAAAATAGCAAGTTATCTCGGAATCCCTCTTCTTGGAAATGCAAATTCAATAGAGGTTGATGGCTCAACAGTTAAGGTAAAGAGAGCCCTTGAGGAAAACAATCAGGTTATCCAGGCAAACTTCCCTGTTGTTGTTTCTGTTACACAGGAAATCAATGAACCAAGACTTCCACCAGTAATGCAGATAATGCAGGCCGGGAGGAAACCTATCAATACTGAAGCTGCAACCATTACCGGTAGGGAAGTCAGGATTATTTCAAACAAGGCACCAAAGAGCGAGAGAAAGAAGATTATCTTCGAGGATGTGGACAAGGGAATTGCAGAGGTAGCAAAGGTACTGAAGGAGGAGATGAGATGAAGGCACTGGTATTTTCAGAGTTCCCTGAAACTGCAGCCCAAATGGTTACCTACCTGAGAAAGCTCGGCGAGGCAGATGCTGCAACATTATCATCAAAGGCAGATGCACTCAAGGAATACGGTGCAGGCAAAGTGTATGCACTTAACGGCCAGATGCAGTCCGACAATGTGTCGGCGTTTCTTGCAGAAACATACAAATCCGGTGGATATGACTACATATTCGTTGCCTCAACAATTCTTGGAAGAGAGGTTGCAGGTGCTGTGAGCCAGTCCCTAGACGTGGACATAACATCTGAAATTGTTGAATTCCAGCCTGGTCAGGGAAATGTTCACACCAAAAGGAATTTCCTCGGAGGAAAGACTGTTCTTGAAGAGGAGTCTGAGTCCAGGGTCTTCACCTTTGCCCCAGGCATAGTTGATGCAGAAAAGGCAGGTTCTGCCTCTGAAGTCGCATCTGTAGAGCTCAAGCCTTCTGCAGTTACAGTTGCAAGTGTAGAGGAGAAGCAGACAAGCGGAGTTAACCTTGAGAAAGCCAAGATTATCGTCAGCATCGGAAGAGGCGTCGGAAAGAAGGAAAACATTGCACAGGTTGAACCTCTTGTAAAGGCTGTCAATGGTGAACTTGCAGGTTCAAGACCTGTTTGTCTTGACTACCAGTGGCTCAGTGATGAGAGACAGGTGGGAATATCAGGCAAGAAAGTCAGGCCAAACGTGTACATTGCAGTGGGCATATCCGGTCAGATCCAGCACATAGCCGGAATGAGGGGCTCGAAGATTGTGGTGGCACTTAACAAGGATAAGACCGCACCGATCTTTGATGAGTCAGACTACGGTATTGTTGGAGATCTCTTCCAGATTGTTCCCAAACTAGTTCAGGCACTGGGAGCCTGAACTCCATTAATTTTTAGTCATTCAAAGAACCTGTAAATTTCCTGAAAAATCCACAAAAATTTATTTTAGTTGCAACCTTTATCAATACTGCTGAAGTAACAGCAAATCTGAAAGCTTGGTGTGAGTTATGTACGTGTTTTCAATCATTGTCCTAATTGGCCTTCTGGCGGCTGCAGGACTATTCCTGTTTACAATTGTAAAGCTGCTGTGGAATGCCGTAAAAATACCTGAAAAGAAACCGGGCCTTAAGTTACAGCTTGGAAGGCGTATTTACCTTGTCATAAGGAACGTTTTCCTCCAGGCAAAGCTGTTTAAGGATCTTGGCGGCGGAATAATGCATGCCCTGATGTTCTGGGGTTTTATTGCATTTGCAGCATATTCGAGTGACTTCCTTTTGAGCGCTATTTTCCCGGGATTTCACCTCATATCGGGGACCCTGGAAAGAGTAGCATTCTTCACCGTGGACATATTTGCAATGGTTGTCCTTCTGGACGTTATCCATGCCGTCATCAGGAGATGGGGCATCAAGATCAAGAGGTATCAGGGATACAACGGATTTGAGGCATGGTTCATCCTTTCACTTATCGCCATTCTTATGACAACATACTTCATCCTTGCTGTTCTCAGACTGGACCACATATCCCAGAATATTCCCGGGAGCATAGGGGAAAGCCTTGTTCCAATGAATACACCAATCAGCTATGCACTTGCTTCTGTTCTTCCGAAAATCTCCGTTTCGGCTGGTTATTATGTTTACTGGACGGCTTTCTGGATTCATGCCCTGGACTTCATGATATTCCTAGCATATATCCCAACATCAAAGCACCTGCACCTCTTTGCAGCTCCTTTCAACGTACTGTTTGCAAAGGAAGACCAGGCAATCCTCAAGCCTATTGATTTCGAGAAGGAAACAAGATTTGGTGCAACAGATGTCAGAGACTTCAACTGGAAGGATTACTTTGATTTCTATGCCTGTACAGAGTGCGGACGATGCACAGCCAACTGTCCCGCAAATCTTACAGGAAAGACACTTTCCCCAAGGGACATAATCTGGGACATAAGGGAAACGCTCATGGCCCAGGGTAACGAGTACAGGACCAAAGGCGGGGACCGTGATCAGATCTTCAAGACTGTTATCGGTGATCCCATAAAGGAAGAGGATCTCTGGTCATGCACAACCTGTATGGCCTGCGTCGAGCAGTGCCCCGTTATGATCGACCATGTTTCCAAGATCGTGGACATGAGAAGATCACTTGTACTGAACCAGGGAAAGGCTCCAAGAGAGGTTATAGATCTCACAAGGAACATTGAACAGTATGGAAGTCCGTATGCCATTGACCCTTCGACCAGGGCTGACTGGGCAGAGGGCCTGGATGTGGTTGACCTTACAAAGACACCTGATGCACAGTATGACGTACTTTACTGGGTTGGATGCGTAGCAAGTTTCGACAAGAGAAACCAGGAAGTTGCAAAATCCATTGTAAAGATCCTGAAGAAGGCAGACGTGAAGTTTGCCATCCTGGGTTCAAAGGAGAAGTGCACTGGTGATCCTGCGAGGAGAACCGGCAATGAATACCTTGCAGACATGATGATAAAGGAGAATGTGGAAACACTGAAGGCAAACCGTGTGCAGAAAGTCATCACCGGGTGTGCTCACTGCTTCAATTCCCTTAAGAATGAATACAAGGATTTCGGCATAGAACTCGAGGTACACCACCATACTGAATACATCAATAAGCTCATCTCTGACAAGAAGCTCAATGTGAAATCCATTGACTCAGACACACTAGAGAAATACACGTACCATGATCCATGCTACGTCGGCAGATATAACAAGACCTATGAAGAGCCAAGGGACGTTGTGAAGACATTCGCACTGAACTACGAGGAAATGGAAATGAACAAGAGCAAGGCACTCTGCTGTGGAGCCGGTGGAGGAAGACTCTGGATGGAGGAGAAGGAAGGCACAATGATCTCCCACAAGAGAATAGAACAGGCTGACAATGTTGGGGCCTCAACTGTGGTAACTGCATGTCCTTACTGTATGACAATGCTTGACGATGCCAGAAAGACCACAGGCAGAGAAGAGAAGATGAAGATCCAGGATGTCTCTGAGCTTATAGCCAGCAGGATTGAATGAAGTCTTCACAAAAACCATTTTTTCCTTTTTTTTATTATAGCGGAAACAACCTTTCTTTTTATTTCATTCAGAAAAATATTTTTGCACAAACAGGCTTGAAAAGAACCCCTGACCTGCTTTCAAAATGCACGGTTGAAGGAATTGATTCAGGAGTCAGAGGTTTCTGTTCGCTGCTCCTTCACCCATGGGCTTCCTTGAAAATAGAGCTGAAAAGTCTACGAATCCCAGCCAGAGCAAAAGAATACCTATAAATTCAGCAAAGTACAGGAATGCCGGAAATGCCGCAATATACAAAGTACCCGCAACACTCACTACAATGACGCCGGCAATTATGCTCAATAACTTTGGACCTCTTGTCTTCATGTATGAGACTATTGAGATAACCACAAGCAACACCGCAGCAGGGAAAGTCAGGAGGGATGAGCCGATTATTGCACCCATTGGAAGGACACCGTAAACCACGCCGTTTACAACTATGTTTCCCAGATTGGATACTGCAAGCTCAACAGCAAGAAACACAGTTACAATCACACTGTACAGTATGTATGCCATTTCTGCCTTCCTGTTCTTAAGCAGGAACATGGAACCCATGGCAAGCAGTTCCACCAGGAAGGCTACAAGAAACATGTATGACTTTATGAGTAGAGGACCATAGATTCCCGCGGAGAACACGATCTCAAGAGCAACGCTTGCCGTAAATGCCCACATTCCAGACGACCACAGTGCCAGGCTTTTGGCTCGCTTCCTGGCATAATCAATGGTGAGAAGCATTGCCAGTATTGCACTCAGAATCATTATTATAGAGGTTGAAACAGCAACTTCAATGTACATTTTAATCCCCTGCTCCGGTGATTTTCTCCTACCGTACTGTTAAGGGAGCTATTGTTATTTAATTTATGACTCAAATATTTAGTTCTAAACAATAATTTCTACTGGTTGGTAAAAAGCTAAAATTCTGTCCTTAATAATCACAGGAAATGAAGGTCAGGCAATAGATGGTCAGGGAACTCAGTGAATTAAGCTGTGGGGAAACCTCATAATGCTTTCAATGAGATATTTTGCATCGGTGTTCGGTAATCCAAAAAAGGGGTTAAAAATAAACAGTATAGCTGTTCAGCTTGCAGTCGGCAAGGTTTGCGGAATCGGTTGATTTGCATTTGCTTTTTCATTCCAGGCTGCAGATATTTTCCTTCTCAGCAGTAAGGAATTAATTACAACCGATGTGGAACTCATGCCCATTGCAAACGCTGCAATAATTGGCAGGAATGTATACAGAGACAGACCGAAGAACGGGACAAGTATGCCGCCTGCAACAGGAATGAGTGCTGAGTTGTATCCTACGGCCCAACCGATGTTCTGCTTTATTTTGACAATGGTTTTCTCCCCCAGGATCTTGGTAAGGACAAGTTGCCTGAGGTCATTGTTCAGCAGGACTATATCGCCGCTTTCTCTTGCTATATCGGTACCTGAACCCATGGCAATCCCTACATCGGCTGTTTCAAGTGCCACAGTATCGTTGATACCGTCACCTGTATACATCACAAAGTCTCCTTTCATCTGGTAGGCCTTGATGATTTCAGCTTTTTCTGAAGGTAACACCTCAGCGTGAACATCATCTATTCCAAGTTCCTGTGCTATTCTTTCTGCCTCTGATCTGGAATCACCCGTTACTATTGCAGTACGGATTCCCATATCCTTCATCCTGGATATTGTCCATTTTGCACTTTCCCTTACTTTGTAGGAAAGTCTGATGATGCCGATTTCCTCACCCTGGGATTGCACTGATACCACAGAACCGCCAGCAATGCTCGATCTGGTGACTTTTATTTCCTTGCCTTCAACCATGCCGGATATGCCAATACCTGGAATTTCCTTTATTTCCATTGAACTGACAGGTACAAGCCCCAATTTCCCTGCTTCCGCAATGATTGCCCTGGCTATTGGATGGTTGGAGGCTGATTCAACCGATGCTGCCTTTGAAAGTACTTCTTCCTTTGAGAGAGATCCTTCCGGGATTACCTCTGTAATCACGGGATCCGGTTCAGTGAGTGTACCGGTCTTGTCGAATACTGCCCTGTTAACCTTGGAAAGCCTGTCCAGTGCACTGGTATTCTTGATTATGATGCCGTTCTCGGAGGCTTTGTTGGAAGATATGAGAAGTGTAATGGGTCCTGCCAGGCCAATTGCACAGGGACATGCAACCACAACCACCGACACAAAGGCAAGTATGGCTATTTCAAGGGATAAGCCGTAGCCGGTGCTGGTGAGGTAGAAATACCAGAAAAGGCTGGCTGTCAGTGCTGCTGCGATCACCACTGGAACAAATATGGATGAAAAAACGTCCGCAATTCTCTGCACTTTTGCTCTTCCTGATATGGCCCTCTGAATCAGTTCATAAATCTGGCTCACCGTGCTGTTCTTCCCGGTTCTCGTGACTCTTATCTTCAGTACACCGTTCAGGTTGGAAGTGCCTGATGAAACTTCATGATCTGTGGTTCTCAGGACAGGTTCCTGCTCCCCGGTCAGCATGGATTCATCTATTTCGCTCCTGCCTTCAAATATAATCCCATCTGCAGGAATGGTTTCACCAGGTTTGACAAGGATCCTGTCATCAACCATGATCTCTTCGGTCTTTTTGTCCAGCACCTCTCCGGTTTCAGATATATAATGGACTGTATTTGGTATGAGCTTCAGCAGTTTGCTTGCTGCCCTGTTTGCCCTGGTTTTTGTTACATTCTCCACAAAGTTGCCTGTGAGTATCAGCGTTATTATGAATGCAGATGCATCAAAGAATACTTCAGAGCCTGGGATGGAACCAGGTTGGAAAGTAACATATGTTGAAAATATGAATGCGGTGAGTGTACCCATTGAAATGAGCAGGTCCATGTTGCCGGACTTGCTCTTGATTGCATGATATGCCCCGTTGTAAAAACCAAGACCTGAGTAGAACTGGACCGGTAAGGTCATTGCGAAAAGTACCACATCTTTAAGAAATGTTCCAGAGAAGAAGGAGGCTGGAACCACATAATTGATCAGCAATATTGGTATTGCCAGAGACCAAGCCACCACGAGTTTTCTCTTGAGATTCCTGGCTTCCTTTTCCGGAGAACTGTATTTCTCCTGGCAGGTTTTTGAACAGAAATAATATGTTTGCCCATCGATGACAGAGAAGAGATCACTGTCCTCGGGGACAAACATTCCACAAACCGGATCTGTAGGCATATTTTGTGCCCCTTATCTGCTGTGTTTCAGGGGGTTCTTGTCGAACTCTGTCTTGCAACCTTCGCTGCAAAAATAGAAGGTTTTTCCCTGAAATTCACTCTTCAGATTGGTGCTCTCCTTCACTTTCATGCCACATATAACATCTGTTGCCATAACAGCACATCACTTCTTTGCAGAAATAGTATCCCTATACATAATGTTAATATATAATATCAATTTCATTACATTGTGAGAAGAAACTTTTCTGAACTTGAGCAAAGACTTATTGTTCTCTTAAAGAAAGATGCCAGAATGAGTATAATTGATATCAGTAAAGAACTGAACGTAAGTAGAATTACTGCAAAGAAAATGATGGACTCCCTTGTAAATAGCGGAAAAATAAGGAAATTCACGGTTACTCTGGATGAGGAGGAACGTGATATGGTTCTTGTCTATACAGATGATATCTCAAAAATACCTGAAAACCTAATAGTGGAGAGTTTTCAGCTTATTGATAATTCATTCATCGCGGTGCTCTTTTATGAAGATCTCATGAAGATCAAGGATACAGTCATTAAAAAGGTTGAAATTGCCGCCTCCAGAAAACTCAATGAAAATCTGACAAGGATGGAAAGCATACATTGCGATTATTGCCATTCCGAGATAAAGGAGAAACCAATCGTCGTGGAAATAAACGGGAAAGCCTATTACGCGTGCTGCCCCAACTGTGAACGTGATCTTAGGAAGAGAAGGGAAATAATGGTTGATAAATAGGCTGACTGGAAGGAAAAGAAGATATGTTCAGCTGTTTGCCTCAGTTTTCTACTTTACAGAATGTCAAATGCCATGATAATAGAAGAACAGATTGTAAAATAATAACTTAATAGACATGGGGAAATGAATTAGCATGGTTTCGACCAAACTCAACTACACGAACAATGAGGATAAAACTGGGGAAAAAAGAGAGAACTCCTCACTCCTGCAGGTAACAGGGGAGTTGAAAGTAACAGTTGGAGTTGGGAGTGTAAGTATTCAAAAGGACCTGATGAAACTGGTCGAAAACAAATGCCTCCATATGGCTGTCTACACAGAGAAGGGACCATGCCCCGATGAATCATGCCAGCTTGATTATAAATTACAGATCAATTTAATTGATTCTCCACCGGATAATGCTTATAGGGTAATTGAACAGCCAGGATTCTGCATATCTTTTGATGAGGCCGTGTACAAATCCATAGACAGGGGACGGGAAAATATTGTGATAAGAAGAGGAATCCTTGGAAGACTTTATGCAAAGGGATTCTCCGTAACGCAATGAATCTGATTTTGGGAAGTGTATTTTTTCATATCTGATCCATCACCAACCGATGTTCATTTTTCTGACTTTTCCTGCAAGCAGAGAGAATAAGACATAAGAAAGTGAAAAAGATAGGTTTGTGGAAAAACCACGATTTATTTTTAAGGATTTTTCACAATAAAGAACTATGTTACGCTATTTCATATCTAAGAAGCTTTAGTCTATTATAAGCCAAAAGATAATTATCATAATGACTCATATTAGTGGTACAGAGGGAAAATAATGGAAGATGATTCCAATGTTTATTTGGTTAATTTTAAAAGAACAGCCTTCTCAAGATCCCGCCCTAACGATCCGGAGAGGGATGTATTCAATCCCATAAGGATGGATGAGGCACTTGGGAACCTTATAAAGAATGCAGTTTCCGAAACAGGCATCAGGCCAGAAGAAATCAATGATGTCATCACCGGATGCGCAATACAGGCAGACGAGAACTGGCTCTATGGAGGAAGACATCCTGTGTTCATGGCAGGTCTCCCCTTCAATGTTCCATCAATGGCAATGGACAGGGCTTGCTCCTCCTCACTGAATGCTATCAGTATAGGTGCAATGGAAATCATGACCGGCAACTCGGACATCGTTTTTGCAGGAGGAATGGAGCACATGACCCATGTTCCCCTGTCAAACAACCAGAACGTTAAGCCCAACATCAAGCTCATCGTAAGGCCGGAATTTGCAAGATATGATATGACAACCTCTTACAACATGGGCCTTACAGCAGAAAAACTTGCAAAACTCAGAAACATATCCAGGGAGGAAATGGATAAATTTTCCCTTGCAAGCCATCAGAGGGCAGCCAAATCCCAGGAAGAAGGCTTCTTCAAGGACGAGATTCTTCCGGTTGAGGTGGAGCAGGGAGATGATTTTGTAACCATCGACAAGGATCAGAGCGTAAGACCACAGACCACTCTTGAATCACTTGCACAGCTGCCTCCTGCATTTGTTAAGGACGGTGTCATTACAGCAGGAAACTCCTCACCACTCAATGCAGGGGCTGCACTTACAGTGCTTATGTCGGGGAAAAAGGTCCGTGAATACGGCATAAAGCCACTTGCCCGTGTAAAGGGATTTTCGTGGGCTGCAGTTGATCCAACAATTATGGGAGAGGGCCCCGTACCGGCTTCCAGGAAGCTTCTTGAAAAGGAAGGTCTGAAAGCTGACGACATAGATCTGTGGGAGATAAACGAAGCATTCGCAGTGGTTGCCCTGAATGCAATGAAAGAGATCGGCATCGATCATGACAGGGTGAATATTCATGGCGGAGGAGTTGCACTGGGACACCCGCTTGGTGCAACAGGTGCAAGAATTGCAGGGACTCTTGCAAGGCAGCTTAACGAGAAGAAGAAAACCTATGGTATAGCTACACTCTGCGTTGGCGGAGGCCAGGGATACTCAGTTCTTTTGGAGAGGATGTAAAATGGATTTTGATTTCCCGGAAGATATTGTAAATGCTAGAAAGAAGGCCCAGGAATTTGCAAGGAAAGAAATAAACTCTGAGATGGCAAAGAAGTATGACAGGCTGGAGAAGTTCCCGGAGGAACTCAGGAAGAAAGCCTTCGAGTACGGCATCATAGACTACCAGAACCCATGGTCTATGCTTGTCACAATCGAAGAACTGTGCAGAGCTGATGCAGGCCTCGGAATATCTGCTACTGTCAGCCTTTTCGGGGCAGAAGTGATCATGCTTTTCGGCAGCGATGAGCAGAAGCAGAAATACCTGTCAATGGTGCAGAACGGAGACAAGATCATGGGTCTTGCCGTAACAGAGCCTGGAGGAGGAAGTGACGTAGCCGGAATCACCACAAGGGCTGTTGAGAAGGATGGCAAGTACATCGTGAATGGTGCCAAGATGTTCATCACAAACGGTACTATAGCAGACTTCTTCGTAATGCTCATCAGAACTGAGGAGGTTGAGGGCAAGAGGCATCATGGCCTATCAGCATTCATAGTGGACTCGGACCTGCCAGGATTTACAAAGAATAAACTCAGCGGAAAACTCGGTGTCAGGGCGACAAACACCGCGGAACTCATTCTGGACAATGTTCCAGTTCCAAAGGAAAACCTCATTGGTGAACCCGGCAAGGGATTCTACTATATCATGACATTCTTCAACATAAGCAGGGCTTATGTTGCAGCTCAGGCAATAGGGATTGCACAGGGAGCCCTGGACAGGATCCTTGAGCATCTCAACAGGCTAACAAAGGAAGGAAAAACAGCCCTTGCAGAAGAGGTGCAGTTCCTTGCATCGGATATTGCAACAAGAATTGAGGCATCCAGACTCCTGGCATACAAGGCCGCCTCATACCTGTTCCAGTTCAGGCCCAACCCAACACTGACAAGCATGGCAAAGGCCTATGCCTCCGAAACGGCAACATTTGCAGCTGAAAAGGCCCTCGAAATAACAGGATACTCAGGAATCACAGGAGACCTTGAGAGGTTCTTCAGGGATTCAAAGATTATGGAAATCTGGGAAGGAACCAGCGAAATCGAGAAGCTGATCATTGCAAGGAATTTACTGAAAGAATATGCAGAGGTGAACCAGTAATGTCTATGGAAGAACAGGACCTCTTGAGATCCGCAGTTAAGGAATTCGCACAGAAATCTATACAGGACAAGGCACTGAAAATAGAACATGAGGGAGTAGACAAGGCACTCCTGCAGTCTCTGGCATCACAGGGATTCCTGGGTGCAAGAATACCTGAAAAATATGGTGGTTCAGGCATTGATCTTCATGGATACCTTACAATAGTGAATGAACTGGCAACATTCTCTCCTTCAGTTGCAGCACTTGTTATGCTTGTGAACTCAGTTCATGCACCGCTCATCGGCGACTCTGAACCTGAAGTCATGAAGAAACTGGCATCAGGAGAAGCAACGGTATCAACATCTCTTTCGGATGTGCTTGAAGGAAACTTCTCAGCAACATCACTGAAGAAAAACGGCTCAAATCTCAAGGGTGCTGTAAACCTGTCTTCACTGTACCGTGGTGAGTACGCTATCGCCCTGAACAGGGACGACGGACACCTGTATCTCTTCAAGGATGGAGTAAAGGGAGTGGAGGAGGATTCAGGCCTCTCGTTCAGAGGTCTTTCCAACGGTTCTCTCGAAATCGATTCCTCTGACTACACCGTTCTTTCTGAAAAGGGAGAAGATGCCCTGAAAGCAGTTGTGGATAACCTGGACCTTGAAGTGGCTGCACTGGCACTTGGTACCGCAAAAGGTGCTCTTGACAAGGCAATCGATTACGTAAAAGTAAGGAAAACCTTTGAAAGGCCCCTAAAGGATTATGGGCCTGTTGCTTCAGCACTGTCCAGGCACATGGCAGAATATCTTGCACTGTCTTCATATCTTGAATCCGTTGACGAGAACGACTCAAGAGCAAAACTTACCCTGAAGGTACTCTCTGTGGATCTTGCAAAAAGAGCTACAAAAGCTGCTCTGCAGTATCATGGAGGATACGGGTACATTGAAGACACAGGTGTGGAAAAATTCTACAGGGATGCCATGGGACTTTCAATACTGTTCCAGAGACCCCACCATGATTCAATGAGATTGTCCAAAGAAATATTTGGAGAAAAATCCGGGTACCTATGAAGGTACCTCTTCTTTTTCATCATCAACATCAATAATCTGTGCTTTTGTATTTACAGGTTCACGCTCTTCGTTGGCTCTGTCTTCCACTTCTTCCACGAAGTATCCATTGGAAAGTATTGAACCACCAATGAATCCTCCTACAGCGGGTATCAATATTACATCCACTGCAAGCTTTCTCACAAGTGCAACAAGCTGATATCCCAGAATATTGAGTTCAGGCTTGAACACAGTGTTCTGTATGTATGTGTTTCCCATATACGCAAGGTATGTGTTCAGGGTGGATACCGGAACAAAGAGGGACAGTACCAGTGTAATGATGGAAACGATTATTCCCGATATGAGGCCGGCCAGAAAACCTCTGGCTGACCCTCTGGCGGCAAAGCCAGCTACCAGTCCTGCTGCAAGCCATCCGAAGAGTGAGATCCAGCCAAACAGTATGAGCATGATCAGGCCTGCAAGTATTCCTGCTCCAATGCTTCCATACATCAATCGGTTAGATTCCATTGCGCATGGCAATTTCGTATTATATATATTAAAATTTTATCTATGGCACATGGTTTGAAAACTTCGTTTCCTCTTCAGCCCTGGTTGAAGTGTTGTGTGTGCGGAGTGGTGTTTCCGGGGCAATGTAACCTTTAATTGTGGTCAGTGTTATGGCATGCCACTGGTTCACGCCATGAGAATTGGATATTTCGGGAGGGAAGGCTCAAACACACAGAACGCCGCCATGAGCATGTTCGGCAATTCCCATGAATACCAGGGTTTCCAGTCCATCCAAAAAATATTCGCTGCAGTTGGGCAGGGCCTTGTTGAACATGGTGTTGTACCGATAGAAAACTCCGTGGAAGGAACAGTCGGTGTAACAAATGATCTACTTTACAGGAGCAGTCTGTTCATCACAGGTGAAAGTTACCAGAAAATAACCCACTGCCTCATTGCAGCCCCTGGAACCAGACTGGATGACCTGAAATACGTTATTTCACACACCCAGGCACTTGGTCAGTGCTCAGAATTTATTTCTGAACATGATCTCGAGGAAATATCTTTTTCAGACACAGCCACCGCGGTGGCTGCACTTTCATCAGAGGAATATGCAGGATACTGTGCAATTGCAACAAAAGAAGCAGCCCGCATCTACAGGATGGAGGTCCTGGTTGAAGATATCGGGGATTTCAGGGACAATTACACCAGGTTCGTGTCAGTATCACGTTCTCCCAGAGAACCTGATGGGGAAAGAACAAAAGTTTCTGTGGTTGTTTCCGTGAACCATGAGCCCGGAGCACTGAAGGAAGTTCTGGAAATATACCACAGACATGATCTGAACCTCACTAGGATTGAATCAAGGCCCGTTAAATTTGCACCGTGGAGATACATTTTCTTCCTGGATTCCACTGGTAAGGAAGGGGATCAAAAAGCTCTCCATGAACTTGAAAAAAAATGCCTGGATTATAAATTCCTGGGAAGATATGCATCATCTTTCCCACGTCCGGATATGACTTAACCATCACGGTTCCTGTTTTTTTCTGAAGTTCTTTGTCTTGTCAGTGATACTTCCTTCATTGCTGTAATGTTCAGTAACCTGTACCCATGTGAGGAAACACCCGTCAACAAGACCTTCCTTGTTATTTTCTTTGGCCATTTCACTCACCCAGGTGCTGTGCATAGAAGCGGAGCATCCTTTCCCAAGATTCATCTGATGCTTCCCGGTTGTAACTCATGCCTGTGTGGTTGAAATATGCATGATATGTGCCGGGGTAGATCTTCATCTCAAAATTCAGCCTGTGCTTCACAGTGTTCTCAAGGAGTTCGGGAAGACCATTGTTTATGCTGCTGTCCTCTCCTGCATAAAGTCCAAGAACAGGTCCTTTTATGTTTGCAAGGTCGTCAATGTTCCTGGGATTTGCACCATAGAAAATCACAGATGCCCCGAATGGTTTCTGTGTGGACAGCTGGAATGCAAGGCCTCCGCCAAGGCAGAAACCAACTACGCCCTTGAATTTCTGAGGCTTTCCCTTGAACAGGTGCTCATAGGCATATTCAAGATCCTTCACCATGTTTTTTTCCGTCTGCACCCTGTTGAACATGACCTCCTCAACGATCCTCCTGGATTCTGCTGAAGCCTTGGAAAGAACTTCCTGTATTGCAGCCTGGTCTCCTCTCTTCTCAGGTGGAAGTGCCCAGAAAGGCCTCATGGCATCCATTATATTCTCTTCAGTGAACAGATCAACCTGTTCCTTTCTTGAGTAAAGGTGAGGTGCCAGCGTTTCGTAACCCTTTTCTGCCAGCCTTCTGCAGACATCCTTTATGAATGGTGTCAGTCCCCATATCTCCTGTATAACAAGAACCGCAGGGTGCTCTTTCCCATCGTCAGGTTTTGCAGTATATACTTTCAGGTCTGTATCATCGTGCGTCTTGATGCTGTATTCCTTTTCCAAAAGTCCCATAATGCCTCAAAATAACAACATTAGACCGTATTTATGGATTTTGAAACTTAGATAGCTATCACTTTAATATGAAACAAATTTGGACAACACCTGCCAAAGGACTAAGGTAAAATTTAAGGCTATGTAAGAGTATCTTTACTGTAAAACAGAGGTGTCCAAATGGATCTGGACAAAAAAACTGTGAAAGAGATAAGAAAACTTCTCAAGAAGGGAATTGATGTACCGGAAATTTGTGAAAAATACCACATTCCTCCAGAGAACTGGAGAGACTATACACTTAAGTACGACTTTTTCAAGTGACCCGGAGTCAATTTCACAAGTACAGGGAAAGACATTGGAGAACGCTTCGAAAACCAGCCTGGCGTTACGGAACCACTTACAATTCAATTTAAGTACTGCCTGAGACTAACTATGTGCTTCATAACATGAAGATCGGATTCTTTACTGCCACTTATTATCCAACTCCCGATGGGGTGTCCCATTACCTTAGGGATGTAAAGCATGAACTTGAGGAAATGGGCCATGAAGTCCATGTTTTCTCGTTTAATGGCGACAGGTCAGAGAAAAATGTTCATGTCCCCATGAGTGTTCCATTCCCATCCTATCCGCAATACAATATGCCAATCAACCCGTTCCCCATGTATCTTTATAAAATGGCATCTAAGGTGGATTTTGATGTCATCCACATTCATGATCCCTTCATGGGTTCCATTGGTTACAGATTGGCCAGAGCCAAGAAAATACCTGTTTTTGCAACATTCCATACTGACTTTGTGAGGATGAAGGAATCCCTGAAGATGCCACTGAAGGAAACACTCTTCCACCTGTCGTGGAGGTACAACTCATACCTTTACAAAAGATGCAACCTGGTTCTTGCACCAAGTTCCAAGGCACTGGAATACCTCAAGGAAAGCGGTATAAAGAATTCAAGGGAACTGCCCCTTTTTGTGGACACCTGGAAATTCAACACATGCAAGAGGGACATAGATCCTTACATAGTGCAGTACCTGGGAAGAATTACCAGGGACAAGGGCGTGTTCAGAGCCCTTGACATTGCAGAACAGTTCCGTGGAGATATGAGATTCAAATTCATTATTGCCGGAACAGGACCTGACGCTGAAAACCTCATGAAGGAGGCAAAAAAGCGTAACCTCACTGAAAATCTTGAATTCACAGGTTATGTTGACGAATCAACGAAACTGGAGCTTCTTTCAAACGCAAATCTCTTCATGTACCCTTCTGAAACAGACACCTTCGGCATTTCAGTGCTTGAAGCACTTTCGTCAGGACTTCCATCCATGGTTCCATTAAACTTCCCGTTGACCCATTATACAGAAGGAAAAGAATCCGGAATCATCACAGTAGATTTTCAGGACCCTGAAAGTGTAAAGGAAACTCTACTGGAACTGAGAAACAACCACCAGAGGATGGCAGAACTCTACCAGGTGTCAAGGAGTTTTGCAACAGAGAAGTTCAGCAAGGAACATCACTGCGAAGAGCTACTTTCCATCTATGATGAATTTGGGCATTTGTCTTGAAAAGCTTCTTATTCTGGTTTCCGGGTAATTACAGGAACTCTTAGAAAATAATGTTTTTGAAGAATGTTGTAATCACCATTGAACGCTGATCAAGATCAGTCTGACATTTACTATAAATGGAGGAGAACAAATCGGAAACAGAAGATAAAGAAGAGGAACAATCAGGAAATCCAAGGCTCGCACTTGTTTCTGCTGCAGTTATACTTGTTCTGGCAGCCATATCAGCACGTTCTGTAAATAACATGGTTGTAACTTCCCTTCCTTTTCTTGCAAAATACAATTTTGGCTTTGGAAATGTTGAAGTTGGACTGATTTCGGCTGTTTTATACGGCTCAACTCTGGTCGTAACGACTTTTTTGAATCCGATGCTAAGGGCAGCCACAAGAAGGAAGATTTTCATCGCCTCAACTGCCGTTATCCCTGTCACCATGGTACTGTTCTATTTCTCCACTCCGGTTACACTATGGCCCATTGCTGTGGCATCAGGCCTCGCATCAGGATTTCTATTTCCAAATATAATCACCTCTGCATCCCTCCACAAGAACCACATGGTACAGATGAGGCTCCTGGCAATATATTCTGTAAGCCTGAGTACAAGCCTTGTTATTGGGCCATCCCTGGAGACATGGCTTCTTACATTCCTTACCTACAAGCAGATTTTCCTTCCATTCATGGGTCTTTCAATCGTGGGCTTTGTGGTTTCACCCTTCGTGAAATTCCCCAAGGTAAAGAAGGAGGTAAAGGGTGGAAGGGCTGCACTTGGTAACAAAGGACTCCTCACATCCCTTATCTCAATAACAATCTACAATGTACCTTTCGCTGCCATAACCTCCTTCCTTGTCATATTCGCCGTTGAGAGATTCGGCGTATCAAGCAGTACGGCCTATTCGGTGTTCATATTCTTTTTCGCGGTATCATTCATAACACGGCTTTCCATGGCAATCAGGCCATTCAAGGCGCTGTTTATACCACTGCTGGTATCTTCAGTTATAACAATTGGATCTCTGCTGGCACTGCCATTCATGTCAACCTTTACAGTATTTATCATTCTAATGGCAGTACTGGGAATCCCCCACGGTTCCATTTTCCCCATATCCTCAATGCTCATCGCAAGGGGAACCACGCCTGAGGAGAGGAGCGTAGCCAATTCATACTTCATGGCCTACAATAATGTGCTTTTCATCGTAGTCCCCGTGGTGTTTGGTTTCCTGAGCCTTCACATAGGTTTCCAGGACAGCTTCACTATCCTTGGTGGTATTGCATTTACGGCCACTGTTGTGGTTTTCATGATGTATGCCAGAAACAAGAGTATCTTTAACAGGTAACTGAAAAGCCATTTTGGCAGCACTCTAAGGGGCAACCCTTACTGCTATGGGCTTTGACTTCTTTTGAGGCCTGATGAATATATCTCCACAGACCATATATTGTAATATTCATGGACAACATTTCCGTTCTCCTATCTTCCTTGCGGTTTTACCCCTGAGAGGAGAGGTTCCAGATAAGGTGCTAAAATTATTCATAGAATCGTATACCTTTTTCACGAATAGCCTTTTTCCCTATCCAGTGATGAGTTTACCGAACTGAGTGGCATCATGGAGGTTCTCCCTGGTGATGGAGATGCGTGAAACCATGATTCCCTTGGTGTCTGCCGATACATAAAGCAAGATCCATCCCCTCGGATTGTTGTCTTGCACAAACAACACCCCTCTTATTTTCAAAAAGAATAATTGCATGATTATGCAACACACTTCCGGGATACTTTTGAGATGTTATTGTTTGTGAATCTGCCATTTTTGGAAATCTCGTTCAAAGGAATTTGTTTACCATAGCCTAGCGGGAAAGCCCACACCATTTATGGGTGGGATGAATGCGAGGCAACATTTAGCGGAAAGAATATGGGTAAGTAAAACAACAGCATAACTTAACTACAATGTTGAGAGCCTGCAGATACCGATTGTATCCTTCTGAAGATCAGAAGGTAATGCTTGCAAAGCATTTCGGTAGCTGCAGGTTTGTGTGGAACTATTTTCTTGATCTGAATAATAGAAGATACGTAGAGAAAGGAAAGGGTACTTCTTTCAAGCAGATGTGCAAAGAACTGACACTTCTGAAGAAAGAGGATGAATATCTATGGCTGAAGGAGGTCAATTCACAGAGCCTTCAGCAGTCAGTGCTCCATCTTGAAACAGTATACAGGAGATTCTTCAGGAAACTGGGGGAAGAACCCGTGTTCAAGGGAAAACACAAGAGAAAGTCCTTCACGGTAACACAGAGATTCAGCATTGAAGACAACCGACTGATGATTCCCAATTTCAAAAAACCAATCAGGATGTTCAGGCACAGGGATTTCAACGGTCAGGTGAGAAGCATAACGATCTCACAGGAACCATCAGGTAAGTATCACGCTTCCATTCTGGTATACGAACAGGATCCTGATATTCAGCAGATGCCAGTCGCAGAGGAATCCGCCATAGGCATCGATATGGGAATCAATACCTTCGCAACTCTTTCTAACGGAATGCGGATACAGAAACCAAAACATTTTGTACAGTCAGAAAAGAAACTGGTGAAGGCACAGAAGAGACTTTCACGGAAGAAGAAAGGATCACACAACAGAATGAAACAGCGTGTCAGGGTGGCACGCATACAGGAACATATGGCGAATCAGAGGAGGGATTTCCTCAACAGGGTATCCGATATCCTCACAAGGACATACGATACAATAACCGTTGAGGATCTGAGCCTGAAAGATATGATGAATGGCAATCACCGCCGTGCAAAGGCAGTAGCCGATGCAGGATGTGAATGCGGCCATCAATATCAGAAGATTCGCACTGATTTCGGAAGGAGTACCCACGGAGAGTGGGGAATCAACGCCTGTGGACAGACACACCTCTGCTCTGGAACTTCTCGCAAGGGAAGGAATCAGGGCAAGTGCGCTGGTCGAAGCAGGAAGCCCACGGCTTTAGTCGTGGGAGGATTTCACATGATAGAACCAGGCGCCTTATTGCGGATATATATACTATATTCCTCACAATAGAATACCCTGCGAAAAGTTCACTATTGCAAGCTCTATGGGCAGAAACAATGGTATCCATATCCATCAAGGGCATATCAAAAAAATATGGCGACAGGACTGCAATATTTCCGGCGGATCTGGAAATAAATGATCAGGAAATATTCTGCATTATAGGGCCGAGCGGTTCCGGAAAAACCTCACTTCTCAGAATAATAGCAGGTTTGGAAATTCCCACGACAGGAAGTGTTCATTTTGGAGATAGGAATGTCACAGGGCTGAAGCCAAACAGGCGAAACATTGGTATGGTCTTCCAGGACTATGCCCTCTGGCCACACCTGGACGTGTACCACAACGTGTCCATGGTATTGGAAAGCAGGCTTGAACGTGAAGCAGAGGAGAAAAAGGTGCAGGATATTCTGAAAAGGGTCGGCCTCTCACATAAATCAAATTCAAGAATCTCTGAACTTTCAGGCGGAGAAATGCAGAGGGTTGCGCTGGCCCGTGCCCTGATTAAGGAGCCAGACATCCTCCTGATGGACGAACCCCTAAGCAACCTTGATGCCAAGATAAAGCAGCTGCTCATGGTTGAAATGCTGAGGATCATAAAGGAACGGAATATAACCACAGTGTTTGTTACCCACGCCCAGGAGGAGGCATATGAGATGGCAGACAGGATTGCAGTGATGGATAATGGCAGGATTGAGCAGGTAGGAGAACCTGAGGAGCTATACAGGAACCCGGCGAGCCTCTTTGTTGCTGATTTCATGGCGGATAATGTAACGATACCTGTATCTGTTTCAGGAAAATCCCGGGAGACTGTTGTACTTAATGGGGAAATGGGTAACATGGAATTTCCATTGGAAAAGATTCCACCAGGATTTGTAAACGGTACTATTGTTGCAAGAATTGACGCCTTGAAAGTCGAAAAAATGCATGTTGAACCCTCATTTCCGGTTACAGTTCTTGATTACAAGTTCAAGGCAGGTCGTTACGCTATGCTTCTGAAGCTGAAAAACGACCAGGTCATCAGCAAGAACCTTGAAAAAAAGCCTATAAAAAGGAGAGAGGAGGCATTTCTTGTACTGAATGATGGTGGTTATTTCATCTTCCGGGATGAACCCCCCGCAACATAAGCCCCTCATAAGTTAGGCCGCTATCCTCCGGCATTTGCATATCAAACAGTATTCCTGGACCTCAGCCTGTACAGATAATACGAAACTGGCATGGTGATGGCCAGTATTATAAGTGACAATGCTGCTCCCTGCCCCAGTTCACCGGTTATTATGAAACTATAGGATGACAGCGACAGTGTTGTCCAGGATATCGGGGCAAGGAACACAGTAGAACCATAGTCAATGGCGGACCTCACAAACACCAGCAGGAATCCCTCAAGAAGCCCTGGCAGCACAAGAGGTAGAATAACCCTGAAAAATGGGCTCCTATCCTGGGAGACCATCAACCTTGATGATTGTATGATGCTGTCAGATAGGGAATCCACGGAAAGCCTCACGGAATTTGCGGCATAGCCAAGCCTAGCAAAAATATACCCCAGAAGCAGAACCACGGGAACCGAATTTATCAGAAAGCCCGTAGCCTGGTTGCTGAACATTGAAAGATAGCTGATTCCAATAATCGTATTGGACAGGCTGAAGACTGTAAGTATGAGGAAGTTCATGTATGTTGATCCACCAACAGATCCGGTCCTGTTCCCGTAAGTGATGGAAAGTGTCAGTAATACCGCAATTATTCCTGCTCCTGAACCCATCAGAATCGTTGAAAAAGGTGAGAACTGGTAAAGGGAGAGTCCAGATGTAAAGTAGGAGACAGTAAAGCCACTGGGCAAAGGCGTTCCGGCCCATCTCTTTCCAAATGCATACCCACCTACTATGAATATTTCACCCAGGAATATTGCCACAAAGATCAGTGAGTAGGCTACCAGACCATACCTAACCAGCCTGCTTGAATTCCTCCTTGTCCTGAAACCTTTCCCCGATACAGTTTTTGGGATTCTCTTTGAAAGTCTCACATAAAACAAGACAGCTACTATATTGACAAGAAATATGAGCATCAGGTCTGATGAAGCCAGGGACCAATTGAAAAATGAAAGGAGCTCTGAATATGCAAGTGGGGCAAGAAGCGGGAATGAAGGGGGAGCAAGCAATAAAGGCACGGACAGTGAGCCGGTTGTCAGCAGGAATACTACGATGAATCCTGACATGATCCCCGGGATCAGGAGAGGTATGGTTACCATGAACAATGTCCTCAATGATCCGATCCCATTTGCCTTTGCGGCCTCTATAAGCCTGTAATCCAGCCTCTCAAATGAAAGTGTGGAATATAGCACCTGAAACGGAACAGACGAAAGGGAAAGGGCCACAAGCAATCCCCAGAATGTGTGGACGTGTAGGTCTGACCTGAATATGCTTCCAGTGAACACTATCATCACAAGGGAAACAATGAATCCCGGTATGCCAAGACCCATCATCTGGGTGGTCCTGATGAACTTCTTCAGGGGCATGTCCGTCCATGAGAGCCCGTAAGATACGGGCAAGGAGATAGCAAGAGAAAGTGTGGAAACCCCCAGGCTCAGGATAAGTGTGTCCCAGAAAGCCTTCAAGTCGTATGCGGTTTTGAAAATGGAAATGTAGGATGATACATTTAAGCTAAATTTTCCCTCGAATAGTCCCGTATTCGATCCGTTAAACGATGTCAGAACTAATGTTATCAATGGCCCTATTGTAAAAAAGGTTAAAAAAATAAACAGCGAAACAGTTATCGCTGTCCTGCTTCCAAATTGCTTCATCAGGAATCGTAGGTTGTGAACAGGTTGTCAATCTGTGTTGCATGGCTTGCCGTAAATGACTGGCTGTATGGGAATGCAACCGGTATTATACTGCTGAGCGAGAATGAACCTGCCGGTATTGGTACCCCTGATATCACTGGCGGTTTGTGGAGTATCTTCCCTATGTCTGTCTGGCCCTGCGTTGAGAGGATCCAGTTTACGAATGCTTCTGCTGCCTTCTGGTGTGGCGCACCATTTATGAGACCCATTGCGGAGGCTCCAAGAACTGCGGTGGAGAGAAGCTGTGGCTTCAGGGTGTAGCCGTTGAGCTGGTCATAGAGGGTTGGCATGTAAGACCAGTCAACTGTTATTGCTCCATTCCCCTGGCCCAGGACAACCTCGGCATTTTCGTCGTTAGACGGCGTCTGGGTAACACTGTTGTTGAACAGTCCCCTCATATACGAAACAAATTTCTGGGTTCCGGTTGTGTTTCCATAGTGGTCAATATAATATTGCTCAACCATTGAATAGAAGGCTATCCCGGTTGTCGTGGACGTGGCTGGGTTCTCAAGCACTATCTTCCCTTTGTAAATCGGATTTGTCAGATTGGTGAAGTTTGTCGGATCTGATGAGTTTGACAGTTGCTTGTAGTTTATTGACAGACCTAAAACAGCATAGCTATACGGGAACCAGGTCCAGTTGCCCGATCTCCAGAGTACATGGTTTCCAATGTATTCTGACTGGTTTGCGATGGCTGATGGTGTGTATTTCTGTAGAATTGACTGGTTTTCAACACTTATGTACGCTGATGGAGCACCGCCAAAGAGGACATCAGCCTGTGGGGAATTCTTGGAGGCTATGAGTTTTCCCTGAAGTGTTCCCATTGCTCCATACTGTACTACTGCCTTGATTCCTGTAGCGTTCTGGAAATCATTGAAAAGTGGCTGTACAAGCGATGGTGAGTAATCAGCATAAATAACAACTTCCTGCTGTGTTGGAGTTGCAACATGCTCATAAATAGTTACTCCACTTCCAATGACAGCCACTACAATTACGATGCTAATAATAGCTTTCATTCTTGTATCCATATTTTATCACTGGTGCAGTAAGATTTTGGGTCTTCATATTAACTTTTGACAAGGAAATTAAATAGCCCATAGTGAAACAGCGTGCTGCTATTGAATCTATAGACGAAGAATATTTCTACTTATTAACGAAGTGATACGCCACTAACGCATAACAACCGGTTCGCAAAGTGGTAAAGAGTGCACTGCTACCTGCTCAACACCTTCAGCACGAGATCAGGCCTGTCAGAGGTTATTGAGTCAACCCCACTGGATATCATGCGGTATATGTCGTTTTCAGAGTTTACTGTCCAGACATTTACAGGGATTCCCCATGAGTGACAGAGATCAACATATGGGGCGTCAACGCCACCGTGTTCCAGAGAGAGAAAATCTGCCCTGCAGGCTCTCGTAACAGCTGCTGGATCCGCTGGCAACCCACTCCTCAATGCACCAGTCTCTATGTTCTCCACCTGGTCCTTGATTATTTTCACGGATTCATGAATGAAAGAAATCACCCTGCATCTTCTGGCATAACGAGGATTGTTCTGGAAAAGTTCTATTATTGGCTGGACTACCTCACTTACCTTTACCTCAACAAAAAACTCCATATTGAAGTCCCGTAGGACCGCTTCGAGCTCAGGTGGATTTTCTCCTCCAGGCAGTTTAACCTTTGCAATCTCGTCATAGGTCATCTCCGACACCCTCCTCCTGTCCCCGAAAACACGGAAGAGGTCAGGATCGTGTATTACCACAATCTTTCTGTCGCTGCTTAGCCTGACATCAAGCTCGATTGCATCCGCACCAATCTCCTCAGCCATGGCAAAGGCTGTTGTTGTATTTTCGGGTTTTAATCCTGCACCTCCCCTATGGGCCACTACCATGATTTTACCATTTGAATGTGAATTCCACATGTCATCTCCACCTGTTTCCTCAAAGCCATTCCCGATTTCTTCAGCCATCCATGCTTTTCCTTCATTTCTGAAATATTACGAAACTGAATGGCATAAATGAGGCATCAAGAGATTAGTTCTATAATTATTCTTGCTGCTAACGGTGATGGTATACTCAAAGGTCCTGTATGGGGAAAATCAACATCCACCGGTCTTACACAGGAATGTTCAGTATTTTCCATTAGCTGTTAAAGCCCCTCCTTCTCTGCCTGCTTTTCAATCAGGGCCTTTTCTTCATAAGACCATCTGATTGGCAACATGTATACCTTTCTATCTTTCATATATCTACAAGATATGCATTCGCTATGGATATGTAACTCATCCCCTGCAACAAAATTGTGCCTCGCTTTCATCCCCTCCCTTTCGGAAGGGGTCTTTCACTCGGATTCTGTCAGGCTCTCTTCGCATTCTTCAGGGTAGCATTTACGATCTGGCTATCTGGAACATACTGCGGCATCATTGTATAATTGGTTGTGGAAACACTTGTCCCATAATTTGCATCAATATATGTCCAGTTTACCTGCACAACAAGTGCCCAGGTGCTCTTGGAAGTATTGTTGAAATACACTGGAACAAAAGGCGTGGAAAGGAATTTCAGGAAACTCTGGTTGGTCATCTTTATGGGTTCGGAGTATGGATTGGAAAGGCCTTTGTAGCCCCAGACACCATTTGTGAACATGTAATTGTCTATGAATATGTACCCAACAGGCGTATAATTGTAGGCGGACGAATAAGTGTTTCCCAGCAGTTCATGGACGGTCTGGTTGGTAAGCGTGCTCTGGGACCAGGTCTGGTTTATCTGTTCGAATGTTCCTGTCAGGTTGTAACTGTCCACCATAAGGCCCAGTATATGATCGGTGGCCACTGAGTAGTTGGCATCACCATTGTATTGGAGCCATTTTGCGGCTTCAAAATCAGGAAGGCTGATAGTCTGGTTTCCAGATGGTGTTACGATGCTTCCTACCTGATACGGTGTAGCGGCAGATGAAGCGACAAGAAATACCAGGAGAAAGACTGCGAGTGATGCGTTAATTTTGCTGGATCTTGTATTCAGAGTCTTCCTGACAGGGTCAAGGATTATGGTTTTGTAATTGATTTCTCTGCGTTCCCTGATTATGGGGGCCTTGTAGACTCCAGTATGTGCATAGGTATTGTGTATTTTGTCTATCTCTTTCTCGTAATAGTCTCTCAGACCATAGAGGATGTTTACTATGCCCAGTGCCTCAAGAATTGAAAGGGGCTCGAATATGTACTCCATGAATCTTCCGGGGTAAAGGACCATGTTCCAGGTTGCCACTGAATAAATCAGGGCTGCACCAAGGATGAAAACCCAGCCTGAAATGATCTGCTTGAAGTAACCCCTGGCAAAATACATGCCAACCAACGCCAGTGCACCATCAAGGAGCAGTGGAAGAAAAGCCACCACATCCTTCAATGAAATTGTTTTGAGAAGGCTGAACAGAAGAACGAGGGAAAAAGCAGAGATCAGTGAATATATAATCAGGGCAAGGTAGAGCCAAGATATCCTTTTCCTGAAGATTTCCTGCTTGAGCGCAGGCATATGGAGCCTGAACCTGTTGATTGGAAAGAATAGTATGAGACTCACAAACACATAATAAAGTGCAATAACCGCCAGTGCAGGTATGTGCATGAGACCACTGCTCATGAAGCCTGTGAATGAGTTAAAGAAAAGGGCCCAGTAAACAAAAACAAAGGTTGAAAATGAATATACTCCTGCCGCAAGCTGTAGCCTCTTTGATAAATCTGCGCCTTTTGCCAGGTAACTGATTGTGATGCCAATTACGGCGGTAAGGTACATGAATGTTGAAAGGGGATGGGACATAACAAGGAGTACTGATGAGGCCAGAAAGGGAATGAAAAATCTCCGGTTCTCAAGATACATTATGTAAAACAGAACGGCAAGAAGTCCGAAGAAATGGCCGAATACAAGTATTGATGAAATTGAGGTCTGGAAAACAATGACCGGATTGACTGCGTCAAAAATGGCTGCGAATATGGAAATAAACCTGCTTTTTGTAAGTTTGTAAGCTATGAAGTAAATGGTAATTGCATCAAGCCCTCCAAACACAGGAGGTGCCTTGACAAGCATCGTTGTGTAATTTATGCCGGTAGCCTTTGCGAGACCATCAACAATCCAGTACATGACGGGAAAATCACCGTATCCAGCTCCACCCCATGGTGACGTGAAGGTATCGAAAATTTTTCCGCTTCTCAGGAAATCTCCCGCTATGGTATTATAAATACCAAAGTCGTTCCCAAAGGCGAAATTATGCATAGTAGGATAGAGGCGAATGAGGATCGCAAAAAATCCTACAAGGGCCAGAACCAGGGTTGTCTTCCAGTTCAAGTTTCATGGTGATCATGCCTCGAAATAAATTTCTTTCTCATGTTATATAAAAATTCGTGTGAACTTTTTTTCCATTACCTCTCACAGAAATGACATTCTGCAGAAACCCATATAATCAAGCCCGGAATCATTTCATATCATGAATTCACTGAAATTAAAGTATAAACTGGTTGATGTGTTTGCATCAGAACCATTCCAGGGTAACCAGCTGGCGGTATTCCTCGACACAGGAAACCTGGACACAGCAGATATGCAGAGCATTGCCAGGGAAATGAATCTTTCAGAATGCACCTTTCTGCAGGACCCGGAAGGCGATGCTGCTGCATCAGGCAAAATAAGAATAAGGATATTCACAGTTGAAGAGGAGCTCCCTTTTGCCGGGCACCCGACCCTCGGTACTGCTTTCGTATTAAGGGAACTGCTTGGAAGAGATGAAATCACCCTGTCTCTCAAGGTTGGTGATGTCCATGTTAAATTCATAAGGAACGAATCGGGGTTGTACGGAGAAATGGTTCAGCCTGAACCAGTGTTTGGAAAAACCCACAACCCGGAAGAGATTGCTCAGATCTTAAGGGTCCACCCTGATGAAATTGATGACACAATTCCCATAGAATCTGTTTCAACTGGAAATGAGTTCATAATTGTACCGTTCAAGCGTCTCGAAACCCTGGAAAAGATCCGGCCCGATTTCGGACTGATGGAGAAATACATAAGGGATCACGGGGGACATTTCTTCTATCTGGTTTCATTCGAGACTGTTGACAGGAATGCAATCCTGCATGCAAGAATGAAATTCTATGGAGGAGAAGATCCTGCAACAGGTTCTGCTGCAGGCCCGGCTACAGCATGGCTGTTGAAACATGGGAAACTTGAACCTGATAAACAGGCATTCATAGAGCAGGGCATTGAAATGAAGAGACCAAGTGTCATGTACATCAAAGGTTCACTGAAAAACGGGAAACCTCTTGAAATAAGAGTTGGGGGATACTGCTTCTTTGTAGGAGAGGGACGTATTGGAAATTGATCTGTAATATCCAATTCCAAAACACCGTCCTGCCTTATCCGCCCAAAGGAACAAAAAACCAGGTCCGGCATATGATCCGGGCTAAAAAGAATGGTTCATATGCTTGAATGAATCCAGTTCTCAAACTCAACTCTCCAGCACAGGTGTCAGCGGCTTATCTTCTTTCTCAGCACATCCTTCTGTGCCTTTCCCACGGGATTACGCGGGATGTTATCCACAATTTCCACTCTTTCCGGCCACTTATACTTGGCCACATCATTCTCCTTCATAATATTTGTAACTTCATCAAGGCTTACGTTTCCACTCCCTGTAGGCACTATAAACAGGCAGACTCTCTCCCCGAGCCTCTCATCTGGATATCCAACAGCCGCAACATCTGCAACAAGAGGGCTCTTCTTTACAATATCCTCAATCTCTGCAGAGCTTATGTTGAAGCCTCCTCTTATGATAATGTCCTTTAGACGGTCATAGAAAGCTATCCTTTTGCTGTCCACGATTTTGAACAGGTCACCCGTGTGGAAATAGCCATCCGGGTCGAATGCTTTCTCTGTGAGCTCAGGCTGATTGAAGTATCTGGGAATTGTAAGAGGACTCTTAAAGCACAGCTCCCCGACGCTGCCTGGCTCCAGCACTTCTTTTCCTGTTTCAGGATCCACGATCTTAGTGTCTATTGCCTTGAAGAAGGGAATATCTCCTTCCTTAATTCCCCTTGACCAGGGGAAACTCCTTGCCCTTTCCTCAAGCTCAGGAATGACCTCAGGTGTTGAGAAAAGGCCTGTACCCTCATTCTGTCCCCAGACATTCATGGATTCAATCCCCCAACGTCTCCTGAACTCCTCAAATGTCCAGGGAGGTGGAGGAGCAGAACCCTGGGCAAATAATCTTGTTGAACTCAGATCGAAGCTGTCTACGTTGGGATGCTTCAGCATGGCAACAACAACTGCAGGGACTCCCAAAGTGAAGTTTACCTTTTCCTCAATCAATTGCCTGAAATAAAGAACAGGGTCAAAGGGATGGTGGAGTACGAATGTTCCCGAAACAAGTATCCATGGAACCACCCCCACTGCAATACCTGTCATGTTGACCAGCGGTGCCGGATTCATTATAACATACCCATCTTCCATGATCCCACCTCTGTGTTCATTTCTGTAAAAGAATCTCAGAAATCCCCAGTTGTTATGGCTCATGGGACATGCCTTGGGCTCCTTCTCTGTTCCTGAAGTCCACTGAATTACGGCAACATCGTTACCTGTAAGTGATTGCGTGGCAGCC
This sequence comes from Thermoplasmata archaeon, assembly GCA_021810045.1. Classification (GTDB taxonomy): domain Archaea; phylum Thermoplasmatota; class Thermoplasmata; order Thermoplasmatales; family Thermoplasmataceae; genus JAJZOM01. The sequence goes on from JAJZJR010000009.1 coordinate 59,842, forward strand.
TCTATTCCATTGTCAACAGGCTCCTCAGCCATTGCAGTTCTTACCTGGTCCAGTGAAAATATATGTTTCAGTTGCGGGTTTTGATATCTGAGATCTTCTATCATATCCAGGTAATCAAATCCCTTGAACCTGGTAGACAGGTACACCGATGCCTTGGTCACGGCCAGGACTCTTTCCAGTTCATGTGTTCTCCACTGCATGGGAATTGGTGATATGATTGCACCGACTCTCCAGGCTGCAAGATATACTGCAAGCAATTCGTAAATGTTGGGAAGCTGAATAACTATAACATCGTCCTTTTTAACTCCCTTTTTAAGGAAAAATGACGACAGCCTGTCAACCTTGTCCATGAGGTCACTGTATTTGATCCTCTCCGGGTGTAATCCTGTAATTTCTTCCTTGTTAAGCGGATCCACTATTGCAGTACGTTCAGGGTTGCGTGATGCATTCTCCAAGAAAATTTCTATAAGGGTCCTGTTGTCCCACCAACCTTCCCTGGTGTACCTTTGGATACGTTCTTCGGAATCAATTACAACCATTTGAGAATAATAAAATGTAAAAGCTAATAATCTTTGGCATGACAGGTTTCATCAACTGATTGATCCTTTCCCTGGAAATGCAGTCACAGAGAGAATCAATTTTTACGGTGCTTTACAGAAATTATTGGGTTGCATCACGGGAGTTACGTTTCTTGTGAGAATGCCCATGAACTATCTGTGCAGGTTCTCAGCTAGAATTTGTGGTATTTTTCTTTTTTCAGTTCTTCCAGCACCTGAATGCCAAGGCCAGTCAATTCAGAATTCCTTGTCATCAGTCCCATGCGAATCATCTTTGCTGCTTTCTCTTCCATCAAACGCTCTTTTCCTCTGTTCATGAGGCATTGTATGCAATCGTCTGCCAGGAATTCAACGTAACTGGCAGGATTGATATTGTTCAGTGCAGCAACCCCATCCCTGGTTATCTGGAAATATGTGTGATGTTTGTGAACTTCAGCACTCTTTTTCAGTTTTGCAGCAGTTCTCTTTATGGAAGTATTGGTGTATTTTTCAAGCAGTCCATGCTGTTCCAGTTCATGGATGCACGAAAGCACAGTATCCCTTTGTATTTCTGTATATTTTGTTACGTTCTTCGCATAGTCAACTTTGGCGATCCTGAAATGTTCAAGCACCCTGAGGAGTGTGTTGTTTAGAATCAGTTCATCCAGGAGTTGGTTCATTCCACGTATCATGCTTCCAAATCATAAAAAAATGACTAAATGAAACCAAGAAGAATGTATTTTAATTCACGGTTATAAAAATTTAGTATCTGGGAAGTGCCGTGAGCCGGGATCGAACCAGCGACCTTATGATCTTCAGTCATACGCTCTCCCAACTGAGCTATCACGGCGTATCTATGGGATTAGATTGGTTTATATAAGTATTTCAGGTCAAACACAATTTTTAGAGTTGCTTCATAAGAAATACTTCAGAAATTATGAATAGAAATGAAATTTCGCAACTAACACAAGGAAGTATAAATAATAGAAATAAAATTATGATACTGTAATTTCCTTGGAAAAAATGTCATTTTCAGCATGGTTTAAGTCGTTGAAGCTTACAGAACTTGTTTCCATAGTCATAACTATGCTGATGCCGGCCGTTGTAACATTTGTCTGGGTATCTTTACCTCTTCTTCTCCTGCAGCTTAGAATAAACCTCGTCTTTCTGGGGGTTGTTTATTCCATAGGGATACTTGGTGGGCTCCTTATAAGAATACCATTGAGATTCTACATGGAAAGGGGAAGAACCGACATTCTCCCTGTAATGGCATTCCTTTTCGGCGGCATTTCCCTGGCAATGTTCTATATTTCCAGGAGCCTTGCATCCATAATTCTTGCGTTCCTTGTTCTCTCAATATCACATGCAATGTACAGGGCTGTAAATGGGCGTAAACAGGAAAGAAATCTGAGAAACACAGAACCAATGAGGAATTTCTTCAGCCAGGATCTGGTCTCCACTGTTGGAATTTTTGCTCTCCTCATACTAAGTGGCCTGTTTACAGGAACAAAGATTGTTGAGTTATATGGCATAATATCCGTGGCTGCATTGCTGATCGGATTCCTGGGAATGGCTTATTCACTTTCACAGAAAGGGACAAGCAACAAGTTCAGCCAGAAAACCTCATTCAGGAACCTTGTCAGGAATGCCATTGCACCCCTGAAATCATTCGATATGGTCACAAACAGAAGAGTGGTGTTTCCATTTCTTGCAATACAGATCCTTCTTTACCTTTCCATATGTATAGTTTCCATATTCCTGCCGGCAATGGCCATCAGGGATAAGATTGACCAGCAGGACATTTTCTTCATCTTTGCAGCCTTTGCAATAATAGGGTTCCTCCTGGACAAAGTGGCCCAGCACATCTCAATTCAGCCAATAAAAGATATATTCTACATGTTCAGGCCAATATTTCTCATAATTCCTTTCCTGATTCTTTCAATAGTAATTTCAAGCCTGCTTTTCATCGTTGGTTATTTCATTATCCTTCTCTGGATTTTCTCTGATTCTGCATCATCTGACATGATGCTCAAGTCCATGGGAGAAGGAGATCAGATAAGATCCAGGATTCTTTTGACTTTCTTCTCTGTTCCAATCAGTATCATTGGTCCCCTTCTTGGCTCGCTGATATGGATGGCCTCTCCAAGGCTCCTTTACGGCATTGCAATTCTTCCTGCTGCAGTATCCATGCTGCTGGTAATGCTTATGATCGACAGGACTCCACGCATATCGGCCCCCCAAACACACGAACAATAAAGGCCCATTTAATGGATTTATTTGAAAATAATGAATCCCATCACCCCAATGGGATAGGATTCTATTTATGTAAGGGGTCAATTATTGTGAGCAGATATTCATGATTCCCGGAAAAATGAACTCACGTGAAGTAAAGAGAATGATGGCTCAGATGGGGATAAAATCCACAGAAATGAGCGATGTAAAGACAGTGATCATGAAGGGTGCTACGAAGGATTACATGATCACTGATGCACAGGTTACAATGATTGAGGCTCAGGGTCAGAAGACATTCCAGATCATGGGAACCTTCAAGGAAGTGGCAAAGTCCGATGAGGAAACAAAGGCAGAAGCCGCACCCGCATACAGTGAAGAAGATGTGAAACTTGTCATGGAACAGGCATCAGTTTCAAGGGAAAAAGCTCTTGAAGCCCTGAAAAACGCTGATGGCGAACCAGCAAAGGCAATCATGGATCTTCTCCCTAAATGATCGATTTCATTCCAATACTGAAGAAATACAAGCCCACGGAAGAACAGAACCAGGAAATGGAGAGGACAGCTTCTGAGATCATGGGCAAGATCAACTCCATACTGGAGAGGGATCATATAAATGCAAGAAGCCTTCTTGTTGGTTCGGTTGCCAAATGTACAAACCTTGCCAGCGGGGACATCGATCTGTTCGTTGTATTTTCAAAGAAATATTCTTCAAGGGAAATGGAGAGACTTGGCCTTAGAATAGGCCATGAAGTGCTTCCCCAGGGAAGGGAGAAATACGCGGAACATCCATATGTATCCGGCCAGCTTGGCGAAAGGAAGGTGGATATTGTCCCGTGCTTTGAGATTGCTCCGGGAACCCGTATCATCAGCTCAGTTGACAGGACTCCACTTCATACGGATTTTGTTCTGAAACACCTGGACCCTGAGGGAAGGGATCAGGTAAGGCTCCTGAAACTCTTCATGAAAGCAATTGGCGTGTACGGTTCTGAAATCAAGGTATCAGGTTTCTCAGGTTATGTCTGCGAGCTGCTGGTGATCAAGTATGGTTCAATGCTTGATGTGCTCAGGATTTTTGCCGCACTCAGGGGAAAAATGAGGATATCCCTCACTGAGAGTGAAATCAAAGAATTCGATGCTCCCATTGTCATAATAGACCCAACAGACCTGACAAGAAATGCCGCTGCCGCAATAAGCCTAGAGAATTTTTCAAGAATGAAGATCAACTCACGGCTGTTCCTCTCCAAACCGGATAAGATTTATTTCAATGCCGAGGCTGCCTATGTTCCGGAAAAATACAGGGAAAGAGGAACTGTAATGCGGATTTTCACACTAGAACGCCCGGATATAATTGATGATATCCTGTTCAGCCAGGCCAACAGGTTCAGGAACATCATTGTGCAGATACTTGAAGAGGATGGCTTCCTGCCCATCTCTTCTGAAGTGGACCTGTCGGAAAACATTGAAGTGATGGTGGAATGCAAGATTGAAAAATTGCCAGCAACAAGAACCCATGTAGGGCCACCTGTGGATGCACAGAATGCCATGGACTTCATCAGAAAATGGTCCGGAGACAAATCAGTACTTGGCCCCTACGTTTGCGGAGACAGATTATGCGCAGATATACCCGTTGAGATGAGGGATCTTGAACAGGTTGTGAGAGAACGCCTCAAAGGCTTCATAATCGGGAAAAACATAGACAGATACAAGGAAAACATGAAAATAATCGATCCTTCCAGGAGCAACGAGGAATTCCTTGTTCTCGGGAAGTTTTACAGTAAGACCCTTCCTGGACTACCCCCCTGAAAATATTTCCAGGAATGTAACGTCATCATCAGGCCTGATGGTCTCAAATCTTGTCACAGGGCTGCCGTTTCTTACGCATACGTAACTCTGCTCCCTGAGTCCAAGCTCATTCAGGAGATTTTCCACCGTGATTTCCTCGGTGATCTCTTTCTGGAATCCAGCTCTTCCTATTACCCTGATCATGTAAAATACTCCACAGCCCCGGGCAGATTCGAACTGCCGTCGTCGGATCCAAAGTCCGGAATGCTTGGCCACTACACCACGGGGCTCTAGGCTTCAAGAAATTTTGTTCGCCTATTTAATTTATTGTGAATGGGGGTGGGGCAAACTGAATTACCTGAAGCAAGGCATCACAGAGAGGCAAGAACTTAAAGGAGATCGGGAGGTATGAACCATCCACGAAGATGTGTTCAGCCTGTGGCCATGTGAAGTCACAAATGAAGCTGACCGAGAGACGCTTCGCGTGCGATGATTGTGGCTACACTAATGATCGGGATGTGAATGCAGCCATCAACATCAGAAGATTTGCACTGATTTCGGAGGGAGTACCCACGGAGAGTGGGGAGTTAACGCCTGTGGACAGATGCATCGCTGCTCTGGAACTTCTCGCAAGGGAAGGGATCAGGGCAAGTGCACTGGCAGAAGCAGGAAGCCCCGTCCCTTAGGGCGGGGAGGATTTCAGATTAAAAACATTTTATGAAAAAGCAATTTTAAGCAAATCAAATAATTTTTAAATCAATATTTGTTTTAAATTAAGAAGGATGAGAATATGAACCTTCACACAAAGGTCATTCTTTCAATGGCCCTGTCAGCGGCAGTAATGATATCGCCCATGATAGTTACGTTATCAGGTTCCAATAATCCTTTACCGGCTTCTTCAACCAATCCGTTCGGGACGCCATCGTTCCAGGCAGGAAATCCGGTGGAGCTGTTAAAAGGGAATGTTTCCGGACCCCACACCCCTCAGGTCATGGGAAATGTTTCCCTGGGTTTCAGCGGACCGCTGGGACTGGCTTACGATCCATCCAACGGCAATATTTACATGTCCAACTCAGGTTCAAACCGTGTTTCCGTGATCAACGGCACAAGCAATCAGGTTACGGGAAACATCACTGTGGGAAACGAACCCGGGTATATGGCATATGATCCTTTCAGTGGTGAACTCCTTGTAATTGAGAACAGCAATATTGCGGTCATTAACACAACCACAAATTTACTTTCATCACACCTGTTGGAGGGCCAGAATGCGTCATATATATCATTTGATGGCAGAAACGGCTGCTTTTACATATCCTACAGCACATCGGCAGATAACAATGGGTACATACTGGTGTTAAACGGTTCAGACAACAGTGTAGTGGCAAAGATAACATCAGTACTGGGTCCCTATGCCTCCATGGCAGACGGGAATAATGGCTATGTCTATGTAACATACTATTCTTTCAATCAGGGTGTGGCCATAATAAATGACACAACCAACAAACTGGTCAGGGAATACAGTTTCGGGGACGCAGCGGACATGGCAGTTTATGATCCGGACAACAACCGTGTCTACCTGGCAAACGGGAACAGGGTAACAGTTTTCAACGGGTCTTCAAACAATATCACGGGAAATTTCACCGTTGCATCCAACCTTCTTAGCATTGCATATGACAGTTCAAGCGGCACTATCTACCTCACCGATCTGTCCACCAGCAATATTTTCGTATACGAAAGCTCCACCAACACCCTTCTGAAGAAACTCTATGTGGGTGGAAACCCAAATGGCATAATATTTGACAGCAGCAATGGGCTTCTCTACGTTGCTGATCCTCCCTACTCCGTTGCTGTTATAAACGGGCTTGATAACAGCGTCAGGGAAGTAATGACACTTGGCTCATATCCCAATGCCATAACATATTCAAGAACCAGTGATGAAATTTATGTGGCAAACCTTGACTCAAGCAGGATCATGGCCATAAACGGCACATCAGACAGGCTGGATTCATACATAGGCGTTGGAGCCTATCCATCGGAAATTTCAACTGCATATCCCGGAAACAACATTTTTGTGAGTGACTCCTACAACAACCAGGTCTCGGTGATAAATGCCCGATCAGATCGTGTAGTGGCTACAACCGGTGTTGAAAACTCACCTCAGGGAATATCCTACGACAGTGCAAATGATCGCGTATACGTACTTGACCTCAATGGCAACGGCATATCTGTCCTCAACGGTACAACGGGAAAACTCCTTTACAACTTCTCGGTTGGTTTTTCCCAGCTGACATATGTTTTCCCGTATGAAAGCACCTGGGACAGCCTCAATCACAATCTTTACATCAATTTCGACCGGAACAACTTCCTTTCCGAGATAAACACCACCGTGAACTCTCAGGTCGCAAACATCCCCGTTGGAACGGAGACCCAGGATTTGGTCACGGATACGTGGAACGGAAATGTGTACATAACCTGTCCTGCAACAAATAGCGTGGCAGTCCTGAACACATCAACCCTTGTAATAAGTGACACGATCCCGGTGGGGGAATCTCCCGGTGACATTACATTCGATCCCTACACTGGTTTCCTGTATGTTGCAAACACCAATTCTAACAGTGTTTCCGTGATCAACGGTGCCACAAACAGTGTGATTGGAAACCTCTCTGTGGGACAGTATCCTTCTGCAATGGCATTTGACTACTCCAATGGATATGTGTATGTTGCCAACCAGTATTCAAACAACCTGACAATTCTTGGCAACCCTGATTACAAGGCAATATTCAATGAAAAAGGCCTTGGTTCAGGCCCCTGGTTCATAAACATAACCGGTCCCGAAACCATTTTTTCTGAACAGATAAGTGCTTCCTCACATACTTTCAACATTCCCTATGGCGTTTACCAATACGTTATTTCAGCAGGCAACAGCAACTACCTTCCAGACAACTCTTCCAGGTTATTTTTTGTCAACAACACAACGGTTTATGTCGGTGTCACTTTCCATGCAAAACACAATTTCCTCACATCGAATTTCCTGATCTATGCAGGAACAACTGCAATAATTATCGGGGCACTTGTGGCAGGAGTGGCTTCATACGTACGCAGAAAGAGAAACTGACTTCCTGCATGATAGGAGGTTAAGCCTGAAGGATTACCGGTTGCACTGTCACAGGAAGTGATAAAGGCAGGGCACCAGCAGGTCCCGTACCTGAAAAATTGAATTTCAGGCCTTCACTTTGCCCGTTACAGTTTTTTTGACTCTTTTCCAGAGGCCGTTTGTGTATCGTTCTCCAGAAGAAACAAGTCCACGTTCATGGTATCCGTAGGTCTCCCAGTACCCATCCTGGTAATCCTCTATGAGTTCAATGCCCGTAAGCCATTTTGCACTCTTCCATGCATAAAGTTCCGGCATGAAGGGCCTTGCAGGGTACCCCTGTTCCGTCCTGAGGAATTCCCCGTTCATTTTCACTGCAACAACAGCATCATCTGTCATGGCATATTCAATAGGTACAGGTGTTGAATAACCGTCAGCGCACTTGAACATCACCCACTTGGCCTCCTTCCTGGGTCCAGCCTTTTCAATGAGCTCCTTAAGGCTAGGGCCATCCCAGTGAACCTGCTTGATGCTCCATGCAGTAACACAGTTGAAGTCGCAAACATACTTGATATGCGGCATTTCCATGATTTCCTTGAAGCTGAATTTCTGGGGTTTATCCACAAGACAGTCAATTGTAAGAAACCAGTCTTCAGGTTTAATTACAGGTTCTCCAAGTGCTGAATAAATGATAAAGTCCTTGATGTATCTCTGTCCCGGGTTTTCTATTTCCACGGTCTTGGGCTCCATATTGAAGGATCACGATTGTGTATTAACATTTAATGTCAAATTTTTCTGACATTTTATTGGTGAGGAAACCTTGCTGTGAGATCATCTCAGGGCAGTGACAATAAATTAACTTGGTATGACTAAAAATTAGGACTAATTCCCGACCTTTGAAAGGTTTTATGTTGATAGATTGCCTTATAGATGCACCGGGATGTTTTAAATGGCTACAAAAGACCTCAAAGATATTTCTGAAATAGCATCCAAACTTGGATTGTCGGATAATGAGTATGAGAAATACGGAAATTACATGGCCAAAGTTTCCCTAGATGTATTGAAAAAGGTACAGAACAACAAGAGAGGAAAACTGATCCTCGTTACTGCCATGAACCCCACCAAGGAAGGTGAGGGAAAAACCACCACAACCATAGGGCTGGGCCAAGCATTCGGTAAACTTGGAAAGAAGACTGTTATCGCCATCAGGGAACCTTCACTGGGACCTTGCTTTGGAGTCAAGGGAGGAGCTACTGGTGGTGGAAAATCAAAAGTAGAACCCAGTGACAGCATCAACCTTTCCTTTACCGGCGACTTTCCTGCAGTATCGGCAGCACATAACCTTCTATCCGCGATGATCAACAACCACATTTTCCATGGAAACAAACTGAGAATTGATCCAAGAAAAGTTCTGTTCCCCAGGGCCATAGACATGAATGACCGCTCCCTGAGGGAAATAATCGTTGGATCGGGTTCACCTGATACCGGCGTTATGATGAAGGATAATTTTGTCATAACTCCTGCTTCCGAAATAATGGCCATCATGGGCCTTTCCTCCGGATATACAGACATGAAGGCAAGACTGGCAAAAATCCTCGTAGGGTACAACTATGACGGAAAGCCCGTGTTTGCGGGAGACATAAAGGCAGAAGGTGCCATGGCCGCTCTCCTCAGGGACACAATAAAACCAAATATTGTACAGACCACAGAAGGTATTCCTGCATTCATTCATATTGGCCCATTTGGAAACATTGCTCATGGGACATCCAGCATAATAGCAGACCGTATGGCTCTTGGCCTTGCCGATTACGTCTTCACTGAGGCAGGATTCGGTTCAGAACTTGGCGGCCAGAAGTTTCTGGATATGGTTTCCGTTATAGGTAACCTGCCTGTTGACGGAATAGTCCTTGTGGCAACCATCAGATCCATGAAGCTCAATGGAGGAGCACAGGATTCTTCCAGGGAGGATATATCGGCACTGGAAAGAGGGGCACAGAACGTCCTGAAGCATGTTGACAGCCTGAGAAATTACGGATTCGAACCGGTTGTTGCCCTGAACAGGTTCCCTACCGACACTCCAGCTGAAATTGCAAGGATCGAGGAAATACTCAAGGAAAAGAAGATCAACTGGGCACTATCGGAAGTATTTGCAAAGGGAGGAGAAGGCGGTCTTGATCTTGCAGGTAAAGTACTCAAGTCACTTGAAGCCACATATACTGTAAAAAGGACATACAACGTTGAGGATTCTGTAAGAGACAAGATCGTTGCCATAGCAAAGAAGGTCTATGGGGCATCAGATGTGAAATTCGAGAAGAAGGCGGAAAGGGACCTGAAAAACATTGAGTCCATGGGTCTAGGAAAAATGCATGTCTGCATGGCAAAAAACCAGTACAGTATCACGGACAACCCAAAGATCATGGGTTGGCCAAAAGACTTCACCATTACGGTGAAATCAGTGGGCATATCATCAGGCGCAGGATTCGCGGTTCCAATGCTTGGAGACATAATGACCATGCCTGGACTCCCAACACATCCGGCAGCAGAAGGCGTGGACCTCACAGACGATGGTGAAATAACAGGTCTGTTCTGAAAATTTTTTATTAAAAGCCGAGCGAAAGACCCCTTCCGAAAGGGAGGGGATGAAAGCGAGGCACAATTTTGTTGCAAGGGATATGTTAAAATAACGATAGCGAATGCATATCTCATAGATATATGAAAGAGAAAAAGGC
>JAJZJR010000010.1 GCA_021810045.1 Thermoplasmata archaeon
CTGAACCGGCATTATATTTATTTTAACATTAATATATTCCAGAATGACCTCCCTGAGTATATAAACAGGGGGCGGTTTTACACAGTTTTTACTGTTGACGCATTGAACATTTTATATTATGCGGAGGATGGGATTCGAACCCACGGACCCCTACGGGAATGGACCCTAAATCCATCGCCTTTAACCTAGCTCGACAACCTCCGCTTAGCTATTAGGGATAAACCGGGAATATATGAAAGATGCTGAAAATTGATTAAATTGGTTGAAAGTATCTTTCTCTAAGAAATGTGACTGGGAGAATCCTGGAGTAAATGAGCTTGAACATTTTTCCTGTAATACATGTAATACGTGTAATACAAAATGAGGAGCAAAATTTTATGTAGACTTCTCAATATTTTGTCCAAACCTAGAAAATAACGGTTTAAATATCGATTGTGAATTATTATTCATGGCAAAAGAAAAGCCTAAAACCCAGGAGACAGAAGAGCAGACAGCCATAAGGAAGAAGATAAGGAATGAGTGGGATTCAGCAGAACATAGATTAATTGAAGTGATCATAATATCCAATTTCAGATTTTCATAATCATGTTGAATATCGTCTAAACTGGTAGTTGACACCTATTAGACAAGATTTTATATTGTGTAATACATGTTATACATATGCCTGACAATAAACCCGAAAGGAAAAGTGATGTCCTAGTTGTTAGAAAAATAAACAAGAGCCTTTACAAAAAATTTCGGGAAAGGGCTATGGAAGAACACAGGAATGTAGGGGATGCTCTTAACCAAGCAATGGCTGAATGGTTAAAGGCCCAGGATGAAAAGAAGAAGTTACGTATAGAAGGAATCCTGAACTTGAATGGATTAGTCAAGACAGACGGGAAAGTAAGGTGGAGTGAAGAGGTAGATGAAACACTCTATGGTGAGTCTGCTTGATCTTCCTCGACACTAGTTTTTTGGTTGCATATATAGTTGATAAAGATACAAATCATGAAAAAGCAGTATCATTGATGAAAGAGATTGTTGAGGGCGAGCACGGTTCTGCAATCACTTCAGAGTATGTGTTTGACGAAACCGTCACTGTTGTTCTTGTCCGATCTAAATCGTTGGAGTCGGCAGTTAAGACTGGCGACCTCATAAAGGAGTCGATTCCTGTGCTTGACGTTGGAAACAATGTATTTGAAGCTTCCTGGAAGCGATTTAGAAATCAAAAAAATACGAAGTTTAGCTTCACAGACTGCACCATCCTTGAAATGGTTGAATCCAACCACCTCGACAAACTTGCCACATTCGATCGGGAGTTTGAAGGTGCCGATAATTTCAAAGTATTAAGATAGACTATTCAGCAGGATTTGCTTGCAGAAGTAAGTCGGACTCTAAATCCATCGCCTTTAACCTAGCTCGACAACCTCCGCTTTGTTATTAGGGATTAACCTAGAATATATGAATGATGCTGAAAATTGGTTAAAATGGTTGAAGGTATTTTTCACTAAGAAATGTAATTGGGAGAACTTAGGATTAACCCAGCTTGAACATTTTTCCTGTAATACGTGTAATACAAATTGGAGAGTGAATTTTAATGGAGACTTCGAAGTATTTTGTCTATTATAATTCTCTTTAATTTGAATTCAATCATTATTTGCGAAGGATTTTACTCAAGGTCATTTTTGAAGTAAAAGTCGTGTATAAAGCCCCTTCTTGCTTTTGCTTTTCAAAGAGAAATCATTCTTTTCTATATGACCCAAGATTTGTTTGTTGTCGTAAAGTCTAAGGGAATGCACTTCTTCAAAGTAGTCTACAATCTCTCTGCCTCGATATATTGTGCATTTGAAATCCAATTCAAGTCGTTCACTCTGCAGGTCCACTTTTGGGAGTGTTGCCCTAAATGATTTAAGATCACCTTTTTGCCCTTCAAGGATCACTGCTTTTGGTTGATTTTCTTTTAAATATGCAATGTCGAGGAAATCTAAAATGAAAAACCCTCCTTTTGACAAACATTGGTCAATTTTTTCCAATAGCACAGTTACTTTGGTGTCATCGTAAAGATAGTCGAAAGAACCAAACAGGCATATTGCTGCATCGTAAGACCTTTCAAATGTGTGCTCGGCCATGTCTTCTAGAATAATTTTGGATTGAATATTTGCCCCATTTATCTTCAGTCTAGCAACTTCAACCATGGCTTGTGAGGAATCCACTCCATCTACGTAATAACCTTTTTTAACAAGACCTACCAAATAAGTACCAGTACCACACCCAATGTCAAGAATACGTCCTATATTCAGATTTTCAACCTTTAGGAGACCTGAAATCTCATCAATCTCATTGTCGTAATCTACAGAGCTGTAGATTAGATCATAATACTTGCCATATTTTTCATAGAGCAATGTAGTTAGTAGATCAAGAGTTTAAAGAAAAGAGTATCGTTAACTATCATTTTGATGTCCTTAAACAAACTTTGAGCCCAAACCCAGAAAATAACGGTTTAAATATCAATATGGTTATATTCAACCCAAATTTAATAAACCGGGTTCTGTAGCAATATAGTATTTTGATCAGTAAATTCCAAAAACAATTTTGGTGGCTTCCAAAATTTTTTGAAATTCCTCTTCGGTCACTTTCCCTATGTTTCTGATTAATCTTACCTGTGAAACGGACCTCAATTGGAACAAATCGACTACTGATTTCTTCGACAAGTTGTTAATTCCGTCCGGAGACAACTCCACCATCCAAGGGACTGAATCATAATGAACTTTGTAATCTGTAATTGGTGCGATAACCTTCAATGGCAATATGCCAATTTCGTTGTTGCTCACTATCACACACGGCCTGGTTTTGGTGATCTCAGCGCCAATTGTTGGAGACAGGTTCACCAACCAGATTTCACTCTGTTTCAAGTTGTCTCTCACTCCACGAAGTCCTGTGAATCCAAGGATTTCAGAGAGTTAAGGTCCTCATCAGACTCGTAGTATTTCTTCAGCTTCTTTGCTGCCTCAATAATTTCCCTTTTCTTGTCATTTATGGCTTTTTCTCTTACCGCTTCAGCTAGAAACTCTGACTTATTCTTTTTAGTCTTGAGAATTTCCGACACATCATCAGGCAATGTCACATTGAGTCTTTGAGTTGACACACATAATTATGTGTATTTGATATACATATCTTTTGGTGCTCGAATGTTATTCCTGAAACAACATTACATTTAAGAGCCTATTTTACGGAGTGAGAGAAAGATACATTTTCTGATTCTCAAAGCAAATTTTTCATGCTATTTTTTGCTTCAATTCTATAACTCGTTGTGATGTCATAATCGTTGGACAAATCAGTCAGAATTGCTTGCAGAAGTAAGTCTGACCCTAAATCCATCGCCTTTGACCTAGCTCGACAACCTCCGCAATGGTATCCTAAATAATCGGGGAGTGTATTAAAAGTATTCAAAATTTGTCGAGTGGGAAAATGTGTCTTTATCTAAGAAATATGATTGGGAGAAACTTGGATTATACCTCCATGTAAATTTTTGTTGTAATACGTGAAATAAAAATGGAGAGTGAATTCATGTGGAAACCTCGAATTGACCCGCCCAAACAGGGATAGTAAGAATTTGGCGTTTTTTCAACAGCTTTCCAATGAAAACCTAAAAATCAGGTTCTTGTGAAAAATATATAAGATTGAATTATCTTGTTTCTTAGAGATAGCAGTAAGGTGGAATATGAGAAAGAAAGTTCTGGGGTGGATATTGATCATCTATTCAATAGCCGTATTTCTCATGGTTTTAACTTATTTAATACTGAATCCCATAGTTGCTCCATTCTGGCTACCAATAGCTTTCATTGTTGATTTCTTGCCTTTTAACATTGGATTTTATTATGTCTTTGGCGCTAGAAAGATTAGAAGGCGGAAACATGTCGATGGAGCTTGAAACCTTTTCTGCTTTTTGACCGAATACCTATCCAGCCCAATAAAATAACGGTTTAAATATTGATTGTAAATTATTTCATATGGCAAAAGAAGAACCTGAATAGATAAGAATAACCTTAGTAAAACCCTATGAATAATGTATATATGTACGTTATACTTATGACAATTATATGGAAAAGAAAACTACAGTTGGTCCAAAAGGCCAAGTGGTCATACCAAAAGATATCCGGGATAAGATCGGAATAAAGGAATATTCTGAGGTTATTGTTGATATTATTGATGATTCAGTTATAATTAAGAAGCTAAAACCAGAATCAGTATCTTATGTAGACTATTATTGCACAACTTATTCAAAGAAGCTTACCAAGAAAGTGGATATAAAGAAGATAACAGAGGAACAGTATGAAAGGAACATATTACATTGATTCCAATGTATTCCTGTACCCTGTTCTTTACAATGATCTTAAGGAGGCTGAACTGGCAAGAGAAATCTTGGCGGAAATTGAAGGAAAAAATATACAAGCCTATACTTCAACCTTGACCTGGGATGAAGTCTCGTATGTTGTTGAAAGAGTCATAGGAAAAACAGATGCCATTGAGGTCGGCAAGAAGTTCCTGAATTTTCCTTTCCTGAGGTTTATCCCAGTGGATGATGAGATAATCAGAAGAAGCCAGGTTATCCGTGAAAAATACAATCTGAAACCGCGAGATTCTATTCACCTATCATGTGCAATAGAACGAAACATATCTCAGATTATGACAGATGATGCAGATTTTGATGGTATTAAAGAGATCAAAAGAATACCTGTCATGCAATGAATAAGCTTGACACCGAATCCATTGCCTTTAACATAGCTTGACCATCTCCGCTTTGTAATATGAGATTAACCGGGCATATGTGAAGGATGCTAAAAATTGAATAAAAAGGTTGAATATATATTTCTCTAGTGACATCCTCCCCGCCCTATTGGACGTGGCTTCCTGCTTCGCCGACCGGAGAGTTGCTCAATGAATTTCTGAAGAGTCGCAGAGTTTCCTTTGGCATTAATAAGTCTGAAATTATTTCCACAAAAATTAAGAAACGATTATAAATATATATTAGATTTTTTTAATATTATATACATTATAATGACAAAAAAGAGATAATTGAGATTATCTCTTTCTCATAGTATATACCGCTATGCCCACAATTGCTACTGCAACAACTCCAGCAATTGCACCGTAAATTACATCCTGCGATATGGGATTGTTCTGATGCAGTGCCTTCAGATCTATTGAGATGTGCTTTACTGCACCATTGCCAAGTGTAACATTTGTGCTGAATGAATGGTAGCCTGTATCAGTAGCCACAATATCATATGTCCCGTTTGCAACGGATACATTGAATGAGCCGTTAGAAGAAACTGCCACATCCTTTCCATTGAAGGTGAGTGTTGCATTGTCCGGCAAGACTGTTCCAGTTATGTATGCCCAGTGATAGTAATGGACATTTTCAGACACATTGTAACCTTTGATTGTTATAGTGAATTGGGAAGCAGATGTGTAATAACTGCTAAGATTCGTAGCTGTAAATGTATATGTACCATTTGTGAGTTCAAAGACCATGTTCTGGGATGTTGAACTCTCCGATACTCCTGTTCCGTTAACGTACCAGGCTGTGCCAGAGGGCAAACCTGATTCTGTAAAAGTTACTTTGCTCAGAACCTTGCTGAAAGTAACGGTTTCAGAAACAGAGGAATTATTTACTGTAAAGGTACCAGATCCTTTATCAGGAGAGTAGGTTTTGTCTGCGGTTGCAACTGTATAAGAATACGTCCCATTTGGCTCATAGGATGTTATCGTGGCCGTATTTGATGTCAGTGTCTGTCCATTGGAGAGGTTGACGTACCAGGGTGTTCCAGATGGTAAGCCTGAATCGGTAAACGTTGTCTTGTACGCGTATGAAAAGTTTACCCCCTCATATAGTGCTGCACCGTTAACCGTAAAGGAGCCGGAAGAAAGTGAACGGGTGAAACCAACTGGTTCTACTGCCATAATGTGAACTGCAAAGCTTCCGTTTGGTTCATAATTCTTGTCAACTGTCGCAATGTTGTAATAGTAGGTACCGTTAGGAACAGAGAATAAAACAGTGCTGGTAACCTTTGGGACATTTGCGGGTAATGTTTCCATAGGAGGTGCTTTCGACTTGTATGAATTGCCGTTAGTCAGATTTACGTACCATACCTGTCCTGTTGGAATTTCATATGTGTCGAATTCAACCTTGTATGTCTCTACGAATGAGATGTGCTCGATAACAGAAGACCCATTCACTGTGAGAGTTTTGTTTCCATATGCCTCAAAATTACTGTTAGATGAAGAAGTGACATAAGTGTATGTTCCATTCGGGAGATTTATAGTGAAGCTGTCTCCACTTATGGTCCCAGAAGCCGGCTGGCCACTTACCAAAACATACCAGTCCGTTCCGGGTGACAATCCGGATTCCTTGAATGTAACTATGTAGGCCGTGTAAAAAGATGTGTGCACAGACTCATCAGAACCACTCACATTAAATGTATTGAGAGTGCGTAATGGTGCATATCCCCTGTTAATCGATACTACCGTATAAGAATAAGTGCCGTTGATGAGATTTATCGCATAACTGTTTCCAGTGATAGGGCCGGATTTTATGGGAGAAGGCTGCTGGTCCGTTATGTTCACATACCAAGTTGAACCGGAAGGGAGGTCTGATTCTTCAAAAGTGACTTTGTATAAATCTACAGTACTGATTTCTGAAACAGAAAAATCTTCTATGTTTAAAACATATAAATTGGTGTTTGATGAATCGTACACAATTCCTTCTGGTTCTGTGCCAACTGAAATATTTGCAACAACTGAATTAGTGGTCGAGTTTATCACACTGACAGTGTCCGAGCCAGAATTGGAAACATAAATCTCGGCACTGGCCGGATCATATACAATTCCGTACGGTTCTGATCCAACGGATACATTTTTAACAACAGAATTCGTGGCAGAACTGATTATGGTAACATTTGAAGAACCGAAGTCTGTTATGTACATATAGCCATTTGACGGATTATATGCAATTCCACTTGGTTCAGATCCAATGTTCAAACCTGCAACAACAGAATTGGTGGCCGGGTTAATTATTGTAACATTTCCACCATAAGTAGTTGTTTCAGTAATTACATATAAGTAAGTATTAACAGGATCATATGCAATCCCATAAGCTGAATTATCTGTGTCCACTTGGATTGTGTTAACCAATGAATTCGTTGTTGCATTGACTGCAAAGACATTTATGCGGGCACCATTAGAATTTACTGCATACATGTAATTGTTTGCAGGATCATATGTCAGATAACTATACCCTGTAGCACCTATGGTTATGTTTTTCACTATAGAATTCATAGTTGTGTTGATTACAGAAATATTGCCATTACCATAGTCAGAAACATAAAGGTAAGTATTAGCCGGATCATATGCCATAAAGTATGGATCTGATCCAGTTCCCAAGCTTAGATTTGCGGCAATGGAATCAGTTGTTGTGTTTATTGCTGATATTTTTCCATCGAAGAAATTATTGACATACAAATAGTTGATGACAGGAACATAAGATATGGAAGTCGCGTTTTTTTCATTGAGATTGAAAGAAGTGTTCAAAATATTCACTTTAGCAGTTTCATGGGACAGTAATTTGGGAACACCTGAAAACTGCCCCGGATTGTTTATTGCTGAGTTTGTCTTATGATCCAATGTTCCGGCAATAACAGAAAGTCCAGAAAGGACTGTTAACAAAATAATCAATGTTACCAATATTTTATTAAATGAATTATGCAACACCTTTTGTGATAGAAACGTTAAATTAAATATTTTCATTTTAATAAATACTAACACAGAATAATACTAAATTCATAGTATGTTCAGTCTGATGTTCAGATTACATAGGTATGAACCCCGTATTGGTGCATATGGCATGTCCAGAAGAACCCCTGGCTCCAAAGAAAGTGAGATGGAACCGGTGGAAGATGTTATGAAAATATCGGGATGGAAAAACCCGCAATAATAAATACACAAAATTCTTAAGAGTTCTTGTCAGGCACTGCACGGTCCTGGCAGGATAAGGCAATTGGTTCCTAAAGGTATTCGCAGGACAATGGTGTTACTCATGATCATCATGACCCCTGGAATACCTGAATACATGACTGGTTCTTCCCAGCTTGGGGATTTAATTTTCAGCCCTGCTTCTTTTTTCCTCGGTCTTGCATTCAATATTGCCCTATATTCTACTGGTGCCATCCTGATAAGAGAATTTGCCATAAAATTCAGGAAGGGCTGGGCAACAATCCTGTTGCTTGGACTTGCTTACGGAATCATGGAAGAAGGAATATCTGTGCATACCTTCTTCATCCCATCTGGAAATCCGGTGGGTCTGCTTGGTTTATATGGAAGATTTCTGGGTATTGATTGGATCTGGGCAATTGGGATCTCTATTTTTCATGCCGTGTTCAGCATAGGACTTCCTATCCTCCTACTTTCTATTGCATATCCCGAACGTTCCGGGGAACGTCTTCTCGGGAAGAAAAGTGCCTCTCTTGTGCTTGGTATTTATGCCATAGATGTAATTGTGTTGAATATTGTGGTCAATTCTGCCAGACCTGTGGCAGTTCCTACTCCTGCAGATTATGTATTTTTCCTTGGGATTGCAATTTTGCTCGTGATAATGGCCAGGATACTTCCTGGCGAATGGCTTTCCGGCAAAGGAGAGACAAAACAGGGAAAATGGAAATTCTTTTTTCTTGGTGCACTTGTATTTCCACTTTATTCCTTCAATGCTTTCCTATCGCCAATCATTAATGGGAGGTATGGAATATCACCACTTCTTGATTCAATTCTCTTCATAATTGGAAATATTCTGATTGCATTGGCTATAGCCAGATTCATGCCTAGAAAAGATAATCGTGGCCACAAATTTGCACTG
Organism: Thermoplasmata archaeon; assembly: GCA_021810045.1. Taxonomy (GTDB): domain Archaea; phylum Thermoplasmatota; class Thermoplasmata; order Thermoplasmatales; family Thermoplasmataceae; genus JAJZOM01. The sequence goes on from JAJZJR010000010.1 coordinate 8,891, forward strand.
GCCATTGGCCTTTTGACCCCATTGTTTGTGTGGGCTGAGTTAGTCCAGGTATTAGGCATCGCAAGGATCATAACTGTTGTGTCACTCATAGCGATCATATTTCTGTTGAAACTCCGCGGCCTTATCAAAAGCCCCAGCCTTATAGGTGAGCCCTACATCTGACAGTTCAATTCATGATCATCTATTTTGCCCGCCATAAATATTGATTCGAGATAGTTCCTGCTCCCGATCTCAAGGGAAGCAACCAAATCTATCTATTCCTTTGGTAAGTGGATATCTTGCTATCCAGTGGAAAATCATTAGATAATAGTGGTAAGTAAAAAGGCAAAATATATGAAAAAAATATAAAAATGTCGAGTGAAATTTATGTGTGGTTTATACACCACATTGTTGATTTAATCCCTGTTTACCGAAAGCCAGTACGAAATACCAAAAGGCACAGTTATCCACAAAATTCCAGCTATGATCAGTAGCGGTGCCGTAATGTAGAACAAAGCCGGATTTATGGATGTACTGGAAATCAGGCCAATCTTTCCCGTGATAAAAGTTGACACCAGGGATGAATATCCGGCCGGGCTGGCGTAGTTAAACGCAATCTGTGTTGTGAGATATGCGTTGGAATTACTGCTGACGCCAAAGGCGGAAAGAATCGCAATTGGTATTATTGACCAGAACAAATCCCAGACCACGAATATAGCTATTGCTGCTCCCAGTAAAGCACCCTGCGATTTCACTAGATGTGAAAACAGATAAACCAGAGAAAGGAAGGCAAGACCCTCTACAACATATGTCCAGATAAAGTATGCATCGAATGTCAGGGTAGGATACAAGTTGAGATAGTGATGTATTATGATATCTGATAAAAGCATGGACAGAGCCACCGATCCTATTATGGCAACTGAGTTGGAAAGGTATCTCGAAGCGATAATCTCCCCACGTGCTATTGGTCTCTTTATTACAGATTCCATTACACCCGTAGTTCTATCTTTACCATAGGTAAGGTATGCTGCGAAAATTGCCAGGATAGGTATCAGGAATCCCAATAGTTCTGATGTCCCGGAAAATATGAGAGACTGCAGTTGGCTTTGCGTCAACGGTGTGTACACAGATATCGGTCCCAGAACGGATATATCAGGAAACCTGGAATTTGAAATTGACACGAATGCCCCCGATGAGTTTGTTGCCACAACACTGTAATTTTTGCCTTTGTCGGAGGCAGTGGCAGATGGGAAGAAAGTCTTGTGCGAAAATCCGGAAGCACTGAAAGAAAATGTATGGTTTCCCTCAAGGGAAAGTGCACTGAAAGCGTTTGGATTGGACAGATTTATCTGAGACACATAAAAATGCGTATATGGTGCAGAAGAACCGTTTTGACCTACATACATTGCCATAAATCCAAGATCGGTCTTGTTGGCTGGGTTGAATATCTCGTTTTCAATATAGAGCCCTGAGTAACTCTTCAGAAGGTATACTGAATATGTTGAAGCCGAACTGGATACTGATGACCGGAACTGCTGATATGAATAATTTACAGTTATGGGAACGGTCTTGGCATTAACACTTCCAAGAGGTATCGTTGCGTTGGCATATCCGTTGCTGTTGGCCTTGCTGGAAAATGTTGAATTGGCATAGGTGTAATATGCAGTAATATGAGTATCCGGTTTTCCATATGCATCATGGAAATAACCCACCATTGTCAAATTCTGGCCGTTGAGGTAATACCCGTTAGTAAGAATAGGGGATGAGGGTATGTTGACTGCCGAATATGTTGAACCGTTTTCATAGGAAAGCAATGACACAAGACCAACAATGGCAACCATCATTATTATGACAAACTTACTTGTCAGAGTTCTTTTTATTTCATACACAACGGGTTTCAATTCTTCTCACCTATTAATTTGAAAAAATATTCTTCAAGCGTTTCACCCATTGGCATAAACTCCCTGATACGATAACCTGACTTGATTATGCTGTCAGGTATGGAAGGAATTTCACTGTCAGGTACATTTAGATCCGATAAAAATACAAAGTGACCGTCAAATCTTGATTCTCCATAGTCTTTCAAGATTTTGAGAAATTGTTCATCGTAGTTATCAACAACCATCTTTATGACCGTGTTCCCGAGAGAATGAAGCTCGTTCCTCTTCAGCACCTTCACAAGTTTTCCGTGGTTGATAATGGCAACTCTGTCCGCAACATCTTCAACTTCACTCAGAATGTGCGATGAAAGTAGTACGGACTTTCCTTCCTTTTTAATGCCGAACATAAGATTTCTCACAAAAACTACTCCTTCAGGATCCAACCCGTTTAATGTCTCGTCAAACAGAACATTCTGTGGGTTTCCAATAATTGATTCTGCAATGGCGAATCTCTTCTTCATACCCTGTGAATAATCTCTGAGTTTCTTGTCGAGATGAGCCTCCAGGCCAACTATGGAAAGCAGATGCTCTATTCTTTCATCTGCTTCCTTTCCGTTTAGACCATAAAAACCAGCATAATACTTCATAAGCTGAACGGGCTTGGCATTTGGTTCAAAATTCGGGAATTCCGGAATCCAGCCCACTTGCGCTGCAGCTTTTATTTTATCCTTTACCATGTCATGCCCATCAACCAGCACCCTGCCGGAAGTTGGTAGTATAATACCTGCGGACATCCTTATAGTCGATGTTTTGCCTGCACCGTTAAGACCTACGAGGCCCAATATTTCTCCATCCTTCATTTCCAGGTTGAGGCTATCAACAGCCGGTGGAGACTTGGGGGTGTATACTTTTGTAACCGATTCGATATTTATCAATTAATTGACCCCGGTTTCCGATATCGGAAAGTTAGATTTTAAATATTTTTATTTTATAAATAGAATAAAGTAATGCAAATGAATGGATTCGAACTCTCATACCCACACAAGATGAGCTCTGAATCCATTGCCTTTAACATAGCTCGACCATCTCCGCTTTGCAATATGAGATTAACCGGGCATATGTGAGGGATTCTAAAATTTCAAAAATATAATGAGAATAGCAGAAATTATTTCATGCGATTCCTGTTGCTTTCAATGATATTTCCCATAGGTTCTTTGCATTCTGAGTATCTTCAGCCTGCCTGTTGGGGCGCTTAATCTTCCTGTTGCTGTAGTACTCCCCTGAAGCCCAGTCTTTTCCCGGGATTGAAGTTGCGAGCCATACCAGTGTGTCAGCACCTTTTTCCGGTGTTCTGAGAACATATTTCATTGGCCCCGAGTACAGGAACTTAGTGCTTCCACCAAACTCTTCCCCGAAATTTGTCCTTACAACCCCCGGATGAAATGCTGCCGTTGATATGCCTTCTGGATTGTAACGCCTGTGAAGTTCTTTAGTGAAGAGGACGTTCATGAGCTTGCTCTTGCCGTATGCACCCATTCTGCTATAGCCCTTTTCAAGCTTCAGATCGTTTACGTCAATTTCTCCTGAAAATTGTTGAGCCGCACTTGATGTGTTTATAACTGTGGCTTTGGAAGCACAGAGTGTATCCATGAGAATGTTTGTGAGTAAGAAACCTGCAAGATGGTTAACCTGGATTGCTCTGTCGTACCCGTCCTGGGTAAGGATTCTGTCAGAGCCCATGATTCCTCCGGCATTGTTTGCAAGAACATCAATGGTTGAATAGTCCTTTATCAATTCTGAACCCAACTTCCTTACTTCATCCAGTTTTGAAAAGTCAGAAATATAATAGGGCACTTTGAGTTCTTCCGCAACAGCCTTTGTCTTTTCCATGGATCTGCCGGTAATAACCACATTTGCACCGCTGGCTTTCAGGTTTGTCGCAGCTGCACGTCCGATTCCATCACTTGCACCCGTGATAATGATTGTTTTTTCTGTCATTTTAGTCACCGTGAATAATACTATTATGTGATAATCCAAACCAACTAATTTACTTTGTCGAATGTGGATATGTTGGGACAGTTTAAGTTCTGTGCTCTTACCAGGACATTACATGGCAACTGTATCAGTTGTTCATGTCCCATTGAATCGACTGTCGTATCCGGATGATGTGCTCGAATATCCCATTTCCTCAATCAAAATTTATATTGTATGGTCAGGTATCTTCCACTATGCCGGCAGTTTTCAAAGACAGCGTGGAATGTATTGAAGGCCATAATGCAGGAATGCCTGTAAAGGTGGTTTTTCTTCCATATATTCCTGGAGAAACCATGCTACAGAAGAAGAATTACTGTGAATCAAATCTTGATTACATCAGGAAGATGCTGACATACGAACCAAGATCAGGAAGCAATTCATACGATGTTGTTGTAACCAATCCGCCTTCAAAGGATGCCCAGTTCGGAACCATATATTTTGATCCTTCAGGATGGCATGATATGTGCGGTCACGCAACTCTGTTTTTAGGCAGCCTACTAGTTCAGAGGAACCTTATTGAAACAGAAGGTAAGAAATCAGTGCAGGTTCACATCGATGCCCCGGCGGGAAGAGTTGACGTCAATGTTCATCTCAAGGAAAATGGTGACGTGGATCATGTATCTCTGGTAAATGTTCCATCATTTGTCTTCTCTCAATTCAAGGTTAATGTCAAAAAACATGGGGAAATAAATGTCCCGGTTATCTTTGGTGGGGACTTTTATGCCATAGTTGACCTTGATGCATTAGGAATGAAATACTCCAGGGAGATTTTGCCTGAACTCATGGACTTATCCTCAGAGATCCTGGAAAAACTCAACAGGGAAAAAATTGAGCATCCCCTTGAAAAAGATTTGAAGGGCGTTTACGGGGTAAGGTACCATTCAGTGGTGAATGAGGAACAGCAGAGGATGTACGGGGTTCTCTTCTTTGGTACAGGGGAACGTGTTTCACTTGACAGATCACCATCGGGAACAAGCAGCTCTGCCCATCTGGCATATTTATACTACATCAAGAAGAACGTAAGGATGAATGAGAGGGTGGAATTCCTTAGTACAATAGATACCAGGTTCATAGCAGAGGCAAAAGAGGAAGTGAGTGTGGGGAACCTGAAGGGAATTGTTCCTGAAATTTCAACCACCGACAAAGCATGCTTTATTACAGGTTTCTCCACCTATGTTGTTGATACACAGGACCCCCTGGAACATGGATTCAAACCCATAGAGCCTTTCTGAATCCAATCAACTTAGATTTAATTTTTAGTTGTGGGATGGTTTGTACTTCCCACCTGATCAATATATTGTTCCTACCTCCGAGTAAAGGGAGGGGATCAGTTTTCCTGATGCGAATCTTTCCTTGCTGAATGGTCTCCAGTCAAAGGTTGCATTTTCTGGACTTACATCTGTAACCATTTCAGAAACAATTTTTCCATATGCTGGTGAAAGTTTGAAGCCGTGGCCGCTTAACCCTGCACACACATACACGGAATCCAGGCCCAGTGATGAAAGGGAGTCGATAATGGCCTGGCCATCAGGTGTCATGTCATATATGCCGGATACTGTTGAAATCAGGCTGGCTTTTTTCACGGCAGGCAATCTTTGTATTATTCTTTGCAGATAATCTTCCAGATACTCATCGGATGCACCTTCCGGAATTTCTCCGTGAATGTCAATGGGCTTGTTATCAATGCTTGGGTCAAGGCTGCCTATTGCAGTTACTGAGTTTCCTTCCATTTTGTAATAGGCTAGACTCGGAGGATCCATGAGGGTGGGACGATTCCCTTTGTATTCATCAGGCCTGCGAAGGTATATGACGTCGTGTAAGGAGGCGTTTATGGGAAGATTTTTGTTTTTTGAAATACCAGATTCGGAGAGCAAATCATTGGTCCATACATTTGTTGCAAGTATCACCTTTGAAGCTTTAATCTCAGAACCATCGTCCAGATGAACAGAAGGTCCGTTTGAGTTACTGTCAACACTGACTGCTTTCTTTTTCAGCATTATCCTTGCACCAAATTCCTTGGCCTTATCAATGAAGGCGTTAGCGGTGGCAACTGGATCAGCATAACCACTGTCTGGTTCATATGAGACAAAACCATAACCTTCTGTATTCAAGTCTGTGTAGAACTCTTTGATATAATTCACTGTAGATTCCTGCTCATTTATTCCGACAGATCTTAACATTTCTGAATTTTTCCTGGCAATGCCTGCATATTTCTCATCAAAGGGGAAGAACATGCCTGTCCTGGTAAAGCCGGAATATCCTATACCATCAAAATCACGGAATGCATTCAAAGAATACAGAGACATTTCAGCAATAATCCTGCTGCTGTAATGTGTTCTTACAAGAGCGCTTGATTTGCCGGTATTCCCGCTTGCAATACCATTTCTTTCAACCACAGTAACACTCTTACCCATTCTAGCCAGATGGTAGGCTATGCTTGATCCAGTGCTTCCAGAACCAATTACTACAAATTCAGATGAGGCTTTATGTTCGCCCATGAAATGAAAATCATATTCTGAATATTAAATCATCCTTGTAAAAAATATTTAAAGCAATAATTATTATAAGAATGGCAACTTTAAAGGAAAAAATAGATATAAAAGAATTTAACAAAGTAAAAATTAGAGAGATGCTGTTTGCATCTCACTTTTTATGACTATGCCTCAGCATCTACTGGTGCATTCTCCACAAGTGATTGCATATCTCCCAGTGGCTCTTTGGAAGCCGATACCTGCGAAATTATCCAGAATACGATTCCGTATGCAATCACAACATACACATCATAAGGGAACGGAATGATGTCTGATCCTCCTGTTATTGATGAACCAAGGTAAGACAAAATCATCAAACCCATGATGTATATCGGTATCCAGATCGAACCTTTCAGGTTGATATTGTGCCACTTTGTCTTTATTCCCTGGTACAGGAAAACAACACTTCCGGCAAGGGTTGCTCCAAGTGCATATAAGGTGGTCGGGTAGGTTGACCAGTATATGAGCAGGGAGGCAACAACGAATGCCACAAGTGACCAGGCTGTGCCGAATGGTACCTTGAAGGGTCTGTGCAAATTCGGGTATGACTTACGGATTATAGGTACTGATGCTGCCACTATGGCAAAATTGACAACTGCTGCCACTACCACGAAATCCACCAGAGAATACCAGCTGTGTAGAGGTATCAGGAAAAGGTCCCCAACTACGGCTACAAGTAATATGGAATAAGTCGGAACGCCCCTCTTGTTTGTTGCTCCAAGTTTCTGAGGAAGTGCGTTTTCTCTTGTAAAACCAAATACAATCCTTGATGCTCCTGTTATGAAAACACCAAATGTCCCCAACGGAGAGAATACTGCAAATGCAAGTGCAACTACAACAAGTCCAGCCAGTAATGGTCCACCAAATCCAGGCACTACAGTTGAGCCCGCCCTCATAAGGTCAGCCAGAGGAATACCAAGGGTAGAAACACTGCCCCAGTCACCCGGTGCAAAATTAAGTGCCTTCCAATCCACTGCACCCACAATGACAACAGCCATAAGTATGTAAAGTACAGACTGAACGACGATTGTTATTCCTATTGCCAGTGGAAGATTTCTCTTTGGATTCTTAATCTCACCAGCCATATCGGCAACCTGCCTGTAGCCTCCAAAAGAGAAGAGGATACCGCTTGCCGGTATTGCTAGGAAGATTCCAGACCATCCGTTAGTGGGTAGAATGAATGATGGCGTTGTGAAGTTTGAAGAATGGAAAAGAACCAGCGGCACAATTATGATCAGTAATACCACAACACCAACCTTTATCCAGGTGATAATTGTGTTAAATTTGCCCAGCCCTTTTACTCCGGCAAGGTTCAATAGAACAAAGAATATTGTGATTATGACTGATACAAATATTCCCAGAGGAGTCAGGAATGTACCATTCGTGAACTGTGGAACCCAATAGGAAGCATATGTAGCTACCGCCACAGCTTCTATCGGTGGGATCATAACGGCCCATAAAAACAGAGCCCAGCCACCGATGAAACCACCATAGCTTCCAAATGAATAATACCCTATTCTCGCACTTATTCCGCCCCTTGGGGCCATTGACGAAAACTATGCAAATGGTATGGTAACAATGGTAATCATAATGGCAGCAATTATCCAGGAAATTACCACACCCGGTCCTGCAAAAGCTGTTCCACCAGCCGCTGCGAAGAGAATGCCTGAACCCACTGCTCCACCAATACCAAACAGAGCCGCATCCTGTAGGGAAAAACCTCTTTTCAGGGTTGATCCCTTTTCGACATCTACCTGTTCGTTATCCGCATACATATAACGAATGCAACAACTTTATATATTTAAAACTGCTGGAGCCTGAAATTCACTGGCTTTAATTAATATCATTAAATAATCATTATGATAGAATATTTCTGATTACTACCATTCCATAGTCATATTGCTGAAAGGTTGCTCTCCAAGTGCTTAATTGCCTTATTAGAGCATTGATACTATTTCATGTCATTTTTATTGACAGAGAAAATATTGTATACCACCAGGATGAGAATTATGATTCCTCCTGCCAGAAGATAAATGGAAATTCCGTTAAGAAGTTCCATTCCGTAGGAATTTGGCCCAAGAATCTCCACCGTGTGGAACAGGAGTGCGGATGCAAAAAGACCAATTGCTGAAAAGGATATTTTTTCAACTGTTTTCAGGATTTTCTCAATATTGCTGCCCATACATCTCCAGGATTCAACAGATAAAGTATGTTCATAACCTCTTTTGATTACAATTCAGGGCCCACATAGTAACCTTGTTCCATTGATAATTGTTTTTTGCAAAAGTTAATTATTTTTGTATTTTTATGCGCCTTCGCTTCAACTGTCTTACATATATTGATTTAGCAATTTATACCACATTCTGATTTTTATTCTGTGCAGACCCGGGTGAATGACACAATAAGGTAAGAGTGATGTGAGTATGGACTTATCCGATATTTCACGCTATTTGGCCAATAATATTTGGACGGTTTTAGTGCCACTTCTCTTAGCATCCATCATCCTGATAGTCATATACCTAATGGTTAGATTCCTGTTCAAGAAAAGGAAGATGAACAATGATCTCAGGATTTTCCTTATGGCCATAATCAGGGGACCATTAGCAGTAATAGTAATTGGATCAGCCCTCATAATCATCGGGCATTTTCACCCTTCATTGTATCCTGGTTATTTTTCGGAGGATATGCTAATCTTTCTGATTCAGCTTCTCCTCCTTCTTACCTCTATAAATGCGGCCAGAAAAGTAAGCCATATCATTCTATCCAGGGTATTCGTTGATGGGAAAATATCCAGGAGAATGCTTCTTGTTGGCTTATATTCACTTGGACTGGTGATCCTGTTCTACATTCTTTTTACGTCACCATTAAGATTATCTTTTCAGCAGGGTGCAATGCCTTCTATCAGTTTCATAACTGGCCTCATAATCACCTACCTGATTGCATATATCATAAACCTGCTGATTACCAGATATCAGTTAACCCTGAGGGAGACAAGTTCTCCTCTAAACACAACAATAACCTTTGGAAGGAGAGTCCTTGTAGGGGTGATCATTCTTATTGGTGTAGCTGCAACTACCTTTACCAGTTTTCCTGATGCTTTGGGGGCGATAACCTCACTTTTTGTTGCTGCCGGTTTTACATCCATAGTTGTGGGTCTTGCCGCCCAGTCCAGTCTATCAAACCTCATTGCGGGAGGCGTTCTTTCAACATCTCAGCCTTTCAGGATAGGGGATTCAATCTTTTACAACAATGAGTTCTGCACTGTGGAGGATATCAAGCTGATTTTTTCCACTCTCAGGACATGGGACAACCGCAGACTCATGGTCCCAAATTCATTATTCCTGAATTCCGTTATCATAAATTATACTGTAGAGGATCAATCAAAAATCACGACCATATTTGTACAGATAACATTGGAAAGTGACGTGGAGAAGGCCATGGATATCATGAAGAAAACAATTGCCCGACATCCGGCTTTCTATCCCAAAGAAGGGTTCCCATCGGTCCTTATAATGGGTTTCACTGAATTTGGAGTGCAGTTGAGGGCACTTGGATACGCCCGCAATCAGAGCGATAACTGGACGCTTGAAAAAGAATCATATCTGGAAATAAAGAAAGAATTTGACAGGAACGGGATAAAACTGGCAGTTCCCAGGAGAGAGGTAGTCTTCGGGAATGAGCACACGGAAGGAAAAAACAAAGACTCTGGTTCAGGTGGCTCTCATGAATAGACCATTGTCAAACCTTAGAAATTGCATCCTTTCAATCTTTTGACACGGGACTGTAAATCATATTTTTCGTCTGATGCAGCTGGATACAAAAGCTTCACACTGCTGGGCCACCTGTTCCAGGATCCTAAGAGAACCATCGTAGTCATCCCTGACCTCCATGAGATGATCCGCATCCGGAAAAGTTATGATTAATACATTCCGCATTCCCTTTACCTTATCCACATCACCCTCTCCAAAAAGTGGATCCTTTTCCCCAACCATTACAAGCATCTCCGGTGTTTCCTTCATAAATTCAATGGTGCTTTTCAGAGGGGTCAGAAAAATGTGTCTTTTTATGGCGTGATTACCAATTTTTCCAATTTCACTTGCAAAATGTGTGCCTATACTTTTGGAAATCATGATTATGGTTTCATAACTGTGATTTGAAAGAAAACTCTCCAGGGAGGATCGCAGTTCTTCTAGAGTGGATCCAAGTGTTGACCTGTCTGATGAATTTCTGTTGGCATGGAATCCGTATTCCACATTAAGGGTGTCCGCTCCTGCCTGATATGCTGCAATAGCCGAATACCACATTAAGGGTGCATCCTTGTAATAAGCCTGACCCGGGAGTAAGATGACCAGGTTCTTTTTCTCCTTGTCATGATATCTGTAAGTGTAGGCCGCCGGTCTTCCCAGCCTTGATTCAAATTCAAGCTCTTCAACGTTCACTTCTTTTCAGGAAAACATGCAAATGTAGCTAAAATACTTACATGATTAATTGGAAACTCTTTTTTGGCAAAAAAAGGAGAAATATTCCATCCATCGTCATGTTTTGTTATGAGAAGATTTGAAATATTATCTCGAATCGCCATAGCGTTCACATTTTACAGAAATTGAGCAAAACACATATATGATTCCATACCTATGCATGACTTCCGGGAATTGTGCCCATTCAGGTATACTTCCCATAAACTTGGATGGGATCTGAATGGAGAGAGAAATAATAAGTGCCACAATTCAGGATGTCAGAAAACTCTTCATTTTCAAGCAGCACCTTTACGGGGAGAAACTGCAGGGGACTTTCAGGAATAAAATGATCACAATTCTGAGAGATGCAGGCTATATTCAGTGGGACCCCGTAACTGTTGTTGCACCTTCCCATATGATTTCAATCTGGAGCAGGATTGGTTACTTTAAGGCAGAGGAACTTGAGAAGATGATGTGGAATGACCGCGAAGCGTTTCTTCATTGGGTTCCTACAGCCTGGATAGTGCTTACAGAGGATTATCCGATTTTCCACTCGCTCATGAAGAATTACCCCGACTCACTTCGAAGTGGATGGACCTCACACATTGAGCCTGCCAGGGAATTCATGGAATCTCACAAAGACCTGGAATATAAGGTCATAAATCATTTACGGCAGGGTCCCGCCAATACCGCACAGCTATCAGGATACGGAAAGAAAGAAAAAAGTAATGATGGCTGGAGCACAGGGAACGAAGTAACCAGACTCATGTTTCACCTGCATATGTCCGGGAGAGTCATGGTCTCAGGACATTCCAAAAACCAAAATGTCTGGAGCCTTACTGATGATTACCTCCCGGAATGGACAGTTAAAACAGAATTTACGTATAAGGAACTGGAGAGAAGAACTGCAATAAGAGCACTGAAGGCACTCGGGGTGGCTTCAGAACAGGATATATTCGGATATTTCATTAGGGGGAGATACCTTAACCTGAAGAGTACATTAAAAGACCTCTATGAGGAGCAGGAAATTGTAAAGGTAAGCATTGTGGGACAGCCGAAATCAAAGTCAATGTTCCTTCTGTCAGAGGATGTCGGAAGGCTCGATTCCATAATCTCTGAAAAGGGAGAGAATGAAGTGAATCTTGTTTCTCCATTTGATAATCTATTGACTTTAAGGAAAAGGCTCAAAAGATTGTTCAACTTTGAATATTCTCTGGAACAGTTTGTTCCTGAAAAAAAGCGTAAATATGGAACCTATGTGCTTCCTGTTCTTTATGGTTCAGAAATGGTTGGAAGGATAGATGCCAGGCTTGACAGGCATGCTGGCATATTAGAGATTAAATCAGTATATGCTGAACCGGGATATGAGGGAGATGAGCTTATTGCAGATAAGCTCATGAACAGGATAGAAGAACTCGCGAACTTCTTGAATGCTGAAAGAATTGTGTTTGGAAACAAAAAACCTGAAAAATGGTCAAATTATCTATCCTGAACTCCATCAGACAGAAGTATTTTGAGTACGCTTTATTGCATCCTGCCCAGGAAGAAGGCTATTAATGCACCCAGGACAAAACCGGATGCTATGGCATATGAAATAATGCTCAGCAGAAGCAACCCTCCGTTGGAACCCTGTCCAACCATTACCGCAAAGATGTAGAACAGAAGGCCGGTAATAACAAACAGTAGAGAATTCATTTTTTTAGGATTATCCTTTCTAGTTGCCTGTGTCCAGCCAAGTTTTTCATAATACCTGGTTGTATTCTTGGATATCCTCATTACAGCACTTGCAAGGCTAACACAAAAAACAAGAAGTGCAAGCATTGAAAGCGTGAAAATATAGGGGTTTTAACAGCTAATGGAAAACATCGACTGATCCTGTGAATGTTGTGCATCCTGCACAACAGTCTCATTTACTCATTTTTCACACAGACAGAAGAATATTTCCACCATGTACAATAAACAGGGATGTGCCATCATCACATCCCTGGAAATCATCCGGTCATGCAAGATCAGTATGGTGGCATTATGATCCCTCTGATGAGATCATGAAATACCTGAGAGACATGCGTGATGCAGTTCACCATGCCCTCATGAAAGCTGAAGAGATGAGGAGGATAAACGGAAAGATTCCCTCGCCCATTGATCTCAGGAAAGAGATCAAGCCATGGTTTGATTCCTCTTATGAATACGCGAAACATCACATCAATCCTGTGTGCCGTACATCCATTTCCATTCTCAGGTCATTCCGGAAGAACAGGAGAGGGAAGAAACACCCTGAGGTGAAGAAACTATCCATGAGAATGGACAGTGAACTGGTAAAGCTTCAGGATGGATTCATCAGGATCACCATTCGTCCAAGAGAATATGAATACATTCCCGTCAATGATCACCACTCAAAATACCCTGAGTACATCAGGTACGGAGTATCTGAACTTCTCCTCACAGATCGCAAGGTAGTTATATCCTTCAGGAAACCTGAAGAGAAGGAAATCATGAATCGAAAGACAGGAATTGATGTGAATTTCAGCAATATCTCAATGACAACTGTCCATGAGGGAAGGATCATTGATGTTGCAGTTAAATCCACTCACAATGTGGTAAAAATCCAGAATGATTATTCAAGAAGGAGAAGGAAGGTACAGAAACACATCATGAATCCTCAGAAGAGGCACAGGAAACTTAGAGAGGCGAGAGGGAGACAGCAGAACCGTGTGAAGGATGCATTGCATAAACTCTCCACTTCCTTGGTCAATGATAATCCTGATACAACATTCATTGTTGAGGACCTGAGGAACATAAGGAAGACCTCTAATACGAAAAGCAGGAAACTCAGAACATACCTGAACAGATGGCCTTATGCAGAATTCCTGAGAATGATCGAATACAAGTCGCCCAATAAGGTGATCAAAGTGAATCCGGGAGGGACCTCATCCGAGTGTCCTGTATGTGGTGGAAGATTGAAGCACCCTACCTGGAAGATATCCAGATGTAACAACTGTGATCATGACTATGACAGGGACAGGTTGGCCTCACTGGCTATTTCCCTTCGTGGCCTTGATCTATGCGGAGATCCGTTCCCCGTAAGTGCGGTAACCTCTTTGCCATCCATGATGGATGAATACCTGTACCCCGGAAGCATGCCTGATGCTTCCGGCTCAGGAAGGACTGAGATGGCATACGTTCCGAACAGAGGTTATGCATAGGATTGCATAACATTTTGAGAACGGTTGAATGTTGCTTCATAGTAAGGATAAATGGAGAGAATGAAGGATGGATTACTGGAGTCAATTCCGCGACCCGCATTGAGTGTCAGTGTTATTGACTCGGATGAATTGAGGTTATGGTAGACATAAATGCCAGATCCGGTCAGACTTTCTGATTCTACTACTGATGGATTGCCTGAGATAGGAAAATTATAGGGTTTTTCAGTAATTGTGAATGACCCGGAAGATCCTGAAGGAATGTCGTAGGAAAGATTTACATAGCTTCCATGAGGAATTATGGTTGTGTATGAAGTTGAGGTTGAATAGCCCGGGGATAAGCCAAAGCCGTAATCAAGAGAAGTCCCGGATGGATTGTTCCCCACAGGCAAAATAGTGAATGAGGCGAATATGAATACAATAAATAGAATAAAAGAAAGAAACGAAAAATGAACGCGTCTGTCTTTTCTTATAACCAGAACCAGTTTTGCCAACGTTGGGCTTCTAGAAGTTATTGTGTTGCCATCATCCTTTCCCTTGACCATGATAGACCCGGCTAAAATTGAATAAACTAGAATATATAAAAATATTGTCTGCATCAAAATAAGTATTTTTGATCATGTTGGGGCAAATTTCCTTCTGTTACTGGGATTAACTTTCTGCTTCCCAGATCTGATAATATCTAATCAAAGATAACTGAGGATGTTTTCCTGTCCGGTTATTCTAGTCCTTCCAGAAAAGCCTTCATCCGCATAATGCCAGTATTCGATATCATCTTCGTCAATGCTCCAGCACAGGTAAGAAGGTATATTGTCGATAACTGCGGGAAAATCGAATAATGTGGCATCCTGGTCCCTGACTACAATGCCTTTTTTACGGATCTTGTCCAGAATGGACTGAATTTTAAGGGTGAGGGTGTCTGCTGATTCCATGTCATATTGTTCCATTGCCTCTACACCCATCTGGCTTAATTCGTTCATTTCACTGATCTTTGCTTTCAACCATTTTAATGTCCTTCTGGCTGAATCAAGGTCGAAATAGAGTACAGAGGCCATACTTGGGTGAGATGTAAAATTATAGTTAATTCTTTGCAATAATCAGAAGTGACAACCTGTCCACCTTTTTCTAAGTGGATTTCTTGAATGCCTGAACTTCAGACAGAATTCAAGGCTTCTCTCAGTTCCGATTCATAGGCCTTCGGCCTTGCAGGATCTGCCCCCAGATACTTTTCTGCAAGTTCTGACACAAGAAGCATCTTGATTGTTGTTTTACCTTCACTCTTAGTTTCCAGAGTAACCTTACATGGGAGGAAAAGTCCATAATCATGATTGCTTGAAATGAGTTCTCTGGCTGCTGCGGGCTTACATACATCCAATATGTAATATCCCGGAAATTCCTCTCCGAATTTATTCATTATAATTTCTTTGATGTCTACATAAGACAGTACAACAAAACCTGCGTCCTTGAGTTTCTGGGACACTTTCAGATATGCTTTGTCGATGTCAAGATCTACTTCCCTCTCAAATTTAAACATGGTTCAGCATTTCCTTAAAATTATTATAAATTTGCAAGTTCCGGTGGAGTTAACATTTTGCTTCTTAATCAGGGTATGTACCCGGTTCCTTTTCTGGGTTGGAGAAAATAGATGTCAAATTTGCACCTTTCTAAAGTCTTTTGATGGTTATGGAACTATTTGTCCACTGATATAAATGGATCCAAAAGAAATATTGCAGGAAGTCCAGGATACAATAAAATATGGAAACAGTAAACAGCCGAATGTTCAAAAGGCATTCATGAATTTTAACCAGGAAGTGCTTGGTCCCGGGAAGCTCACCACCAAAACAAAAGAGCTCATTGCACTGGCCCTTTCACTTTCCAGTACCTGCGAATGGTGCATAACCTTTCATGTTAAAATGGCTAAGGAGCAGGGAGCAACTGATGAAGAGATCCTGGAAGCATCGTATGTTGCAGTTCTCATGGCAGGAGCTCCAGCTCTAATGCACATGACTATTGTAAGGGAAACGCTGGAATCACTATAATTTCCAACAGTTATTCCACCGCTTCTACATTTTCGATGAAAATTTGTTCCAGTTCCAGTATTTTTTCATAAAGCAACCTCCCAAAGGGGGTGAGCTTTACAACATTCCCGGGAGTCAGTTCTGCAATGCCTATTGAAACAAGGTAATCTCCGATTTTCTGGTTGGTCTTCTTTCCGTATGCGTTTAGCTTGTCCAGTTTCATCATGTTTTCCTTGCCAACCAAGTATATGGATCGCAAGATGCATGGGTTCCAGTCAAGCCATTCAAGATATGTATTGCTGCTCATACAAATTAATCTGGTTTTAAATAAATAACGTGAGTTCTAATCACTTAGAAGTACGATATTAAAACCATTGGATTTTTTGCAACCGTAGAGAATGTTTTATGAGTTCGTTGCCCTTATGTCAAAATCATCAGACTCATTTGAGATAGGGGATTTGATCATAATATGTCCGATATAACAGAAAACAAAAGAGCGCCCATTATCCTGATAGGTGGTATACCTGGAGTTGGAAAATCAAGTATTTCCGGATATATAGCAAGGAGTCTTGGAATTGATCTGGTCCTTTCTGGAGATTATCTGAGGGAATTTGCAAGACCAATTCTTTCAGATGAGAGCAGAGAGCTCCTCAGCAAAAGTGTATACGAGGCATGGCAGAGGTTTGGCCCAGAGAACAGGGAGAACATTGAGAAGGGTTTTCTTTCCCAGGGAAAGTTGCTCAATAAAGGACTTAACGCAGTCCTCAGGAGAGCAATCGGAAATGGTGAACCAATCATCGTGGAAACACTGTATTTCATTCCCTCGCAATTTGATAAAGATGTGCTGGAGAATACCACGTCATTTTACATTTATATTTCAAAGAAGGAGATAAATTCTCAAAGGTTGCTTGAAAGAGAGAAATACACTCATTACAATTCTCCCGGGAAAAGGTTGAGTGACCAACTTGACCGTTACAGGATCATGATGGAATATTCCCTCAGGGAATGCAGAGATTATGGTATAAAGACCTTTGACAATCTTGTTTACACTGATACAAGAGAGGAAATCATTCAATACCTCAGAGGATTGTATTAATCATGGTTCCAGATCCAAGAGAGCTTGGCAGCAAAATAGAAAGAGGTCTTATAGAGAGGGGAATTTTAAAACACCTGCAGGAACACACTCCGGCACTTGAGGATGGAAGAATAACCACTGGATATGGGTACCCAATAACCGGATTGGAGAAATTCCTGGGATATTTTGATCAGTCCATCAATATTGCAAATTTTCCTTCAATTTCCATAGTAACAGATTTCAGTGTGACACACTCAGTATGCAAATATACAAAAAAAGACGGTGGAGATGAGGTCTGGCTGGATGGAAAGCAGGACAGGAAATATACCGAAAAAGCCAGGAGAGCACTCCAGTTTTTCAAATCTGTTTACGAGATATCAGGTTCATTCAGGTTCTACATAGAACGCAAGAAAAAGTACGAAAATGCAAAGGGTCTTGGTGAATCTGCATCTGTGGCGGCATCTGTTGCACGAGCATTGATAGAAAATGTCTTTGGAAAAGTTGCCTTAAGCGATGTAACCCTGGTTTCAAGATTTGCAAGAATGGTTTCAGGATCGGGAACCAGATCTGTCTCTGGTGGCCTTTCTATTTGGTTATCCTACCCTTACATAGAGGAAAGCCATTCTGCCGGTTATTTCATAAGAGACACTGATGATTTTCATGTAGGTGCTTTCCCGATGCCTTCAATGATTCTCACAGACAGTGCCCATACACTTGCAAAGGAATCAGATTTCTACGGAAAGTGGGTTTCCTCCAAATACAATAACATCCTTGAGGAACTGGACAACGGGTTTGACACTGAACACCTCATGAAAAGGGCCCAGGAAGAAATGTATATGCTAAACTCAATCATATTGTCAAGAGGGCATTTTATACAGACCCCTGCAAGCCTTGACATTATAAATTCTCTCGTTAATTTCACTGCGAAAAACGAGGGACTTTATTATACTGCGGATACAGGCCCCAGTATTGTGCTCCTGAGCAGGGACAAGAAACTCATTGATGAATTTGTCTCCTCAAGGGAGGAGGAATTCATCTGGAGCAGTTCAAGGGTTACAGAATCAAAGCCCCAGAAGAATTTCCTGGAACGTTCAGGAAAATTCCTGAAGTAACAGAGATCACCTTTTATCAAGGAGATCCCTTGCCTTGAGTTCCAGGGGAAGAAGACACCCATAAATAAAATCATGAATGGGAGTCTTTACCCCGTATTTCCTGCCCAGCCTTGTTACTGAGCCACTCATAAATTCAAGCTCAGAGGGTTTTCCTGATTCCACATCTCTCTGCATGGAGGTTGTTGAATTTGGAGGAATGGATGAAATAAATGCCCATGCTTTTTTCCTGCTTTCATCGTCAAGGCTTATACCTGCTGCATTTCCCACCTTGATTACCTCATTTATGGCTTCAGCCAGGAGATCCTTGGTGTTGGCTATGGAGAGAATTGTGCCAATGGAAACTCTGGTAATGGCTCCGATTCCACCCATGTTTGCCATGATCAGGAATTTTTCCCAAAGGGCTTTTCGGATATCTGTTGTGGTGTAGCATGAGATTCCTGCTTCGTTGAAAGCTTTGGATATTTCCCCAACCCTTGCTGAAACTGACCCATCATTTTCACCTATTGTCACAGATACTTCGCCCCCAAGATTCCTTACCCTCCCAGGTTTCTCAGTGTAACTGATCATCTTGGTAAGGCCACCAATTACATTTTTCCCGTATTTCAACCTCATTGTATCGAAAATTTCAACACCATTCTGAATTGGTAATATTGTTGTGTCCTGTCCTATAAGCGGAGAAATCCTGTCCATGATGTCATTTACCTGCCAGGCTTTCACTGTGAGAACAACCAGGTCTGAAATACCTATTTCATCCGGATTGTCTGTTACAATGTCGGGAGTTGCTGTTTCAGTGAAGTTCTGCCCTACCAGGGTTATGCCACTGGATTTTATTGCCTTCAGGGCACCCCCTCTTGCCAGAACATTGAGATTATGGCCGGAATTCTTTAACTTTACTGCGTAGAATCCACCAACTCCACCGGGGCCGATAATAGTAATTTTCATAGATAAGACAGGAAATTTTACAATAAAGCTTTTAAGGATTCAAAGAGGAGTCAGATTAACTCTGAAATTTAATAATAAGTCTCAATATTGGGTGATCATAGATGATTGAACACCCTGCACTGAAAGAGAGTCTTTACAAGGATATCCCCAAGTTACCACATTCTCGTATGGTCAATGTAGCCTACTCCTTTGGAATAAGTGACGTGCAGGACTTCGATCCAGATGGAGACCGGGAAGGCAAATCCATCCCCTGGCCAAATATTTCAAAGGCTGTACTTGCAAGGGATGAGTACAAGTGCAGGATCTGCGGTAAAGGTTCCTTATCCGCAGTAGACAGTTCAAGTGACTATAACAGGATTCATTTTGGACTTGAAGTACACCACATCATTCCCAGGAAGGATGGAGGCAGTGACTGCTTCAGGAACCTTATCACACTTTGCGAGGATTGCCATCATAAGACATTTTCCGGCGGTTATTCAGGATTGCCGGTCGGGAAAGACAAAGATCTGTTCAGTTTCGGCAAGACTTTCCTCTTTGCGTTGCCTGCTGACAGTATATCACTGGTAGATGGAACAATCAGGAGTGTCACAATCGATGACTTTGAAAGGGTTTTTGATCCTTCTGAAAACCGCTACAGAGTGATGCCTATGCTAAACGCCAGAATGAGGATCAATGTGGCTGATATCAAAGTGGATGAATACAGGGAACTGGTCTCAAAAATAACGATGGAACACAGTGTCAAAGATTACATTACCGTGGAAGCAAAGACCGGAAATTTAAACGTGAAAGTCCGTGTCCTCATTGACGAGTCTTCAGACCTTCTTGTCTAAATGATGAATTCTTCCTTCTCTACTTCCCTGTTTTCTATGCCCAGAGCACTGGCCTTGAATTTGCTTCCGTTGTAGAGCTCTGCATACTCCTTTCCCGAATAAACGGCTTCAACAATCCTTCCAATGGAATCACCTTTCAGTATTCCACTTCCGCTTGTACCGGATGCAACGATTATATTGAGATCCCTGAATATGTATGGCGTTCCATCTATGGTGTTATAGGCATAGTAACCTGCCCACATTCCTGTAACCTTAGGGTATGTTAATGTGGGGATATAAGCGTGCACGACCTGTGCAAGACTGTTCTCATAATATTCTTTCTCGGCCTCCGGTTCCTCAGAAAAGCTGAAATCACGGTTGTAGTCATCTGCCACTCCAACCCAGAGAGACTTGGCCTTTGGTGCAGGCCTCAGGTATACACCATAAGATGGTAGAATCGTGAATGGAAGTACTCCATCATCATTCTGATCCCAACCGTAAAGGACGCTTTCCACGTTTGGTCCGCTGATCTGGAATACCTGCCTTTTCTTCGGCCTGATATGGCTGTCGATACCAGTATTGTCAAGAAGTCCCGTGGTCCAGACATCAGTACAGGCGATGAAAATATCAGCTTCAATGTCACCGTTGTTGGTCTCAAGTTTCCTCAGCTTCTTTTTCTGCCACAGGAATGGTTCCCCGGGATAGTCCATGGGGTCCACAGGTTCAAGATGGAATTCTTTCACATGGGTGTTGAAAAGGAATTTTACGCCCATTCTCAGAGCTGAATTGTAATAGAAATCCACCACCAGTTCAGGCTCTATTGTTCCACAGTTTTCACCGAGAATGCCGATATCAATATCCTTTAGATTCATTAGGGACTTAGTCTCGTCATCAATCTTTGTTTTGAGAAAATCATATCTGGAAAGGGAATCTGCATCAATTGTCCTGACCTTCGATCTTTGAGCTACCTTCTGAAGTACCTGAAGTCTTGGATCATCATTGCTTGTGAGGAAGAGATATCCTACAAACTGCATCCCCATATCAAAACCCAGATCTTCCTGGACGTGTCTGTAAAAACCTATTGTTGAATTGGAGAGATTGAAATTCATGTCAGAAGAGAACATATCCCTGAATCCAGCAGCACTCCTCGCCGTGTTTCCCTGGGCATATGTAGGGGCTTTGTCAATGACAACAATATTTACATCAGGGTTATTCTTTTTTATATGATAAGCAGAAGTCAAGCCTACTATACCAGCACCTATAATTGCAACATCATAACGATTGTCAGGCACCATAAGGTAAGCTCAGAGACCTTTAATAATCTTCTTGATTCACCTGTGTTTAACCTATTTTGGGTCAGAAATATTAAGTCTCAAAAAGGTCAGTTGAAAGATATTTAAATCCGTTATCGGGGAATATCACAACAATATTCTTGCCTGGCCCCATTTCCTTAGCCTTTTGAAGAGCGATATGCAGTGCACAGGCAGAACTCTGCCCGAGAAGTAACCCCTCACTACTTGCCGCTTTTCGTCCTGTTTCAAATGAGGCTTTCTTCATGTTTTCATCAAGTTCAATGAATTCGTCAAAGTAATCGAGTCTCACCAGTCTTGAGGGATTTGGTTCCTTTGGATTCCGTATTCCCTGGATCTTCACCCCAAGAGCTGGAGTAACTCCAACAATTCTTATGCCTGAATTGAACTCTTTCATTCTCAGAGCTATACCTGAACTGGTACCCCCTGTTCCAACCGTCATGACGACCATGTCGATCTTCCCATCCATCTGCCTGATGATCTCATTTGCTGTACCGGTGTAATGTGCAAAGATATTGGCCGGATTGCTAAACTGATCCATGGGAACATATTTTCCGGGGTTTTCCGCAACCAGTTTTTCCTTCAGTTCGATGGCACCTGCTGTACCCTTTTCGCCCGGTGTCAGGAGGAGTTCTGCCCCGTATGCCTTAATGATCTTCCTTCTCTCCATGCTGGCAGACTCTGACATTATGATTGTAACTTTGTAACCCTTGTAGGCACCAATCATTGCAAGTGCAATTCCTGTGTTTCCTGATGTAGCTTCAAGAATGGTCTTATCCTTGGTGAGTATACCGCTGGCTTCGGCAATCTCTATGAGGCTTAAGGCAGCCCTGTCTTTCACAGAACCGCCTACATTAAACATTTCAAGTTTCGCGAAAACGGAGGCATCATCTGGTCCGGTTAATTTGTTGATTCTGATCATTGGCGTATTTCCAATGAGTTCTGATATGTTTCTCGTGATTCTGGGATAATCCATGTTACTGTATTGCTACAAACATATTACCTTTGAAGTTTCTGGAACGCAATTAACTGAATTGGGGCAGTTCGTTGGAATAGGTTTAAACTAAATCCATATATCACAAGATATGTCCGGAGAACCAACAACCAATCCACTGGTTTCCTGCAAATGGCTTTCAGAGCACCTTAATGATGAGAAAATAATAATCGTTGATTGCAGGTACAACCTTTTCGACAAGACCTGGGGAAAAAACGAATATGACAAGGGACATATTCCAGGAGCCTGTTTTTTGGACATGGAAAAAGAACTCACAGGCAAGGTTGGTGAACATGGTGGCAGGCACCCGCTTCCTCATGCTGAAGCGTTCCAGGAGAGCATGAGGCAGATTGGGCTTGAGGAGGGTAAAACCGTTATAGCGTATGACTGGGATGGATCCGGAGCCTCAAGGCTCTGGTGGCTTCTCAATTATTTCGGTTATCCGCATGTAAGGATACTCGATGGAGGTTATGACGGGTGGGCAGATTCGGGTCTGCGCATTACAACAGAAGTGCCGGATACAAAAAGAGGCAGTTTCAGTGCACATATTGCCGGCCATATACTTGTAAGCCGAGCAGATCTTGACAAGCTTCCTCACGGAACCAGAATTATAGATGTGCGTGACAGGGAAAGATACCTGGGGATAGTTGAACCCATAGACAAAGTTGCAGGCCATATACCCGGCGCCATAAACATTCCTTACAAGGATATTGTAGAAAAACCTGGAAAATTCAAGAATTACGATGAACTGAAGAAAATATTTTCACAGAGTGGTGAGGAACCGGTTGTTTACTGTGGTTCGGGAATCACGTCCTGTGTAAATTTCGTTGCACTTGAGTCCATAGGGAAGCATCCAAAGCTATATGCAGGGAGCTGGAGCGACTGGATCAGTTATGAAGACAGTGAAATCGCAACGGGAGAACATTCCTGATTATTTATACTTACACTGACAGATATATTTCTTTTAACAAAATTGAGCGAGAAATCCCCTTCCGAAAGGGAGGGGATGAAAGCTAAATCTTTATAGTTCGGGAGTAAATGTTACATTACCTGTACTGATGAAGTACGTTGAATCGCAGGAGATCAAACGAATTGAAGGCATATAAGTTCAGGCTGTACCCGTCTGCGGATCAGGAGAAGAAGCTCAACGATCAGATAGAGCTTTGCAGACAGTTGTACAACGGATTGCTGGAGCAGAGGATAACTGCACACAGGCTGGGCCAGGGAGTGAATTATTATTCACAGCAGAACCAGCTGCCTGAACTTAGGAAAGGCTTTGAGGAATACGAGCAAATTCATTCTCAGGTCCTGCAGGATGTGGCCAAGAGAGTTGACAGAGCATACCAGAACTTTTACAGAAGGGTGAAAGAGAAGAAAACCGGCAAAATGCAGAAAGCAGGTTTTCCAAGATTCAAACCCATGACGAGGTACAGGTCGCTGACCTACCCTCAGTCGGGGTTCAAAATCATGGAAAACGGACACCTGAAACTCTCCAAGATCGGAGAATTGAGGATGTTCATGCACCGTGAGATCATGGGTGAGATAAGGACATTGAACATTTCCCGTGAACAGACGGGAAAATGGTATGCTTCATTCTTCGTGATGCCGGAGAAGGTAGCCAACGTCTCAGAAGAGACGGGGAAAAGTATCGGAATAGATGTGGGTCTCTTGAATCTCGCAACAATGAGTGACGGTACTGTGATCGCTAATCCCCACTTCATCAAGCAGGGGGAAAAGAGGATCAAAAGGGAACAGAGACGGTTATCACGCAAGGTTAAGGGTTCAAGGAACCGAAGAAAATACAGAATAAGAGTCGCCAGAGCTTATGAAAAGGTGATGAATCAGAGAGAGGACTTTGCACATAAGCTCTCGAATGAGATCGTGCAAAACTATGATCTCATTGTCTTCGAGGACCTGAATATAAGAAGCATGGTGAAGAACCATCATTTAGCGAAGGGCATTGCGGATGTTTCATGGAACACACTTGTGCAATACACGACTTACAAGGCTGAAAGTGCTGGTAGGGAAGTGGTGCTGGTGGATCCAAGAAATACATCAAAGCTCTGTTCCAGATGCGGATGGAAGAGGGAATCACTGGAACTGTCAGAAAGGACATTCCTCTGTGAGTCCTGAGACTATGAGATTGATCGGGATCTCAATGCCGCAATCAACATCCACAATCTTGGATTGAAGAAAGTAGGGAGGAGCACTCCCGAAGTTACGCCTGTGGAGATCGGTGCACTACCCGCAAGGGCAACCCTGATCGGCGAAGCAGGAAGCCCCGTCCCTTAGGGCGGGGAGGATGTCACTTGTGCATAGAAACATAGCGCAATCACTCTTTTATACCTATAAAGAAATACAGGGGTATGGCGTACAGTGACGGCATCATACTCAGAGTCGCTGAAGCAAATTCTACCGATCCAGGAATGTCGAGAGTAAGACTTGATGAAGAGTCAAGGTTAGCTCTGGGCGCTGAAATCGGGGACGTTGTTGAAATCGAAAAAGATAAGAAAACCGTTGGAAGAGTCTACAGGGCCAGACCTGAAGATGAAAACAAGGGCATTGTGAGAATTGACAGTGTCATGAGGAATAATTGCGGTTCATCCATTGGAGACAAGGTAAAAGTAAAGAAGGTGAGAACCGACGAAGCAAAGAGAGTAACCCTGGCTCCAATTATAAGAAAAGACCAGAGGCTGAAGTTTGGAGAAGGAATAAATGAGTTCGTCCAGAAAGCCCTTATCAGGAGACCAATGCTTGAAGGAGACAACATAAGTGTACCTGGTCTTACCCTCGCCGGCCACTCAGGACTTATCTTCAAGGTTGTCAAGACACAGCCTGCAAAGACACCTGTTGAAGTAGGTGAAGAGACTAAGATCGAAATCAGGGAAGAACCAGCTTCTGAAGTTCTTGAAGATGTTTCAAGGATCAGCTACGAAGATATTGGGGGTCTTTCCGACCAACTTGGAAGGGTCAGGGAAATTATAGAGCTCCCACTGAAACATCCAGAACTTTTCGAGAGACTTGGAATTCACCCTCCAAAGGGAGTTCTTCTTCATGGACCCCCGGGTACTGGCAAAACGCTCATAGCGAGGGCAGTTGCAAATGAATCCGGTGCAAACTTCTTCTCCATAAACGGTCCGGAGATTATGAGCAAGTACTATGGCCAGAGTGAACAGAAACTCAGAGAAATATTCCTCAAGGCTGAAGAAACAGAACCTTCAATAATATTCATTGACGAAATTGATTCCATTGCACCAAAGAGGGAAGAGGTACAGGGAGAAGTTGAGAGGAGAGTCGTTGCACAACTCCTGACACTTATGGATGGCCTGAAAGAAAGAGGCCATGTCATAGTCATTGGTGCAACAAACAGGATAGATGCTGTGGATCCCGCACTGAGAAGACCGGGAAGATTTGACAGGGAAATCAATATAGGGGTTCCTGACAAGAAGGGGAGAAAAGAAATTCTCTCCATCCACACAAGAGGTATGCCCTTAGGAATGGAAGAGGAAAAGAAAATCGAATTCCTTGACGAAATTGCTGGCCTCACATATGGGTTTGTGGGTGCAGATCTTGCAGCACTTGCAAGAGAATCAGCAATGAATGCTCTTAGAAGATACCTCCCCGAAATTGACCTTGACAAGCCAATTCCCACGGAAATACTTGAGAAAATGCAGGTCAAGGACGATGATTTCATGGAAGCCCTGAAAACCATTGAGCCAAGCAGCCTTAGGGAAGTAACGGTGGAAGTCCCAAGCATAACCTGGGAAGATATTGGCGGGCTTGAAACCGTAAAGAGCGAACTGAGAGAATCTGTGGAGCTACCCCTGCTAAAACCAGATGTTTTCAAGAAACTGGGAATAAGAGCAGCGAAGGGATTCCTGTTGTATGGGCCACCTGGGGTTGGAAAGACGCTCCTTGCGAAGGCAGTGGCAAATGAAAGCAATGCCAACTTCATTTCCGTGAAGGGACCTGAAGTTCTTAGTAAATGGGTTGGAGAAAGCGAGAAAGCCGTAAGAGAAATATTCAAAAAAGCAAAACAGGTAGCCCCTACCATAGTATTCCTAGACGAGGTGGATTCAATAGCACCGAGGAGAGGGCAATACGGTGACACTGGTGTTACAGAGAGGATTGTTAATCAGCTGCTTACATCACTTGACGGGATAGAGGTGCTGCAGGGAGTTGTAGTTCTTGCTGCAACAAACAGGCCAGACATTATTGATCCGGGTCTCCTGAGGGCAGGAAGATTCGACAAGATGATCTACATTCCTACACCTGATGCCACAAGCAGGCTGAAGATCCTGCAGGTGCACACAAAGAGCATGCCTCTTGCCAAGGACGTGTCACTGGAGGACCTGGCCCAGAAAACAGAGGGGTATGTTGGTGCAGACCTTGAAAATCTCTGCAGGGAAGCTGGAATGATGGCATACAGGGAAAACCCTGAAGCAAGCGAAGTCTCACAGCAGAACTTCATCGGTGCCATGAAGAACATCAAGGCGTCTGTGGATGAAGAGGTCATCAAGTTCTACCAGAATCTCTCCCAGACCATTGGAAAGGGCGTTAAGGAAAAGAGGAGAGCTGTGGAGGAACTGGGACTTTACCAGTAATCCACCATCTCATCCATTTTTGCATTCTTTTATAAAACACAACATTTTGAAGCAAAAAATTTTATCCCAATGTCTGTTTAAACTACAATGGCTGTGAAAAAGTTCGCTAGCGATATACTTAAGAAATCTGTTATGACCGTTGATGGTGAATTGATCGGCACAGTCAATAATGTGGTTGTGGACACTGAACTTGGCATTATAAAATCTGTTCTGGTAAAACCCCAGGGTGGAAAAAAATACTCAGATTTTCAGGCCGATAAGGAAGGACGCTACATGATCCCGCTTAAAGCCATGAAATCCATGAAAGATGTTTTTGTAGTGGAAGTTACAGGCGGCCAGAAACTGAAAAATTAGATTTCTGTTCTTATCCCAAAACCTTGGGCACATATCTCAGAACTCCAACCATTCCGCCGAAAGCTTTCTGAAGAAGCTGTCCCTCCTCGCTGTCCCCTGATATCATTTCCACTCTTGTGTTTGACTCTTCTGCGAGTTTGTAGAAAACTTCCACAATATCTTCCTCATGATCCATGGACATTACGGCACCACAGGATTCGCAAATAGCATCCTCATCAGGTTTCTTCGCAAAGGCCTTTTCAGTACCGTCGTTTGGGCACTTATAGAAATATTGAACTTTGTTGAGATTTTCTGATATGATAAGGAGATCAACAGCCTTCTGTTCCAGTGCTGATCTTATTGCTGCTTCCCCATATACCCCGAGTCCTCCATCGGGTTTCCTGATTTCCATCATGAACCTGTTAATGAGGTCCTTTTCTCTGGCGATCTGCATCTCCTTCATTGAATCTGCTGCTTTATCAACCAGCTCCTTTAGGCCTGTCTCATCAGTGTACCCAATATCAAAAAGATCCTTGACCTTGAATTTGATTTCATTTCTGAGATAGTCCTTCTCGAAGAAGTATTCCTTTGTTGCACCTGGTCCGCCGATAAATACAGCCTTGAGATCCTTTATGACAGGCACGAAAGCATTATTTGCAATTTCCCCGACTTTTTTGAAGAACTCATGGGCTGCAATTTCAATAAGACGTTCATACCTTCGCGATGACTGACCACCCTGGTGATGCTTGCTTGGAACCAGGGACTGCTCGTTGGCCACCATACTGATATTTGTACCGTTCAGGAAACCGATTGTTGCTTCCTTTCTGTCGATCACAATAAGACCATAGGCTTCCTTGACGGCAAGTTGAGTCTTCAGCTGTTCAAGGTGGAAATTTGAATCGCACATGTACATGAATGTCTGAATTGGCTCTGGCGGCTCAATGATCTTGGTATACATTTCAGTCTGGTCACCACGGGTGGCGACATGACCGACGAAGAAAACAAGTCCGCTCTCAGGTGGAAACTTGTAATTTTTTAATCTTGACATTATTGATTCTATCGCCGATAGAACATTTTTCCTGGTTGATTTGGATTTAATGTTGGAGGAGGTCGAATATTCTTCCCTCAGATACTGTACCACATCTGATATCATCTTGCTAGGTGGAACGTAAAGTGAAATGAGTTCTGTGCCTCTGCCCTTAAGGTTCTCCAGCTCCTGAAGGGCCCTTTTGAATTCATATCTCCTTAACTGGAGATCATCTGTTGCCATCCTGAACAAAATTTTATAATTGTATATAACCTTATTCAGCCAGATTTTGATGGAAACAGTTGTAATTTCCCTTGGCGGTTCAATTATATCGACGAATGGCCTCAATCTGAAATTCATGGAGGAATTCGTCCGGACCATAAGAAAACTTGAAAAAACCTGCAGGTTTGGTATTGTAGTTGGAGGCGGAAGCCTGGCAAGAACATACATCTCCGCACTGAGGGAATATCATGTTAACGATAATATCCTGGATGAGATAGGAATAAACGCTACCAGGATGAATGCACTTTCACTATCATCATTCCTGCCTGACTCCAATTCCAAAATACCTTCCACGGTAAATGATGCAGCAGAATTTTCCAGAATATATCCGTATGTTGTAATGGGCGGTACAGAACCGGGACATACAACAGACACTGTTGCGACGTTACTTGCAGAAAGGATAGGCGCAAAGATCCTCATAAACGCAACATCAGTTGATGGTGTGTATACCGATGATCCTAAAAAGGACCCAAATGCAAAGAAACTCGATTCCCTTAGCTATGACGAGGCAATATCTCTGGCACTGGAAAAATCCATCGGTGCAGGCCCGAACGTTTTCATGGATCTGACCGCACTGAATATTGCCAAGAGAGCAGGAATCAAGTTATATGTCACGGATGGAAAAGATCTCTCTGAATATGAAAATATAATTTTAAATGGAAAAACCAGAGGTACGCTGATCTCTTAGAAGAACGCCTCTCTCAGGTCATATTTTATTATGGGAATCGCCAAATCCTTGCCGTTCATGTCAAGGTAGCTTTCCTTGATTGCTTTAGTAAGACGATCCATCTGCTGGACCTTTTCCTCTGGAGACATTGATCCAATACTTTCTCTCTCCACTATCTTCTGGTATTCCGGATCGTCTTCCTCTACAATGGGAGAGAGGAATATCATATCTCCATTCTCAAGCATCATCTGTGAAATCACGTTGGCGGTTCCCTCAACATGATCACTGTCATACTTTTTCCCGCCCATACCTGCAAGAATTACCAGCGAAACTGATATTCCATGATCCTTGAGATTATTGATCAGGTTCAGGGTCTCGTTGACATTTATCTTATCATTGAAGAGCTTTATGACCTTGTAGCTGCCGGACTGGATGAAGACAAATATCCTGTCAAGGCCATGGTTCTTGATGTCCATATAATGAATCATGTTCTTACGCTTTGGTGTGGAAAACATGTCGAAAGCTGAAAAGAGCGGGAGACCAAAATCAGCCTTCAGTTTATCCAGGATAGGGAGAAGTTCCTTCTGATCAACATCAAGTGCACCGGGATCTCCGAGGAAGATTCCCTTCTTGGCTTTCAAACCTTCTCCGAGCTGATTCTTCACTTTCTCAACATGTTCCATGAACTGTGCACTGTCTTTTGTCTCGACTGTCCTGCCAGCATATGAAGAAGAAATGGTACACCTGTTCCATTTGGTCCCTGAAGACAGTTCAAGATATACTGCAGATGCCTGATCGGGAGGCATAATGGGCTTTATTGCGTAAAGTGATGTTATTGCTGCTGCATCCTGCTCAAGCCATTCAGGATTTCTGGTTGATATTTTTTCAAGGATTGCCTTCTCCTCGTCGCTGAGTGTGTCCGCAGGAAAATTTCTGGCAAGTTGGTAGCACCTGTCATAAATGGCTGATGCTTCGTCCTTCTCCAGGGGAGTAACAGAACGAACATCATTGTCCCAGCCAAGCTTGAAAAGCGAATTGTCGGATGACCTTCTGTGCATCACTCCATTCTTTGTGTAGAAGAGAATTCTGCCCTCAAAATCGAAATTTGCAACTTCTTCGTTTCCGCTTGCAATAGTAAGTATTCCGTTGTTGATTCTGAACAGGTTACGATTCATTCAATTCTCTATAGGATGTTCTCATATTACTTTTGTCCAGCGTGAAATGTAAATAAAAATAATTTATAATTTAATAAAAATGTGGTTTTTAATCAGTCCCTGATTTCTTTTTCTGCAACGAAGTATGTCAATAGAACCAAGCCTGCGGCAAGTATTGCCAGAGATCCCATCCACCATTCAACATTTGCGACCTGGGATGAGATGACTGTTCCATTTATCACCACTGTCCTTATGGATTCTGCAGCCCAGGAAACTGGATTATACTTTGCCGCATCTGCAAGCCATGAGGCCATTATGTCCGGAGGAAACATCGCGTAACTCATGAACAGAAGTGGCAGATTTACAAGGTTGACGATTCCGAAGATGGTGTTCATATCTTTGAGTCTAACGGCTATTACGCTGAATATTGAAGAGAATATCAGTGCCACAAGAATTACAGTCACGACCAGAACAAATCCAGCCAAAAGTGAGAAACCGTGTTCAAGAACCAGCCCATTAGGTATAACAAAGGCAGCCGCTATGAGTATAACGACCTGCACCAGGATTCTTACCATTGCTGAAAGGATCTTGGAGAACACAATGGAACTCCTCCTTATTGGCGATGTCAGAAATCTTCCCATTGGGCCAAGCCTTCTGTCAAAGATAATATTGACACCCGAAAACATTGCGGTGAACAGGCTTGTTATAACTAGTATTCCACCAAGTATGAAGGTGATATAATTTGAAGCACCCTGGAAAATAACACCGGCCGCTGCACTTGTGGCTGCACCTCCCCCAAGGAATTTTGAAATATCAATTGCACTTCCAAAGAGTGCTAGCCAGAAGAAGGGCTGAATCAGTCCTGTTAAAAGAAAAACAG
Organism: Thermoplasmata archaeon; assembly: GCA_021810045.1. GTDB lineage: Archaea > Thermoplasmatota > Thermoplasmata > Thermoplasmatales > Thermoplasmataceae > JAJZOM01. The sequence goes on from JAJZJR010000010.1 coordinate 40,179, forward strand.
GATTTCTGTACCATTTCTTGAGTTCTCTGGCAGTAAGTGGGGCTAATCCGCTCATCTCCTCATCCTCCTCATGTTCATCATCATTTTCCTGACATCTCCGGCGTCCTCCTGTCGTATATCTCTGCCAGTATACTGCAGGAATACCTCGTCCAAAGAAGGTTTTTGAACAGTCATTCTCATTATTGTGAGATTGTTTTCGGAAACGTATTTAATTAAAACCGGCAGTACTTCGTCGGAATTTCTCACAGTAACTCTCACTATATTTGGTCCAAAGTCTCTTGCCTCAGTTGCCTCCGGGAATTTTTTCATGGTTTCGGCATCTTCCTGATTCTTGAATGTCAACTGGACAATATCGCCCTTCAGGCTTTCCTTGAGTCCCTCTGGAGTTCCGGTGATCAGGATTTTTCCATGATCTATTATGGAAATCCTGTTGGCAAGTGCATCCACTTCTTCCAGATAGTGGCTGGTGAGAATAATAGTTACATTGAGTTTTTTCTGAATATCCCTGACATATTCCCACATCTGTGTTCTTGTCTGCACATCAAGGCCAAGGGTCGGTTCATCGAGGAAAAGGATCTTTGGGTCATGGACAAGGCCTACTATGAGTTCAAGACGTTTCCTCATACCTCCTGAATATTGTTTGACATATCTGGAGGCTGCTTCCTCTAGATCCACAAGTCGCAGAAGAGTTGCAATTCTCTCATTTGCCAAGTTTTTGGGTACATCGTAGAAACGGGCAACCATCATGAGATTCTCGTAACCTGTCAGATCCTCGTCGGTGGTTAGATCCTGTGGTACTACACCAATGACCTTTCTGACATCCATCGAATGTTTCTTGATATCAAAGCCGCCAACCAGTGCTGTGCCTGATGTGGGCGTGATTCTGGTTGTAAGCAGGTTTATGGTTGTGCTCTTTCCTGCACCGTTTGGTCCAAGCAGCCCATAAACTTCTCCCTCTTCTATCTCAATATTCAGGTCTTCAAGTGCTTTTATCTTTCCTCCATATATCTTGGAAAGATTTTCTGTTTTGATAATTACCGGCATTTTTGTTTTCACTCCAATTTTAATTTTGATAATCTTTCTGTGAGCTCCATAATCCTTTCCCTGTGATCTTTCAGGTTTCCCTGTTCATCTTCCAGATAGGATATGTAACCCTCTATCTCTGTAAGTATTTTGTCAATGTCCCAGTTTTCTGTGCTTGAAGTTTTGGTTTCGCCAGGCTTTAATCCAATTTCTTCTGCACCAGCAGGTGTAAGAGAATACCTCAGATCGTGTTCTTTTTTCACCAAGCCATCCTTTAGAAGTGTATTAAGCAGAGGATAAATTGTTCCGGGACTTGGCCTCCACCATCCCATTGTCTGTCTCTGTACAGTCTCAATAATTTCTGAACCTCTGAGATTTTTCTGGCTCAATAGCCAAAGAACGTAATATTTCATACCCCCATGTCTTCTAAAGTTGTGGGCGAAGCTGAAATTGCCTGGATCGAAGCCTTTGAAGAACTCTTTGCTGGTTCCAAAATCCTTCTCACTGGGTCTAAACATTCGATATCGATTTCGATATCTGTATTAAATATATAAATTATACAACACCTCGTATGGAAAGACTGTTGTCTTGCAGAAATTTCAAAATTTGATACTTGTAGTTGAAGTATCCAGGTTCACTGTGATAGACAACTCAAACAAGTGATTTCCTACAAAAATTATAGATCAACAAAAGTTCTCGACTCACATTTTCACATGTTTTGATCATACACAATAGTTTCTGGGGACTCTATGACTTAATACACACGCATCAAGATGCGTTTAAAAATTAGAAGGTGGTAATTCCTGAGTTTTCCTCTGGAAATTATGGCACAGTCCTATGTAAATGCAAGATTCTACAGAGAGAAATCTCCTATCAATTCCAATCTCTTGCTGTACTTTTTTCTCACAATTATTGTCAGGGTAACTGTTATGATTATCCAAACAAGTGCACCATATATGCCGTAAACATATGGCACACTGAGGTTGTAATCAACAGCAATAAATATTGCGAAAATGAGAAGTGCTGTTGAAATGCTTGGTACTACAAGATGCCTGAAATAGCTGATCTTCTTCCCTTCTTTCCTCTTGTAAATGAAAAGTGACGTGTTTGTGAGTATATGGATAAGATATGAAACAGGGCTTTCGAGAATCAGGAGGAACAAAGCTGCATAAGATAAAGCCTCAACAGGTTGGTTCGGATACAAATCCTGAAACACAAGTCCTGTCACTATAACAATTACAGCCGCAATTGTTGCTACCAGAATGACAGCGTTTGTTGGGACACCTGTTCTTTGATGGGTCTTGGAGATCCTGTCATTGATCACTTTTTCCCTTGACATTGAAAACAAAACTCTTGTTGCATTTGTGCCCAACGACACGGTGGCGGTGAAATAGGAATTGGCAACAATTATGATCATTATGCCAAGTAGGATCGGGCTAAGAGAACCGAAGCTGTCGCCGTAAATGTTCAAAACAGGGTATGCAACAGTATTGCCAAAAGCTGACATGTTTGCTGCACCCCAGGCAATCACCTGGGCATAAGATGACAGTATGATTGTTACTCCCAGAACAATAATAGTTGCAACTATGGCCAGTGGAACATTTCTCTTAGGATTCTTTGTTTCCTCAGCAACAGGAATTGCTCCACCTATGCCTACAAAGGTGCCTATTGCATATACCATCATTGAGGCAAGAATCAGTGGATTGTTGCCAACGGGATTTGCAGTGAATGGGGCAATTGAAAGTTTGTTGTGATATACCCCAAGGAGAACAAGAGAAGTTACAATGAAAAATGTAATTTCAACAATAATTGTGTAAAACACGTATTTCAGGGAAGGTTTTATTCCACTGTAAATAAGCGCGGAAACGAAAACAATGAATGCAAGTACAATAGGTATCCATAGAGAAGATGCATCAGGAACGTTTATTCCAACTGCAGGCAACACACCATAGATGAAACCGATAAATCCAAGAATCCCGAAACCAGTGAAGCTAAGTATCTGATAAGATACATATGAGATGGCGGTGAGGAACCCTGCTGAACTGCCCAGACCTCTTGAAACAAATGTATAATATCCTCCTGAACTGGAGATCTCTCTCGCGAACTCATACATTGAGAAGCTCATTAGGCCATATACCATGAGTGACAGTAACAATACCAATGGAATGGAAAAAGCACCGTTGGGATATGTTGAACCAAATGTGAAAAACATTAGTGCGGCGGTTGTTGTCACATACAAAACAATGGTTCCGGCGGGAGCATTTAGCGCCACAGCCTGCGAAACTGCGTGTCTTAGGCCAAGCTGATCTCTCTTTAGATGTTTTAAACCGGTTTCGGTTTCCTGCACTTTTGGGCTTATGATGCTGGTCTATTTGAAGCTATGTTAACAACAGACACATCACTAATCTCTATATGTAACATTTTTGTCCACAATAGCAATAAACTGAGAACAACTTATCACATGAAAACAACATCGTTTTCACACCCCACGCTAGAAAAAACTTAACTATTGAGTCCGCATTAAAATGCTATGACACTGGTAACCGACAATTTTGGCAGATCAGTACGAAGCATGAGAATCCAGGTCAACACAACCTGTAATTTCAGCTGTTTCTTCTGCCATATGGAGGGCACCGGTATTCATTCAGAATCCATGACTGCTGATGAGATAGAGAAGATTGTGTCAGTAGCCAGCAAATGGGGCGTCAACAAAATCAAGTTTACCGGCGGTGAACCTACGCTTAGAAGAGATATTCTTGATATTGTAAGAATGACTAGGAAATACATCACCGGAGATATTTCCATGACCACCAATGGGATCATGTTACCTAAAATTGCTAAGGATCTTAGAAATGCCGGCCTGGACAGAATAAATATTTCTCTTCATTCAATAGAAAGGGAGAAATTCGAATTCATTACGGGAGTAGATGCCATAGATCAGGTTGTAAAGGGAATTAGGGCAGCACACGAAGCAGGTTTTGATCCCATCAAGGTTAATTTTGTTGTTCTCAAAGACCTGAATGTTGATCAGCTTCCCTTAATGTTGAAACTTTCGGCAGAAGAGAATGTCATCCTGCAGCTTATCGAATATGAAACCACAAGAGAAATGGAAAAGTCCGATGATTTCCTCAAGTACCATATCTCACTGGAGGGCTTTGAAAAAGAAATAGCCTCCAGGTCATTTAAGGTTGAATACAATGAATTGCACAGAAGACCGAGATATCACATGAATCTTGAAGGGAAGACTGCAGTCGTTGAATTTGTAAAACCCATGAGAAATTCTGAATTCTGCAATAACTGCACAAGGATCAGGCTTACATCTACTGGTCTCCTAAAACCCTGCCTGATGAGGAATGACAACCTTACCAACATAATATCAAGCATAAGAAACGGAAAGCCCGAAAATGAACTTGACGATATATTTGTAAAGGCTGCAAAAGCCAGGGAACCTTACTGGAAAAAGGAGGATGAAATTGAAGGTAACAGTGAAGTATTTTGGGTCAGTGAGGGATGATTCCGGAATAGAGAAGGAATCATTGACCATAAACGATAATTCCACCATCACGGAAGCGATTTCGCTGTTGAAGGAGAAACATGCGGCGCTTAAGAACAGAAAGGGCCAGATACTGTTTGCCCTGAACCAGAATTATTCTAGTGAAGAAACAAGAATGAAAGACGGAGACGAGCTTGCTCTTTTTCCTGTGGTAAGTGGCGGATAGGCCGGTTAAGTTCTGATTCGTGACGGATTTGTGTAAATATTGAACCTGTCTCCTCTTACGAAACATACGAGTGTCATGTTCATGGATTCTGCTGTGTTTATGGCCAGTGTTGAAGGAGCAGACACCGAACTCACGACAGGAATTCCTGCCATTGCAGCTTTCTGAAGAATCTCAAACCCGGCCCTTCCACTTACCTGTAACACCAGGTCGTCCTGGAAAAGAAGATCATTAAGCACCATATAGCCAATAACCTTGTCAACAGCGTTGTGACGCCCGATGTCTTCAGCAACGACTTTCAGGTTGCCTTTATTGTCAAAAAGACCTGCAGCATGAATTCCACCGGTTTCACCGAAGATTCTCTGCTGGCGCCTCATCAGATCAGGAAGCTTTAGCAGAGTGCCCGCGTCTATCTTGGAGGTGGATCGTATTAATTTTCCAGATCTGACAAATATATCATTGATGCTGCTTTTGCCGCATACACCGCAGCTTGAATTGATTGCAAAATTTCTCCCGTAATCCGACAGATCAAAATGAACTCCCTCTGTTACATGTACAATGACTATATTCTCCAATGCAGTTCCTTCCTGGTCAATGTTTGAAATAGACATTACCTGATTTTTGTTTTTTATAATGCCTTCAGAGTAGAGAAAACCCACTGCAAGATAGTTGTCAAGACTTGGGGTACGCATTATAACAGAAACAGTCTTATCACTTCCATCTGTGTACCTTATCTTTACTTCGAGAGGTTCCTCAACAGTAATTCTGTCCTGAAAATTCTCAGTTCCCGCTTCTGTATTATATCTGACTGTATCAAAAAAATGAAAAGATTTGGTTTTGGAGTCTTTCAAATTCTACTCCTTTTTAGTTGATGGTTTCGTGAAACCTTTTGCCACTTCGAAAAGAACCCTGAATCCAACAGAAACATCTGGATCCTTCATGTTCCTGTTCAATGCCATAAGACCCATTGGTCCCTCATCCTTGAGGGATGATGATTTATCCACCGCACTTGCCAGGTTCAGCATGAATTTCCGTACTGTGTCGGGATCAATGTTTGACAGCAGAGTGTATACGGTCAGAAGATTTCTGACAAACCTGGTATTCTGAGGTTTGGAGATTTCGTCAGATATCTGCGTCATGGCTTCGCCCTTGTTCTCGAAAAGAGCCTTCAGGAGAGTGAAAATCCCACTCTCACTGGCCGATTTCACCAAATCGAGGAACGCGTCAATCTCTTCCCCATGCTTTGCGAGGAGTGTTGCAAGATCCAATGTTCCGTCAAGTGACTCTTCCTGTACGTTTGTTTCAATTTCTTCTATCATCTTTGCCATTATTCTTCACCTCACTCCGTAGTAAGAGGTTTGTAATCCTTCCTCTTCCACTTCTCCTCCACGAGAACACCGTTCTGGGGTTTTGGATGTCCAAACCTTGGATTTGTTTTTGGAAGCGGTGATGGCCCTCTTGCCTCCTTGAGTTTTTCCATTTTCACGGAAAGTTCCTTGTAGGCAGGAGTATGTGCTGTTGGATCCACCAATCTTCCTGTTAGGTTGTTGACGGCCTCATCGCCCAAGGCATTCATTGGAAGGTACATTTCCTTTCCTGATACTCTGTCAGTGACAAGTACCCTTACTTTCACTGAACCTGATGGAGATGATATCCTTACAAAGTCTCCTGTATCCAGATCTCTTTCCTTTGCCAACTCGGGAGAGACTTCTACAAAAGTGCTTGGTACTTTATCCCTGATCCCAACGGTCTTGTAGGTTTCATTACCTTCATGGAAGTGCTCAAGAAGCCTTCCATTGTTCAGGTGCAGATCATATTCGGCCGTGAGTTCAAGCGGAGGCGTGTATGAAACCGGGTAAAACTTCGCTTTCTTGTCCGGGAAATGGAATCCATTCTCATAAAGGAATGGTGAATCCGTGCCATCCTCTGCCACCGGCCACTGCTGGCTCTTGAATCCTTCAAGCTTCTCGTATGAGACACCTGCAAAGAGAGGTGAAAGTTTTGCTGCTTCTTCCATGATTTCAGATGGGTGTCTGTAATCCCAGTTGTGCCCCATCTTTCTGGCAAGAAGCTGCATTATCTCCCAGTCTGGTTTTGTTCCCTTGAGTGGCTCAAATACCTCATAGAGTCTCTGTATTCTTCTTTCGGTGTTCACAAATGTTCCTTCCTTCTCGAGACTTGGACTTGCTGGAAGGATCACGTCGGCATACTTTGCTGTCTCAGACATAAAGACTTCAAGAACAACGAGGAAGTCAAGGGATTCCAGTCTCTTTCTTATGTAGTTTGAGTCGGAGCCTGTTTCAACTATTTCCTCTCCCACAACCATCATTGCCTTTATTTTGCCATCCTCTATTGCTTCAAGACAGTTGTTGTTGTCGTATCCGGGTTCCGCAGGAATCTTGCAGTTCCAGGCATCCTCGAACTTCTTCCTTACTTTGTCATCGGCAACTTTCTGGTATCCCGGGAAGTAAGCATTCATGCATCCAAAGTCGCTGGTTCCCTGCACATTGTTGTGCCCCCTGAGCGGGTAAGCACCTGTACCTCTTCTTCCATAGTTTCCTGTGACCAGAAGCAGGTTGGAAATTGCAGTTGAAGTGTCGCTTCCCATCTGGTGCTGTGTTACACCCATGGCCCAAAGCATAACCATGCTCTTTGCTTCGTGTATTGTCTCTGCTACTTTGATGAGTGTCTCTTTTGGAATTCCTGTCTTTTGTTCTGCAAACTCAAGAGTAAATGATTCAAGGCTCTTTTTGTACTCGTCAAAGCCGTTGACCTTCTGAGCAATGAAATCTTCAGCTTCCCAGCCCTTATCTATGATGTATTTTGTCACAGCACTTAGCCAGACAAGATCAGAGCCAGGTTTGGGATGTATGAAAATATCCGCCCTGTTAGCCATCTCATGCTTCCTAATATCGGAGACTATGAGTTTCTGGCCGTTGAGCTTGTGTGCTCTCTTTACCCTGGTAGCAAGAACCGGGTGTGATTCTGCAGTGTTTGTTCCAACTGCAATTACAAGATCTGAAATGTAGATATCATAGATGGACCCTGCGTCTCCTCCATACCCCACTGTTCTCCACAATCCTGTAGTTGCAGGTGCCTGGCAGAATCTTGAACTGTTATCCACATTGTTTGTTCCCATCACCTGTCTCGCGAATTTCTGCACAAGATATGCCTCTTCATTTGTACCCTTTGAAGAAGCTATGAATTCAATGGCGTTGCCCCCATGGGTTTCCTTTACCTTTGAGAGTTTCTTTGCCACTACATCCAGGGCCTCTTCCCAGGATGCTTCCCTGAATTTGTTACCATCTCTTATGAGTGGTTTTGTTAATCTTTCAGGGCTGTTGGTGAATTCCCATCCGAATTTGCCTTTAATACAGGTTGAAATTCCATTTGCCGGAGATTCAGGCATTGGCTGGACCTTGAGTATTTCTCTTCCCTTTGTCCACATTTCAAAAGAACAGCCCACACCACAGTATGTGCATACTGTCTTGGTCTTCTTTACCTGACTGTTCCTAAGCTTTGATTCAACATTGCTGATGAGCATGACCGGAGACATTGTCAGTTCGGGTTCGAAGGACTTTGTGAAGTCGATCATCTGCCTCTTGGATTTCATGTTCATTCCGGTTATAAATCCGGCCTGGCCAAGCATGTTCTTTTCCATAAGTGCATTCACAGGACAAACTGTCACACAATGACCACAGGAAACACAAGATGAATCGTTTATTGGAACGTCATTGTCCCAGATTACCCTGGGTTTTTCTCTGTTCCAGTCAATGCTCAGTGTCTCATTTACCTGAACATCCTGGCATGCCTCGACGCATCTTCCACACAGAATGCACTGGTTTGGATCATATCTGTAGAAAGGGTTTGAATCATCAACAGGGTAAGGCTTTGGTTCAAAGGGGTATGTCTGCTCATCTATTCCCAGATCATGAACAGCATTGTGCAGAGCACAGTCTCCGTTATTATTTTCACAAACTGTGCAATAAAGCTCATGATTGTGTAAAATCCTCTGTGTAGCCTCCCTCTGCAGGTCCTTTACATTCTTTGATGAATAATCAATATTCTGTCCGGATTTCAGGTGTGTTGAGCATGACCTGACCATTTTGCCGTCAACTTCAACGAGGCATGTATCACAGGTCTGTATAGGTCCGAGATTTGGTTGATAACAAACATGTGGTACTTCTGCGCCTTCTGCCATTAAGGCCTGAAGAACTGTCTGACCTTCGAGACCTGTAAATTCCTTTCCATTTGCTTTGTATTTTATTTTATCGCCGTTCAAACGATTCTCATCCCCTTAATCAGTGACCTAAGTCACTCGAAACGGGAAATAGTCTGACTAATTTCCCTATCAATGAATAGGCACTCTTTGTATTTAACTATTCCAAGGTAGAAAATCGACATTGACCGATTTTGCCGGCAAAATGAGTTGTTTCTTTAAGAAATTCCGTTAATCAGGTTACTTTCCATTTATAAAAATACAGATTTTCTTTCCATCCATTCGTGTCAATAAACGAATTGGTTATGAACAATACTTTGTTTTTTTAACTGAATACTGGATACGGCCTCTCTGACTTAGAAGCATTTATCAACAATATAACCCTGCAAAGGTTAATGTTTGTCACCATTACTGAAAGCCCCATTGACATTAACAATCTCATTGAAAAAACGAGAAATGAGGATGCGGGTGCAATTGTTACGTTTCAGGGCACCGTAAGAAGGTTTACTGGTGAACTTGAAGTGGAATCTCTGATTTATGAGAGTTACAATGAAATGGCTGAGAAAACAATGATAAAAATCTGCCAGGATGCATTAGAAAAATACAATGTTATTGACATCAACGTGGTTCACAGGATCGGCAAGATTGAACTTAAGGAAGATTCTGTTGCCATATGCGTAGCTTCCGCCCACAGAAAAGACGCTTTTCTTGCGTGTGAGTATGTTATTGACACCATCAAGGAAAAAGTACCCATCTGGAAGAAAGATGTTACTCCGAAGGGAGAACAACAATGGCATGATTGACCATAAATAGATTTTTGGAACTTAATTTGATAAGTGTCATTTAGGAAAATGTTTTCAAATCCCTTCCATTTTTCAGGACTGAACCAATGGTCGTTCCTGTTTTATACAGAATTTCCAACATAAACTTCAATTTAACAATCTAATCCAGATTTAAATTACAAATTTATCCATTTTTATCTCAAATTCGCGGCAAATTGGTATTAGGTCTAAAAAAGTATTAAATACGTTTTACATTATTATGAGTTGAGGATTCCGATTAACTTTCAGAATTCCCTGATTTTTGATCAATAAATGATGAACCGCGGGCAAATACATACATTAACAGTGTTTTCTTCTCATTTATCCCTGAATTTCCCTGATTTTTCAGGGAAATATCGATGGCTTGCGCTATCCCTGTATGATTTTCATCGCATGAAGATTGTATGCAAAGCAAGCAAACATGAATTTCACCCTCACCCTTCGCACCATGGTAACCATAACATGGGTGAAGTGGAATACCCTCTTCATCACGGCATATGGATATTCCACCATTGATCTCTTCCGTGAGATCCTGAGATTCCTCCTCACAGACTCCACTGGGAGTTTGTGATGCCTCACCGCCCTGTCCATTGTGCCATTGATGCCCTTAGGATCAGAGCCGAAGTACCCCTTGTCCCTGTACACCGTTATTCCACGCTTTGAAAGATCAATCCTTGTGTCGTGGTCCTTTGCTGTGGTGACTGCATATGATCTTATTACAGGTACTGGATGATTGTCGTCCACAATGTCATGTCCCTTGTAGCCGAAGAATGTCCTGTTGTTCTTCTTTGTGAACGTTCCGTCCTTAGATCTGCGCGTCTTTCCCTCTTCTCTTGGTTCCTCATGCTTTTCATGTCCGGGATCGGAAGTGATGAAAGTGGCATCCTGCGCTGATCCTTTCTTGACCTTGATGCCCTTCAATTCGATCTGCCTCTGCAGTTCATTCCATATTATGCGATCCCTGCCTGTTTTTGACAGTCTTTCCCGGAACATCCATATGGTGGTGGAGTCCGGCAGATGCTCTGGAAACCCCAGGAAGTTCATGAAGGAGATCCGGTCCTTTATCTCCTTCTCTGCCTGTTCATCCACGAGATTGTACATGCTCTGCAGGAAGAGCACTTTGACCATTGTTGTAACCGGAATGTTCGGCCTTCCGCCCTGATCTGTATTGTTGTGATAGAGATCCTCCAAAAGCTCCGGAAATACTGACCAGTCAATTGCATCCTTCATGTACGCGAGTGGATCATGGATGCCGTTGAGCTTGTATATTTCCTTGAGTGTTTCGCCATAAAGTGTGCTCATGCAGTAACATGGCTGATTCATGAATAAATCTTATTGTTACCGGTAAGGTGATCAGATGGGGGTTTTTCGGAATCCTCAGTTGGTTTTAAAATGAGCGTTGTTTCATTAGCTCCAATAGCACTGGGATTCTTTGGGCTCGGAACTGGCTATTTAATATATGGCCCGTATGAGCTTCTTGGAAAACCAGAAAAATCGGACAGATTGAATCTGTCGTTGGGACAATGGGGCATTTGGATGCCAGGATTTCTCCAGTTTGTAACTGGTATACTTCTCTGGCTCGGATTGACCCTGTACCCAACGGCATTTAATCCCACCGGGGCAAATTCCGATGCCCTGTACATGGCAGCACTTGCGTTCACCGCTTATGGTGTTCACTGGTTTGCCTTGGGATACAACAGGTACAAAGGCGCAGATATGAGAATAGATGGCTATATGGCCTTCGCATTCCTGTGGATATCAATAACAGGTGCAGTAGTGTTCTTACACAACAGCACAGATGTCCCAGTAGGAATACTTTTCGTACTGCTGGCCTTTGTGTACATAACCGACATTCCTGCAAGCCTGACGGAGAAGCCAATGTGGGTAAAAGCCAAAGGTTTCTTCCACATCATAACAGGAATATGGCTGATGTACCTGATGTTTGCTGCAGTGGCAAACTTTGCAATGGGAATTGGTCTCTGGCTATAACCGGAAGACCTGTTTTCCAAATTTTTTATTTTTAAAAATCATTATTTTTCAATTCATCGTAAATGGAAATTGCATTTCTGTAGTCTTCGCTTGTATTAATGTTATAAAATGCATATTTGCTGAATTTGCTCTTTGGGATATAAACAGTGGTTTCGCCTGTCAACGCTTCCCTCAGATTCCTGGTTAACTTTGGCTCACCGGAATAGATGCTGAACATGGGTTCATAATCCTCATAACCATCACCTGGGACAACGGGCCCCCCACGGTAACTCTCCTTTAATATTTTCAAATCATTCTCATTGAAAAATACCATGTCCCCGCCTATCATGGCAAATGTACCATATCTTTTCTTGAGGTTGAAAACCAAGTCCATGATATTTTCTGATTTGTCATGAATAAATGGGAGAGGTAAATCGATCTTGGAATAGATGTATGTTTCAAACACCTTTGATACCTTGTGGTACACATGCTCAATGATTGTCTTTTCCCCTATCTTCATCAAATGCTTGCCGGGGAGTCTTACTGAAAGCTTCACCGGGATTATGGCAATCATGGATGCCAAATGGGTTTGAATAACCTAAACCTGCCGATCTCCGTTGAGAATCTCTTTATGAAATAATGTCATGAGTGGGTATTATGATAAACATCTCTGAAAAACCCATAGTCAGAAGGTATGCCAAAGCCTCGGGGAGCGTTGTTCTGAAAAAAGATACCGTTGAACTAATCAGAAAAGGGCAGATAAAAAAAGGCGATGTGTTCACCTCTGCAAAGGTTGCTGGAATCCAGGGTGCCAAAGAAGCCTGGAGCAGGATGCCCTATTGTCACCAGGTCCCAATAGAAAGTATTGATTTTTCAATGGATCTTGATGATGAGAAAGTGACAGTGTCATGTGCCCTCGTTGCAAACTGGAAAACTGGCGTAGAGATGGATGCCCTGAGCTGTGTTACATCTGCATTGCTAACAGTCTGGGACATGACAAAGTATCTTGAAAAGGATGAAACTGGAAATTACCCGTCCACCAGGATAACAGATGTTCATGTTGACACAAAGGAGAAAGGCCATGCACCATCATGAAACAAAGGGCTTCAGTGGAAAATTCGGCGTTATCACCTGCAGTTCATCACGCACACAGGATGATGACGATTCAGGGAAAACCATCATGGATCTGCTTGAAAATGCAGGACATGAAGTGGTTTCTTACGAAGTGATAATAGACGACCAGATCAGGATAAAGAATACAGTTCTTGACTTTCTTGACCAATGTGATTCCGTCATAATATCCGGAGGAACGGGCATAACCAGGTATGATGTAACGATCCAGGCTGTATCCAGCATTGCTGAATATGAAATGACCGGTTTCAGCCATGTCTTTGCGACATTGTCATTTCAGGAAATAGGAACAAATGCCGCCCTATCAAGAGCCACAGCTTTCGTGGTAAACAGGAAGCCGGTATTTTGCCTCCCCGGATCACCTGCAGGTGCAAAACTTGGTGTCAGCGGCATAATCCTGGAACAGATTGCACACATACATCATGAATTGAACAGATAGGATAATCATGGAAAAGATAAGGAGAAAAATGGGAAAATTCCTGAAGCTGATTTCGCTTGATGAGGCATTGGACAGGATTAGAAACACAGCCTGGGATACTCCTAAAAAAGAAAGTATCCATGTTGCCTCTTCACTTGGCAGGATATCTGCAGGTGATGTTACAGCCAAGTCTAATTTTCCCCCATGGAACAGGAGCCTCGTTGATGGTTTTGCGGTAAATCTTTCAGACTGCAAAAGTGCAAGCGATACAAATCCTGTAACTCTGGAAACAAATGGAGTTGTTGAGGCTGGCAGGTCCAGGTTCGACAAATATATTGAGGGGAAATGCACAGAAATTTACACCGGAGGAATAGTGCCCGATTCTTATGATGCCGTCATAATGGCGGAAGACTGCATTATTGAGGAGGGAAATATTACGATAACCTCTGTTCCAAAGCAATGGGCAAACATAGAGAGAGCAGGAGATGACCTCCGCGGAGGTGACATGATATTGGCAGAATCCTCAGTGATTAAACCCTGGAATATCACTGCTCTGGTTAGTTCAGGTGTTGAAACGGTTGATGTTTTTGAAAAAATACGTGTTGGAGTCATTTCCACTGGTAATGAACTGTTTTCCGATGCTGAAGGAAAAATCCCAAATACAACACAGAACCTCATTGTCAACTACCTGAACAGAGGATTTATTGAAGCTCGGGCAGCAGGTATTGCCCACGACGATTCCCGGGAAATAAGAGACATGATTAATGTTGCCCTGAAAGAGAATCATTGCGTAGTAGTAACAGGGGGAACCAGCCTTGGGGGTAAGGATGAGGTACCGGAAGCCATGTCGGAAATTTCCAATGTGGTATTTGGTGGAGCCATGATAAGGCCAGGAAGAACTATGACTCTTTACGAATCAGATGGCAAACCCGTATTTTCCGTTTCTGGAGTTCCCGTCCCATCCATGCTGTCCTTTGACCTGTTCTTTGAAGAATATGTCAGAACAGTAACAGGTCTGAAGGAATACAGGAAGACGCTTACTGCCACACTGTCCTCTAATGTTTCCAACAAAGCTGGCTATGCAGGGATTTACAGAGTGAACCTTATTTCAGGCGAAGATGGAGAAGTTGCTGAGGTCATCAAAACACATGGCTCAGGATCAATAAGTTCAATGCTGAAGTCTGATGGCACACTGGTGATACCGGGAACTGTTGAGGGCCTTGAAGCCGGTGAACATGTAAAAGTTAAACTCTTTGGTGATTTTTATTGAAGTCCGTATACAAGAAACTGGTATCATTCGGGAAAGCTGTTCAGCTGGCCAGAGAAACTATAAAACCATTGGATGAAACTGAAAATATCCCAATAACAGAGAGTTCCGGCAGAATTCTCTCCCAAAGTGTGTTTGCACCGAGAAATAATCCCCCATTCAATAGATCCACCATGGATGGTTACGCAGTAAGATCCAGAGATATAGCTGATATCAATGAGACAGATCCTGCCATCCTGAAGATTACTGGAGAATCATTCATTGGACAACCTCGAAAAGAAATGGCCTGTGAAGGATGCTGTTTCAGGATCTCCACGGGTGCCATAATCCCTTCAGGCGCTGATGCAGTTGTCAGAGTTGAGGATACTGAAGAAACTGGAGATGAAAAAGTAAGGATTTTTGTATCGGTTTCTTCGGGAACAAACATAGCCGAATCCGGGAGTGATATTTCGGGACAGGAACTTCTGACACTTGCCGGTAAGGTGGTAGATACCAATGATATTGCTGTATTTGCTTCACTTGGTATTCCTGAGGTTGAAGTTTACAGGAAGCTGAAAATTACCGTTATCTCCACTGGAAATGAACTCATAGCATATAACGGGAAATACAGTGAAGGGAGCATAAATGATGCAAATGGTATCGCCCTGTGCAACGAGCTCAACAACTACAGTTTTATTGATGCAGTGTACGCAGGAATTGTCCCAGACGACTATAATCAAATCAAGGAAAAAATAGATGAAAATCTCACCAAGGCAGACATTGTGATTCTTTCAGGAGGCAGTTCAGCTGGCGAATCTGATCTTGTATACCGGATTATTGACGAAATGAGCCCAGGAATGATATTCCATGGAGTTCTTGTTAAACCTGGCCTGCCAACAGTTTTGGGTCAATCCGGAAATAAAGTCGTTATAGGTCTACCAGGGTTTCCCGTATCATCCATGATGATCTTCAGGTCAATCTTTCTGCAGGCAATTCTCTCAGCCGGTGGCTTAAACCGCCAGCCAGCATCCCTTAGAGGTGTTCTTGCCGTTAATCTTAAGCTTGAAATGGGCAGGCAGAACCTTATTCCAGTCAGTGTAGCTCCTGGCGAACCCAGTAGAATCTATCCTGTAACAGGACTGTCCGGATCAATATCACGGTTCATGTCAACCAGCGGATTCATTTCCTTGGAAGGCGACACAAAATTCCTTGAAGCTGGAACAGAAACTGATGTTATCCTCTGGGAACAGAATCTTGAAGACAGAAGACCTGTCATTTCAGGAATTGTGTTGAGAACCGAAGCTGAAAGTGATGTTACAGAGCATCTTTCCTCTTTCAGATATCAGAGAATGAACCCGAGGGAATCCCTCAGGTCACTGAAAAATCGTGATTCAAGCATAAGTTCTTTCTTTTTCACCGAAGGTTTTAGTGTTCGTGAATATGTAAAAACAGAGTTTGGAAACGATGAGTTTTTTATTTATGCAGGGCACCGGATGGAAGTTGGGATCTTATCCACATTTTCCATGAAAACCATGGATGAAGTTTTCGAAAGTATTCAGAAAGGGGTTAAGATTACTGGTCCTGCCATAAGGTTCCTTGAAAACATTGTATCTGACAATAAGGTTCTCCACAGATTGCTCCAAGAAATAAGAGAAAACCTGTCATCGTACTTGCCTTCGGACTTGAAATATGAAAGTGCCCATGACCCGGGAGATAAAAACATCTTAAGGATCTGCAGCGGCATTCCTGAAGATCTGGAGGGAAAAAGCTGGATAAGGGCCTTTGACATCATCCCTGTTTTTGTGACAGAAAAAAAGGGTACTGTTGAAAATCTTCCACATTTGAATGAATTCCTGAAGCTTTTAGAGGATTAACCTAATTTTTTTTCATTTTTTCAAGTATCTTTAGAACTTCAGATATCTCATCTATGTAGTAATCAGCATAATTCGAGAATTTTCTCACGCCATGACCTATGAATACAGATACGGAACCTATGTCCCTTGCAGGAATGAGGTCGGTTTCAGCATCCCCCACAACCATGCAATCCTTTGGTCCAACTTTCATTGAAGAGAGGGCTTTCAGGTAAGGCTCAGGGTCAGGTTTCCCCACTTCAACGTCGTCTATTGTTACTACCGGATTATATGGCAGCTTCAGGATATCCAGTAATGCCCTTCTTGAAGATGTTACAATGGATGTTCTTATTCCCATGGATGTAAGCCGTTTCATGGTACAGTCAACATCATCATAAAGAGTGATTTCCCCCAGGTGTGAGCGAAAATATTTCTCTTCTTCCATTTCAATTTCAAAGGCTTTGCTTGAAAATTTTCCTGCAAGATCCACTCCCGGTATCCCTATGAGTGGAGATATCTGTTCTTCTGATACCTCCAGGCCAAATACATCAAATGCATGTTTCCAGGCCTTAATCCTCAAGGCTCTCGAATTGAGAAGTGTTCCGTCCAGATCAAAGATAATTCCCCTTATCATACAGAATCAGTTTTGAATATTGCTGCAGGTAGGGCATTGCGGATTCCTATTAATATGAATCTTTTCCATAACAAGATTCCACGGATCAATGTAATACAAATCCCCATTTTCATCCTGGTTCAGGAGAATCCTCAGGGCAATGGTCCAGGCGAGGCTTGAAGCCATAACAGGTGCTGAAGCAAGAACCCCGGTTTCTTCACAGCTCATTGAATAGTTTAAATTTCTATCTACAAAACAGTCCAGGCAGGATGTGCTTCCGGGAAGAATCCCCTTAGCCTGAGACACAGTGCCTATTGAGGAAATGAATACCCAAGGTATCCTGTTCTCAACACAGTAGCTGTTAATGATCCTGCGTGTCTGCATATTGTCGGTTCCGTCAATGACAATGGAAGGTTTTCCTAAGAGTTCTGAAGCATTTTCCTGGGATAGGAATTGTGGTACGGATTCAATTTCGCAACCCCCATTGACTATCCTCAGCCTTTCTGAAGCAGCATCAGGCTTTTTCCTGCCCACATCATTTTCAGAATAAAGGATCTGACGATGGATATTGGAAATGTCCACAGTATCTCCATCTATCAAACGGATCTTTCCAACGCCTGCTCTTACGAAGAGATCTGCAGCCGGAGAACCTGTTGCTCCAATACCAACAACTACCACATATGAGTTCCTGATGATTTCGTATCCATCCACCGAAATTTCTTTCAGTGCCATTTCCCTGGAAAATCTTAGATTGAACATTTGTGCTCCGGACTATGGTGAGCCATTAAGACCCATCACATATATATTTCCACATTATTCTTACTTATGAAAGCATCTGTTCTGAAGGAGTTAAAAACACCGATAAGTGTTGAAGAAGTTGAAATACCTGAAGTCTCAGGCCATGATGTTCTAATAAAGCAGAAACTGACTGGTATCTGTTACAGAGACATTCTGACCCAGGAAGGTTTCTTTCCAAGAGTTTCACTTCCAATTATTCCAGGACATGAAATATCAGGAACAATTGAGAAGGTGGGGGAACAAGTTGAAGATTTTAAACCAGGTGACAGGGTTGCAAGCCTCATTTATACTCCATGTGGCCAATGTGAATACTGCAAATCAGGAAACGAAAATCTCTGTCCCAACAAGAGAACATTTGGAGAAACCGTGAACGGCGGGTATGCACAGTATATAAAGACTACCGACAAGTCCCTGGTCAAAGTTCCCGAAGGAGTGGGAGATGCTGAAGCATCAATATCAGCCTGTGTGACAGGGATGATTTACAACGCAATGAAGCGTGTTGGAGGCCTAGTCGAAGGAGAAAATGTTCTCATATCTGGAGCAGGTGGAGGCGTTGGGACACACGCAATACAGATTGCAAAGGCACTGGGTGCTCATGTTATTGCCAAAACTTCGTCCCCGTGGAAAGCAGAAAAACTCTATGGCCTCGGTGCAGACCTGGTGGTAACTTCGGAAAATTTTGACAAGGAGATCAAGCAACACACAGGTGACGGGGTGCATCTTGCCCTTGAAAGTGTAGGTCTTCCAACATTTGATAAAACACTGAGAAGCCTGAGAACAGGAGGAAGAATGGTTGTCATAGGGAATGTAGACCCAACCCCTGTGCCATTGCCATTAGGTCTCATTATCCTGAAGGGAAACAAAATAATGGGCAGCATAAGTTCTACCAGGGAAGACATGAAAGCTGCTCTTCAACTTTCAGCGGAAGGTAAAATTTCTGCCATGGTTCACAGGAAAATTAAACTCGATGACATAAACGAAGCATTTGCTGAAATGAAGGGGAAAATGTCTCTGGGCAGGATAATGATAGAACTCTGAATGCTGTTAGTATTCCTGGAAACTGCTATCACTCATAATAGTATGACTGCATCCACACTTTTCTGCATAAGATTATTTTTTCAGTAAAAATAATTCCACAATATTTTTATAAAGTAGTAAATTCGGTGTAAAAAGTGGGATTGAAATGCAGGAACTTATTTGTAATATTGAATTTGATTCTGAGGAAGATCAGTATGTGGCAAGGTTAAGAACGGAAATGGGTGGCCTCAGAGAATATACTGGAGTAACCTTCGAAGAGGTACTTAATCTTGTTATGATTGAACTCAGGGAAGAATTTGCCTAATCCAGATTTTTTGATCGATTGTACCAAAAAATTTTATTTTATATTAGCAGTGTAGTCAATGTTGAGGCGCTTACTATTAATCCTGGTCATATTTTCATTGGTAGCCCTCCCCGTTGCCTCAGCAGACGATGGGGGCCATAATCCCGAGACTCCAGTAGAGAATGAACTTCATTTTACAAATTATCCCCAGATCTATATAAGCCCATCAGCAAACACCAGTTTCAATCTTTCCTACGAGGGTTTGCTTCTTTTCACGAATTATGGCCTTTATTATGCCTATTTCCCATCCCAAACATGGGTTATCCACAGAGTCTCAAACAACAGCCTTTACTATACTTCTCATCTCAATTTCCATAAAACGGATGCAAACTATTTGAGTGATATCGAGAAAAAATTCAACATTTCCTCAAACGTTGTGAGTGGAGACCATGAAAACTACAAATTTGAGCTTGAATCCCAGGTTACTTCAGACATCACCATATGGATGAACAAAACACTTACACCGAATCCCCTTCCCCACAACAATACACCTGTGAGCAGCTTCCAGCTTACCTTTTCTATGAGTTCAAACAGCATTACCGGCCAGGGAGATCTCCTCCTTATTCAACAGCTTGGGGCAAAGCTTGGGAACATATTTGAGCAGTATCACAACCTTTCCAGATTCTCCCAGAACTTCACAAAACTAAATACCAGCGGAATCAGTGTTACCAGCACAAATTATTCTGCCTATTACTGGTGGAACAGTTCCTTTGTTGTGAATGGCCTGACTTCACAGCTGAATGCTTCAAAAAGTTCTGATGGGAATGTGGATACACTGATATTCCAGTTTCATTTTACCAATGGAATACATACACTCACACAGGATCCCCATTTCTCTGTTCCCAGTATAGACCTTTTCCAGAGCCCTATTCTGCAGAATGATATACAGCAGGCAGCAAATTTCCTCATCATCCATTCTGAACTTCTTGCCGGCGGTCTTGCAACAGGCATGGCATTACTTGGTGTATCTTATGCTTCATTCAGAAGAAAAAAATAGTGACATTAGTCCAACATTGACATTATGTTGGCACTCATGGAGTCCAGGAAACTTTCCCTGAATTTTTTAAGGACTAATTTAGTTTTATCGGGATCTGATAGAAACAGATGTGAAGAACTTGACCTGCTTTCTGAGTGCAAAACCTCCTGCTCAATCATATCTGATATGATCTGCCTCATGTTTTCCTGGCGGCCCTTTCTTCCTGTAAGAAAATAAGAAAGTTCAACATTATCGTGCTCAAGGAGGTAAAATATTACATCCTTTGCATACCTGTTTCTAAGGAAATAGATAATTTTCCTTTCGCTGAAGCCGGTGTTGTCCAGCAGAAAGTATCTCTTTAGTTTTCCATCCTTCCTTATTGAGATTTTTTCCATTTTCTCCAGCTGATACAGGTGATATTCAACCTGGCCAACGGCTGCACCGGATTTTCTCTGGATTTCTCTGAAGTGTATACCTGGATTTTCAGATATAATTTGCTCGATATAATCCCGGAGAGAACCCTGTTCCACCAATATCTAACTACCTCGCACAACTCCATAATAGAAGAGAAGGAGAATTATCACATCGGATATCATCAGGACAGCCGTGTTTGAGATGGGAAGAGTAAATACCCCAAATCCTGAGATTATAAGGATTACACCATCCAGGAGGATGACAAGGAAAACAAGCAGTATGAATAGAAACATTCTCATTCCTGATTTTCTGTAAGCCCGTATGCCAACTGCCAGTAAGAAAGCTGCAAGTATGACGGAAATACCGGTCAGAAAGAAGTCAATGTTTTCCATGGACTACGTAATGAAGGGGGATATAAAATCAATGCCTATATTCTTAGTTAAAAGGAACTGAGAAATTCAGAAAACTTATATTAAAAATAAATGATGATTTTCAAAAATCATACTTTTCAAAGGTTTTCAGTTAAAGGAAACGGCGAATCCGAATTCATTCATTTCTTTCCTCATTTTGTCCCTGTATTCCCTATCACCGATTACTTTTGAAACCTTCAGGGTTTTCAGGCTCTTTCTAGCCGAGAATCCTGCTGCGAGTTTTCCGTTCTGAACCATAATATATAGGTTTATAGAGCCAAGCTGCCTCTTGATATAGTCCTGGAAATAGAGAAGGATAATATCTTTTGGAATTAGTATCCTTGATTCACCCTTCTTGAATTTGAGTGCGGATGGATTGATATATAGAAGTCTCTGGAATCCTGGAATTATGCCTTTTACTGCCTTTCCGGTCTTTATGAGCTGCTCCATGACCTTATGGAAGTTCTGATCCATGGGTCTGCCGGTTGTGTCTTCATACCTTTTGGCATCTATGAATCCCATATTCTTGAGCAGTGAGCGGACAATGATATCGACTGCTTCAACTGTCTTGAATTTCTCGGGAACAAAAACATATCTCCTGTCAGAATCCTTTGCAATAACACAATCCTCGAAAAGTGATTTGAGGCCTTCTCTCACCCCAAGGATATCTTTCCTCAGATGGCTGATGATTTCTGATTCTGTCGCGCCCCCATATTCCATTATTACATGGACAATACGCTGGTCAAACTCGTTCAGTTCTCTTCCCCTTATGGCTCTGTAAACAGAAATTGTTTCCATTGTTGCCATTGCCTGGACCCCGAACGGGCCGGAAAAGTTGTAAAGCAGCCTTGACTGAAAATAATTTCGAAGGAGAACATTCCTGAGTCCCATATATGAGGCTTCAACTTCATTTCTGATTCCCAGATGGAATTCCTTGAGTTTTTCAAAAACAACAGAGTCCTCATTCTTCTGCGCAGAAGCTACAGCATATGAGAAAAGATCCTCCTCTTCCAGATCCACTATCTCCGCATCCCCCAGGATGAAGGCACCACCCTTTTCAGTGAATCCTTCTTCCTTTGCATAAGGTGAAACATTTTCAGGAACAGCAGATATGAATATTTCCCGGCAGTTGTGGTTTCCTGCAAGCTCCTTGACAGTATTGAAGAAACTTTCTGGAGAGGAAATTGATCCTGTCAGGTTGGAACACCACAGCACATTGTCATTAAACGCGATGTTCAGGGTGGCCTCTTCCCTTCCCTTTGAAACATAAATGGAATTGTAATCTATTTCATTCAGATACTTCCTGCCGAAATATATCTCAAGGGGATCTGTAACAGGAATAATCACCCCCTTCTTCAGGTCGCCGATGAGGTCCCTTGTTCCATAATAAAGATCATTGCGGATATACTTGGGTTTTTCATTGAGTGCCTTGATGCTTTCACCCATGAATGCCCAGAATGTATGTTCCAGTTCTCTCTTTGATACTGGGCCATATTTTTCAATAAGTTTCCCCACTGATTCGTTTAAATTCCCCTGCTCCCTGGAACCGTAAAGAATGGAATATCTCCCATCAAGGGAACGCGTGATTGATACTCTGAACTCCAGTGCTCGAATGAGCTGCCTCACAACTTTGACAGGATTTCCAGATCGTTCTGCAATATCCTCATCTGTATCATGACCGTTCTCAATATACCTGAGAACCTGAAGTTCCTCTTCCTTGAACGGGCCGTACCTGAGATTGTACAGGGATTCGCTCAGCCAGTCTGCCGTATAGGAAAGCCGGTTCTTCACAAACCTGCCAAGATGAACTTTTCCGGTTTCTATTAGGTTCTGAAGCCCCTCCTGGCTATAGTTGCTGCATCTTGCCTGAATGCTTGCAATATTATAGGCATAACCGAATTTCTGGAAATATTCTTCTACGCTGGAAACGCTTGATGAAAAATCGGCAACTCTGAGCTCAAGCTCGTTGCTCTCACCTCTGCCAAGAAGTGCATCCAGATCTGATTTCAGGATATACTGTCTTGCAAAAACAGGAGTTATGTAATCGTTAACAAGTGTTCCTTCTTCAACAAGTCTTTCCAGTCCCTGGGAAAGTAAATCCTGATCAACAGGAAGCCTGATGGAAATCTCATCCATTGTAAGTGGTCCGTAACTCCCTATAACAAGAATTAGGGCCCGGTCTATTGCTTCTTCAATATCCGGTTCCTCGAAGTAAAGATCATTCTTAACATAAGAATTGACTTCGTTCTTGAGCGTTCGTCTTATCAGGTACCATGATTCAAGTCTTGAAAGTGAATCCTTCAGTTCTCCTTCTTCCAGATCCAGAGAGCGTTTCAGTTCCCCGAAGGTGAGGTTTTCGCAGGCATCATATACTGCCTGTGTGGAAACATCCATTTTCTCACCTACTTTGAAGAGTTTTCTCAATATGGGGTAATTATCGATATGTGTCCACCCTGAGCCACGAGCATATACAGAGACTATAATATCCTGGGTTACCAGTTCCTCTGTAAGATCTGAAACCCCAACCTGAGCATACGGAAATGGACTGTTATACCTGTTTCTGAATGGATCAAACACCAGAAAATGTCTTGCAAAATCCTCATAGCTCTCAAGATCGTTAATTTGCGGAACCTTGGATTTGTAATACTGATCGACAGTGGCCTGTTCCTGAATAAGGAACCTCATCTCCTGTGTTCCGTATATCTTGTCCAGTATTCTCCCCTGGAGTTCCTTGAGAAGCTTGGAACGGTCTTCCATGAGAACCATGTCTGATACTCCTGCAAGTATGAGACCGTAGGAGAACGGACTTGTCTCAGCACGGTAATCCAGAATTTTGTAGTTCTTTGGTTCTATTACATCCTTGACATAATTCAATGCCCTTGGGACATCCATCATGTCATTCATGATTTCATGATATGTTTCCTTTATAACCGGGAAATTCTTCATTCCCTCAAGGGTCTTGAGAAGCTTGTCGCTCCTTAACTGCTGTCTCACCACAGATATGTCATAACCCTTGTACTTCCTCAGCACCATGAGTGATCTGGCAGCACAATGCCGGAATCTCTGTTTGAAAACCTCAGTATTGCTAATTGATCTGGCCACTATATCTTCAAAATTAATCCTGTTGATTAGAGGTACAATATCCTTAATTGGAATCTTCTTTTGTACCGTAAGAATAAATCCGTCATCTGTAACAGTGATACGTGTGTTTGTGGAGAACTTGTTGGACATTGCCTGCCCATATGCACGTGAAAGGGCGTCATTTACACGGCGTCCCAGAGGGATATGAAAAATTATACTGTAGAGTCCCGATGAATCTGTGTATCCTTCGACAACAAGGTGATCATCTGTAGGAACATCAAATTTTGATTGGGTGCGGATATAGGATATCATGCTGGTAGCTCCATTCTCGTCCAGGCGATAATCCTCCATGAGCCATTTCTTGATATCTTCACCTGCTTCCAGCCGCCTTAGGGCTTCCTTCCTGAATTCCCCAACCAGGACGCCCAGGTCATAACTTCGTGGAAGCATCTCTCCCGTCCACGATGGGACTGTGGGCCTCATTCCCGTAGCATCTCTCACATATACCCTGTTTCTGACGCTTCTCTGGTACATGTAAGTCTTGGCACCAAGTACAAAGATATCTCCCTGTTTCAGACGTTCAACAAACTTATCACTCAACTGACCCAGGTGTCTTCCTTTTTCACTTATGACCTGGTAATCCGCCTCTTCCGGGATGGTACCTATATTCATGAAGTAAATCATTCTGGTGCTTTTCTTCTTACCAAATGTTCCTTCTTCCTCATCATACCAGATCTTGCTGTATATGACGTTGTCCTCTATTTTTCCCGACAGGTAATTGATGGTCTCCATGAAATCCTCAAATGGGAGCTGGTGGAAGCTGTATGAGTTCCTGACCATATTGTAGGCTTCCTCAACTTTCCATGGTCTTTCCAGAGACATTCCCACCACAACCTGTGAAAGAACATCCAGCGAGTTAGTTGGTACTACTACCTTGTCAATTTCCCTGTCATAAGCTGCCTTTGTGAGAACAGAACATTCCATTAGATCATCGAGGTCAAACACCAGGAACCGGCCAGTAGACAGATCACTGATATTGTGTCCCGACCTGCCTATTCTCTGCAGACCCTTAGAAACTGATTTTGGGCTCCCTATCTGTACTACAAGATCTATGTAACCAATATCGATCCCCAGTTCAAGGGATGTAGATGTGATGACGCATCTCAGTTCACCGTTTTTCAGCTTGTTTTCAACTTCAAGCCTGGTTTCTTTGCCCAGAGATGAGTGATGTGCCTCTATACTTTCAATACCGCGTGCCTTGAGTCTCATGGCCACATGCTCTGTACCGCTTCTCGTATTGGTGAAAATGAGGGTAGTCTTGTGTTCATTTACCATGTCTGCTAGGATTTCATACATCCTGTCATTGGCCACTTCATAACTGGTCTTGGTCAGATCATTTACAGGAGTTATTGTTTTGAGGTCCAGGAATTTCTTTGTGTCCACCTCAATGATCTTGAATGGTCTTGGTTTATCACCATCATATCCACAGAGATATGTGCCTATGAGATCCAGAGGGGCCTGGGTAGCCGATAATCCAACCCTGATGAAATCCTTGTTCACAGCTGACAGCCTTTCAAGATTTGCTGAAAGCAATGATCCCCTTTTAGTGGCAGAAATCTCATGAATCTCATCGATTATGAGCCATCTGAGATCCATTAGTTTTTCCCTGAATTTTGGGGCAGACAGGGCCAGTGAAAAGGATTCGGGTGTTGTAATAAGTATGTGCGGAGGTTTTCTCAGCATCTTCTGCCTTTCATTTTGCGGGGTATCACCTGACCTCACAGCTGCCCTGATTTTTGGAAGTTTTTCCCCTTCTTTTTCAGCCAGCTCATAAATTTGATCAAGTGGTGCATTCAGATTCTTGTTTATATCGTTGGCAAGAGCTTTTAAGGGACTGATATAAAGACAGTAAATCCGGTCCTCGAGTTCGTTCTTTCTGGAGAGTCCAAAGAGTTCATTTATAATGGCCAGGAACCCTGTCAGGGTTTTGCCGGTTCCAGTAGGACTAGAGACTAATACGTTCTCCCTGTTATGAATTAGAGGTATCGCCTTTCTCTGAGGTTCTGTAAGATCCTTGTATCTGTCATTGAACCATTCAGAGATCAAAGGATCAAGGAATGGTAGGTGATCTTCGACTTTGAACTCTTTATTACCCGGCTGCTCCATCTTCAATAATCTTGGTCATAGTGGGAGTGCCTATTTAACTATTATGCAGTATTCTTGGTACATTATTGGCCGGTTTTCGATCAGATCCTGGAGCTGTTGTAACTGTATCTGGCAAGCTTCCTAAGAAAATCATCAAGGACTTTCTGGCCACCATATGTATCCCTCAGGACTTCCCTGTAAAATTCTATGGCTTTATCATAATCATGTACATTGATCGGCTTGGGAACACCATCTTTCCCTCCAAGTGCAAATGAATATTTTACCGGATCCCTGAATGATGGTTCACTTCCATAAATGAGTTCGGCGAGATAGGATATGGCCCTTATGGTTGATTTTCCAATACCTTTCATAAAGGCCATTTCCTCAAAATCCTTCGGCTGATATTCATATAAAGCCCTCATTTTGTCCCAGTTAATCCGGTAATCCATTCTGAGCATTGGGGATTTGTCTACATAATTATCAAGGGTGCTCTGATTGCCATCGCTGATCCTTGCATAATACTGGCGTGGATTTTCATGAACTATTTCCACCATGCTGTTCCTGTGTTCAAGGCTCTTCGAGGTTGAAAGATCAAGCACCGATGGCTGCAAAACCTGAGTTGATATGCCGTTCCGTGCGTCATTCAGGAAGTCCAGGGATGTTTTATTGATCCAGTGGTATCTTCTGGCCATCCTCATTTCCGGACTCATTCCCTGTTGCACGACCACCCATTTTCCGCTGGCGTCCATGATCAGGAATTGCATGTAAAGATCAAAGCCGTCCTGAAGCAATGACTGGTCAACTTTTGCCACCCTCTTTACATCTTCCCTTATCTTCCCGGCCTTTGAATCCGAAATTACTCCCTGTTTGACGATTGCGTCAAATTCTGATCCAATGCTTCCAAGTTTCTTGCCTTTACCGCCAAGTATGAAGACATCATCATTTTTCTTTGAGTAGAATTCTTTCAGTGCACTCATTGTTGCCGTTGTCGTGCCGCTGGAATTCCAGTCAAAGCCTATGGCAAGGGACAGGGAATGAAACCAGAATGGGTCTGAAAAATTCTCAAGAAGCCTATCGATCCCAAATTTTTCCCTGATGGTTTCAGATACTATTCCACCAAGCTTGACCATCCTTTTGTACAGATATTCCGGCGGATGGCCGTAATGCAGTGGCAGTATGGCAGAACCTCTCTTTTCCATTGATCAGGTTCAATAATACAGGCTATTGAACCTTTTTCAAAAAATTGCTGTTTGTATTCGCCAACTGTTTACTTCATATTGGTGCTATGTTTACACATCACAAACTCTTTATGAAATAACCTGAAATGATTTTATTTTAGAAACACGTACGGATATGTATGGCAGAATTTCAATGCTATGAGTGTAATACAAAAGTGAAAACAGGTGAGAAATTTACCTTTACAAAGAAAGGATCAGTACATTTTGACTGCTTTATTTCCGCGAGGAGAAAAGAAGTGAATGATGAAAAACAGGAAAAACTCAGAGTCCTTTCAATAATACTAGACCTTGAACTGCAGCTCCTTCTTGGACACCTGTCAATAAAAGACATACCTGAAGACACCAAGGAACCTGCCAGGCAGAAGTACAAGGATATTGAGAAGGCATGCGGTGAAACAACCAGACTCATCTCTGAGCTCTGATAAATTCACTCTAACCTTTTTATTTGTCATTGAAAGTAGTTGAAATTCTGACACCTGGAATAAGATGTTTTACGCCCAGGAAATTCTGGGGGGCATCAAAGGCAAGGCGTTATAGAACACAAGCCGTTCTTTTATTTTCGATAATTCTGGTTATCATTTCGAGCGAGAAAACCCACACCATTTATGGGTGGGATGAGAGCGAGACAATGAAAAATTAATAACAACAGAAAGGAGATAGCAGTATCCATCCCCTGAAACGGGAAGGCACTCCCATGAGGAGAAAGACGGTTAAGATGGACTGTTCGCAAGAACATATCGGCATGGATGGCTTGTTTCCCGTGAGGGAAAGGAACGAATGCGTTAAGTCCTCCGTCCATGTCAGGCTGCCGAGGCGTAAAATAGTCAATAGTAGCCCTCTGACCCTCGCAAGGGAAGTCAA
>JAJZJR010000073.1 GCA_021810045.1 Thermoplasmata archaeon
TCTCATCATCCACATCCTGATAGTTTATGAAATTGGCGATGATATCTGACAAGGATTCCTTGGGGAGTATCTCCATCCACAGATATTCAGTCCTGAAACCAGTGGAAGGAGGATTCCCTGAACCTCCTTCATATCCCTTATTGAATGGAAAAAATCTCGTTCTTGAACCCTCAAGCTTTGTTGTCATGTAGACAAGTTCCTCATCCAGTGCAAAGTGAACAAGGCATCTGCCAAACTTGAAAATAGGTTCATGAACATCGCGCCCCTTGTACTGGTCAATAGCATCCTTCACGGTGTATCCTGAACCACTCAACCTATCCTTCAGTTCCAATGTAATCACTGGCAATCCGTTTATGAAGATTGCAATATCAATGGATTTGTTGTTCTTCTCACTGAAATATAGCTGGCGGATCACGGAGAATGTATTTGCCTGATGCAGTTTCATAAGATTTTCATTCAGCCCCGATTCAGGCTTGGGGTAGAAAAGATCAAAGGATACACCGTAATCCTTTACGCCTCTCCTCAGAACATCAAGTGTTCCGCGTTTTTCGATCTCCTCATGCACCCTCTTCAGGAACATTTCGGACACACGTTCATTGTGCTGTTCCTTGAGCTTATCCCATTTTTCAGGCTGCGTCGAAAGAATGAAACCTATAAGCTTTTCCTTATCCATGCATAAGGATTTGTCGTAATTTGAAGAGATACGCCTCACATATGATTGATCTTTAACAAGGTAACCTTCAATATGTGATTCCATGCTCTTCTCTGAAAGATCCATATTATTTCAATAAAATATATGAGTAAGTAATATAACCTTATCTCACTGATTAGCATCGCTTGAGGTGGTTGGGAGAGTAAACCCCCTGACATCTATTTTTCCCGTAACTGCTTGAGTGATGAGTGATGTTTTGTATTCTTTTAGAAGATCAATAAGTTTCAAATGTTTTGATATTAAACCATCTATTTTACTTGTTTCAGACGCAAGAAACTGAGTAATAGTTAGTTGTTCCTCAATTGGAGGGATTGATATTTGAAACATTTTAAGGTTCTCACTGCTTAACTCGGCGAATGTGCTACCCCGTCCAAGTGAGTTGAGAACGCTCCCGAAGCAGTACAAGTAATAGAAGAAGTAGTTTTCGTTTGCCTCGGTCTTCTTTACCAATGAGCGGCATCCTTGGTTTGTGCATAATTCGACTCCAGAAATCTTAACATATCCTATTGGTGCCCTTGTGGAAACTATTATACTCCCTTTTGGTACAAGGTTAGTCCCGCAACTGTCATAGCCTTCCGCGGTGATTTGTCTTGAACTTTTGCATATAACAGGACTTACGGTAAGACTCAAGTCTTCCGGGGTCACCCATATTATATTTCCATTCCAGTAAAGTGGATTATCACTCCTTGGTGTTGAGCCATTTAAGACTTGGAAAATACGTTTCAATTTTTGAATATTCCAGTGCTCCGGTATCTCCCCAATCCACTCAACACCACTGTCCTTCATTGGCACGTTCGGATCAAGACCTTTGGTGACTGCATTGGTTATGATTGCCTGGCGCTTTTCCTTGAGGAGTTCGATCATATTGTGTTGTTTTGAAATTAAAATATCTATCCTGTTTGTTCTAGAATCTAGAAAATTCGATATTAAAAATTGTTCCTCATTGCTTGGCAAGACAATAATTTCTTCGTAGGCATTTTCCCTTGATAGACCCGGGACTCCGGTGTCAAGGGAGTACATGTCTAAGTGAAGAATCCCAAGCACGTAATATAACCATTTTAAATTTACCTTTGAAGTTTTTTCATTAACGAAAAAAGTAGTATCTATTGCAAAACCAGATAAACTTGAATAAAATAGTTTGCCGTAAGAACCCTTCCTTCCTATTATTATAGTTGGGGATCCAGTGTTTGCAAGACTATTATAGTCTATAATCCCATTGGAACCGAAAACAGGGAATTCCCCTTCAAGTCTATCCTCTGTGGGAAGAGAATCACCATAATTGAAGTGGCACACACTTTTCAATTTTGTCAGTTTCCAGTGCTCTGGTATCTCCCCAATCCACTCAACACCACTGTCCTTGTAGGCTGGATACCTTTGATACTTCATTCTGTGACCTCTTTGAGAAGATCTATTATTTCATTTCCAAGTTTCTTTAGGTCTGCATCGATTTCCTCCAGTGGCCTGGGTGGTACAAATTTGTAAAAATACCTGTTAAATGGGATTTCATACCCTACCTTTCCTACTTTTCCGTCCTTAATATCCCTGACACTTTCGTTTACCCATGCGTCAGGTACAAAGGGTTTTACCTCTCTATTGAAGTATACATTAATATCTTCCTTCAGCGGAACATTTTCGTAGTCTCTTAGGTCTGTGTCAGCTTCCGGTTTTCCGTCAGATCCTGTTGATATCTCAGCATTCTCGTCACGGACTCCAAATATCTTCACAAGTGCCTTCTTCTGTGTTGCCGAAAGTTTCATTCCGTTGCTTAGAAATAGAGATGATATTTTCTGTTCAAATTCACTTTTAGTCCTGAATTCCATTCCCTTTAACTGAGATATTAAATTCACGATGATATCCGAGGTCTGTGATTGTTGATCAAGTTTCTTCTGCTTCCCGTTCATTGCTTTGTCAAATGCCTTATCTGAGGAAACTTTTGAGATTCCCTCTTCGCTTATGACGAATTTCATTCTTAATGGTCTGTCAATGGTTATCTTTCTATAGCCGAAATCCTCATTGTCAAATATCTTGACTTTTTCTCCATCCCTGGCACTGATGTAAAGATTCCTGATCTCCTCTATCTGCTCATCAGATATCTCTTTCCTCTTCTGGCCAAGGCTCTTTTTCATATCATCGCTCATATCTCTTGCATCTATGAGTAAGACCCTTCCTTTCCTGTCTTGTTCCTTAACACTGGATAAAATCCACAGATAAGTGTTGATGTTTGTGTTGTAGAAGAGCTGATCCGGCAATGCTATTATGGCTTCAAGCCAGTCATTTTCGATGATCCATCTTCTTATTTCTGATTCTCCTGACCCTGCATCTCCTGTGAAAAGAGGTGAGCCATTGAACACTATTGCAATCCTCGTCTTTGTTTCTGTTTCTGGAGGATGCATTTTTGATATCATATGCTGCAGGAATAAAAACTGGCCATCATCTATTCTTGGTAAACCTGCTCCGAATCTTCCTGAGAAACCTCT
>JAJZJR010000074.1 GCA_021810045.1 Thermoplasmata archaeon
AGCATGAGCTGGGCTATTCTTGCGGTCTTGTGAAAATAAACAGAATTGTACATCAGTATGCGGCCTATCAGAAGCGATTCTGCCGCAGGCACTCCCTTTTCCTCAATATAAATGGAGGTGTCGTCAAGTGTGGAGATGTTGAATATTCTTCTATGATCAATATGTCCCATTGCAACCCCGGTGAACAAGGCATCCCGCCTGAGATAGTCCATTTCATCTATGTCAGTTGGTCCACTGATAAGTTTGGAAAGTACCGGATATTCAGAGGATTTGCCACTGATTATTGAAGCAACTTCCTGGGGAGATATGGAGAACTTCTCCAGGATTGCAGGTATTTCAGAATCTCCAAATGGTTCCTTTCCCTGGATTATCCTGCGGGATGCCTCCAGGTGGTCCATGCCAGTCAATTTCTCAAAGTAACTTTCAACACTGTGGCTCATTGCAGGGTGTCCTATATCATGGAGGAGGGCCGAAACCTGAAGAAGTGCTTTATCCTTGATACCGAACGCCTCAGAGGCTTCCGAAGCAAGGTGGTATGTACCCAGTGAATGCTCGAATCTTGTATGGTTTGCTCCCGGAAAAACAAGATAACAGAGGCCTAACTGCCTGACATAACGGAGTCTCTGGAAATAAGGGCTGTCCATCAGGTCAAGTGCAAGATTGTCAACCTTGACCGGTCCGTTTAAAGGATCCTGAATCACCTTGAATTTCTCCATCAATAAACCTCAAAATACAATTATATTGTAAATACCGGACGCACCTGAATCGGTCCAGATGTCCTGACAGGTGCCCCCTGATTCCTCTCTACCCCGCACCCCTTCAGCATCGATGGTCCAGAATACCGTTGCCCCCTTCCGGTTCTGGCGGATTCTCCTGTCAGATTACCCGATCAGTTTCCTTTGAATCTGACCAGGTAAACCCACGATCCAAAGGGACAGAGTTTCATTGATTCCACAGGGCCTGGCAGAAGTCTGGTTGGCCTCTTCAGGCAGTCGCCCCCGCATATAGACTTCGGGTTACAGAGAGTGCCTGGCTCCCCGGTCTAGTCCGGCTGTTCCTAATGCGTTCCGCTTTATAAAAGATTTTTGACCAGATGGAAAAATCATAAAAAGAATTCTAAATGGTAAAATATGCCTTCTTTTGATGCGTCTGGCATGAAAATTACATGTTGAGGGCTTCTTTGGCCTCGTCAGTCATCATGCTGGGATTCCATGGAGGTTCCCATACCAGTTCTATGTCCGCAGCCTCAACTCCGGAGATGTTTTCTACAACCCTCTGTGCCTCTGATAGAATCCAGGGCGTGACTGGACAGGTTGGAGCGGTCATGGTCATTTTGATGTAAACTCTGTCACCATTTATCGTAATGTCGTATACCAGCCCGAGATTAACAACATCCATGCCTATTTCAGGGTCAGATACCTGTTTCATCTCTTCCAGTATTTCCTCTTTTGTTACCATAGTTAACATCAAAACATTGATTTTGAATACTTAACTGTTGTGTGTTTACAACCTGACAAAGCTTAGATTTCATGGATTATAGTGAGAATCCAATCCTTCATGGTAATAAATAGGTGCCATTCTTGGGATAATTGCATTTCTAATGGCTTCTGAGACGAGTTCCTGTCTGGTTAGCACATTCCCAGATATTTTTCCAATTATGCCGAATTTAAGATCATTGTCCACTGGCTTGTATATTTCAGTAAAGGCATCCCCTTCACTTTTTCCCCTTTTTATCAATGCAATCATCTCCTCCGGTATTTCAAATCCGCTGCTGTAACCTATGGTAAGCCTGCTTTGCCTGTCGATTATTGCGGCCACATGGACATCATAGTAAATATTGTTGAAACTGTTATAGAAGATGCCTGATTCAACTCCCAGTGAATAGTCATTATCCCTGAGTCCGGCCATCGCCCTAGATGTTGCGAACCTTTCTGTGTCCACGCCAAATGGCTGATCTGTTTCAAGTGAGTATTCTCCAAACTTTTCAACCGTGAAATTCTTCATGACTTTCCTGAATGAATCTCTGGCAGCGGCAACTTTAATGGGGTTGCCGGTCGAGATACTTATCTTCACTGGAGAAACCCGATTGCCGTTCTTCCTGATCTCCTTCCTGTTTATCCTTGTGGAACTTATTGGGAAAAGATCTTCCGCTAGCACTAATGGGACAACTTCTATGGAAAGAGGTTTAAGCCCATTTTTTTGCCTAGTTTGATTAATACCACCAATATTCCCGGCAGTTTCCTGTGAAACAACAAGTATGTCCAGGTCAGGAGAGGAAACAAGTGCACCTTCCCTGGTTTCAAGAGGTTTTATGACATAGGGCTTATTGAATGAATCCATGAATTTCTTCAGTACCTGCTCTCTATTCATGTAGGATCTTACCCTGTAAATTTTGTGTTTCCTGACGTACTCATCAGTAGTTAGACCAAGAACCACAAAATCACCTACTTCAAATGCCCTCTGGATAAGTGCCTGATGCCCTTTGTGAAGTATTGAAAATGAACCACCCAATACCGCTATCACAACCCCAGATCACTGACTGCATTAAGAATTATCTGGTTACTATGGAATAATCGTGAAAACCATTTCCTGAACAGCTTAACTCTTTCGTTTACTCATTTGGTAAATTGGAAAATATGGTGGATAAGTCATCAAAATGGCCAATCATAAACTGAACTTGCTGCAATGTATATGACAGAAATCCCCGAAGACTGTACCCCTTCAACTTCTCCATGGACCAGTACTTTTTCCCCCACTGCAGGAAGTGTTCCATTCCACAGGACAAACACGTTTGAAGAGCTCTGGTTTACGGTAAACCCGCTGAACCCAAGGAAACTGGTTCTGCTCTGCACGGTAGCATAAACATATGAGTCCTCTCCTACCTTGAGAGAGGATACGTTAGTGGAAGCAAATATGGGAAAGACTGCATATGCCACAACGGCAACCACAATGACTATAGCGACTGCAACTAATGTTTTCTTCATTGAAGTATTCCTTTGTCTTTCATCAATGTATAGTATTTAATAGTTGTTCATGGGCTTTTTCCCTCCCACATAAGGAGATATTGCCCAAGGTAATCCACCACACAGGTTTTGGTTGCGTCGTTTTTATCACTTCTTTGCTG
>JAJZJR010000075.1 GCA_021810045.1 Thermoplasmata archaeon
ATATTGTTATTCACAGCACGACAAAATACATCAACGGCCACAGTGATTCAATCGGAGGGGCAGTAATGGTGAACAGCCAGGAACTCTATGAAAAGTTCAAGTTCGAGCAGAACGCCATCGGTTCAATGCTTTCGCCATTCGACAGTTATCTGGTGATGAGAGGCATCAGGACACTTGGTGTAAGGATGCGGCAGCACGCAGAGAATGCAATGAAGGTTGCCGAATATCTCGAGTCTCAGAAATTGGTTGGAAAGGTTTTCTACCCCGGTCTTCCATCCCATCCACAACACGATCTTGCAAAGAGGCAGATGAAAGGATTCGGAGGGATGCTCTCATTCGAGATGGATGCTGACAGGATCCATGTGGAGAAATTCCTGAAGCAGCTCAAGTTATTTGCACTGGCGGAGAGCCTTGGTGGTGTCGAATCTCTGATTGAACTACCTGCGAGAATGACGCATAAGGGAGTACCTGCGGGGGAAAGGCAAAGCCTGGGAATATCCGATTCACTGATTCGCGTATCGGTTGGAATAGAAAACGTTGAGGATCTAATAGAAGATATGGAAAACGCATTCTCTGTAATGTAGTGTAAAAAGCCGCAGATTCGCAAGTAAGGGTTAATATGGCTTTAGAAGATATTCAATCCATTTTTTCCAAAGATTGAATAAAATCACAATTCCTGTAAAGGAACATCCAAATTTCAAGAAAATAGCGCATATTTCTTTTCTATGTATTTCATTTTAATTTTTGACTTTTAGGTTAAATAAGATCTCCATAACACAAACAGAAGCTTCTCCGAAGTTCGGTAAATGTGACGTTAACAGCTAACATTATTTGCACAAAGTTCCATAAGCCGGGATTGTTAATATTCCTCAAAAACTTAAAACGAGGTTCTGGACAATTTAATTTTATCCCACTTAGTCGTAAACCAAAAATATGTAAAAAAATAGCTATTTCGTATGGAACCAGCGCATTATCATAAAGTTTGGGGAATTCTGCTCAAGGCTGGTCTGGTTGTAGAGAAAAAAAGAATATCTCCATCTGCATCTGCATTTGCATATTTAAAGGGAAGATATTTTCAATTTCAGGTCCTCATTCTCTTCACTATGTGGTGTATAAATGGCAACTGAAAAACTTGCGACAACAATGGAAGCAGCTAAGCGCCTGTTCATCTGGAAACAATGTCTTGAAGGAAACCACCCTGAAGGCACATTCAACCAGAAGGTAACAGATGCAATAAGAAAAACCGGATACATCCAGTGGGACCCGGTTAAGGTTGTAGCTCCTTCACACATGATTTCCCTGTGGAGCAGAATCGGAGGTTTCAAATGGTCAGATCTGGATAAAATGATGTGGATCGACAAGGAGGCATTCTTCCACTGGACACCAATTGCCTGGTTGGTTTTGACTGAAGATTACCCCATATTTTACTCCCTTATGCGGCGTTATCCGGATTCCCTGAGAAAAGGCTGGTCATCGCACGGAGAATCTGCAAGAAAATTCATGGATTCGCATATTTCTCTCAGGAGGGAAATAGTCGGGAAACTCAAGGAGGGCCCAGCACCAACCTCCCAATTCGGGGGTTACGGAAAGAAGGTGAAATCTTCAGATGGCTGGAGCTCCGAAAGCGAAGTAAGCAGGATGCTGTACCATCTTCATATGGTGGGGGAAGTCATGGTTTCTGGTCATTCTGCGAACCAGAATATATGGTCCCTGACAGACGAGTTCCTTCCACTGAAGGCAGAAAAGACTATCTTGCCGACCAGGGATCTGGAAATGAAAACTGCAGTAAGGGCATTGGGGGCCCTTGGCATTGCGACCGAGGGTGACATTTACCGCTATTTTGTCAGAGGACGCTACACAGATCTGGGTGTAGCTTTAAAACAACTGGTTGAGGATGAAACGGTAGTGAAAGTAGAGATAGAGGGAAAAACTATGAAAAAACCTCTCTATATGTTATCAAGCGACATTATGAAACTTGATTCCCTGATGTCAGGGAAATGGAAACCTGGACTGAAACTGATATCACCATTTGATAACCTGATTATTCTCCGGGACCGAACAAAAAGAATGTTCAACTTCGATTACATACTGGAGCAGTTTGTCCCAAAAGACAGGCGTAAGTTTGGAACATATGTTTTGCCTGTCCTGTGGGATTCCAACATTGTGGGAAGAATTGATGCTAAATTGGAGAGGGGGAGTCGAACGCTCAAAATTAACAACGTCTATGCTGAACCTGGTTATGGGGATGATGAACGGATCGGAGAACAACTGCAGGAAAGAATTGTTGATTTTGCCGGATTTCTTGGCGCAGCGAAGGTTGTTTATGGAGATGGAAAACCACTAAAATGGGCAAAGTACCTGACATAGATTGAATCATTGCAATTCCCCTTCAAAAACGGTTGGCTATCATGAATATTTTAAAGTGCGTTTACGAATCTGGGCAAATTGCATAGGTATTTAACATCATTGGACTAACTTTTGAGAACAAAGCAATTCTGGATCAATTTTAAAAAAAGGCTCATTTTGTTGGTTAATAAGGTTTCAAAAATAATTTCAGGATTTTAACATGAAATACAGTAGATGAGCAATTGTTAATAAGTTCAATGCGTAGGTACGTTTATACCGTTACATGGATTATATCAATAATCTCTAATGACACGATCGAACAGGAGCTTGACAGGAATAGGAGATATATCAGCAGCAAAAAAATAAGGGATTCCCTGGAAGCATTCGCCATGGATCTGAAGGTAAAGGACAACCTCACAGATCATCGTGTTATCTTTTATCTAATAAGACTTAGAGTACTCACCAGAATGCTTGGGGGCAAATTCCTGAACCCGTCGATAGAAGATCTTAAATCCGTTATAATGCAGCTTCCACAAAAGATCAAAAAGTTTGATTCGAATACACCACAAAAGAGCAAAAAGCATGTTCCTAAGGGTGTCTCTGAGAGAATCAGCCCCAGGACAGTTGAGGACTACAAACAAGCCATAAGGAAATACTATACATGGAAACTTCCCCCCTCCGATTTTGCTGAGAAAGTGGGATGGATCCATGTAAAGGGTAACACTGTTAACCGGCTAAAAAAGTCTGAGGACATGATCACGAAAGAAGAGA
>JAJZJR010000025.1 GCA_021810045.1 Thermoplasmata archaeon
ACTCGCCCTCATGAATGTGGATTCCGTAGTAATCGCGGGTCAACAGCCCGCGGTGAATATGCCCCTGCTCCTTGCACACACCGCCCGTCAAACCATCCGAGCTGGTGTTGGATGAGGGTATGCTCGAAAGGGCAAACTCGAATCTGATGTCAGTGAGGAGGGTTAAGTCGTAACAAGGTATCCGTAGGGGAACCTGCGGATGGATCACCTCCTAAGATATGGCGAGTCACAGGCACATTCTTTCTCTTATAATCATCAGGCTTCTGTTTTGGCGTTTTTACTTTTTTAATTTTCAGTATAAATTTTCTTTATTTCACGTAAGTTATTTCGATAGCTTCGGCAAAGGTTTTATCCATTATTATGTTAAGGAATGTCGAAAGATCATGACCATGGATGATAAGCTCCTGGAATTTCAGGATAAGATTGAGAGGAAAGTCGGGGGCATTGGTAAAGGGAAATATTCGAGAATATTAAAAATGGCTAAGAAGCCTGCCAGGGATGAGTATCTCAAGGTAGTTCTGATTACAGGCGCTGGCATCATTATCCTTGGTCTGGTAGGATTCTTCATCTATCTCATTATGGGTGTATATATCCATCTTCCTTAGGGGATTTTTAAAATGGAAAACACGGAAAGTCAGTTTGAATGGATTAAATTTCAGGTAAAGGACGAAACACTCGGTAGCGATCGCACTCTTGACGTACCAGTGATTATTAAGAACATTCAAAGTTCAAAGAGAAGATTTCGTATCACTATAACATCAGAGTTCAACCAGGTGGACAAGCTAGTTGAATGGTTTCTTACTATACAGGATCAGAAGGCCAAGAATTTCACTCTTACTCCAATTGACACCATTAAGGTTGAAGAGGAATTTGATGTAGATGCCAGGAAGGAAAGAAAGCTTGTTCTTCAGTTCACGTCTCCAAAGGGAGGCTATCAGAAAGATTCTGCAACCTTTAAGATTGTCATAGAATCTGAGGATGGAATCCATAAAACA
The DNA here is from genome assembly GCA_021810045.1 of Thermoplasmata archaeon. Classification (GTDB taxonomy): domain Archaea; phylum Thermoplasmatota; class Thermoplasmata; order Thermoplasmatales; family Thermoplasmataceae; genus JAJZOM01. The sequence continues at coordinate 996 of JAJZJR010000025.1, forward strand.
GAGGGGAAGTTCACAGCAACACTCACTCCTGTTATAATGGCCCTTAAAACAACAGTTGGAAATGAGTATCAGGTGTCAAAAGACCTGGAAAGACAGAGTGAAAAGGATAAGCAGGAAAGACTGGAACGGGATCCCAATGCAACAAATGAGGTTCTTGCAGTTATGTCTCCCTATGAAGTAAAAGGATACGTGTTTGTTGAGACAATGCACCCTGACAGGGTAAGTTTCATTGCCAAGGGCATTAAAGGCTTCAAGGGCAGCGTAGAGGGCGATATCAAGCTGGAAGAAATTGAGCACTACCTGACACCGAAACCAGCTGTGACTGGCTTGGAACTGGGAGCATTCGTAGAACTTATAGACGGACCGTTCAAGGGAGAGAAAGCCAAGATTGTTTCAATCGACTCTAACAAGGAAGAAGTAACAGTGCAGCTTGTGGAATCGATGGTACCCATACCTGTAACTGTTAGGGCTGAAGCAATAAGGCAGCTTGATAACAAGTAATGTTTAAATGAGGCTTAAGTCAACCTCCAAGGAGAAACAGAAAGAATTCATCGACGGGCTCAGAGAGCTTTTTGAGGATCCAGCAAGCCTGATCCCCGAATGCGTTGATGGAGGAATGTTCTGTTCCTTCAATTCATACAGGAAAAAGGTTGAACCCCTCGCTGCTTCCCAGGCCTATGACAAATTTACAAAGACAGCGGATCAGTTCCTGTCAGGCCTTAGCGAAACCCATCGAATAATGGAATCAGATTCCGCACCTATTTTTGGAATGCTCAAGACACCATATGGTTCAATTGAGTACGCAAAAAGGGGTACAACCGATGATGCGGTTCTAGTTGGGATACAACACTACAAGAGTCCCTTGTGGAGAATGTTTGCTTTTTCTTCTCTTGCCAAAACAAAAGGGGCAAGGGTTTATTCCTCTACAAATTTCTTCCTTGCTTCCTGCAAAAATTCAAGCCCAGGAAGGGAATTTTTTGAGGATTGCCTCAAGGATGAAGGGATTCAATTTCAGATTGAAGATGATGCAATAGTACTCCCTGGCAGCGGAAAATACATGGAAGTCCTGCATCTGGGTGACGTTAAATTCAAGTTTTATGAAAATTCCACCACTAACTTGCTCCATAGTCTTATGAAGCACATACTGACACCTGATATAGGAAAAGATTTCAGTTTCAGATCAGATTATCTTTCAGATCTGGTTGGCGATATCCCGGCACAATCTCTTACCCTTTACTTTTCAGGAAAGATCAATGACAGAACTTTTCTCAGAGAGGTAAACGATTACAGAACAAGTGAGGCTGTAAAGAAAGGATATTTTATTGTGGGTGAGAATGGATATACAAGTATTGATGATTTCATCAGCGAAAATGAGTTCAAGTATGTTCCGGAAAATATCATGAAGGAGGCCCTGGAGAATTATGCAAAAGGCATTTATATGGAGGCTTTCTCAGAAAGAAAAGTTCTGGAAATCATATGGTCTTCATCCGGTTCACTGATAATGAAAGGACTGTTCCCGGAACTGTCTGATTCAGAAATCAAATCACTCAAGGGATCTCCAACAGATCAGATCGACAGTGTTGCTGAAAGATCCAGAATAGAGGAAATAAAGTCAGATATAGAGGTTAAGGCCTGGTCGCAAGACTCTCAATATCTTATCGACATCATTAAGGATTATTTCACCCTTGGGCGTGAGAGGGCATTACGTGAGGCAGAAAAGACATCGGGAAAATCCCATGTGAGAAAGGCCATATTCTATACATTTCTGGACTGCCTTGGTGAGGCAAAAAACAGGGAATGGCAGTTCAACGACACTGAGAGAGACCTGTCCTGGAAGATCAAGCCATATATATGCAGAATTCTCGAAAATGGCACATCAGTTATGGCACAGGAAATAGAAAACATCAAAGTATTCATAAGGTGAACAATGGCAAGACATTTTGTCTCTAAAAAGGATGTAAAGGCATTAAGGGAGTCGCTGAACACTCTTGGGATATCGCTTCCTGATGTTTCAGTAGAAGTTGATGAAAGAAAGGGCGAAAAATGCTATTATGTCAATGGAAGACCGTACGTTTACGTATCAGAGAAGGTAATACCGACGCTGTTCCTACTGAACGAAATCCGTCCCGACATGATGTGCGTTACAGTGGACGACGGTGCAGTTCCTCATATTATAAATGGTGCAAATGTATTTGCCCAGGGAATCACCCAGATGGATCCAAACATAAAGGAAAACTCTGTTGTATTCATAAGAAACAATAAGAATCAGTATGTTGGTGTCGGTGTTTCAAAGAAGTCTGCCGGTGAAATAATGGAAGACAAGAAAGGAGAAGCAATAATACTGATCCATTACCCCGGTGACAAGATTATGAAGACATTTACCTGATTATCTGTAAATAATCTTTTTTGCAAATATTAAATAATAGCGTGTCCTAGGTGACACATGGCAGATTTATTGAACATTGGAGATGTTGCACCAGATTTCAGTTCTGTTGACCAGGACGGAAAACCAGTTAACCTTGGAGATTTCAAGGGAAAACCGGTGGTGTTATACTTCTATCCAAAGGATAACACTCCCGGATGTACAGCAGAAGCCTGCAACTTCAGGGACAACAATGAGCTTTACGAGAAGGCAGGCGTAAAGGTTCTTGGCGTGAGTGTAGACTCACAGAAATCACACAAGAGTTTTGTGGACAAGTACAATCTGAACTTCACGCTTGTGGCCGATGACAGCAAGAATATTGCAGAGTCTTATGGAGTTCTTGGCGGGAAAACTGCAAGCAGGGTAACATATCTGATAGACGGGGAGGGCAGGATAGCTTTCGTCTATCCAAAGGTTTCACCAAAGGAACATGCAGTTGAAGTAATGTCCAAACTCAATGAACTTGGCCTTGCTTAAGTTCAATTTATTTTCAGGAGGTGCCAATCCATTATTGGCCTTTCAATTTATTTTTAATAATCATATATTTCTATGGATAACTTATGTTCATAAGGTAGTGTAACAACGTTTTACGATTTAAAGAAAAATTTGTGGGGGATTAGTAGTAATCTCTTTTCCTGTTTGGTTCCCACAGTAATACTGACACCAGAAGTGAGGTCATGATCCATGCAATGGATATGATTAACAGCACTACATTTGGTGCTATAAATATTGAAATTATAAATAATATAATGGGGAGATAGTATTTGAGAAGTCCCCAGAAGTATCCGTAGTAGTCCATCTAAGTTTACCCAAAGAGTGAGCTAAGTCCGGCGAGTGCTTCTTCTTCGTTTGCCTCTTCCTTCTTTTCTTCTTTGGCTTCTTCCTTCTTCTCTGCTTTTTTCTTCTCAGCTGGTGCTGCTGCGGCAGGTGCTGCCACGGCTGCAGCTGCAGCGTTCTTTAGGACTTCATCGATCTTGACTTCTTTAAGACTGTCAACCAGTGATTTCAGTCTTGCATCATCTGGCTTTACGCCGGCTTCGGCAAGTACCTTCTTAAGGTTTTCAGCGTCGATGTCTTTTCCTGCTGAGTGAAGCAGCAGAGCTCCATATACGTATTCCATTCTTTTTTCCTCCTTTATCCAAATAGTGCGCTAAGGCCTTCAGATGCCTTATCTTCATCGTCCTGTTTCGATTCCTCGGACGCAGCTGAATCCTGGGTGGTTTCCTCAGACCCCTGGTCCTCTTCCGGTGACTCACCGGATACAGCCTGGCTCAAAGCATTAGCTTCCCTAATTGCTTTGAGTATAAATAGCTGTACATTGCTTTCGTCCACGGTCCCAGTCTCAAGTGCAAGCTGTTCTGCGTAAAGTCTCGCCTTGACAATGAGCTGTGGTACGATTTCGGGTACAAGGAACAACGTCTCCAGTGCAAGATTCTTGGCCTGTGAGAATGCTCTTGTAATGTCTCCAAGCAACTGTTCTTCTGTTATTGATACGGCTTCCTTGTTGAATACAAGACCGGCCTCGTAAGCCCCGATCATGTTAAGGCCAACAGTAACAGGAAGGATCTCCAGTTTCTCGAGGATCTTTGCTTTGTCCTTAGGAATTGCCTCTCCCTTCTTTACGTAGAGAGTCTCTTTCTTAATGACTATCTTTCCCTTCTCGATAGCAGTTTGAAGACCAGCTTTCTGGAATTCACTTATCATCGGTCCAGGTGGGAAGTTAGTTGGCATTTCAGGAACTATGATGTCATCTTCAGCAATTTCTCCGCCTCTTGCAGCGGCTTTTTGCTTGGTGTTTTCGAACATTCTGTACAGCTTGGTTGGGGCTTCTTCCGCTGTAACAACGGCTATCTGGCCTTCGGCCATGCTGCCAAAATCCTTGATGTTTTCAAGCTTAACCTTATCAAGGGCCTTCAACAGGAGTCTCTTTCTTACAACTCTTATTTTTACCCTTCCCTTAAGGTCGGCTCTGATTTTTTGCAACTGAGCATTTCTGATACCCTTTATGCTGACCAGCGCTGAAACCGGACTCTTCTCTATTTCCTTGGAAAGTTCCTTTACAAGTTCAACCTTCCACTGTGCTGGTTCTCTCTTCATTCTAATACCTCCAGGTTCAGTTTAACTGGCTTGCCCATTGTGGTCTTCATGTAAATAGAATCAATGTTTCCATAGCCTTTTTCAAGTTTTCCCACAATTCTCTTGACAACTGCGTTTATGTTTTCAGCAAGATCGGCGGAATCCATCTGTTTTGTTCCAACCGCTACATGGAAAGTTTTCTTGTCCCTGCTTCTTGCCCTTACGGTTCTCTTAAGGTTTGTTATAAGTCCGCTGGGATCCTGTCCAGGCGGAAGCGGTTTTGGTATCTTTCCTCTTGGACCAAGTACCTGACCAAGTGACTTACCTATGTTTGCCATAAGCGTTGATTCGGCAACGAAATAATCAATCTGGTTTACCAGTTTCTTGAATGCTTTCTTGTCATCTCCAAACTTTCCAAGGTCTTCAGGACCATAAAGGAAATCAGCAGAATCCTTCGCTTTTCCAGTCATTTCCTGTGTTCCAATGACTGCAACCTTGAGTTCTCTGCCTCTTCCTTTGGGAAGGGGGATTTCTTCGTTAATTCTGTTCTTTGGATCGCTCAGGTCGATTTCCTTCATATTGATTGCAAGTTCAATGCTTTCACTGAACTTCCTTTCCTTAGAAGAGGATTTGACCTGTTCGATTTGGGTTAGTAGTTCTTTGTTAGAAGCCAATTTTTAATCACCTCTGTAGTGCCAGCGAGCGTACGCTCTCCTACAGCTAAATCTCGATTTCTCCTTTCTTTATAAGTCTTTGGAATTCAATTGGGTCCTTGCCCTCTACTGTTATTCCCAGAGAAACGCAGGTACCTATAACCTCAAGAACGGCTGCCTTCATGTCGTTTGCAAGCATTTTATCCATCTTTGCTCTTGCAACATTCTTCAGCTGCTCAATTGTTGCATTGCCAGCAACGGATTCCTTTCTGTTTCCGGAACCCTTCTCAATCTTGAGCTCTTTCTTGATAAGTGCTGATGTTGGTGGAATTCCAATCTGAATTTCGTATTTCTTAGTTTCAGCGTCTATAATAGTTACTGTAACTGGTACCTGCATTCCCGCAAAATCCTTTGTTTTATCGTTAATTTCCTTGACTATCTGTCCCAGGTTAAGACCTAGCGGACCCAGGGCCGGACCGAGTGGTGGACCTGTGCTGGCTTTTCCTCCTTCTACCATGGTACTTACTGATTGTGCCATTAATGTTCACCTTGATAAGTTCGCCCTTATTGATTATACACTCTTTAAGTTTTTTCTTAGAAGTCGGAAAGCGACCTAGTGCATGAGGAAAAGTAAACTTATAAGGCAATCACAATAGGCATATTGCTTGATAGTAAACATCCTTGATGGCAGAAAGGAAAAAACGTTTGAGTACAGTACAAAAGTTCTGGTTGATGTTTTCAGATCAACATCCACTATGCCCATTATCCTTACACGTGGTGCAGAGAAAATCATACCCACCTCTTCTGTCAGTGATGCAAAGGAACTGAAGAAAAAAAACCCGGAATACCTTGTTGTGGGGGAACGATATGGCATGAAAGTCCCCGGATTCGACATGAACAACAGCCCAAGTGATGCAATGGAGGCATCAATGAAAGGCAGGACAGTAATTTTTACTTCCACAAATGGTACCAAAGTTCTGAAGAGAATCCATCCTACCGGTAAAATTTACATCAGTTCATTCATAAACTTCACTGCTACTTATGAGAAGATCAGGGATCTGGAAAGAGTGGATATTGTTGTATCAAATCGGCCTGACGGGCCAGCTGACGAGGATTACATTTATGCTGAATTCCTTAAATCCTGGTTGCTTGGAGAAACTCCTCCCTTCAGCGAAGCAGCAGAAAAAATAAGGAAATCCAAAGGTTCCCGAAGACTTAAGCTGATGGGTGTCAGAAAGGACATAGAAGCAAGCCTCGCTCTTGACTTCTGCAGGAAAGCACTTGTTTTCCAGGATCCCTATATTGTTACAGAGGGATGATTGGCCCGCCCCCTAATGAGGTTCCGCGTTCCTTTGATAGTTCTTCAAGAAGGGTTTTTGCCCAGTTCAGTTTTCTCTTTTTTCTTGAAGGGTCTGTACTTTCCTTGCTTACCGGGGTCTCAAAATCAAATCCCACCAGATATATCTTCACTGCATCAAGATAATGTGCGATGTATGCAGCCCTATCTCCGTCAGTAAACCCGAAAAAATTGTAAATGCCATCAACAGGCCTGTTTTGGGTAGTACCAACAGCGTTTCCTGAAAATTCCTCCGCATATTCACTTATCAGCTTCCGATTATCCCCATGGGCGTGAATCACCATTATCGCCCCCATGTTGTATGCATTCCTCAGCGATGCAATACTGCCATCGAGATCTGTAACAACAATGTCAGGAACTCTGCCGGATTCCAGAAAAACCTCAAGTGCCGAATCGGCCACAATTGTTGTACCTTTACCAATGAGATCCAGTGCCTGACTGAGATTAGGGCCATTCCCTACAACATAAAAGGTATCTCCTCTGAATTTTTCTAGAAGTTCCTTTCTGGATTTATCCTGTAAAATGGATGAGAGCAGCAATGAGCTTTTGAAATCCAAATCAGGATCGAAATCAAAATCAAGGCATATGCTTCTGTAAAAGTGCTCCCATTGCTCCTGGTTCATTTTTCGTCAACGGTTGTCTTGTTTATTGTCTTCGCAGGGGTTGCTATTTCCTCTCTCTCATTGAAATATCTGTGAACCATGGAAGACAGCATTGCAATTATAAGTCCAAGCACAAGGAAGAAGATGCTGATTATTGCGGATGAGAACGGTATGTACTGGAGGATATACCTGATATAATTTATCATCCCATAAACAATGAATGCCACTGAAAGGGAGAACATTAGACCATATAGTATCCTGAAAATACCATTTCTATTGTTGTTTACGTACAGTTCAACGGCAAGACCTGCTTCTCTGGCAAAGAATGCCCCATATACCCACCATGTGAACATGGAGAGGAAGATGAGCACTCCATCCACTGCGTTGTGCATTGTTGCCCTTGTTATGACATAACTTGATGCAATTCCTACAAACACAAGACTTGCCGATATTACGTACGAAAGAAAGACAATCCTGGTTTCCTGTGCATATTCGCGTACTGAATTGAAAACACTCTTGGCAATTCTGCCAAGTTCAAAGCCACGTTCGACAAAATATGCCCCAAGCACTATTGTAACAAAAGTTATTGCCCCAAGGCTTGGGTCCACGGTCTGTACCCTGGTTGCAAAGAGCTCATAGAAGATGAATCCTAAAGACACAATACCGTAGGTAAGAAGAACCAGTCCCAGAGGGATGATGAATTTGTTGATGAGTTTCTTGTCTTTAAGGGCTTTTACAATGTAATAATAAACCGACTCAATATTCTGGTTGTGACGGACTATGATGTGCTTGACGTACCTCATCTTCTTTCTTGAGATGATCAGCGGAACAATGTAATCGTCCTCTGCACCATCAGTCACAAGAACAACGTCCTCAAATCGGTCATCAGAGAGAAGAAGTTCCAGCTGTTTTCCAATTCTTTCATCGGAAACCTGTCCAACGTCCATGTCACCTGTTACAAGTGCTATTTCTGCAGGATTGCCCTGCTTCAGGAGCTCCTCGTAATGTTTCAGGGCTCCAAAAAGTGCATTTGCGTCAGAATCCTCCGGATCCTGAGAGATCAACTTCAGGGCTGCATTGTAGCAGGCCTCATAACCGACTACAGGGCCTTCTATTCCTGCCTTCTCTCCGTAGTCGTTATCCCTGTCCACATTAAGGACTAAAGTTGTCATTCTCTCACCTAACTAGATTTAATCACGTATATATATTGTTCTCATGGTGCAGGGTAACCTACACAACGATATGCAATTACGATGTACTTTAAATATGGAATACCAAAATATAAACATATTCCATGTTTTAACACAACAAGTAATGATTCTTACTTTACCACATAATAACCGGCGCTCTTTGTTCTCGCAATTCTCTTTATATATCCTTTTGCTGCCAAGGATTGTAGGGATGCCGTAACAGAGCCTTTTCCAAGCTGTGCTGCTTTCATTATGTCGTCTGCAGTCTTAACACTGTCTTCGGTTATGGCACCCAGTCTCTTTATCACATCATATATTCTTTTTTCATTTTGATTCATGTCAACCATTTTATCACTGCAAAATAATTTTTTAGGCCTATTTATATTGTATAGCTTAGAATTTTATAAATTATTGATTTTTACCTACGTTTCGGGATACCTTATTTTTCAAGTTTTTCATGGAAAAGTTCGGCAATTGATTAAATCCATTTCGTGAATTTTTATATACAACATACATCTTCCTATGACCGGTGCATTAATGTCCGGAATAGTGAGCTACGGTTCCTACATCCCGAGATTCAGGATAAAGCCTGAAGAGATCGCACGGGTGTGGGGAGAAGATGCAGATTCCATAAAGAATGGAATATACATTTTAAGCAAATCGGTTCCTGCCCCAGATGAAGATGTTGCAACAATTTCAGTCGAGGCAGCAAGGAATGCAATAAAGAGAAAGAAACTGGATCCAAGACTTATCGGTGCACTTTACATCGGTTCTGAGTCACATCCTTATGCGGTAAAGCCAACCTCAACAATCGTTTCATCGGCTGTGGGAATGGATTTCTCGCTTTTTGCTGCAGATTATGAATTTGCGTGCAAGGCAGGAACTGCAGGCATGCAGAACGTGAAGGCAATGGTGGACTCCAATCTCATAAAGTATGGAATGGCAATTGGGGCAGATACCTCTCAGGGAGCTCCAGGTGACGTTCTGGAATACTCGGCATCTGCCGGAGGAACTGCAATGGTCATCGGAAAGGAAGATGTAATCGCAGAAATAAATCACACCTTATCAGTTACTTCAGATACGCCAGATTTCTGGAGGAGAGAGGGCGAACCATACCCACGCCATGGGGAGAGATTTACGGGAGAACCGGCATATTTCAGGCATACTCTCTCGGCATCCAAATTAATGCTGGAGAACAGAGGAACAACACCTGCTGATTATGATTATGCCGTGTTCCATCAGCCAAATGGAAAATTCCCAACCCGGGCAGCAAAGACCCTGGGTTTCCAGGAATCCCAGTACAAGGATGGCCTTCTTACCCCATTTATTGGCAACACTTACTCTGGTTCCATGATGACAGGGCTTTCAGCTATTCTTGATATTGCAAAGCCCGGAGACAGAATATTTGCGGTTTCATTTGGTTCAGGTGCAGGATCTGACGCATTTGATATCACAGTTACAGACAAGATAGATGAGTTTGACAGGCACGGTGCCCCCACCATCAAGGAACAGCTTAGCAAGGTAAGATGGCTGGATTACGCACTCTACTCAAAGTTCAAGAAAAAACTAATCGTTGGTGACGGAATTGAGTGATGTTTACATAGTTGGAGCAGGAGAAACAAAATTCGGTGAACTCTGGGAACGCTCCCTAAGGGAACTGGCTGTGGAGGCCGGTCTCAGAGCCATAGAAAACGCAGGAGTATATTCCAGGGATGTTGAGGTCCTTTACGGAAGCAACAGTCTTGCTGGAATCATTAACGGGCAGGAGAATATTGGAGGTCTTCTGTCTGATTTCTCGGGTATTGCTGAAAACAACATTCCTGCAATAAGGATTGAAGCTTCCACTGCATCAGGCGGTGCAGCAGTAAGAGAAGCATACCACGCCGTCAAATCAGGCGAATTTGATCTGGTCATGGTTGGAGGAGTGGAGAAGATGACCGATGTTTTCGGGAGTGAACTCATAGACCTGACAAGCTCTGTCCTTGACAGGGAATGGGAGGCATTCTTTGGAGCCACCCCGGCCGCTCTTGCCGCAATGTCTGCACGGAAATACATGGCAGATTTCAATGTGGAGAAGGACGCGATGGCGATGATATCAGTAAACGATCATTTCAATGCATCCAAGAACCCAGATGCACAGTACAAGAACAAGCTGACTCTGGAACAGGCCCTGAACTCAGTTGCTGTTGCAGAACCCCTGAACATGATGGACTGCAGCCCTGTAAGTGATGGTGCTGCAGCTGTTCTCATAGCATCTGAAAACTACATGAAGAAAAACAAGCTTGAGGGCGTCAGGATTGCAAGTTCCGCTGAGGCACAGGACTACCTGGCACTTCACAGCAGAAAATCCCTCTACACCCTGGAGTCTGCAAAGGTGGCCTCAAGAAAGGCCCTTGAATCGGCGAAGATTAAGATTGATGACATAAGTTTCGCTGAAATACACGATTCTTACAGTATATACGGACTCATGGAGCTTGAGGATCTTGGGTTTGCAGAAAAGGGAAAGGCAAAGGATCTTGTCTATGAAGACATAAAGATCGATGGGAGAATCCCAATAAATCCATCTGGAGGTCTCAAGGCCAAAGGAAACCCGCTTGGAGCAACCGGAGTAGGCCAGTTTGTTGAGGCTTACAGGCAGATGAAGGGAAAAGCCGGTGAGAGACAGATAAAAGATGCAAAATATGCCATGCTTCACAACATGGGTGGATCAGGTTCCATCTCAGTTGTACACATAGTAGGAGGAGAGTGAACATGGGAGAGGTTTCGAGATTCTGGAGAGAAGCAGTTCACAGGTACAGGCTTGTTGGCCACAGATGTGGAAACTGCGAGAGGACTTACTTCCCGCCCAGGGATGTCTGCCCGGTTTGCCACAGGGATTCTGTAGGAAAGATGAAGGAGTTTGAGCTGTCCGGAAAAGGCACAATAGAATCCTTCACAGTGATCCACGAAGTCCCGTCACCATTTGTGAGACAGAGACCTTACATTCTGGCAATAGTGAAGCTGGATGAGGGGCCTTCACTTACAGCACAGATCGTGGATGTGGACCCTGGCGAAGTGGAGATTGGGAAGAGGGTATCTGCAGTATTCAGGAAAATCGCACAGCAGGGATCCTCGGGCATCATCCAGTACGGTTACAAATTCGTACTGGACTGAATGTTTAAGCCTGATTCCCACATCCACAACCATGGACAGGACTCCAGATCCTTGGGGTGTACCATTAAGTTCAAGGCCTTACAGGCAGTGTGAATCCTATTTACAGGATTCCGCACTGTTCAAGGCATTTTTTCTAATAACATACATCGTTGCCTTTCTGTTTTTTCTGGTATCTGTCTTCGGACTCTTTGATCCATACTGGTCCGCTGAATTCAATAAACCTTCCCCGTTTTATCTTTTCTTTCTTATAATCAACAGTCCACCAATAAACGTACCCACAATCTGGCTCAACATGGGAATGACTCTCCTATACACAGTATTCTTCCTGGCAATACTCTATTTTGGCATTAAAAGATGGAAGGGCCCATCCCTGAACAATCCTTTGATCTACTATGGTTCCATGGCATCCTTTGGTCTTTTCATGTCTTTACTCATAGTGATTATTGAACAGGCCATGGGAATACAGATAGGAGGTGCTTCCATTGAAACCGGTCTCCAGAATCAGCCTTACCTTTCATTTGTTCAGCTGATATTTGCCCCATATGCTGAAGAATTTGGCTTCAGGATACTGCCTCTCGGACTCCTGTCAGTCTATTATGTGGCAAGGGCCAGAGGCACTGGACTGGACAGTGCTGCTGCATTCGTGATTCCCGGAATTATGAGGAAAAAATATGGTCTCAGGCTGACAAGATGGGACTACGTCCTGATTATATTCACAAGCATTCTCTTCGGTGCAGCCCATTACCTCCTAGGTGCATGGGATCCAGGTAAGATCATATCAGCTGCATTTGTGGGCTTTATTCTTGCATTCGGCTTTATAAAATTCGGAATTTTTGTGGATATCCCAATCCACTGGTTCTTCAACGGGTTTACCACCGTCGATCTCATAGTTCCAGCTGTTACGGCTCCTTATGCAACAGCAATCCTTTGGACTTTATTATCGGGTGTTATTGCCACTGTCTTTCTCATCATAATTGCAATTGAGAGGAAAGGAAGATATGGTGAAGATGGTTCATTCAGGGAACAGAACTCTTTTTCCTGAGATCCTGAATTTTCCTTCCAGTATTATTGACAGGGCTTCAACAAGAACCACATGTTCTGCTTCTTTCACTTTCTCTGAAAGAGTGTCCGGTGTATCCGTATCTTCAACAGGTACAGCTCTCTGGAGAATTATTGGGCCGGCATCAACATCGGGAATAACAAAGTGAGCGGTGCATCCTGATATTTTTGCTCCACTTTCTATGACTTTTTCATGAACGTGGTGGCCATAGAACCCTTCTCCTCCAAAACATGGAAGGAGTGAAGGGTGTGTGTTTATTATTTTCATGGGAAATCTATTAACAAACCAGTCAGGGAGAATCTTCATGAAACCAGCCATAACAATGATGTCCGGGTGCAGATCATTCACCACTGCAAACAGTTCCTGAAAGTAACTTTCGCGGTTATTGTCTGTGCGCGGCAAAGAAATTGCCTTAATGGTGTTCTTCCTCGCTCTCTCCAGTGCCCCACAACTTTTTCTGTCCGAAACGAGGGCTTCAATGGTCCCATTTATTTTTCCGGCACCAACCGCATCAATGATTGCCTGGAAATTGGTCCCCGCTCCTGAAGCAAGAACAACGATTCTCTTTCCCGCCATATACATTCGTAATATGATCACCATAGAAATAAAGTTTCAATATGCTCTAAACTTAAGGAAAAACCATAAACGTTAATCCTAGGAAGCATTACAATTAAGAGCTTGGATTGGAAAACCTATGAGAAAGAATTAAATTCCAATTGACCTCTTGACATTAATTATCTCCGTTGATGAAAATGATAGACATCTGGATCGAAAAATACAGGCCCAAAAAACTCTCTGACGTCGTTGGTCAGGATTCCAACACTAAGAAGATCGAGTCATTCGTAAAGCACAGACAGCTCCCACACTTAATACTGGCTGGACCGGCAGGAACGGGCAAGACAACAACAGCAATATGTACGGCAATAGAACTGTTCGGGGAGAACTGGAAAGAGAATTTCCTGGAACTTAACGCATCAAATGAAAGAGGTATAGATGTTATCAGGGAAAATGTCAAAGACTTCGCAAGGATCATGCCTTCCAACGATCTGGGATTCAAGATCATATTTCTCGACGAAGCAGATCAGCTTACACCGGAAGCTCAGGCTGCACTGAGACGAACCATGGAAATTTATTCTTCCACGACCAGGTTCATCTTTTCATGCAACTATTCCTCGCAAATCATTCTGCCCATTCAGTCCAGATGTGTTGTAATGAGGTTCAAGCCCATCAAGCCGGAAGACATGATCAGGAGGATCAAGATCATTTCTGAAAGTGAAGGATTCCAGATGGATCAGGATTCCCTTGAAGCAATCACGGAGATCTCCGAAGGTGACCTGAGGAAGGCACTCAATATCCTCCAGACCATAAAATCCTCGGGAGAGCTCAGTGCAAGCAAGATTTACGAGATATCCGGACTGGCCAACCCAAAGGAATTCAAGTCCCTCATATCAAAAGCAGTGGGTGGACTTTTTGAGGATTCCAGGGAAATGCTGGACACTCTCATGATCGAAAACGGTCTTTCAGGCATGGATATCATAAGAGGACTTCACTCAGCAGTGAGGAGGGAGCAGATTTCTCCTAAACAGAAGGTACAGATCATAATGGCATTGGGCGAGGCCGAATTCAGAATGGTTGAAGGCTCAAGTGATCTTATACAGCTGGATGCTCTTCTCGCAAAACTGGCGTATATTGGCCAGGAATTCAACTGAAATCATCAAGACTTGGACTTGAACCAAGTTTTTTCTTCTTTGGTTCTGACCGTTCCGGTTCAGGCTGAATATCCTGAAGCTTCTTGATGTTCCTCTTCATCCGGGTCTCTTTTCTCACGCTGGAAAAATAGTATCCGGCATCGCGGGTTCCCTCATACATCAGGATTCTTACAGATCCCGCATGTGTTCTTCCCGTCCGTCCACGCCTCTGTATGCTTCTTATCTCAGATGGCACCGGCTCAAAGAAGATCACCAGGTCTGTGGCGGGAATATCCAGGCCTTCTTCCGCAACGCTGGTGGCAACGAGCACGTTGAAAATATTGTTCCTGAACTTCTGTAGTATTACATCCTGATCTTTCTGTTTCAGGCCCTCATCCCCGGATTTTCCGGCCTGTCCTATAAACCTGATGGGTCTCAGCAGGGTTGATTTCTCTCTCAGGTAGGTGGTCAAAAGATCGGAGGTTTTCCTGAAATGGGTGAAAACAATAACCCTTGAATCAGGGTTGTCCGAGATCTGTTTTTCACACATGTCCAGAACAACCCTCATCTTTGGATTTTCAGGATTATGTTCCATGAGGTCCTTTAGCCTTACAATGAATGAATTGAATTCAGGTATCTTTCCAGCAATAGAGGCAGTCTTCCTGAGCGTCTTTTCCTCGCTGGTAAGGATCTCGTTGACATAATCATACGCTATCTCAAGTCCCTGGCTTTCCAGGTATTCAAGAAGATAATCAATGCGTATTGCAGCAGACATGTATGTAACGGTGACGAAGAGGTTTTTCTCACCACTCTTGGCCCTCTGGATGACCTCACCGATTTTCTGTGCAACTTCACTTCTTGAAAATCTGCCCGGTCTGAAAACACCTGCAGTCCTTATTTTTTCAGTAATTTTATCCAGAACGATCCTGAGCAGGTCAGACAGCTCTTTAATGTGCTGGGGAAGTTTAAGACTGGTGATCTTCAGATCTATTCCACCCATGTATTTCTGCACATCGGCATCGTTTTCCGTCTTGATTCTTACAGCTTCGATTCCAAGTACCTTGTTTATCTCATCAAGCTTCTCACGGTCCCCACCCGGGCTGGCTGTTATGCCGAGTATAAGCCTGTGCCTGGCATCAAGAAAGTTTCTTGCAATGTCCACATAAGCATAATTGCCTGAGGCCCTGTGTGCCTCATCAAATATTATGAGTCCGAAAGTTGAAATGTTGAAAAGTCCGTTCCTCATGTCATTCAAGACAACCTGGGGTGTTGATATTACCACTTTGGAGGTAACCCATTTAAGTAACCTGTCCTCGTTGTCGACCTCACCTGTAAATCTGGAAATTTCATCTTCTTTGAGATCAAGAAGCTTCTTCATGGTCTCGAAATGCTGTGTTATGAGAGGCCTGGTTGGCGCCAGGAAAATGACTTTCTCATTCTTCTCTTTAAGAACGTATTCTGCAACCATAGCTGCGATTATGGTTTTCCCCAATCCTGTGGGCAGAACAATTAGCGTGTTTCGCTCAATGGCTTCCCGGTAGAGACTTATCTGGTACTCCCTTGGTTCAATCCTGCCTCCAAAAAACTTTACCTTCTGTTCCCCGTGGGAGTCTCCTGAAACACCTGTCAACTTGAATCAAATATTGCCCATTTACATATAAGGTATGCTCTCATGAAATAACATATTTAAGAAAGATTGTGTTAAATTCTTATGCCACTTGATCCGGACCTGAAAAATCTTCTTAAAATGATGGAACAGATAGGTATGCCAGACGTATCCAGTGTTAGTGCAAAAGAATTCAGGGAATTCAATGACAGTGCCTCGGTCGCCCTTAACAGCGAGGAGATAAACGTCTCAGAAGTGAAAGACATGGAAATTCCCGTTGATGGCGCCCAGATAAAGGCAAGACTCTATTCAGACGATGAGAGCAGATCACTCATCATCTATTTTCATGGCGGTGGTTTCGTGTTTGGAAATCTGGAGACCCACGATGCTCTTTGCAGACTAATGTCCAGGGAATCAGGATGCAGAGTCCTCTCCGTGGATTACAGGCTTGCACCCGAACATAAGTTCCCTACCGCCTTCAATGACGCATATGGTGCATATGTGTGGGTGTTGGATCACTCTGATGAACTGGGAATCAGCAGGAATCGTATTGCCCTTTGCGGAGACAGTGCAGGTGGAAACCTGGCTGCTGCAATCTCCATCAAAGCAAGGGATGAAAGTATTCAGGTTCCTGCACTTCAGACCCTGTTCTATCCAGCTGTTGGAGTGGATTTCGTTTCCGAATCACACAGGGAGTTTTCAGATGGCTATTTCCTTACAGGGGAGCTCATAGAATGGTTTGGGCAGCAATATGTAAGGGGCTTTGAGGATTACATGGATCCAAGATTCTCAGTTATGATGGCAGAGGACTTTCACGGATTGCCTGAGACAATAGTCTTTACCGGTGAGTATGATCCGCTGAGGGATCAGGGCGAGACCTTTGTTGGAAAACTCAAGTCCAGTGGGGTTCCCGCAACTGGAATCCGGGCATTGGGAATGATACATGGATTCGCATCTTTCTTTGAAGTATCATCCTCAGCCAGGAATTATGTTCTGATGGCTTCTGCGCTCATAGGTCATAAACTTAACAATAGAAATGAATGAGATTGGAAGTCCACACAAAACATATTTTACCACACACCTGATTTCCCGGAGTCAGGGCCGGTAGATCAGGGGTAGATCGTCTGCTTCGCAAGCAGGAGGCCTCGGGTTCAAATCCCGACCGGTCCATTTAATTTATTAATCGAATACGTTTTATCCCACCATTTGTTATGTTATCATGACCATGCAGCCGAAGTATCGGGAACTGCT
>JAJZJR010000011.1 GCA_021810045.1 Thermoplasmata archaeon
ATTCGTTGTAGAGAGACCATATCCTTTTATTATCCCTCTTTCCATGAACTATTGGGTTGTTGTTTTGCACAAACAACACCCATCCTATTTTCAAGAAGAATTATTGCATGGTTATGCAACACAGTTCCACAACCAACAAAATTTAAATATTGACATCTTTTGATTTTATATGGATATTCTGGGCAGCATTGACAATGCCAGCCTTAAATCTTCTGAAGGGAAAAAGACAGTTTGCCACATTATTGTTACCTCAGAGAAACTCATTGTCGTTCGCGTTCTGGACAGGCACAAGGAAATTATTGAGCATCCTGCAGAAGGATCCAACTTTGGTGGCGGAACCAGAGGTTCATACTTTGCAGCTCAGATGCTACAGAAGCAGATGATCGACGACGCTTATAAACGTGGGAAAGAAATTGAAAACAATTTGGACGATTACATGAAATCAAACCCGGAAGGCCTGGAAATGATTCCATATGATGAAATAACAAAGGCGGTTCTTTCCAAGGGCACACTCTTTTCCCTTCCAGGTCTGAAAGTTTTTACCAATAATAGTGAATTTGACTTCAGGCTTATACACAACAATTTTGAAAAATCAGGTAAGTTGGACCCTGAAACATTCAATTCCTATTCCGATCCCCTGAGAAAAGCATTAGGGGAAAAACTGGAGATCAAATAGCGGTTTAGAACCAGACTCCAGGATAGTGGTACATATCCTTTTTACACCCTCAATCAAACTGGGATCTTTACCATAACTGGTTATTGGTGTAAAGCACAATTGTGCTTTATGGCCCAATTGAATGGGAAAACAAGTAGCCTTCAACCTTTATTCTCTCCACTCTATTTGTTGAGGATTGCCAGCGGATTGTACCATGAGAATGATATTGGGGTTGTGGTAAGCCACACATTGAGGACAGTCAGTTCATCCGGGGCGAATTCATTGGTGATGTAGTACCTGTGTGTAACCTGGTCGTATACTCCATAATCCGGGCTGCTGGATATGAAGCCCCGGGGATAACTGGAAGGTATGTTGCCCAGGTACTGGGTTTTGTTATACAGTACACTTAACCTGTTCCCGAGCACAAGAATGTAATTCGATGTCCCGTTCATGCATATGGCGGATATGAACGCATTTCCATTTGGAAAATTCCCAAATGTGGTACCCCCACCTGAGTCATTCAATTCCGCTACAGCTGTATAATTGTTGACAAACATGGAGTGGTACGCAGGAAAGTAGGTAATGTAAATTTCGCTCTTGGCAGGACTGGGTATAGTAGCGATTATCCTGTTACCCGGATCGATCACAGTGATATTGTAATGGGCCTCATGCCTTTCGAGGGATGTGGTTAGTGCATATACATCATGGTTTGCAGGGTCATAAGCAAGGTCATGCTGAAAGAACAACGCCAGACCTTCAACAGGTATAGTGGTTATTGTGGAGAAGCTGCTATTCATCACATGTATGGAATAATTTGTTGAAGAAGCCCCATAGAAATAATGATTGAATGGATCGTACAGAGAAGGAAATGCATTGAGAATGCCACTGAAATTTGAGACCTGGAGGCTGCTACCGTTAATCATCTGTGTTTCGTTCAGGAGGTAATTCTCAAAGAATATGTCCCCATCCTCAGGATTATAGAATATGGGCGTGGTCTGAGGTATAGGCTGTGTTGTGTATGGTTGATAAAAGGGATTGTACTGTATTGATTTCACCACTCTGTTGGTACCTGCATTGACCACGAATATGTTGCTCAAATTCTCTGTTGCGATGAGATTATGGCTGGAATCCAGTACTATATAGGTGGGTTCTCCAATTTGAACATTTGGGTTCTGTTGTGGAAAACTGTCGTTGATCAGCGTGTTGTTGCCGAGGAAAAGAGTCTTTTCACTATAATTCACAATATGTCCGGGGTGGATGCCTGGTATGAAATAGG
This sequence comes from Thermoplasmata archaeon, assembly GCA_021810045.1. Taxonomy (GTDB): domain Archaea; phylum Thermoplasmatota; class Thermoplasmata; order Thermoplasmatales; family Thermoplasmataceae; genus JAJZOM01. The sequence continues at coordinate 1,932 of JAJZJR010000011.1, forward strand.
CAAGTGAAATGGTAACAAGTATGCCCACCACTGCAATGGTAGAAATTGTCTTCTTTCTTGCTCCATCTTTGCTGACCATTGAATTTACCTCCCTAAGAACAGTGTGGGAATATAATCATTATACGTCTTAAATTATATATTTAATTTGTTCCTTGTTAATATCAGTTTTACCATCAGACTGTAAATGACTTGAAATCCAGCTATTGTTTACCTATAGGTTATATATAGTGGAAGAAGAGATAACCACCATAAAACTCAAGAAATTTGCTGTACAGGAACTCAAAAATGTTAGACCATACCCTAGGGAAACATACAACGACATTATTCTTAGACTGATTACACAATCAAAAGAAACTGAAGAGTTGGGTATTTTTGATCAGAATGCCCAGGAGACAAAAATGAATGAGTTCTGGAGCGAAGGAGACTATAGCGGTTTGGAAAATGCCTAGGCTGGAGAAGCAATTGTCACTATAGTAAGGTTTGCTGATAGCGTAAACCCAAAAATTTGGCCTGCCCTATTGTTATTTGAAGAGCTTGGAAATATGGTGAAAGCAGGCATATCTATAAATCTGAGAATGAAAGGAATTCCAATCACAAAGGCAGAAGGAGCTGCTCAAGATTGAAGAACTCAGATAGAAGTTGGAGAGTTTAGATTCCTTAATTTGCACACAAATTTCCAATTTATGGGCTTGGGCACCAATGTTAAGGTAAAATGGCTTTCACCATACATTTCTTGATATTGTGCTTACAAGCTGTTCCTATGCCATACGAAATAGTACTCAATCGATATTTGAACTGTTATTTTCCGTAGTGGGACATTGTATGTGCAGTCTCTTAAATTGTCTGTAGAAGTTTGATATGCGAGGGATAGCTTGTTGAAAGAAATTTCAACTCACAAACTAAATAATGACATCACATAGAATCTTATGTTCAAGAAAGTGGATTGCGTGAGAATAAATGTTCAGCATATAGACAAAGCGCTTGAATTTTATCGATATAAACTAGGATTGGAGCTTGTTTGGAAGAAAGGATCGGATGAGGCAGGATTAAGGATGAGTGAGTCTGATTCAGAGATAGTACTAATCAAAGATGAGCTCGAATATCCAGAAGTGGACTTAACAGTTGAATCTGTAGAAAATTCTGTTAAAAAATTCGAAGAAGCTGGAGGTAAGGTAATAGTAAAACCTTTTGAAATCGCAATCGGAAAGTGTTCAGTTGTTGAAGATCCCTGGAAAAACAGGTTTGTCATATTGGATAATTCTAAAGGTTTACTGAAAGTTGATAAGGACAAGAATGTAGTATAGAAAATATAAAAATTGGTGGAAATATGCCTAATTGATTTGCCTTGCTGATTTAATTAAGATTTTTTACACAATTACTATTGCGTCAGCCTAACCTTGGTTTTCCTGACAACTTAAACTAAAGAAGGACCATTTTTCACTTTCTAGAAAAATCTTGTTTCAAAAAATCTCCAAGAACTAACCATAAATATGGCAGGCCCGGAGAGGTTAGAGCTTCTATCCCACATATTAAGGGGTCATCTTATGTGACTAGAAAATGTATAATAAAAGCTTATGAAAGATCAGCACCCACGGTCATTTGAAGAAATCCTTGAGCTTGATGTGCCTATTTTCGAGGTCCAGGCGTGGTGGGGCTCGACAAAACACTTAGGTGGCCAGAAGGCAACGAACGAATTGCTCGCATTATGTCGCGTAGGCGAGCAAACCAAACTACTTGACGTTGGCTGCGGCGTGGGCATAACTTCATGCTATACAGCTAAGAAATACCATTGCTGTGTGACTGGTGTAGATATATCCTCCAACATGATTTACAGGGCGAGGGAAAGGGCAGAGAAGGAAAAAGTTCAGAATATTGTTCAGTTTGAAACAGGAAGTGCATTGAACCTCCCATTTCCTGATAATACCTTTGATGCAGTCATTGCAGAATCTGTGCTTACATTCATTGGCGACAAGAAACGAGCACTTCAGGAATGTTTAAGAGTAGCCAAACCTGGTGGCTATATAGGGATCAACGAAGCAAGCTGGCTAAAGGAACCTTCATCAAGAGAAATGATCAATCATCTATCCATTGTCATTGGAGACGAGGCTGAAATACTTTCTCCTGAAGAATGGTGTAATATCTTCGAAGAAGTACACTTAAGGGAAATTACTGTTGAAAGGTTTTTATTTGGGGGTGCCACAAGAGCTTATATGGCCAGTATCAGCCAGATTGGTGGTAAATACATCCCTAGAATATTCGGAAGGTTCTTTCTTGCATATGTTAGATATCCGGCGTTCAGGAGATATTTGCGGAAAATCCTGCTTTCAATTCCAAAAGACCTGTTTGTGTACTTGGGTTATGGCATATATGTAGGCAGGAAATCAACATTTTTTAATTTCTGAACTTCAACAAATTTTGGTAATTGAAAAGACTTACAGAACTAACTAGAGATTAAGCGGGTCCGGAGGGGTTCAAACCCCTGACCTATGTATTAAGAGTCCAACCAATGGAACATGAATATTACGGCTTTTCCATTATTCTGACTTTATTCTCAACCCGATATTTGCTATTTCTTTTTCCTTTTCTGAGAATTCCCGGTCAAAAGTTGTAAATTCATCTGCCTCAAGTATCATGCTGGCGGATAGATGCAAAAGGTCCAAAGTTTTCATTCTTATCTTAACCGCAATTTCACTTGCGTTGCTGATGACCCTGTCCATGTCCACTTCCGGGACTTTGATATCAATTTCAGGCAAATAATCGGCAAAAGCTTCTATTTCATCCACACCCAAATCTGTGGTCCGGGAAAGAACAGATTTTAACTCCAAGACAGTCACTGGTGAAGTCACCATCTCACCACTATTTTTCAAGGCTTTCATTGCTCTCGCGTGATTAACATCTCTTTGGTTAAGAAATGAAATTATTACGTTTGTATCAATATACTTCACTCTAATCTCTCTCTCGAATCGAAATTTCTGACAGATCCTGAGGAAGCTCTGGAAGACCTTTTTCCTTCCATTTCTTGATAATAGCCCGGCTTTTCTCCTTTCTCTCTATGGTTTTTCTTGCATTTTGCATACCATTCTGCATAATCCATCTTAGGGCATCAGCCCTGTTGTTGGCTAAATTATATTTTATCAACTTGTCAATTAGATCGGAAGTGTTATCATCTATTCTCACTGCGATAACATTTGATACCATATGTTTTCATATGTTTACACCGTATAAATTCTTTTTTCATATTTTGCCATAACTCCTTCCTTATGGCTGTCTGTCCCTCTGTTTCCGTTTTAGGCTTTTCTTTTGCCATGAATAATAATTCATCATCGAATCAAAATGTTTGAATCCAACTATTACTTCTTGAACTTCTCGAACTTGTCTATAATAAACTGAACTCGATTGTAGACCACCAAGTCTATCAAGCATGCAATGGTTCCTCTCATTGGCTTCCTGGTGTAATTCCCGGCAAAATCATTACCTGGAGTTGAGATCCCGGAGCTAAATGAGGGACAAGGTTGAAGTTCAAAATTCGGAAAATGGAGAAAGATGAAGCTTTCCAGATTTCAGAGTGGCATTATGAAGAGCCCTACTCGTTTTATGATTTCAGGTCAGACCTGGAAGATGCAAAGGAATTCCTTGATTTCAGTAACAGACCTGAGGGCAAGTACTTCTCAGTTGTTGATGAATCGGGAGGCCTTGTTGGGTTCTATGAGCTGACCCACAAGGGCAACAGCATAGAAATTGGGTTGGGCATGCGGCCTGACCTGACTGGCAAAGGCATAGGGTTAGCATATGTAAGGGCGGGGATCGAATTCATACAGGAAACATTTTCACCTGAAATCCTGACACTGTTTGTTCTCTCTTCCAACATGAGAGCCCGGGTTGTGTATGAAAGAGCCGGGTTCAAAAATGTCAGAACCCTCATGATAGAAAATGACCTTGGAAAGAATGAATTCGTTGAGATGCATCTGAGACTATAACCACTTAATTTTCCTTGCCATATGGGTCATGTTTAATCGTGGTTGAAGCAGCCTCTTCCACCCAGATTGATCCAACCAGTTTACCAGAATTAATCAGGAAATCAATATTTCACCGTATTTCGTGTCTGATTCACCCCCTTTCTTCCACAATTCAGAGTAAGAGACGACTGCTTTCTCAAACTAATCAGAGATTAAGCGGGCCCGAGGGGGTTCGAACCCCCGACCTATGGATTAAGAGTCCTAATCACTTCTGGAAGCACTTCTGACTGATTTGTCCAACGATTATTACATGGCAATGAGTTATCAAAGTTAAGCGAAAAATGAGTTGAAAATTCAGTTAGAGTTGTCGAAAAGGTATCCTTCTACAAAAATTTGAACCTTCCTTGGTGCGTAATAAAGTTTCTAAGAAAATTCGAGATTGTTCACAAGTATGAATTGCACAGTCACGGCTAAAGGCAGAAATTATTACAAGTCTGCCTTTTAATTTATGCACAAATATTAATTAAGGTAAATATCGTTAGATACTATAGGAATGAGTGGACTTAAGCACAAGAAATCAGTTCTCGCCGTTGCAGTCATACTTGTACTATTGATAGTCATTCTAGCGACCTTCGATGGAAATGGGATGGAAAGAACCTTCAGGAATCTTCTCAATCCCGTTAGTTCAACTTCCGTTTCCTCATCTGTTAATTACAGTGGCAATTTTTCCCTCTATTCCTATGGTTACACAGACAACTTCCCCACAGCTTATGCCAACACTTCAATATCCTCATCAGGTCATGAAGGTTCTTCACTTAATATCTCGATAAAACCTACCATCATCAAGAACGGAACATACATAGCATATTACGAGACTCCCAATGGCACGGAGATTACAGCTCCAGGCGCATACATATTTCTGAATATTACCGTTACCGGTTCCCTTTCAACTAATTTGGTACCATCACAGTTAAAGATTGCTTTTGCATACAATGGGACAAAAACTGAGTACCCTGTCCAGACATTAAATGAATTGTTGAGTGCTTCAAGCGGACAACTAACGTTTGATAACATCTCTCCTTTGTATGCCTACCCATATGCCCAAGGATATGTGAAAAGTTATGCCGTATACTCATTCAAAAACCTCAGTTCCTCCTCGATGTTTCACTTCTCCTATCAGTTGACAAATGCAGCAGTAATGGACTTCGCAGAGAATATTGGGAGTTGGCATAACATCACTGTTTCAGCCAACATCTATGGGCTCAGTAAGGTTATCTCCGCATCCACAACTTATTCTTTCTTTTGGGAATCAACGTAATAGTGACCTAACTCAATTGAAACGTGTGAAAGACCTATCAATGAAAATTTGGAGTATCTTTTTCTCACCCTATCAAACAGGCATTTTCCAACATAGTCCGGTCTCAAAAATTTTGTGACAGTTTATATACGGCGGGATAATAATTATCATGCAAGTTAGTACAAAAGTCGTGAGCATAAGGCTCAGCATTGAAAATGTTGAGATGGCAAGGAAATCTAATGTGAATTTATACCATCGGGCTAATTCCTGTTTGAACCATCTACAGAAACTATTAATGCATAGTATACTATAGTATCCATATAGGTGATATATAGTGGAGGAAGAGATAACCACCATACAGCTTAAGAAATCGGTTGTGCAGGCACTCAAGAATGTTAAAAGATACCCTCGGGAAACATACAATGAGATTATTCTCAGGCTCATTGCCGAAGCAAAAGAAACTGAGGAGTTGGGCATTTTTGTACAGAAAGCCCAGGAGACCAAAATGAAAGAACTCTGGAGTGAAGGGGACTACAGCGGTTGGGAAAATGCCTAAAGCTGGAGACGTAATTATAACCAGGGTTCGGTTTGCAGATAATGAAGGTTCAAAGATTCGACCTGCCTTAGTCCTGTTTGAGGAACTTGGAAACGTCATAATTGCGGGCATTACCACAAATTTACGAATGAAAGGAATTGGAATTGCAAAGTCGGAGGGTGCAGCGCAGGACAGCGTGATCAAGCTGAACTATATCTTCACTATTACAAACGACAGCATTCTTAAGACTGTTTTCACCCTAAGTGGAGAAAAGAGGGAAATGGTCCTGGAAGAACTGCACAAGAGATTAGATGCTTTGAAAGTACGTTGAAGCGTATGCCCATAATTTCTGCTTATTGAATTGCTTGCTCAAATTGGAAATCCTGGATTTGAGCCAAATATAGTCTTTGTTCTCAATCAACCCATTATCTTCCAACTTATGGGCCATTTCAATAAGCTTTGGCTCCATTGAACTCCAATCTTTCCTTATCTCTTTCCTTATGGCTGTCTGTTCCAGTTTTAGGCATTTCTTTTGCCATATGAAATAATACTCAATCAGCTTTTGAGAAGTGAAGTTATTTTCTGGGGGCTTGAAACGTATAAACCTGAGAAGTCAGCATAAAATTTGCCTTCAATCTATGCTTTTTCTTCTTCTTTTCTTTCTATTGCCGAAGACATAATAAAATCCCACATTAAAAGGAAGGAAAGTGGCGAAGAAGGCTATTGGCAGCCAGAAAGGAGTTGCCGAAAGATGTAGCATTAAGTAAATCAAAACCACAAGGAATGACGTTATTGAGTAGATGATTATCGCCCACCCTATAATTTTCCTGCTCATCTTTCCTCCTTCTCTTATCTCTTATAATCAATGAATTCAATTGTATTTATTTTTTCTTTTCACAAACCTTTGCCTAATGACTTTCCACTAGAAGTAAGATGCAAAAATGCCAAATTTCTGGTACATCAAACTGGACAAATTAATGCGATTTCTCAATTAAAATTGCTCACTTTCCTTTATTTAATTTTATTTAAAATTATTAACATAATTCTTTTTAAAGAGAGCTAATTCAGAGCTCTCCTACAATGCAAACTGAAAGATGGATACCTTCTCTAAAATCGACAAAAATAACCAATTCAAATTGCTCACAGAACTAACCAGAGATTAAGCGGGTCCGAGGGGGTTCGAACCCCCGACCTATGGATTAAGAGTCCGTCTCAAAAATACACATCCCTTATTACTTCCCAACATGCAATCAGATTTGATTTTAGAAAGAATTCGGACTATAGTAAAGCACACTAAAATAACAATATGGGCCCGACCGGGTTCGAACCGGTGACCTCCTCCGTGTCAGGGAGACATCATACCACTAGACTACGAGCCCCAAAGTCCAAAGTGCTTTTGGAAAACAACCTGTGGACTTCCCTTGTATTTTAAGTCTGTACTTAAGGGTTTTCTGAGGGATAAGGTGCATGGGGAATGAAGGAAGGAGAAATTTAATCCAAGGACAAAATTACCTCCCATGGCCAATGTTCTTCTCATTCATGGCGGTGCAGGCTCTGACAACTCATTTACAGAAACCCTGAACAGGTACGCGGAAAACAGTTCCAGAAAGGTTTCAGGCAATCCATTGGATTTTGTGGTGGACTCTGTCAGGCTCATGGAAGACGACTCTTCCTTCAATGCAGGAACAGGTTCTGTAAAGAGGATTGATGGTTCAATACAGATGGATGCGGCTGTAATGACGCCCAACCAGATTGGTGCAGTTTCTGCCATTGAAAGAGTAAAGAACCCTGTCATGGTTGCCAGGGAAGTTATGCTCCAGACCCCTCACGTCATGATAACCGGTGACGGTGCGATTAAATTTGCAAGAGCACTGGGTTTCGAGGATTATGATCCAACAACTGAGAGAACAGAGAACATCTGGAAGAAAACAGTTGATTACTTCAATGGAAAGGAAGTGGAGCTGCCAGAACGTTACTCAAATTATTACAAATATGCAAAGATTTTTGGTTTCCCGCAGGCCAAGGATACAGTTGGTGCTGTTGCAAGAGTTGATGGAAAATTTGCAGCTGCCGTGTCCACAGGAGGTTCATCTCCAATGATGAGGGGCAGGGTCGGCGACTCGCCGCTTCCAGGTGCAGGCCTTTATGCAGGAGAAAAAGGCGCCGTGGTTGCAACCGGCATTGGCGAGGAAATCATCAGGAAGATGATGTGTTATGACATATACAACAGGATAGGAACAAAGCCCCTTTCAGAGATCGTGAAAGAGAAAGTGGCAGAGTTCGGGGATGTTCTGGTGGGAGTCATTGCAGTTTCCAAGGATGAATACGCATCTTATTCAAACAGCAGCATGGCCACTGGTGTATGTACCTGGCCATAACCTCATGATAATTTCATGAGCAGGAAATCTGCCATTACAGGCATCGGCAACAGTCAGCAGAATTTTGATGTCTGACAAAGCCTTAACCTTTATAAAGCAGTAAATTATGCTTCTTGAATGGAATTTGAAAAGTTCAGAACCATGCAATTCCCACGGGATGTATATGTGGGACACGGGGTTCTGCCGAACATTGTTCCCGTAGTAACTCGTTACATGCGGTCAGGTTCCATCGTTATTGTTACAGGTAATATTACATACGGCCTTGCAGGAAAAGAGGTCGAATCCATACTTCAGGATGCCGGTTATGATGTTCATGTTATCAGGACAGACCGTGCAAATACAGAGAATCTTGACAAAATAGAATCTCTGACCAAGGAGCTCAATGCCGGGCTTATCATTGGTGCCGGTGGAGGTACAAAGATTGACCTCGCCAAGAAAACGGCTTTTGATTATAATGTTCCATTTGTTAGTGTACCAACAACTCCAAGCCACGACGGGATAGCATCCCCAAGGGCATCCATAAGGAGAACAGGCTCAACCCTTTCACAGGAAGCCTCCATGCCAATTGCAATTATTGCAGATACTGCAATCCTTTCAAGGGCTCCATTCAAGTACCTGAAAGCAGGTGCAGCGGATGTGATTTCAAACCTCACAGCACTTCTTGACTGGAAACTCTCAAGCCGTTTACACGGTGAGGAATACAGTTCAAGTGCCGCAGCAATATCTGAGTATGCTGCAAAAGAGCTCCTTGAGAAGAGCCACATGGTCCTTGAAGGAGTGGAGGAATCAGTATGGCTTGTAACAAAGCAGATCCTTGCCTCCGGAACAGCAATGGCAATTGCCGGAACATCCAGGCCCGCAAGCGGCAGTGAGCATCTTATTGCTCACGCACTTGAAATGGTCAACCCCGGAGAATCCATACATGGTGAGCAGTGTGCAATAGGATCCGTTGTATCCATGTTCCTGCACGGCGGTGACTGGCAGATGCTTGCAGCCGCATACAGCAGAATGGGCCTGTCCATAAAGGCAAAGGATTACAAGATACCTGACTCTGTAATTATCAGGGCATTGGCTACAGCCCACTCCATAAGGCCGGAGAGGTACACTATACTAGGTGAAAAGGATATCAGTTTAAATGCCTCAGAAAAAGCCCTCGAAATCACAGGAATCATCTAATGGTGTACGCACCATGACAAAAATATCACTTATCGGAGTGGATCTTGCAAAGGAAGGACTGGAGTTTACTTTCGTCGGCCCTCTTGTTGGTTGTGCAGAATGCAGGATCAAGAATGTGTGTTTCAACCTTGATCCAGGAAAGTCCTACAGGATCCTGAAAGTAAGGGAAAAGGAAAATCCATGTTTTGTCTTCAACAAGGACAGGGTATCCACAGTTGAAGTGGAAGAAATACCTGAAGTCATGAATATGCAGTACGGAAAGAAACTGCAGGAAGGTTCTTCGGTTACCTTCAAGTCCATGGAATGTGATCATTTTACATGTCCCAATATAGAGAAATGCAACCTTGTGCATATGAGAGAAGGAATCAGGGGCGTTATAAGCAAGGTAGAGGAAAAACTGGAATGCCCCAAGGGATATGACATGAGGAGAGTATCAGTCAACCTCCAGTAATTCCTGTACACTGATCTTTAAAGTCTCCTGTCGAAGGATATAGTATCACCTCTTCACGAACCTGTGCCTCTCAAGAAATATTTCGGTTCTGTTGTCATTTGTTTTTCTTATTTCAAGCGGAACCTTCTGGTTATCCATATAAACAGATATCCCCTCATCTTCCATGATTATTGGAACAGAGATGTTGTATTCATCGCTCTTGAGTTCCAGAAAGAGGTTTCCTGTTGATCCTTCACTTATCACCATGGTACTGAAGTCCCTGTAGTCCCCATATGTTCCAGCAACTTCCTCAACTAGCTTCTCATGTTTCACAAATGGAAGATCATCTGTTTCTGCATCGTCTATGAAGAGTGACAGTGCGTACATTCCAATTTTCAAATTGGGGGATTCTGAAAGATTGGCACCCATGGAAACCGCCACATCGTAATCTTCAAGAAATCCCATAAATCCTGATGAGGCTCCAACCGATCCTGAATGCTGGACCAGCTTATGTCCAAGGAAGTCATCGTGAGTGAACCATCCGTATCCATAATGCGTGGTTCCGTAGGGTCCCTTTTCTGCCGTGGTTATTCTTGGCTTTACAGCTTCCTTCAGGACTCTGTCATCAAATGATCCATGTCCAGAGCCTGTCCAGAGGGATACGTATTTTGACAGCTCATCAGAAGACGTGATGAGTCCTCCCGGTGCCATGACTGTGTGATGATCAGAAATTCCTGATGGAACAAGTTCTCCATCCTTCATGATGTATGGTGTTGCGTGATCCATGTCATTAAGGGCGGTTTCAGAACTGAAAGTGCTCCTGTTCATTCCCAGGGGATCCAATATGGTCTCCCGGATATACTGGGCAAATGGTTTGTGGGATACCTTCTCAATGACTTTCCCCAGCATTGTATAACCCTCATTCCAGTACATGAAACTCTTTCCCGGTGGGGTGCGTCTTTCAGAGGCCGCTCCATTGAGGTATTCCATGAAATCATCCATGGATTCCAGGGGAATATTGGTGGTATCCCTGCCGAGATCACGGAAAAGAATGATCTCAGAGGCATTTACGGAAGCAATCCCACTGGAGTGATACATGAGGTGCGAAAGGGTTGTCTTTCCTGCATAACCATCAACACAGTAATCCTCAAGATAATCTGTAACTGGTGATGATGTTTTGAGTAGCCCCTCTTTTTCAAGTGAAAGTATGGCCAGGGATGTGAACGACTTTGTTATCGACCCGACACCATAGAGCGTATTTGGTGTTGCAGGTTTCCTGTTTTCTATATCTCTCCGCCCATAACCTCTCGAAAATATGGTTTTCCCGTTCATGGTGAGAGTAAGGGATACGGCAGGAACACTGCCCCTTTGCATGGCTCTTGAGATATATCTGTTTAATCTCGTTATTTTTTCATCTGTAAATTCAGTCTGGGAGAGTTCACTCATCTTTAATCATGCAGATAATGAAGTGTGTGGTATTACAATGTTTCCTGAGATGAAGATTTGGAAAATTTTTAAAAAGATCCGGTTTCCAAATGTTTCCCGTATCCCATACGCATAAGTGGTTATCGCTATTATTTGCCTCCATGATAGGAGGGTTTACCGCTCCCTCCAGTGGTTCTTCTACTGAGCAGCGTTTCATCTTCGGGAAATTCCCTGCTGTAATCAGTTGTAATACCATGTAAAAGTTTCCCGATTACCCACATGGAAGCATAGGTTGCCGCATATACAAAGGCTCCAACCACAACCACAGAAAGTACATTTATGCCAATCTGCCTCAATGCATTCATACCTCCACCAAAGAGAAGGCCATTTGGAAGGCCAGCTGCGCCAGAGGCTGCGGCAAAGGCACTCTGTGAAACAAATGCTATGAGCAGGAATCCTGTTATTCCTCCCAGCAGGTGTGTCGGGAACAGACCAATTGGATCACTGAACCACTTTCTTGTAAAGATTTTCTCTCCTGCAAGGAATAATGGACCGCCAAGCAGACCAATAAGAGCAGCCATCCCGGGACTTATATATCCTGAAAGGGGGGACATAAGGATAAGTCCCATTATTATTCCATTTGCAGCGTACAGGAAGCCAGGGTTTTCCCTGGTCATGAGGTATTTTATGCCCATGGTTGAGACAAGGCATGCCCCGGCACTGAGGAATGTGTTCAGGGCAACAACAGTGACTTCACTGTTGAATGCAAGAACGCTTCCTGCATTAAAGCCAAACCATCCAATCCACAAAAGCAGAACGGAAAGAGTAAGCCACCCGGAGCTCAGATTCGTTTTTACCTGCGGGCTTGCCGGATAGTTATTTCTCTTCTCTTCCCGCCATATGCTTGTGACCATTGCAAGTCCTGCGATACCTGCTGCACCATGAACAACAAGCCCGCCTCCAAAATCCCTCGCTCCAAGCTGGTATAACCATCCGGTGGGATTCCAGATCCATGCAGCAGGCAGGGTCCAGATTATGATTAAATAAACAACGGAATAGGCCAGGAAAGCACCAAGTTTGACTTTTCTCAACGCAATGACTCCCACAATAGCCAGCGTAACTGCAGCAAATGCGGTCTCGAACAGGAAATAGGTTCCTGTGGTAAGTCCAGTGTTGAAGTAATCCGCACCCATTGACCACCATGATCCGGAAAGAATTCCGGAGACGCTGGTCGAGAATCCACCGAGGAATATGCCGTTGTAAAGTGGATTACCTATTACGCCGCCAAGTGTGGGAGCAAATGCTATGTCAAATCCAAGAAATGCCATAAAAAAGAGGCTGAACCCTGAGATCATGAGGGTCTTCAGGAAACTTTGCGAATAGCGTTTTCCCAGCTCACCAACTTCCAGCATGCCAACCGCAACCGTCATAAGAAAAACCAGGAGTGCGGCCAGTATTATCCACAGATTATTGATAAGGAATACATCTGACATTGGTATGTCACCAGATTCAGGGGCATAATTACACGAAAGCTAAAGAACATTGATGTTGAAAAGTGCGAATATAACACGTTTTTAACAACATCCAGGTGATATTCAGTCTTTGTTTTGGACAATAATCATGAAGGCCGATGTAAGATTTTTTTCCATTTTCCCAACCTGAAAAGAACCAGTATTCATGATGTTGAAAACGTATGAACTCACCTATCCGGAATAAGGCAATGTAAATTCGGTTTCAACTGCAACTCTTACCACATCATGCCTCCAGGATATCCTATCCTCTGTTTCAGTATGGAATTTCCTGCTCAAGATGTTAAAATATGGTGACGGCATAATCAGGAAATCATGTCAACCGTTAAAATTGGGTTAATCGGGAAGCCAAATGTAGGTAAATCGACTTTATTTTCCGCCCTTACGAAAGCACCGGTTGATATTGCAAATTATCCATTTACCACACTGAAGCCAAATGTTGGTGTAGGATGGCTGACATCCAGGTGCCCTGAAAGCGAGATTGGGAAAAAATGTACACCAAGAGAGGGAAACTGCGTAAACGGAACCAGGTATATTCCCGTTGAAATCATCGATGTCCCAGGGCTTATCCCGGGTGCCAGTGAAGGGAAAGGTATGGGCAACGAGTTCCTGGACAATATCCGGGATTCAGAGGCAATCATTCATGTGTTCGATGCATCTGGAATGACTGCACCGGATGGCACTGCACTGCAGGAAAGCAGGGACCCGGTGGAAGACATAGAGATCATTGAAGGTGAAATAATCGCCTGGATGGCTGACCGGCTTTACAGGGACTGGGATAAATTCTCCAGAAAGGCAGACGCCTCAAGCGACAGAATCGAAAGGGTTCTCGAGACAAAAATAGGTACTTTCGGGATCAGGGAAAACCAGATATCCCTCATTCTGACCAGAGATTCCTTCCCCTCAAAACTGTCCCAGTGGGAAAAGGAACACGCAACAAAATTCGCATCCCTTGTGTTCAGGTACATAAAACCCATCATAAGGGTTGCAAACAAGTGTGATGCAGCACCACCGGAATACATTGAAAATATCAGGAAATTTGACAGCAGCATTTACTTCATTTCAGGAGAATACGAATTAACACTGGAGAAAGCCATGAAGGCAGGTATGATTGATTCCCTGGAGGCGGATTTCAAGGTTTCTGGGAAGGCTAACCAGGCACAGTCAAATGCACTGGAAAAGATCAGGGGTTTTCTTTCAGAAAAGTACGTGACGAGGATGGAAAACATTCTTTTCCATATTGTCAGGGATGTCCTGAAATATGTGGTTGCTTATCCGGTGGCCGATGAAAGCACCTGGGGAGACAAGAAAGGCAACATCCTTCCAGACGCCCTTCTTATGCCATATGGGACAACAGCACTGGAGCTTGCCTTCAAGGTGCATAGTGATATTGGAGAAGGATTCATCAAGGCTATTGACTGCAGATCCAGGAGGACAATTGGAAAGGATCATGTCATTGAGGATTCAGAAGTAGTAAGGATAGTGTCAAGGACAAAATAAGAACGCCTGAAAAGATTAATCCAGTTGCAATAGCATGGCATCAGGAGGAAGAAAGTTGAGATGGGATGAAATAAAGAAAGAACCCATGGGAGAAGGAATAACCAGAAAGGTGATCCATGGGAAGAACATCACACTGGCAAGAATATCTGTGGATGCCGGAAGAACAGTTCCGGAACACTCACATCACAATGAACAGATTTCCTATGTTCTCGAAGGCAGGCTGACGTTCAACATTGAAGGAAAAATATCAGAAGCGGCTCCAGGTGATATATTCGTAATACCCCCTGGCACAATGCACAAAGTTACTGCAAGAGAACCATCAGTAGTCCTTGATACGTTCAGCCCTCCTAGAGATGACTGGATAAAAACAAAAGACACCGCCTGAGGAAACACCAACATTTTTTGGCAAACTGTTCATGCATGCCCAAAAAGTCAACGAATCAAAGGCGTTATATATCGTTTAGCATATCCCATGCCTGCTCAATTAAATTCAAGTAAGTCATAGGTGGTATATTGGCGAACGGTATTAACGCTGGAAACAAGCTAAAAGCGACAAGAAAAAAATTCAGATGGTCTGACTCAAAGTACAAGAAGAGAGTCCTGAACCTCAAGAAGAAAAGTGATCCTCTGGAAGGTGCACCATCTGCCAAAGGAATAGTCATTGAAAAGATCGGTATTGAGGCAAAGCAGCCTAACTCAGCTATAAGGAAGTGTGTCAAACTCCAGCTGATTAAGAACGGAAGGCAGATTACTGCATTCGCACCAGGCGATGGAGCCATCAACTACATCGATGAACACGATGAAGTTACTGTGGAAGGAATCAGAGGAAGACAGGGAAGAAGTAAAGGAGATATCCCTGGAGTCAGATTCAAGGTTTCCAAGGTTAACGGAATTTCACTCCTTGAACTTGTCAAGGGAAGAAAGGAGAAGACGGTGAGATAATGCCGGAACTCAAATTACTTGGAGAATTTTCAATCAACGAAGTGCAGATCCATGATGCAGGTCTTTCCAGTTACATAAACCTCACAGCAAATGTTAACCTGCACAGTGGTGGAAGGTATTCAAGCTACTCTGCAGGAAAGAGGAATGTCAACACTGTTGAGAGACTTCTCAACAAGCTCATGAGATCAGAGAAGTGGACCGGCAAGAAATACAGTGCTTACAGAGTACTCAAGGAAGCCTTTGATCTCGTTGCAGAGAAAACAAAACAGAACCCGGTTCAGATTCTTGTCAACGCAATTGAAAACGCGGCTCCCAGGGAAGAAGTAACAAGACTGAAATACGGTGGAATTGCAGTTCCTAAAGCCGTCGATGTCTCTCCTTCAAGAAGGGTGGATGTGGCACTGAGAAACATTGCAGTTGGAGCCACCAATGCATCATTCAAGAACAAAAAACCAATAGCAAACTGCCTCGCGGATGAAATTATGAACGCGGGCAGAAACGACGCCTCATCTTTTGCGGTGAGCAAGAAAGAAGAAATGGAAAGAATTGCAGCATCAGCAAGGTAATCCCCTGGCTGTCTGCAAAAAACCACCTTTTTCTTATTTTTTACAAATATAATCGAGAAGTTTTACTTCAGTTCCAGGAAACCCATGGGACAGAAACAGGGTAATTTCCTCAGCAGTTCTTGTATAACCGGAACAAATAAGATCCGCCAGATCCCTCAATGCATCAATTTTTTGTGTACCATGGAGAATGAATTCGCTTTCCTCCCTGTATTTTTCAGGGAAATCTGAACAGACCAGATCAGACCCAAGAATCATGGAAGGATCCAGTTCAGTGTTTCCTTGATACTTTGGGCCCAATGAGTTAATATGGGTTCCCGGTTTGATCCATTCTCTTCTTATCACCGGTGATCCAGAACCTGTCGCGGTTACCACAATATCTGCTTTTTTAACGGCCTCTTCGGGAGCATCAACCGGTTCAACATCTATTCCCAGTTCAACTGAAAGCTTCCGGGTATCTTTCGCCAATTCAACACTGTTACGTCTGTAGGCATGGATTCTTTCTATATTCCTTACTACACAGGCTGCTTTTGCCTGCATAATTCCCTGCTTTCCGAACCCGATTATTCCCAGCACCTTCGAATCCTTTCTAGAGAGAAGATCAATTGCTGCTCCTCCAATGGCAGCTGTTCTTAGTATGCCAAGGTAATTTCCAATGCTGAGGCATTCAATCCTTCCCGTTGCAGTATCCCAGACAGAAACAAGCTGGTCGCTTTCCTGCAGCCCAGTGAGGTAAAGCCTCAGGCCCATAATATTTTCATCGGGAAATCCACCGGGAGTCCAGACAAGGGAGGTGTCCCCCATGTTAATCCCTGATCTCAAAGGCTGCGTGACTCTGCCATTATGTTTGTCAAGAAAAGCATCCCTGATTACTTCTATTGCTTCCTTCACGCTTACTGATTTCCTTATATCCTCATCATACAGGATTAATGGGACTTTCCTGTTCATGTAAGAATCAGATTGTTCCTCTTGGCAATAAAACCATGGTTTACAAATTTTAGAAAGTGTCTTCAAAAGAACTGAAGCAGGGTTGCTAAAGCAACTATAACAACAAGAAGTGCCATGGAGATGAAAGAGAATGCATGTGTTATTCTCCTGATCCTCTTGACCTCGTCCAGTTTTCCCTCTCTGGCAAGCCTCATGATCTTCCTGCCGTGGTAGATGTTGTTCGTGTATATCATGACAATGTCCACACCAACTACAATTATCTTAGTCAGGAGGATATTTCCGCCGGTTGTGTCAACGAGATTGGAGATATTGCCATGTAGATATCCATATGCGAGGTAAAGGCCTGTAAGGACAAGTAAAGTAAGTGAGAGATGTGTGAAATATGCGAAACGTTTTGCGATCCTGCCAACAATCCTTGTCCGTTCCTTCTCATCTTCTGTTAATTCATAGGATGCAGGCCACACAACAACCCAGATAAAGAAGGATCCCCCTATGAACATTATTGCAAAGAACAGGTGTATTCCAAGTGCGATTGCAGTGAGGGGGAACATGAAGGTATATAGTGAATGGGATTTTATTTCTTTCCCGCTCCATTCATCCAAAGAGATACCAAAGAAAAGTCATTAGCTCCATAACGGTTTTAACCCGGATTGAGTTAGACAATGGATCATTATGCCAGTCATAATTATTGAGGATCCACCTAAAAACATGAGGCCAAATGGGGCCATCAGGGCAGATGTCGCATGGAAACTTTTCCTCCCTGACTTCATGGGAGATATCCCGCCCATTGGTAAGGGTAAAATGGAGCCCATAAGACATTGGCTCTGGGGAGAACTTTCAAAGAAACACGGGTTCATGAGGGATGAAGAGTCCGCAACATCCCATATCCTTACACCTCCACTTACACCAGAAGGCAGGGAATTCCTGATCAGGACTTGTTCTCTCTGGACAAACAGTGTATACGTGATCGAAGCAAAGGGGAACCAGGTGGATATATCAGTAACTGGAGAGAACCTCTGGACACCGCCTGTGGTCAACGTAAACGGCAGGCCACCTGTGCACAGTGCTTTTTCAAAACTCACAGGTGGTGAAGAAGGAGATCGTGACACTCATTTCTCCCCGCTGCTTGGAGCAGGTAAATCCTATGTCAGGGCTTACAACATTGAGACAAACGGGACATATGCGAGATTCCACAGCCATACAGCCAGGGAAGAGCTTTACCTCATATTGAAGGGGAAAGGAACCATAAGGATAGGTGCCCACAATGTATCAGTAAAGGAAGGGGACCTGATTGCAAAACCTACGGGACCTGACATATCAACCCAGTTCCTGGCAGATAAGGGCGAGTCAATGAGAGTCCTGGATATTGAGATATGGCCGGACGATGAAAGAACATCCAAGGATGCGGTTCTCTACCCGGATCATGAAGAACTGGACCTCTTTGGACAGGGATGGAATTTCACTGTTCCCTCAGTAACAATAATAGATGCCCTGGATGCTATGTCACATTACGACACAGGATACAGAAGGAAGGCAGACGGGAGCTGGGAACCAAAGGATATTCCAGGCCACAGGAAAAGAGAAAAGTGAGGAGCTAGAATTCCATCTCCCCTGATTTTACGACTTCTGCAAATTCACCGTTTATCGAGGCAAGATTAATCTCATGTACAAGCTGTGCAGGAAACTTTCTACCGTCCAGCCATTTCTTTTCATGGGCTGCACATGCATCTTCAATTATGAAGGACTTGAATCCCAGATTGCCGGACATTCTTGCAGTGGTACTTACGCAATGATCAGTTACTAAACCCATGTAATAGACAGGAGGTTCTCCCATCTCCCGAAGTATCTTTTCAAGATCCGTTCCAATAAACGCGCTGTTTACGTGTTTTGTTATGATCCTTTCGCCTTCAAGGGGTTTTACTTCATCCTTGAACTCAAATGTTTCCTTTCCATGGTGAAGCACTGAATTTGGATTTCTTGAGTCGTGTCTCACGTGAATGACAGTTAGCCCATGCTTCCTGAATTCATCAAGAATCTTTTTCATGTTTTTCTCTGCATCCGGGTTGTTTCTCTCTCCCCATCCAGGTTCTGAGAACCCTTTCTGGGCATCAATTATTACAAGCACGGAATCAGGTGTAACTTTTGCCATGGTTCATTGAAGCAACCGGGCAATTAAAAGAATCGGTTCAGAAATGCCTCAAATAAGGTGTTTATATGCTCAGGATTATGAAGAACGGGAGGCTTTTTTTCCTATTATCAGATCCACTAAATACACAATTGCAACCGTAAGGCTTGCAACACTGATTCCAAACGAGACAAAATAAGCCGGTGGATTGTTGCTGAAAATTAGGGCTCCCTTGTATGAAGTTCCATGGATCAAGAGCTGGAAGGGCCCGAACGCTATGAAGGTGACTATCCACCACATGATGGCTCTGCCCCTGTTCCAGTTCCACTTCCTTTCAAATCTGATCTTCAACATTGAAATTAAGAGATTATCCAATAAAAAGATTGGCCAGTTCAGGAAACAGCAGCAGTCACTGCAAAACTTTCTGGAAAATTCCGTTTATAATAAGAATTTAAGACAGGAAACCATAAAGGGGTATAATGACCAGGGAAGATTTACTTTCAAAACCTGTAAAGGACCTGAAAATTAACGGTTCAACCACTCTGAAGGAACTTATGGAGCAATTCTCGGAATCAGGAGGATTCACATCTGCAAAGCTGGGAACAGCGTACTCAATTCTCGATAAGATATTCAAGGAGGAGAATACAACATTCCTGTCATTTCCTGCCGACATAATATCCACCGGAACCAGGGGCCTAATCAATGAAATGGTGAAGAGAAAGCTTGTTGATGTTATTATAACCACAAATGGCACTCTTGACCATGATATTGCAAGGACTTTCATGAACTACTACTGCGGAACATTTGATTACAGTGACAGAGAGCTGAAGCATTTGTCCATAAACAGGCTTGGGAACGTCTTCGTCCCCGATGAAAGCTACGGGGAGATCATAGAAGCCAAGGTACAGCCAATACTGGATGAGCTCTATCTCAAGAAGAAGGAATGGGGAGGTGCCGAACTTCTTGCTGAATTCGGGTCAAGGCTCAATGATGAATCATCCATTTTATACAACGCGTCTAAGAACGGAATACCAATTTATGTGCCCGGCATGACGGACGGGTCATTCGGTTCACAGCTCTGGTCCTTTTATGAAAGAAACAGGGATTTCAAGATCAATCTCCTGCAGGATGAACACGAACTTTCAGACATCATTTTCGACGCCAGGAAAACAGGTGCACTGATGATTGGCGGCGGAATCTCCAAGCATCATACAATATGGTGGAACCAGTTCAGGGGAGGTCTTGAATATGCTGTTTATCTGACCACTGCACAGGAATATGATGGTTCACTTTCAGGTGCGAAGCTGGAGGAAGCCATTTCATGGAAAAAGATGAGGGAAGATGCTGACTTCGTAAATGTTTACGGGGATGCAACATCACTCCTGCCCCTGCTCATAGGGCCTTTTCTTTAATTTATATATATTTTAACCATTCCATTATTGGATCATCTTCATCCTGGAGCTCAGAACTTGTCTCCCCGAATGAGCTTATGGTCTTGAACTTGCTGAAGTATATTCTTCCTTCTTTTTCAACACCGTACATTATATGTTCTACTGCCTGCCCATCCGGAAGGTGTGATATGGCCTCCGGAAATTCAGGTGAAAAATGCACTTCTATGCTGTCTCCGTCCTGTTCAAGCCAGTATGAATTGTTCTGCCCTATGTAGTCTTTCAGCTTTTGTGCCTCTATTGAGGGACCCATAGCGGGCATATTTTCTGATGGCTCTAATACATTATGATCTTTCGGGGCTGAAGAAGAAAACTCATTTTTATCAGGAAGACATGTGCATATATGCATTACATAACAGAGCAGGATGTTGAAAAGAATCTTGGAATAAAAGAGACTGTTGACATTCTTGAAGAGGCATTTGAATCATTTTCATCAGGCACATCATTCTACAGGCCAAGAGAGAGGATTATTTTTGAGGGATCGGTGTTCAACACCATGCCCGGAGTGTTTCAGCACAGGAACCTTGCAGGGCTTAAGACCTACTTTGCCAACAAAAACGGTGCAAGGTTTGTTGTCATAATATTTGACACAAACAAAGCAGAACTTCTTGCAGTAATAGAGGCTGACAGGCTGGGACAGATAAGGACAGGAGCTCTCCCTGCCATGGTTACAAGAAGGATGCTCAAGAAGAAGAACCAGGGATTCTGCGTAATAGGATCAGGATACCAGGCTGAAACACAACTGGAGGCCATGGCATCTGTATTTGACCTGGACAGCATATCTGTTTATTCCAGGACATTCAGCAATGCCAGAAAATTCGCTGAAAGGATGCAGCAAAAGACCGGTCTCGAGATCAAGGCTTACGAAAATGTCTCCCAGGCACTTAAGGATGCAACAATTGTCAACACCATAACAGATTCCAACAATTCCATATTTGGAAGGAAGGACCTCGGGGATGAATATCATGTGAACCTCTGCGGCGGAAATATTCCAAGCAGGAGGGAGGCTGATGAAGATATATTCCTGGACAGCGATCTTATTGTCATAGAGGATATGGAACAGGCAATGAAGGAGTCCGGTGAGATCATAAGCCTCATGAAGAATCATCCAGAGAAGAAAACAGTGGAGCTGGGTGATTTCATGAAACTGGAAAGAAATTCTCTCAATGAAAAAAAGAGGACAGTGTTCAAGACCATGGGAATAGGACTTGAGGATGTTGCTGCAGGTTATGTTCTCATGAAGAATATGGGAATCCTGTAAAATCCCTATACTATTTCAGGAGGTCCTCCAGTGCATTTTCAAGTTCCGGGAACTTGAACTGGTATCCGATCTCCTCTGCTTTTCCCGGTACAACTTTCCTGCCGTTTGCAAGGATCTTTGATACCTCGCCCATCATGAGGCGCAGTATAGTTACAGGAATGGGTATCCTGGAAGGCTTTCCCATTACCTTTCCAAGGGTATTGGCAAAATCCCGCATTCTTGGAACCTCTGGTGCAGAGGCGTTTACTGGTCCGGAAACGGTATCCAGATCCAGGGTGTAAAGGATTATTCCAACCTCATCCTCAACATGTATCCATGGGAACCACTGATCGCCGGGTCTTATGGGTCCACCAATACCGCGGTTGAAGGCATTCATCAACTGTGGAAGTGCCCCCGTTTCTTTGTCCAGGACTACACTGGTCCGTATATTTACCACTCTTGTTCCGCATTCCTGTGCCTTCAGTGCAGATTTCTCCCAGTCACTGACAAATTTTCCCCAGAAATCATTTCCTGAAGGGTAATCCTCTGCGACTATGTCATCATTCCACGTGTTGTAACCATATATTCCAGCCGCAGATCCATTGATGAATACGGATGGTCTTGAATCGGCTCTGCAAATGGCATCAGCAATTCTTGCAGTTGCAATGACCCTGGAGTCAACAATTTCTCTCTTGTAGTCTCCTTTCCATTTCTGGAATATTGGTGCACCGCTGAAATTGAATACTGCATCAGATCCATCCACATGGGCCTGCCAGTCGTCTTTACTGTAATCCCACCGGTAATGTTCCTTGATATCAGGGAAGAGTTTTCTGCTCTTTTCCGGATCTCTCGCAAATATCCTGATGGTCCACCCATTACCGGAAAGTCTCTGAATAACAGCCTGTCCAATCTGGCCAGTGGCGCCAAATACTGCAGCTGTCTTTCAATTGTCCATGTTAAATTTATGTTATGGTGACTATTTAAACTTGTTCAAGAAAGATATGATACTTTATCAAAAAAAGGAATGTTGGAAAATTGTGCCCGGTGATCACTCCTTCTCAACAGGAAGGAGGTACTCGGGCTTGATTGGGGTTTCCAGGATGGTCTTTCCTGTTGCCAGTTCAATGGCCCGTGAAAGGGCGATAGGAACTCCTATGGTTGGTGCCTCACCAACACCCTTTGCCTTGGACGGCAGGGGGGACTCTGACTTGTGGAACTTTATGTCGAACCTTGGAACAAGGTCAGCAGAAAGAACTCCTGCATCAGATATGGATGTAATCAGTGGAAGGCCATCCTCATCGAAAGACAGTTCCTCGGAAAGAACCTGGCCGATTCCCTGTACGGCTCCGCCAGCGTTTTGGCCTCTTGCATTGTCAGGATCCAGAACACGTCCCAGATCGTAGTATGAGAGGCAGTCCTTTACCTTGACTCTGCCGTAATCATCCACATCAGCTGTAACAAGGTTGGCTCCAAGACTGCTCTCCATCCTGTCATAGTTGAAGTATTCGTAATGGTCCCATTTTCCTGCGAGCAGTGCCTGAACAGTGTACTTTCCCTGTTTCTTTTCAATCTGTTCCCTGATCTTTCTTGCTGCAACAATAACAGCAGATGAAAGAACCATGGATGACCTGCTTCCCCAGGCTCCCACTCCTTCTGCCAGCATGTCCGTGTCTCCCTTCATCACTTCGACGTGGTCTTCCGATACGCCAAGTTCCTCATTCAACAGGGTCTTGATAAAGACATCATGTCTCTGCCCATGGGCATTGCCACCTGTCCATACTCTTACTTTTCCATCCTCTACCTTTATTCTGGCAGATTCGCCGCCAAATGTTGCGTGGTAAAGAATCAGCAGGGCAAATCCGACATTTTCCTTCCCCTTGTACTTCTCATAGTTGAGTTCCCTGATTGCACTTTCCAGGAATGGCCTTGATTTTTCTACCTGGAAACCAAGTGGAGAGGTGTAGGTTTCTGTTGCTGCATTCCTTAGCCTGAGTTCAACAGGATCCATTTTCAGCTTGTCTGCAAGGCCGTCCATTAGTCTTTCAATGAAGTACATGGCTTCCGGTCTGCCGGCACCCCTGTAGGGGCCCTGTGGGGCTTTGTTTGTAAGGACAGAAAGGGCCCTTACATAGGCATTTGGCAGATGATATGCGCCTGCCAGCTGTTTTACGATGAATATGGGTGAAAATTCTCCAGATCCGCCTGTGAAGGCACCGTTGTCTACAATGACCTCTCCTTTAAGGCCTGTGATAGTACCATCCTTTTTGGCAAACAGTTTCAGTTTTGCTACTGCTCCCCTTCCAGGCCTACTGGCAAGAAGGTGTTCCCTCCTGGTTTCTATCCACTTCACAGGTCGCTTTTCCTTCATGGCAAGGTAACATGCAACCACATATTCCGGAAACAGCCCGCCCTTCAGTCCAAAGGCTCCGCCTGTGTCAACCTGCACAACCCTGATTCTGTCCGGCTCCATCTTAAGTGCTTCAGAAAGGCCTTCCTTGATGGCATGTGCACTCTGGGTGCTTACCCATACGGTTAGTTTGTTGCCGTCATATGCAGCAACAACACCCCTGGGTTCAATGGGGTTGGTGGCTATTCTCCTGTTAACCATTTTCCTTTCAATGACAATATCCGTGGAGTCCGGAGTGAAGTCATCCCCAAAGTATCTGTCAACAATGGCATTGGATTTGACACCGGGATACATTTCCTCCCTGCTGATGGAATCTTCCGGGTCAACAATGGCTTTCATGGGTTCATATTCTATATCAACAGAATCAATGAGGTCTTCTGCAACATACCTGTCATCTGAATATACTGCTGCTACGGGTTGTCCCACATAGCCAGCATAATCCTTTGCAAGTACAGGATGCTTCAGCAGTTCCGATCCTCCTTCAGTGGCTCCTTCACCCACTTCAGCAATATCGAAATTGACTTCCTTGTGTGTAAGCTGTGCACCAGAGATCCTGAGAATCCTTGCCCTGGCATACTGGCTTCTCGCAAAGCCAAGGTAGAGCATGCCCGGCATCTGGATATCATCAACGAATCTTCCTTCTCCTTTTACCAGTTTTTCGCTTAGTTCAACCATGCTATGCACCTATGCCCTTACCTTGATTTCGGGCTGTTCCTCTATGGGATCGCCTTCCTCTTCCATTTTCTTGCTTGCGTCCTTCACTGAATCAATTATATTATCATAGCCCGTGCATCTGCAGAGGTTACCTGATATTGCCTCTCTGATTTCTTCCTCTGTGACGTTTTTCTTATTCTTGAGAAGCCAGTACGAAGTAAGGATCATACCGGATGTGCAGTAACCGCATTGGAGTCCATGCTTGTCCACAAATGACTGCTGCACGGGGTGCAGTTTTTCCCTGCCTTTTGAGAGGCCTTCGATGGTGAGGACCTTTCTTCCATTTGCCTGGACAGCCAGGATTGTGCATGACTTTACTGCCTTTCCATCCATTATAACCGTGCAGGCACCACAGTTGGTCGTGTCACAACCTATGTGTGTACCGGTCAGTCCCGCCTGATCCCTGAGGAAATGGGCAAGGAGCATCCTTGGCTCTACCTCTGCCTCTTTTACCTCTCCATTTATTGTAATTGATATATGTTTCTTGTTAACCATCTTAATTGCCTCCTGCTCTTGAAATAGCCTTTTTAATGGCCTCACGTGTAATTCTCTTGAGGATTTCCCTCTTGTATTCCTCTGAACCGTATGAATCGGTTACGGGCTCAGCTGAAGCAGCAACTTCCTCTGCCGCTTTTTTTATCACATCATCTGTAAGTGGCTTGCCCACAAGGTGTTTTTCTGCACTTTCTACTCTTCCTGATTTTGGTGAAACTGCAGTTGTTGCTATCTGTGCCTTTTTGCATGTGTTCCCGTCAAGTTCAAGCTGAACGGCAACAGCTGCCACTGAGAAATTCCACGTATTCTTCTTGAATTTTACGTAAGCTCCTCCTGAATTCCTTCCCCAGAATGGTATATACACCTCTGTAAGGATTTCATCAGGCTCCAGTGCTGTTGTGAAGGTATCCATGAAAAAATCCCTGGCCTCTACTTCCCTGGATCCTTTTTTCCCTCTTATTGTAAAGCGTGCTCCAAGAGATATCATGACTGCTGGAAGATCATTTGCCGGATCTGCGTGAGAAAGATTTCCGCCTATGGTTCCAACGTTCCTCACCAGTGGATCTGCAAGCTGTTTTGTTGCATCATGGAGTATGGGGAATCTCTTCTCTATGAGATCAGAGTTCTCCAGATCACTGTCAATGGTCATGGATCCGATTTTCACGCCATCCTTGCCTTCAACCACGTAGCTCATCCCCTTTATCTCAGAAAGGGAAACAAGGTACGGAATTGAAGATATCCTGGATTTAAGCAGGGGAAGTATGCTCTGTCCCCCTGCAAGGATCTTGGCTTCCCCAGGATATTTGGCAAGAATGTCAATAACTTCGTCAATGCCCGTGGGGGCAAAGTATTCAAAAGTTGGGGGGTTCATCTCCCAAATAGTCTTTGAAACTACTTAAATTTGAATATTATTTATAATAAAGAATAATTTGCATAGGATTATTATGCTTTGGTTTTTTCTATCTCAGGAACGGCTGCTAGCCTTCTTTCCCTTTTCCTCTTCGTGATCTCTGAAGCAATGCTTACGGCAATCTCAA
This sequence comes from Thermoplasmata archaeon, assembly GCA_021810045.1. GTDB lineage: Archaea > Thermoplasmatota > Thermoplasmata > Thermoplasmatales > Thermoplasmataceae > JAJZOM01. The sequence goes on from JAJZJR010000011.1 coordinate 28,077, forward strand.
AAGGCGTGATGGCTCCAATATCAACACCTATGGGGGTGTTTATGAAATCAAGGAATTCCTGTGAAACTCCCTTTTCCCTGAGGACTTCAAAATCATGGGCTGCACGTTTCCTGCTTGCCATAAGCCCAATGTATGCAGGCGTGAACTTTGAAATCGCTTCCAGGGCCTCAATATCCCTTTCACCCTTGGTAAGGATAACAACATAGTCGTCTTTGGTGAACCTGAAGGATTTCATGTCAAATGCAAGATCTGAAATAAGTTCATCAGGGGTTTCGTTCAGCACTGGTGCATGGTCGATGACTGTTACCTTAAAATCCAGTTTTTTTCCAAGCAGGACCAGATAATCCTCAACTTCATCTCTTCCTCCCTGGCCTATAAGTACTAAACGTTCGAAAGGGGTGAATGGTTCAAGAAATACATCAATGGTTCCTCCGCAGAATGTCTCCACAAAAATTTCATCCTCAACCTGCTTTGAAATCATTGCCTCAATGCCCTTGCCTGCATCCTCAAGATGTATCCTGATGGTTTTGGGTATTCCTGAGTCAAGGACCTTCCTGGCCTCATCCAGTATGACTGATTCGGGGCAGGCACCTCCCAGTGTGCCATATATTATACTGTCATTGTAAACCACGACCTTGAAACCTGGTTTTGCAAGAGATGATCCTTCCGTTTTCACAACAGTTGCAACAACAAATGATTCTCCCTTTGTACTCATTTCATGGATCCTGCTGGCAAAATCGTAGTTCTCCATAGTCTATGTTATTAGGAATTCTATATAGCTTTTTTTACAAAATGTTATGAAAATGGGTTTGTAAAACAAATACGTTTTACATTTGCATGCAAATCGATGTAAAGGTAAAATATCACAACTTTATTTTAATATTTAAATGCCAGGAATCCAGGCGGTTATATTGGCCTCCGGTTTTTCAAGAAGACTGGGGGTGGACAAACTTGCACAGGACATTTGTGGAAAGGGTGTCCTGCAGAGGGTAATAGAGAATGTTCTTGGTACAGGTATTGAAAAAATCGTTGTGGTGCTCAGGGAAAGGAGCCAGGTTAAGCTTGTTCCCGAGGATCGCAGGATATCGGTTCTGTTCAACGATCATGCCGACCAGGGCATGTCCAGTTCCATAAAACTTGCAATTCTGAGGGCAGGACCCGAATCCCCCAGCTTTCTGTTTATGAACGGGGACGTGCCGTTCTTCAGCACAGAGAGCATCAACCGTTTGCTTGAATTATGGAAGAATAATCCGGAAAAAATTGTATGCGTGAGGTTTAATGGTGTTCTCAGGGGGCCGGTAATATTTCCAATGAATTATTCCCGCATGCTTCTGAGCCTAGAAGGGGAGAACGGAGGAAGGGAAATTCTAAAGAAGAACAGCGGGGATGTTGTTTTCATTGATATTGAGGATCCCCGTGAAGTTTCGGATATAGACAGCCAGGATGATCTGGAAAAGGCCAGAGAAACCTGCAGGGAACGTTAAGTTGTGACTTTCCCTTTACCAGTGAAATATGTCTGCCTGTACTTTTCATAAACTTATGTTTAAATACTGCCCAAATTTATGGTGATTCAAGTTGGCAGCAATCAAGATCAGGGAAGAACTGGAGAGCTTCTACAAACTCAAGACGGTCATGATTTTATCGTTCGTTATCACGTTTTTCCTTGAGAATCATTATATCCGGTTCCTGAATGACCCGCAACTTTCCCTGAATTTTTCCACTTTCTTCAGTAATGGCAGCCTTCTAGGACTTTACGGTACTCTCATAGGTCTTCTGCTCACTGCTTATGCCATGATTGTCGCAGTACTACCCCTGTTTTCAACAGAAAGCCTTCAGAAGCCAATTTTCTCTCAGATTAACAGGCTGTTTGTCTTCACCATACTCGATGGGACCCTGCTTCTCCTCATATATTTCACAGGAGGCCTTATTCCTCCATTTGTAGCACAGAGTCCTCTTTTCATAGACTTTGAGATTTTCTTTTTCTTCTGCCTCATGATAGGACTGATATTCTGCGTTCTGACACTATCAGACCTGTTCAAGATCATAAGGAAAAGAGGCTCCAGGTAACCATAATCCTGCATTAAACCCAAAAAACAGGCATGCAGTGTAATATTTATCCAGCTATGCTGTTAACATCTCATGTCAGGGGAAAGCATTGGAGAATATGTCATCTCAATGAGGCGTCATTTTCACGAAAATCCGGAACTGAGTTTCCGGGAGACAAATACCATAAAGACAATTAAAAATGAACTGGAGAAGATTGGACTTCAGGTTCACGAGGTCAGGGATGGAGGCCTGTATGCTGATATAAATGGAATAGAAGGCGGAAAATCCGTTGCAATCAGGGCGGACATGGATGCCCTGCCGGTTGTTGAGGCCACAAATCTGCCATTCAAATCCAGGAATTCCGGAGTCATGCATGCCTGTGGACATGATGCCCATGTCGCAATGCTTCTTGGCCTTGCAAGAAGAGCTCTTGAAATGAAATCCCAGTTCAGGGGAACCATCAGACTCCTCTTCCAGGTTGCGGAGGAACAACCTCCGGGCGGAGCTGTTAATCTGATAAAGGCAGGTGCACTGAATGGCATGGATTATGTCCTCGGTCAGCATGTTATGTCGACCCTGGATGCCGGGACTGTAGCCATATTTCACCGTGAAGCAATGGCAAATGCAGATGAGTTCCGCGTCAGGATAACCGGAAAAGGGGGCCATGGTTCTGCTCCGCATGAAACCGTTGATGTACTGGTGGTAGCAGCCCAGTTCGTGATACAGGCCCAAACTGTTGTTTCAAGGATGATTGATCCGTTCCTGCCATCAGTGGTGACTTTCGGAACATTCAATTCAGGATTCAGGTACAATATAATCGCGTCAAGTGCTGAACTCACCGGAACTGTAAGAACATTCCACAAAGATGTAAGGGAAAAGGTCAGGAAAGAACTGGAGAATCTTCTCAGCCACATATCCAGTGCATATGGAACTGAATGCAGGTTTGAATATATTGAAGGATATCCCACAGTCATTAACACGCCTGAGGTATCGGAAGTGGTGGATTCTGTGGCATCAGAATATCTCGGAAAGGAAAATGTTCTGCATCCAAATCCATCAATGGGAGGAGAGGATTTTGCATATTATCTTCATGAAGTGCCGGGAGCATTTTACTTCCTTGGCGTCGGAAACACTAAAAAGGGAATCACAAGTCCACAGCACAGTCCAACTTACGACCTTGATGAGGATGCACTTTCCAGCGGAGTGGAAATTCTGCTTGGATCTGCCATAAGACTCATTTCAGGCAGCGGATGAAGCTATGACGGGGCCAGGTTATAATTTCTGATGTGGAGAAATATGAATTAACAGGCTCATCATAATTATGGGGTTGCAAATGGCTGTTGAAAACATAAACCCTGTCTTTTTCCTGGAATCCATTGGTTCCCTTGCTATAGTGCTTGGCCTTATCATTGCATACAGGAAACGTGGAGTAACCTTTGCGGTTCTTGTGGTCTCTGCCGTTTCATATTTTCTGGCAATCGGGCTCAAGAGTGTTATTCAGCATTTCACACTTGGAAGCATGGACGCAACCTTTGGCTATTCAAGCATTCCCACTGCACTGTACCTGGGTGCACAGACTGCTGTTCTCGAGGTTTTCGGGGCGTATCTTTTTGCACTTTACTTCAGGAATCACATAAGACAGAAGAATGCACAGGCCTATGGGCTCTCACTGGCATTCTGGGAAAATGGAATACTTCTTGGTATACTGCCCCTCATAAGCCTTGTAGCAGATTACCTTATAATCGCTTCCGGCCCCTCATCACTGAGTAGCCTTGTTTCAGGCGAACTTCACAAATCCAGCCCAGGTCTTTTCCTGGGGACATTCCAGGCTCTTCCGTATGTGGGTTATTCGGTTCTTGAAAGAATCTCTTCACTTTTAATGCACTTCTCATGGGGTTTTCTCGTGGTCTCTGCAGTTACATTCAGGAAAAGACTCTATGTTGCAATTGCAGTTCCAATGGGTTTTGTGGATTCAATAGTGCCATTTGCGGGAATTCTTGGATTGCCCCTTACAGAAGCAGTTTTCTTCATAATAGGTCTCGTTGCACTTTTTGTGGCACTCGTGGTCAGGAAAAATATTGAGGAAAATAATAAAATTGGAGGAAATGTGGAAAATACTGTCGGCCCAAAATGAGCGGGCCTCAGGATAAGGAGAATCACTCTTTGGGTGCAAATGCTTCAAGGCTTATGGAGAGGTTTACCTTGTCTCCAACCATCAGGCCGCCGCCTTCAAGCACCATGTTCCACTTCACGCCGAAGTCCTGCCTGTTTATTGAGGTTGTTGCAGTGAGGCCAAATCTCTCATTTCCCCATGGGTCGTTAACCTTGCCACTGTATTCGCCCTTGAGTGTAACTTCCTTCGTTATGCCTCTTATTGTGAGATCACCAGCAACTTCAAGGTCTTCTCCTTTAACATTTACCTTCTTTGAAACAAATGTAATGTCCTGGAATTTCTCGCTTGCAAAAAGATCATCGGATCTCAGGTGGTTATCCCGGTCCTGGTTTCCTGTTGCTATGCTCTTTGCCTTTATTGTGATCTTTGCCTGCATTGTGCTAAGATCATCGGCATCTCCGGTTATTTCTCCGCCAAATTCCTCGAATTTTCCCCTGACGGTTGATATCATCATGTGCTTGACACTGAATTCCATTGCAGAATGTGCCGTATCGATTGTCCAGTTCTTAACTGCCATACTACCAGATTCATTCAGTTTATTTATAACTTACCATTGGTAAGTTAATACAGTTAATACATTCAATTTAAAGAATACATTTAAATACCGTCAGTAACTTATTATAAACAGTATGGTAGAGTCAAGAGCTAAAGTGGAGGAAAAGGTTGAGGATCCTATTGAAGAAACCTGCCCCATAGTCAATGCCATAAGGGAAATCGGAGGAGAGTGGAAACTTATTGTCATAAGGTATCTCGCCGATGGTCCAATGGGCTTCAACGAACTTATGAAAACCATACCTGATGTCAACTCAAAAACTCTTGCCTCCACTCTGAAGTACCTTGAGGAAAGAGAGATAATTAACAGGGAAGTAGAAAGCACCAGGCCTTTCAGGGTGAAGTATTCACTTACAGAAAAGGGCATATCACTGGGCGGAGCCCTATCAGACCTTAGGAAATGGGGAGAACAGTGGATAGGGAAGACAAAGCCGGGGAAAGGTGCCAACACGGGCAAGACCATCTAAGATATTCGGATTAAAGGCTAATACCTGTTCGTAAGTTTTCATGGTGGTCAAAATGACTTCCTACAGTTTTAGATGCAAGGATATAGGAATGGATTGCGGATTTGAAACAAAGGCAGATTCCATGGAATCACTGATGCCAAAAATAACACAGCATGCACGCGAAGCCCACAAGATGAATGAAATCTCCGAAGAACTCAAGAAGAAGGTAAGTGCAGCCATAAAAACCATGCACTGATAAATTTCCTAGTTAACCAATCTTTTTTTTCTTTATTTTCTATCGTGTAGTTATGGGTGAATTGAGTTGATTACAGTTATTGGGGCTGGAAGAATGGGGAGGGTCATTGCCCTTGATCTTTCGCGAAGAACGGAAGTTCTGGTAGCAGACAAAGATCCCGAATCTCTTTCAGGATTGAAAGCGGTGAAAACCTTTTCAGGAAATTTCAGGGAAATCCCTGATCTGGAAAAGGCAGAAGTAATTGTTACGGCGCTGCCCTCTGAGGTGGCAAGGGATGTTGTGGAATTTCTGCTGAAACAGGGAAAAAATGTGGTTGATATTTCATTCACAGATTACGATCCTTTTGAGCTTGATAAGCTGGCAAAGGCCAACGGGTGCCTTTACCTTCCACATGCAGGTTTTGCTCCAGGCCTTTCCAACATTCTTGCAGGTAAACTCTATTATGGTCACGGCTCAAGGAATATTGAGATACTGGTTGCAGGACTTCAGGATAAGCCTATGCCTCCAATGGGTTATATTCCCACCTTCAACGCCTCCAGTGTCATTGATGAGTATACAAGACCTGCCAGGTATATGGAAAATGGTTCCCTGAAAGAGGCTGATCCCCTTGATAGTGTAGAAACTATGGAACTGGAGGGAGTTGGCGCAGTGGAATCATTCTATTCAGATGGGCTTTCAACTATCCTTCAAACCTTCAAAGAGGGATCAATCATTGAAAAAACCCTGAGATACAAAGGACACATGGAGAAAATGAGGTTTCTCAATGATATGGGTTACTTCAGCAGTGAAAAAATAGGAAATTCCAGTGCAAGGGAGATATCAGATGAGCTGTTCAGGAGAACAGTAAGGGATGTTCCTGACATGAGCATCCTGAAAGTAATTCCAAAGGACAGGAGGGGTCCGGAATACAGTATCATTGATCATTATGACAGGAAAAATGGAATAAGCTCGATGGGCAGAATGACCGGTTTCTCTGCTGCAGCAATGACCATGGCAGTCATCAAATCGAAAATACATGCCACAGGAACATTCCCCGCAGAGTGGATTGGAAAGGACGATACTGCCTTCAGTTTCATAATGGAATACCTGAAGGAACATTCCATTGATATCAGGTTAATTAACCACTGAAGAAAGTGAAGTGAATATTACGTGGACACCTTGGTCTATTTCCGGAGGATTAACACCGGCATTCCATAAATAAGAGTATGAAATATCAAAGTATGAGTTCCCCGCTGAGGATTGTAGTAATCGGAGGAGATGCAGCCGGAATGAGTGCAGCCTCCAGAGCAAGAAAATATGCTGCTGACAGTACAGTTGTTGTATACGAGGCTGGAGGTCATGTCTCATATTCAGCATGTGGAATGCCTTTCTATCTTGGCGGGGAAGTGAGGGAATTTGACGATCTGATTCACTACCCTGTTTCTAAATTCGTTGAAGAAAGAAGGATCAACGTTCAACTCCATTCCCGGGTAACTGCAATAGATGTTTCAGCGAAAACGGTAACAGTGGAAAAGGAGGGAGAGGTTTTCCAGGATCATTATGACAGGCTCATTATTGCATCGGGTGCAAGACCAAATGTTCCAGAAATATTCCGTGAGAAGGCCAATGTGTACACACTCAGGCATATTGACGATCTGCTTCCCCTGGAGGAAGCAATGTCAAACGTGCAGTCAGTTTCAATCATAGGTGCAGGTTATATTGGAGTTGAAATGGCCGAGGCACTGACTAAAATGGGAAAGGATGTTACTGTAATCCAGAGATCAGATCGCCTCTTGAGGGGCATAGATGAGGATTTCCATGCCCTGATCACCAGGGAGCTGGAGACCAACAAGGTGAAACTTCTTCTGAACTCTCCAGTAAGCGATATCAGAGTGGAGAATGATCGAATAGTGTCAATTAAGGCAGGAAACAGCGATATCACAACCGATGCAGTCTTCCTGGCAACAGGGGTTACACCCAACAGCGAGTTTGCTTCACAGGCAGGAATAAAGACTGGAATTGCCGGTGCCATAATGGTTAATGACAGGATGCAGACCAGTGCCCCCATGGTATTTGCTGCAGGTGATGTGGCAACAACAAGAAATCTCGTAACTGGAAAGGACACATATTTTCCACTTGCAACAGGTTCAAACAAGGGCGGCAGGGTTGCAGGTGAGAATGCAGCAGGCAAAAGAACTCTTTATAGTGGAATTGTGGGGACAGAGGTTGTGAAAGTATTTTCACTGGAAGTCGGGAGGACGGGCCTTACAGAACAGGAGGCAAAACAGAACAGATTCCGTCCAGTTTCCGCTGTTATCACTTCAACAAGCAGATCATCATATTATCCCGGCGCAGCCTCACTCAAGATCAAACTTACCGCGGACGAGAACACCCACAGGCTGCTTGGTGGAATCCTTGCGGGAAAAGAAGGAGTGGCCAAGAGACTTGATGTACTTGCCACAGCATTGTATGCAAGGCTCAGGATTGAGGACCTTACAAGGATTGATTATTCCTATTCACCGCCTTTTGCACCATCCTGGGAGCCTCTCGGCGTTGCGGCAGATGTCCTGCTGGGAAAGTTAAGCTAAACTCTAAATTCCATTGTTGAATATTTTCATATGGCATTACAGGGAATTTTATATGTTCCAAACGGACCCATGCTTATCGACCCGGCACGTGAGAAAGAGGACTTAAGCAGGGCAGCTCTCAGGGAAAGGGGAAAGAGGTTTCCGCGGGATATCCATGCCGTTTTTGTTGTAACTCCACATTTTTCTACAAAGGGCGGGATTGCAGTAATACACACGGAAAAAATGAAGCAGATATTTGATTTCTATGGATTTCCGGAGGAATTCTATGAGGTTAAATACGAACCTCCAGGAAATCCGGAACTTGCAGAAGAACTGGTTTCAATGGGACAGAAGCATGGAATCCCGATTGTCGGGACAGATCAGTGGGGTCTTGATCATGGTGCATGGACGCCACTGGTCTCCCTGTTTCCTGATGCAAAAGTGCCGGTTGTTCCCGTTTCTGTCATGTCAGATGCCGATCCGGTTCTCTATGAAAAACTGGGTGAAACCATATCCGGAATGGCATCGGAAAAGAACATTGTTCTTGTATCAACAGGATCGCTGATACACAGGCTGGACCTGTTCCAGACCAACAGCCAGGAAATACCGCATGATGCAGGCGAATACCTGAAAAATGTTCTGGCGGCACTTGAAAACTCGGATTGGAATGGTTTATGGAACATTCCTGGGAAATATTATGGGGCTGCTGCACCGGAAGGTGGCCTTGCACCATTGAGAACTCTGGCTGGTGCCGTCGGTGGGAAATTCAACGTTGACGTTCTTTCAAACGAGATTCTGTATAATTCAGTGTCTATGACGACTCTGGACTTCAGGAAAAAATAGGGTTATGGGCATAAAATACCTGCCCATTTATCCCTGTCCTTAAAAGACCAGAGGCACGTATCCGTCGTTGACAAATGCGGAGAGTCTTTCGCCTGCGGGCTTCAGTTCAACCCCTCTGCTCTGTATTTTCTCTTCTATTGAGAGGTTCTTTGCTATGAATGTGCATGCAGAGTCGATAACGTTGTTTGAAATAAGATAATCAATGTTTTCCTTCACATTTTTGTCTTCATCAAGAAGCAGTTTCTGGCTTGAACCCTGCATTATTATCTTCACGTCAGCAAATCTCTTGAATTCATGGGCCCTTCTTGCCATGTTCAGTGCGATAACCGCCCTCTCTCTTTCGTTTTCACTTGCCACTATGTAAAACAAAGCTTTTTGCATTTTAACCGCACCTGTATTGAATATTGGTTAAAATGATTAACTGATAAGGAGGAAAAATAACTGTACAGGGATGAAGGAAAAGGCAGGAAAAATCGTTTTTTACTATTTTCTGTCATACTTATTTAGCCCATCAATATTTTTATTTATGGCAATCGAACACATGCCGTTGAAGGAACAGAAATTCAGGACCAGCATCGATATCCCGGAAAAGACAAGACATGAAATAATATCCATTCTAAACAGTGATCTTGCCGGATCCTCAGATTTATACTCACAGACCAAGCAGGCACACTGGAATGTGAAGGGAGAGAATTTCTTCCAGCTGCACGAGCTCTTTGATGATCTTGCAGATGAGGTCGAGGATGCTATTGACAAAATTGCAGAGAGGGTAACAGCACTGGGCGGATATGCAATGGGTACGGTGAGGATGGCAGCTGAAACCTCATATATTCCTGAATATGACTGCCATTCCAGTAAGGGTACTGACCATGTGAAGATGCTGGCAGAAAGATATGCAGTCTACGCGAAACGGGTAAGGGAGATGATTGACACTACCGCAGAACTTGGAGATATTTCAACCTCAGATCTTTACACGGAGATATCCAGGATGACAGATAAGGCCCTCTGGTTCCTTGAGGCACATTTCCAGTAAATTCTCCTCATTATTTTAATTTTATTTATAGATATTAGTAAGGTTTAATAATGTTAGTATAATGCTAATGCATGACTGGAATTACTAATGTTGTAAGCAAGAGGGAAAGAGACTGCCTCGTACTTCTAAAGGAGCAGTCTTCCGACGATTTCCCGCTGAGGCTTCACGAGATCGCATCAACAATGAAGATCAAGCCGCCAACTGCTCTTAACATCATCAGAAGGTTAAAATCAAAAGGCTATGTGGAAACACAGGACGGCATGATAAAATTATCTGATTCCGGGGACAGAATATCCAGCACAATCCTGATGGTCCACAGGACATTCGAGTCCCTGTTCTGCCAGAGCGGAGTATCCGAATCAAAAGCCTGCAGGGAAGCCAGCGAGATTGATTTCCTCATAAACAGCGATAATGCAATGAAGGTTCTCAAGAGGATAGACAGCCCATCATTATGTCCCCACGGTAAACCGATAAAGGTGTGAAGAAATGGCATTCATTAATTTATGGAACCCCTCTGATACAGGATTTCTTGTTATAGTTCTTACTTCTTACCTGCTGGGTATAGTGCATGGTATTACGCCCGATGAGCACACCTGGCCAATCACATTCTCCTATGCCATAGGCAGTTACAGCTCAAAAAAGGGAATGAAGGCAGGCATGACATTTTCAGGAGGTTTTACTCTCCAGAGGGCAATCCTTTCTGAGATTGCATATCTTGCCCTTGCAGGCATATTCATGTCAGCATCCGTTGATGGGATAAGCTATATTGCTGTGGGAATCGGAATGGCTTTTGCAGGGATATACATATCCAGGAAAGGAAGGGTAGCTCACCTTCATGGTCTGGAGAAGAGACTTTATCATGTGTTCAGAATCCATAAACACAAGGAGCACAAGGAAGAAGAGGAATTCTCACACATGTCCAACCCTGTTATTGATGAGGAAGGGAAACCGATTCCACTTAAACTGGCTTTTGTTCATGGCCTCATCGCAGGATTCGGATTTGGTGCCTTCGCACTTATAATATATACTGTACTTGCCCCGGCCATGCCGTCACCGTGGATTGGATTCCTGCCCGGCCTGCTGTTCGGACTGGGAACCATGACAATGCAGGTAATACTTGGTGCAGGGTTCGGAACATGGCTTACAAAGAGCAGGAATCTCACTGCAAAGGGGCTTCAGGTTGTTTCCAGCGGGATAACAAAATATGTCCTCACTTACGGTGGAATAGCATTCCTCTTCGCGGGCTTTCTTGTACTGGCATTCCCAAAGCTTGACAGTATAAGCATAATCACTGGCATCAAGATACACAATCTTGATTCACTTGGAATAGGGTTCTTCCTTGTTGTCATAGTGGTTGTTGTGATAGGCATTATTGGATACATCAAATCCATGAGGTCTGCCAGGAAACAGGGACTTGTAAAGGTGGAGTAATCCACCCCAATATTCCAGAAAAAGTTATGATGCCTGGAATGGCATATCTGTGTAAAAACCAAAATGGCCTAAAATATTCTTTTCTTTATTGCCGAGCCGACTTTCTGCTTAAGCTGGTCGTCGATCTCTTCAATTCCATGTGCTGATTTTGCATGTTCTGCTATATCAGGAAGCAGTTCTTCCGCTGATTTTCCTGATATCCTGAAGTCACAGCTCATGCCAATGTCCTTGCATCTGAAATGATAACTTGCCAATTTATACCTCCTCCACAATGAGAGAAACAGAAGTCCTTAAGACTTTTGTATATTGATAATCTGTTAATAATTACTAAATTTTTTCAGTTAGAATTATAGCCTTAATTTCATTTAATGCTTTATGAAACAGACCTTCAGCATTTCCAGCGTGACCAGGGAGGTAATGAGCATAATCCGGTATTCGGAAGGGAAGGGGACTTCTACAATCATTTCCGGCAAATCCGGCTACGGACAGCATGAGGCGGTCCAGATAGTGGAAAAGAAACTGAAAGCTGAAGGATACAGGGTGTACAGGGGATCTGCAGTCAGGGATCAGGAAAATCTGAAGTATGCCCCAATAAACCAGATTATGGATCAGGTGGAGAGAAAAACCCGGGTCCGGGAACTCAGTGACATTATTGAGACGCTTGATGTAATTCCAATGGACGGGAAATCTGTATTGGTGGTAGAGGGACTTGAACTCTCAAATGATCCCACAAAGTTCCTGTTCAATTACCTTTCAAGAATCAGCGTCGGGAAAAATTTCCATATAATAGGAACCCTGTCAAAAAATCATAAGGGAATGCCACAAAAACTTGTGAAATTCCTGAAGGTTGTCTCAACGGAATCCCTGGCACTCAATCTCGAACTGGAAAAGCCAAAGCCCCAGGATTTCCTGGAAATAACACAGATGATGGGGTATCATCTTCCTTACGGGTTACTGGAAGATTCTTACAGGCTTGCTGATGGAAATCTTTCTGTCCTTGATTACTTCATCCGCTATTACAGGGCAAAAGGTATCATAGATTCAAAGGGGCGGCTTGATGAGCAGGTTTACAGGTTCTTCCTTATACCTGGGAGCCTGTCAGAATTTTACAATGGGATTATCAGTTCCCTGAAGGAGGAGGAGCTCATTCTTCTCTCCATTCTTCATATTTCACAGTACTCCATGGATCTGGAGATCATATCTCAACTTTACCACGAACCCGTTGAAGTAACCGGCAGGACGATGGACAACCTCATAATGTACGGGCTGGCGAGCAATAATGGAGGCAAATTCTCCTCTGCCGGCGGGGAAACGGGGATGGTGATACTGGATCGCATTGGAAAAAAGATAAAAAAAGATGCATGTGAAAAAGCCATCACCTCTGGCAAAATCAACACTCTTCCACTTCAGGCACGGCTTAATTTCTTCATGGTTGCCGGGGACTACAGCTCAGTTTCAGAGATAATCAGAAGAGAGTGGAATACTTTCATCAGGAAATTCTCATCCCTTGAAGACCTGAAACAGTTTATAGACAGTGTTAAGGAAAAAATTGAACCGGAGGAAACAGGAAGAATACTTCAGCTTTTGAAGTGCAACCTCCTTTTCAATGCAGGACAGTTAAGCGAAGCCCTTAGGATTTATGAGAGCGAGAAATTCCAGGATATAGATCCGGTCAGTGTCACCCTGACACGAGCATCAATTTATCGTGAACTCGGAAACCCAGGCAAATCGATAAGCATACTTGACAGTCAAATCGGAGGAGGAAGTTTTCCCCCTGAAGCGAAGGCTCTTGCTTTACTGACAATAGCTGAATCATATTACGATCTGGAAAACACGGAAAAAGCCCTTGAATTCTGTAAAATGGCTAATGAATTAATCGGCGGGAAAGATTATCCTGAACTTGAGGCCAGGTTGAATACAATACTGGGCAATGTCAATTTCTACAGAAACAACATAGAGGAAGCCAGAGAAAATTACCTTCGATCCATTGAGATAAACAGGAAACTCGGGATCTGGATGGAAATCACAAGGAGCATGAACAATCTTGCTGCGCTTGAAGAGTACATAGGTGATTACCAGAAATCCAGGGAAATCCTGAACAAACTCATGGACTACACTTATCTCACAGGCGACGCAACACTAAGGTCCCTGGGACGGTATAATACAGCAGTAATTGCAGATATTCAGGGGTCTCTGGACGAAGCACTGAAAAATCTCGATGCGGCAGAAACTCTCGGTCTTCTTATCGGCAACATGGAATTGGTCTTAAGATGCAGGGAGGCCGTAATTCTGATCCTTATGAAGAAGATGAGGTTCAGTGATTCAATCGATGAGGGCAAAGACTTTCTGGGTGCGCAGGACGGCAGCAAATCTAGCTTAATAGAAAACACTATTGGTATTGCAGGTTATCTTGAGTCCGGAAATCCTCCGGAAAAAGAGCCTGTTCCATTGGCTGATCCCAACCATGGCGATCCAAGGATCCTTGTTCAGTACAACATGGCACTGTCTTTCTACTATTTCCTGAATTCAAGGAAAGACAAAGCGTGGGAAACCATGGAAGAAGCCCTTGCTCTTTCTGCACAGAATGGGGATGCTTATTTCAAGGACATCAGAAATCTTCTTGATACCCTGAAAGAATTCTTCCTGTTTGACCGTGAAAAACTCAGGCAGATCATTTACGGGAGTGAAGAGCCGAAAACTTCTCTTTCCCGAGCTGTAATGAACGGAGCAGGGTTGTCTCTCTCCCTTGTGAACAATGAAAAAAATGTAGAGGAGATTGTACATGAGCTCAATAAATCCGCAGGAAATGATGCAACAATTTCAGATATGGTGGTTCGTGCCATGGTTGCTTATTATGCCATAAAATTAAAGATTCCATACGAACAGAGATCACTGGACATCATAACCAGGATTCTCTCTTCGGTGAAGCCACTGAAGGGATATATGGGTATAATAAGGATCGCAGATGGAAACTGACTACTTTACAATGAGCACAGGCACCTTTGAGTTTGTAACCACAGCCTGAGAGACGCTTCCGAGCATCAGGCCACGAAAACCGCCAAGTCCACGGGAACCCATAACAATAAGATCGCTTGCAGTCTCTCCAGCTGCATTCAGAAGAGATTCCGGAACAGACACAGTTCCGCCAAGGTATCTTATTTCAAGAGTTACATTGGCTGCATCTGCCTTCTTTGAAAAGGATCGGATGGTCCTGTCCATTTTTTTCCTCATGTCTTTTTCAAACTGGTCCCACTCATAATATGGTTCCCCAAGTCCAAAGCCGTTCAGTGGGAGTGGTAAGGCATATGCCACCTGGAGAAGTGCCCCATATCTTGATGCCATAGAAATTCCAACGGAAAGTGCCCTCTTGGCATGCTGTGAACCGTCAAAGCAAACCATGATCCTTGCCGGGAGAAAGTCTTCTACATATTCTTCCTCTTCATCCTTGGTTTCCATAAAATTATTAGTTTCATGGCATTTAAATCCATGATCCCTTAGATTTCAACAGGAAATGGATATCATGAATTTTTTCTCCTCAGTCGTAAGGCAACACCTGCAGCTAAAGCACCAATAACAATTCCTGCTGCCAGATACTCCAGGTAATCAAGATTGGAGCCTGATTTGTCGAACAGGATGGAAACGGAAGCATTTCCTGAGTTTACGATGAATGTTCCCGAGCCATGGCTGGCATACCCGGATACAGAAAGAACAGCAAAACTGTATGACCCGGAAGGGACACCCGTAATCTCAAAGCTCGAGCTGTTGGAACTGTAGGTCTTTCCGTTTATGTCAACTCCCCATACAGTATTCCCTGGAAGACCGTTTTCCGTGAATGTAACAGAATAGTTGTGTGAAACCGATGGGCTGGAGATACTGAAGTACTGGATTGTCGCAGTCTCAGCTCCGGACATATATCCATATAGGGAAGAAGTTGAATATCCGTCAACGGATTGTGGAAGCACATCGAAGTATCCGGCCTTCACGAAGAGAGACTGGTTGCTGGCAGTCAGTGAATATCCGATTCCTGCCTGCGGTACAGTAAAACCCCATAGGGTTCCATTAGGAAGTCCCGTTTCCTTCACGGTAAGGTTGTAGTAAGTGTTGTAGTTCAGTGAAAGGTCAAGTACTGGCCCTGAGACCACAAAATATCCTGACTGGAGCTCAACTGTTCCAAGGTACGTGGTTGGCTGGAACTGGACATTGCTGTTTACAAGGTCGAAGCCAAGGAGCTGGTACGCCCCGTCTGGAAGATGAAGTTGTGCGTACGTTCCTGCCCCGATTTCATAAATTGCATTGTTGATATCAAAATATGTGTTCTGTCCTGCAGGTAAATGGGCAGCGAATACCTCTGTGTTCTGCCCTGGGAGGACCAGTGGTGAGTAATCATAAGTGTAGCTGATGCTACCGTCAAGGGCGGTAAGGCCATTCAACGCTATTCCTACCCCGGTACCGTTGTAAGGCTGGCTGCCGTTGCCAAAATAATTGTAGTAATAATTTCCTCCCTGGTAATCAAGACCCAGAATACTTCCCGTAAGATTTACACCAAGAAATTGTATGAAATCTGATGAGGGTTCCCTTGTTATGTTGAAATAATTTGTGTAATTGGCCCAGGAGCCGGTGTATATGTTCTGGTAGGCTCCTGAAATGCTCACTACTGGAACCGTTGAATTGAAGATGTTGTTATAAATTGTGTTGCCGCCTGCAGCAACAGTGAGTCCCACAGGGGCATTGGAATAAAATCCTCCGGTTGGAAGTATGGGATCATTCAGGAACGTATTGTTCCATACATAATCACCCATGGAATATCCGTTAGTCCCGTACAGGAGTATTCCTGTTCCCTGGCTGGAAACAATGTTATCCGCAATGAGTGAGTCTGTTGTGTTCCAGAAAATAAGTGATGCAACGGTTGGTATGTTGTAATAGCTGACATCGTAATAATTAACGGAAGGGAACCATCCGGAAATCACTGAATTATTGACAACAATGTTTGAGGAATCATAAAAAGCCATTCCAAGACTGTTTGTCATCACCCCTCCATAGATGGTTTCTACGGATTCCGTGAGATTGTAAGGGTACTGTATCTGGAACGGGGAATTACCATTGGCTGATCTGAAACCTGTAAAGACTGAGTATGCGGTTGTATTGTCTATGAGAATGCCATAGAATGATGGAAACAGATAGTCATTAACCTGTGAGAATAACCCCATAATATGGTCTGGAAGGCCTTGAATTGTTGAATTGACATAACCCGGACCAGGGATGATATAAGGATCTGACCGGGTTCCAGTTCCTTTTATGCTGATATTGGCCAGCTGGGAGTTATCGGATGCGTAAAGCGGGGTGTAGAGACCCTTGGAAATATTGGATGCCAATTTCACCGCCAGGCTTGCATTGCCATTCTTTGTAACATTATTAAAGAAATACTGGTCATGATAGCTTAGCAGTGCCTCCATGGAATAGGTTCCATTCTGCAGCCTGTAATCAAAGCTTCCATTTATGGGGGATGGCGCCCATTGTGCCGTTGAATTATCCGGAAGGGCAGATTTACTGAAGAAAATGAATGCATTGGAAGGGTTCAACTTACCGGAGACAGAAACATAACCTGGTTTATCAGAAACATTCCAAAGACCCTGCACAAAAGAAGGTCCCGATGTGAGGTATGCAGTATCTCCCGTAAAGTATTCTGATATTCCAATGGAAGTTTCTCCCGTATCTGATCCAACACCGTATGCGGACCTGACGGCGATATAGTGTGTGCCGTTGTAAAAACTGAGGCCCATGGTTCCGCTGAAGTTCTGGAATGTGGCTGTAGAACCTCCTCCGGGACCGCCAATTATCATTTCGGCGTCCATTGGAAGGAAGTTCGTGTCAGTCAGCCTGCTTCCACTTACCTCAAAGAGTGCAGGACTTTTTAAGGCGGAAGAATGAGATCCTGTGGAATTGAACTCCACTCTGTCGTATGAGCCTGAATGAGTTTTGCCGTTGCTTATCAGTGAATAATTGAAGAATACTGTGTTGTATCCATCGATAGTTGTTGTATTAAGATACAGGTTCAGGGTAAAAGGGTAGCTTGCAGATATGGTTGGGCCTATCTTGTAATAGAAATACCCCGGAGATGGTATTCCCGTGTAATTGTGAAACTCATTGCCATTGACTACCGCAGTTGGCGATGAAAGGTTCCAGATATTGTCAATAAGTGTGATGGAATGGGTTGTGAAATCATATGAGGCAACATTCTGGGTCCAGAACTGGTAACCTTCAGTACCGAAGAGAGTTACATTGCTAAGGACTGTATTGAGCTGTATGGAATAGCTTGTAGGGCTGTCAGAACTAAGATACAACTCCGAGGCATTGTTTATTGTAAGGCTTCCTTCAAAACTGCTTGTGTAATAAGTATAGTTTTTCAGAGTTCCCCCCGAATTATATACCCCGTAACTGCCAATACCATAGGGAGCTGCTCCTGAAGTGTATAAGGGCGTATAGGAATTATCTGTTTTCCTCGGCCCATTTACAAAGTTGGGTGGCAATTTTGCAATTTCAGGAATACTACTGTTTGACATCACTCCGGCAATGAGTTTTCCAGTAGAGGTCCAGTTTGAATTGGTCACCACAGATGATGAAGTTATATTGTTTGCTGGGACTGTATAGTTCAGGGAAGAATCCACCGTATTGTATGATGTGGCATTGGATCCACTGCTTTGAAACGAGGCAGTGGAGAAATCTGGATGATTAGATGCATTTCCGGCCATAAAAGAAAATGATACAAGAACAAGCATTAAAACGGTCAACAGTGCAATGACGGCAACTGCAAGTTTAGTTTGCACGGTTGAGTAGATTAATCGATATATAAAAAATTTGGAGGTTGCTGTGTTTTAAATTTGAACAATTTTAAATTGTATGAAGCACTGTTTTTAACATGAGTGGCGAAAATGCAGGAGAAATTATCATAGATTATGAAAAGATGGGCCACAAGATACAGGTATACAAAGTTGAGAAGAAAGTTGAAGTGGTGAAGGACGGAGCGATTATTGCCAGGACAGACAAAGCTCTTCTTCTCTATGAGGATGGCCACAACCCCGTTTACTACATTCCCAAAAAGGAAATTCCGGAAGATTTCCTTCAACCCACAGACAGAAAAACCACATGTCCCTATAAAGGTAAAGCCAGTTACTACGATCTGAAGACAGGCAAAGAAACGTCCAGGGACTCTGTATGGCAGTATCTGGATTCCAATGAGGAATTCAGCGAAATAAGGGACTATGTTGCATTTTACCCGAACTCAATTGATCACATCAACATAGTGTAGGGGAAACACATTCTCTCTTTATTTTATAGACGGGTTTTTCCTTCTCCAGTTCTTTGCAACTTCAAAGCCATATGCAGCCACAATGGAAACACTGTCAATGCCATGGCTATAATTCCGCGGATCTCCCAGAGAAGAATTGAAGCTGCAATCTCTGCAAAGGAGAGAGCAGTAAATGGTGCCCATCTGACCCCACTTTCCATTCTAGCCAGAAGATAAAGTCCGTATGCTAAGGATAAGGCGATCCACAGTGGGAGCTCTATGGGAAGTATATAACTCAGGATTTCCAAGTTGGTTATTGCAAGCAGTAAACACATATAAAGAACATCTTTGCAAAGAAATTGGGAAAAATGAAGAACGAAGACCGTATGGGCTTGACCGGATTTGAACCGGTGACCTCCGCTGTGTGAGAGCGACGTCATAACCGCTAGACCACAAGCCCTGCAAGCCAGAAGAGTACAATTGTGTATTATTATTTTCCGTGTACCGGACTACATTAATTATTAAAGTATAGTATCATGATTATAAAATGAGCAGCAGGATACGGGCCAGAGACCTCCTGGACAGAAGACATCCACTATCGCCACTTTCCGACAGAGTACTCATTACGCTATCGATCTTCGTGGTTTCAATTCTGGCCGCAACAGCCGTGATTCAATTATCCATGAAAGTGACATTTGTCAATGCGTTTTACTTCATAGCCATGGTAACAACAACAAACGGGGCTCCTTTTCCACCATCATCTCCTGCCATTACGCTCTTTACCTCACTGTGGGCCTATTACGCGTTCATTCTTCTTGCTACCATCATTGCATTTGCATTTGGTCCCCTGGTAGGGCACATCATCAAGGAAGGCGCTGCGTATATACACAGAGAGGAAGAAAATATGGAAAATCACCACCTGAAAAAATTATGATCAGATTTCTTCCAAGAGACGCTCGAGAATCGCTGCCCGGACAGGCATCTCATTTACATCCAGTACCTCCTGTTCTGAATGTGCACCGTCCCCAACTGCACCAAGCCCATCCAGGACGGGAACACCCAGTGCTGCACAGAAATTACCGTCGCTTCCTCCGCCAGCTGAAGTCTCCCGGAGTTCCCTGCCAAATTCCCTGCCAATCCTTTTGGCCAGTTCAAAGAGTCTCCCGGTTGCATCCGTCTTGCGCATTGGTGGCCTGTTCACTCCTCCGCTTATCTCTAGTCTTACCCTGCTGTCCTTGGGCCGGAAAAGTCTTGCCTCTTTCATTATGCGTCTCCCTTCATCTTCCTCTACTATCCTGAAATCAACCTGCATGAAGGCCTCCCCGGGAATTACATTCCTGGCGGTTCCTCCTCTTATGGTGCCAACATTTACTGTTGTTTCCGCATCCGGGTTGTTTAGAGCCTGAAGGAACTGGATCATTCTGGCCGCCTCGTTTATGGCACTGGCACCTTTTGAGGGATCAAGACCTGCATGTGAGGCCTTTCCCGTGATAGTGATGTCTATTTCACCCACTCCCTTCCTTTCGGTCTTCAGGTTGCCGTTCAGTGACGGTTCCAGCACAAGAACTGCCTCAGCTTCCTTTGCCATTCCTTCTATAAGTTCCCTGGACGAGCCGCTTCCGATCTCTTCATCAGATGTAACCAGGAATATTACGGGCCTTTTCATCTTTCCATGTTTCTCCAGAGCCTTGAGTGCCCATACTCCCTGGATAATGCCGGCTTTCATGTCGAAGATCCCGGGACCTCTTGCCATTTCCCCGTCCTCCGATACAGAGAACGGTATTTTCTTGAGAGTACCTTCCGGAAACACAGTATCATAATGTGACAGGATCAGGATTGGTTTCATAGTGGATTCCTCATTGAATCTTATGAGGAGGTTGTTCCCGGCATTCATGTTATCAATTACATTTACCGTACAGGTAAGATTATCCCGGAAATAATCTTCAAGATACTTTACACACCTGTCAAGGAGAATCTTGCTGCCAGAAGGCGTTTCCATAGTAACCAGGGTCTCCAGATCCTCGATCATATTCTTGTGATGGTCAAACAGGTAATCGGAAGGTTTCATGTTATGATTAATGACACTTGTTTTATGAATTATTCCCAAGTGTTTCAATAGAATATTTATTCCTGTTGATGATTCAAAACATCCTATTCCGGGAGTTTTCTACATCTCTTGTCCGGCAATTATGCGAAAGTCAGTTTTTCGATTTTCAATAACAGGAGGGATAATTTTGCTGGTGCTTTTGGGCTTTGAAATTTTAACAAAATTGAGCGAGAAATCCCCTTCCGAAAGGGAGAGGATGAAAGCGAAATCTTTATAGTTCTAGAGTAAATACTACAACCATGTCCCATGACCTCAATAAAGGGGCTCATTCCGTTTACTCTCTCTATTATCATTTTATCCAGGTGGTGAAGTACCGCAGGAAAGTCTTCACCAATGATGAACTGGTGGACTTCCTCATGACAAAGATAAGGGAAATAGCGGAGAGATTCGATGTCGAGGTGGTATCAATAGAATGTGACGTGGATCATTTCCACATGCTGTTCAGGGGTACTCCTGTACTGAGGATCACCGAATTTGTGAATGCGGTGAAGACCATTACATCCAGGGAAATACAGAGAAATTTTCCAGATGTGAAGAAAGTTCTGTGGAAGGGCAAGATGTGGTCACCATCATACTTCCTTGCAACATCCGGACAGGTAACATTGCCTGTACTGATGAAGTACGTTGAATCGCAGGAGATCAAAGGAGATCAAGCGAATTGAAGGCGTATAAGTTCAGGTTGTACCCGTCTGCGGATCAGGAAAGAAAGCTCAACTATCAGATAGAGCTCTGCAGACAGCTGTACAACTCATTCTTGCTTGAAAGAAGATATGCATACAGGGGAAACAAGAAATCCCTCACATACAATCACCAGCAGAATGAGATACCTGAACTCAAGCAGGAATTTGAGGAATACAGACAGATTCATTCCCAGGTTCTTCAGGACGTTGCACGGAGAGCGGATCGTGCATACCAGAATTTCTATAGAAGGATAAGGGAGAAGAAGCAGGGTGTCAGGCAGAAGGCAGGGTTCCCACGATTGAAGGGGAGAGGACAGTACAAATCACTGACCTATCCTCAGTCAGGATTCCATCTGCTGGAAAACGGACACCTGAAGCTATCGAAGATCGGAGAACTGAGAATGTTCATGCACCGTGACATAGCTGGCGAGATCAGGACACTGAACATATCACATGATGGAACTGGAGAATGGTATGCATCATTCTCCGTGAAACGGGACAACTTAGTATTTCGGCCTGAACATACAGGCAACACCATCGGAATAGATGCAGGACTGCTGCATCTGGCCACGATGAGTGACGGCACAGTGATCGAACCCCCTCACTTTCTCATGAAAAGCGAGAGGAGGATCACGAAGGCACAGAGGAACCTTTCACGCAGGAAGGAAGGATCAAGCAACAGGAAGAAAGCAAGAATCATTCTCTCGAAACAGCATAAGAAGGTAAAGAACCAGAGAGATGACTTTGCACATAAGCTCTCAAATGAGATAGTGAGGAACAATGATCTCATTGTTTTCGAGGATCTGAACATAAGAGGCATGGTAAAGAATCACCATTTGGCAAAATCAATAGTGGATGCTTCATGGAACACCCTGATACAATACACAACCTACAAGGCTGAAAGTGCCGGTAAGCTTGTGGTATCAGTGGATCCGGGATACACATCACGTACATGCTCAAGGTGTGGATGGAAGAAGGAATCCCTGAAACTGTCTGAAAGGATATTCCATTGTGATTCCTGCGGTCTTGATATCGATCGGGATCTCAATGCCGCAATCAACATCCACAATCTTGGACTGATAAAAGTAGGGAGGGGCACTCCCGAAGTTACGCCTGTGGAGATCGGGGCACTACCCTCAAGGGCATCCCTGATCGGCGAAGCAGGAAGCCCCGTCCAATAGGGCGGGGAGGATGTCACATCTTCAAGAGTAAAAACTTATAACCTGAAGCTAATATGTAGCCCGTCCCAAAAATTAGTATATGTGATCTATGAACATATATGACGACATGGGACTAAAACTCGTTTAGTCATGGGCCTCGGGAGAAGCATCTGGTGGGCCATCAGGCTATGATCTCCCGATCAGCGACAGACGAAAAATTCCCCATGGGTCAGTGGAATTATGAAACGTGAATAATTCCCGTTAAACTGGGGAAAAGTCTTTAAAACAAGGAGACAAGATGGAACAGCAAGGTAATGTCGGCAGGGTCCAGAGCGATGATCTGCAATATGTAGTTGATGCAGTTACCAGCCGTCTTCATACCTATGATGTTCAGGCCAATCCTGTCAGCATAAGATTTTACTATTTCAACAGCGACAATCCTGATCTTTTTGAGGCTTTTGACAAGATAAGGATCGAACTCATACCAAAGGGGTATATCCCTTATCTTTCTCAGAACGGTGAACATTTCCTGGAGGTTACAAGAAGACCAAAAACCCGTTTTTCCGGAGTATATGTGAACGTTATTATGCTTGTCCTGACCCTTCTTTCCACCATATATGTGGGTTCAACATATTCATCTTATTTTGTAAAGCCTGGATCAAGTGAATTCCTCAGCCTGTTCTATGGATTCATATTCTTCTCGCTTCCTCTCATGCTTATACTCGGTATCCATGAAACAGGACACTATATTGTTGCAAGAAGGCACAAAGTGAGGGCATCACTCCCATTCTTCATTCCATTCCCTGTTACAATAGGCACATTTGGTGCATTCATTTCACTGCGCGATCCTGTACCCAACAAGAGGGCAATGGTGGAAATAGGCATAGCAGGCCCTCTTTTCGGGTTCCTGACTGCATTGCCCCTCCTGTTCGTAGCTTCTTACCTCAGCCATATTTTCGTCCCTGTTCCAAATGCTACTGCAACACTCTCCATTAACTTTCCAATAATCTACACACTACTGCATCTGACCACCCCTGCGGATCAGCCGGTATTCCCCATGGTCCTGGCGGTCTGGGTAGGAATGTTTGCAACCGCTATGAATCTCCTGCCGGTAGGGCAACTTGATGGCGGGCACGTTGTAAGGGGTCTTTTCGGAAAGAAGGCATCAATTGTTGATTACATCTTTGTGGCATTCCTTTTCGTAATCGGCTACAAATACAGTGGATGGTGGCTCCTGGCAATATTTGTCATAATTATGGGTCTAACGCATCCACCTGCACTGGACGATTATTCCCCCATCAAGGGCAGGCAGGTTGCACTTGGCATTGTAGGCCTGATAATGTTTGTGCTTACATTCACAATAATACCCATAAAGTAGCATTTTCTCATTTTTCATGGGACAAAAGAACACTTTAATACATGATGGGTTCTCTTGTTTTAGCGCATGAAAGATACATTCACCCTCTTCATGGATTTTCTCAGGACAAACAGGGAAGAGATAAGGAATAGCCTCGAAATGGCTGCGGATTCATGGAGAAGGGATCTTTACGGTACGGTTTTCAGGAATAACTTCATTTCGGCACCAGAGACTGAGCCCGTTACCGGCAAATCCATATCATCCACGGACAGCACTGAATTTATCAGGGAACTTTACAACGGGAAAAAACTCATACTGATAAGGGCCTATACAGTATTGGGAAAGAAGATATTCCCAAGCTTTATTTCAGAGGTTATCTCAGTTTCAAGGGATGATCTTCAGCAGTTCACCATAATGCTTATGGAGCATTCAGAACACATAAGCATCCTGGAAATGCTCAGGGAGGAGAGTCCCGATTACGTCCTTGTGGACGGTTCCCTTACAGGAAGAATATTCGGAAAATTCAAGACGCTCAACGCCGATGGATACAGGGAATTCAGCCGGAAATACATGGAAACCCTTGGGGAGATGCTTGAAACAGCATCAAAAAAGAGAATACCTGTAATATTCATGGCAAAGAGTTCAGAGTCAAAACTTTTCAGAACCTACCTTCTCAATCTCCTGAAGCAGGAAAATCCCCACAACCAATATATTCCAGAAGAGGAGAACCTCAGCGCAAGTGATCATTTTCTAGTTAAATCAATGGCAAAAGAGGCAGGATATACCGTTCCACTGCTGCAGGCAGTTCCCAGAATCTGGAGCGATGGCCGTTTCCCGGTTCTCACTACGCACATTTTGCCCAGGCTGAATGATCTCCCCCTTAAGGTTGATGTTGTTTTCTCCACAGATGGCCAGGTCCCGGATGTCACTGAAGGTTCAACACTCCCGGGCGATGTGCTGAATCTCATGTTCTGGGGATATGGGGATCTTAAGACATACAATATATGGCTTGCTGATGTTGACCGGCTGGTCAAGTTCAGGAACAGTGAGGTTGAAAATATTTACATGAGGGCATTTGAGCGGGAAATTGGTGTAAGTTTCTACGAAACAAGAGGTGAAAGACGTGCAAGACTCAGGATCTGATTTAGGATATGTCGTAGGCGATAATACTTCTGACATTTTTCGGTTTGTTTTATCTGAAAATTCCCAGGCCAAGAAGTGGGAATACGTTTACATGGAAATCAATGGCGGCAGGGTGCTTGGAAGGGTTGAGAGAATTATCTCCAAGAGCGAGCTCCTCAATGATGGAATGGACTATGAAAGCATAAACAGGTATGTTTCCAGTGATCTGGATTATTCCGTGAACCTGTGCATGGCCAGGACCCTTGGAGTCATGAACGGAGACAGGCTTGAACTATCCAGGGACCTCATAAGGCCTGGAACAAAAGTATACAGGGCTACAAGTGAAATGCTGGAGAATATTTTCAGGTTTAAGGAGGACGAATCCCTGGATATCGGTTATCTTGCAGACAGATCTGATGTTCGGGTATCCCTGAGTGTGTCCGGAATGAGGAGGCATGTTGCCATTGTTGCCCAGACCGGTGCCGGGAAATCACATACTGCAGGCGTTCTCATGGAGGAACTGCTTAAGAAGGGGGCATCTATCGTGGTTCTGGATCCGCATGCCGATTATGTTCTTATGAGGAAATCCCAGTCCAGTAGTTTTTACAGCAACACAATACGGGTTTTCCGCACTCCACTGAGCACAGGACGTTATGATTCATTCCAGCAGGGTATTGTCAATGAATTCACTTTAAGATTTGCAGACCTGGAGGCTGACGACGTTTCTGAGATCATGGGAATAAAGGAATCCTGGACCAATCTAAGAAAATCTGTGGAGCTTTCGGTAAAGAACATGCACGGAAAGAGGGATTTTGAAGACTTCATCAAGGCAGCCCAGTCTCTGGATCCCCCTGAGGATTATCATAAAATAGCAGGCCGTCTGAGACTCCTCTCCAAGGTGAAGAGTATCTTTGGAGACAGGACTACAGGATTGGCTGATTATATCCAGCCAGGCATGATGTCAATTCTGGATCTCTCTGGTATGGACCAGTTCCTGGCAAATTACTTCTCTTACAGAGTGATAAATGAGATTTATGAGTCTAAGCTCACATCACAGTACAGGTATCCTGTTTTTATCTTCATTGAGGAGGCACATAATTTTGTTCCTCCCGGATCATCGACGCAGATCTCTCAGATGATTAAGAAAGTGGCTTCCGAAGGGCGTAAATTCGGGATTTTTCTCGTGGTGATCACTCAAAGACCGGGAAAAATAGATCAGGATGTACTCAGCCAGTGTAATTCTGAAATAATTCTCAGGATCACGAACCCCATGGACCAAAAAGCGATCCTGGAAAGTGGTGAGAGCATCAGCCAGGCTGTAATAGATGATCTGCCTTCACTGAACGTTGGAGAAGCCATTCTTGTGGGGCAGTTCGTGAAGGTTCCTGTTAATGTCAAGGTCAGAACAAGGGAGAGCCAGGAAGGAGGTGGAGACATCGATGTCGTAGAACTCCTGAAGGAATCCAGGAGGGAAAGGGATGAAAAGAACAGTGCCTCTGGTGACAGAAAACGAATTTCAAGGATACTGGGTGATTGAATGCTGAAGTTTCTTCACATGTCTGATACCCATCTGGGAAGCCGCCAGTATATGCGTGACGACCGGGAAAACGATTTTTATGAAGCTTTCAGGGAAGCCATGGATATAGCCATTGAGAGAAAGGTGGACTTCATAGTACACTCCGGAGATCTTTTTGACACCTGGAGCCCTTCAAACAGGGCACTTACTGAATTCAAGGAAACAGCCCTGAAGATGAAGGAGGCAGGTATCCCCATGTATCTGATCATGGGAGATCATGACAGGCCAAAGAGGACAGATTATCCTGCTGCAAAAATATTCGATTTTCTTGGAATAACATTGCTGGGACATGATGGGGTGGAATCCACAACATTTTCAAAAAACGGCGAGGAAGTCCTCATAGTTGGTATTTCCAATCTCAAAGGCTCCAGAAGGGATCAGCTTATAGATGAATATGCAGAGGCAGATTTACTTGCCCAGTCTGCAAAAAATTCCATTCTCATTTCACACCAGGGTGTCACCGGTTATCTTATTGATGATGCTTGTGAGGCTGATTATGACCAGCTCCCGAAGCATTTCAGCTATCTGGCAATGGGACATGTCCATGATGGAGCAGTGAGGGCCAACAGTTACCCATTGTTCTCCTATGCAGGATCAACAGAAATGAAGAGCATAAGGGAAATCAACGCTTTCCTGAAACAGGGCAAATCCGTAAATCTTGTGAGCCTGGAGAACAATGAGGCACATGTTGACAGGATACCTCTCAGTAAAGTAAGATACCAGTTTCTTGTGGAATCCGATTTCGATCATTATGTGGAAGACCTGGAGAAAACGCTTGACAGATACCGGGAAAAATTCAATGGAAAAATTCCCCTGGTTACCCTTAGAATCAACGGTACCGGTGACAAGGAAGAGGTCAGGAGAGTCATCTCAAAGTACCAGGATGTAAATTTCAGGCCCCCGGAATTCATAGCAGAGACCGTGGAAATAGAATCAAGGCCCGGGATGGATACGGCCTCTGATTACATTAAGTCATACTTCACGGAAAACCCCATGCTTGCAGAAATTGCCGAGGAATTCTACAGCCACGCCAGGCAGGACAGGGAGGAAGCCTTAAGGTGGCTCAGGGAAAAACTGGGGCTGGGTGAGTGAACTGATAATAAAGCAGATGGAACTGATCAACTTTCTTTCGCACTCCAACTCTAAAGTATCATTTGAAAAGGGTGTCACGGTTATCTATGGCCATAACGGTGCCGGAAAGAGCAGTATAATTGATGCCATCAAATTCGCACTGTTTGGTGAGAAGAGAGGGGCTTCCATATCCGACCTCATAAGAAGAGGTGAACAGGATATGTCCGTAACACTTGATTTCACAATAGGGGAGCATGAATACCAGATACAGAGGATGATGTCGCAGGGCAAAAGCGGCATCAAGTCCAGGGATGCAGTCCTCACAGAGGATGGAAATGAACTTGCAAGAACAGTGTCAGGCGTTGACAGCAGAGTTTCCGACATAATGGGTATCGACAAGGACACATTCCTGAACTCAGTGTTTGTGGAACAGGGAGAAATTGATGCCCTCATTTCCAAGACGAAGGCAGAAAAGGAGAACACCTTCAGCAAGATCCTCGGACTGGACCTCCTGGGTCAGTTTGCAAAGGACCTGGGACAACTGTCAAGAGACACTGAATCGAGGCTCATGGCTTTTTCAGATCTTCATGAGGATATGGATGAGATCCATTCCGGTATTGAAGATAAAGAGGCCAGGATATCTGATCTTGACAGCAGGCTTCGGATAAAGGAAAATGAAAAGAACAACCTCTCCAGTGAACTTTCCAGGGTGGGTTCCTCCAGAACTGAGATCCAGGAAAGACTTGCTGCCCTTAATTCCATCTGGGATCAGCTCCAGGGAAAGAAGAAAAATTTTGATAACCTGTCAGTGAGGATCGACCGCAGAGCCAAGGATTTAATGGAACAGAGAAGTAAATTCGAACGTTTGAGCAGTGAAGTGGACAACGACCTTCTGGGTAAAGCCGATGCAATAGGTGAATACTTCTCCCTCTCCGATTCACTACCCGCAAAGAAAGAACTGCTGAAAAGCCTGGAAGAAAGGATTCACCAGGCAGAGTCAATTTCAGTCGAAATAAGGAACCTTGAACAGGGCCACAATGCATATATCATGCTGGAAAGGAAGCTCTCCGACATCAGGAGCAGAAGAGAGGAAATAGAGAACAGTGAAACCGAATACAGGAAAGCGGAATCGCGTTTGAGGGAAGTTGAAGCTGATATCGAAACCAGGAACCATGATCTGGCTGCAAAAGAGAATCAGCTCATGGAAAAACTGGCTCTGAAAGCAGTAGACCAAACTTCAGTGCAGGAAGAGAAGAGGAAAACTGAGGGCACACGGATAGATATTGATGACAGGATTCAGGCCATAAAAGGCGAAGTTGGTAAGATCAACCTTGATCTGAAGGACATAGCAGAGAACAGGAACAGGCTTTCAGACTCTTCTACCTGTCCTCTTTGCCTGCAACCCCTGTCACAGGATCATCTGGTACGTCTCAGAGGCGAGTACCGGGACAAGGAGGAAAATCTCAGAAGAAAGCTCCTTGAACTTGCAGAAAAGAAAAAATCTCTGGATGGTGAGAGGATGAACATTGAAAAGAGACTGGAAATGCTCAGCTCACCGGATATAGAAAACATCAGCGTTGACACAAGATACCTGGAATCCCGGAAAAAGGAAAAAGAAGGACTCCTGCAGAGCATCTCCAACCTCAGACCTTCCCATGAGGCTTATCAGACATACATGGCCGATCTTGTGGACACCGAAAAGAAGCTCAAGAATCTTACTTACACATATAACAGGTATGAGCAGTTCGCACAGACACTTAAGTCCACGGATCTTGAGCAGATCAGTAAAAGGCAGAAGGAAACCTCTGAGGAAATAGAAGAGTTGGAGAAGAAACTTGAAGAAATGGAGAAGGCACTGAATTACCGCCCCGATCCGGACATCAGGAAGAAAATCAGGGAAATGAGAGAAAAGGAATCGGTCAGAATGAGGCTTTACAACGAGCTTTTTGCGCTGAACGCAACCCAGGAAAGTGAAAAGGGGCAGATAGATACCCTGAAAAAGGAAATTGAGGAACTCAATTCCAGACTGTCTGAAAAACCTGCTTTGGATCAGAAGTTCTCCGAGATCAACAGGGAATATGAAAACATCAACTCCGAGCTTATCCGGACAGTTCAGGAGGAATCGACTGTAAGGGCTGTGATTGAAACAGAAAGAAATCAGATTTCCCAGCTGAGGGAAAAGCTGGCCGAACTGGAAAGGAAGAAGGCTTCCATGACCAACCTGAAGAAAGGCATTGAGATCATCAATAAACTGAGGGGCTGTTTTGACAGGGAAGGTATCCAGAAAGCCATTAGGAAAGATTCAGCAATATATATCACAAACAAGGTCAGGGAATATTCAACATCCTTCAACCTGGACTTTGATGATGTCAACATAAACGAGGAAATGGCCATTGAAGTCTCACAGAATGGCAACGTGCAGAGCATAGACATGCTCAGCGGTGGCGAAAAAGTGGCACTTGCAATAGCATTGAGGCTTGCACTGGCAACTTACGTCATGGAGAGCGTAAAGACAATAGTAATGGATGAACCCACTACCTATCTTGACGAGGACAGGAGAAGCAACCTGAAAGACATTATCCAGTACACGTTCAGGGGAGATGAAACACCGGTTCCTCAGATGATCATAGTAACGCATCATAAAGAGCTGGGATCTGTTGCAGACAACGTTTATGAAGTTTCAAAGAAGCCAGGAGGTTCGCAGGTCACATCTGTTTGAAATTCCGGAAAAATATCCTGTGTAAAAACCCACTATTTTTCCTTAGATTTTGTCTCTAGGTAATACCTACCAAAAAAATTGTTATATATCTTAACATTTAACATAACTGTTTAAATCCATCTGGACCAGTAAAGGAAAGACACAATGAAAGTCAGCGCTGTAATCCCCACAATAAATGAGGAAGGAACTATCGGAGAAGTCATAGACGGCCTTAAAAGCCTTGGCCATGAATTGGAGATTATTGTGGTTGACACAAACTCCAGGGACAGAACCAGGGAAATAGCAGAGGAGAAAGGAGCCCGGGTCATAAACCAGCCAAAACGTGGATACGGGGTTGCATACAAGACAGGACTGGACGAAATGACGGGTGATGTTGCAGTATGCCTGGACGGGGACGGGACCTATCCAACTGATGTTGTAGGGCCTCTTATTCAGATCCTGCAGATGGATGATGTTGATTTTATCTCCTGTGACCGTATAACTCTGAGGACCGCAAAGAATTACACAACACTCCACTTCGTAGGAAACAGCGTTCTTACAAAGTCCATAGGCCTCCTGTTCAAGGTAAGCCTCAAGGACTCTCAGAGCGGGATGTGGGTATTCAAGGCCGGACTTTACAAACAGATGAGAAATCTCAGCGATGGAATGTCTTTTTCACAGGATATTAAAATCGAAGCAGTCAAGCTGGGTAAATTCATCGAAATTCCAATCAGGTATGGTGTCAGGATATCAAAACCAAAACTCAATACATGGAAAGATGGTTTTTCCAACCTGTTTTACGTTTTCATAAAAAGGGTAAATAATTCCTGATTCCCTCAATTTCAGGATTAGATTCAAATGGGAAACCCTGAGAAAGGTTTTATCCATCCATGCAGATTACAATACAGCAATGGCGATCCTCAAAAGAAAATCATCAAAGGATGAGCAACAGGACAGTGAAGGAGTCAGGAAGTTCATAGACCTGAATGATTACAGGTTCCAGGAAGAAAAGGCAGACGCGAGGAGCGTCGCGAGGGTTGCAGAGATCAGGAAACTTGAGGATGTAAGGAAGATCGGCCATTACATTTTTGAAGGAGATATCATGCTCATAGATTGTTCCCCTATTTCTTCAGAGGAGTACATGATGAAAAGAGTGACCGATGAGCTGAGGCGCATGGTAAGGGATTCAAATGGGGATGTTGCCCTGGTAGGCAAGAGTTTTCTTCTTGTGACACCACCTGATATTGCCATTGACAGGAACAGGATAAAGAATCTCTAATAAGAAGGTAGCTTGGTATTTTTCACGTCGTCTGAGGCTATCATGTTATTCATCCTCAACTGGAATCTCACAAGGAACAGCCCCCCTATGAGTACCGCAAGTGATGCAAGGAGAAACTCAGTACCATAGCCAAGGGAGTATGATACGTAACCTGAAACCACTCCGCTTCCAATCTGTCCAACACCAAGGAATGAATTGTAATATCCAATGGCTTTCCCCCTGTTTTCCGGGATAGCCAGTTTTGAAATTGATGTGGTCCAGCTTATGCTTATGAAACTCCAGAAAAAGCCCATGAGCGTATAACTGAGAATTGCCAGGGGGATTGAGAACCTGAATCCTACAAGAAAGACAGCAAGGAAAGTGGCGAAACCCAGTACCCCTACCCTGGAGAAAAGGGCCATAGACAGGGATTTACTGACTCCCATCCTGTTAATTGTGGCTCCACTCAACCTGAAGGCTAAAGCAGAAGCAATATTGTTCAGGAGATACATGAGGAAAACGTCGGTTTCGCTCGAATGGAGTACATTGAGCATGAACACTGGGAATGGGATAAAAAACAGCTGGAACCCGAACATCAGAAAACAGGTGTAGAAAATATAGAGCTTTGTCCTTGCAGCGAGCTTCTTACCTACTTTCTTGACACTGATTGTGTGAATTACCTGAGTCGGGAAATATCTCACCCTTTCCACTGTACGGAAAAAGTAATACCTGGAGAGTTTCTGGCTGTACCTCGGAATTGTTTTCTTGGGCTCCGGGAGCAATATCCATGCACTTATGCCTGCAAAAAGATAGATGAAGGCTGATACTACATAGAGTTCAGGGAGAAAATGAGAATTCCTGTTTCCATAGAGGTTTAACATAAGAGTTCCTATGCCAAGGCCCGCCACAAGGCCAACATAAGATACTGTGTTGAAACTGGACATAACACTTGGCCATCTTTTCTCAACAGTACTTTCAAGAATGAGCAATGTAGCCACAGGCGTACTGGCCATGGCAAGTGCCTGGAATACAATGAGTGTAACCACGTACATGCCTATGGTGGTAGTTATTAGAATAAGCAGGAGTGAAAGAAACGATCCAAAGAACCCAATCAGGAGGAATATCTTTCTCTTTCCAATACGGTCTGAGAGGTTTCCCCAGA
The DNA here is from genome assembly GCA_021810045.1 of Thermoplasmata archaeon. Classification (GTDB taxonomy): domain Archaea; phylum Thermoplasmatota; class Thermoplasmata; order Thermoplasmatales; family Thermoplasmataceae; genus JAJZOM01. The sequence continues at coordinate 60,879 of JAJZJR010000011.1, forward strand.
AAATCAGTGCCGGAACAGAAGCGGCGGATGATATGGATGAAATGGTTCCCACATCAATCACATTGGCATGAAGATAAATTACAACAAACAGGGGAATCAATGGTGAAGTGAGACCACTGGATATATTTGAAAAAAGATAACTTGCAAACCACGCATGTCCCTTTATTGCAGGGGCCTTCTGTTCTCCGACGGAAGCAGTATTTCCATTGATTTGTGACATGCAGATTCTTCTGAACTGAACGGTTATTTTAATACTGTATTAATTTATTTTTGTATGTGTCAATTTATTGTGAGATTCGTGAAATCAGCTTGTTTCCAGTTAAAGTTATAAACAATATAAAAATCTGTAAAAATGGCTGAAAACACATTATCTATAGACCGTAACAGCACAGCGCTGATCCTCATCGATCTTCAGAAGGGAATAGTTGGAAGAGACACAAGCCCCTACAAAGCATCTGATGTAGTTGCAAATGCCGTGAGGCTTGTGAAGAAATTCAGGGAGAACAATATGCCCATATTCTTTGTTCATGTTGATTTCAAGAACGCAATGCCGCTCATGGTGGAATCGGATTCATCTATAGGCCGTGGAAACCCACCGGCGGACTGGACAGAATTTGTGGATGATCTCGGAGTCACAGAAAACGATATGATTGTGACAAAGAGGCAGTGGGGGGCATTCTATGGAACAGATCTGGAGCAGCAGCTGAGAAGAAGGAAGATCAATACAATAGTACTTGGGGGAATTGCCACAACATACGGGGTGGAAAGCACTGCCAGGTTTGCCTATGAATATGGCTTCAATCAGATATTTCCAGAGGATGCAATGACAGACTTATCTGAGGAATCACACAAGGTTTCAGTTGAATATGTTCTAAAGAGAATGGGAAAGGTCAGGAAGACAGAGGAAGTACTCTCATCCATCTGATTTTTCCATTATCCTGCGGATGGCAAACTAAAATTAGCATTTCCTCCTATTCATGTCTATGCCGAAAACTCTCAACAATATTAACCTGGAACTCCAGGGAAAAACTGTTGCAAAAGCAAAGGAAAACAACAATTCAATCCCTGTGGAGAAAACGATCACCGGCGAATTCAATCTTTCAGGAAGTCCACAGTTTTCTGCCCACGTTACCACTGAGGCAACTAAGTTTGAACTGGAATGCGATGAACCCAGCGTTCTCGGAGGACCAGGGGTGCATCCCACACCTCTTACGTACCTGCTTTATGGCGTTATGGCCTGTTATTCCTCATCTCTTGCATCTCAATGTGCAGTGGAGGGCTTGGAGCTCAAGGATCTAAAAGTCCGTGGGAAGCTGATTTACGATCTCGGCCCTGCAGTGATCGAATCCGGAAATCCCATCATAAAAGGATTGAAACTGGATGTTATTTCAAGCACCAAACTGGACGAGCAGATTAAGCGAGCATGGAAGAAATGCCCTGCAGTGTATGCGATACAGCACCCGATACCAACAGAGATTGCCCAGGCAGAGTCCTGATGGAACCTGCCGAATTCTGTCATTAACAGGTGTTATATACCAAAGATTCCATGGTTTAACACAGGTTCTGCAGGAACCTTGGAGTTGATAAGAATGGCAGTGGAAAGAAAAGCTAATGTAAAATGGACAGGAGATCTTCTGAGAGGTACAGGGAATATACACTTCAATTCAGGGGCAATAAGCGATTCTCCTGTAACTTGGGCTTCAAGAACTGAGGCACCAGGAGGTAAGACCAGCCCCGAGGAATTGCTTGCCGCAGCCCATGCTGCGTGTTTTTCCATGGCACTTTCTGCCGGACTGGCAAGGGCAAGGACTCCCCCAAAGGAACTTGATGTCAGCGCAACCTGCGTTTTGGATAAGGTGGGCGATGCTTTCAGGGTGACAGAGATGCATCTTGAGGTTATAGGTACAGTTCCGGGTGCTTCAGAAGAGTCATTTCTTGAACAGGCAGAGGCCGCAGAGAAAGGGTGCCCAATTTCAAATGCACTCAAGGGGAATGTGAAGATCAGCCTGAAAGCAACTCTTTCAAAGTAAGGTTTCAGAGATTCATTTAAATAACATCCAACCTATTTTCTTATATTGCTCCTTAAGATCAAAGCCATTCTAGGTCAGGGAAAACCACATTATGACGGAGATATATTGATAATCCACACTACGGAAAAACCGGAAAAAGGAATGGCCAACAGGGACATTATCCGACAAGTTGCTGCCCTGTACCACGTTTCTTCTGGCGATGTTCACATAAAAAGTGGTCTCAAATCAAGAAAAAAAGTGTTGGAGATAACTGGAGAGGATCTGGACACTCAAAATAAAAGAAGGCAATAAGCGCCGGACAGATCCTTGTTTCCATGGATAATAGATTTATCTCTCGATATTTCTCTTATTTCATGTCAACGCTGTCCGGCAAATAATTATCTCCAGATCGTACTTATGCGTTAATCTTAACAAGTTAGGATTTCTAATCCTCAATTTGTGACAGGTTATTGTTTATTCCATCCATTAAAGGTTGGTTAAATGATCAGATGTCCGAGAAATATTTTAATAATTTCGGATGGTAGAACAGGTATGAATTACTGGGAAGGTTTATCACTTCTATCTTTTGCCTTTGGAAGTCTATCTCTGATAATGGGCATTTTTCTATCATTTTATGTTATTTATGATGAGAATTCCTTTTTCTATGGGGGATTTGCCTTATTGCTTGTTTTCTGGTCCATAGCCATTGGAGTCAAATCTTATTCCAGAGTTCTAAAACAGGAAAACTGAATAGAAGATCAATCTGGCCTGGCATAAAATTTCCTACCTTGGTGAATGAACCATCTTCAATTTATGTCCGCAGTTCTTGCAGAATTTCTTTCCCATGTAGCCTGAACATACACACTCACAGGGATCTGCGTCTGCCTCAACAATGCAATACCTGCACATGAATGCAGGACTGTAAGGCTGAACTAATAGTTAGTTCCTGAATTTTATGTGTATTTGCATGAGAATCATAAAATCCACCTAGAAGAGCTGTCACAAAGGATGGTCTCATTTGTTGACAGGGCAGAAATAAAGAACATCGCATATATCTTTGAACAGTCTTAGCAGATTATGAAAGTGAGGAATCATGCTCTTCTCATTATTGGAATGAAGACTGATCCTGTTTATCCTTCTCAGGCAGAGGAACCTGGAAGGGAAGAAGTTCCCGGTCTGATTACAAGAATAAGGAAACTTGAGGAGGAGTTCCTGAAACAGAATTATCCCGTAATTTATGTGAGTGAAAGCGTGTATACTGCAGACTACAGGCTGAAAAAAACACTGCAGAATTCCGCTGAGGAAAATCAGAAGTCAGATGTGGTGGACGGATTACTCAAAGAGGGAATTATCGTTTTCGAAAGGAGATTCAACAGATGGAATGCCGACCAGATAAACATGGACAGAAAACCCTTATTTTATGTTAAAAGTGGCTATTCCAGCAATTCCATGGATTACAGCCTGCAGCTGACAGCTCTGCATGAACTTCTCTACTGGCTTGGTATATATGAGGGAGGTAATCTCTACCTGGTGGGCATTCATACCAGCGCGTTTGTCAGGCATACTGCTGTGGAAGCCTGGTTCAGAGGTTTCAGGCCATACGTAATTTCAGACTGTACGGATGCTTTCAGTACCGGAAATGAATCTGCCGGAACAAATTTAAGCAGCGAGGCCACCAGGAAAATATGGCATTCTGTGGATGTTGTTACATCAAGGGATGTTGTTGATATGATAAGCACAAATGGCGAGATTCAGAGAATGACATGGTAGGGGGCAGGAGCAACCTGAAAAGCTTCTAACAATATGACAGGAATTGGTGCAATTTCCTATTTTAAACAAAAGAATGCAGGGGATGGGATTTGAACCCACGTATCCCTACGGAACCAGACCCTCAATCTGGCGCCTTTGACCAATCTCGACAACCCCTGCAGGGATAGGGCTATTGAAGCAATCAATATTTAATTTTCCTCTTTTCGTGTATGAGTATGATATAGTGGAATGGAAAAATTGGGTGCAATTATTATTCCATGATCGAATATATGGTACAAATTCCCAATGTGCAAATTTTCCCCGGAAAATTCAGTTAAATTTAAACCAATGAGGATTTTTCTATACTTAAAGGGATAAAATTGTCTATACCTATTACAAATGAGGCTTACATTGTTGATGCTATCAGAACTCCTGTAGGCAAAAGATATGGTGCCTTGAAGGAAATCCACCCTGTAGATCTCCTTGGAAACCTTGTCAAGGGTGAATTGAAGAGAACCAAACTTGATCCTTCCAAAGTGGAGGATTTCATAGTTGGGTGTGTCAGTCAGGCCGGAGATCAGGGTTTCAACATTGCGAGAAATGCGTGGCTCTCCGCTGGCCTCCCGGAGTCGGTTCCCGGTACCACAATCGACAGGCAATGCGGTTCAAGCCTTCAGGCTGCAACATTTGCAGCACAGGCTGTCAAATCAGGAATGCAGGATTTGGTTCTTGCTGGTGGTGTCGAATCCATGTCAAGGGTTCCAATGGGCAGCACAATTAACAGTTCATCAAATCCAATTACACTTGGGCTTGTGATGAGGTATGGACTGGACAAGGAATGGTTCAGCCAGGCAAAAGGCGCCCAGCTTATTGCTGAGAAATATGGCTTTGAACGGGATGAACTGGACGAACTCAGCTATATGAGTCATGTCAAGGCCGGTTCTTCTGCCGATAAGATGCGGGCAGAAATCATGCCTGTGGAAGCTGATCTAAACGGTGATGGAACCGAGTACGTTACAATACTTGACAGAGATGAGGGAGTAAGGGCAAATCCTGACCTCGGCAAGATGAAGGAACTCAGGCCGGCATTCAAGGATCTGGATCTCATAACCGCAGGAAACTCATCACAGATTTCTGATGGTGCCAGCGTATCAATAATTGCATCGCAGGATGCTGTTGAAATCAACGACCTGAAACCAAGGGCAAGGGTAGTTGCAGCAGCCGTAGTGGGCGTTGACCCGGTAACGATGCTCACTGGACCTATACCTGCAACCGAGAAAGTACTCCAGAAGGCAGGCATGGATTATTCCGACATTGATTTCTTCGAGGTCAACGAGGCATTTGCACCAGTTGTCATGGCCTGGCAGCAGGAAACAGGTGTTCCCTGGGACAAAGTGAATGTTCATGGGGGAGCAATTGCAATCGGGCATCCCCTCGGTGCAACAGGTACAAGAATCATGGCCGGAATGCTCAACATCCTTGAGGAACACAGCAAGAAATACGGCCTGATCGCAATCTGTGAAGGTGGTGGAATGGCTAATTCAATGATTATAGAACGTCTATAATTTTTTATCTTTTTTGAGACTGTCAACTCTCCGTTGATAGCCTGTGGTACCAGTATGATGTTTTGAGCAGTCCCTCATCTGTCTTGAATCTCTTCTTCAGCAGCTCGGATCGCATGGAAAAATGATGCTCTGCAACGTTGT
>JAJZJR010000076.1 GCA_021810045.1 Thermoplasmata archaeon
GGAGCCGATTATGCCATCAGCACTACCATAATTTCAGAATTTTCTCCTAAGAAAACCAGAGGAAAGCTTCTGGCAGTTAATGTTTCAGCATGGTGGATTGGATCCGCAGTAGCCTATTTTATTGGCTTCATACTTTTGCCCATTGGTATAAATTCTTGGAGATGGATGTTTGCAATAGGGATTATTCCTGCGGTAATAGTTCTCATATTCAGGTGGTCTGTGCCGGAATCTGCAAGGTGGCTCGCAAATGCCGGTAAACTCAAGGAGGCACAGGAAGTTGAAAAACAGATTTCCGGTTCTTCGGATAAACTCTCAGTAAAAATGGAAAAAACTTCCATAAAGGAACTTTTCTCAAGAAAGTATATAAGGGCAACTGCCTTCGTCGCAATTTTCTGGTTCTCCTACGATGTTGCCTTTTACGGGATTGCCCTCTTCAATCCCACAATACTTGGAATTTTTGGGCTGAGTAAAAGCAATGCGATTCTCGGATCTGCCATATTTTCGCTTTTCGCAGTTATAGGAAGCTTCATGTGTATCTTGCTTGTTGACAGACTGGGCAGAAAACTCATTACAATAATTGGTTTTGCAGGAATGTCGGTCAGCCTTCTGGTACTTGGAATAACAGCCCTCTTAGTTCCCAAATCCGCTTTCTCAATCGGTTACATAGCAGTTGTTGTACTTGCCATGTTTGTTATATTTGAAGTAACCCAGACCCTTGGACCCGGAGGTACAGATTTCATTTATCCTCAGGAAATATTCCCAACATCAATCAGGGCTACAGGACAGGGATTTGGAACATCGTTTAGCAGAATTGGAGCTATATTGGGATTGACAGCTTTTCCCATACTGGTAAGTATTTCTGGTCTTGGACTTGGGCTGATGTTCTTCTTTGCTTTTTCTGTGATTGGCCTTCTTGCAACAGTATTTCTTGGCATCGAAACAATGGGAAAAACACTGGAAGAGATAAATGGAGAATAGATAATTAACTCCTGGTATCTATGGTACTTGTGACTACCATAGACTTCCTTGGAAAATGGAGCTCTAACACAATAAGAGGAGAGAGAACTGCGGCCATTGTGGTTGACAGACATACGCTCATTGAATGCGGCCCCCATACGGTTGAATCGTTGCTGGATCTGAAAATTGATCCGGTCGATATCAACACCGTGGCAATAACCCATATGCACCTGGACCATTTTGTTGGTATAGCTGAATTTCTCTGGTACAGAGCCATTTACAATTCCGAAGACACTCCTGTAATACTGGGTCCACATGGACTCAGAAAAAATATAGATAGTTTGATCAAGGCCACAATGACTCCAGAGTCCTTCCAGATAAAAATGGATGTAAGGGAGGATGTCAACTACGAGAATATTCAGCAATTCAGGGCCAATCATGTAATTGATGACAACGGTTATCGTATTGAAACTAGTGATGGGGTTTTATTTTACAGCGGTGATACTGCATATTCGGAAGAAGTTGTAAAAGGTTCAGAAGATGTAGACTACCTTTTTCACGAAATGACTTATACTGACCTGCAGGATAAGGAGGCAAAATTCTGGAAACATTCAACCGTTAGCGATGTTTTGAGAGTCTTTTCTGAGTCTAAGGCGGTTAATCTGGTACCTATGCATTTAAGTGTTAAGTCTCTTGAGGCTTGCAGGGAGATGACCAGGAAAAACCCAAATGTAATTTCACCGGAGAGAAAATCACTCAGATTCTGATTTTTTGATTCGCAAAATAAAAATTTAAGGGGTTTCTCGAGAAATGACATAAGGGAAAACGTGTTCAGTAAATTTTGTTGGATCTAAATAAAGCTGCTTAAGGCAGCATGTAGGGTAAAAATAGATTCTGCAAATTTATTAGTGAAATAAAAATTGACATTGCCACATTCCCGTTGATAAGCAGCGATGATACCAGTGAATGTGTTAGCCTGAAACTTCCAGAGAAGACTGAAATTATTCTCCTTCAGGGCTTCCCGGAAATTTGAAAGATTGTAAAATATAGTAGTCTGGATTCTGGGACCCTCCTTATAAGTCTAAACATATACCAGGTTTGCAATGTTTTTGATTCCTGATTGGACTGAATGATACCCGGCCATTATGTTGCCGGATAATCCTTATATGCACTAACAGCACTTTTGCACGACTTATAGGACTATCAGTAAAAGTTATTAGATTTTAATCAATATGCTTTAGGAAATGTCTAAAGAATATTATGTTAATGCACTGAGGGAATCAAAATTCAAGATAACACCCCAGCGGTTACAGGTCATAAAATACGTTAACGGCAAAACTCCTGGCCATTTCACTGCAGAGGATGTTTATCTCTCTGTCAAAAAGATCGAGCCAACAGTAACGCTTGCAACAATATACAACATACTGAAGGCCATGAAAGACGCGGGAACCATCAATTCCTTCGAGGCAAATGGAACAACCTGGTTTGAAACCAATCATGAATTTCACGGAAATTTCATATGCCGCAACTGCGGTGAGATAGTGGATGTACCGGTAAACAGGAATCTCCTGAACGACCTGAACTCAATGGAGGGTTTTTCCGTAGAAGATGTAAGCCTCGTCATATCTGGTACCTGTGAGAAGTGCAGCAAAGCAAAGACCCCACAGTTATAATACTCCATCATTGGGAATTGGTCCCCTTTTCTTCATTTTATACAATATTTTCAGAACTACTTCAAAGGAAGTGACTGAAGCAGATGGAGAGTAATTTCAAACCTTCTGCAGCAACCCAATGACCTTGACTGCATCCCTGTTCTCCCCCACATCATGAACACGGATTATGTCAACCTTTTTCGCGGCAAGATATGCAGAGGTTGCTATTGTGGCTGCCAGCCTGTTGTTGACATCCTTTCCGGTTATATGGCCGAGAAATGTTTTTCTTGAGGTCCCCACCAGCAGGGGAAATGGACCCCTGAATGATTCTATATTCCTAAGAATTTCCAGATTACCCTGATAAGTCTTTGAGAAGCCAATTCCAGGGTCAATTATTATGTTGTCCGGGTTAACGCCTGCAGCAAGCATCCCGTCTGTACGGTCAAGC
>JAJZJR010000077.1 GCA_021810045.1 Thermoplasmata archaeon
ACCTATAGGAATCAATTATCTGCTAGTATGGCAACAGATAAGGAATCTGGGATAGCATGGAATCAGAAAAATGCAGATAGTAACCATGACAGAACTTATGAGACCAGTTACGAGCATGACATAGAAAAAATCAAGCCAAAAATACTGTATTTTGGCACCCCAGTGGTACTGGTATCAACAGTTGACAGTGAAGGAAATGTCAATCTCTCTCCGATGTCATCGGCATGGGCGCTTGGAAACTCCATTGTACTTGGGCTCTCGACACTTGGGAAAACCCTCGAGAATCTCCGGAACACCAGAGAATGCACACTGAACTTCCCAGATGGCACAATGTGGAAGAATGTGGAGAAATTGGCACCCCTCACGGGAAAGAATCCCGTGCCTGCAAAGAAATCAAGTGTTTTCAGGTATGAACCCCATAAATTCTCTGCCTCCAGCTTGACACCTGTAATGTCCGAAAATGTGGCGCCGCCAAGGGTACTTGAATGCCAGCTGCAGATGGAGTGCTCAGTGAGCAACATTTATGATCTGAGGGAGGGCAATTCCGCCTTTGCCGCAATCGTGGAAGTCAGAGCTATAGCTGTGTATGCGCACAGGGACATAATTCTGGACGGAAGCCATGTTAACCCATCACTGTGGAAACCCCTCATCTATTCTTTCCGCCACTACTTTACACTTGGAACTGAACTTGGCAAGAGCTTCAGGTCGGAAACATAGACACCAGGATGAATAAATGTGTCCTGCATAGTGCTTCTGGGATTATTCCCTCTCATTAGCTTTATCCTGGACCACTTTATGTAAGAATAAATACACAATATGAATAAAGTTGTGAATTCGGATTTTGTGGCTACTAACCAGCAAATTAGGCTTCTGGGAAAGCCCATAATGATTTATTTGTATAACCTAATCAAACGTTTATTCATTTGTTCACCATTGGCCTGTTTCTGCTGCGCATTCATTCTGATGCTATTTCTTTTTCATATTCGCCAATACCAATAAATGCAATGACCCGTTTCTTCAAATAATCAGGAAGCATGAGAATATACTCCTGGAGTTTTTTCTTGTTAACGGTCCTCAAAATCTCGTCTTTAACTTCCGGAGGCAAAAACTCATGGTAATATACCATATCGATCAGGATTTTCTCTGAGTCAGCAACTGGAATAAAGAAATCGCCATATTCCACAAGAGAATAACCGAAAAACATGCTTCTCTCGATCCAACGTACGAGATAATTCCTTCCCCGAAAAGTCCGAATGCCGCTTCTGACCCGTCTTGGCGTAATTATGACGGGGTTTGTTTCCTGCTCCCAAAGATTCCGGATAGACAATGCATCCTGTAATCCGTAATAAAATGGTTTGAAAGCAAATCCCACGTACTGAATCTCATCATAGAAGGTATATTTCCCCCTGGTGATCCTGTATATTCTTCCGGATTTAACAAGATTATTCAGCACAAGCTTATAGTAACCTTCTGGACCGTGCCTGAACGTGAAGAAATTTCTGGCTTCGTATGAAGTGAAAGCGGGTTTGGAGGAGAATTGTGCAATGAATTCCTTCATAAATTTCATCTCATATGCCTCTTCATTTCTTTTATCATGTTCTCAAAGGTTGGAGGCAGTCCAGTGTAAACAAGTGTCCGCAGTACTGGTTCATCGATGGGTGGAGGCAAGTTGGACAGGAATTTCATAAGATTTAGCCGAGTCGAAGCCTGCAATTGATAACTGGTTGAAATGTGGTAAATATCGTAAATATCCCTTATGTAACGGCGATCAGTATAAGCCAGTATTTTCTCATTGATAAACTGGTCGGCTGTCAGGCTTAGGACCTCAACATGACTTCCATCGCTCAATTCATACGCCATCTGATTGCCTAAAACATTGGATACGTGGTTAACCTCGACCTTTACAATTGCATTATTGTTCTTTATGCTGGAGAATATTACATTTCCGGTATCCTTAATTTTTAGAACTGTCAAACCGTGAGACTTAACTGATTCCTGAAATTCCATCAAGATTTCTGGAAAAGACCGGGAATGAAAATCGAGATCCTCTGAGAATCTTTTCCCTTCATAACACCGCCAGATGGCGGTACCCCCATGGAAAACCAAGTCATCTGTCAGCGAATAGAGAATATCTATGATTTCATCCTGAAGAAAGGCAATCTGAATTTGAGATTGTTTTTTAAGTTGTTTTGCTATGGGTAATTTCATTATATGTAATTAACCCAAGATATATAAATGTATATCGTCGGTTTATTCATACTCACTGCTAATACATTTTATAAAATTGCTAACGTTATGCCTAATTGCTACGGGATAAGGATGAGATAGCAAATTCATGCCACATGATTTCGAGAACAATGCAGCAAAACTATGTATGTCAAAGGGTGAACACGCCACCAGTAGACAGCAATTTGATTCGTAATTATTGACGGCGACGCATGTTTTCCCATTTTATATATTCCAGCACCCTTGGTATATTGATCTTCATTGGGCATACCTCCCTGCATCCTCCAGAGTGTGTGCAGTACTCTGCCGTTGCATAGTCCCTGTTGACAATGGCAGTCCACATAGCCCCAGTAGGTCCACCATAGGGCTGCTGTCCCCATTCCTTGCCCAGTACTCTGTAAACAGGGCATGCAAAATAACACCGTCCGCATTTTATGCATAGAAGCGCTTCTTTCATGGATTCATCTCTGCTCGCTTCCATTCTACCATTGTCAAGAAGGATGACATGAACCTCTTTCGGCCCAGTTGCCGGGCTCACTCTCCTCAGCTCTATATCTGCAGTTGAGCTTGGGCCAGATGTTATGTTAACATATGTTGGGGGATAGAGACCTGCAT
>JAJZJR010000012.1 GCA_021810045.1 Thermoplasmata archaeon
GTCATGGGCGAGATCATAAGGGCGAAAAGAACGGATTACATGATCCAGGAAGTCGGCCTGAAGGTGCTCTATTACAATATCATGAGGGAAAACACAAGGGCATATGGGTAGTTATGCAACACAGTTTAATTTCTGGAAAATATTATTCGGGCTCACATACGGGCCCGTATTCGTCTACAGTTATCCTGATCCTGTCTCCTCTTTTTATCTCTGAAACAGTGCGGCAGAAACCTCTTGCACCATTTGGTGTCTGGAACATTACTACGCTGTAGTCATCCGGCATGGGTTCCGGAGTTGCTATGAGATGCACACTATCTATAGCCGTTCCCTGTGTTATATCGACCCCTGTAAACTCCTCAGAGCCGCACTTATGGCAAACAGCTCTCCTGAAAACATATTCCTCTGAACATTTTGTGCACTTGAAAAATTCCATTATGCCACCTCGTATACAAATGATGTTGAATTATTGCCAAATCCTGCCATGCTAACGCTGAATCCTGTGCTGGCATTTTTGACCTGCCTTTTCCCTGCCTGGCCGGTGAGTTGCAGGAATATCTCTGCAGACTGTGCCACTCCACTGGCACCTATCGGATGTCCCTTGGAATTCAATCCTCCGCTTGTATTGATGGGCAGTCTTCCCTCTATGGTTGTCTCTCCGGACTCGAGAGCTTTCCATCCCTCTCCTTTCCTGAAGAAACCAACATCCTCAGATTCAACAATCTCCAGAATTGAGGCCATGTCATGGAGCTCGGCAATATCCATGTCCCCCGGCGTCTTTCCTGCAGATCTGAATGCTTTCACCGCCGATTCCTTCACAGAATCAATTGAAACAAGTGATTCCCTGGAAGTAATGGAAGAAACACCTGAACTGGCACCGGTTCCGGTAATCCTGACTGCTTTGCTCCCAAAACTTGCAGCATTGTCGTCAGAAGTCACCAGAAGGCTCACAGCTCCGTCACTTACAGGACAGTATTCAAAGATCCTGAGGGGATCTGCAATAACCTTGGAGGTCATGACCTTCTCCAGGGTTACCTCAGCCTGGAAATGTGCATACGGATTCAGCGATCCGTTGTGATGGTTCTTAACAGCCACCCTGGCTATACTCTCCCTCGTGGGTGAAAACTCCCTGATATAAGATCTGGTCATGAATGCAGCCAGGGAGGGAAGGGACGGACCGCCACGTCTTTCTTCCGGAGGCAGCAGAGAAGCAATGATCCTTGTGGACCTCTTTGTGGGGTATCCTGTCATCTTCTCTGCTCCTATTACAAGAACATTCTGTGCTTCCCCGGAGGCTACAAGGGATTTTGCCACAAGCACAGCTGAACCACCGCTGCCGCTTGTATTGTCAACCCTCAGTGAAGGAACACTGTCCATCCCAAGGTGAGTGGTCAGAAGATTGTTCAATCCTGAGATATCATTGAATTCACCGGAATATGAATTTGACACCACAACAAAATCAATGGAATCACGGAATTTGTCAAGAAGAGGCAATGCAGATTCTGAGGCTATGGAAAATATATCCTCCTCTCTTTTGCCAAACCTGGCAAAGTTGGCCGCTGCTATTGAAACCATGAAAAAAGAAATGTCTTGGTGTTAAAAATGATGCCGATTAAAGGCCGCTAGGGACCAAGGAACTGAAACCGCCATCGATCTCAAGCAACTGTCCTGTGGCTATCTGGTTTTCAATGAACATCCTTACAGCCTCAGAGACGTACTTTGCATCATGCCTGCCTTCTTTTGCCAGTTTATCCTGGAAATCCGCTTTTCCACAGTTTTCCTTTGAAATGAAGCCGGGAGAAACCGCATTTACCCTTATGTTGCGTGGTGCAAGCTCGTGTGCCAGCAGCTTTACCATGTAATCTATCGCCCCCTTTCCTGCAGCATATCCTGCGTGGCTGTTAAGGTAAACATTCCTTGCAGCAGAAATGACAACAACTGAACCCCCTTCTTTGCTGAAATTAGACAGGGAACCTTTCACCACATTGTAGAATGTTGATGCATTGTTATTCAGTGCTGAACTGAAATACGACGGTTCAACGTCCTCAAGCTTCCTGTTCCCGAAAAATCCACCGGCAAGGTGTACCACGGCATCAAGGCCTCCAAGCTTCCCTGTCAGATCAGATATGGTTTTGGAGGTCTCCTCAAAATTCATGAGGTCGCAACTGGCATAATGTGCCCCAATTTCCCTGGCCACATTTGCTCCTGTCTCTCCCCTTGATATTATTGCTATCTCATGTCCGGATGATTTCAGAAGTTTTGAAACGTTACAGCCCATCCCTTTTCCGACGCCTGAAACAATTATTCTTGACATTGATTTACATGAACATGTCCTGTTATTTTAGTTGAATGTTCCTGACACATAATATTGAAACCCGGTATCAAACAAAATTATGAACCATTCTGCAATTTCCCTTAAATGAAATTGTCTGAACCAGGAAGAATAGGCGATCTTGAGATCAGAAACAGGATCGTCATGGCTCCAATGATTTCCAATCTTGCAAATCCTGATGGGAACACCAATGACAACCATATAGCATATCTTGAGGAAAGAGCAGCCGGGGGAGCCGGACTTATAATTACCGAATACACCTATGTGAACAACCTCAATTCAAGGGGATCCCGAAATGAGGCAGGTGCCTACAACCCCGATTTCACTCCAAAATACAGGAGGCTCACCGACAGGATCCACTCCCATGGTGCCAGGACCTTCATGCAACTTGTGCACGCAGGAGGAAAAGCTTTCCTGGACACGAACAGGGAGGGCCCAATGGCCCCAACTGCCACAGATTATGTCGGTTACACTCCAAGGGAAATGACACTTGAGGACATAGAAAACGTGAAGGAGGATTTCATAAGAGGAGCAAGATTCGCCGCACACTCACAGTTTGACGGAATAGAACTTCATGGTGCCCATGGATATCTGCTGCAGGAATTCATCTCTCCGACGCTCAACAGAAGAAGCGACAGATACGGAGGTTCACTTGAAAACCGTCTTAGGTTTCCCCAGGAAATCATAGATTCCATAAAGGGGGAACTGAACATTCCAGTGGGCATAAGGCTAAGCCTGTATGAAGACGATCCGGACGGATATACCCCTGAATATGGACTCCAGGTTGCCGAAACCCTGAAAGGTATCGATTATGCACACTTCTCTGCAGGAAGGTTTGCACCTCCAGGTTCATCTTCGGCATTTTACGGAATCAAGGCACATATTTCCGCCAGGTTGCCAAGGAAACCCAAAGTTACTTCCATTGTTGTGGGATCTGTTACATTACTTCCTGACGCCGAAAAAGTCCTGGAGAAGTCAGATTTTGTTGCTGTGGGCAGAGCATTCCTTGCTGATCCGTATTTTGCAGACAAGATCCTCAAGACACCGGACCTTGTCAGGCCCTGCATAAGGTGCAACCAGGCATGCAGGGACCTGGGATACGGGGAGGTAAGGTGCACGGTTAACCCGGATGTTGGTTACGAACTCAGGAACAACACCCTTGCCTCAGACAGAAAAGAGGTAAAGATCGTAGGTGCAGGAATAAAGGGCCTGGAAGCTGCCCTCACTGCTGCAAAAGCAGGAATGTATGTTACCATTTATGACATGAGAGATGAAATAGGCGGTCAGATCCTTGACTATGCTGACCAAAGGAAGAAAGAGGAGTTCAGGACTCTTGTGCAGTACTACGGAAACACACTGAAGAAGCTGGGTGTCAGATTTGAATTGGGAAAGAAGTATACTGAGGACGACGCACTTTACTGCCTTCCCGATGTAACTTATCCCCAATTGGAGGGATCAGAAACCATCAGGATAGACTCAAATATCTACCAGTACCATGACCTTGCACTGAAATTAGCAGGAAAACACAAAGTTATAATGTCAAAGAGAAGCCTTACAAGCCTTGACCGTGTAAGGGCCCATTCTTATATAGAAATGGCCAGGAATGCTGGAGTTGAATTCGTGGAAAAAATGGATGGAACACCCAGTGTGGATATAATGCAGAGGCTTCAGTACGATATAAGGTCAGCAATGGTTTCCGGAAGGGAGGCTTTGAGAAAATATCTGGAAAATGATTCTAAGGCTCATCTCTGACATTTTCCCTGTTGAGCCTTCTCTCCATTTTTCCTCTTACCCATTTTATTTCCTTTTCTTCCTCAGGGGTCAGTTCGAACTGTTCGGTTATCTTCTCTCCAACAAATTCGGGAGGAATTTCGTTTACAAGGAATACCTCATCAGTGGCCCTGTACGTTTCTCTGCCTGATTCTCTCAGGCCGTCGATGTCTATTTCCACAACAGTTGGGGAATCAATGTGGAACATTCCGGAAACATATGCCTGTCTTGCTGTGAGTGACAGGTGTATCCATGTCTTGTCAGATGGGCTGATTCCTGTCTCCCTTATGAATTCCAGTTCCTCTTCAGTTGTCTGGTAATAAAGCTTTGAAGGAACGCCGTCAGTGGGCAAATCATCCATGTTGATGGGAATGGTATGTCCATAGGATGCCCTTATCTCGTGTTCCCTGTTGACCTGGTATCTCTGTTTGGGATCTGTCATGGCAAGAGCTTCTATGTGAAAGGGTGTAAGCCAGTAGAAATGCTTCTTCTGGGCCTTGATCACGGGGACTATGCTGTAAATTCTGACCCAGCCATGTTCATCCAGCTTAACGCCATAATTCTCAGGAAAATGCCTCAGCATTCCTGCAATAATTCTTCCAACACCCTCGATCTCGCTTTCCCTCATCAGGAGCTTTCCATGGTTCCCGCAAGTTGGGCATTCCGAACCACGAAAGGGTCCATGGCTCATGCAGTTCTTCAATTCATTTGCCATTGCCTACACATCCCCAGCAAGTGCTCTTGAAATATCTCCGGATATGGAGATCAGACTATGGGCACCTTCAATGGTATCTGATACGGCAAGAAGATCCACCAGTGGCTTTATTTTACTGTCTGAATCCTTTGCAAAGATGCCATGAACAGCACTTACGCTGACTTTAGAGACACCGCTGCTCTTGAGAAGATTTACTGCTTTAATAATTGTTCCACCGGTTGATATGATGTCGTCTACCAGTAGGACAGACCTGCCGGAAAAGTCAACATCCGGAAGGTGCATTTCAACGGTTTTGGAATCTATTCTCTTCTTGTTTATGTAATATGCCGGAATGGAAAGGATTTCACCCATCTTCTTTGCCCTCTCATACCCTCCGTCATCGGGGGATAGAATAAGGTCCACGCCCTTGTTCCTGAAAAATTCGCTGGAAGTGTTTATTACGCTCAGGTTCACGAAGGGATGGGACGCAAATCCAAGAGTCTCCTCGTCATGAATCTCGACGCATATTATCCTGTCTGAGAAGTTTTCCAGGGACTTTGTCATCACCTTCGAGGAAACAGGTTCACCAGGTTTGTAAATCATGTGCTGCCTGGAGTACCCAAAATAAGGCAGAACCGCTGTAACCTTTGCAGCTCCACCTTCCTTTGAGGCATTAAGGAGAAGGAGCAGCTCGACGAAATCCTCATCGCTCCTGTTGTTTCCAATAACAGCCACTTCAGAATTTTTCAGTTCAGAGTTTATCCGGACGTACATTTCTCCGTCTGGGAACCTCTTTTTATCAACTTCGGCAAGGGTAGCTCCCATATCCTTTGCAACCCTGGCAGCAAGATCCAGGGAAGAACTAGCCGGGACAATTATCATGATTTTTATCCTTATGGTTTGTTTGGTTTAAATGTTATTTAATGCTCAACCAGACCCGGGAATCCAGATTCAATGAGTTTATAGTGCTCGGGAGATTTCAAGGATCATGGAAAACTCAAGGATATGGTTCGATGGTGCAATTACAGGTTACATTGAGGTAAAAGTACCACTTCTTACACATTCATTACAGTACGGTACAGGTATTTTTGAGGGCATAAGGGCCTATGATGCAGGTGGGAAGCCTGCCATATTCCGGCTCGATGAGCATGTTGAAAGATTCATGAGGTCGGCAGGGATCTACAGGATGCATCTGAGATTCAGCAGGGAAGAGATCAGGCAGGGCATAATTGATGTTGTAAGGGAAAACGGATACGGTGCATGTTACATCAGGCCTTTCGCCTTCTTCAATGATGACAGCATTTCTCTCCAGACAAAGGGGAAGAAGGTAAGCGTTGCAGTTGTTGCAGTCCCTTATGATAACTACTTCGGGGAAAAATTCAGCAAAGGAGTCTCCTGCAAGGTATCGGGCTGGAGGAGAATAAATTCGGATATCCTGCCCATACAGGCCAAGGCAAGCGGAAACTACCTGAATTCCGTGGCTGCAATAGGTGAAGCCGATGCATCCGGTTTCGACGAAGCCATTCTGCTCTCAAAAAACGGTTACATAGCGGAGGGTCCCGGAGAGAATATCTTCCTTGTCAAGAACGGAAAACTCCTGACCCCCGGTCTGGAATCGGACATTCTTTTTGGAATAACAAGATTTTCACTTATTGAGATGGCAAGGAAAATGGGTATTGAGGTCATAGAGCGCCAGATACACAGGGATGAACTGTATACCTGTGACGAAGCATTCTTCTGTGGAACGGCAGCAGAGGTTACCCCGATTGTCAACGTTGACGGAATAGCGGTGGGGAATGGAAAACCCGGGCAGCTGACAGAAAAGATAGGCAAAGCCTTCATGGACATTGTGGCTGGAAAGTCAAAGGAATATGCTCACTGGCTGACCTTTGTGGGGTGACCTCTTCCAGGTCATTCCATAACTGGTTTTCCTGCTCAAATTGTTAAAACGGCAATTCCCTTATAAAAAACTCTACTGAGTGATGCCTTGTACACAATTGTACCAAATGGTTTTTCTTTAATACTTGAAATAGCAGGAGGATTTTATGGCACAGAGAATAGAATACCAGCTTGGAGCACTGGGCGGGGCAATAGGCCTCCTCATAGGTATCCTGTCCTTCATAATAGGCGGGATTGTATCAGTTGTCAGGCTGCATTTTCAGAACTCAGTGGTTGCATCAATAATTATGATGGTCATATCCGTCATTGCGCTTTTTGGAGCGGGCCTGTCACGGAGAGACAGGCTCATTGGTGGAATCGTGATGGTTTTCGCAGCCATTCTGGGATTTGCAATATCTGATGGGTTTTTCCTTATATCCAGCATAATTGTGCTGCTGGCAGGCATCATTGCCCTGGTGGAACAGTTCAGGTAGAGTTATTAACCATTTTTTTGTAATACAATATTACCATCTATCATATTTTGGCTATTTTGCAGCCTCCACTTCAAAACGTATTTATGAAAGGTGAAATACCATCAAAGGGGACAGCAGTTTAATTCTTATCCAAAGCCTTGGAAAAGAACTAACCTGTAGATTGCCAAAGTCCCACGGAATGGAGTTTAATAAAATGCCTGAAGAAGTCCAATCTAATGGCCTGAGGGAGATTCTCAGAAGATATCCCACAGGTGTAACTGTGGTAACTGCATTGCTTGACGGAAAGCCATGGGGAGGAACAATGAATTCGTTCACATCAGTTTCCCTGGATCCGCCCATAGTTGCTATTTTTGTTATGGAAAAAAGCCGTACAACAACTGCCATCAACCAGACAGGCAGGTTTGTTGTGAATATACTTAAGTTCGATCAGGAAAAAGAGGCCAGGCAGTTTGCAACAGACAGCATACAGGACAAGTTCCAGGACATACAGTACAGGGAAAGCAGTAATGGAATACCTGTCATAGACGGTTCCCTGGGTTACATAGAATGTGATCTCCTGGAGGCCAGGAAGATTGCCGATCACATAATGTTTCTTGGAAGTGTTTCCAATTCAGAGGTTACAAGAGATGAAGAGGCCCTGCTCTTTTACAGAAGGGCATTCAGGAGCTTCAGCGAAATCCCGTGATCCTTTTCGGGCATCACATAAGTATGTCTCTTTCCGAAGGGACTCTTACAAAATTTATGAGGTTGAAGGGCTTTGATAGAAGATTATCAGTCATTTTTGCCGCACCGGATTTTCTCAGCCTGAATCCAGCCTGTTTCCTCATTATTTTCAGTTCAGATCCAAGGAGATCCGAGAATTTCTTCTGAACGTCTCCTGAATTGAATCCTATGGTAACGGTAAAATTGAATCTATCTGCTATCCTCATCCTGCTGGTACCGGAACGGATGGAAACACAATATCTCATTACGGCGGAACTGTCTATTGATGTATAATCGAATATATTCCTCACAAAAGCAGGATGGTAGAATTCCTTTCTTCTGAAGTTCAAAAAGGAATTCCGCAGAATCACAGCGCTCGACTCTCCCTCCATGGGCGGCAGCTCCGAATCCTCGAATATGGTATCATAAAGCCTGGAGAAGAAGGACTCCATCCTTTCAAGATTCCTCTGGCTTTCAGATGACAGGAAAAACCTGGTGTTATAATGGTCACTGTGTACAAGGAAAAGGTTCTGTGTACGGGGTTCCGGAAGCAACAATCTTGATTTTTCCCTGTAAAGAAGGGAATCTGTTTTGATATCGGTGTTGGGGAACAGTATTTCCCTGGTACGCATGCCTCCATTAACCATATGGGGGAATCCTCTCTCTCCAATAAAACTTGCAGGAAAAATTCAAGTTTCCAGCGAACACAGCAATAAAATAGGCAACTGCCCTAAGGTTATCATGGGGAAGGAACACACTGTTGAACAGTACCTCAAACTCAGAAACCTCTCATCTGTCTCAATGGACAGGAAGGGAGAAAATATTGTGCTGGAAGTTTCAAATACCTTTCATGAGAAGAAAAAGCCTACGGAGACTGCAGTGGTTGTATTTTCTGCAAAAGAAAGAAAACTCATTCATGAATTCAGGGAGACAAACGTAAGAAAATACTCTCCGTTATTCAGCGAGGACGGCAACAGAGTGGCATTCCTTGAAAAGAATTCGGATAGGCACTACCTTGTTGTCCATAACCTGAAGGAGAACATTTCCGAGAAACTGGAACTTGATGGTGAACCCTCCCAGATTCAATGGAACAGGGATTCAATCCTTGTTCTCAAGAACGAGCCCAAGGATCCCGCTCTAAAGAAAAAGCATGAAGATGGGCTTGACGGGACATTCTTCGAAGAAGAGGACCCTTTCAGCTCCCTTTACCAGTATATCCCCGGATCAGGGTTCAGAAAACTCACAGAGAACATCCAGGTATGGGAATTTGATTCCGCCGGCAATGTTGCAGTGATAATCGCATCCCCAAGCCCGCAGGAAGCATCATGGTACCGCGCCAGGCTATATTCACTTGAAATCGAATCAGGGAAGATCAGGGAACTTTACAATCCCGGATTCAGGACCCTTGCCAGGCCAAAAGTGTCACCTGACGGTTCCAATGTTCTTGTTGCAGAGTCCCTTAGAAGCGACAGGGGTCTTACATATGGTGACATCCTTAAAGTGAATATACAAAGCGGAAAGACAGAAAACATTACAGCTGGCCTGAAAAGGAGTTATTCTGACATGGTGTGGCTCGACAGCAGCAAATTCGCAACACTGTGGTTACAGGAATGCACTTTCGGGATCTCGGAATTCGATGGAGGGTTCAGGGATATCTGGAATGCAATGGGTACAGTTCTGTCACCATTCAACCCAGGTTTTGCTTACGCATCGGGAAGATATGCATTCGCCTTCACGGATCACAACAATCCCTCAGAACTTTACATTATGGGCCATGATGGCAGGGCAGAAAGAATAAGCAGCTTCAACTCCCACATGTCTGAGATGGAGAGATACCCTGCCGAGGCAGTGAAGTGGAAAGCCGATGACGGGATGGAAATCCACGGCTTCCTAAGGAGTCTCGGCCCTGAAAAGCCTCTGGTCGTGTACGTCCATGGGGGGCCCACTTCAGCTTCCACCATCTCATTCATGGACAGAAGCACCGTATACATGGGTTCAGGTTTCTCGGTGTTTGCACCCAACTACCGTGGAAGCACAGGTTCAGGAAGGGAATATGCTGAGGCAAATCGCAGGGACATGGGAGGGAAGGACTTCACAGACATCATGTCAGGCCTGGAACACCTGAAAAAAACCGGGAAACTGAAAACTGATAAAATATTCATAACAGGAGGCTCGTACGGTGGGTACATGACTGCATGGGCCGTCACTCAGACAAATGTATTCACTGCTGCTGCAGGACACTTTGGAATAACAGACTGGTTGAGCTTCCATGGAATGAGCAACATCCCGGACTGGGACCAGATCCACTACGACGATGATCCTTACAGCGGGGAATTATATCCTAAGTTCAGTCCCATCAAGTATGTTAAAAATGTTGAAACGCCCATAATACTGCTGCATGGAATAAACGATCCTTGTGTGCCTGTTTCCCAGTACCACCAGTTCTACAGGGCACTGAAGGATCTTGGAAAGCCTGTCCGGTTGCTCCTGTTCCCAAGGGAAGGCCATGGGTTTTCTGAAAAAAAGCACATAGAACAGTCCATAGAGGAAAGTATCAGCTGGTTCAGGAATTACCTGAATCAGTGAAGTGTCTTCATATAGGAATCCAGGGCTTCCATGGATTCCCTGAATTTTTCAGGTTCCTCAGTGAAACATAGCCTGAAGCTCTTCTCCTCACCGAAATAGGATCCCGGACAGATGAGTATCTTCTCTTTTTCAAGTGCGCCTTTGCAGAAATCTTCTGCTTTCATGTCGTACCGGTATCTTACAAGGCCATAAGATCCATTTACAGGTTCTTCCCAGTGGAGGTTACTGTGTTCCTTCATGAATTTTTTCAGGTACTGCAGATTGGGTTCAAGAATATCTTTTCCCCTTTTCATGAACCAGTTCCTTTTGTCAAGGAACTGACCAGCTATCCACAGTGGATATTCCGGATTCCTGATGCCTGTTATGTTCCTCAAATCACGGAGCATTTTCACAATTTCTTCAGAAGCTACGATCCATCCCACTCTCAAGCCTGAGAAACCATAGAATTTGGTCATGCTTCCATTGACAACTATCTCCGGGGAATCCTCATAGAATGTCTCAGGTTTATCCCTGAAAGTGAACTCCAGAAACGCTTCATCCGCATACATGAAGCCTCCATTCCTGAACTGCCTCTCCCTGATTCCACTTATGAATTCACTATCATGCAGGTTTCCTGCAGGATTGTTGGGGTTTGAGAAAAAGAATGCTTTGTTTCCCGGTTTCCCAGACATCTTTTCCTCTATCCGGTCAAAGGGAGCAAGAATGGTTTCAATTTCCATGTTCTGGGGAACGTTGAAAATTGGTTCATATTCGGGGAGTCCCACGAACACGGGCAGATGTTTCGCCTTTGCTGCCATGCTCAGGAGACTGATGGATTCTGAACCTCCTGTAGTGAGAAAAACGTTTTCTTCAGGGAACCCGTAAAGTCTGCACAATTTCTCCCTGAAGAACTCTCTGGCATCGATCTTTTCCTTCTTCATGTCTTCGAGGGATGTATTTACTCCAACCTCTGCAAAATCCGGTTCCTCAAGTCCGCTGCTTGAAAGATTGTGTTTAGTCTGTGAGAAGTGATCCTCAATCCAGCGGATGAGTTTCTGTTCCATTGGGTATTGAGACATGAAAATCCCTAGAGCCCCATCTGGGAGATAGTTTCCCTGGTTGCCTGTATAACTGCCCCGTCGCTGTCATACTTGTTTTTCCATCCTGTGGAGGCAAGTTTCTTCACATCGAGCTGAGCAATCTTCACGTCACCCTTCCAGCCTCTTCCGTTAACCCCGCCTGTGTAGTTGTATTTCACATCCTTGAGGCCAAGTTCAGAAACAACAATGTCTGCGATCCTTGTTACAGAGGTTGTTAGCGGGTTTCCAAGGTTGTAAATGTCGGTTTTCTGTGATTTCTCATGAACATAAAGCATGGAGTTTACACAGTCCTCCACGTAGAGATACGATTTCCTCTGAGTTCCATCGCCAAGGATTTCCAGTTCCCTGTTGTTCTTCTGGAGTTTTTTCATGAAATCAAAGATAACACCATGGGTGGAATTCTTTCCAACAATGTTTGCAAACCTGAAGTTTGTTCCCTTTATGCCGTAGTAATGGGAATATGCAGTGATGAATCCTTCACCAGCCATCTTGGAAGCTCCGTAGCTGGATATGGGCATGTAGGGGCCATAATCTTCAGGTGTGGGCATGACAGTTGCCTCGCCATACACCGTGGAACTTGAAGCAAAGAGAATCTCCTTGACATCCTTCTTTCTCATGTATTCAAGGAGGTTGAAGGTCCCTTCCACATTGTTCTGGAAATCAACCCGGGGGTTCTCAGCACCGTTTCTTACATCTGAGTTTGCTGCCAGGTGTATCACAACATCAACATCATCCAGGCCGGGAACTGAGGGCAGATCATTTATATCGCCCCTTATGAACTTGAAATTCTCTGAACTCCTGAAAGGTTCAACATACCTCTCATCAACATTGGAAAGGTTGTCCAGGGCTATGACTTCGTTGTCCTGCACCAGTGCTTCAACCATGTTCGAGCCAATAAATCCCGCGCCGCCTGTAACAAGTATCTTCTTTCCTTTCATTGAGAGGTTTCCTCCTTCAGTTACCGGGTTATTTTCAATTATGTGTTAAAGGTTCGCAGTCATACCCTGTATGTCCTGTACCTGGCAAAGAAGGCCACATCGTACGCTATCTTGATCAGTGCAGCCGAGAAGAATACGCCCTCAGGAAACACTTCAAACAGAAGTCCCGCCAGTCCTGGGCCAGGTATCTGCATCCCGTTCCTGACGCCCAGTAATATGGAATTGCTTGCAACCCGTGCATCCTTTGGAATCTTTGTATTTATGAGGCTGTCCCTGGGAGGCACATCCATCTGGCTGGTGGTCTGTCTGAGATAAAGGAAAAGCTCACTGATGACAAGACTGTGGAAAACCGGTACAAGGAAGAGCATCACGTTGCTGAACAGGTGGGTATACACCATGGTCCGAACCAGTCCCAGGTTTTTGGACAACCTTCCTGACAGGATCACGGAGATGGCAGTTACAATATTCACTATTATGAAAATCAGGCCTGCTCCAGAGAGGCTTATGTGGTAAACCACCTTGAACCAGAGGGTTATAATTGCAGTGTTGACCAGCCCTCCTCCAAGAGAATCCACGGAAAACAGTGCAGCAAGGGCTTTGACATCTCTTTTGACCTCAGGATCTGATATCGCCTGTTTCTGTGCCTTCGGTTTCAGTTCAGGGAACTTCTGCCATAAGTAGATGGCAACCTGCAACACAGAAAGTATGAAGTCTATGAGGAAAATGGTCTCAAAACTGAGGCCCTTGTCAAAGAAGAGAAGGGCACTTGCAAGGGCTCCACTGGCATAGGAAGCAAAATTGTACACGGAAAACATCATGGTCTTCCGGTGCTGGTCTTCTATGGAAATACTGATTGTGTACTGTTCCAGGGACTGATTTGTTGTAAGATCCCTTCCTGCAAAGGAAAGTGCACCTATCACCATTGCAATGAGCAGGAAATAGATGTTGTTTCCAAGATACAATATGATCAGGGACAAACTGAAAAGACCTGACATCAGGAGAAGCTTATGCTTTATCCTCATCTTTGCTGCAGTGAATAGATAGAGGTACAGCGTAGAAATGCCAAGGCTTACCAAGACAACAATGGAAGTGTAAAGTGCACTGAATCCAAGAAAGGCAAGGTAAAATGGAATGGATATTGCAAGAGAAGTGAAAATGAATGATCTTATGGCCTTGGCCAGTGAAAGCATTGGTCCCGGTTTTGGCATGAGTGTGGATTTACTGGTTGTTGAAAAAACTTATTTTTCATAAGGATATTGAAAAAACATCATGAGAATTACACTTGTTTTCCATGGGCACCGCAAATCCACCGTATCAAAATCCAGGTACGAAATCAGCTGAAGAACTGGTAGTCGTAAAGGACCATGACATCCGCATCCCTGTCCACGGTTCTTACCCGTGATATGCTCTCCTTTGCAGCCCTGAGATTCTCCGAATAGCAGAAGAGTACACCTGCGGTGGCGTCCCTGATCATGAAAATGGTCTGTGGTTCAAGCAACTGTGACAGGGCATTGACCTGGTGAGAGAATATGGAATAAATCACTACATCGCCTCCTGAGAGGTCTATCTGGGATACAACCCCGATAAGCCTGTTCTTCAGGAGGAGGTTCATCCTTCGCTTCACAGTCATATATGGAAGATCCAGTTTTGCTGCAATGTCCGTAACAGACATCCTTGGATCCTGGCGAAGAAGCTTTATGATCTCCCTGTCGTTGCTGTTCAGGTTCATGCCGATCTGGCCCGTGGGAGGAATGTACTTCATTACAGGCTCTCCAAGTTCCTTTCCAGCCTCAGCAATCTTCTTCTCCACATCTTCAACTTTTTCCCCCCGGAAACCGTAGAGCGTGATTTCCTCAAGGCATTTCGTAACAGATGAGACTTCCCCTGTGTATTCCTTATCGGATTTGAATGCTGCAAAACCCTCTACCTTGCCATCAAGAATGGGACTGACAATAAGGGAATACCCTTTGATCACGCCATCTGCAATGAGCTTGTTTATCCTGTATCCAAGAGCCTGTGCTGAGATTCCCACATTCTGGGCTATCTGCCTCTGGGATACCCGTCCGTCCTTCAGAAGATTGAAAAGAATTTTCTTGTCGACCTGGTCCATGTTTTCTAACCTATGGATAAGTACTGAACTATTAATTACATTGCCTTTTTATAGGGATTATCAGAAAAGGTTAATTCCAACGAAAGTCATGGAATAAACTGTACTGCCCGGAGGGACAGTTATCATGAACAAATCAGAAACTAGGAATAATTCTGACAGTGAAAACATTGTGGAAGGTTTTCAGAAAACCAGGCAAACCACAATGGAGCTTTGCAAACCTCTGGAAAGAGACGATTACATGGTTCAGTCCACCCCTGACACAAGCCCTCCAAAATGGCATCTTGGTCATACCACATGGTTTTTCGAGAAATTCATACTCAGACCCATGGCCAGGAACTACAGGGCATTCGATGAGAAACTCGACTACGTCTTTAATTCCTATTACGAGACCGTAGGGGATTTTGTCCCGAAGTCCATGAGGGCAACCATTTCTAGGCCCTCCCTGGAAACAGTGCTTGACTACAGGAAGCACGTTGAAGACTCAATGCTCTCACTCCTAAGCGAATCAGGAAGGAATCAGGAGATTCTGGAAAGAACACTGCTCGGCATCAACCATGAGCAGCAGCACCAGGAACTTCTCCTCATGGATATAAAGAGGAATTACTATGAATCCTCCTTCAGGCCTGCTTATGCAGATGGAAGAAAACCCACATCTTCTGGCATTGACAGCAGGTACCATGATTTCACTGAACAGACAGCTTTCATTGGTTTTGATGGCCACGGTTTCAGCTTTGACAATGAAACACCCCGCCACAGGGAGCTTGTACCTCCTTTTTCCATCGCAAACCGGCCTGTTACCAACGGGGAGTTCATGAGATTCATTGAGGACGGAGGCTACAGGAAACCGGATCTATGGCTGTCAATGGGCTGGAGCTGGCTCAGGAAAAACAGAATCGAAATGCCTCTGTACTGGGAGAAGAAAGATGGTAACTTCAGGTACTTCACATTGTACGGAATGCAGGACGTTGATCCAGGTGAACCCGTCATGCACATCTCGTATTATGAAGCAGACGCATTTGCCAGGTGGGCAGGAGCAAAACTTCCAACTGAATCGCAGTGGGAAGTTGCCATGGCTTCGTCAATGCACCATGGGGATGAAAACTTCCTTGAAACCTGGAAATACACTCCATTTATGGACGATTCTTCTCAAGGTATATCCGCCACAGGGAACGTATGGGAATGGACTCTCAGCTCATACCTGCCTTACCCTGGATTCAGGCCACTTGGGGGCTCTCTTGGGGAATACAATGGAAAATTCATGTCAGGACAGATGGTGCTGAAAGGATCAAGTTTCAGCACTCCAAAAGGCCATTCAAGGACATCCTACAGGAATTTTTATGTTCCGTGGAGCAGATGGCAGTTTTCGGGAATGAGGATTGCAAAGGATGGATACAATGGACAATAAAACAGAAATCATAGACATGAAGCCCAAAATATCCGATTTCAGGACAGAGATAATCATGGGTCTTCAAAATAACCCAAAGAACACTCATCCAAAATTCCTCTACGACGAGAAGGGATCAAACCTTTTTGACCAGATCACAGGGCTGGAGGAATATTATCCCACAAGGTCTGAAACTGAGATACTTGAAAAGCAGGGACCCGGCATTGCAGAATATATTGGAGAAAACTCATTCATAATTGAACTCGGTGGGGGAAACGGCACTAAGGGCTCAATTCTTCTCAGGTCGCTAAAAGCCCCTCTGGGATATATTCTGGTAGACATATCAAAGGATGCACTGGAACTTGCTGTCAGGAATATATCGTCAAGATATCCGGAACTTGAAGTGAAGGGAATCTGTGCAGACTACACCGACACAGAGGTCATGGAAAACCTGAAGGTTCCAGGAAGGAAAAGTATAGTTTTTCTCGGTTCAACCATTGGAAACATGGAGCCTCCTGAGGCTTACAGATTTGTTGAAAGCTGCAGGAAGATAATGTCAGA
This sequence comes from Thermoplasmata archaeon, assembly GCA_021810045.1. Classification (GTDB taxonomy): domain Archaea; phylum Thermoplasmatota; class Thermoplasmata; order Thermoplasmatales; family Thermoplasmataceae; genus JAJZOM01. The sequence goes on from JAJZJR010000012.1 coordinate 16,526, forward strand.
TGGAGACACCCTGACAATTGGCGTTGATCTCAAGAAGGACATCACTAAGCTGGAGAGGGCGTACAATGATTCCATGGGAATAACCGCGGAGTTCAATGAAAATCTCATAGAGAGGATAAACCAGGTGTTCGGCTGCAAAATAGGGAAATCCGCGTTCAGGCACAAAGCCTTCTACAACAGGGAAAAGGGAAGGATAGAGATGCACCTTGAAAGCACCACGGATCAGGAAATAGTCCTGGACGGTATCAGGATAGGATTCCGGAAAGGAGAGACAATCCACACAGAAAACTCCTACAAGTACTCTCTGGAGGATTTCGAAAGCATGCTGAAGGAGGCCCGCCTCAGGAATATTGTGCACTGGACGGATTCCGGAGAAAACTTTGCCCTCTTCTCAGCCACCACCTGATTTCAAATTCGCCACTGCGTAAACGTTAAAACCGGTTTGGCATAGTTCAGGCCATGAAGGAAGAGATCAGCAGCGGCATTGTTGTTTACCGGGAGGAAAACGGTGCACGGAAATATCTTCTTCTCAACAGGAGGGAAGGATTTCTTGATTTTCCAAAGGGACACATTGAGGCAGGGGAAAATGAGGAAACTGCTGCTGAGAGAGAAACACTTGAGGAAACCGGACTTCACGTGAAACCCCTGCCTGGATTCAGGAAGGAAACAGTCTACTGGTTCAGGGCACCGGCATTAACTGAGGAGGAAAAGGAGCAGTCAGTGTCCCAGTACGCCAAAAAAAGGGCAAACAGGGAACTGATACACAAGAGACTTGTAATGTTCCTCGGGAAAGCACCACATGGTGAGGAACCTGAAGTATCCGTTGAACACACAGGTTTCCAGTGGCTGGATTATGAACGATGCCTTTCCCTGCTCAGGTATGACAACCAGAAGGAACTTCTTGGGGAAGCAGAGAAATTCCTGTCGGCTCCCGGAAAATGAAATTATTCAGTAACTTCTTCTCATGCTGCCATTTTCCATAACATAGAGGTGTTCACCCTGCATGTCAGCAAGGGAATGGGCAACAATAATTACATCTGTTTTCAGGGAACCGGAAAGCCTTGTTATTTCTGCAAAGACTTCTTTTGCATAGCTGAGGTTTGAAAGTGCCTCATCGATGAGCAGTGCCTCAGGTTTCCTGTAAAAAGCAGTTGCAAGGGCCACCCTGATTTTCTGTCCCATGCTGAGATTTCCAACTTTTCCCCTGAAGTCTATGCCAAAGCTTTCCTTAAGCTCCCCTATAAGTCCAGTATCTGCGTCAGGTTTACCAGGGAACGCAATGTGTTTTTCAACACTGAGATTGCCAATGTAGGAATTGGGTGTTATGTGTACTATGTTCCTCCTCTGTATCTCCATGGAAGTGATGTCTCTTCCGTTCAGCATTATGGTTCCGGAATCAACTGGAACAAACCCTGCCAGGGCATTGAGGAATGTTGACTTACCGGTTCCATTTTCTCCGGTCAGTATTGTAACGCCTCCGTCGTGGAAACTGGCATTGAGGCCGAATTCTCCACGTTTTAACTTAAACTCTGCCTCTATCAGATGTTCCACCTCATCTATAACCCCCACTCCGGTTCCTGGATGCAATATTTCCTCCCCCGACAAATCTTATGATTATTACAATGGCAAGTGAAAACAGGATCATAAGGGCAGAGGATGTTATGGCTACACCTGGACCAAGGTAACCATAGGCCTGGAAGATTTCCACGGAAACGGTCTGGGCACCATTGAATGGATAGGTAAGGATATAGTTTGCAATGATGGCAACCGACCCGTATTCGCTCATGGCCCTGCTCATTGCTGTAAGGCTTGATGAGATGATTTCCCTGGAGGCGCCGGGAATAAGAACCGAATAGAGTACCCTTAACCTGGAGGCTCCAAGAGACATTGCAAAATTTTCAGGTTCAACAGGTGAGGAAGCGAATATGGATTGTGCGGATCTCAGGTAAATGGGCATGGCAACAAAGCTAAGTGCAATAACAAGTCCCTGGAATGTATTGAAAAGTCCGAAGCCAATTGAAATGAGGAACCTTCCAAGAGGAGTAAGGGGACTCCCCACAATTAAAAATGCAATTCCCACGATGGGATGGGGAATGGAGGCTGGAAGATCAGATACAGCCTCCCATACAGAGTGGGATTTCCTTGAAAGCTCATATGCAAGAGGCGTAAATACGAGAAAAATGACGAAAGCGGCAACTGCCGAGGATACAATAGTAACAGCAATGGATTCAAAAACAGTTCTGCTGAGACCTGCTGCAGAATGGAAAACAATGAACCCGTAATAAAGGATGAAGATTATTGGAACTGCAGTAATGGCAACAGAAAAAATCGAAATGCCCCATACCCAGTCCTTGCCTTTCATGTCCAATGCCCAGTGAAACTAGATAGTTCCACCTGATGTAATTTTTCCCCGGCTAAGCAATGTTTCAATGGGGGACGGCACAGACGTATCGTTATACAGGACAGGCTTTACCAAGGGAGTAAGGCCGAAGGAAGCCATTTCATTGCTGTGTTCCACCACGTATACCGTGAAATTCAGTGAAGTCCCGTTCAGGACACCATTTCCTGCGAGGCTCGACACAAGCAGCAGTATGGGCGATCCCGAAGCGGCCCCACTGGCAGTATTGTAGGAAAAGCCGGAGTAAAAGGATGCCATGGATGCATTACCGAAGTTGGTGTAATTGGAAAGCTCAATAAACGGGAGATGTTCTGAAACAGCAACGGATCTGTAAATGAAAAGGAACTGGATATTTCCTGTTGTCAGCGGAGACACAAGTTCGGCCGCACTGGTGGAATTCCGGACTCCCTGGTTCTTCATGATTGCCGTGGTGTAATAGTTTTCATTGCCGGCATAAAGCTTACCCGCAATCTCCAGCGAAATCCATCCTCTAAGGCCGGCAGGGTCACTGCTCGGGTTTGAAATTCCAACCGTTACCTTCCCTGATGTAAGGTTGTTGTATGCCTGTGAATAATTGTGGGGGTTATTGTTTTCCAGTGCCGTTCCAAACTGATCCACTATGTTTTTTACAAGGGTCTTTTCTGTTAGGTTGGAATATTCACTTGTGTAGGCCAGAACAAGCTGGTCTGAAGCAAAAGCCACCGCCCAGCCGGAATACCTGGGCCCAAGGTAGGACTTTTCGTAAGAGCTTCTGGAAACAGATATGAATGCATTGGCCGGATCACCCTGGCTTATCTCTCTCGCATCAGTGAATGAACCTCCTCCTTTTGCTTTCAGCACACTGGCCCCTGATGCATTATGATATCCTGAAAGAAGGTAGTTTGACTCAGCAACATACGCATCGGCCGAATAAACGATGAGTGGGTTGGAGTGATCAGAATGGTAGTAGCTGTAACCGGCATAAATGCCAACACCAACAACCAGTACTGCCAGAACAATGACTCCTATCCGGCTGGTTTTCATATGTTGCCCATAGAAAAATGCAATATAAATGGTTGTTTAATAATTGCAGAATGTAAACATTATTATTTTACCATAAGCTGTATCGTTTAATGTCCGGGAGTGAAAACATTTCACGAAACCTTTTCCTTTCAACACGACAGATTCAGATAATGAAACTGAGACAGGAAGGGTATTCCACTGAAAAAATAGCCAGGGAAATCGGAACAACAAGACAGAATGTTTCCATCCTGGAGAAGAGGGGTCACAGGAACCTTGAAAAGGCCATAAGGACACTGAATGCAGTCAGGGAACTGAAACTCTCCCACGAGATACGCATAGAGGGAAATATCCACGTTCTGGATGCTGTAAAGAAAATCATACAGAACGCGGATGATTTAAGCATAAGGCTCAATGACAATCTTATTGGCATAATGACGCGGCTCAAGGTTGCTGTGGAAGGAGACCTTAAGAACGGCATAATCCAGAGGGACCTCAACATCCTTCTGTTTCATGATGGCAGTATCCAGTTCACCTGAACCTGATCGTAGCTCCTGATGGGCTGCCTGGGGGCTTAAGCCTGAACAGCAGGGAATACAGGTGAAGCGGGGCTCTTCCTCTTACGTCCGGCTCCTTGAGTCTCAGGAAGAGCAGTGATGACAGGAATCTGCCCGTAAATACAATGAGATAACCGTAAATCAAAGCCTCATAGAGTGGCAGGCCTGTCATGAGGTACGAAAGCAGGTAACCACCAGTAAGTGCACCTGCAAGGTATATTATTCCGTTAAAGCCGTTTATTATGGAAAGGTATTCGGCCCTCTGCTTCTCAGGAACAATATCCAGTAAATATGAGTTCATGACAATGTTCTGTATTCCTCCCACAATGCCGCTGTAAACCTCAAGTATAACAAATTCAGGAAATGTTCTGGAAAATGCATAAAAAAGAGGAATACCGCTCAGAAGCAGCCTGTTAAGGAAGATCAATGGCGGTCTCTGGATCCTGTCGGTTACTTTTCCCAGGATGAACTGTACTGCTATGGTGGAACCAATGGAGGCAACCGTGAGGAATGCAACATCAGAGAGGTTGAAATTCATTACCAGGACCATGGTTATCGGGAACATTGGCCAGGCCAGTGACCAGAAAAATCCCTGGGTGTTCATGGCCATAAGGTATCGGAAAAACAGCCTGTCCTTCCTGATATTTTTCAGGGTTTTCAGGAGGCTCCCCACAACTTTGGTCGAATGCCTGCTTTCCCTTATCCTTACCATAAGGACGGCACTGATGGCATAAGATCCTGCTGCAGCAAAAAAGGCAATGGATATATCTGAGTCAACATGTCCGCTGAAAAAGAAGGTCATTACCAGCAGTGAAACCAGTGTACCCACTGAGCTGAGATTGTTTATGAGTGCAAGAAAACGGCCTCTGACACTCGACTGGGTTTCATCTGCAATAAGTGAGAACCAGTTCACGGTTATCATTGCAGAAAAGAATGAGACCAGACCGTAAACAACAATGAGACCAAAAGGTGTCTTCACTATGCCGAGGAAATACCACAGAAAAGCCAGTATGAGGCTTCCTGCAACAAGAAAAGGCCTTCTTGCCCCAACCTTGTCGCTGATTCTTCCCCAGAGTAGCTGCCCACCGTTTCCAAGTGCATTTGCCGCGGACTGGAGCCATCCCATGTCTATGGCCGTGGATCCCAGAAACACTCCATAAACTCCAACGAAGGAGGAAGCAGCAACAGCACCCACTGCAATTACAATGGATCTCAATGTGAGGATTGTTTTGTTGAGCATATAGTCCAGGTCTGAATTTCAGGCAGATATCTCTTCATCAGATGAATCTTTCTTCTGTTCATTACAAAAAGGTTTTCCGGTAGGAGCGGAATACATATTCATGAAAGCTCTGGTTCTTGGAGGTACGGGTTTTATAGGCAGGCGGCTGGTTGATCAGCTCCTTTCAGAAGGCAATGAAGTTACGATGGTAACCTCAGGAAAATCGGCAAATCCCTTTGGAAAGAAAGTTTCAACCATAACGGCAGACAGGTTCAAAAGAGAAAGCCTGATGAAAGCATTTTCCGGAAATGCTTACTTCGACGTGACTTTCGACACCATTGGTTTCAGGTCCATGGACGTCAAGAACTCCCTGGATGCCCTCGAGGGAAGAACCGGGAAATACGTATACATTTCCAGTGCAGCCGTATATACAGGAAACAAGGAAGAGGTAAGTGAGGATGATTTCGATCCGTCCAGGACCGACGACATTGAACCAGGGCATGAAAAATCATACGGCGAGGGCAAGCAGCAATCAGAAGTATATATAGCAAAAAATTCAGGAATACCTTACGCAATGGTGCGGTATCCCATAGTCATAGGATACGATGACAGCACAATGAGGTTCCAGGATCATATTTCGCGAATCCTGAACGGTGAGGAATTCCATTTCATGGAACCGGAGGGAAGTAGGAATTACGTTTGGGTGGAAGATGCAGGACAATTCCTTGCATGGCTCGGTGAACCCGGGAATGATGGGATATACAATGCTGCCTCTCCAGACGCCTTTAAGGCAAGTGATTTCGTAAGGAAAATGGCAGACTCCATAGGAATGGAAGCCAAAATAGTTCATGGTTCAGAATATTCGGATTCAGGCTATGCATTTTCCAGCAGCAGGGTACTCATCGTCAGGAAGGCAGAAGCAAAAGGTTTCAGCTTTCATGGTTCCAATGAATGGATCGGACCAGAGGCAAAAAAGGCAAGGGAATACGGAAACCTGTCACCAAACTCGTTCGGTTACTTTGGGGACCTGTTTTGATGAAGTCATGAGGGACTTTTTAAATCAGTAGCAGATGGGCATCAGCATGGGTCTCAAGGTAGGGGTAACCCTTGGCGATCCCGCCGGTATAGGTCCGGAGATCGTTGCAAAATCACTTCCACATCTGCTGGATTCCAGCAGTAAAATAACCCTCATTGGCAACTGGAGAAACTTTTTACATGTCCTCAGTGAGCTTGCCATAGGGGAAGAGATCTATTCCCGGTTCGACTTTGTAGACATAAAACCTGAATCCGGCGAAATCAACCCGGGAAAAGTTTCACCAGAGGCAGGCGAAATTGCATTAAGAAGTATAGAGAACGCCACAAGACTCGCAATGAAAGGGGAGCTCACAGGGATCTGCACAGCTCCAATAAACAAGGAGGCAATAATTCAGGCCGGTTCCAGATACATTGATCACACAGAAATGCTCAAGGCCCTCACTGGATCAGGTGACGTCACGACAGTCTTCGAAACCCGCAATCTCAGGATCCTTTTCCTGAGCAAACACCTGTCCCTGAAACAGGCAATTGAATCCATATCACAGGAATCGGTGAGGAAATATATCGGCCTCTCCAACTATGCACTTGGAATGCTTGGGGTTGAAAACAGGAAAATAGCTGTGGCCGCCCTTAATCCCCATGGGGGTGAAAACGGTCTTTTCGGGTCAGAAGAGACGGACATCATCAGGCCGGCTGTTGAAAAAGAAGCAGTACATTATGATGTCAGCGGTCCCTACCCGGCCGATTCCGTGTTTCACAGGGCAGCAGAGGGGGAATTCGGGATTGTACTATCCCTTTTTCATGATCAGGGTCACATAGCAGCCAAAATGTATGATTTCCACAGAACAGTGAGTATGAACATCGGACTCCCATTCCTCAGGACATCGGTTGATCATGGGACAGCATTTGAAATAGCCGGAAAATGGACAGCCAACGAAACCAGCATGGTTGAAGCCATTGACAAGGCTTTGAGATACTCTGCAAAATACCGGGAAAACTATTCCGGAAAATCTTAGAATACAGTGTGTCAATGCGATGATGTTTCAGGCAGGATGAAAAAATGAAGCACGATAAAGGTGAAGGTTTTACAGGAAGAACAGGTAATTATTCCAGGAGCAGGCCGGACTATCCAGATGAGATTATCGATCACCTTGTGAAAGACAGGGTTATTGGCACGGGATCCCTCATTGCAGATATTGGTTCAGGAACCGGCAAGCTTTCCAGGCTGTTCCTTAAACATGGATTCAGCGTCATATGCGTAGAACCAAATCCCGAAATGAGGGAGCAGGCCAAACGTGACCTCATGGAATTCTCCAATGTTACCATAAATGATGCTACGGCAGAGAACACAGGTCTTCCTGACCACTCCGTGGATATTGTGGTTGCGGGACAGGCATTTCACTGGTTTGATCCTATGGCTGCAGGTAAGGAATTCCTGAGAATACTGAAACCCGGTGGGAAGGTGGCATTGATCTGGAATGACAGGGTCCAGAACAGTGGGAGCTTCAATGAAGACTACGAAAGGATATGTTCCACATACAGCAATGGGTATCACAAATCCGGGAGCAGGAGCCTGGACAGGGAAGTAATCGGAGGATTCTTTGGGGGTAAAGAAAAGCTGTACCTGATGGAAAACAGCCAGAAACTGGATCTGAACGGTGTCATGGAAAGGTATTTCTCAGCATCCTATGCCATTGGCAGGGAAGACGCACAATTTAACACCCTGATTAAAGAGATTGAAAATGCCTATTCCAGGCACGAAAGGAATGGATATGTTACCATAGAATACGAAACACGGCTTTTCCTTGGAATACCTAACGCCTATCCAGAAGATCCATAACATTCAGTTTTCCATGAAAGTCAAATTTCAATATTTCTTTCAACACAAAAATATATTTATTAAAAATAAGTCCATAATTTATGTGGGGCACCAATAAAAGGATCATTGCTGTTACCATTACAGTTCTTCTTGCCCTGACTTCCATTTCTGCAATGACAAGCATTGCACCAGGTCATACAAATGTCCACAGTGCCAGTACCAATACAGCTGCAAAAAAACTGTCACCGGAAAGCATGTCACCATCCAATATACATTACAATGTTACTTTCCTTGTTTCAGGACTTCCGTCCTATGTGATATGGGATGTTACCTTTAATGGCACCCAGAAAAATAATTATGTCAGATATGCACCAATTTATGCCAATAATATTTCATTCAATGCAACCGCAGGTCTCTACAATTATTCCATAAGCAGTTATGTCAACCTTGTTACAACTTACCATAGCCGAGCGTGAAATCCCACACCATTTATGGGTGGGATGAAAGCGAGGCACATTGTTTAGAGGAATAAACGATTTTTAGTAAGATGACTAAATAACTTAAATATAATGTTGAGAGCCTACAGATACCGATTGTATCCTTCTGAAGATCAGAAGATGATGCTTGCAAAGCATTTCGGTAGCTGCAGGTTTGTGTGGAACTATTTTCTTGATCTTAATAACAGGCGTTATGCGGAGACCGGAAAAGGTTCATCATTCAAGCAGATGTGCAAGGAACTGACTCTACTGAAGAAAGAGGATGAATACCGGTGGCTCATGGAAGTTAATTCACAGAGCCTTCAACAGTCATTGCTCCATCTTGAAACAGCATACAGGAGATTCTTCAGGAAACTCGGAGAAGAACCCGTGTTCAAGGGAAAACACAAGAGAAAGTCCTTCACGGTAACACAGAGATTCAGCATTGAAGATAATCAACTGAACATTCCCAATTTCAAAAAACCAATCAGGATGTTCAGGCACAGGGATTTCAACGGTCAGGTGAGAAGCATAACGATCTCACAGGAACCATCAGGGAAGTATCACGCTTCCATTCTGGTATACGAACAGGATCCTGATATTCAGCAGATGCCAGTCGCAGAGGAATCCGCCATAGGCATCGATATGGGAATCAATACCTTCGCAACTCTTTCTAACGGAATGCGGATACAGAAACCAAAACATATTGTACAGTCAGAAAAGAAACTGGTGAAGGCACAGAGGAGACTTTCACGGAAGAAGAAAGGATCACACAACAGAATGAAACAGCGTGTCAGGGTGGCACGCATACAGGAACACATGGCGAATCAGAGGAGGGATTTCCTCAACAGGGTATCCGATATCCTCACAAGGACATACGATACAATAGCCGTTGAGGATCTGAGCCTCAAAGATATGATGAATGGCAATCACCGCCGTGCAAAGGCAGTAGCCGATGCAGGATGGTATTCCTTTAAAATGATGCTGAAAACCAAGGCATCACAGAGGGGGAAGAACTTCACAGAGATAGGAAGGTACGAGCCATCCACGAAGATGTGTTCGTCCTGTGGCCATGTGAAGTCGCAAATGAAGCTGACCGAGAGACGCTTCATCTGTGACATTTGTGGCTACACTAATGATCGTGATGTGAACGCAGCCATCAACATAAGAAGATTCGCACTTATTTCGGAAGGAGTACCCACGGAGAGTGGGGAATTAACGCCTGTGGACAGACACACCTCTGCTCTGGAACTTCTCGCAAGGGAAGGGATCAGGGCAAGTGTACTGGTTGAAGCAGGAAGCCCACGGCTTTAGTCGTGGGAGGATTTCACATCAATGGAACACATTACACAAATTTCACAGTTGCAATATCTGCTCAGGGAGGAAATTATGCAGTGATACTTTCTGTTAAGGGACTCAGCAAGGATCCAAACCTGTTATGGGTAATATCACCCTCTAAGTCTCCTCAGGGAACGATTTTCGGCATAAACCGTAATGTTCTGGAACTCATCAGTGCAGTAGTTGTAGTTGCGGTTCTTGCAACAACGGTTTTTTCGCTGTACAGGAGAAAAAGACCTTGAATCGCAATCAACATGAATAGATGAGGGTTTCAAACCTCACCGGATTATATATATGCCCCATAGAAAGCACCAATTGATATGGGCACAGAACTGTCATAACCATTGCAGTACTGAGCAGGTGCAGTTTATATGGTATCAAATATTGTAGAAAAATGAGTAATAAAGTGGCTGGCAATAGTGAAAATTCAGGAAAATTATCCAGGTTCTCAGTTGAATACATGGACACTTCCGCAAACCCCCTTACAGATTTTTATTCATATGCCGCAGGGAGATGGATCTCAAATAATCCTGTTCCTTCTGACAAGTCATCATGGGGTTCCTTCCAGGAACTGATGGAAAGGAACCTGGAGAATCTTGGAGTCATCCTGAAGGAATGCATGGAGATATCAAAAAACACTGATTCAGGAATAGAGGCCAAGCTTGGCAGGTTCTACTCTTCTGTAATGGACAGAGAAGCCATCGAAGCCGCTGGCCTGAACCCAATCCAGGGATACCTGGACAGGCTGGAAAAAGTTACATCCATGCAGGAATTGAGGGATTATCTTGTTTTCCTCCACAGGTCTGGTATAGGATCTCTTTTCAGTTCATATTCCAGTCCGGACAGGAAGAACAGTGAAGTGTACGCGTTCTACCTGGCACAGGGAGGATTGGGTCTTCCCAACAGGGATTATTACCTTACTGAAAATTACAAAGAAATAAGGGATTATTATGCAGGCCACATTGAGCGTGTCTATGACATAATCGGCGTGGAAGCTGGAGAAGCAAGGAAAATCTCTGAACAGATACTTAAATTTGAGACAGAGATTGCCCAAAACAGCAGGGCTCCTGCCGAGCTCAGGGATGCTGAGAAAAACTACAATCCCGTATCTTTCCAGGCTCTAGAGGAGAAATATCCAGAACTTTCGCTGAAATCATACATACTCGGCCTTTCCATCCCGGAAGTGGATAAGGTCATAATTGGCCAGCCTGAATATTTCTCATATCTTGAAACCATCTTCAGGGAAGAGAACCTTCCGGTTCTAAAGCAATATCTCCATTGGGTTATACTCAACTCTTCCTCGCCGTTTCTGTTTTCAAAGCTTGAGGACGAGCATTTTGACATGTATAACCGCAAGCTGAGGGGCCAGGAGGTTCCTGAGCCAAGATGGAAGACGGCAGTTCATGCCGTCGATGGACTCCTTGGTGAAGCCCTTGGTGAAATTTATGTAAAAAAGCACTTCGGGGAAGATTCAAGAAAAGGCATGGAAACACTCATCAGTGACATAAGACAGGTTTTTGTGGGGCGGCTTAAAAGTCTTCCATGGATGGGAGATGCAACAAAGGAACAGGCACTTAATAAATTTGAGAAATTCAGGGCAAAAATAGGACACCCTGATGTTTTCAGGGATTACTCATCGGTTGAGATCCGTGAGAAGGATTTCGCAGGCAATGTAAGGAGAGCAGTGGAATTCGAGGTTCGCAGGACTCTTGACAGGATTGGAAAAAAGGTTGACAGGAATGAATGGTTCATGACACCTCCGACTGTGAACGCATACTTCTCTCCACCTGATAATGAGATTGTGTTTCCGGCAGGCATACTCCAGCCCCCATTCTTTGATCCCGAGATGGACGACGCAGTCAATTACGGAGCCATAGGTGCTGTTATATCACATGAGATAACCCATGGATATGACGATCAGGGAAGGCGATACGATCTCCATGGAAACCTTAAGGACTGGTGGACTGATGAAGACAGGACGAATTTCCTGGAGAGAGCAAAGGAACTCGTAGAACTGTATTCCTCCCTTGAAGTTTATCCCGGTTTCAGGGTAAACGGTGAACTTACCCTGGGCGAAAACATAGCCGACCTGGGAGGAGTGAGTATCGCATACGAGGCATTACAGAAACATCTTGAAAAGAACCCAGGCATGAGAAAGACAGTTGATGGCCTTACGCCCGAACAGAGATTTTTCATCTCCTGGGCACAGATATGGAAATCAAACCAGAAGGAACAGCATGCCAAGATGCTCATCTCCATTGACCCTCACTCGCCAAACAGGTTCAGGGCAACAATACCTGTATACAATCACCAGGACTTCGAGAAGACTTTCGCGGTTGATGGTGTTGAAAATAACAGCAATGGCGGGAAAAAGAAAATTGGGTTGTGGTAAGGCATTTTCAACTTTCAAAAGCCACTGCAACCACATCCATTAATTTTTCAACAAACCTGCGTATGGTGGAGCCATCCTCTTCTCCATGGTAAGGATTCAATTCTGTAATTGTCAGTGCAACCCAGTTTGGCGATCTTAAGAAAACATGGAGAACAGCAAGTAATTGGTCAAAAAGCAATCCTCTCTTCCTGCAGTTTTCAGCCAGCGGGAGATCATTGGCATTGAGCACATCCAGATCAACATGAATCAGGAGGCGATCAAAATTCTTCGCCCAGCCCTCAACCACAGAACTCGCAGCTTTTATTGGATCTGACACCACCTGATCGAATGGCACTTCCTTTATTCCCATTTTTTCAATGATGTCCCGTTCAAATGGAAGGGAATTATCATTGGAGAAAAATAGGATCTGGTCTGAATTTGCCAGTGGGACTCTTCCTGCAAATCCTGCCACTTCGGGAATCACACCGTCCACATTCAGCATATGGGCTACACCCATCCAGTCCATGGCACCTGCATCTTCTCCTGTGCTTTCAGGGATGTTCAAATCTGTATCAAGATCGATATACACAAGCCCAAACCTTTTCAGTTTTTTCCGTTGCCCCCGCGAAGGTACCAAGCTCAACTGAACAGTCTCCTCCAAGCACAAGAACCCTGGATCCGGAATCAAGTATTGTCTCAACCCTTTTAGAAAGCGACCTTGCAACAAGAGCCACTTTGTCATAGTTCATAGCCTTGGGATTTGCCTTGTCAATGCTCCATCTGTAACCTGCTATATCCCCCTGATCCTCGCATCTGATACCCCGATCAAGAAGATCCCTTACCAGTCCCGCAACCCTCAATGCGTTAGGGGCTTTTTCCTGTCCAGGCCCGTATGCAGCCACACTGGAAGGTGTTCCGATAATAGTCAATGTTTTCCTGCTTTTGTCATCAACGTTGTTATCCATGAATTATTCACTAAAAAATGAATCATTATTTTTGTGCCTTCCATGGGCGGTTTATAACACATTTTTTCAACAAAAGATGCCTGGGGAGGCGTTCCAGATAGGCATAACCAGCAGTAAATATTTCAATAGGATCTGTCCTCATTCTTTTCTCTATGCAATCATCTTTTCCTGCAAAATTGAAAATATATCCTGGACTTTGTACATCTTACCACAGAAGATAATGTGAGAATATTTCCGGATGAGTGACGATGATTGGCAGCATTGAAATTATAGTGCAAATGTGAAAAGCTAATTAAGAACCCATTCCTTTGTGATTTCCTCAATGGACAAGAAAAACAGCCACGCCTATATGGGCCTTAAGAAAATTCCGGAACTCCTTGACCTGGAAATCCTCGTTTCAAGAACCGGAATCGGCGAATCCGATTCAACCTTTATCTGGGCTTCAACATTTATGGCCCCAGAAAGCATTGTAATGCTCGATGGCCAGATGTTTCTCAACCTTTTTCTCCCTGAAGGTTCTGAAACTGACCAAGAGAAGAAGATATTCCTGAACAGGGTGGATGCAAAACTACTGGATGGCTTATGGCAGGTCAGGAGGCGAATGGATCAGCTGAAGGGCGATTACGGTGGCCCATTACAGTTCACTCTCTCCACGTTCAGAACTGCAGTGGTTGACCAGGCATATATCAGGAACGGCAGGGCCTATGTCCGCCTTCTCATGAATAGTTGTGATTTCGATTTATACTCCAGGCTCATGTTGAGGGCAATAAGGGAAAGAAAGGATTTGAAGATCGAATACTTCCGCAAGTCTGAAGGAAAGAATACTAATTACCTTATTCCGGGACTGGAAGAAGATCTGTGTTTTGTTACCATGAAATTTGGAACAGGCAACCAAATCTCCCCCTCATATGAAGAGGATGACCAGTTCTTCTTCATAATGGCCAATTTTGTGGAAGGTGGTGTCAAGACCATAGGCCGCACAAAAAGTGGCTCTGTTCCGCAAATCCTGCTGCCGGAAGAAGTATCAAATCCTGCAGAAAATGTTTACACATTCAAGACAAACAATAAATTTGTCCTGTCACTGATGAGGCAAATTGCTTATCAGTATGCCGTAATATTCGGCTTTTATGGAACAATAAGCAAAGATAGTGCTTCATTGACAGCAGCGATTCCAAAAGAACAGGTTCAGTTTTTCCTCAAGATCCTTGCATCTGTATCCGAAGAAAACGGTGACTGTACCCCATTGGTCACTGAAATAATGTCAATAAAAGATTTTCAGGATTGAATGACAGAGCTATTGGATAGTAATCACATCATGATTCTTTGGTCTGTTTTCTCCACGATAGTATGAGAAATAAAAGTGATACAAGAAGGAAAAGAACTCCAGCCTTGCCGGTTTCATTCTTTTCGTCGTTTACGGCAGTGGGATTGAGGCCACAATCAATACTGGGCATTCGTTCAAAAGCTATCGGGCTGGATTTGTTGTTTATGGCTAACATATTAGGGATAAATGGAAAAAGAGAGACTTATGAAACAGGTGCTGACACATCAGCAGAGCACATATGCTCTTACTTCAGAGGAATATATACATACAACTCTTTCTGGCTCCTGTAGTATTCCACACTGAACCTGCTTTCGTCAATCATGGTTTCATTCCTTTGTGCCATCTCCCCGAAAATATCCGGCAACCCCTCAATGTTATCTCCGTCCCATTTGGATGACCAGTCCCTTATTACTTCACGATCGTACCTGCCCGCTTCAAACACAACTTCAGAAAGTCCCAGTTTTTCAGGCTCATCGCCTGCTTCCACACGCACACATGCAAAATACTCCTCCTTTCCATTCTCCATCCTGGAGAGCCCGTAGAATCTCCGCCCCTTAAGTGATCCAATTCTCTTTTCAAGTTCATCAAAGGTTTCTGAAGCACCTGGAATGCCATTGGGTGATTTCAGGCACATAAGTGGCTCGTTCTCCCCTTTCAGGTATATCATGTTACGATCCAGACAAACGACTTTATAAAACGTCACTCCGAAGAAAGAGTATCAGTCCGGCACATGTGTGTACAGGCGGATCATGAAATGAGTAGGCGTAAATAATTGTCTAATACAATTATTGTATAAACATATAAATAAACACCATAACTAACTCAGTTCAATGGCTGACAACGATCCAATGAATATTCTGAGAGTCATAACAAGGAGATTCTCCCAGATTCAGAGAAGAGTTATGGCGTGTTGCTCACCCTCTTCAGAAATCCAGTGCATGATACTTACAGAGCTCTACCATGGGGAATCGCCATCTGTCCACGAAATCGCTGACAGAATAGGCAGTGATGACCCATGGGTCAGCAGGATGGTGGAAAGTCTCAGGAAGGATGGTATGTTGACCCGTGAACCTGACCCTGATGACAGGAGGTCTGTCAAGGTAAAACTCACCCATAAAGGTCTTTTGCAGGCCAGCAGGCTGCAGGAGACACTCGATGGACAGGCGGAGGCCATAATGGCAAAGGTCCCGCCGGATGAAAGGAAGGTATTGCTCGCTTCTCTGGAGAGGCTGGCAGGTGTCCTGGATAACGAATGGCAGAATCCCATGTTTGTCCTGAAGGACTCCGGAGATGAATAAAACCTCAGCAGAGGGATATGGCGGAAATGTCCTGTTTCCCTTTATCTGTCCTCCCGGGAATCCGTTGAACCTGCATGCTGATGTGCCCATGGTATTTCCATGAACCTTAATCCTGTTATCCTGCGGCTTAGTACCCTCATTTCCATTACAACCTTTGCAGATGTGGCCACACCTCTTGTCCTTCCATGGTACGGGTACGATCTCGGCCACTCCCTGGCCCTCATGGCTCTCATGTTCATGTCGGAGGCACTGATTCCTGTTGGGACCGGCATCTGGCTCTCCTCACTCACCAGGAACAGGCCATCAGGCAGGCTGATGAGGTTCGGCCAGGGATTCAGGACCATAATTTTCTCATCTCTCGTAATAGCGCCAATTCTTGGCCAGGGCTGGATTTTGTGGTTCATGCTTGTGATTGGCTCCGGCCTCAACGGGCTATGCAGCATTCTGTCCGAGGCATCGATTCAATCTGCAATACCGGGAAACGGGAGCGAGATAACTGTGAACGCAGGAAAGCTGCAACGTGTCAGCACCCTGGTAAAGAGTGCAGGCATTCCAATGGGAGCTGTAATGATCAGTTTTTTCGGTCCCTCACTAACCATGATTGCACTGGCAGCAGGTGCCGGCATTACTGGCATTATGGGGCCTTACTGGATGCCTTCAAAGGTTCCGGAGGCTGCACCAGATGCAATGACATCAGACAGGTGGTTCGGGTTCAGGAAACTTTGGAGTATTCCCGCCATCCGTTCACTGTCCCTCCAGGCAATGGTGGGAAACTTTGGGTATACCATTGTGATGAGTGGTTTTCTTTATTACCTCCTTGATGGGCTTTCACTGGTTTCCCTCGAGGTATCAGTGGTCTACCTGATTATAGCTGCAGGGAGCGCACTGGGAAGCATAATTGTCGTTCCGCTCCTGCGAAGGTTCACCAGGGGACAGCTTTATCCTGCTTTTCTTACAGGGGGATTCCTTGGCCTGATGCTGTTGCAGATAAGGACTCCCATGGCAGCAGCCCTTGGGGAAGGTATTGTTGGCTTATGTGACACCGCCTGGGTGATTCTCAGCATTGGAGTACGCCTGGAACTCATAAGGAAGGAAGACAGGGCACCAGTACTGGTGGCATCGAGACTGATTTCCAACAGCCTTGTGGCCGTTGCAGGAATAATTGTGGCAATATGGGGATTATCACTTGGATTTCCGGCTCTCTTTGGCATAGGGGCTGCAGTCAAGGCAATGGAAGCCATAATGGCAAAAACCACTGCTGTTTCAGGCATTGACCGTGGGTCCTGCTGTGCAAAAACTGCCATGGCACAATCTGCCTCATGAAAAAAGAAAAGTCCCAGCCAATCTCGCAGACCGCTAAGCCCGGGTTGAACCGGGAATGCCAGTGCACTGGCATCAAATCAGATAAAGTTCCTGTTGATTCTTTCACTCCTGTAGAGGAAAATCAGGTGGTGATTTCCTCTACCTTTTCACCCTTGAGCTTTTTTATCTCCTTAAGAATAGCAGGAATTGCGTTGTAGACATCATCGTTGATGAAATAATCTGAATACTTCACAATCTCGGCATCAGGATCCGTGTTTATGGCGATGATAACATCACTCAGCTTCATTCCCACAATATGCTGTGCTTTTCCGGAAATTCCAGCAGCAATGTAGAGTTTCGGCCTGACCACCCTGCCTGTCTGGCCCACCTGGTGATCCCTCTCTATCCATCCCACATCAACTGCTGGCCGCGATGCTCCAACCACTCCTCCAAGCTCTTCGGCAAGTTCCTGAAGCATGGAAAAACCTTCTTTCTTTCCAAGGCCAATACCTCCTGATACAACGATGTCCGCTCCCGTGATATCAAACTCCTCTTTTGGCCTGAAACCTATGATTTCCTTTCGGATGAGATCAGGATCAACCTTCACCTTTCGTATGTCCATTTCACAGTTCTTTCCATCCACCCTGTCGGGAACCTTGAAAACTCCGGGTCTTGCTGTAGCCATCTGTGGCCTGTGGTTTTTGCAAAGAATTTCTGCAAGTGTGCTCTCACCGTATACAGGGCGGTTTGCCAGCAGTATCCTCTCCTTGGGATCAATGTCTATGACAGTGCAGTCTGCAGTAACGCCAGTTCTGGACTTCACAGCAATTCTTGATGCGAGGTCCCTGCCGTCATGTGTTGCGGCAATAAGGAAAATATTTGGTTTCTCCTCAGAAATGAATTCAGCTGCATAATGGGCATAGGGCATGGTCTTGAAATCCTCGAGGTCCGGCGACTCTGCACCAAGAACCTTGTCACAGCCGTATTTTGCAGCTTCTTCTGCCATGGGTTCCAGGTGGTTGCCAATGATGACACACACCAGTTTTTCTCCAACCTTGTCCGCAATCTCTCTTCCAATGCCGATCATTTCCAGTGAAGACTTTACTACCGATCCCTTCCTTGTTTCAAGGAAAACAAAGACATTCCTGTATTCATCAGGCTTATCTGTGGGAACTGCATTTATAAGTCCTGTCATTGTTCCTTCACCTCCATTTTCAAAACTCCGCTGTCTGAAAGTTCCTTCACCATCTGCCCTATTTCTTCTATGGTGATCCTCTTCGCGGACCTTTCCTTCTCCTTGATGGTCTTCATGGATCTGACAACTGTGGGTGATCCCTTGAACCCAACCCATTCAGGAGGGATTCCAAGATTCTGCAGAGTCCATGATTCCACCCCTTTCCTCAGTGCGTCGATCTTTTTCCTTAAAGTCTGCCTTCTGGGGATATTGGAACCAAGCCTCACGGTAATGAGCACCGGTGGTTTTGCCTTTACAATTTCCACACCATCTTCCAGTTCCCTTTCTCCAATTACATAGCCATCCTCAAATCTGACAGACTGGGTGTATGTGATCTGTTCAATGCCAAGAAATTCAGCAACTCCTGGTCCCACATGCCCGGTACTGGAATCTGAAGTTTCCTCTCCGGCAAAGATCATATCAAAGTGATCAAGCTTGCTGATTGCTGCCGCCAGCGTAAGGCCTGTAGGGTAAGTATCCGCACCGGCAAAGGCCCTGTCGGTCAGCAGAATCCCGCGGTCTGCTCCCTTTCCCATACATTCCAGGATTGCCTCATCAGCCATGGGTGGCCCCATGGAAACTATTGTGATATGTGCGTCAACCTTGTCCTTGATACTCAGTGCAGCTTCCAGTGCATTGTCATCGGCAACATTGAGGACGTTTCTGGCCTTCATCCGGTTCAGTGTCTTGGTTACAGGATCGATTTCAACCTCCTGGCTGTCTGGGACCTGTTTTATCATTACAACTATTTCAAGTGCCATAAAATCGCCTTTATCTATACCATTCAGACTACCTGACCGCCACTTATAAGGCTAGCAACTGAAATTTTAGGGTTCACCCATGGGTCCGGCATCCCGGTGTAGAAATAATCTGCCGCATTGACCTAATGGGGTTTTTCCATTTCGTATTTCTTCAGTCTGTCAAGGCGAAGAATCAGGCTGTATCTCCTTCCGTTGAATGGCGCAAGGGGGATGAGGTTGAGTTTCCGTGCTTTCAGCAAAGCGATTGCAAGGTTCACATAACCGTTGTGGAAAACCGCAAACCTGTCAGCATCATTCTCCTGCCTCGACCTGATAAGCGCCGACGGGAAAACTATGGAAAATATGATTGCGTATACTATCACCTGGATGTATATGGGCATCATGGCCTGTATTCCCCTTATTCTTATGAATCCTGAAAGTGCCATCCCAAGAAAAATTATGGCGGCAGTTGCGGCAATGAGAACAACCACAGTGGGAAGGATTCTCTTGAGGACATGCCTGTATTTAAGGTGGGCGAGTTCGTGTGCCAGCAGTGAAACAGCCTCGTCCTCAGACACGGATTCAAGAAGCAGATCGGTAATGAAGATTTTCGGCCTGAATACTCCAACACAGAAAGCATTGGCAACTCCGAAAGTCTTCCCGTCAATTACCCTGGCCCTTACTTCATGAATTCCGGCCTCTCTTTCCATGGCGGAAAGCCTGGCGTTTATTCCAGGGGAATCCAGTTCTGTGGAATGTCTAATCAGGTTCCTGATGTATGGACTCCAGAGAAGGAGAAATGAAGTTATTCCCATGAAGGCAACGAGTTCAATTATCCCGGTGAAAATTGTAGGTGGCAGGTAAGAGAGGGAAATAATTGAGGACAGAACCAATATCCCGAATATGAAATATTTCAGGAAACTGAAGGATATGGGCGAATTGAAAAGGAAATACCTGAAACTCATGCTCATCTGCCGGTATTCCTTATCCAGTTTGTAGCGGCTGTGGATGAGAAGCACTATGAGGCCTGTGTAGAGTGCCGCACTGCCCGCCAGGACCAGTAAATAATGTGCAAATATTGCGCCTATGAAGACAAATGCAAATGGAAAAAGGAAAAGGACAGCTGTATTCCTGCCGGCCAGTTTCCTGACCATGTACATGTAGTTCCGTGAAGTAGGGTCTGTTTTGAATTCACTCGCAATAAATGCTTTTACGGGGTCTTCCTGCATTATATGTCTTCAATGAGTATAAATATAAAAGAATGTTTATTGGACTTCCAAGAGAATTTGTGGATTTCCTTATACGGCCGGAGTCCTTGCTGCTGATTCCTTTTTCACTGCGAACAGATACACCGTGACCATTGCTGCAAGGATGAACCCACCGATCACTGTTATGTAGAAAAATGCCTGAGCCATGGGTCCGGAGGTTGTAATGGAATCAACCGCCAGTGTTTTTCCAAAAGCCGAGGGATAAACCAGGAAGTTCAGTGAGAAGACTATTACTACTGAGACAATGGCAAAGAAAAGCTTGTTCGTGACAAGAGAATATGTTTTTTCCAGGTTGAAGAGCACCGGGACAAGAATGGTGAGGATCACCGGTATAGCAATATATGACGAAAGGAGTGAAGGCATGTAAAGGTAAAACGACAGGATGGAAACCACAACACCAAGTATGGTCGCCGGCAGGGCAACGGCTCTAAGAGCTTTCAGGTCGTAGAAAACAGGAGAAAGGCCAACTCCGATAAGGAGAACGCCTATTATGAAGGCATAACTTCCTCCAGAGGATAGCCAGGATCCCAGGTTCAGCTGTGCACTTATGAGATCGACACCCTTTCCTCCAATTATTGAGGAAAGAATCACCATAACAACAATGGAAAGAGCAAGCGTCGATATCGAATATAGTCTGTACAGTATCTTTTCATCAAGCCACCCTTCCTTTATTATATACTCCCCAAAGACTATGGATGCATTCCTTGACACAATGAGTATAAGGAACAGCATTATGGCAACAGCATAAATGTGGGCAGCAGGGATAAGGATTGACGGGAATGAGAAATCAACAACCACAACCCAGAAAACACCAAATGTTCCGGTAACTTCCCAGATTGGTATAATATACCCCAATACCTTCGATTTCACCTTATCATATGCTATAAGCATCAGCACGGACCCCATTACCTCGGTAATAAGCAGGGACGCAAAAACTGCAAAAATAAGGAATGAAACATAGAAGATCAGGTTAATAGTTCACACCCCCTCTCGTTTCTTTCCCGGACAGTTCATCTGCAAGTTTCCCCGAATTGAA
This sequence comes from Thermoplasmata archaeon, assembly GCA_021810045.1. GTDB lineage: Archaea > Thermoplasmatota > Thermoplasmata > Thermoplasmatales > Thermoplasmataceae > JAJZOM01. The sequence continues at coordinate 37,905 of JAJZJR010000012.1, forward strand.
CACTCTTGCGAAGAAGTAAAAGGTAACAGGCAGGAGCACAGCATAAAACACTATAATGAAAAGCCCCGGAATAAGCAGGGTCGGAGTAAGATTTACCGCAGTATGGGTTTTCATTACGTTGTAGACGATCCATGGCTGCCTTCCAACCTCATCTGTGACCCAACCAAGTTCGTACACAATCATGGAAAGTACTGCAGCTGCGACCTGTGAATAAAGGATATATTTCACGGTGAAAGGTTTCTTTCTGAGAAGCCACATTACAGTTACAATAAAGAGGAAGAGGCCAATGAAGAGCCCTCCAATGACCATTATGTCAAAAGAGGTGTGAATCAGCAATGGCGGCCATACAGAGGAAGGAAACTGTGTGAGGCCCGGGACATTACCACTCCCCGTTTCCAGGGTAGCCAGAAGCGACTGTGCGTTAGGCACAACAAGGCCCCAAAGATACTGTCCATTCTGAAGGAATCCAAATACTCTTTCAGGCATATTTGAACCTGGAAGATAATTCAGTTCCATGGCTGCATATTTCAGGGGCTGGTAGGTTAACAGTGTACCCATTTCATGACTGCCAGTGATTCCGGAAAGTATTATTCCCACTATAGAAACTGCAGCAGTGAGTTTCAGTCCCTTTGAATAGAAGGTTTTTTCATCATTTTCCTTCGACTTGATGTATTTGTAGGCAAAATAAGCACCAATTATCATTGATCCCGTGAATACCGTTGTGGTTACGACATGGGCAATCTGTGCCAGGGTTGTAGAAGTCAGGAATGGTGCCCATGGATCAATACCTGTCACCTGGCCTGTGGATATGAACTGCTGCAGGTTGAAGCCATTGGGGCTGTTCATCCATGCATTAACCATTGTTATGAACACTGCTGATAAGAGGGTACCAGTCGCAATGAGTACAGCGAATATCCAGTGGGTGTATTTTCCGGTGAAGGCTTTCCGGTAATAAACGTAAATAACAAGAGATATTGTTTCAAGGAAAAAAGCAAAAACTTCCGCATAGAACAGGGCTATTGCACCGGTTTTTGAAACAAGGGTCATGAAGGGCGGGAAAAGGTTGATCAGTTCAACAGCCATGACAATACCACTGGCAGTCCCCACTCCAAAGGATATGACAAAGACCTTTGTGAGGCGTTCAGATAGCGTAATGTAATGCTGATCGGATTTTCTTATTCCTATGAACTCTGCTATGGTAATGATCACTATCAGCGAAATACTCAGGGTAACCAGTATTATATGAGCTCCAATGGTGTAAGCGAAAAGAAACCGATCAAAAACGTCCATCGCAACCATTGTAGTATTATTTTCACAGCTTAGAAATAACCTGAACCTAAAATGTAAGACACTATGGTCATGGAATGATCCAGATTGGGTTGAACTGAATACTCAGGAAGCGTTTTCCCTGCTCTCAGGTGAAGGATTTCTATAAAGATGAATGTTAAATGTAAAATAATAAACTATAATGTAAACAATACTTATATAATTGTCAAAACAATGACCCTAACGATAATAATCTTACATTCGCATCCATACGCGATGTGGAATAACCAATGAAAAAGGGATGAATAAATTTGGAAACCACTCTCAAAAAAGATTCAATAGGGCTTAAGGAGACAATGCTGCAGGGCGTCGCAAGCTCTGCTCCAGCCGGTGCGGCAGTAGCAACACTAACGGGGGCTGCTGCCTTTGCCCTGGGGTCATTGCCTCTCACAGCCGTCATAGGATTCCTGGTTGTATTTCTTAATGCAATTGTCATTAACCGCATTTCATCAAAGGTATCCGGAGCAGGCGGGTACTATGAATATGTAAAGAACGGGTACGGAGCAAGGGCAGCCATGTTCACCGGCCTCTTTTATGTGTTCTATCAGACCATGGCACTTACCCTAATCGTTCTGAGTATTGCTGTCTTTCTTCCAGCAATATTTTCCATAGGTTTTGGTATCAGTATTCCCAGCATAATCTGGTTGCCCCTCCTTATTTTGGCACTGGCCTTCGCCTTCACCGTTTCCTATCTGGGAATAAAGGGATCCACAGGGTACACAGCTATCATGGCACTCGTGGAAATCATAATAATAGGGGCCCTGGGTGCATACATTATCCTTTCACATCCTGCAATCAATAACGTATCAGTATTCACGCCAAAATACGCTGCAGGAGGTTTCAGCGGTGTAGGTTTGGGTGTTCTGCTCATGTATACCGCATTCTCAGGATTCGGGGCATCCACTCCCCTGGGAGAAGAGGCAAGGAAACCCAAGAAGATCATTGGGAGGTCAGTGATTTTCTCCGTGATCATACTTGGTGCATTCTTCATATTCATTTCCTATGTTTTCACAGTTGCACAGGGACCTTCCAATATGATCACTTATGCTGGTGAAATTGTACCTGGAATAACCATTCTCAAGTCCTCAGTTGGCCCCATTGCTGCAATAGTGGTGGCAGCCCTGTTCATAAACAGCCTCCTGACGGGAGCAGTTGTGCTCGTTAACGGAGCTTCTAGAGTGATGATGGCCATGGGAAGGGACGGTTTACTCCCTTCAGGCCTGTCCAGGATCAGTGTAAGGAGGAAGACACCATACATCTCTGCTGCAGCTATAACACTGGCCTCATTCGTAATTGGACTCATAGGCGTGCTGACATTTGGAGGCTTCAACGCCTTCCTGATGGCAGCAATAGCAGCAACCCTTGGTGTGCTCTTCGTTCATGCCGTGATCAATGCGTCACTTCCAAGGATTGAAAAGAAGTTCGATGGGAGGATGACAGCATCGGGAATTCTGCTTTCCGCTGTTACGGTGGTGATCTTCGGTTTAATATTCTACAGCACATTCCTGCAGATCGAACCTTATGTTGTGGTTGGGACAGGTCTTTTCATCGCCTGGCTGGTCTTCAATTTCATTTATGTTTTCCTTGTCAGGGAAAAGTTTTCCACAATTAATGCTGCAGAATCGGCCTGAGCAATAGATGAGACGGCCTTGTTAAATAGACAAATTTTTCCATTTTTTATCTTCAACTTCCGGAAGCCTCAGAGTCAGGGAAAAGCCTTCTTATTCTTTCCACAGCTGATTTATCCAGTGCCGGAACTTCAGGGGTGACGCGATCTGCACGTATAACAATGCTGTTCCGGGATATCTCAACGTCCGTATGCGGGTTTACCCGAGTTGAAACGGCCCATTGGACCTGCTCAGGGTCTGTTGCGTCTATGTCCTCTCCCACGATGATATTGATCCTCCTGTCATTCCTGTAGCTGTGGGAAATAACGGCTTCACCTTTTCCTGCCCTGACAATCAGGTCCCTGCCGGATATGGAGGTGGTGAATTCCTCATCACTGCTGTCTGTTACAGCAATAATCTTTCCAGTGGTGCCGTCTTTCCCTGCGGTGAAGTCTGAACTTATCACAAAGACTCCGGGAATTCTAGTAAAGACTTCTCCATAATCCTCTCCTGTATTTATGAGCCTGGCAAGCGTACTTGTAAAGTCAAGTGCTGCAACGCCCTGGTTGATTATTATGAACTTCCCCCAGAGCGGATCAAGTGCCATGATTCCCAGTCCAAGCTGTCTTGCCAATCCTCTGGATGGCGGCACAACATAACCCAGGGAAAGGAATCTTGCTCCGGAGTGGGGCCATACAACACTGAAATCTGTTCCTCTCGGCATGTAATCTCTCAGAGTGCCCATTATTCCGGCAGATCTTGGCATGGAGAAGGTATTCACGTGTTCGCTGGAATTTGATGGCTGGATATCATAATAGATAGGATCGTTTCTCATTAGGATGGATTTCACATGAGCAGTGTATCTGGTGGAATCATGCCCCATATATCCGGTGTACTCTGCAAAAGGTCCCTCATCAAAGTTCTTTCCCGGTTTGAATCTTGCCTCAAGAACTATTTCTGCATCATGTGGCAGGTAGATGTCGTTCTCAAGCCCACGGGAAAGTTCCACATCCATGAAAGTTGAGGCTCTGTCATATTCTCTGTCAGTGAATGATGCAGCCAGCAGGTAATACAGTGGGTGCACACCAATCATGACCGTGAGTTCAACCTCCTCTCCTTTCTGTGAGGCATGATTCAGGTAGTTCCACAGGTGTCCATGGCTGCCTGCATCAAAGGCATACATGTTTTTTGAAATAGGCTGGATTCTTGTAAAGCTGAGATTTATGATTTCAGGGTTCTCAAGGGTCCTGTGTGCAACAATACCCGAGCTTATGTATCGTGATTTTCCCGCCTTTGATCCATCTGAAGGATAATGTGACGGTACTGGAATAGAGTATAGATCTACAGAATCATCTCTCATGACCCTTTCCATAAAGGTGGCTGATCCCTTTTGGAAAGTGACGGATCCGGATGGGTATTCTGAGAGTGCCCTGGCATATCTCTCGTTAAAGGATCTAAGGTCAGAAGTGCCAGTTCCGTAGAATATCCTGCGTTCACTTCCCAGGACATTGGTCAGGAGCCTGAAATCCCTGTAACCACTGAGACAGTTGAACATCAGCATGCTGTTTGAATCATTTCTCAGGACAGAATACGCTGTTGTTTCGTACTCGGCGCTTATTTCCTGGTTTATCTCCCTATAATCGTCCGGGTTGTCTGTTTTGTAGTTTTGGATAAATTCCCTAAGTGTGGATCCATTTCTCCTGTCCATTTCGAGCCTTCTTTATGGTGTCAGGCGGTTATTATTCATATTTTTGGCGATTCAGGCAAGCGCCTGGATTCTTAATATTCTTGACTATAGATTCCATTAGAAAGAAGTACTAGCGGATAACGCCATCAGTCATATCTCCGGTCCAGGAATTATCTGTTCTGATAAGTATTTCAGCTAAATCTTCGATTTCCTTATCTCCAAGTGCAGTTTTATAGCAGATGCCAGAAAAGAGCCAATTATCAACATGATCCCATAGATCAAAGTGATGTAGACTATGGGCCAGATCACAAGATAAAGAAGGTCTGCGGTAGCAGTAATATAGGGAAGAAAGAATAAAGTATACCAGAATCCCAGCCCAAGGGTGTAACGGAGCAAAGATTCCGTGTAAATAAGAGATATAATGATTAAAAACACAAGATATGGTGCTTTTTCCAAAACCATCTGCCTGAATGTTCTTCCCACGGCACGGTTTGCTTCCAAGACAGAATTCCTATTGTTTTCAGTACCATGTCCCGGCTCCTGATGGTTTGCAAGATAGTTCTTCCATGCAGAACCCCGTATGGCAAGAAGGGTTGAGAAAAGCATCAATGAAACCGAAAGTACAGGTGGAATTACTTTGACAATCATGATTTCCAATCTTCCCATACTACCTTGGATAAGGGCGTTCCAGAAAGGATTTCCCGAATAATGGATCAATAGAGCGTAATTTCTGAAACCATTTTCACTGATTTGACTTATGTAGCCTGAATTCTGGAATGCAGAAAGTATGCTAAGGCCGCTCCCGGAACCAAAAATACTGTCAAACTCATATCCCATCAGTACCACTGCGGCCAACATCAGGTAGTATGAAATTAATGGCACAATAATGACAATGGGGGCCCATATGAACCAGGAATAATTACCGCTCTTTTTCCTTTCTAAAACAATTCTTGCCTGCAACTGTGCTGTAACTCTCACAAACAGAAATGAAATGAAGAGTGATGCCAGTATTATGAGCAAGATAGCAGGCAGAAATGTTTCAATGCACAGCCGATATATCGTGGCCCAGTTTCCTGCAAATATACCCTCAATGAACCACGCATACTGTAGATAGAGTGGCTCGTTCAGATGCATTTGAGCAGACAGATTTACAATCTGTACACTGCGGGGTATTGGACTGTGTGGATTTACGAATGCAGAAACCAATACTTCATTTGGATAAGATCTCCAATAGATAAAAAGTAGGATTGTAAGAAGAAAGAAAGCCAATACTGCAAATAAGATCAGTCTCGGGTATCCCGTGACAGATTTCATGGAGATATTAACTGATTTTTGGATATATTCTTTTTCTGCAATTGTTTTTCTTCCCAATCTAAAAAATAAAGAGAATTTCAAAAGAAGGCGAGGGTGACTTCAGCTAGTTAGTCGCTAAATTTACAAGAATATTGGGGGGGGGGAGTTACGGTACTCCTTAATTTAAAAATATGCAAGCATTTCATCATTTTCTTAGTAAATCAGACCATTTTCACCTTTTCAGAAAGTAATATATATAATTTGCAGTATGCATTTATATGACAATGAAACATTGTCCTAGCTGCAAAAGAAATGTAGACACTGAGCACAGTTGGAATACTGTTGTTCTTGTGGTTTTACTCATATTCTTTCTAATACCGGGTTTAATTTATTTGGCCTGGAAATGGAAGAGACGTTGCCCAATTTGCCATACACCAGAAAAGATGCTTACAGCACCTAAGTTTGATGATCAGGCTGTATCGCCCGGTGCTTTTCCATAAGCCGGAATGACTTTTCCCATTTTCCCTTATTTTATTTATTTTTCAAACTTACTGTTTACCACCATGTGGATTCCTGCAAAAATCGCAACTGAAGCAATTTTTCTAATAAATTTATTGTAGCGGATAAATTTTCACAATTGCGAGAAATACTTGGATATAAAACAGGTTCTTCCTAGTTTTGTGTGGGTTGAAAGTAGAGAAATATATCTGCGAACATTTGTTATGGCCAATCCAATTCCAGGTTTAAGATCAGGGCACTTCAGGAATAACTCAATTCTATCTTTACAACCTGATTTGCAGGTTGCCTGGAAAATTTATGGTTAAGTAACCCACACAAAAGTCCGATGAACCATAAAACAAAAATCCATAATCAGGTTCATGCTAACTTATAGGGAGTTAAATCTTGTACAACTACAAAATTAAGCCTGTAATATCTGTTAGAAAACCACTATTATCAAAGAGAGCCACTGGAGGGTTTCGATCCCCCGACCTGCTGATTACAAATTGGATGAAATTCGTGATGAGTTTGTTAAATGGCTTAAAAACAAGAATTTGTCAAAATCATACATCAAGGATTTAGTTGGAACATTTGATAAGGAAGTCAGATTCTTGGATTTATCAGATATTGACTCTATTCGAGAATATCTTGAAAGTCTAAACAGTAAAACAATGGCTGTAAATTCTCTCAGAGCAGTTTGTAATTTCCTTGAATACAAAGGAGCCCCAAAAGAAGAACTGACAAGGATTAGAACCTATCTGAAATCAGAGAAAGGCCAATCTGATAATTTTGTCCCATCAGATAAACAGGTAATTGAGGCTTTACTGAAGATCAATGACAAACGCTTCAGAACAATGTTTCTGATATTTGCTTATTCAGGAATTAGAGGGACCGAATTAGTAAAAATGGTTAGGGAATTCGACAAGGACAAGTTGATCATAAATGGAACGATCGCTAAGTATCAGTTATTCTATTCAAGAGGAATGAAAAACAATTATTACGTGTATATGCCAAAACATCTTGCCGAGCAGTTGCATAAATTCTACATACACGGCGACACGATCAGCCATAATTTTAGTAAAGCAGGATTGGCCCCCAAGTATCTTCGTAAGTGGCTCTACAACTTCCTGATTTACAACAATGTTCCTGAAAGTGTGGCTGACTTCATTGAGGGAAGGTCAGCTAACACAGTTGGAAGCATGCATTACTTGGCGAGAGCAAAACAGGCTGATCATTGGTATGGGTTAGTTGTGGATAAGTTAAAAGAAACCCTTGAACCAACAAATGAATGATATAAACTAACTAAACAACTCATTTCTTTTATGCTTCCAATATAATGTGTTGAGTGGTTAATTGAAACCCTATTTTTCTCAATAGGAATAAGGTTTGGATAAGTAAAATAATTTCAAGTTATTTCATCCACTAACTGTTTCCTTACTGCTGGAAAATTGATAACCCTATAATTCCTATGTAATATAGGGTTGATGGCAACCATGAATTATATTGTTAATTCTACCGGAACATACACAACTTGACTATGATTTGTATATAAGGAAATTCCAAAAAAGTGGTCCATTTCCATGAGTTTTAATTTAAATTCATTGAAATTTTACCTAGGCTTTAATGGTTAGAACACTTGGAATACTATCAAGTTGTCATGTTATAAGGAAATTTGAATTTTGTAGATGATTTCTGAGGGTTTTATAAAAAACATGGTATACCTACTAATTGTACTTGGAGTGAGACACAATGTTTAAGCACGACTTGGTTCGAGCTCGTATACATTAAATTTAAAACTAAATCAATAAAAACATGTAATTTAACAAAACCATATCACATTAATCTGAAAATCAGTCATTTAGGACTATTTATACACATTTTTGCCAGTAGATTTTTTCTTCGAAATTGGATTAAAAAGGCATTATTGTTTATGTTATTAATATGGGGAAGTAAAATTAATTATCTACCTACATCATTCAATTTCTGTGTTTCTGGATAAGTATAATGTTCCGTTTCTCCCAATGGGAACGATGTGGGAAACCACGAATAAGCTATGTGTTAAAGGAGCTCTTCAACCTACAAGCTTGAGAAATAGAATATATTTTTCTTTCAAAGGAGGGGTACAACATTAGAGCATTCTTAGTGAGGGAGTTAGTAAAGGAAGTCTTGGGCCCCAGAAATGGCATCAACGAGATCATTACAAATCCAATGGAAGAGTACATAACAGGCGTTTTGGCCCCCGCAGAACCTGAGAATGATGTAGAAGATGGCGATTATGAAATAAATGGTGGCGGTGGTGGTGAAGAGGCTGAAGAATATAATGAACCTCCTGTGAGTGGTCCTCTTCTCTCAACCTCAGTCATGGATCCAAAGAAGAGAGCACAGACTATGGGGATATCATTTGAATTAGAGAGGAAAGCAGATTCTAAGTTTGAAGTCTGTCTGACTTGGGCAATTTACAAAAGAGATCCTGAAAGTTCTGTGTTTAAGCGTTTTCCCATTTACAAGATTTTAGATTTCGATGCAGAAAGCAGCTCTGATGTGTGGATGAACTCAACTGGAGGAATTGCAGACAGGTCGGAAGCTTTTTTGTCTTTACATTCAGTGATCAGAGTAAAAAAAGGAAATACTAGGAATGTACATCTCTACCTTGTCAATAGAAATGTATCAAGGCGACAAATTGGATTAGATGAGACCAGTATTTTGCAAAATAGAGTTGAACTTCATATATTTCAACCACAAATCAGAATAAAATTACATAACTGCGATATACTTTCCTTAAGGAAAGCACAATTAGGGCATAAATCACCTAGCGAGGAAATTTTCGATTTCCAGTACAGAGATGAAAAGATATACGCAAAGGGGCATATGTGCTCTGCGATTTGGAAAGAAGCAGACCATGAGTCAAAAATTGATCTAAAATCTAAAGACAGTGAGGATGCTTATTTTATGTGGTGGGAAGACTCATCCATAGTTCCCGAAGAACAATTAGTGAAATTTCTTCCAGCAGACATCAGAACTGAGTTTGTTCCCCTTTCCATAGTAGAAGGGTCATCAGTAAATGTAGGTAACATGCAAAGTGGAGCTTTATCTGCAAGTACTCTAGCAAATGCTTTGGGGCCAACTGAACTTGAGAGTATGTTGAAGCCAATTTTACATGGTTACAGGGACTGGATTGACGAAATCAGAAACAGTGAATCATTCCCCGAGGACGAAAGCAAAATTAAGGAGATAATCGGAAGGCATGAGGAAAGTTACCTTCGCATTTCAAGAAGCATAGAACTGATATTGGGCGACGAAGATGTCAGATTATCTTTCTGCTTCTCAAACAAGGCCATGGATCTGCAGAGAAAATGGAGTGAGGGCGATGGACTAAAATGGAGACCTTTTCAACTGGCTTTCATTCTAACTGTTCTTGAGTCCATGACTTCAGAAAGTTCTGAATTTAGAGAATTGTGCGATTTGCTCTGGGTACCAACAGGTGGCGGTAAAACAGAAGCTTATCTGGGACTCATGGCATTTGCATTGGCATATCGACGAAGAAAAGCAATTTCATCTGATGACAAATTCAGAGGAGGGGCCGGTATAACTTCCATAATACGGTATACGTTACGATTACTGGCAATTCAGCAATTTAGAAGAATAACCGCGATGGTCACTGCTTGTGAATATCTGAGAGTTATCAAAACCTCAAGTTCCGAAATTGGTTGGAGACCAGAGCCTACCCAAATTGAAGGAAACTTCATATGGGGCTCAACCCCTTTTTCAATTGGATTGTGGGTAGGCGGCAATGTCACCCCCAACAGAATACAGGATTTTGGAGAGGAGAAGGTCAGATATAAAGGGTCAATGATTGAGAATAAATTTTATCGCCCTGGGGCGATCTCATCGTTAAGAAAACATCATAAGAACGCAGAAGGTGAACCTGCGCAAGTATTGAACTGCCCCTCATGCAAGAGTTCACTCGCGCTCCCTTTCCAAGAAGATGGTCTGCTAATTAGCAAAAGGAAACTTTACTTCGTTTTGAAAGTCCCTGATAACGAAAATCCTCCAGAAAAGACAATCGAATTCAAACATAGAGGGATACAAATAGGGGATTTGATTTTGTCTTCTCTTCCGTCGGGATACTACACAATGGAGGTGCAAATTGAATCTGATAGGAAAGTGACGAGAGAAGAGTTTGATTCGGCCTTAAAAAAATATGTCAAGCAAATTTGGACAGCGGCAGAAATAGCTTCTATTAGCCCAAGCAGGATGGGGTATTTTAACAGGTTTTATCTGTCGAATAGCTCAAGAGCGACAAATAATGCTGAGATAGATTTCGATTTTGATATATTCTGTCCTAGTTCTAACTGTGATCTAAATGCGACTTGGTTTGGTGGTGCACCATATGGCCTTGTTCACAATTCAATTCCAGAAAGTAAGCCCACGGTGAGTGTCTTAGGACTAAGATTCAAAGATGACAACAAATTCATGTCGGTGATTAATCCCTTCCGTTTTGGGAATGCCTTTACTTCCTGTAAGATTCCGATAAATGCCTATACAGTGGATGAGCAAATTTATGGCCGGCTCCCCTCAATTCTTGTGTCAACTGTAGATAAGTTTGCGAGAATGCCTTTTGAATCTGCAATAGGCTCACTTTTTGGTAACGTGAATTACTACCATTCAATGAAAGGATTCTACAGGAAGGATGCATTAGCAAATTCTTGGAATTCAGATTCTTCGAAATCACACCCAAGTCCAAAGGGAAGGGGGGCCTATCTGGCTTATCGTTCTGTCCCGGAACTTGAACCGCCTGAGTTGATTGTGCAGGATGAATTGCACCTGATAGAGGGCCCCCTTGGGAGTCTTATGGGCTCTTACGAAACCGCAGTAGATTTCCTAAGTACGCAAGAGAGTGCTCCAAAACTGGTAGCTTCTTCAGCTACGGTATCAGGTTCTGAGGAACACATAAGAAGTGTGTTCAACCGTGGCGCTAGAATTTTTCCACCTTTAGGAAAGAAACCAAATGACAGGTATTTTGTGCATAATGATGAAACGGATCTGACAGACGAAAAACGACCGGGAAGAATTTACATAGGAGTCATTGCCCCTGGTAGAGGCGCTCTTACTCCTTTGGTTCGGATATATTCTAACTTGCTTCAATCAGCTGAATTAATTAGAAAACATGAGAATCCAGACCCTTACTGGACGTTGGTCGGATACTTCAATGCAGTTAGGGAGCTATCAGGAGCAAGGGCGCTGTACAGACAAGATATTCCTTTGAGAATCAGTGAAATAAAAGGTAACGAAGCATCCAGGCCTACCCAGGAAGAATCATCCATAGAGCTTTCAGGAAGGACCGATTCCACCATCCTCCCTTCTATTCTCGAGGAACTTGAACAGCCTTTTCCCGAAGCACCAGATGTGCTTTTCACAACTTCCATGTTTGGGACTGGAGTCGATATCAAGAGATTATCATTGATGGTTGTCAATGGCCAACCAAAGACCACGTCCTCTTACATACAAGCTACTGGAAGAGTGGGTAGAAATATGGGTGGACTCGTTGTTACCTTCTATAGGGCTTCTCGACCTAGAGATTTGAGCCATTATGAGTACTTTACAAGTTATCACAAGTCATTAAACAGACATGTTGAGAAAATAAGCGTATATCCTTTTGCTTCCACCGCTGTGCAGAGATTCGGAGGGCCCGTTCTTGTATCAATGCTCAGGAATATGAGGAATGCTTCACTCAATTGGAGGTTAAGAAGAGGTGGGTCTGAAATCAGTGGAAATCGGATATCTCCAGATATTGAAAGAGTGGTGACTGCTTTTCAAAAGAGGTCCCAATCCCAGCCGCCTATCAGGAGGCCCTCAGTGAGTTCTCTAATGCATTCTATAAACAGTCAGCTTGATAACTGGGAGGCGATAGCGGATAGTTATCAAGACCTACTATATGTGGAATATTCTATGATGTCAGAGTTAAATGAAAATGTAGTGCTTGGAGACCCACAGCACAGATATGCAGACAAAGCAATAGTTTTTGACGATGTGCCACAGTCAATGAGGGATATAGAGGAAAGTATAACTTTTCAGACTCGGCCATTTAGGAGAAGACCTTAAATGACACAAGAAATTAGAAAATCGCAGTTTGTAATCACGTACGGACCGGGATCAATTTTAGAGAGTATGGACGGCCCCAGAATTATCCCCAAGAGCGACATAGGCCTGTTCAAACATAATAATTTAGATCCAAAAGATTACAGAATAGACGATGAAAGGATGTCAAAGGGGTTACTGGACGGAAATGGAGTATATGAATTGCCATCAAGTGCAGTCCTTGGTAACACAAAAAACTGGGATTGGTACAGGACAAAAACTTTTCCCGAATGGAAACTGTGCTTAAATGCGACAAAACATCCAGGGGGTCTTTACATTCTTTACCACAGTTTTTATTCGAATGTTTGTCCGGAATGCAAGGAATATAACAGATCCGAGAGTATACGATTTGTCAGCGCCTGCTCCGATGGCCACCTTGACGAATTCAATTGGGAAGAGTTTGCACATAAACAAAATAGGAACTGTGGCAATAAATCAAGTTACTATTGGAGTGGTGGGGGTGGAGCCTTATCACAAATATACATAAAGTGTCCGGATTGCAATGCAGAGAGCAGAAGCTTAAGAGATGCCTATACAGATTTCTGGTCCTGTAGTGGAAGGAATCCAGAGTCCGAAGATGTGAACGGGCCCCCGGTAAGACCACATGGATGCTCATCACCCTCTAGACTCATTCAGAGACAAGCTTCGAACCTCCGAATGACTGAATTGGACACTCTCTTTTCGATTCCTCCAATTGTAACTAAATTACACAGCGACCTTGGCACTTCAGAAATGAAGGCCGCATTATCTAGTTTAGAACGACTCCCGCAAGACAAAACGACCTTGGAATCAATACTCGGAAGGTTAGTTGAGAACGAGGTGATCAATGAAAGCGTGAAGATTAGAATCCTATCGAATCCTTGGAATGAAATTCAACGTGCGATAGATGATATTTTTAGCACAAAGAGAGATGAAGAAGCATATTCAAACCTACTCGAAGAAGAGTTTTTTGCGCTGATAAAAGCATCTAAGGATGGGCAACCACCAGTTCGGGGGGGTTATCCAAAATCCTCGGTTTTCTTTGAAGTATCACCAAATGACGTTGAGTTTGCAAAGGTGAATGAGAAAATTGGTTTACGTATTACACCAGTAAATAAACTTCGAACAGTCATAGTCCAAAAAGGATACAGGAGAAACATTGGAAGAGGTAAGGGTCGGTCGGCATCTCCAGAAGCAGACACTCCAAGGTTCGTAGATGTTTCTTTTGAGCATAATAATAAAAGATGGTACCCCGGAGTACAATTTCTGGGGGAAGGGTTATTCATCACATTGGACGAAGAGACTGAGTTCTCATTCGATGGTGAGGTTGGTCAAGTTTGGACCGAGGCAGATAGAAATTTTTATTCAGATACATATCATAATAGTGATGATAAACACGAGATAGAACCTCTATACGTATGGTGGCATACGCTCAGTCACTTGTTGATAAGAAGAATTTCACAAGATGCAGGGTATTCTTCAGCATCCATTAGAGAACGGATATATTTTGCAGACCGAGATGGAAAGAAGCAGGGTGGCATAATTCTCTATGCAACACAACCTGGCACAGATGGTACATTGGGAGGACTTATATCACTGACGAAGAATATTCAGACAATTATAGATGAAGCAATAGAAGAGGCAGAAAATTGCTCTGCTGATCCCCTCTGCAGCGAAAATTTCTTCGAAAGTGGAAAATATAGTGGAGCAGCTTGCTACAGTTGTTTACATCTGTCCGAAACTTCATGTGAGAAGAGAAATATGTGGCTTGACAGAAATCTAATCCGAGAGACGTTATATGGGCGACTGTGAAGTAGTATCAACTGGAGATATACTAATCAAAGCTGGGTCTAGGGGAACATACTCTGTAGCAATGGAACTGATAAGGAACACTAAGAAGGAACTTCAAATTGCTTCCTTTTCATTCTCAGACAGTATGGGGGAGCTTCTTGATCTGTTCGAAATACTCCTTTTGAAGGGAATCAGGATAACTGTCATCTTAAATTCTCCCAGTACAGTCGGTACAGTTATAAAGAAGAGACTTGGAAAACTCAGTAAAAGGTTCTCCGATTTCATCACTTATGATTTTGTTGGGACATCCGGGCGCCTTCTTCACTCAAAGGTCATAATTTCAGACAGAGCTAAAGCTCTAGTGGGTTCTGCCAATCTATCTTGGGGGGGACTCAGAGGGAATTATGAGATCGGAATTCTTGTCAAAGAAGAACAGGCTTGGGAGATTTCAAAATTATTGGATGAGATTGCAGAAGTTTCCGAAATGTTTAGGTTCGATTAATAATGGGATATTGTAAGTTTAAGAATATGCACATGGGCACCATAGGATTCAAAGAACCTAAATTACAATCCATCATAAGCGCATTCGTTTCCAAGTATAACATAACTTATTCAAAATCTGTAGGTCACCAAAATAGAAGTTTTCGAGGGGAATTATGATAAAGGTTATAGATCTGTTCGCAGGACCTGGTGGATTAAGCGAAGGTTTTTCCAGAGTAAAAGACAGAAATAAGGACCAAGTCTTTGATGTTGTTCTATCAATAGAGAAGGAATTCTGGGCCTATCAGACTCTGAAACTGAGGACATTCAGTCGCGCTTTTGAGAATTCGCTTCCTGAAACTTACTATTCATATCTGCGTGGCGAAATTGAATTGAATGATTTATATGTTAGACATCAAACAGAAGCAGAAGAGGCAGAAAAGAAGTGTTGGAATTTTGAGTTGAAAGACGACATAGAATCAGTCCGGCTAACTAGGTCAAAAATAATTGAGGCATTGAGGGAGGATAGAAACTTTGTGCTCATTGGAGGCCCGCCATGCCAAGCATATTCAATCGCTGGAAGGTCAAGAAACGCCCGTAATACAGGATATGATGAGACAAAAGACGAAAAGCAGGTGCTTTACAAGGAGTATCTTCAGATCCTAGCGGACCATGAACCGGTCATCTTCATAATGGAAAATGTAAAAGGTCTACTATCTTCTGAATACCAAAATGAAAAGATAGTTGACAAAATAATGAAAGATCTGGAAAATCCGAAACTTGCAATGGAGCAAGAAGGTAGAGAGGTTTGTAACCCCAATTATCCTGAGTATTCAATCTACTCACTAGTAGATGGTGAGTTATTAGCTGGAAGAAACCCATCATACGCTGTAATCCGTTCCGAGAGATACGGAATACCTCAAAAAAGACACCGTGTCATTCTGCTTGGAATCCGAAAGGATATAACCGGTGTAAAGCCACTCCCCCTTGAAACGGAGGATCCAGTTGAGCTACGCAAGGTGATTAATGATTTACCCAAGTTGAGAAGCGGGCTGTCCAAGGAAGAGGACAGCCTAAACGATTGGATTCAAGCGATAACCTCAGTTGAAAATGAAGAATGGTTTAAAAAATTAGAAGCTGATGATAGATTTCATTCACTTGCTATTCACATGAAACAAATTTTGTCAGATATTAGGAAGGCTAAATTGGAGAAAGGCAAACATTTCGTCGAAGGAGATTTTACAGTTGATTTTGAAACCGAATGGTACAGGTCATCAAATTCAAGTGGGGTGACATTGCACAATACAAGGTCCCATATCCGAAGGGACCTGCACCGCTACTTATTTTCAACATGTTTTGCTAATGTTAAAGAGAAAAGTCCTGTTTTAGACGATTTCCCAGAGGAACTGCTCCCAGACCATGCCAATGTTAAAAAGGCAACTCGAAAGAATGGTAATTTTGCAGATAGGTTCAGAGTTCAGTTATATGATAGACCATCGACAACAGTTGTATCACATATTAGCAAAGACGGGCATTACTATATACATCCTGACCCAGTTCAATGCAGAAGCTTCACCGTAAGAGAAGCCGCTAGAGTTCAGACTTTTCCTGACAACTATTATTTCTGCGGGAAAAGAACCTCACAATACCAGCAAGTCGGAAATGCTGTGCCACCATTGTTGGCAAGAAAAATAGGTCAAGTTGTCTACGATATACTTAACAGTTCGGGATTGAAGATGACCAGCAAATTTTCACTGGAAAACTCAAACTTAAAGTGATATTGAAATTCTCTATGAAGCGTGATATTTATTAGTTTTTTGAATTTTTTACTAGAGGTTGGATTCTTTGACTGACAGAATCACAAGAGAACAAAGAAGCAGAAATATGGCCAATATTAAAGGTAAAAACACAAAACTGGAAATGGTTGTAAGAAGATATCTCTTCTCTCATGGATTAAGATATAGGATTCATTATGAAATTCTGGGCAGACCAGATATAGCGTTTCCAAGACACAAGATAGCCATTTTCATAAATGGATGCTTTTGGCACCAGCATGGTTGCGAGCTTTCAGCAAAACCAAAAACTAGAACAGAGTTCTGGCAGAAGAAGCTAGCTACAAACAAGGAAAGGGATCAAAAGATACAGTGGGAATTAACTGATGAGGGGTGGGAAGTTATTACAATATGGGAATGTGATCTAAAGAGTACAACTGCCTTGACTTTAGAAAGACTCATAAGAACAATAGTTGAAAAGAGATCCTAGATATTATCCATATAAATCTTTAAATTCTGGTAAGACCGGATAATTCAAGATTTTGTCAATGTTAACACATAATTTTAAGTTGTTATGAAGATGGAAATCAATATATAACCACTCATATTTTAACTGTTAAGTCGATAATAATGAGTGAGAAGTTAGTGTCTCCGAATCCCGTGGTGATTTTGAAGAACGCGATACAAAAGGAAGAGGAATACATTAAATCAAAGCTTCCAAGTGAGCCGAGATTAGCTTTATTTGAAATTATAAGGGAGTCCGATGCTTATTTCGCTCATTTACTATCCATAAGTAAAAGAGAGGCTGCAGAGTTAGTCGAAGATAATGAATTTATGTTTTTTCGAAGAATAGGTATTAACAAAGCAATTTCAATTTGCCTAGGAAATTGGTGTAATCAGATAGGTACCCCGTTGGTGGGCTCCACAACAGAATTTCAAGATTTCATCGAAGCTATAATACAACATTGTGGGAGAATAGGATTATCAGAACGCATTTTGGACTTTGATCATTACAAATTAGGGCAACTGAGTTATGTGGCAGAAAATGAAGTAAGGTTTAAGCACGCAAGATTTCGATACTTGGGACTTGAAAGCAAAGAAGCCGAGGAATTTAACATTTATCGTAAATTCAGTGACAAATATGATGGTGATAGACTATCGAAATTAAATAAGAAAAGGCATAAAATGATACAAGAGATGAAAAAATACGTAAAACCTTGGCGTGAACACTATATTCAGTATGATTCAACACCTGAAATTGATGAATTTTACGAGGAACTTGGGATTATATGGACTAGACCTAAATTTTTTGAAGCAATTTCATTTCCTGCAGATGTTAAGTTCGGTAAACTGCCCTTTCACCTATACATGTCAACAATAGCTATCCTTGCTGGTTGGGACCTTAAACACATGGACTTTTGCAACGCCCTTCTTATGAAAAATCCAGGAATGGAATGGAGAAATGTATTAACAATTTTTCAGAATACAGAAAAACTCTGTGAATATCTTTCTATGGCGCTTAATTTAACAGTTGAAAATGCTAGAGGGCTGCTTGAAGTATTGACCCTAAATCCAGGAAATGCAAAAACTCATACGTCAACACCAGGGGGATATCTCGCACCACTAGTGAAAGTAAGTAAGGAATCTGTTATAAGATCTATTTCTGGAATTCTAAGTGGCGGGGCATATTTCTTTATGCTAAACGAATTAAAAAGGAGGTTTCAGAAGGACTGGGACCGTGCGGTGCTGGAAAGAGAGCAAGTATTCCGTTACGAGATTCAATTGCAACTAATGTCTGAAAATATATATAGTAATACTGGTCCAATTAAAATTCGCTTCAATAACAAGATTGTAACAGACATAGATGCTGCCTTTTTCGATGAAAGAAATGGCGAATTGGGGTTATTTCAATTAAAGTGGCAAGATTTTTTTGGTGATTCTTTGCAGAAGAGGGAAACCAAGAAGAAAAACTTCCTTGAGGAGTCCACAAAATGGATTGAAAAAGTGACTGATATGATTACTTCAAACACTAATGAGAAGATAATGGAGATAATTAATTTAGACAAATTTACTCATACAAGAATATCAAAGATCTACCTTTTCGTGATAGGAAGAAATTTTTCACATTTTTCTGGTAATGAAGTACCAGATGATAGAGCCGCTTGGGGAATGTGGCCTCAGTTGCTACGTATTCTGAATGAGGGAGGGGAGAATGATAATTTAATAAAGTCTAACAAAATTTCTTGGCTGCATAATAAGCTAAAGGACGAATCCCCCATTCATGATAAACCCCCAGAATTCAAAGATAACTTTCAGTACGAAGTAGGTGGGTGCAAAGTAACTTTTGGTCCCCGATTATGAACCTGGGACTTCCATTAATATCAAAAATTCTCTCGGTACGTCCATTGTGTTTAGGTTTCTTTCAGAGTTGACTAATCTATCACGTTGATTAAAATCCTACAAAATGAATGGTCTTCTTGACACATTATATTGGAATACTTCCTGACTGCCCTAATTCTCGTAGTTTATATCCCACTTTGTTTAGATTCCACCAAGTATTACAGGTGTCAGGATGACATAGGCAACGATGAGCCAAAGAACAAACATCACAATCATTGACTTATAGCCAAAAACGAGACGGTGAAAGATCAAAGTAATTGCTATGGCTATGAATATCGGAAACGCTAACATTATTCCCGTCAGTTGAGCGTAAAGTGCTGTATTCTGTCCGATGGTGTAATCCCGCATTATTTTCAGAATAATCAAAACGATTCCCAACATTGTTAGAATCATTGTTCCGAACACTCTTGGATTGAATTTTGTTAAAACTGCTACCCCAAGCATTTCAGATCATCTTCCTTATGTCAAAAATTGTGTCAAGAGTTATTCTGACAGTGCTACCGTCTATGTTATCAACTAAAATCAAGGACTTCTGATTCAGTTTCAGCAACAGGCCATCCCTGAATTTTGGAATCGATAAGCTTGTGATACTTCTCTTGTGCGGAGTAAAACCAACGGAAACAAGCTGCCCTTTTAGCAACGAGGCACTATTGTATATGTTGTCAAATTCCATCTAAATCTTCTCCAGGTATATCCTTATGAACTGTTTCCAGTCAAATGGTGGAATCCCTGCTTTATGCATCATCGGATCTTCCTGTTGTAGTGCCTGTTTGATTAAGTGAAGTCTGTCCCTTACAATAGCCAATTCTTTCATCAGATCAGCGTACTCAAGTTTTGTAAAACCCGTTGAATGATATGTTTTCTCTTTCTCTGTGCCTTTATCCTCTGTCCACTTTAATGGTGCGTGAATATAACCGCCCTGGTGCTTCGATCTTTCCAACTGCTCCGGAAGCCACTTTATATCTCTGCATCTTGGGCAAACACGCAAGATTGGACTTGAGTGTTTAACGTGTTGATCATCAGTCCATTGAACTGTTGCAGTGTGCATTAGAACCTTCTTGCCTTCATAACTGCATCTTCGACAGTATTTCCCAAGTTTCTCTTCCTCTGATTTGATGTCCTTTTGAAGAACTTCTAAAGCCTGACTGTATGCCATTTTAAAAATTTATTCTCGACTACATATTTAAAACTATATAAACTGAAATCTCTAATTGAAAGTTGGCCAAATATACTTGAAAAGAGCTACTTCTAATATGAAATTCGCAACATGTCTATTGTAAATTCGGGGGCTGATTTTTTAGACGATTTCGGTGTTTGGAAATAAAATTGCTGAATTGCCCCATCAAAAATTGTATAATTCTTTAGGTATACAATTGTAAAGAGGCGTTCACCAAATATCGTTCAAAGGATTTCCAACTCAGCTTGATCTGAATTTTTAAAATGATAATATTATAAATATCCACTTGTTAACTAACTATGGCGAATGTTTCTTATAACAACATTATTGAAAGCGTCAATTCAGGTATCGAAGTAGCTGTGAAAGAACATCTGAAGCTGACTAACAATGAAACTGAGTTGTCTTGGGCCCCAGAGTATTTTATTAATGTCAATATAGTCAAAAAACTAAAGACACTTTCCGCTTCTTATGTCAATCTGGAAGAACCGATGGGTGAGTCCTGGGAACCACCGAAAGGCAAAGCGCCTGAAGACTGGAAGCCTAATAAAAGATATGACATTGTTGTCAGAAAGAGCAATAACTTCCCCTACGCTGCAATAGAAGTCAAAAACAGAGTTTATAAAGTGTCAGATAGGGAGATTGAGGACTTCAAAAGAATATCAACTGCTGTGAATTCTAAAGAAAATGGTGAGAACGTGTTCAAAATGGGGATATTCGCTTTTTATACTGTGTTCGATGAAGATTACACAAATCAAACAGAGAAGAAGGAAAACATCTTGGACCTGTATTCCAATCTTGAAAAAGAACTAAAAAGGCTTAAAGGAAGGGCAGAAGTAGATAGTGATCATCTTTTTGATCCTACTCCTTATACTCACTTAGAAAATTCAGTCTGGGGCGGGGGATGCTTCATTCTGTCCCCACAATAATATTTGTATGAAATTGCATATTTTTTAATAAAATACATTAATTACACTTGATGCCACAGTTAGTAGATGTATCACATGTATCGAGAAGAGGTAGTTCCTTAAGAATAACTTTTCCAAAGAAGGTCCAGGAAAAATTAGGAATTAAGGAAGAAGACATTTTGGGCTATTACGAAGAAGATGGAAAGATTGTGTTGAAAAAGATGGAGTGAATTTTGGTTATTAAGAATTGACTCTGCGATATCTATTCAATGACGGCCCCTGGTTTTGAATAATATCTCGCTCAATAACTCCAACGCTTTGTGCCTCTTTGTTGGTGAATGGCTTTACCTCTTCCTCAGAATAATTATCATTTTCCCTCAATATCCCATCATAAGTGAAATTGACCAAGAATAATTTGAATCTATTCAGTGCTTCTAATGATATTGATGAAATATCATCTCCGGCCATTCCCTCCGCGCCGAGCCTCTTAGATATTGTGGCGAAGGCAGCATGTTTTCGGCAATCAAAATGAGCAGGGATTCTCTCTAAGAAAGACCTTGAAGTGCATTTTCCTACATACTGTAATACATTATTTTGATCATAAAAGAGATAAAGGCCGATTCCAGGATATATGGCCAGATCATTCAACTTGAGTTCCGACAGGGGCAAAGCTTTGTCTGGGTCTACATAGTTCATAATTGTCTCGCTTGACAGTCCTTCAGCACTTTCAAAGGATATAACATGCTTCCGAATTGGATCAGCAATAGGTTCTGGTTTCATAGGGTATCAATCAACAATTGTTTTTAGGTTTTGGGACTGGATTTATCGCTAGTGCTATATTTGCATGTGGACGACAATGTTTGCAGACAATCTTACTTTCCAAGTAAATAAGAGATAACTACAAGTATGTCTCCAAAAGAATGTGTCAACAAAGAATTATAACACAATTGTTCTTCTTTCAGTATGGGCTCATCCATCGGCCTTACAAGTTCGTTCACGTTACGCGATTTTTGGGAACTAATCTTCTCAAGGTTAGGTCCTTCATCGATTGTTATTGCAATTATTGCCTTTATAGGTCTAATTGCATACATGTCTTCGCTACCAGTTAACAAGACGTTTACGACGAGAGACAGTAGAATAACTGGGTTGGGACTGTTGAATTATTTCATGTACTTTCTATCGGCCCCTATTCTATTCTGGATGCTGATATACAGATTCTTTCAGTTTTCTGGGTTCTTTGTGGCATTCATTATACCACTGCTACTCATAGCACTAAATTTCAGGTGGCTAAGCAAAAGGTGGAATTATTGTGATCTTATAGTTTACCATCGACCTCATAAATTTAAGGAATTTTTAAACGACTTGGATAAAAGAAGACACATCGGAACACCTATTTTGATTATCGTTTTCCTAACTGAAATTACTTTGCTATACTTTTTCAATCCAATTTTTTCCGTTGTTGGCTGGCTCCTCTTAATCTATGTTTTCATCATAAATTTGCTAAATATAGCATTGAGTTATGGTATAGGTCTAGGTTTTAAACGAGCACCCTATCTTAAGTTTTCTCTCAATAATGGGGAATCGTTTGCTGGATTTCTTATCACAAAGGATTTAGATAATTGTTTCATTGTGACGAGAAATTGGTCAAAAGCCATTTTTACAAATAGATTTCTTGAAATGGAAGTAATAGAAATTACTAATAAAGAGGTAGAAGATTGTAAGAAGCAACCTGCAAATCAAGGAGAAATATCTGAACAAAATAATATACAAGCCAAAGATGAAACGTCTATTGCAAACGATGCCACAGATTCAAAGTGAGCCCTATTCTTAAGGTTCTGTACTAATTGACTTAAATTGTTCACGAAGAAGAAGTTTTCTATTCAATTTTACAACAAAAAGGTATGCGAAGGTCATCGAAAGAGGAAGTATGAAATCAGCATCAAACACTCCTCCTGCACCGTAGGTAGTAGCAACCGCAGTATGTGTTAATGACTCAAGATCGCTGATTGCTCCGACCAAGAAACCAAGGATGAACGAAAGATAGACACCTTGTTTGCCGATTCCTCTTAAAATCATATAGAATATGAAAATCAGAACTGCAAGCAACGCTAACCAATTAACGCCTCCGCCGTTCGAAGAGATTGGTCTGAGCTCGTATATGAAAAGGGAATAGAGTAAATCTCCGACTAACACAATCACAAGGATCAGGGCCCCTAACCAATGTATTCTTTTTTCCTTCAACCGTAAAATTGGATAAATCATTAACAGGCTTATGACGAGTGGTAAACAGAAGCCAATGTAATCAAATCTGGCCTTTCCCCCCAAAAATACAGGGCTCCTGAAGTAGAACATAAAGCTTGAAAGCCTAGGATAATAGATACTCGCAATTCCTTGCAGTATCAATAATACATAGAGAATAACTCCAAAAAATGAAAAGAAGATTACTATTGAAGCAGATTTCCGTATAATTTCTTCGATCTTCATTTAAGCCAAATTACCCTTATTTTTATGTTTTCTCTACTTCATTGGTCAAAAGCTTCTATCAATTCAGATTGAATGTCTCCAAAACGCAAAATTTCTTAGACTTCAACGAGGTTAGAAAAGAGAAGACAAAACTCCTCCAAGGTTTCTAAATACTTCTTCTATTTTGTTGAATCCATTATCCCCTTCATACTTTTCATATTTCTTATTTTTTATAGGAGTCATACCAGACATTCCGGACAATAGTATGTGAGATTTCCCGATATTTTTCCCATTCTTGTTTTGACTGGCCAATTTGTAAAGTTCTAAAGAAGGGAATATCCAGCTGGTGTCTAACCATTCTGAATAAAAAAGGAAGAGATAGTTATCTCTTGGCTCCTTTATGTCCATAGCCGCAAAGCGAGCAGCGTCATATGCTGCACAATTTTTGGAACGTGCTTTAATCTGCAAGTCTATGTAGTAAGGCTTAGAATCTATAGTTTTGCGAATGATGCAATCAATACCCTGGTCATCTACCAATGTTTTGTATACATCATACCCTCTTTTCAGAAGTTCAGAAATAGCTACATATTCATAACGCTCACCAAATGATTTCAAGCTTCTGTAAGTATGGTTGCCCGACTTCGTTGCATCATCTTTAGCTTCTTCCATAATTCAGATACTATTTTTGTTATATTAAAATATTGGAAGACCATATTAATTAAAAATGAATCCTGAGTAATGTATCCTTGTCAAAATAATAAAAAGTGCAATCACGATATTCGGGATTCGAAGATAGAAATCAACTCGTCTGAATTCACCACAGGTCATGGCGTGTAGCAACAGCAACAAAAATGAGACTAAGAGCCAATAATAAGGTTGGGGCTACCTGGATTATAGGATTCTGTGCTTTCTCAGAATCCCAATTATAACAAATATAAGCGATACAATGCTAAATACGGTTAGGACTGCCTCTAAACCTTTTATTGATGAGAAAAGAGGATCAATCGAGGGAATTGATTGGGAGGTAGTGTTTAACACACTGTTTATTGCCCCTTCACCTGCTCCTTCAAGCACACTTTCTATTGCAAAAGTTAGGATCACAATAGTAATTGCCAACCCTGCCAGTATAAATTTTTTGGATCTCTTTAACATTGTGGGGGTAGCTTAAGTCCTCCCGCAACCAGATAGATGATCGTATCTCTGTATTCATGAGCCTTGAAGCCATAGGATCTTTTGAACGCAGTACGGATCTTGTTGTTCAGGC
>JAJZJR010000026.1 GCA_021810045.1 Thermoplasmata archaeon
TAAACGAACAGAATGATTAATTATCTCAACTTCCTTGGACAGTGTGGAGATACCTGTCTTCTGAATTATACCAAGATGAGAATGCATTAATAAATATAGATTCATCTAATGGGGCTGCCCGGATTTTCAGTAAAAGCCCCATATCTAAAATAGTTATTTTACCGCAATTTA
This sequence comes from Thermoplasmata archaeon, assembly GCA_021810045.1. Classification (GTDB taxonomy): domain Archaea; phylum Thermoplasmatota; class Thermoplasmata; order Thermoplasmatales; family Thermoplasmataceae; genus JAJZOM01. The sequence continues at coordinate 172 of JAJZJR010000026.1, forward strand.
AGAGTTCTGAAATATATTTTGGAGGTAGAGTTTGATGAGTGATCTCAATCTTCTAATGCAGGACACAATAGAGAGGCTCCATAAAAAAATACCCTTGAAATTAATTAAGGAACTGAAACAAGAATACGAGAAGGAGTTTTTAGTTGAACCCAGGAATTTCAGTGAACTTTTGGAGGTGCTTGAATAATGGATGAACAATTCGACCTCCGGTCGATCCCAGACCCCCAGACCCGTCTCGATAGATATATGGACGGGATGTATGGAGAGATCGTTTCCCCCGAAAAGGTCTCCTGGTTGTTCTTCTGGGATCCTGTCCAGGCAAACGATGAGCTCGTTAAATGGGAGTCCAGGCATCCGAAGGATTGCCACAGAATATCCTCGAATCCTATCCAATTGAGAATAACCCTCACCATGGACAAAAAATACAACGAGAACATACATGAAAAGAACGTTCATAAGACAATTCAGAGGAGGCATTACTGATGGGAAACCCAGTAAATTCCGATGTCGTATTTTTGTATATACGTAATTCAAAGAAATTTTATCTCTTGGAAACACTGAAATTTACTATGTTAATGAATTACGTATATATGAAATTAAAAATTATGATATCAAAAAAATGCAGTATTTCTCTATCTTTTAAAGAATTAATTATATATATAATATATATAATCATATTCTTCTCTTCTTCTTCTTCTTCTTTTTCTAATTTTATTTTGAGGTGGTTGTCATGAGCAGAGGAAGACCTCAAGTAAACAAAGAGAAGAGGAGGACTACTTCGGTAACATTGACTGACACAAATTATGATTTCTACAAAGCAAATGATCTGAATCTTTCAAAGACGCTCAATGATGCTATTGATGCAATGCAGAAAATAGACAATTTTAAGTTGCATGAGATAGAGGTCCAAATATTGAAGATCAAGTCAGATCTAAACATTTACCAGGAAGAGTACAAGAAATTGATGATAGACATAGAACAGAAAGAAGAAATCAGGAGATCTCAGAAAATCAATGAAGAATATCCCGCATTCTATCTTAGGAAAATGTATTTTGAGGGCCATATAGAGAGAAGAATTTCTTTGGATTTTATGGATGCAATGAAAAGAGATGAAGAAATACAGAAATTCTTCACGATTGAAGGAAGAACTTTGATCAAAAGAGATGGCAATAAACTATCTCCTAAAGCAGAACAAATATTGAGAAATATTGGAGTTATAAAGAAAAATGGGAAGTATGAAATACCACAACCACACTTCTTCCTTGTTGGTAAAGGCCTGAATAATCTTCAATTCAATCATGATTTATTCCTTAAGGAAATTGAAGAGGATTTTTTGACAGAAGATCTCAGAGAAGGTTATTTCTGTAAGTTTTCCCCAAAAATCACAGATCCTAACCTTGCAAGACAGGTAAGGGAAGAGTATTCCAAGATTCTTATGACTGGAAAAATAGAATGGAAAGGTGACTCTGATGCCATATAAGGACCCAGCAAAGATGGCTGAGTATATGAGGAATAGGAGAGCTTCAAAGACTGGCAAGGTTAACGTTAACCCAAGCGTTAACCGTAAACCCGTTAACCAGAATGGAAGGTTCTCCCAAGTATCGGGAACATATGAGAATGGATACTGGATGGGAATATGCCCTGTATGCAATCATCACAACCTGATGGATACAAAAAGGTCATACAGGCCTGCTGACAGTTGCGAACATTACCAGCAGCTCCTGAAACCCGGTACTGCATCTGAGTTTCTATTCCTGAGAGGATTAACACAAAAACTTCCACACACAAAGGGAGTTAACCCGTTAACCCAAAACATTAACCCTGTTAACCCTCTCAATAAATCTTATCTTCTTTCATATAGCAGGAGGAAGTATCAATTCGTGCTCTATGTAATCGATGCCGAAGGGAGAAGGAGTCTCCTAAGGAGCTACTCAAAAGGTCAGAAGGTATTATTTGGAGACGTTCAGGTCGAACTTACATGGGGTCCAGACCAGGAAATCACATCGGAGGTGAAGGAATGATCCAGATGCATTTCGGCATTGAAGACTGGCTGGATCTTTCCAGAGAAGCTCCGGAAGAATTCATCAAGGAAATCGAGAGGAGATTTCCGGACATGCCTCGTATTTTCCGGAGTTTTGTTACCTTGATAAAAAATGGAGATAAGGCAGGGAAAGAATTCTCAAGGAAGTCATATCCATCTCTTGAGTCGATTAAGCCAGGAGATTGGATAGTGAGGCCATATCAAACAAACATGGTGGAACTGTTGAAAGAATGCGTAAAAAGAGGAAGATTAGGAGGAATTGAAAATGAATAACTGTATATCAAAATCTGTTACTCCAGTAACAAAAATAACAAGAATACGGAATAATCGTAAGAATGGAAAAAAATATGAGGGGGAACTCGTGAGGATATTGAAAGAGATGGGCATCTCTGCGAGGTTGGGCAGAAGCAACGAAGAAGGAGATGTGATTTTAAGCGAATTCAACTGCATTATTGAGTGTAAGTCGACTAATCTCAAGGATCGTTACAGAATTTCCAAGTCTCCGGAACAATTCCTAAGGCTTAAAAACCTCAGGCAGGAAGTATGGTACGCAGTCAGATACAAGGGGAAGGGCCCATCAGATGGTTGGAGATTCTACATAATTCCAGAAAAAATAACCATTCTTTACAAAAGTGAAGGTCACTCTTTCCAAGAATTTACATTCTTGAAACAAAACAAGGAGAGCTCAAATGCGACAAGAATATAGCAAGGAGACTTTAGGAGGTAACATGGAAAGACAGTTAATCTTTGGAGATAGCCTGGAGGTCAAACTCGAGATCCAGCTTGACGATATTGATAAGAAGATCCTGTCTATATTCTCATCCCATCCCACAAGATCTTACAAGGTCAACCAGGTCAAGACTCTCTTGGACTATGATAATATCTTCCTTTCCCCTCAGAAAATTGAGAAAAGGCTTGATTTCTTCGTTATAACTACAATCCTCGGGAAAAGAAAGGGACCCAGAGTTTATTCATATTTCTTTAAATAACTCTTCCTTCAGTATTTATTTAATTTTTTTTTGAATTTGCGATATCATACATTGCGTTCTTCAACATCTCTTGGGGCACCCTTGAATCGAATCTAACTTTCCTCAAGTATGCATCTATTTCCTCTTTAGTGCAGTTTGGACTTCTGATCCCTAGGTGTTTTCTGTATTTAAGATACGAATCTGTTATCTCTTTCACATACTCTGCATCTAAATTTAACATTGCCACCTCTTTTGTTTTTTTGTAAATAGCGATAGAGAAATTTCTGATTTTGGTTGTCATCTCAACTCTATCCTTGTTATATGTTTCCTCATACATATAAGGGATAAGCCCTTCCAATTGCGTCAATATGCTTGAATCGTATCCTCCAATATTGTTATTTTTATCATCTTCTATATAGTAACTAATTAATTCATCAATTAAATCTTCAAAATCATCTATGCCTAAAATTTCCTCCATCCAAATTTTCAAAGCCCCATTATCATCGAAGAACTCATCAAGATAGTTAATTCCATTTTTTTCTAGGTAAGGTAGAAAACTGTCTGTGACAAGTTGGTAAGGATCGAAATTCTGGGTTTTAAAAACACTCTCAAGAGCTTCTCTAACTTTGTTTATATTTTCTTCCATTTCATTAATAATATCTTCTACGATTACGACATTTATTTCACGGTAACTGGACGAGGTGATATTGCTCTTAAAATTTATACCGTTATGTATTACTGATAAGTCCAAACAATAGCCTTTTTTACCTTTATAATCTCTTGTGTCTAATTTATAAAATATAACATTTGCTTTGAGTTTCTCTGCCAGTCTCATGAACCTATTAACTTCTGATAACGCTTCCTCCTTGGTTTTTACAATTTTTTCTTCTATTGTGTCTCCCAGACATACATTTGGCAACTCATCAGCTATTTCTGTTGCAATCTCAAAAAATTCTATACCATCTTGACTTCCAAGATTTTTCAGCACTCCCATTATGTCTTCTATAGAACTATCTTCCATGAAAGAACAAAACATGGAACAATATTAAATTTTATATTATATGATAAATCAGAAATAGATTACCTTGTCAAAGCCTCTGACGCTAAGACTATGTGATAAACAAACAGTCCATAACACTAATAATGGCAATCTCAAGAAGAATCGATAAAAAAAGGATTGTTGATCTGCGAAAGAGTTACATGGGAATGGCCCCGGCCACGATCATTCTGGCCTCTGTACTGTCCCTGCTTTTTGTTGTTTCACTTTTCGCAAAGCCGTCCATAACCATAGCACATGGGAAAATACTGTACCTTGACGGGATCATTGCATCAGCAATCATCCTTGGAGCAATGGTATGGGCCCTCATAGAGGCAATTACTCCTCCTGGAGGTATTGTTGCGCTCATATGGAGAGCAGGCCTCGGACTTCTCATAGGAGGAAGTGCAGGAGCATACATCGGATACAGTTTCGACTTCTCTCAGTATATCATCATTCCACTGTATCATGGTAATTTCTATGCACAGATATATGCCCTGACGATCCTGATATTCGGCATTTCAGTCATATGGGATGCGGCCTGGTCACACAGGCATGGATATCTTGGCCAGAAGACTAAAAACACCAGGAAGTCAGGATTCAAAGAATCCGGAAGGGCCAAAGGATACAGGAAGATGATTGCACTTATCCTGGGCCTCATATTCGTATTCCTGATCATTCCATCATCCTCATATGCAGGCACTGCCATATCATCACTCAACGACCATAACGGGCTGTCTTTCCCGATCACATCCTTCTCCGGAAAGAGTCCATCAGGAAACATTTCCACATCATCATTCAGCAATTTTTTAGAAACTACAAGTCAAGTCTCAAATACCTCTCTCAGTAACTCATATGCCAATTCTCAAAGCAAGTTCGTAGGGTTGCTATGTGGTGCTTATCTTCCCACATACACAACGAAAAATGCAACAGGAGTAAACGAGACAAATTACATCCAGACTTTCTACCTCACAACCAATCTCACTATAGGAGAACTTTCATCTAATGTGTACCAGAACATCTATCTGTCCATGTGCTACCCAGGTGAATACAATATCTCACTTGGGACGGGAAATGCATCCTCTTTTTCACCTCTTGCAACCCTGAAACAGAACCAAACCATGAACATATCCTATGTGTTTGGAAGTAGCGGTCCAGTCCTGGGGGCGATAGCATCTCCGTTCACCTCTGCTTCTCCATCTGTTGTATCATCCTCATACAGTTCGTTCAATTTTGTCATATCGCCCTCTATCCTGACTGGTAACCAGTCCCACAAGGTCACATTCCAGGTTCAGACACATAACCAGACACAGTTCGGGATGAATTATTTCGCAGTCGGAGCAACTTCCCCCACACTTGCAGGCCCCATACAGCTTGAGGACGTGGGATATGTCATCGGAGCAGTCATGACAATCGTGGCAGCATGCCTTGAGGTCCCATGGATAGATCTCAGGCCCATGCCAGGAGTGAGGAGCAGGAGGTCGAGGGCATGAGTTCTTCTTTCAACATCAGTTCAATCCTCAACCCTATTTTTTCTGCATTCTCCTCATTCCTGAACGCCATCGTGTCAGCTTTCTCAAACCTGTTCGTGACCATATTCGGCTCCTTCGGAAACGCCACAGCAATCATGTTCGTGTCCTTCGGAGCATCCACTGCTACATACGGCATAGCAGCTCCCATAGTGTTCGTTGCATCCCTTGGCGGTGCTATCATTGTGGCCTTTGGTGTCTTTATGATCATAGGCCCGGAGAAGGACATAACTGAAGCGGAGGATGATCTCTGAATGGGATTCACGGAGGAGATCCTTGGAGAGATCGAGGGATTCTTTCTGGCACTCCTGCCTATGTTTTCCTCATTCATTTCTTATATCCTCAATTCCACAGGGATGTCATTCTCCTCCATAATTTTCTCTTCCCTCATGCCTGCAGGCATATTCGGGCCATCTCTCATGGTATTCACTTTTGCAATGACCTTCGCATTTGCCATGGGGGCCTTCTCCTTCGTGAAAGGCATTTCTGACGTGACAGGTGGGTCCTGATGTCCTGGTTATCCAACTCAAACCCATACCTCCCCTGGAACTGGCCCTCAGATCTCTCCAAGTCCTTCGTTTCTCAGCTTGAGCCAGGCATCGAATTCCTTCTCCATGTATTCCTTCTCTCTATTCTTTCCATTATTCAGACGATCCTATCTTCCTTCGAATTCATGTTCAGCTCGTCCCTGATGGCCATTGTATATTCATTCCAGAGCCTGGGGCCCCTTGGCCTTCCCTTGTTTACAGGCTTCTTCATCGTTGCTGCAGGCATCTCCATGGATCTCTTCCACTTTGCCCATGATCTCCCAATTGTAGGTGATTTCATATGATAAAAGATAAAATAAATAAAATGTTGAAAAATGAAAGAAACAAAAGATTTCTTCTGATATTAATTGCCCTTGCGGTTGTTTTGTCCGGGTCGTCCATATTGCTCCTTGGCCACGGGGCAGGTACAGTTCCGGTATCTATCACGATTCCTCCCTATTCTCCTCCTTCAAACAATACAACAGCGACCCCTGCAACTTCCATTACGGTGACTCTGTCAGGATCACATCCCGGAACATCATCGTCCTCAAACCTTCTTCCTGGAGAGCCTCTCAATCTATCAGTACAGGCATCATCTGTTCCTCAGGGATGGCAGATCCATGCAGTCAACTGGACAGTATGTTTCCATTACAGTATCTATACAGGAGCTGTCCCGCCCAACGAAACGTTTCGAACCACCGGAGCCCATATTTCTATATCTGCAGTGTACGTGGTGTGTCGCACCTATTCTGAAATAAGGAGTTCCACAAACATATCCCCGTACAATATGGGATATATCGGTTATGGTATCCTTGCAAACGGATCCTCTCCCATGCACATCTTTGCATCAGTTCAATTTCTATACAACGGGGCCGTAACAGGAAGCTTCCAATCCAACGAACTCCTGTATGATGTGTATCCGCCCCCTTTCAATGTTCTCACTCTTTCCCCATTTCTGAGTAGTTCGCCTCTTTCTGGTTCCAAAGTCCCTCGGATCAATGTAAGCACTGATGTAAACCACAATATCATCCTATACAATCTTTTTCAACATCCTCCCATGGCCAATCTATCCACATCTCTGAAATGGGATATTCAGGGAGGGTCGTACTCCATGGCTGCGGGCCCCTCAGGCTCTTACGATGGGTTCCCTTACACAAGCATGGATATCACTTTCAACAGCATAGGGACATATACAATCTCGGCAAACTGCACCACCACAGTGGCGGGATATTCCTTTTCTGACGGAGGTGAGTATATCAGGACTGGCACAGTCCATTCAGATCCGCCCCCATCTGTGTCCATTTCTCCCTCTTACAACCCTGCAGATATTGGAGTGCCCATAAAATTCAATGCAACTCCATCAGGAGGCACAGGGAAATACTCATACAATTTCACACTCTATGACGGCCAGTCTTCATCTTCATCCATCCTATTGTCTGGGACTTCATCGAACTTCACATATTCATTCTTCTCCCAGGGCAACTTTCTGCTTTCCTGGAAGGTAACAAGCAACAATTTCTCCTCGAACTCATCCATCATTGAATCGGTGAATACGGATCCTACAGTATCCATAAATGAGAACAAGACAACAACAGACGTTGGAAATCCCATATCCTTTGTGTCTTCAGTCCAGAGCGGAACTTCTCCATACTATTACTCATGGTATGAGAGACTTTCGAACTCATCTAATTACACTCTATTCTCTACCGCTTCAAACCCATCCTATGCATTCAAGGCTTCAGGCACCTATTTCGTATTCCTATCCTTGAGGGATTCTTCGGCATATATTACAAACTCATCCATTGTGTCGATAACGGTTAACCCTCCTCTTTCAGGGAACATCTCACTATCTCCCTCCATTCTCCCTATTCCATACACAGACGTGGGTACCGTAAATCTTCAGGGGGGATCGGGAGTTTCCCAGTCCAATATCTGCTGGACTAACGGCCTTTCTGGGTTTGGTTCTCCCTCCCTTCCATCGTCTTTCAATACTGTAGGTACATACCTTATCAGCGCAAAGATCACAGACAATTCTGGAACAGTCCTGAAGCTGCACACATATCTTCGGGTCCTGGCAAACAACATAAGGATCTCTCCCAAAGTTCCGTCCCTGGTGCCTCAGGATTCCCTCATTCAACTCACTGTTCATGCATACAGCTTCATCGGGCCCAATGTATCGGTGACAGGATATTCATGGAGCATAAACAACCACACATTCGGGGGCCAGTCCATATCCTATGATTTCTCATCCCCGGGAACATACCATATTTTCATATCAGCATGGGGGGCATACCGTGGAGGGAATGATACCAACTCATCAGAGCTTAATGTCACCGTCCTGCCTCCTTCCTCGACTCCCAACATAGTCATCATTCACACTGAAACAAATGTGTCCGGAGGCATTGATTTCTCATACTGGGTATCATTCCATAACAACACATCTTTCTCAGCAGCGTTTATATCTGTAAGCGGTACGACATACCAGCCCTCAAACATGTCCATATATTCCAATGGAACCGTGAGGATTGGAAAACACATTGATTTCCAAAGCATGCAGGCTGGTACATACCACATCTCCCTTGAGATAATCAACAATCAGTCCCAGGAGAAGAACTCAAACGCAACATTCATCATCCCTCTGGCCCAGAGTGGAACGTTCTCCATCTACACAATATCGGCATTTTTTGGAGGATACTACAATTTTCTCATATTTCTGGCCACAGTGGCCTCTCTCCTGATCACATATGTAGGAATTAAATCGTCAAAGACGCCCCCGGTGATCAACATAAATGAGAATGGCAGGCAGGTGAAATACCAGTTGAGCGGTAAAAGAATAGGAAAGAGGTGAACAAAATGGGAACACAATTCAGGAAAGTGAAAAGAAACGGAAGGAAAAGGACAGTCCCGATCAACACGGGAAGGAAGGCATCAATCCAGAAGATCCTCTCACCCAGGGAGGTGGAAGAACTCACAGGAGTTGGCATAAGGCATCCGGGAACGCTCAGGAAGCATGGATACTTCATGAATTCCCCTGATTCTGTGAGGCATGGGGCCCTTGACAGTGCAGTCAAGGAATACGGACAGAAAGAGGTGCTCAGGAAACTTGGGGAGATATACAGGCTGGATTTCAACAGGCCCAAATTGAAAGAGATCACAGCCAGGGACATAAAATACGTATCAGGAGGAAAAAGAAATGACTGAATTTAGAAGCAGAGGAAAGGGGAAAGACAGACAGGTATATCCTGTGAATAAGCAAAAAGCATATGGCGTGGCAAGGCAGCTGGCCTATGAAGATGTGGTGAAGCTCAGAGACCATGGAAAGAGGGCCAGGCTGATCAGGACAAACCAGAAACTTGATCTCTATGCCCCTTACGAGTCAACATTGCCAGGACCATCCATTGGACAGCCAAGCACGCCAGCCATGGTGAAGAATACAACCCCGGAAAAGGAAAACAAGCCTCATCAGGAACAGCAGGGATCACAAAGGAACAACCTGACACCTGGGCAGGAAGTTGACCTGAATGGCATCCTGGGAATACTCTCCCCCAAGGGAACCCCCAATCTGACCCTGAAAGACAAAAAGAGATACTTCGATGAGGGATTGGTTGGAGGAAGAATTGAGGAGGGGAATCTTACTTTCACCAGTGTAGACCCTGAAAGAATATCAATGATAAAGGAGGCAATTCCTACAGATTTGCCCGATGGGTATCTATCGTCTGCAGTAGTGGATGGAAACTTCAAGCTTTATTGGAGCCCAACGCCCCCGGAACACAAACCAATGAAGTATCCGCAGCTCTCTTATGAACCTGAAAAGACATGGACTGTCAGGCTGGAGGGGCAATCCCTTTCTGAATTCCTGAGCTACTTGAAGAATCCGGTTAATGACTCAACACGTATAGCCCTGGAAGGAAATGCGAAGAAAGCTTCCGTAAGCATCGGATACAGATATTTCAATGAGGATGCATCAAGCAGTACATTCAAGGATGTAGAGACTGTAAATGCTGTCACCGGGAACTTGAGCGATTCGAATAATGGAGGGGTGTCGCTGCCAACAGAATACCTGAGATCATCAATAAAGGCTTTACTGGGGAATAGGGAATTCAACAAACCTGGAGCCACCATGATCCAGCTCTCAATAAAGCAGGACTATCCCATCATGATTAAGACAAGGAGAGTTGGCCCCAACGGTGAACATATTGAAGCTGAGGCCCTGATCGCCCCCAGGATGGAGTGATATCTATGGGAAAGATATCCGATGCCGTGATGGCCCTCATCATTCTCATCATTGGCCTGTATGTCCTCACCAAGCTTGGCCTGACCGCAGGGGCCATATGGAGCATGTTCAAGAGTTTCTTCTCGTCTCCATCTTCTGGCGGCAATACCACCGCAGGTGCAATCCTCGGTGTGACAAGCAATGCGAAGCTGAGGGAGAAGATCAAGGAGAAAAGGGAATGGTTCATCCACATGATCAGGACCAAGCAGCTGAAGGGGATCAAGCGATGAACAGAACCCTGATCCTTTCACTGTTTCTCGTTTCCCTGATTGCATTTCTCCTATATTCACCGGGGACTTATTCACCGGGGACTGTATCATCACATGAAAGCATGATGCCTGAATCACCTCAGGCAGCACAGACAGCCATGAACTCATCAATCGACTGTGTGTTTATATCTTCCTCTCTCCCGGGCCAGTCACAGTATCTGAGCGTCCCTCAGAACACATCCGGGGCCCTCCTGTATCCTGATCTCTCCATCAAGATCATTGCATCCGTAAACTCATCATATGACGTATATATCGATGGAAAAATCATATCATCTGGGAATGTGTCAGGCATAAAGGACATACCATACGTGATCCCAAACGGGACATCTAAGGTATCCATATCTGTTGGTGTGGGCCAGACGGATTGGAATTTTCCAAATGAGGTGGTATCCTCTATTCCTGTGTCCAAATACTATGGCCCAAAGCCCCCTGCAGCCCTTTACACATACTACGAATATGAGGTTGGTATTGCAAAGGGATTCATAGCAGGAATATTCGGCGTGGCCATAGCAATGTTCTCCGGAAGGAAATATGTCCTTGAGAAGGAAAAGAGGGAGGCGATCTTTATATGAAGGACAGACAAGGAAGAGGATGGATGGAGCGGCATAGGGAAAAGAGCTTCGAATCTGGATTCCATGATGATTTCAAGGCAGAATTGAAAAGAGCCATGGATGAACATGGGAACATAGAAGCCCTGAAGAAATTCACGTCAAGGAGAAGCCTGATCAAGAGCCTGATCCCCCAGTTCATCGTCGGGATATTCCTGAGTTATATCGAATACAGAATCATAGGCCTCCTGTATACTATAGCATCCCTTGCCATATTCATACCTGCCCTCTCTATGTATGCAAGGAGCCTGAGAACAAGATCCGGAACATTTCTTATGGTTCCGCAGGATGGAGCGATGGATTGGGAACGTATTTTTGTTTCTGAAGAGATCTGGTCTCTGATTGATAAGAAGACTGGACTCACCCTGGAACAGGGGAAGATCAATGGAAGGGTCACTTACTGGTGCACAGATGTGAAATTTCTCCAGGGAACAAGCATCCCATATTTTGTGGAGATTGCATGGGCCCATTACAACCGTGCAAAATATATGATGTTTGCAAGTGTCCTTGACGACCTGACCGAAATGCTTCAAAACACTCTTCTCGAGGTTGCGAAACTGAGGCAGACGAGCAAGGTAGAGGCAATAGTCGAAGGCACAAGGCAGACAAAAGAAATGATCGACCACATAGAAAGCGCCTTCAGGGACACATCTTATGATATTATCAAGAAACAGGATCTTGATGAGGATCAGGCCCAGATATATCAGGAACAGGTAGAAGGCCTTCTTCAAAACCCCACATTCCTCCGTGCCCTTGCTGAGAAAAGAAAGAAGGAGGTAGAAGAATGAGAACAGAAGTAAAGGACTGGAAACGTGAGAACGCATTTAGGAGGCTCACACTGATGGGAATATCTATTCAGGACAGCTCCTATCTTCAGGCACAGTATCGGAATTTCCAGGAGGAAGATGAGGGCATTCTTCCCCCACCTCTGGACAAGCTCTTTGAAGATGAAAAGAAGGAAGAGAATAAGATCTTTCCCGAGGGGCCATCATGTCCAGTAATGGTGATCATGAGGAGGAGAAAGCGCAATGAAGGACAGTGAATCCCCAGATGGCATGCGGATCATTTACGATCTCCTCGTGAAAGCAGCGGAATATCCGGGAGAATCTTCTCACAACCTTGCCAATGTATTTTCATGGGGCCAGAAGATCAAGGCTCTCCATGAGTTACTGTCATTATATTTTGACGAGGAATATACAAGAGAATACAAGATCGCAAGGGATAGATTACTGGAGGTGTCTAAGATGTACCCATCTGAAAGATACGTCTCCGAGAGTTACGATCTCCTTTTTGCATGGTTTGGTTCTATTTCAAGGTTGTATGGAAGATTGGGCCTGCTCATACCTATGAATTACACATACACAGAGGGAGGTGAGGAGGGAATATGACGGAAATTGATCCGGAGAATAAAAAAATGAAAGAAGATGGGGAAGTTGGCGTCCCCTTCAAGAACAGCGTGTGGCTACTTCAATGGATCTCCAACAGGATAAAAAAGAACCGCAATCTGATAGCTTTGTTTATCGGCGATACCGGATCAGGAAAGTCTCTTGCATCAATAAGGCTTGCTGAGCGTGTTGACCCCAATTTTTCTATTGACCGAATAGTATTCACAGTCAAGGAATTCCTTATCCTTGTGAATTCTGATCTTCCCCCTGGTTCGGTCATTGTTTTTGATGATGCAGGACTGGGCATAAATGCCAGGCTGTGGCAGGAAACTTCAGCAAGAGTGTTTGGAATGTTGACACAGGGATTCCGATTCAAACAGATCCTGACCTTCATCACCGTCCCGGATGAAACCTTTATCGAGAGACAATCAAGGAAGCTTGTTCACATCCGATTTGAATCTACTGATGTTCAGGGCCTCATGAAAATGAAGCTGCTTTCAAGGAATACTTGGGATCCAGAACATCCAATGGCGAAATTCCCGAGGATCCACAGAGGAAGGTCTGAAATAATGGTGAAGATGGTGAAATTCCGCCTTCCATCAGATGATATTTGGGAAAAATATGAAGCAAAGAAAAAAGCTTACATGGAATCCAGGTTCAAGGAATTCCAGGAAGATCTGGAGAAAATTGAAAGGAAAAACAATTCTGAGGGTAAGGAGAAGCAGGGAATACACATCCACTGTGACAAGTGTGGGTATGAATGGGATTATGCAGGTTCCCGTGCAATGGCGAGATGTCCAAGCTGCGAACATCGTGTGCGCTTGAACCAGAGCAAAGATGGCACTCCTGAAAGAGAAATTGATCCACTTGATCCCATGAATACTCCAGTAAGGATGGATATGACGAAAGAAGAGATCTTCGACCTGATGCTGGAGAAGATGATCAAGACCGACACGAAGATAACACCGAACATGAGGAAGGTGATGGAGCATATTTCTGAACTGACAGTAGAGGAAATAAGGAAAAAAGGTATCAAGAAAGGCGATTGGAAAACGGATCAGGAGGGAGGGAAATGATATCATGTGCCATTAGGCGGCGGATACATTTCTATTATTATATACGCATGATTCGAAAGGGCTGTTCTGAACTTTTTTCACCTTCTCTTTAAATATTGGAGTTGAAAAAACATGGGTGAGAAAGATGAACAATCCCGGGTAAAACCAATGAGAAAGTACCCAAGGCAGGTATGGCTAAAGGATGGTGGGGCCATAATCGTTGATCCAATAGAAAACGAGGATCCTAAAGACCATCCGAACTATGAAAAAAAATGGAGGAATGAAAAATGACACAGAAATGGATAACGAAAAAGAAAGGAACCGACAGCAAGCACATACAGATTGAGACGGAGAGGAAGCCAAGAGAAGTTCGGGAAGTTCATCTGAAAGATATTGGGCCAACTCCTGGTCAGCTTGAGAAGCAGGCATGGGATATCCTTGGAGACCTGAGCAAGGTTACAAAGGTTGATCAACTGCTCTTGCAGATGAAGAAGTACAGTGGAACTCTGGGCAACTACTCAGGAGAAAATTCAGTATTGATCCATATGCAGGATCCCAATTCTACAATTGTAAGATCTGCGACCGAGTGGAAATACTATGGAAGGGATGTCAAGCCGGGAGCACATAAAATAAGCATCCTGTTTCCCATAGGCATTCCACAGAAAGCAGGTCCCGGAAAACTGAAGGATTTCATGGAAAAGAAAAGGGATGAAGGATTGAGTGATGAGGCTATAGAACAACTTGTTAAAGAGAAGTTCAACCTTGAAGGAGATATAGCATATCACTTTGGTGTTGGGAGTGTTTATGATATCAGGAATACTGAGTCTATTCCTGGAAAACCCCAGATACCAGCGGAGGAGACAATCAAGGCACAGACATTCTATAAGGACCTGAAAGAGATTGCAAAGAAGCACTATGTCGTGGAAGAGGATCCACTGACTGGTGTTCATGGTGCAAGAGGCTACACTGCCCACTCATCTGATGGCGAGGGCCAGAAGATAGTGGTGATGAAAATACCAGGAGAGGATGTTAATGTTCTGCATACCCTGATCCATGAAATGTCACATGCCAGGCTTGATCATCTGAACAGAAAGGATATACCAAGAGGTATTGCGGAATCAGAGGCAGAACTTTCAACTTACCTCGTGGGGGCCCACTTCGGGTTTGACTTTAAGGATGACAGTGGGGCCTACATTAAAGGATGGCTTGATGATGCAAGATCTCATGGGAAAGATCTTGGAAAGGAGAACCTTGATCGGGTCCTGAATAATGCAAGATGGTTGATCAATGAGATCTCGGGGAAATTGTAAGGCGTAACTATGTCTGGCAAACCAAAAAACAAAGGATCATCCGGGAAGAAGACGGCTACAAGAGGAAAATCCGCAGTGAAACAATATGCAGCCAAGGGATTAAAGAAAGCAGACAGGTCATTTCACATCAAACTGAAGCATGTCCTTGGAGGCATATCACTGCTATCTTTACTTGCTGCGTTCGAAGTATTCTCAATACCTGCTGCAAGCGGAATAATTGAATTATTTGTCCTAACCAAATTTTCAGCTGCAGAAGTATGGTTTGGAACTGCAGTTCTTACTGGATTCTCTGCAGTATATCTCTACTTGGAGGAACAGGAAAATGATATATAATTATTTATCATAGGAGAAGTGAGAAGTATGTATAGACACTCTAACGGAGTTGATGTAATAAAATATATCAGTATGGCAGGAATGTTTGGCGGACTTTTGCTCATACTCCTTGGAATAGGGGTAATCTGATTCAACGACTTAGGAACCTGAATTAGATGTCATAATCAAGCCCCATCCTGATAAAGTTCTCTTTCATCCGGTATGTCCAGGACATTCCGCACCCCTCACAATAAAGTCCGATCTTGATCCATTTGCTCTTTTGTCCATTCCTGTCAAGTACATACATACCCCTCAGATAATATTCTTTACAATTTGGACATGCCTGGTATGTCTTCCCGGTATACCCACGTCCCTGCTGCTTTCTTTTCCCGATTTTAAGCTGGGGGCCCGGCTCCATATCATCATATATGTGTATGCGTTATAACGCTTGTGCTGTTTTATTTTTATTCACATCAAATTTATAAACGGATTAAGGGCTATGAATGATCTTCGGAGTGTAATTAGTCGTCCGATTCGGTGAGAAATACCTTAGGGTTGAGATTTCAGGTATAGGATGAGAGATAAACATACCATTGTATCCTAGGATGAT
>JAJZJR010000027.1 GCA_021810045.1 Thermoplasmata archaeon
ACAAGAGAGTAACAGGACACATGATATTCCAGAGACGAAACGACAGGATCGAGACATCGGGATTCTGCAAGGGACTGCTCCACAACATGATGCTCATGAAGGGTTAGGACACTTATGTCCCAAAGTCGGTTACCTCTTTTTTTGGCTTTAACCTTAAATGTTCCATGAACGAGTGCATCGGCAGTTAAACCTATTCCAATTATGAGGAATGGAATGAAGTAATACCATATCTGTTGAACATAAGGAGACATAATAATCTAAAATAAACGCCGTATTTAAAATACAGCGTCATATAATCCAACCCAGTTAGGTTCTGAATAGCTTACAAAATTGTTCTGACCATAGACATTGGCAAAATAGTTCCAGGAGTTCAAGAAATTTGTCTGTACAGTTGATGATGGCCGAATTACCGCAATTTCTGTGATAGAAAGTCAAGAAATTCACGACACATCGAGTGGGATTCATCGACATGCCCTCTGGCCATGGTTCGCTCATCCAACCAGTCCGGATTTACACCAAATCTATCAATCCAGTGCATCACATTAAAGTTCCAGTAATTAAGTGCTTTTTTCATTAATGGCACAACATCCAAAGAGAAATGTAACCCCGGAAATACAGCAAGTAACAAATCACATCCCACTCTTCTCT
Organism: Thermoplasmata archaeon; assembly: GCA_021810045.1. Taxonomy (GTDB): domain Archaea; phylum Thermoplasmatota; class Thermoplasmata; order Thermoplasmatales; family Thermoplasmataceae; genus JAJZOM01. The sequence goes on from JAJZJR010000027.1 coordinate 649, forward strand.
GTCAGTGTAGCTGTGAACAAACTCCAATCAAACAATGAAAATTATATTACCAAAAGCCATTTCTGTTTATAAAGAAGGACGATGGGATGGAAATGAAAAGTATAGAAGAACTCTACAAGAGAGCCCTGGAGATGAAGAATAAGGGCATGTCAGATAAGGAAATATCAACAGAACTCCACCTGTCAGTAGGTACTGTAACCTGGCTGTTAAGCAAGGAATTTTTCAAGGAATCAAAGGTCCAGGATGTCAAGATCGGATGGAGGACCATCGGTGTCACCGGAAACAGAATAAGTTCAATTTCAGAGGTAATTTCAGATATCATCGAGGAAGAAGCAAGAAATGGCGATTTCCAAGTGGATGCCATCCTTGGTGTTACAATAAACGGAATACCTTACGCAACAATGGTCTCCTACCTCATGGACAAGGAACTCATTGTTTACAGGCCACACCCTGCCAGGAAGGAGGGATTTTTCAGCAGCAATTTTGCCAGTGTAAAGGGCAAGAATGTTGTAATCCTTGACGACGTTATGAGCACAGGCGAAACCATGAAGAGGGCCATCATGGATACAAGAAACGAAGGGGGTAACCCTGTTCTCGCAGTTGTTATTGCGTCCAAGATGAGCGGCGATGAAATCTCGGACGTAAGGATCAGGTCACTTGTAAGGACCAACCTTGTTGGCGGATCTTAGATAAGCATGCACTGGGCGGACGCATTCGTCAAAGACCTGGAAGGGAAGCAGACAGTATCAACCGGCATCTCACCATCAGGCCACATACATGTTGGAAACATGAGAGAGATCCTCACTGGTTACTTCTTCCACAGGGCCCTTCAGGACAAGGGTACTGAGTCCAGATTCATTTACCTCTGTGACGACATCGATCCTCTAAGGAAGGTATACCCTTTCCTGAAGAGGGAACAGTATGAGCAGCATGTGGGTAAGCCTCTCAGCTCCATACCTGCACCTGAGGGTGAAGGCACATATTCTGAATATTTCCTCAAGCCTTTCCTGGAAACACTTGAAACCATTGGTGTTAAGGTGGAGGTCATACGTTCCACCGACCTTTACCGGGATGGCGTATTCGAGAAGGCAATAGACATTGTCATGAACAATGTCCCCAGAATCAGGGAAATCCTGGAGACAGTATCAGGAAGGCAGCTGGAGGCAAACTGGGCCCCGTATAATCCCATATGTTCAGCGTGCGGCAGGATAAACAGCACTTCCGTGAAAGGTTACACTTACCCGTACATTGAATACACCTGCAAATGCGGCAACTCAGGCAAGGCAGACATCAGGAAGAATGAAGGAAAACTCCCATGGAGAATAGAGTGGCCCGCCAAGTGGTATGCCCTTGGTGTTACAATAGAACCGTTCGGAAAGGATCATGGGGCAGCCGGTGGGTCATATGACACGGGAAAAGCCATTGCAGAAGAAATATTCGGCATAGAGGCACCAAAATACCTCATCTACGAACGTATCTTCCTCAAGGGAAAAGGGGCAATGCATTCCTCCACAGGCAATGTGATTGCAGCTTCTGAAATGGTCAAGTCTGCGCCTCCGGAAATACTCAGGTTCCTCATTGCAAGATCACAGCCTTCAAGGCACATAGAATTTGATCCCGGCCTTGGCCTGCTGAACCTGGTTGACGAATACGAGAGATACAGGAATGTTTTCTACGGACTGGCAGAGGCTGCAGATGAAGACGACGCAAGGACATATGAACTCTCAAGGGTCATGGAGGAGAAACCGGACACGTTTGTAAGTTTCAGGCACCTCATAACCCTGGTGCAGATATACCCGACAGAGGATATGCTCCTGAAGGCACTTCAGAGAGGCGGATACGGTGGTACTGAACTTTCATCCTACCTCAGGAAGCAGGTCGAGATTGCAAATTCATGGCTTGAAACCTATGCTCCCGAACAGGTCAAATTCTCGCTGCTGCCACAGGATTCAAAGGTTGAACTCACACAGGAGGAAACTGCCCTTGCATCATCTTTCCTTGGAAAAATGGACAGCATCGAATGGACCCCTGAGGGAATACACAACACAATCCATGAACTCATAAAGGAACAGAATCTCCAGCCAAAGACAGGTTTTGCTGCTTTCTACAAAATACTCATAGGAAAGGAAAGAGGGCCAAGACTGGGATATTTCCTTTCAAACTTGGACAGGGACAGGATACAGCAGAGATTCAAGGCTGTCCTGGCTTAATAATCTGCTTCCATAATACACTCTTTGAAATTTCAGGGAAAAATCAACCCCTACATCTTATTTTTATCCATAATTTTGCACAGGTCGCGCCAGACATAATTTTCAGTTTTGGTGCATTTCCGAAAGACTCATATCAGATAAAATCTTCAATTTTTATAAAATAAAATTTGCAACCAGGTTGAAATGGAGTTGAGTGTTTGAAGTCAAGATTATTGAAATATGTCTCTGTCGTAGTAATCTTTGTAATTGTTTTCCTCTCCACCGGGTTCGGTCTGGGCTATGTTGAGGGCACTCATGTGATACAGGCAAACCACCAGTTCTTCCAGGCACGTGAAAACATGTCCATTACAAATGAATTCCAGTATAATTTTACATTGAAGCAGTATTTCCAGTATAATGTGACTGTACCGGGACATGGAAATGTGGATATGGTAGTTATGAACCAGCCTGACTCGATTTTTCCAAATAACTTTACAAACATATCAAAAGTCTTTGGTCAGAATATTGGAACGAATACCAACATTTACCCTCCGCTTCTGTCATTGGTGTTCCTGAACACAGGTCATTCCACGTTAAGTTCACTGGTCGTCAGTATCAGGGATTTCAAGGTTTACAACATAGGCACAAATGAGACCTCCATGAATGCTTTTGTTTCCAAAATTTCACTAAGTAATGAGGTAAAATCTATACCAGACAGTGGACCATCCTTGGCCATCTACCCGAGTTTCTATCAGAATGTAAGAATGAACACCATGCCTGCAGGGAAGTATTATGCAAGTATAACACTGGAATTCTATCAGGACACACTAGGAATTCCATTTCCCCTTAAGAGTTTCACATTCAGCGTGTATTACCTGGACCTCTCGTATTCTTAGTACACAAGATATTGATGCATGTCAATAGGAGAAAAGAAAGAAGACCAGGACAGGATACAGCAGAGATTCAAGGCTTTCCTCCACAGGTAAGCCCGGTCAGCAGGAAACTGGGCCGTATTTATAACTAAGTCACATACAGTCTCCTATCCGTTCTCAAAATGTTATGCAATCCTATGCATAACATCTGTTCGGAACGTATGCCATCTCAGTCCTTCCTGTTCCGGAAGCATCAGGCATGCTTCCGGTGTACAGGTATTCATCCATCATGGATGGCAAAGGGGTTGCCGCACTCACGGGGAACGGATCTCCGCATAGATCATGGCCGCGAAGGGAAATAGCCAGTGAGGCTAACCTGTCCCTATCATAGTCATGATCACAGGTTGAACAACGGGATATCTTCCAGGTAGGGTGCTTTACATTATCACCACATACAGGACACTCAGATGAGGTCCCTCCCGGATTCACCTTTATCACTTTATTGGGTGACTTGTATTCGATCATTCTCAGGAATTCTGCGTAAGGCCACCTGTTCAGGTATGTTCTCAGTTTTCTGTTCTGAGGTTTTGCTGTCTTCCTTATGTTTCTCAGGTCCTCAACAATGAATGTTGTATCAGGATTCTCATTGACCAGGGAAGTGGAGAGTTTATGCAGTGCATCCTTCACACGGTTCTGCTGTCTCCCTCTGGCTTCCCTGAGTTTCCTGTGCCTCTTCTGAGGATTCATGATGTGTTTCTGTACCTTCCTTCTCCTTCTCGAATAATCATTCTGGATATTTACCACATTCTGAGTGGATTTAACTGCAACATCAATGATCCTTCCCTCATGGACAGTTGTCATTGAGATATTGCTGAAATTCACATCAATTCCCATCTTCCTGTTCATAATTTCCTTTTGGTCAGGTTTCCTGAAGGATATAACCACCTTGCGATCTGTGAGGAGAAGTTCGGATACGCCATATTTGCTGTATTCACCATATTTTGAATGGTGATCATTGACGGGAATGTATTCGTATTCTCGTGGACGAATGGTGATCCTGATGAAGCCATCCTGAAGCTTTACCAGTTCACTGTCCATTCTCATGGAGAGTTTCTTCACTTCCGGGTGTTTCTTTCCTTTCCTGTTCTTCCTGAATGACCTGAGAATGGAAATGGATGTACGGCACACAGGATTGATGTGATGTTTCGCATAATCATATGTGAAATCAAACCAGGGCTTGATCTCTTTCCTGAGATCAATGGGCGAGGGAATCTTTTCATTTCTTCTCCTCATTTCCTCAGCCTTGAGAATGCCATAATGTATTGCATCACGCATGTCTCTCAGGTATTTCATGACCTCATCAGAGGGATCATAATGCCACCATACTGATCTTGCATGGCCGGATGATTTCCAGGGATGTGATGATGGCACATCCCTGTTTATTGTACATGGTGGAAATACTCTTCTGTCTGTGTGAAAAATGAGTAAATGAGACTGTTGTGTAAAATGCACAACATTTCACAGGATCAGTCAGTGTTTTCCATTAGCTGTTAAAACCCTCAATGCACTCATCATCAGACAGAAAAATGGACCTCAGCCAGGTCATGGATCACTTCAAGGATCGGCCGCATCTCATTGCAATCATACTCCTGGCCGCAGTATTCACCAATTTTGTGACTGCATTTGACCTGAACCTCTTCTTCTTCAGTTCACCATTCATTTTAGACACAATTTCCGCTCCTGACATATATCTCGGCCTGTCGGCAAGTGCATTCACCCTTGGAGTCATAATTTTTGCAGCAGTGGGTGGAATGCTGTTCAGCAGGTTTTCCTTGAAATATCTCCTGGTGGTATCCATTCTTGTGATGACTGTGGGTTCAGTCCTCACAGGTTATGTATCGAATCCTGCAGAACTCCTCCTGATGCGTTTCATATTCGGTGCAGGGAATGGAGTCATGCAGAGTGTTATCACAGGTTTCCTGGGTGGGATATATCCCACAAGGAGAGGTTTCCTCCTCTCCCTCAAGGGAATTACATTCAGCGCAGGGATGCTCTTCGGTCCGTATGCCGAATCCCTCGTTGTACCCGCATACCGGATCATATACCTGGTCACAGGGGGAGTTGGCGCTGCATCCATCCTCCTCATCCTCCTGTTCCTCCCAAACGTATTCGCACACAGGGAAAAGGACAGGAACTTCCGGTTCAGGCGTCTTTTCAACTGGAACACTTCCCTTACATTCATTTCAATTTTCTTCTTCGGCATCGGTCTCTTTGGATTCCTGGGATATTTTTCCCACTACATGATCAGCTACCTTCATGTGGAGAGCGGAACCGCAGCAATCATATCATCCATGCTTGGCATTGGCGGTCTCGTTCTCACCATGCCACTGGGACATCTCAGTGACATCTGGAACAGGAAAATGACCCTGGTGCTCATATTCGGAATGCTTGTGATCGCAAGCACCGGTGTCTTCCTGGGACACCCGGGAATACCTGAACTCATGATCCTGAGCTTCCTCTTCGGTGGCGGATATAACGGAATGATCAACGTGATCTCTGCAGCATCCCAGAAGTACGGGGACATAAGGGATATAGGGCTGGTATCGGGGACAGTATTCTCCTTTTATTCCGGCGGAGGTATCCTGGGCGGCATTCTCTTCGGTGAAATACTGCACATAGTTGGATTCAGCATGTCGGGCATCCTGTTTGTATCTGTTGTCATGACCATTGGCCTGATAACAACCCTTTTGATAAGGGAGCCAAGGCATCAGAAAGCAGTATCCAGCCAACCTTCCCTTTGAGGTTAAACGGGATAATATTTACCTGAACTGGAGAATATCAATTTCCCTAAATGCTCTGGAACAAAGGATAAGTCCGGAAATCCACCTGTTCATCCAATGGCATCTGCCACAACCTGGGAACCTCATGGTTCCAGGGGAATGCAGAAAAGAGGAGATTGGCTGGAATGGAAGAGCACAGATCTGCACCGATGAGAAGGAACAGGAACCTGCTGTCAATACCGGACCGCATCGGCGAAATAGTCGGGATATTCTTCATGCTTCTGATTGCGGCATTCTTCGTGTATCACCAGACAACCAGCACGGGATTCATGACAGCCAGGTTCGGGCTCACAGCAACCCTGCTTTTCTATGGTTCATTTGCACTCTCCATTGTAACATCAGGTGCAAGGGCGATACTGGGAAGAAGGGACTGGGCTCGTCCATTTGAACTTGCTTCCAACGTGTTCACTTTCGTCGCAGCCATGTGGTTCCTCAAGGTGTTCCCCTTCGATTTTGCACATCTTGCGGATCCGTTGCCGATTGCAGTGAGGTTCATCCTGTCATGGATTACCAACAGCATCGGCTATCTGATTATCCTGTTCTCTGCTATCGTTAGCATCATTGTTGCCATTGTCAATGCAGTGAGAATTTTCCTGGACTGGATTTGAGCAATGCAACAATAAACATATGCAATCCATGGGCAAAGAAAGATTGGAGAAGCATTCCCGAAGTTACGCCTGTGTGTATCTGAATTACCTGTGATAGCATATTATATTGTGGGAAAAGAACCAAACAATGGAACGGTCAGGATTTCAAAGTGAACTGTCAGGGGAAATGCTGCATTCCACTCTTTGTCCTCCTCACAGGCATAAAACACAATCCTGGTTTACAAATCCATTTCTCCAAATTAATCTTCATGGCAGAATTATTATAATAGAATGTATTTGTAATATAGGTCAGGAATGGAATTACAGAGAAAGAGGCTGCAGCTGGTTATTGCAGTTATTGCCATTGTATTGATCATTGTAGTGCCATCTATGTATTACTTCTATATTTCGAACAACAAGCCGCCTGTGATAACTTCCAGTAACGATTCAGCCAGTCATACCCTGATGTTCAGTTTTCAGTACAATAATTTTTCACAGGATAGTGCGTCATTCAAGAACTACGGTGCTAACAGTACAATGAGGGAGAATGGAATACCATATGTTACTCTCCGGAGTACAATGAATGGAAATGTCTGGGCTTTTGGCAATCATCCCAATGCATTCATGGACTATCTGGTGCTTAATGTCTCTGGCAAAATTTCCCATGGTCTTAGGGCTTCAGGCATGACGATTTCCGTGGAACCTCTTTCAGGTTCTCAGTCCCCTTTTACAGCATATATCGGGGAAAGTTTAACTCAGGTGGACTATATGTCTGTATATAAAAAACCCGTGAACGTAACCTCTTTTGCTGGAAGTCAAAACCTGAATTTGAAATTCCTCAACAATACTTTATCACAAAGAGACCATGTTTTCAATTACTCATTAACAGACACCATCTCCACTGTAGCCGGGTTTGACACCAACCTTCAGTATAACACAACCTATGGGCTGTCCATTACAACAACTCTTCTCGGTTTGCCTATACCGGTTTCAACAACACTTTACATCTTTTTCATAAATATGCAGAACCCATAAATCCTACCTGAAATCATTATGTACATGCTGTCCGTTCATTTGAACGGCATATAGGAATATGTTTCACTCAAATTGAAAACATGTGGTTTGGATATATTTTTCAAGCCATCAATGAAAGAAATTTATGGATTTTTGAAAGTAAATCTCTCAACGACACCACACGGCAGGCAAAATTAATTTCATTCAGTTCCCTGTGATGCTCAATGGAAAAATTTTCAATTGAATTCTCCAGATCGGAACACCTGGAAACACTGCTGTCCCACAGGATGCGTATGTGGCAGGAGATATACGGGGATGTGGAAATAAACAATGAAACGTTCACAAAACTGACCAGGAAATGGCTGAAGGAGAAACTTGACTATGGATCCATGATTGCCATACTGGTCAGGACTCATGAGGGAAAGATAGCAGGAAGCGGCTGCATTCTCGTTCAGGAAGACCAGCCAAGACCAGACAGTTCCATGATAAAGCGACCATATCTGCTGTCCATGTTTGTGGAAGAAGAATACAGGAATCAGGGTGCTGCAACACTGATTGTGCAGAGTGCCATCAGTTGGGCCAGGGAACATGGATACGACAGGATGACTCTTCATGCCTCAGAAGCAGGACGAGCCCTGTATGAAAAAATGGGATTCAGGCAGACCAATGAAATGCGTCTCTTCCTATAGATAAGGGACCCTGTTGTCCTCAAGGACATTCACCGAATTCAAAAAGTATCATTACATCACAACATTCAGCAAACAAAAAAATAAATGGGAAGCCATCAGGCTTCTGTTACTTGCTGTGGTGCTTCCTCATTCATGGTATGGTGGAATGAAGTTCTCCTTGCATATACGTAAACAAGGCTGATGCCTATCCATATGACATTCACAATGGGTGCGATTAGGTAAGGCATGGTTATCCCTAGAACTGAATAGTACACGGCAACCAGCATGATCAGTGTTGTTGCACTTGGCACCAGGAGCCATAAAACCCATTTTTTCTCTTTTATGGACATTATGCTCAGGGATGTGTTGGATAATATGTGGATTAAGAGTGTTGCCAGGGTTGCAATGGTTGCAAATATTATCCATGCGTCCTCAAGACCTGCGTAAAAACCGTAAAGGTACCAGAATATTCCACCTGAAAGAACTGCAAAGGCCACTGAGATAAGGAAGGTGAACCTGACGGCATTGTATGGAGTTCCTGCCTCATCTGTTCTTGACAGGAACCTTGGAAGGGCACCGTCACGTGCCAGTGCATATGTTACTCTTGTGAGTGGTGTTCCCATGCCTACAACTGTTCCATACGTGGATATGAAAGTCACAGCAAGCAGATAGAGGTAAACGCCTCCTATGCCAAGGTATTCCCTTGTAACCTGTAGGCCTGGGATAACAGTAGAGGTGAAGTTGGACATACTGGAAATGCCAAAACCTGTTGTCAGGGCATATGATCCAAGCAAAAACACCCCTCCTGCAAGGAGGATAACATACAATACTGCCCTGCCAATAGTTCTGGTTGGAGTCCTGGCTTCCTCGCCCATGGGAACAACTGACCCATATCCTGCAAAGGACAGGTAACTCCCGGCGATGAATCCAAGAAATACACCATGCCAGCCATTGAGTGCGTACTGTGGCGTGAACACGGACAGTGAATTGTCATGAATCTGCCCTATAACCGCAAACGATATGATCAGGATGGCTCCCAGCTGTATGAGCCCTATGGCCATGACCAGTCTCAGTGAAGGCCTGATACCCCTGGACATGAAAACGAATGAGAGAACTGTCATTGCACCCATGTAGATTATGCCAGACCAGACCGGCAAATCTGTGCCCAGAGCATAATTTATGCCCTTGGAAAATCCCCAGATCACTATGAGGTATTCCAGCCCTAGATTAGCCACCTGGTAAATCAGGTACTGGAATCCTGTGAAAACTCCCGCATTATTTCCCATCCCATGGGCAACATATGCATAGTATCCACCTGCGTGGGAAACAATCCGGGAAAACTGATAAACGGTGTTTGCCGCCAGAAGCACTGCACCCATGCCTATGAGGAAGGCAAGAGGCGTTGATCCCAGTGCAAAGCCCGCTGCACCCAGTATAAGCCCCCCAAGTATTGTTATTGGAGTTATCTGTCCTATGGCCTGGAAAACAAGTTCCTTAGTTCCTATTGATTCTGCTTTCAGCATAAGACCCTGTTAAATCCCGTAAAGTGTTAATCATTTTGTAGTAGTACGAGATACAAACTAAAAGTACGAAATACGTATAAACTACTTTTAAGCCTTATATTATGGTGTTTGGACACAATATGGCTTTATCTTTACCACATCAGGTGGAATATTAACCCAATCCTGATCCGGATGTCTGTCTCTAATCATAGAAGCTGTAATCAAAAAAATATAGGAAATCGTTATCTCAAATAACCGCAGGAGTAAATTCATGTCAAAAATACTTGTTAATGTAGCACTTCCTTACGCAAACGGACCCATACACCTGGGACATGTGGCTGGTGCATACCTGAGCTCAGATATATTCGTGAGATTCCAGAGGATGCATGGAAACGAGGTCATGTTTGTTTCCGGCAGTGACGAGCATGGTACACCGGCAACAATTGCCGCAGACAGACTGCATATTTCACCAAAAGAGATCGCAGACAGATACCACAAGGAGCACCTTGAAGCCTTCAGGAACCTGGACATTGTCTTTGACATTTACACTAGGACAACATACCCGGAACACAGGGACACAGTGGCAGAATTCTTCATGGATTTTTACCAAAAGGGACTGTTATCCGAACATACCATGGTATCACCTTTCTGCCCCACAGACAACAGGTTCATGCCAGACAGATACATAGAAGGAAAGTGCCCCAACTGCGGCTTCGAGGAAGCACGGGGAGACCAGTGTGACAACTGCGGGAAGATACTGGACCCACAGGAACTCATATCTCCCAGATGTGTGCTGTGTGGAACCGCACCGGAATTCAGGGAGACAAAGCACATGTTCTTCCGCCTGGACAAATTCCAGGACCAGCTCATAAAATGGCTTGAAGGAAAGGATTTCTGGAGGCACAGCGTCCTCTCGTTCACAAGGAACTTCATAAAGGCAGGCCTGAAGGAAAGGCCCATCACAAGGGATATTGAATGGGGTGTTCCAGTGCCGCTTGAAGGGTACGAACACAAGCGCATATATGTGTGGTTTGAAGCCCTCCTTGGCTATATATCCGGTGCCAGGATACTATCGGAACGCATTGGAAGGAAGGACTACTGGAAGGAATTCTATTTCGATCCGGAAGTGAAAATGTACCACTTCATGGGCAAGGACAACATCATTTTCCACACCATCATCTGGCCTGCAATGCTCATGGGCAGGGGAGAATACAACCTTCCATACATGGTGGTGGCCAACGAGTTCCTCACATTCAACGGAAAACAGTTCTCCAAGAGCAGGGGAATCGGATACAGCGTTGACGATATCCTGAAACTTGCATCAAGGGACTATGTGCGATACTACATGTCATCCATCATGCCGGAAGGCTCGGACGCAGACTTCAGCCTTGAGGAATTCCAGTCAAGGGTCAATGGTGAACTCATCGACAAGTTCGGGAATTATATACACAGGATGACAAGCTTCATCGTGAACAACAACCTTGAAATCACCTCCTCAAAGGCCAGACCGGATGATCAGGACAGGGAGGCTCTTGAATTCGCTAATGAGAGGATCAGGAACTACAACTCATACATGGAGAAAGTGGAGCAGAAGAAGGCCATGGGAGAATGGCTTGAACTGGTGAAATACGCCAATTCGTACTTCAACAATGCACAGCCATGGAGGCTCGTGAAGACAGAGGTGGATCAGTGCATATCGAAGCTTTACCATTCACTTGTACTTGCACAGTACTGCACAACAATGCTCTATCCTTTCGTTCCCAGTGCCTCTGAGGCAATGATGGAGAGGATAGGTGCAGCCAAATTCTCGGAAAGGAAATTCACGGTAGATCTTCTTACAATGGATGGTTCTGAGTTCAGTCCCGTGAAAGGCGAGCCGCCATTTGAAAAACTCTCACTCATAAAGGAAAACCCCAACTTTGCAGACCTGAGGATCGGGGAGATCAAGGAGGCTAGGGAACATCCCAATGCTGACAAGCTCTATGTTCTAAGGGTAAGCCTTGGAGACAGCGAGATACAGCTCGTGGCAGGCCTCAGGAAACATTACACAGCAGGGGACCTGAAAGGAAGGAAGATTGTTGTGATCGCGAACCTGAAACCCACGAAGCTGAGAGGAGAACTCTCCCAGGGAATGTTGCTTGCCGCTGATGACGGTGAAACCGTATCCCTGCTGGCTCCCATTGAACAGGACCTTAACGCAGGAGACATGGTGAAGATAGGCCCATACACCTACAACAATTCAGGGAAGATTGACCTGGAGAAACTCAGGACCCTGGAATTGAAGGTTGAATCCTCAGGTGAAAGAGTGATCGCCACCGCATCCCTGGACGGGAAGAGGGAGGAGATAACAGCTGGAGGGCAGGGCATAACAACCCACAGGGCAGTCAAAGCCGGTGCACAGGTCCGCTGATATCTCAGAATGTAAGTGAAATACCCAGGTCAAATGGAAACGACACAGATATTGTGAAGGAGACTGCACCCATCTCCTTCTGCACCTTTTTCATGATGGAAATGAACCTGTGGAGATAGCCAGTGAGCAGTCCTATAATATGCGGCCTTTTCCTGGCGGCATGGCCCGCAACCCCTGCAAGCTTCATTACACGCCCATAGGCAGTATTGGGGTCGCCTTCAACTATGGAATCAATGTCATCCAGTTCCTTCCCGATATATGAATCAAAATCCCGGATATCGTCAAGGCCTATCTCAAAATCCTTTTCAGCTCCGGAAAGCCAATCCTCTATTTTCTTTGAAATTTTATGGTCATCTGTCACCTTTCAACATGAGTATGCCTGAACATCAAGTTTGGCCAACCCTCAGATTATAGAGGTAATATACATGTAAGTTTAATATATCTGGGTTCATTACCTAACGATTCTATTGATTTTTATGTCACCTTACACCAAGTTTGAAAAAGCAAGAATAATCGGAGCAAGGGCTCTTCAGGTATCAATGGGAGCACCAGTAATCATCGATGTACCCCCTACAGTTATGGACCCAGTGGACATAGCAATGCTTGAATTCGACAATGATGTTATACCGATTACAATAAAAAGGGACACCAAGGAAAATTAGGAAAAAATTATTCCTCTGCCCCTGAATTTTTTTTAGTTTCTTACAAAAATATCTGAGAGTTATTCCTGTACCCAGACTGTCCTTATGTTTGCAAATTCAAGGAGACCGTAACGGGAAAGCTCTCTTCCAAGACCGCTTTTCTTAACTCCACCGAAAGGAACACGCGGATCGGAAGCAACAATCTTGTTCACGAACACCATGCCTGCCTCAATGGAGGGAGCAAGTTTCTCTGCCTCATCAGGATCTCCCCAGACAGATGAGCCAAGGCCATATGGCGTTTCATTGGCAATCCTGACACCTTCTTCCACATCAGAGAACTTCTTGATGATCGCAACAGGGCCGAATATTTCATCCAGGAATGGTTTCTCAGGGTTTGCAATCACTGGGGGAACGATGTTTCCAGCCTCTTCACTGAGTACCTCAACATCACCAGCAGATTTCAGCATTCTTATCTGTTCCCTCACCGTGGAGGCCTGTTCCTTTGATGAAAGTGGGCCCAGGAAGGTTTTCTCCTTACTCGGATCACCTATGACAAGACCTCTGAATTCCTCCTTGAGACGGGCATAAAAGTCTTCATAGATGCCGTCCTGCACAATAAACCTCTTCGATGCAATACAGCTCTGCCCGTTATTCTGCATTCTTCCTAAGGTGGCATTCCTTGCTGCCTTGTCTACATCTGCACTGTTCAGCACAATAAAAGGATCGGATCCCCCAAGTTCGAGTACTGCTTTCTTCAGTTCCCTGCCTGCAGTCTCAGCGATCTTCATGCCTACTCCCGTGGATCCGGTGAAGGACACGCCGTTTGAGAACTTTATTGCATCCAGTGCTGTCTGTCCTCTTGCAATAATTGACCTGAACACATCTGTTTCCATGACCTCCTCAATGAGCTTGCTTGTTCCGGAAACAATGGATGCATGCTTGAGAACTATTCCGTTTCCAAGGGTCAAGGCAGGTATTGCAGCCCTGAAGACCTGCCAGAGAGGATAATTCCATGGCATGACGAGTTCCACAACTCCAAGCGGGTCAAATCTCACGTATGACTTCTTTGCTTCTGTCTTTATGACATCGTGTTCCAGGAACCGGGGGAAATTTTCAATGGCATAATCAACAAGTGTTATGCATTTCTTCACTTCAGCTATGCTCTGTGAGATAGGTTTGCCCATCTCTTCTGTCATTGAAGAGGCAATTCTGTTCAGATTCTTTTCAAGGTTCGGCTTCAGCGTATTCTTCAGGTAGTCTATTCTTGTATCAAGGTCTTTTTTCCAGTTATCCTGGTGCTTTCTCACATATGAGAACTTTTCCTTTACATCTTCCAGGCTGTCTTCACTGTATTCTGATATAACTTTCTCCGTGTATGGATTTACAGTGCGTATTGTCATGAATAATCATTAAAACATACTACCTAACCATGATCCTTGTCCCGTGATCCTCTTTATAAACCAGAAGAAATTTATGATTTGTATAAGAGCAAATTTTGCTCTGGACTAATATATAACGGGAATTTCCACGAAAGAGTTATATACGGTTTTGTTATAACACTGATTACGCACAAAACGGCAAGAAGCCGAATAATACCAGTTTAAGGCGAAAGGGGGACATTCCCATTGGGGAAGGATGAACTCTTCATTCCAAGACTGGCAAATATGGAGTTGTGAGGCTTAAACTCACTTCTGACAAGAGAAATGGTGCAAACTGTGGCTCGCCAAATTCATATAATTTTCAATGAAAGAAGGATTAACTCCGGTTGATCCTGCCGGCGGCCACTGCTATCAGGTTTCGACTAAGCCATGCGAGTCATGGGATCGCAAGAAACCGGCGAACCGCTCAGTAACACGCGGATAATCTACCCCCAGGAGAGGCATAACCTCGGGAAACTGAGGCTAATTCCTTATAGCCATCATATGCTGGAATGCTTTGATGGTCAAAGCTCCGGCGCCTGAGGATGAGTCTGCGGCCTATCAGGTCGTATGTGGTGTAAAGGACCACATAGCCGAGGACGGGTACGGGCCCTGAGAGGGGGAGCCCGGAGATGGACTCTGAGACACTAGTCCAGGCCCTACGGGGCGCAGCAGGCGCGGAAACTGTGCAATGCGCGAAAGCGCGACACGGGGAACCTGAGTGCCTTGACAAAGTCAAGGCTTTTCTTAAGCCTAAAAAGCTTAAGGAATAAGAGCTGGGTAAGACGGGTGCCAGCCGCCGCGGTAACACCCGCAGCTCTAGTGGTGGTCACTTTTATTGAGCCTAAAGCGTTCGTAGCCGGTCCTGTAAATCTCCAGGAAAATTCTCCCGCTCAACGGGAGATCCTCTGGAGAGACTGCAGGACTAGGGACTGGGTGAGGTTGAATGTACTTCCAGGGTAGGGGTAAAATCCTGTAATCCCGGAAGGACAACCGGTGGCGAAGGCGTTCAACTAGAACAGATCCGACGGTGAGGAACGAAGGCTAGGGGAGCAAACCGGATTAGATACCCGGGTAGTCCTAGCTGTAAACACTGCCCACTTGGTGTTGCCTCTTCGTTGAGGGGAGGCAGTGCCGGAGCGAAGGTGTTAAGTGGGCCGCTTGGGGAGTATGGTCGCAAGGCTGAAACTTAAAGGAATTGGCGGGGGAGCACCGCAACGGGAGGAGCGTGCGGTTTAATTGG
>JAJZJR010000078.1 GCA_021810045.1 Thermoplasmata archaeon
CCGTGATATCCACTGAGAAGTTATCATTCATTGCAGGCGAGTATGTGGGAAAGGACGATCCTGCCGGCATTGTCAGGCTTCAGTCCGGACTTCCAGCTGCAGGCGAGTCACTTGAGGCATTCTCCTATCCCTTCCTCGTTTCAGGATGGATGAGAGGATCATTCAACGGACCACTTATGCCGGTTGGCATGAAGGATGCAAAGATGACAAGGTTTGACGGCCCTCCAAGAGTAGTTGCCCTCGGGTTCGTATTGAAGGACGGGCTTCTTGCGGGTCCGGTAGACATGTTTGACGACCTTGCATTCGATGGCGCAAGAAAGACAGCCGTGAACATTGTGGATTATATGAGAAGAATGGGTCCCTTTGAACCGCACAGGCTTCCTGACGAGGACATGGAATACACTACACTCCCAAAGGTTCTGGAAAAGTTGCAGGATAATTTTGAAGAGATAGACCAGCCTAAGAAGAAGGAAAAACTGAAGGTTGCAACAAGAGATATGGACTGAACCTTCTACTTTATTTTTTCCTTTAAATAATTCCGGATGTCATAAAAAAAGATATTATCATAGGGACAGGCCTGTATACATGATCCCGAGCCGACACATTTTGAACTTTTGAAAAAACCTTTGGTGATAAACTGGCCCGGCAGATCGGCCAGCCCAACCTCACATGCCTTGACACAATCCTTTGTTTTGCATGTAACGCAGGTCTGCGGATTATTGACTTTCAGCTTGAACAGTCCAATTTTACTGAAAAATCCAACAAATGTTCCGGTTGTGCACCAGCCATATCTCCTGCAAGGGCTCATTCCAACGAAGGGAATGGAGATAAAGAAGATGTACCAGAGGAAATTCCAGGTGAAAAAGGAGAAAAAGACTGAGGCGTCTATACCATAAATCGAAAGTCCAGGATTACCGCCTCTTGAATAATAGAACGAAATGACTGAAACGATGGCAAGAATTATCCAGGATCCGGATATCAGCGGGAAAATTTTCTTCTTGAACTTGCTTCCAAGGTTGTTCCTGCTTATCTTCGATTCGTAGTTGTAGCTTATCATCTCCTGCCCGAGAGTCCCCCCATACATAACAGCGGAAGGGCACAGAGTACTGCAATAGCTTCTTCTGCCGAATAGCAGAGCAAGGATTGCATATATGGCGTAGCTCGCGATTACCGGGATTATGAAATACGGGTACAGTGGAGAAAGCGCACCGACATTGGCCCACAGGGGGAGATGATCGTAAAAACCCCTGTCTACGAAGTTTGGCCCAATGATTGTATAAAGGGCGAATGCTGCAAGTGCCAGAGAAAGATTGACCCTTTTCTCCTTCCAGGTAATTTTTGTAATCCTTATAACAACCAGTGTTCCCATCTCAATTCCCATTATTATCAGGAAAATTGGATTGTTTGCAATCGCCCCTATCAGGTATACGACGTCAACCATCTCAGACGCAGGAGTGAAGACCTTTACCCCTCCAAGTGCATTTGAAAATTCAACCAGTGGAGAAACGCCGGTTGAGTGACTGATGAAAAATAGTGAGATAATGGCTCCGGTAGCAAGAATCTCTGATACGAATGATGAGGACAGGATCCAGAACATGAGGCGTGGGTGCTTCACCCATCCCACCCTCTTTTCTCCCGAGTCATCATACTTGAAAGTCACATTGAAGTAGAGGAACATTCCTGCAACCATCGAAATGCCGTAGATAAACCAACCAAGTCCAAATGGTGTGTAATCGAGGCTACCAGCAAATTCACCGGCCATCATGAACAGGAAAATAAGGAAAAGCCAGGAGAGTGTTTTCATTTCGGTCAGCTTCATGGAAGTCTTGCGCCTGGACAGCAGTTCATAGAAATAAATCATGAAAATTATCATGATTCCAACAGTGATTGTTGATCCTATCCAAACAAATTCAGAATTACCATCCAGTGTGGGTGAGAACAAGGACATGGTAAATATTGATAGTAGTATGGAATTTACAAACCTGGAATGCTTGATGAAGTATGTCACGGAAAGCATTTCAAGTAACATGGGTATGATGAAAAGATAATAGTTCAGGCTCACGCCAAACATGTTCTCAAATGCACCAAGCAAGGTGCCATTGAAACGGCCGAGAAAACCGGGGAAGGCAAGAGAATAAAGAAAGATACCCATTGAAACCTCATTCCAGACCAGCAGGAGTGAAAACATCGTGGAAATCCTACTCGATACTCCGCTGTATTTCCCGAAAACAGCGCTCCAGAATATTGCAATTATGGCTATTGCCATTGATACCATCGAGAAATTCACAGCAATTATTGTATTGAGAAAGCCAGACGGCGTGTCTATGAGGTAGGTGAGCGAATTAAGCATGCTTGCCATCATTGTCAGAACCAGGGAGGCAACAACAACGTTTTTGAAAGAGAATTTTTCCTTATTTCTGGCAATGTAAACTATGAAAAATGAAATTATGGCTGTCATGACTGCCGCGGTGGAAAGAACAGCTATGGTATTTTGCACAAATCCAGAGTAATTAATAGTAGATTAAACTATTTCGAACGGTTTCTTGGAAACTTTGCATATTTGCTGAGAGGCAGGGTTAAGATAAAAGTAACACCATTTTGATAGCTGGACGCTCTTGATTTCCATTATATTCTATGTTTATTATATGGGAATGTAGTTAAAATCGGCTTCCACGAGCGATCTGAAAGTTGCTGAATC
>JAJZJR010000028.1 GCA_021810045.1 Thermoplasmata archaeon
GTTTTCTCCTCCTAGTCGTTGATCCCGATAAAAGAGAAAACATAGTGAATAAGATGAAGGAACTAAGGGAAGAAAAATTCGGATTTGATTTTACAGGTTCTTCAATAATATACGTTGGTGACTGAGGATGTAGCCGGGAAAGTGGTCCCATTCTGAATCATTATGTTCTTCAATAATATACGTTGGTGACTGAGGTCGGTATTTTCTTTAATAGATTACCAGCGTGAAACTATCAATAATCTGGTAAGTATCACCTGTCCACAAAAGACTGTTTTGAGTGCCTTGAAGAAAGCAATTCCGTGACTTCTGGGCGCATCATTATCTCTGGAACTGGAATTCCGGATCTTATCCTGTTTCTAATTTCCGTCATGCTCATGCTTTCTCTATTGCTGGTGGTGTGACGGCAGGTCTTCTCGGTTGCCATGCAATTGCACTGCCGGCAGAAGAATGCCTCCTTTATTTTTATTAACTGCAGACCTATGTCGAATTTTTCAAGCATTTCCTGAGCAGCATAAGGACGATAGAAAGAACCCGCCCCAGCCATATCCCTGCCGATGATGAAATGCGTGCATCCATAATTCTTCCTGACTATCGCCAAAAAGAGAGCAGCCCTTGGTCCTGCATACCTCATAGTAATCATTAATGGACTCAGAACTACCTTATTATCAGGATAATATTTTGATACAAACAGTCTGTACGCGTCCATGATATCATCCTGACTGAAATCATCAGTCTTCAGTTCACCAACTACAGGATTGATAAATAGTCCGTCTGTCAGTTCCATTGCCAGCCTCTGTATATACTCATGAGCCATATGCGGAGGATTCCGGGTCTGATATGCTGCAATTGTCTCCCAATTCCTTGCCCTGAATACTTTTCTTATGGTTTCTGGACCTGTTAATTTGTCTGTTTCATCTTTCCTCAAGGCTAAAATATTTCCTCCGATAATTCTGCTTCCCTGCCTCAATGTCTGGTTTACATTTGGGTGAGCAGGATCGATTGTTCCATAAGTCTTGAGAATTATTCGCTTCATATCTGCATTGTATACTTCAGAAACATCGATGCAGCCAACTTTCTCCCCGTTATACCTCAAAGCAATTCTGTCTCCAGCAGAAAAAGAGTATCTGCCGTTTACCTGAAGGATGACAGGGATCGGCCAGATTGCACCTCCTGGGAGCTCCATATTATCAGTGACACTCCGCAACTCATCGGAATTCATGAAACCTGTCAGTGGAGAATAGCTACCGTCTGCAATTCTTGCAAGATCTAACGCGTTCTGTGTTGATATATTCACCACCGAACTACAGTCCGGCAGTTTATCGGTCAGCCTGTTGACCAGTTTCCCACCATGCGGTTTGCTTTCCATTTTCATTTCCTCACATTAATGCCGCATTCTTTCTGGCCGTTTTCCCACCACCATCTTCCGTCCCTTTCTGATTCGCCTTCTTTAACAGGCCTCGTGCAGGGTGAACATCCAATGCTGGCAAATCCTCTGTCATATAGTTCGTTATAAATCACTTTGTTTTTTTCTATGTATTCCCATACATCAGATCTTGTCCACGATAAAAGAGGATTTATCTTCGTTCTGCCACTTGAATCAAAATTCTTCTCGATTAACGACGAATTCTTCCGGTTAACTGTCTGGTCTGCCCTTATGCCTGAAATCCATGCCTCATATCCTGCAAGTGACATGTTTAATGGATGGACTTTTCTTATCAAGCAGCATTCTTCCCGGTTCTCCACTGAAGCATAGAAGGAGTTGGCTCCCTTGTTAAACAGCAATTTTTCCAGTTCTTGCGAATCGGGGAAGACGATCCTAACTTTTAGTCCATAAATGGATCCAATACGCTGTATAAAATTGTGAGTCTCCTCATGCAACCTTCCAGTATCCATGGATATTATTGGAATCTGAATTGAATTAATCCAGGCCGCATGAGAGATCACCATGTCCTCAGCACCAAAGCTGCTTACCTGCACCAGTCTGTTTCCGTATGAATCCCTTACATCTCTTAATAACTCTTCCAGCTGTGTCATTTTTTCATCTATCATATTCCTGCCTTTTCCTGATAAATAACACACATCTTTAGTTTATCAAAGGCACAAATTAAGTATATTATATGCAATATATGTGCACGAAGTTGATTAATAGACATAATATATGTATATTAGTTTACAGTATAGATATCATGAATTTTTTCCTGGAAAAGGTTGGAGAGACCGAAAAGACGGAAATTGGAAAGACAATGATTATAGATAGAATGGGCACTGATCCATCGACACTGCTGAACCTGAACAACAAATTTGTTTCTACCGTCAAAATAGGCTGGGGTCTATCCCTTCTTTGCGACGAAAAATTCCTTGGCCGAAGAATTTCTGACTATAAACAATCAGGTTTTGGTGTAAGTAACGGTGGTACCCTGCTGGAAATTGCTTTCTCAAAAGGAAGATTAAAAGAGGCACTTCAAAAGATAAGGCAAGCTGGCTTCGATACAATAGAAATGAGTGAGGGGGTTCTCGATTTGCCCACTGGAACTAAATTAGAAATACGTGACTATGCAAGATCTAGCGATATGCACCTTTTTGTGGAGGTTGGTCGCAAGAATACTAAAAACCAGTTATCTTTGGACGAAACAGTTGAAAGGATTCAGGCAGCAAAAGATCTTGATCCGGATGTTATTATAATAGAGGGTAGAGAAACCGGGAAAGGGGTCGAGATCTATGACATGAATGGAAACATCAAGTGGGACTGGGTTGAGGAAATATTGAGGACTATTGATCTTTCCGATGTGATGTTTGAGGCTCCGGAGGAAGTGCAACAGGCTGAACTTGTGATCCGCCTGGGCGCAAAAATAAACCTTGGAAATATATCTATGTCAAGCGCATTTGCCTTGGCCAGCCAGAGGCTTGGCCTTCGCGGTGATACATTCGGTATCAGCACTGGCTCAGACGAAACTTCTGGTGGGCCTGCATCCAAATTCATACTTTTTCTTTTACAGCAAAACGGACCTATGGATCAGGGAAGAATAGCAGGCATTACGGGCCTTTCAAGAAGGACTATCCAGAATGCCCTTAGTAACCTGATTACTGATGGCAGAATCCATGAGAGACCAGATCTGCACGATATGAGGAGAAAGGTATACTCAATAAAATAATTTCACCGTCTTATTCGTCGTAACATTTGGCTTCTATTAATGTTCATTCATAGATTCAATATGCAGTCAAGATCCTTTATTTTGAATAAAATTTTTAAAAAATAGTCTTCACATCCTTTTTCATTTTTTCTATGAATGTTAAGGAAAATTCCAATAGGTTACATCTTTGAAATTATCCCTTTCTAAATTGGCATTTGAAGGTTTTCGAAAGTCAGGCTCCATCGAAAGTATGATATTCTCTTTGCGCATTGTATATTATCAGATGTTCCTGAACAGATTGAATGAGATTTCCAGGTTAAAGCAGATTTATGCAAGGGGCGACAAACAACTTGTAATAGTTTTTGGCCCACACGGTTCTGGAAAAACTGAACTCCTTAAGCAGGTTATACCACAAACGAGATATATCTACCTGGTGCCTACTGGATATAATCAGAGAGACCTGGTCCATAACCTGTGGATTCAGGTTAAAAGATATGACAGTAATATCAATCGCAAGGAACCGGAAACCCCAAGGGATCTATTTCTTGTCCTCCAGGAGATGGCAGTTTTAAGCAGGCTTCTCGTTGTTATAGATGAATTCGATTTTGTACAGAGATTTGAGCCTTCTTTTATACATGATTTCAGGATGTGGTGGCTCGGGCTGAATGTTTCGGCTAATCTGATGATAGTGCTCATCTCACCTGTCTCAAGCGTTTTTGATTCAATTTCAAGAAGGGATAAGCCTGATAGCGTTCTTCCAGACCTGGTTATCAATTTAAGTTATATCCAGTACAAAGACAGTCTTCCCTTAATGGCGGGTTTTCTTCCAAAAGATGCTGTTGCAACATACGCCGTGTTTGGGAAATATCCTCTAACATTATCGAGAATTTCTGGGGAAGGATACCTGGTGGATAGAATTAAAAGTGAAATACTGTATCCAGGGGGCTATCTCTTTGACCTGCCACTGAAAAGGATAAGCGACATGGGTAAATATATGAACAAGGCTAAATCCATTCTGGAAATGATATCAAAGGGAATATTTACATCTGAGGAAATTGCAAAATCCATGGGTGGAGAAAGGGAGGAGATATCGAATATAATATCGAAGGTGTTGTATCCCAATGGTCTGATCGAAAAGAAGAGACCGGTACTTGATTCCGTGCATGGCAGAAATTTCAAATATTTCATAGAAGATAATTTCAACCGATTCTGGTTCAAATTTGTTTCACAATACAGGAATGATCTTCTGCTCGGAAACTACGAAACTACAGTATCTTTCATTATGGCAGGATTAAATGATTTTGTTGCCCCAGTCTTCTCCGAAATTGCCCTGCAGCACCTTTCCATGATATCAGGTGTAAATTACAACCATAAAACTATTATTGGTCAGTGGTGGAACAGGGACATCGAAATAGATGGTGTTGCAGTCAGTAACGAGGATTCAAAAGTTTATTTTATGTCAGCAGTCTGGTCAGATAAGCCTGTTGAAAGAGATGATCTAACCTCTCTGATTAGAAAGGCTTCGGAGTTTCCATGGAAAAAAAATGATAGAAAGGACATTCTAGTTATATATTCAAAATCTGGTTTTCGCTTCGAGACCGACGAGGCAACTCTTGTGAACATAAATAGAATGCAGCATGATCTTGATTTCAGAAAGCCTGCGGGATAAATTTTTTGTTTTTTCCGCAATAATCCAGGGGGTTTAATTATTACTGTAACTGTGACTTAATAAGGCAGCCTCTATTATATGATAAATATTACTAAACTCTATGTGCTATTTTCAAAAATATTTAACCAGACATCAGCCACTGAACTTTTATGTATCAAATGTGAAGCATTAGTTCGCCTGATCTAGTTTAAGAACAACGGATACAATTTTTAAGGCAAAGATTACTCCCTGGACCAGTATTGCAACAATTGAAAAAATAAAGATGAGATAGCTAATTGATGCGGCCCATTGGATAGTTGATCCAAATGCAGTCAGTTCTTTGGGTGTTATACTGTTATAAAAGTATTCATAAAGAAGAAGAACCAATATTATTTCAGTAAAATTAACGATAATCCAGAAGATTTCTTTCTTGAATGCAGATAATTTCATCTCTGAACCTAAAAGGAAATGTTTATTTTATACTTTACCTCCAATCGGTTAAGATTAAAGAAATAGGTTTGGCTAAAGGTAGAGAATTTTAAGGTTCAATTTATTGCGAATTGAGAAATTGTTAATAATATTCGTCATAAATCATGTACCACCGTTTCGCGATCGTTCAGATGAAAGATGATTGATCATAAATTATCCGGTTAATTGGTGATTCTATATTTCTTGTGTTACTTAACGATCAAGTATTATTATTGCTTCCATCAGATTCCGGACCTTAGAAATATTTATAAACATTAATTAGTATGTGGTTGGCATGGATCACAGAAAAATAGTGATATCTATTTTCCTGTCTGTACTGATGGTGGGCACCGCTTTTGCCTTGGTCAGTGGAGCAGGGAATGTGTCTAGTAGCAATGTGAAGAGCTATAGTAATAGCTTGGCGTCAACAGTCAACGGCGCTTCGTCAGCGAGGTCGTTTACGACAACTACGGCTAATTGGACGTACCCAACAAACACGTACCATGAGCCTGGATATACCAATGGTACTTTCTACATGGGTATCGACTGTAACGTCAACACACTGAACTATTTCCCGGCAAATACGTACTGCGACGTTTATGCAATTGATGAAATATACGATTCGATGTTCACCGATCTGCCGAACGGCACGACTATTCCATGGCTTGCAACTAATTATTCAGTTACGCATGTTACCACAAACAACACAACTTTTGACGTTGTAACAAATTCAACTGAAAATTATTCGTACATTTATACCATAAACTTGAGGCCAAATGTACAGTGGACTGACTGGACCGCTGCAAATGCAACCCAGTCCTATATGTATTCGAATGTAACAACTTACTATAATGCTAGCAATTTGACAACCCATACATTCAAATCCTACAAGCCGACAAAGATGTTAACTTATTATCTGCAGTCCGCAGATGTTGTTTGTTCCTGGAGGATGGAGGCTGGTTTTGGTATTTGGGCAAATGTTGTCAATGTCATACCTAACGGTAACCTTTCAGTGAAAGTCTTTGTCACAAAGCAAACACTCCTGATATTGCCAGATTCGTTGACAAATGATATCCTTCCGTATCATATCTGGAGATACCATAATTTCAATGACGTTGGCCTATGGAACTGCACAACAAACACAACAGTAGTTAACCAGAGTGAGGGATATTATTCATGGAATCTTGGATGGAGTGTCTCAACGGGTGCGGTTCCAGGACTCGTCGGTACTGGACCATTCATGGTAACAAACAATTACGGAATACCAAATGGAGAAATCATACCGTCTCAGTGCGAGAAATTCTATGCTAACCCGCACTATTTCGTGCAGTATGCAAACGCATCAAGTGGGCTCAGACAGTATACACCTAAATTCTATGAAATAGCAATGCCGTTCTATTCATCAGAATCCGGATTGATAGGTGCATATGAAAAGGGACAGGTAGATACCACATCTCTTGCACCGGATCCAAGTTTCCTTCCACAGGTCTCCACTACCCCTGGTTCAGTCATCTACAAAAAGCTGTCAAGCGCTTATGGGTATTTCAGGATAAATACCAGGGATGCTCCTTTGAATATAACAGCTTTCAGGCAGGGGCTAAACTATGCGACCCCTACATCATATATGGCAAGTGTGATAGCTGACGGATACGGATATCTGTCATCTAACCCAATTAATCCTTCAAACACACTGTTCGTGAATGCTTCAGCACCTGAATACACTTTTGACTTGGCTAAAGCAGCTCAACTGATCGATTCAATTCCGGGAATGACCAATACTTCCCATGGATTACTGTATAATGGGACACAGGTCTGTATAGTAATACAGACGACCGTCGGTGCAGTTGCTCCTAACAACATAGAAGATATAGAAGCTGCAATCCAGGACTGGAACCTGCTTGGAATTAAAGCAATAATCAAGGAAGAGGCTTTCACCACTCTGGAGGCGAATATTGATAGCACAATTTCAACCAATGGTGCAACCAATGGATATGAAATGGCCGTTGAAGGGATATCTACTGCATCTGGGAATCCGTCGCTTGGTTGTCAGGAATTCGTCAATCCTGTTTACGGGATACCGACGAATGAATATGTGGGCCCATTCTCGTCCATGTCTGTCAATGGACATAACTTGACCGGAACACAGGTTCAGAATCTCTTCGACAATCTAACAACACAGGCTGTTAACACAAACAAGTTTTCAGTTGCTCAGCATGACATAAAATACCTCCAGTCTCTTATGATTGATCAGGCCTTCATGATAAACATAGGATACGGAACTGACCTTGTCCCACTGCAGACAACCACCTTCACTAATTACTCCTTAACTGAGACTAATGCACTGTATATCTACTGGTACTGGCAGTTCTTTTCAATACACACCCACCACACTACAGTGGTTCAGCCCAAATACAACCTATCTGTAACTGAAGTACTTGACTCCGGATCTACATTCACTGCTGGAACATATGGAAATGTTACATTCACAGTCTGGAATGGCACAAGCACAGTAGCCGGTGCTGATCTGACTGTAGGTTTCTCAGCTCCATATGGAGGTATAATAAATGTTACCTCGAATAACCTCGTCACTAACTCTAAGGGACAGGCAACCTGGGAATACTATGTCGCTTCCTACCTTGCTGAAGATATGAAGAGCTGTAATGCCACTGGAGCTGTCGTGACCGCTACCAACCAAACAGTAACTATAACAGGGGCAGCAGTTCTACCCAATGCACCTGAAACAGGCGCTGGAATATCGTCAATAAATATACTTCTAGTAAATGGTGTCGCCCTTCACGTCTCTTATTCAGTGAATGCAAAATCATACACAACTGGGCAGACTGGCACAATAACGTTTACTGTTGACACTGTGAACGGAACATCTGATCCACCATATGCCGGCGCAACACTGACGCTAACCTTGTCGAACCCTGTAAACATGTCAGCAGTATCACCACTTACTCTAACTACTAATTCAGCAGGAATAGCTGTCTTTACTTTCAAGGCAACCGGTAACATCAGTTCTACATTGCTGACCCAGGACCTAGCTGGTATAACAGTTAGTGCAACTTCGAACAATGCTACCATCTTTGGAGACAACATAACATTAGTAGCACCTGTTGTAAAACCTGTAACAACGACAAACTACCTTGACTATGTCATTATAGGCGTTGTTGTGGCGATAATAGTAATAGCAGCAGCTGCGTTAGTGGTCAGAAGCAGGAGGAAAAAATCTTAATAATTTATTTATTTATATTTTTTTATTATTAAGGGGATTTTTTAATGAATGTTTATCTTCTCTCCCGCAAAATAATTCAAGCTTTTGCGTTAATTTTAATAATGACTTTAATTATTTTTGTAGTTTTTAGGCTTATGCCTGGTAACCCAGGACTTTTACTCTTGAAGAGCGCTAATAAAAACGGACAGCCGCTCTCGGTGTCTGCTCAGCACGCGATACTTGCTTCTCTTGGTTTACAGAATGGAAAGTGGTCTCTTTCGGACTTTACTACCTATCTTTACCAAATGTTCACATTTCACTGGGGGAAGGATTATCTGAATCCAGGAGAAACCGTGTATGAGGAGATCGCAATAGCGCTCCCATATACATTAGTTCTCATAGTTTCAACTGCCCTGATATCTTATGTAATAGGGGTACCTCTTGGTATCCTTGTATCCAGGATAAGAGGTGGAAAGCGCGAGGGTGCGATCTTATCGATAGCACTTCTGGTGAATTCAATTCCATATTTCATAATTGGCGTACTTCTATTCCTATACCTGACTGTATATACATCATATTTCCCCATAAGAGCCGGTGTGCCTCTGTCCTATATAACACATCCAACCTTCTCTTCTATTGTCAGTCTGATGTACCACATGGCGATGCCGTTTTTCTCTCTTCTTTTGATTGAAGCCGCAGGTCACATGATCACCATGAGGGCTGCCATGGTTTCTACTCTAGGGGAAGACCACATACTGACGGCCAGAGCTAAGGGCGTACCTGAAAAATCGATATTAAGAAGGCACGCGGCAAGAATTGCGGTTATACCTGTAACAACAAGGCTCGCCCTTAACATTTCTTTCCTGATAAGTGGTTCATTGATAGTTGCAATAATATTCAACTGGCCAGGAATGGGACCACTTCTTTACCATGCAGTCATAAATGAAGACTATCCGTTAAGTGAGGCATCTACCTTTGTTATTGCACTCCTTACGATATTCGCTTATTCACTGGTAGACTATATTCATGCCTGGCTCGATCCAAGAATTAAAGTATGATGATTTAGATTAGGGGAAGATATGCAGGGGTCGCGTCAAAAGGACAATAAATCTAACTCCACGCTTGCCAAGTACTATCGTGATTTTAAAATATTTTATAAGAATAAATATGGGAAGGTTGGATTCATTATTTTGTTATCCTTTGTCATTATTGCATTAATGACACCTGCAATAGTGTACCACCCGAATTATTTTTATGAAGCGCCGGAAGTTGATACACATATAGCCTCCCAGCTAGCAAACACTTCACTTCAAAATGTAACCCAGGCAAACGGGAACGTCAGGATATATGGGCCCTTTTCGACAGACGTGTTGAATGAGGGTACATCGGCAATTTACTTTGGGACATCCTCTGGCAAGATCTATTATTATGGTCTCGGTACTTATGGAACTGATTCGCCATTAGGTTCGTATGGCGTCGTTTACAATTCAAGTTTTGGAAATTCAGTAAGGATGCTGACACCAACCGTGGTACCGCTTATAAATTGTGTACTTGAATCAGCAGCCATTTCATCCAATACCCTGATTGAGAGATTTATCGTAATGCCATTTACAAATGGTCAGATTGAAATTGGTAAACTTGTATTCCTGGATCTTGGACTGAAAAAACCCGAATATATTCCTTTTGTCAACTTTACTTATAACGGAACCATAGTTGGAAATGTAATTACAAATTCACTCCCTTTTTCTGGTACAACTGACACGTCGATCCCATCTTTCGAATATAAGGACAATGGATACAATACCCCTGGAACTGTATTTTTTATTACACAGAATAAGACTGGCGATTATCTTCACTCCTATGGCATAAGCCCTTTCAAATTATTCAACGTCACGAAAATTACTATGAATAATCCAGCCGGGATAGAATATTATGGCGCTGGGTTTTCTCCGAATAAAGCCGAAACTGATGCCAGAATATTGATCTATAACAGTACTTCCATTCAGGGGTATTTTTTGAATCAAACCCTGGCGTGGAGCACGAATAATAGTTTAAATGTTGATTTAAGCGTGGGTCTGCAGATACCATCATACTATCAGGTGTCCTATTCGAAAATAAATTCGGCGTTTTTTATTTCAAATGGTAATACAGTAAGTAATATTTCACTGTCTTCTGGGTTGGTCCAGACTGTGGTAGATTTGGGACAGAAACTATACAGTCTTTCCACTACGCCAGGAGCGGCAGGTTTTCCAACTCATATATTGGCAGCTGCATCCACACAGGCGTTTGTGATCTCCCTTAACTCTTCAAACGCTGTTAAAGTAAACAGCGTTCCACTTCCAGCCGGATCCGGTAATTTTACAACCGCCGCTACTTATGATCCTGTGTCTGATGCCCTAATTCTCGTCTCGCAGGATGGAGAAATATTGTCATTCAGCCTTGATGCACCAAGCGGTGAACCGTTTTCATGGAGTTACCACGTGTCTCCAACGCCCACAAACACCAGCCAGGTTCTCTACTTTTCAGATGCAAACACCGGTTTTGGTGAGATTTCCATGATTTCAAATCTAAATTATATCTACATTTTCAATTCAACAGCCAAGTCAATGACCCCAATTCCATCTATGGCAAAAACTCCCTCAGGGGCTCGTTTTCTTTTAGGTACAACTACTTCGGGACAGGATGTATGGGCGGAGTTCATTGAAAGCTTCTGGACTGACTGGGTTTTCGGCCTCAGCATTGGCCTCGTAACTATTTTAGTATCAGTTGCAGTTGCGCTGTATGTTGGTTACAAGGGGGGAGCACTGGGTAGCGCCCTTGAGACAGCTTCGCTTGCCCTTTTCCTTATCCCTGGACTGGCTTTATTGATAGCGCTCGCCTCCTTGTTTCCAAAGAACGCAGATTTTGAGGATCTGATATTGATAGTAAGCCTGACTGGGTGGCCATTTGCCGCGTTCAGCCTTATAGGTATAGTCAGGAGTATATCGGCCAGGTCTTTTGTTGAGGCTTCAAAGCTATTTGGCTCAAAGACTTTCCATATAATGAGGGGGCACATTTTACCCAATATAGGCCCCCTATTACTATATCTGCTGGCTCTTTCAATTGCAGGCGGAATAGGAGCAGTTTCGGGATTGGAATTCCTTGGGTTGGCTCCGCTTTCTGTGGCAACATGGGGCGGGATGCTAAATGAGGTTTACAATGACTATTTTGCAGTTGCAGCATCTCCACAGTGGATATTCCCGCCTGCAATAGCGCTTACCCTTTTTGTCGTGGCGATTATATTCATATCAAGGGGCATGGATGAGGTCGTGAACCCGAGATTGAGGAGAAGATGATCTGATGGTGGAAAATTTTTCTGGAAATAAATTACTTGAAGTTACTAATCTTACTGTGAAATTTAAAACAAATGAGGGTATACTTACTGCAATAGATAATGTGAGTTTCACGCTGAGCGATGGAGAAATACTTGGACTGATTGGTGAAAGTGGATCTGGAAAGTCAACAATAGCAAGTTCCATCCTCGGCCTTCTTGCAAATAACTCAGTGATGTCGGGCAGTATCCAGTATATGGGTCAGGAAGTTACAAGTATCTATGAGCAGGCAATGAACAGGAAGGCATATAAGAAATCAATGAAGATGATTCAATCCCGTCTTGCAGCTATCAGGTGGAAGGAGATTTCAATGATCTTCCAGGGCGCAATGAATGCTTTCAACCCGGTGCATACTATAAGGAATCAGATACACGAGGTATTCCAGGTTCACAATACATTCGATCAGATATCACAGTATAATGACAGTGATTTCATCAACGAGAGAGTTCTGAGTGCAAGAGCGCATGAATTTGCCGTTCAGAATTCAAGGGAAGGCGATGAACGCGATCTTTCAACGCTCGAAGAACAGACATACCAGGATCTCCTTAAAAAATTGAGGGATGAGCTCAGGACAATGTCGGTTCAGAAGAAAAGGCGCCTGCTGGAAACAAATAGAATGGAGTCATGCTGCATCACCGCTGGCTTTAACCTGAAGTTCCTGGATTCATATCCGCATGAATTAAGCGGCGGAATGAAACAGAGAGGGATTATTGCGATGGCACTCGCCCTGAACCCTAAGATCATAATTGCCGATGAACCTACTACAGGCCTGGATGTCATCACACAGGCCAAGATTATAAAGGAACTGAAGAATCTTAAAAACACCAAGGAAGTAAAATCCATGATAGTCATATCACATGACGTCGGCGTCGTTTCCCAGCTTGCAAATTATGTTGCGGTCATGTACGCTGGCAGGATGATGGAATATGGAACGCCGTCTGAGATATTCCTGAAGCAGAGGAACCCATACACGTACGCCCTGCTTAAAAGTTACCCATCGATGGAAACCACAAAGGAGAGAATATATGGAATCCCGGGAGCGGTGCCAAATCTTATCGATCCACCGACTGGCTGTTATTTTGCCTCCCGTTGCTTTATGGCAGAGCAGGTATGCTTCACCAAAAAACCTGAGCCCAAGGAAATAGAACCTGGGCACTTCTCGCTTTGTCATTTTGATTCTATCTCCAAAGAGAAATATGAGGAGTTCAACAGCAAGCAGATACGGGAGTCATCATTCAACGTGGTTGTTTCAAACAAGAATGATGTCTTTATAGAAACAAATGAACTCAGCAAATATTTTACAGTGCATTCCTCACTTGCAACCAATCTTTTTGGGGGTGCGAATAAGCCAGTAGTTCATGCTGTAGATAAGGTTGACATAAAGATACCTAAGGGGAGCATTGTAGGTGTAGTTGGTGAGAGCGGTTCAGGGAAAACCACTCTTGGAAAACTGCTGGTCAATGCAATTGACCCGACATCAGGATCCATACTATTTAACCTGAACAAAAGCGCGGATACAAAAACCGCCGAAGGAGAATTACCTGATGAAAGAACAGACATAACTAAACTTATGAAATCAAGCAGAGACTACAATTATTATAGAAAGGAAGCGCAACTTATTTTCCAGGATCCATATGACTCGATCAATCCAAAGATGTCCGTCATAGACATAGTCTCTGAACCACTTATTATACAGAGGAAACTCATTAAGGAACGTAGATCAAGGTATGCCCAGGATGAAACTACATCAGAAAACGGTAAACAGATGGAAGATGCAAGCATGCAGGATGAGGTAATCAGGGCATTGGATATTTCGAATTTAAGGCCAGCAGAAAACTACCTGCAGAGATACCCGCATGAACTTTCTGGTGGAGAAAGGCAGAGGGTGTCAATTGCAAGGGTAATTACGCTTAACCCAATGTTCATAGTTGCGGATGAACCAATATCGATGCTTGATGTTTCCATTAGGGCAAACATAATGAATATAATCCTGAATCTGCGGGAAAAGTACAATACGACTGTTTTATATATATCACATGACATTGCCTCTGCGCGCTATATTTCAGATTTCCTTATTATAATGTACCTTGGCCAGGTGGTTGAAAGCGGCCCGACTGATATTATAATCAAAAACCCATCACATCCATATACGAAATCACTGATATCCGCGGTTCCAACAATAGATCCAAGCTGGTCTAATAGAAATCTCGGAATTGTTGGAGAAATCGGTAATGCGATTAATCCAAAGAAAGGATGCAGATTTTATGGCAGGTGTGTTTACAGGCAGAGCATATGCAAGGACACTGATCCACCCATTATAACCAATGGAGAGCAGGAATATCTTTGCCATTTCACTCAGGACCAATTGATCTCCAATGGTAAGATTGAAGAAGTAGAAAATATATAAATGGCGGTTTAGTTAAGTTAAACAGATGAACGACGAAGAACTGGACGAAGAGATCCGAAGAAAGGAGATAAGCCACACAAGATTTCTGCTGTCTTATCCACTTTTGATCCCGCTGCTCATTCTGCTTGTAATTGACACATTATTATTCATATTTGGTTACACCTCGATTGCCTTTGACGTGCCGTTGATCATGGTAATCGCCGGGATAGTGGTTATTTTCTTTGGATCTTTTTCAGACTTCGGAGCGAAGAAATACATAGAAAATGTAATGATAGCCAAAGCAAGCTTAAAGGAAAAGGATGTTGTGGGTATTAATAAGGAGCAGTTATTTATGAATCTCATTTATATAGCAATAGGGTCCCTTTACATCGGATCGGGTTTCCTGATTAATTTCCTGATGTCGTATGCATAAACTGGAAATATTGGTGGAACGTTATTAGTTGCGTTACCGGCTGCTTCAAAAGAAAAATATAAAAATGTCTTAAAAGACTAGTCTTTAGTTGGCACCCTCATTGCCTTCTCAGCCAGTTTCAGTGCAACTTGACCCGCTTTTTCAAGCTGTGGGTCCCTGTTTCTGAGATAATCTCCCGGCGCGTTGTCCAGCCTGATTGTCGGATCGGTACCGTAGTTCTCAACCCCAAAGCCAACGTCCTTGAACCAGAAAGCATATTGCGGCTGCGTTATCATTGTCCTGTCCACTAGCTGCCTCCTCGGGTTTATTCCAATCACGCCTCCCCATGTCCTTTCTCCAATCAGCTCTCCCAGTCCCATCAGTTTGAATGAATGTGAAAAGATGTCACCATCCGACCCTGCAAATTCATTCGTAACAGCAACTATTCCACCTCTTACAGCATATAATGGGTAATGCGAGGGTGGACCTCTTCTTGGTAGATCAAATCCAATGAGCCTTCTTGAAAGCTTTTCGAGCAAAAGATGTGACACATGACCGCCGCCGTTAAACCTGACATCGACGATGATGGATGGTTTGTCCCATTCAAAAATATACTGCCGGTGGAATTCTGAAAAGCCCTTTGCCATCATATCAGGGATGTGGATATAGCCTACCTTATCACCGAATTTTTTCCTGACAAATTTCCTGTTATTCTCAACCCAGTTACGGTAGATCAGGTTCAACTCAGAACCAAGACTCCTCACGTGCTGCTTCAGCGTTTTAGAACCCCTCCTCGTTTCAACGGTAATAACAGTGTTTGGAAGATCTTCAAGCGCCTTCCCGGGTGGATAATCCTTGCCTACCTTATGGGCATTTATTGCCAGCAACTCATCCCCCGACTTGATGTCAACACCCGAAGCTAGTAATGGAGACCTTTCTGGAATATTGGATGGATCTCCGCAGTAAATCTGGTCAAACAAGTATTTTCCATTTGAATATTTGAAGGAACAGCCAAGTTTTCCTATTTTTGGATATGAGGAACGGTAGATTTCACCCCCGCGCTCGTAGCTGTGCGATGTCCCGGTTTCACCCTGCATCTCTTTCAACAGATCAGACATCTCAAATCTGGAGGATACTAAATCTACTAGCGGAAGGTATTTCTTCCTGACCTTATCCCAGAATTTGCTTATCTTTTCCTCTTTCCAGTAATTTTCCCTCATGAGCCTCCAGGTTTCAAAAAACATCTGCCGCCATTCATCAGCGGG
>JAJZJR010000003.1 GCA_021810045.1 Thermoplasmata archaeon
TGTAATTGAATAGAGGCCTTCAATGAGTTCCCTGTCGTCCACAGAGGATCAATAATGAAGTGAATAATATTCTATCCCCAATATTGTGTGAAGAACCTATTTTTTATAGTATGGATAGTTAGGTAAGAGAATAAATTCCAAAACAACTTTCCGGGAAATCAGGTAATATAGGTATAATCACACTTTTTGTTTTTGAATGTGGCAATGACCTCTAATATATAAGTAAACAGTTTAATATTTTTCAAGACGTAAAGTGATCGTAACATTACTTCAATAAGTCATATTTCTGCTGTTTGTCCCGGATTTTTTTAATCGGTGTTAGTAATTTGTATTACTTGTTATTAATTATTAATATTTTTATGAATTAAGATATAAATAAAATTGTTAAATCAGAGCCAGAAATGATGGGAGAAACATCTAAAAAAGAGTCTCAAGACGACGAAGAATATGATAAGACGAGACGAACTTTCATCAAAGGAGCAACATTTTCCATTGGATCTCTACTGCTTGGCGGGGTATCACTTGAGAGATTTCTCACCCCGGCCAGCAGAAATACGCCTGTGGCAAACAGTTATCCCAAGGCAATACTTTTGGACTCAGCGGGAAACCCAATAAAAGCTTCCCAGATACCTTCTGCCACTACACAATCAAGCAGCTACCCAATTATGTCCTTCAATTATCCGCTGCAGAATGAACCAAATATTCTTATGAGATTGCACGGGGTAAAAATACCGGGTCCGGGAGTACTATATGAGGGAAGAGACAGCATACTGGCTCTTAGTGGCATATGTCAGCACCTGGGTTGTACTGTTCCACTGCTTGATTATCATCCACATGGATCAATTCCCTTTGAGGCAAAGTTGATTGGATACACAGACAGCAATTGGCCAGATTATGGTCTTCTATACTGCAAGTGCCATGGCAGCCAGTATGATCCTACCAAAGGTGCCAAGAATCTTTACAACTCCGGTCCTGCACCAAGTCCGGCTAACCACTCCCTTCCTCAGGTATATCTTGAAACCGATTCCAACGGATACATCTACGCAAATGGCATGAATCCAGAAAGTGCAGTTATCAGGGGGCATCTCTGGCAGCCTGCGGGTGAGGTAAAAGGAAGTCTTGTTGAATCAGAGAATCTCTCAGGTGGAACTGAATTACCATTTGACAACACATTTGGTGCATACAAGACAATTGTTGTCTCCAGTTCCAATGGTCCATGGCCGGGTGATCTCTGATGGCTGCTGAAGAACCAAATGAGTACAGAATCGAGAAACTGTGGGAGGAGGAAGGTGCTCCTGAAGGTTCGTACAATATACCCTTGAGGTCCATATCCAAAAAAGAGCTTAGGATAGATTACTGGACTGGAGCTTTCCTAGTTGCTGCCTTTGGATACCTGGCTTTTTCCGGAATCATGGTGTTCCTCTACTATCAGCAAGGCAGTCCTTATCTGTCATCACAGGCAATAATACTTGGCGTCCCCCTCGGACATGTTATTCTGACTTCTCATCTCTACATGGCTTATGCTATGGTTATTCTGGTCTACGTCCATATGTTCAGGAATTACTTCAAGGGTGCTTACAGGGGGAAATGGAGATGGTTACAGTGGATCACAGGCGTCCTGCTTTTCATACTTGTTAACACTATTGCAATCCTTGGGTATCTGCTCCAGGAAACATACATCAGCGTTGCTGCAACTCATGTAATGGAATTGCTCATTGAGAGGAGTGTAGTTGGAAGACTTTTCCCCGCACTGGCAAACTGGGTTGTTGGAATACTCATTGGAAACGGCACTACAGGGGCAGCATTCGGACACATACTTGCATTGCATGTGACTGCTGTTGGAGCACTTATTATGCTACTGATCGGTGTTCACTTCTTCCTGTTCGAGAAATCCGGGCCGCACGGAATAAATGAAGAAGAAGAGGAAAAGCTTGTAAAGAAAAAGGAAAAGAACATTCCATGGTTCCCAGCCAATGCCCTTTACACTGGTTTTGTTTCACTTGTTTTCATCGGGATAGTACTGATATTTTCAGCATTATTCATGCAGCATCTTCAGACCGGCTATGGCGTGCTGACATATGGTGAGCTTCCTTTCCCGGACTGGTATATAATGCCTGTTTACAAGCTTATGGACCTTGCTGGTTACGGATTGTCCACCGGCGGTGTTCCACTGGTTACCCTGTTCTTCGTATTCCTATTCATAGTACCCTTCATTGACAGGTACAAGGAATCAGGCCCTCTGCAGAGACCGATGATTACTGCATTTGGGGTTTTCTTCCTGATTGCCCTTCCGGTTATGGCACTCTGGGGATACACACAGCCAGGACTTACCCAGACAAGGATGCTGACAATGTATATGTGGTGGGGAATAACCTTCGTTTCATTCCTGACAGTTTATGCAATGAAGTTTGCTAAGAAGGATCTTGATGTATCATGAAGTCGACTACTGCAATATTTGTAATCGTGGCAATCCAGCTGCTCGTTGATTTGTTCATGTGGTACTTTGCCATAGAAAATCCATTTAAATACCAGGCTTACTGGGCTGTACTGCTGGCAATCAATGTCATACTGGTTTCCCTTGTTATGCTCATAATTTTAAGATATTATATCAAAAGGAGCGAAATATATGGATAAACTATCACTGAATATGTACTATGCCTCAATGATTGTGTACATGATAGGAGGGATTCCTCTTATCCTGTATACGCTCATCATCAGGCCTATAGCTGAACTCTACAATGAACCCATTTCATCTATGGTATCACCGGTATTCGGGAATTACAGTATATACCTGAGGAACCTGTTTATTGTTTCAATAGTAATAGTGACGATTTCTCTTGTACTATATCTTGTAGCAGTTTACAGAGCTAAACATGGAAAAAAGAAAATCTCTACATTTACAGTGATATTTCCCATAGTCCTGTATATTTTCGGATATGCACTCCTGGGGGTTTCAGGCATATGAAAAGCTCGAGAACACGCACAGTGAGTGAGTTTCTCAGGAAAAGAGGTGGGCGGAATAAGATAGTTGCAGGCATAATTATGCTGATAATATCGGTTCCTGTATTCATCCTTTACAATTATTTCCCTACCCTGAACTCACAGATCGGGCCTCACCAGATAGCCAGCTGGATAGCGGTTGCTTTATCCTTCCTTGGTTTTGTATCCATAATAATGGGTGCAGGTGAACTGGATCTCTGATTATCCAACACTATATTTTTTTGAATTTTTTTCTAATTTCTGATGTCTATTCTTTTATCAGGGCGTTTTGAACAGCCTGCATCTTAATGAATCCTTCAGAAGTTTCAACATTGATTACACTAAAATCATACACACTGAGGAGACCGCGTAAACCTTCTGATGTACATCTAGCGGACTCCAGGCTGTTTCCTACTCCCGATATAACGAAGTTGGCAGTTTTGTCATCAAGGTCTATATCCATCATGTCTATGGGAATCAGGTAGCGGTAATCCTTGACAAAACTGGACAGCTCCTTGAAATTTTTGGCATAGGTTTTCAGAATATTCCCAAGAACCACTCCTCTGTCATACCATCTCCTGATGACACCATCTTCCCCATTCTTCCATGAAAGCTTAATCATGGTGTCAAGAAGTATTCCGGGAATTGGGACAGCATCAATATCCCGCATTATTTCAATAACTCTGACAGTTCGCATTATGTCTTCAGAACGAAGTCCTACTTTATTGGCTTCAATAAATAGGGTAGCGGCCTCACTGAGTAGAGAACTTACTGTCTTTCCTTTTTCATTGGCCTCATCTTCAAGTGATTTAACAATTTCATTTTTTATGGAAACGCTCAGTCGTGCCATTTTTCCCTTCTCTCTCACGATTCACTACTTGGTTGAAATATTTTTCTAAAATGTGTTAACAATTATGATTGTTTAATAATTGGTATTACCTTATATTTCATTGTATATGACGAGGTTCTTGCCATGCCAAATGGGATGAGTTTTTCCGTAGCATTATTGGCAAATTCAATTTTCGTATTGTCCCCTTCACATTTCATGCTGATAGAAATCCACCATCAACCGGGATTGCAGCACCAGTTACGTAACTAGACAGATCCGAGGCGAGAACAAGAGCTATCCTCGCAACCTCATCCGGGGAGCCAAGTCTTCTCATGGGAAGCCTGGAAAGAAATTCAACACCGTCTTTAATCAGCCCTAACTGGAGTTTAAGAACACCTTTTGCTGCATTTCTGGTTCCAGGGGTATTTATCCCTCCCGGGAGAATGGCATTGATTCTGAATGCCTTGTTACTGAAATCCTTGGCGAGGCTTCGTGTTAGTGAAAGTACTCCCCACTTGCTGGGACCATAGGAATAAAGCCCATTCTTGAAAGGTAGGATTGCTTCTATGGACGAGATATTTATTATTATACCTCCTCTGTTATTCCTGGCCATTATCATTTTCTGGCACATCCAGAAGACAGATTTCAGGTTAATATCAAAAACTCTGTCTAGAAAAGCCTCGTCCACATCCTCAAGTTTTTTGAAAGGATAGATTCCAGCATTGTTTACCAGGATGTCCGGAGGATTGGCACTGATCTCTTCCCACAGGTTATCTATGGCCTTCTTGTCCGATAAGTCAACTTTGTATGTAGAGACGTCAACATTCCCGCCTTTCAAAGTATCTGCCAATCGATCTATCTTCTCCTTGTCTATGTCTATAAGCATAAGTGATGATCCCGCCTCAGCAAATCTCTCTGCTATGGCTTTACCTATGCCGGATCCGGATCCTGTGACAAGCGATACCTTTCCGTCAAGAGAAATGAGCTCTTTTAGAGTGGAATAACCTGCTTTGACCATATATACCCACCATATTTGTATAAATTGATTTTTCAATATAATAAAGTGGTTCCTAAAAGCCCAAATGGTCAGATGGATCATCCACAAGCTTATTCAAATGACTGTTGTAAAAAGTGTTCTCGCGAAATATATGATTCCAGTACATTTGCTTTGGAGGATGCTCCAACAAGTTTGAATTAGTATTGTTGCAATAAAAGTATATCACCATGACTTCCATGATATGGCATAGGTGAGCAATGTGATCAAAACTGTACTTCCTGATCTCCCGGATAGCAAGAGATATGCAGTATGCCTGTCCTTTGATTTCGATACTTTCAGTTTTCGTATTGGGAGGAAAAATCTTCAGTCCCCAACACAGATTTCTCAGAGTGAATTTGGGAACATCGGTGCCCAGAGGATCCTCGACATCCTGACAAAGAACAGTATCAAGGCAACGTGGTTCATACCTGGTTACACTATCGATTCTTTTCCGGAAACTGTAAAGGAAATAGTAAGCAAAGGCCATGAAATTGCCCATCATAATTATCTACATGAAACCCCCCTTGAACTCTCAAGAGATGAAGAGAGTTTCATAATGGACAAATCAAACAGCATAATTGAGAAAATATCCGGGAAAAAGGCAAGGGGGTACAGGGCACCATCATGGGCACTTAGTGAAAACACCATTGATCTAGTGATCGAAAAAGGTTTTCTCTATGATAGCAGCCTCATGGCTCACGATTACCTCCCCTATCTCGTAAGAACCGGGGATGAGGCAAGGGCAGACGGAGGCTTCAAGTTTGGAAAGGATTCAGGACTCATTGAAATGCCAATAAGCTGGTCCCTTGAAGACTATCCCGTTTTCGAGATGGATGAAGAAGCTCCTGGCGGTGGACTCAGAGATGCAAGAGGTGTTGAATGGAACTGGACTGCAGATTTTGATTATATGACAAAACATCTTGAAAGTGGTGTTTTCACCCTTACAAACCACCCGCAGGTAATAGGAAGAGGACACAGGATAGAAGTCCTTGAGAATATTATTGATCACATATCAAGGAGGGATGATGTTGTATTCATGTCAATGGAGGATGTGGCAAAATCCTGCAAATCAAAGGTGGATTTTCGCTGACTTAAACCTTTAACTCCGTAATTTCCATAAAAACTGCTATACCCAGAACACAACAAAAAATGCGGAGGGCCGTGTGCGATTATTGTTTTAATCGCGTCTGTGACATGTACTATGCCTCTTTTTGCGTGAGGAGGGGAAAACCGTAGCAGTAAAACATAACATTACATTAGACTCCATTTCCTAGTGAAACTTCCTTCACTGCAACTTACTTTTCCAAGGAAATTGGCAGTTTTCCAGTCATAAAGACTGATGAAATTACGGCGGTTAACGACATGATGAACAACACGATAAAGGAACTACTTATTGAAAACGACATAGACATTGCAGGAGAATTTCCCAACGCTATGTGACTTTTGTATGAGGTATTAACCAGTACAGTGACAATGGAAAGAATAATTCCTCCCCCAATGTACCCCATGAATTGGACTATAGAACTGGAAGCCCCAATGTCTTGAGGTTCAACAGAGTATTGCGCAGAAAGCGTCGTAGCAGCCATTGTCATTCCAACTCCAAATCCAATTGGAATTAGTCCAAAAACAAGTCCTCCAACCGGTACCATCCATATGAACGACCACGGTGTTGTGGAAGGCGAGATATTTAAGAGTGGAATAAAGCCTATCGTCATAAGCACTGTACCCAGGACACAAATGTTCCTATAGGAAAGTCGTTGAAGAAGAACGCCGCCGATTATCGAACCTGCCACCATTGGAAGCACAAAGCCATAGAGAACATCCCTTAGGATGTTGGAGGAACCAGCGAGCACTTCGGTGACGAATATAGAAATAAACGTACTCAGTGTAAATATGACCCCGCCCCTGAAGAAGCTTATCGCGCTGGACGAAACAACGCTTTGGTGCCTAAACATTCTAAACGGTACAATGGGCTCTTTTACCACTCTGTATTCTACAAGTACGAATAATGCGGTTATCAAGAGAGATGCCAGTATCAAACCATCCGGCAATGGTTGACCCAGTGACCACCCCCCATTGGATACTTCCACAAGAGGGAATAATAACAATGAAACCCAGGCAACCAAGAGAACTGTGCCAAGAACATCAAATTTCCTCACACGCCCCGGTCTCAATGGCTCAAGCGTGGTCCCGATTATCAGGAGAGACGCAATGCCTAAGGGAATATTGACGTAAAAGATCCACCTCCAACCTACTGAGTCGACAATAAAAGCGCCCAGTGCGGGCCCAGCCACGATAGCAATTCCAATGAAGCTCGTGACTGCCCCGGTTATGTTGGCCCTCGTTTTTGGCGGTAGTGTTAATGCAATAACTGCTAGACCAACTGGCAAAAACCCCCCGCTCCCTAAACCCTGAATTATTCTGAAGATAATCAGCTCGGAAAGTGAGTTGCTCATCCCTGCCAGTACTGATCCTACAATGAAAATGACAAGCGTGATGAGCAACATGAGCTTCCTATCATAATGATCTGATAATTTCCCGAATATGACCATTCCAACTGCTGAAGATGTCACATAAGCATCGATTAGAAATGGTATTACACTGGGCTGGTTAAAATTCAAAACAATATCAGGGAGGGCCGTTGAAACTATTAGATTGTCCAGGGCTCCCATTAAGACACCAAGCACTATTCCCAAAATGATCAACAAAGCTTGTTTCTTGGTTATTGCATCCTTGTCTCTCCGAGTTTTGATCATAGTTTGTCAACTACTCAAGTGCCTCTGTAACTCTAACAAGTATCCGGAAGACCTCCGAAAGTTTGCCTAAAAACTCAGCGTCAGTAGCCAGTTCAACACTCTCGACAAATTTTTGTTGCAAACTCATAAATTTCCTTAATTTTTGGCTGCCAGTTTCTGAGAGGGAAATCGTCAATTTACGCTCATCTTCCGCTCTCCTGCTCTTCAGAATGCAATGTGTTTTCGCCAAGCCTTCTACGATATCGGTTATCGTTGGTGGTGCTGTTCCAGTGTAGATAGACAATTCAGAGGGAGTCATCTCGCCACGCTGATAGATCACTTGAAGTATCCATGCCCTGGTTAACGTCAATCCACTTTTCTTTGCATTTATTCTCGACACCTTAATAAATCTCTGAACAAACGTTCCAACGTTGGACCACAGTTCTGTTTGCGCATCCTCATTGTCGAAACTGTTAGTGTGTTTTTTCATACTTAGGATTCCTAATAGTTAGCATTCCTAATAATATTTTGCTTAGCTGCCTGAGCCGTAGAATACGCGTTTTGTTTGAAGAATGATATGAGCATATGGCGTGTATTGCGCATTTATGTCGTTACAAATCAGCCATGGCTCGC
Source organism: Thermoplasmata archaeon (assembly GCA_021810045.1). Classification (GTDB taxonomy): domain Archaea; phylum Thermoplasmatota; class Thermoplasmata; order Thermoplasmatales; family Thermoplasmataceae; genus JAJZOM01. Next base: position 8,213 of record JAJZJR010000003.1, read on the forward strand.
GGTCATTTTTGCATAGAATGTAATGATTGATAAAGGGTTAGAAATCAGAAATCTGGAAATGCAGGAGTTCAAAGTATAAGGGGTTCCGGAGATGTAAAATGTACATAGCATTCGATGCTCAGGTACGTGAAAGCTAATGTCGTTTAATAATCGAACCTCTTTTCATAGTCCTTATGTGGGAACCATTCCAGCAATATTGCAATTATTTCCACTTCGTTACCTGCGACGGAGTATACTAGCCTCCATGCGTCTGGTAGATTGTATTTCCACAGATTGTCAATCCCATATTTCTGTAGGTATGTCCTCGGTATTTGCCGCTTCGGTATCTGAATTCCGCAGAATGGATTTGACTTGAGGTCATCTGTTGCCCTCTCTAAAAATCTGTAGAGGGTTGGATTGTCCGATTTCGTTTTCAGGTATGCTTTTTGTATTTCTTCATCCGCGAACACCACAGTGATCTTCTTATTGATCACTATTTTAGCACCAGCTTGCTGTTGCTGTACTTGCTTACCATATTGGGGTTCCAGATCCAAATTATCTTGCCGTTGTTTTGAACAATCTTCCCTGAATCCTCCAAATATGAAATGATCAGGTTGAACGTTTGATACATGACCTTTTTTTCCAGAGAAAGCCAAAGCTGTCTCTTTGATGGATACTCTTCTGCCTTTTTCAGAGCATTCTCGACCATGATTACTGTGTCTAACCTTGGGTAGTGTATAATGGGCTTGTCTTGCATCATATTGTATATAGATATATATTATATAAACTTATTCTCGCTTCTGATAACAAATAACCAAGTATAACCAAATAATTCGAAGTTTGGTTCGGGGGATACAATGTTACCAGATATTATCAGAAATGTTGAATAATAGGATGCGGAGGGCCGGATTCGAACCGGCGAACCCCTACGGGAATGAACCCTGAATCCATCGCCTTTGACCTAGCTCGACAACCTCCGCAGGCTTAACCTAAATAGCCCTAGGGTATATTAAAAAATTCCATTCTTTTCAGTTGTATTATTAAATATCCACCCAAATGGTGAGGAATTCCGGTTAAAGCCTAGACTTGTTATAGCAGTTATGGCAAAAACAGTTGCCTTGTTAATTACAGGTGTGATGATCCTGATGGCAATAAGTGCCATGACATCATCCGAAGGTGCAGCACCAAACCATATTTTGGTAGGGGCATCTTCGCAAGAAGCCAGCCAATTCAATGCTACAACGTATTTTACTGGATTAACATGGATTTCCAGTTCCGGCCAGTACGGAACCTGGACTGAAATCATGTCGGATCCAAATCCTGACAACACAACATTCACTTATTATCCCGCCGAAAAAACACTCAGTGTGAACCTTTCTTCGGATCTCTGGTTCAACTTCAGCTTCAATGGTTTACATCATGGATTTAGTCTCTGGGTAGTCAATCCTCACCTCCCGGGCAATTCGAATTCATTTTACGGAATCGCAACAATGACAATGGGTGGATACGCGATATTCAATGGCAACACTCCCTCTTCAGATAATTTCGTAGCAATGGCCCTGTTTGCCTGGGTATACTTCCCGCAGGAATATATGAACAATGACCCGGAATATCTTGCGAATTCCACCTACGTTCCATCAATGAACGAGTATTTTGTGATGTCTGATATCATGGTTCTCCTGCCTCACGCACTCACTGAATCTCAATTGACAGATCTGATTTCAGCGCTTCCATACCTTGGCCCGATCCCTACAAACGAGGTTCAAAAAACAGCTCTCAACAGTCCCATGGGAGTGAACAATTTTTCATTTTGAAGACAGTTCAATTTATAAATTTTAAATCTTTTTAATTTTATCCATTACTTTTTTAGAAAGGTATATTTGCTCTAGACTTCACTCCTTATTCAAATTAACCATTAGACCTGCTCTATATATGCATGGATACAACCCACGTGCAAATCAATTTGAAATTTTGTTACAAGGAACATAAATCTGGTCTATGTAGTTGAGATTCTTATCCACCTCCCGGAATGTGACAGTAAAAGTTGGACATTTAACAAACGACAAGTACTGTGAAGTGACTGCAAATAATTGTACAGATATTGTTTTACTTTTTTTAAAAATTGAGAAAAATAAATTTGATTATGATGAGGGCATTTTTCCTCTCATCTTTTCCATTATTATTTCATAGAAACCTTCGTGATCCACTATCCCGATCAGTCTGTTTCCAGTCTTCTCTATCCATATGGGTGCATCAGTCCTTGTTTCACTGTCATAATCATCAGAGGAATAAACTGATATTACTTCCCTGGGATTGGAATATCTGTAAGCCTTAACCAATTCCCAGAATGGTCCAGGACAAAGAACATTACGCGCATCCACGATCTTGTCAGGTTTAATTTCACCATTCATTTTTGAATCCACACTCCATAATATCAAAACCTGCACTCCAGAGGAGATAACAGGATTCTCAACCTTTTCGATTAAACTCTTGTAGGCAAATAATGGGTTTCCCTAACATATGACAGTCACTTTTCCATGAGGAATAATGAAAAAATCCCAACATCCGACACATTGGCAGAAAGACCTGATATTCATTCGCAACCTGAAAAATACAATCTCTCAATAGAATTGTCAGTATGCCAGCCCAAAAAAAACTTCATCCAACCAGATAATATAGTGACTCTTCATAAGTAAGGCACCTAGTTCAATTATTTTCGAATGATAGAAATCTGGTGATTTTGTGGCAGATAAAATGTCGTTAGTTGTCTTTTCAGGCACGGAGGACAAATTGATGGCTGCTTCTATTATAGCATCAGGTGCAGTCGCCAACGAAATGGACGTGGATATATTTGTGACTTTCTGGGGTCTCACAAAAACCATGAAGTCTGGTAATCCAGAGCCTGATCTGAGCTTTGATGGCCAGAAGATGAAACAGCAGGTCTTCGCACTGATGAAGCAGAAAAACATCCCGGACTGGATTTCCATGCTTAAAAACGCAAAGGAAGTGGGAAATATCAAAGTCTACGGGTGTGCCATGTTTGCAGATCTGTTGAGCATTAAAAAAGAAGATCTGGACCCGATTGTGGATGATATAATCGGAGTAAACGAGTTTGTCTCAATGTCTAAGAACTCAATGACCATGTTTATCTGAGGTGATGTGGATGGAAGAACAGGAAAAACCAACAAAAGTTGTTGATGCAAGGGGATCTTTTTGTCCAGGTCCTCTCATGGAACTCATAAAAGCATATAAGTCAGCAAAGACGAATGATGTAATCTCTCTTTACTCAACTGATACCGGAACCAAGAAAGATGCTGCTGCGTGGATAAACAAATCCGGAAATCAGCTGATTGGTGTATTCGACAGGGAAGGATACTACGAGATCGTCATGAAGAAGACTAAGTGAGGTTCTCATATGGTTACTAACATTCTAATTCTGGGGGATGGGGCAGCAGGAACCATCATGGCCAACAAGCTCAGGTTCCTCACACACAGGGAAGATGCTGAGATAACAGTAATCGGCAATTCCAAATACCACTATTTCAAGCCAGACGGCATTCATATCCCATTAGGAATAAAGAACTACAGGGACAGTGTCAAAAATCCCAAATTTCTCTTCAATTACGGCATAAATTATGTGAGGGATTCGGTCACCAGGATCGATGTAGACAACAGGAATGTGTCAACGCAATCCGGGAAGAACTACACTTACGACTATCTTGTAATTGCAACCGGTGACAGACTTGTTCCGGAGGAAATCGAGAACTTTGACAGGGAGGCCCACCACTTCTACACCCTTGAGGGTTCACTGGAGCTCAAGGAAAAACTTTCAGGATTCAATGGGGGGAAGATAGTTATTGGACCTTCAAGCATCCCATACCAATGTCCGCCGGCACCTTATGAATTCGCATTCCAGCTTGACCGGTACCTAAGAAGAAGGGGTATCAGGGACAAAACTGAACTGCATTACATATTCCCCCTGAACAGAGTGTTCACCATGGAAAACGTTTCCAACTATGTTCAGAAGCTGTTTGATGAGAAGGACATAATTTACCACACACTGTTCAATCTGGAATCAATTGATGCCCAGAAGAAGACTGTTTCATCCCTTGAGGGCGAGGACCAGAAGTATGATTTCCTTATTCTTGTACCGCCGCATAAGGGACAGCAGGTCATAACTGAATCCGGTCTGGCCGGGGATCAGGGATATATCGCTGTAGACCGTCATCACCTGAATTATGGGGATTATGACAACGTTTTCGTGGTTGGAGATGCCACTGATCTTCCGATCTCCAAAGCAGGAGCAACCGCACACTTCCAGTCAGAATACCTTTCAGGCCGGATTGCATCAGAAATATCGGGATTCGTCGCAGAAGAGCTATACGATGGTTCTGTTGCGTGTACGACCGTTACAGGGGATGAAAAAGCATTTACACTGTACTTCTCCTATACCAGGCCGCCCAGGGCACTCTTCCAGAGCAAGGCAGACTATCTTCTGAAATGGACTTCTGCCGATACCTACTTCAGTGGAATGCTAAGAGGGGTGATGTAGATGGAAAGACCTGATATTCTGGATAATGACGAGATGGAGGAGCTTCTAGTCAAGGTTATCGATAACGCTGATGTGCTCAAGTCCCTGATGGGTGCTCTGGAAAAGCTGAAATCAGCAGGTATACTAGATCTGATGACCGGGCTGGTAAATGATTATCTGCCCACGGATGTCGATTTTCTGGGAAAGTTCTTTTCATCGAAGGAATTTTCAGTTTCTCTCATGAAAACCCTGAATGTTCTCATTTCTGTTATGGGTGCAATGGGATCCGAAAAGAATTCCGACATGATCAAGGGTCTCATGTTCAACATGGAAAACATAACAGATAATGTGCACGCAGCAATTGAAAATCCCAAAAAATACTCCCCCATGAAGCTGTCAAATATAATGGCTGACGAAGATGTGAGACTTTCATTATCTGTCATGGTAGCCCTGATGAAGGGTCTGGGACAAATAATGCATAGAATCGGACCTTGATTTATTTCGTTTTATAAAATTTAAATTTAATTTTCCTATTTTTAATCCTTCCTTTTATTCATGTGTTTTTCTCCCCATTTTTCCCAGTCAATACGGGATATGAGATAGGTTACCAAAACAGCAACAACAGCAAATGCTATTCCTATTGCAATAAGCTCAATCAAACCGGTTTCTCCGCTTCCAACCAAGATGGGTCCGAGAAATGAATTTGTGAGAAATGCCGCACCGTACACAACTGCAAGCGTGATGGTTGTCTTGCCTGCCAGCAGTGCCGTTAGAAATTTGATTTTGTTGTATCTGCCCAGTCCCAATGGTGCATACACAATATCATCCGGAACAGGGGTTGCTGCAGCAAGGAAAACAGCAATCCATGCATAATTGGCAAACAATGTGTTGAATGAGGTGAGATTTCTCCTGGACTTTTCCTTAACAATCCTCGAGCCTGAGTAAAAAGACTGGAAAACAATCATCTTACCAATTGTTGCACCAATTGCACTTGATAAGACAAGCACGACAGGATTGAATTGGCCACTTAGGGCCGCAAGAAGTATCAGAAGGAGGTATGGCACCGGAATAAAGACTATGAGATTGGTCCCCAGACTTAGGATGAAAATTCCCAGATAACCCAGCGATAGAAGGGCTGCATCAGATAAACCGAACATTTGCCAGTCTTATTATTATTTTTTAAGGATTAATAAGCGTGAATCTTAATATGCATGGGGTCAGCAGTTTAAAAAGGGGGTTTGAAAAAATAAACCCTTTGAAACACTTTATCTTTCAGGGTATCAGAAATGTTTATCGAATCTTTGTCACTTTGACCCTTGTGTCCTTGTAGGCAGGTGTCTTGGTTGGAGGATCATAGGTATCCGGAGTAAGTGTGTTTGTGGGCAGATCACTGTAATGGAATGTTGTAAAGAGTACACCGGAGGGGACATCATTGTTCTCTTTTACTTTTCCTCTGATCCTTCCTGTCTTTGATTGAATTTCTATTTCTTCACCTGTACTGAAATTCTCTTTCCTCATATCATCGGGGTTCATCTCAATGAATCCTCCCCCCTCTATAAGGCTGATAACCTTCGATCTGGAAGTCATGGTGGAAGTGTGGTAATGCTCTCTCTGTCTTCCAATTATTAGGGAATATGGGTAGGTATGAATTTCAGATGGATCTTTCTCTCTCCATGATATTATTCTGAATCTTCCCTTCCCCCGGATAAAGGAATCAGTATGCAGAAGGTCAGTACCGGTATGGTTCTTGTCCTTCACAGGCCACTGAAGACCCTTTGACATGAGGCGTTCATGTGAAATTCCTGCATAGGAAGGTATCAGGCTGGCAATTTCTTCCATTATGTCTGAGCTTGACCCGAATTTCATGTCGAAATTGAGCTTTTCAGCAAGCTCAGAGTATATTTTCCAGTCAGGCTTTGCTTCTCCCGGTGGATCGAATATCTTGTTCACAAGCTGAACACGTCTTTCTGTATTGGTGAAAGTTCCGGATTTCTCGTATGAAGAGGCTGCAGGCAGGACAAGATCAGCATATTCTGCAGTTTCAGTCATGAATATGTCCTGTACGGCCAGGAAATCAAGTTTCTTCAAAGCAGCTACGGCTCCTTCGGAATCGGGATGGGAACGGACGGAGTTTTCTCCGGTTATATAGAGCAGTTTCAGCATGCCTTTTCGTGCTGCTTCAATCATTTCCGTACTCTTCCAGCCCTGGAATTCAGGTAGCTCCGAAGACCATGATTTCTGAAATTTTTCTCTGACTCCGTTATCAAAGAATGGCTGATAACCGGGAAGTGATCCAGCTACTGCCCCCATGTCAGCTCCACCCTGGACATTGTTCTGTCCCCTGATGGGACTCAATCCGGTTCCAGGTTTACCCACGTTTCCTGTGATCAGGGCGAGGTTGATCAAGGAAGAGACGTTGTCTGAACCATTTTCATGTTCGGTAATGCCCAGGGTCCAGAATATTACGGATGGTGTTTGTGTTGCATAGGTCCTTGCTACTTCTGCGATTTCGTTTTCAGGTATGCCTGTAACTCTTGAGGCAAATTCCAGGGTAAAGGGTGCAAGGCTATCCCTGAAAGCATCAAATCCCTCAGTTCTGCTGGAGATGAAATCCCTGTCGGCAAGTTCATTGTCAAGAATGTATCTGGCCATTGCAGAGAACAGAACCGAGTCTGTTCCAGGTCTAAGAAGGAGATGCCTGTTGGCAAGTCTTGAAAGTTCCACCTTTCTTGGATCCACTATTATGAGATTTACTCCTTTTTTGGCGGCCTTCTTTATCTCTGAATAAAGTACTGGATGAGCTCTATCAACGTTGGACCCTGCCATGAGGATTGTTCTGGCAACCCTTACATCCTTTATTGAATTTGTCGAGGCTCCGGCACCTGTAGCATATGAAAGCATTGATGCCGAAGGTGCATGACAGAGTGTTGCAGATTGATCCACATTATCTGTTCCAACTGCAGCTCTCATGAATTTCTGGAAAGCAAAAACATCCTCGTTGGTTGCTCTGTCACAGGCAATTCCTCCGATCGACTGCCTGCCATGAACAGATCTGGCATTTAGGATTTCCCTCGCCATTATGTCAATGGCCTCATCCCATGAAACGGGTCTGAATACTTCATCAATGCTCCTTCCATTAAGTGGACCCCTCTCGCCAGGCCTCTTTCTCACCAGAGGTACAGTGAGTCTGTACCTGCTCATCTCAAACTCGAAGCCAAACTTGCCTTTGACACAGAGTTTGCCATGGTTGACATCGCTTTCATTGTAGCCTCTTGCCCATATTATTTTATTGTCTTTTATGCCGTATTCAACGGAACAGCCAACTGCACAGTAAGGACAAATTGTTACTGCAGTTCGGTCAGCGGGTTCCCAGCCTTTTTCTATGAGTGCACCGGTTGGACATGAATCGACACATGCACCACAACTCACGCACTTTGAATCTCCCATGGGTACGTCGAGATCAAAAGCTATCCGGGAATTTTGACCCCTGTCTGAAATGGATATCACTTCGTTGACCTGATCAAAATCGCAGGCTATGACACATTTCCTGCACAAAATACATTTAGCCGGATCATAAAGTATTCCCGGGTGACTGGAATCAATAGTTACATCCATGGCAGGATGCGGTCTTTCAACTTCAACATTAAATTCCTCAGCATATGTTTCCAGTTTGCATTTTTCACCATCAGAACCGGAATGTTGGGGATGATCTTTCATTATGACGGTAATCAGGCCTTTCCTGTAATCATCCAATGTTTCTGATCTGGTTTTTATCTCCATGTTTTCCGTAATTTTTGTAGAGCAGGATGGAACCATTCTTGGAGGCTTGCCTACTTCCACCATGCAAAGCCTGCATACGCCATTGTCATGTCCATTATATGAACACAGGTTTGGAATCTCTAGCCCGGTGGACTTTACTGCATCCATTATACTCTGGTTTTCTTCAGCAGAAAAGGCTGTTCCATCAATATATATTTTCATTGTCATGTTTATCTTGCCTCCTGGAAGCAGACATTTGAAGGACATTTGCCTGAAACATGCTCGTCCAATTCCTCCTGGAAATATTTTAAGGAATCCAGAAACATCCTCGCGCTGGCCTGTCCCAGTCCACATATGGAACCTTTCATCATCACATCAGCCGTTCTTTTTGCGTTTTCAATATCTTTTCCTGTTGCTTCTCCATGTTTGAGGTTTTCAAAAAGGCTTGAAAGTTCCTTTGTCCCATAACGGCAGGGCATGCATTTTCCGCAGGATTCTCTTTCGAAGAATTCCTCAATGCTGTCCATGACATCCACCATGCACCTGTCTTTTGAGATAGCAATCATTGATCCGGTTCCCATTCCCGCCCCATGTGCTTTTATGGAATCAAATTCAAGTTTTACGTTTCCTTCAGCCGATGTAAGTATTCCACCTGAAAGACCTCCTGGAAGGATTGCTTTCAGATCAGAAAGGTTGCTGCCGCCTTTCTTTGAAATGAGGTCAAGGGCCGGAGAACCATATGGCAGGATGTAAGCACCCGGGTTTTTGACGTCTCCTGTTAGACAATAGGATTTTGTTCCAGGTATTTTACTCCAGTCTTTCGAATACTCCCTCAATCTTCCAAGAAAGTAGAGGAGGGTTTCCACATTGTCAATAAGTGTTGGTTTCCCGAAAAGACCTATCTCTGCAGGATAAGGCGGCCTTAGCCTGGGCTCACTTCTCTTTCCTTCTATGGCTTCCATCAGGGCACTTTCCTCTCCTGTTATGTAGTATCCCGGGACTCTCATTATTCGCATTTTGGGCAAGGCTGTATCCACACCGCTAGAATGGAAAAAGTCCATGGATTTCTCAAATGCACTTTTCAAGGTATTCTCTGCCTGAAGGTATTCATGTTTCAGCGCTATAATGATCTCATCTGCACCTACCACAAGTGCCGCTATGAGAGAGGCTTCAAGAAGTTCATACGGGTTGGTTTCCATAAGGATCCTGTCCTTGAATGTCCCAGGCTCACCTTCGTGTGCATTCACCAAAAGAAATTTTTTCTGCTCATTTGATGCCGATACTGCCTTCCATTTTATATAAACTGGAAAACCTGCTCCTCCAAATCCCCTCAGGTTTAAATCATTAACCATCTGCAGGACTTCATCCCGATTGTTTTTCTTAAGAAAGCTGATGAGGGTTTCGTATCCATTTAGCTCAAGAAATTCTTTCAGGTCTTTTACTTCTCTGAAATCTGAACCATACGGTTGTTTTTCCAGTTCTTTTGTTCCACCATTGCCTAACTGATAATATTTACCCTGAGACCAGGCTACTGGGGCTTTATCACAGTATCCTAAGCAGGATACATCCTCCAGTTCCTCGTCAGGATATTTTGCGAGAAGTTCTCTCTCAATGCCAGTGCTTTTAAGGCTGCATGGAAGTCCTCTGCAAACCTTCACCTTTCCTTCACTGTGGGTGTAGAAGCTTGCAATATTTTCCGCTTCAGATAACCTCAAACCGTGTTTTTCTGCCAGTTTTGAAATAAAATCCTTTGACTTTCTATCCTCATTTGAACCACTTGTCAGTTCTTCAAGAAATTCTGCCTTATGACCATTATACAATTTTAACCACCCGCCAATTCAAACAAATTGAACCTTTAATCGATGATATGAAAGGGAAGCGTTAGCCAGTAAAGGAGCACATCCCTGTGCAATGGTTAAAAATTAGGTACCATTCTTATTAATTGGTTATGCCTAATATGTATGGGTATATTGTGTCAGGACCCATTAATCATAAGTCTTGATGAAACCGGATAATACCTCCATGTATTTCTCCCGTTCTTCCCAGAACTGCAGATGCGAACTGTTTGGAAAGACCTCCAGTTTCGAGTTTTTAATCTCCTTGTGTAGAGTTTCTGCAATCTTTGGCGTGACTTCATCATAAAACCCGCAGGTTATCAATGTCGGAACTTTGATTTTATGCAGTTCGTCTGTGAAATCAATGTCCTTGATAAGCCCGATGATGGTAAATTCGCTCGGACCATTCATCTTCAGGTAAGTCCCCCGTTCATTTGTCATTTGGAACATCCTGGTTATTTCATCTGGAACCCTGTCCATTCTCAGGGCGTGTTGCCTCATGAAATAATCTGTTGCCGCAATATAGTCGGGATGATCAAAGTCACCGCTTGCTTCATGCTCCTCTATTGCTTTCCTGTGTTTTTCTGGAAGAAGCGAAATAAGCCGATGCATCTCTCTTACTGTTTCGGGAACGTTGGAAAGACCACTGCTGGAAGTAAGAGTTAACAGTCTGTCCTGATACTTTATGGCGTAAGCAAGAGCAAGCAGCCCGCCCCAGGAATTTCCGAACAGGTTGACTCTGGCATCACCAAATACCGCTTTCCTTATGCCTTCAACCTCCTCTACAGCATATTCAAGCGAATAATCCGACTCGTTCTTCGGGTATTCTGATTTCCCGCAGCCAAATTGATCGTAGAAGAAAACATCATAATCAAACGCAGCAAGATCTGCCAGTGGGAGAAGATAGTCATGGGTTCCACCTGGACCTCCATGCAAAGCCAGTAACTTGTGCCGGTTTCCTTTTCCAAACCTCTCATAATATAGCTTGATCCCGTTTATCTGCAGAAATCCATCCTCATGTTCTGTTTCCTTGTCATTCATATAACTCACCGAAAAATCATAAGTGGCTTCTAGGCCAAGAGGAAACCATGCTCATATATGCTTCTATTATGGACCAAAAGGGACTGGAACGTCTTAATCTAGTTCAGCCCGTTTCTCAATTTCACTGTTTCTTTGTGAGCAATTTTGAGAAGTTCAGGATATTTGCCATTGAATTTTGTTTCAGTGAGTGAAACTGCTGAATCAAGGCTTATTCTATGTCCGGGACTCACGAAGTATTTCCTGTCCAGTACATATGCGGATCTGGTGTCCCCAATATAAATCCAGTCCCCCTCTTTCCTTCCAAGAAGCAATGACTTGGCTATACCTATGGTGGGGATATCCAGCATTAATCCTGCAAAGGATGCCAATCCGATTCTCCTGGGATGAAGATATCCATTTCCATCAACGAGGAGTAATCCACTTAAATCTTCTGTCAATTCTCTGATAAACTTGAATTCCCTGTATGAAAGATAACCTGGAATGTATGGGAACCTGGTCTCCATTTTAGTAAATCTCTTCTCCAGTTTGCCTGCCCTTTCTATGACCATAACCCCATATCCAAAATTATCATCATAGGAAACGTCAACTGCTGCAATTTCTTCAGTATTAAAATCATCTGAAAGAGAGACCATTGATGCCATTTTTTCCTGCTCACTTTTCATTCTTTCCAATGGCTTATCCGACTTGAAGTCGATGAAACATCTTGATTCAAAATCCACTATGGCATCATTCTCAACACTTACTCCATTATCATGCAGCCTTCTGATTTTCTCCTCTGAACCAAGCGGATGAGTAAATTTTCCTACTTTCCCGTCTGATTTTACAACCTTGTAACAGGGGGTGCCAACAGGGTCCGGATTTATGGATAGCATATATCCACAGGCTCTTGCTGCCACTACATCTCCAAGTGCTCTTGCAAGAGCACCATAGGTAGTAACCATGCCATCCGGGATCTGCCTGACAAGTTCATAGAAATCTGAGTAAAGATCATAGTCAGCAAAGGCAGAATCCAGTTTTACCATTAGGCATTATCATGTTCCTTGATTGATAAAGATATTTCGTCCAGCATTTTGAAAGAGAAATGCTATTGATGAAAACGATTGGCATAGCTTTCGATGTGAGTAATGGATCATAAAAGGTTAGGGATCATTAATTAAATATGAAACGATAACCGAGAGATGTTTGAGAATGGATTTGAGAAACTTGGAAGGTTCTCAGCCAAACACAGTGGAAAAGTTATCATTTTCTGGGTAGTCCTGCTTATTATATTAACTCCTTTTGCAAGTTTACTTTTCTCAGAGACTTCTTACGATCTTGGTGGCAGCATCACTCCTGCCAATTCAATGGCAAACAAGGCATCGAATTTACAGACAATGTACTTCGGTGGAAATGGTTCTGCTTCAGGATCCAACCAGAGCATGGTCATAGTTACGACCGGCACTTACGTTAACCAGTCCAATGGTTACTCAGCAATAGTGCAGAGCCAGGATCAGGTTTCATCATACCTGAAATCTCAGGGGGTAAGCGCCAGCTTCACTTCTATATCCGGTGTTGAAAACAGCACTTTGTCGGGAGTTGCCCTTTACATCTCAAAGATAATCAACGCCACGTATCCCCTGGTAAGCTCCATAAACGCTAACACTTCGCTGCTAAATGATACGGTATTGGCAATAAACGCCACAATATTCGGCCTGCCTGCCGTCTATTTGTATGCATATAATCAGTCTCATGACAGGAGTATTGCCTATAACACAACAATAACGGAACTGGAACAGTTTCATCTTGGCGCAATCACAGCAATGGCAAGGTCATACTTTGACAACCTTACCTTTTATCTCAACAAGTCAACTGCTATTACTCCAACGGTAATTGATCAGAATATCAGCAATACTCTTTTCAATTCAACTTTCAGTCAATATGTGGTCTCCAACTTCGGCCAGAGCGTTTATGGTATTGCAGTCGCCCTTCGCCAGAATTTCACTTTCGAACAGGCCCTATCACCAGGTTTCAACACATCACTGTACAATTTCACGAACAATCTCGTATTGGCTCAATTTGCCCCAGCTCTTGCTGGAAATACAACCATTTCCAACTTCATAACAAAACAGTTGAACCTTACTATTGATGAATTCATCAACCAGTCGTTCAGATCCGGGAGCCCTGCAACAGTCCACCAGTTGAATGAGACTGTAAGAAGCATGGTTACACACAGCACTGCCTCCTATTTTTCAGGGAGTCCGCTGATTAGCATTAATTCTGCACAGCTCCCACAATTTGTCAGAGACATCAATGAATCAGGCAATCCCAACCTGACTGTTTCACAGGTTCTTTCTGATCAGAATTTTGCAACATTCGCTGCAATACCGGCAGACTATGCATATCACCAGTTTGTTGGATATGACAATTCAACTGTAATAACTATACTTACCACTTCCCAGAACCTTTCAACTGCACAGGTTAACCATATCAGTAACATCTACAGTTCTAGTCTGAAATCAATTCCCAATACAAGTTACTATATGGCCGGCTCATCTGCACTTAGCACTCAGCTTGCATCGGAATCCCTCTCCGGAATGGTCAGGGCCCTGATTATCGGCATAGTTCTTTCTGTCATAATTGTTGGAGTTTTCTTCAGGTCTCCAGTTGCCGCATTCCTGCCTCTGGCTGTATTCGGAATGTCAGCAGGAATATCTATCTCCCTCAATGCCCTGCTTTACAAGTATATCCTGCACGGTTCAATTTCCTTTATCACCCCTACATTGCTGTTAATTCTTCTTCTTGGGCTCTCAAGTGACTATGTTGTATATATAATGTCAAGGTACAGGAGGGAACTCAGGACTAAGAATGGAGATGCCCCCGCAGTAACTTCCAGATGGGCAGGACACGCTGTGTTCACTTCCGGAATCACAGTGGGTATATCTTATGTGGTTCTTTGGCTTTCCAATGTTCCCATATTCAGTGATTCCGGTATTACAAATGCAATTGGCGTGATCATAGCCGTACTCATTGCAAATACATTCCTTATTGCTCTTTTAAGCCGTGCAAAAGATAAGATATTCTGGCCCTACAAGATAGCTGAGAATGAGCACCTTCCTGCAGAAAAGAGTATGCAGAAAGTAGCCAATTTTGTTGTTAACAACAAGGGCAAAATTCTCGTACTGTTTGTTATAAGTGCATTGTTTGGCACATACCTCTACTCCGTTACTCCAACAAATATGGATGTTTTCAAGCTAGTACCCTCAAGTAGCGGTATACAGGCAATCGAAGTTGTAAACAGCAGCTTCAACGGGGATTTCTTTGACAGGGGTTTCATAGTGCTTCAGTTTTCCAGCCCTGTGGTATCAAATGGGAACTACAACTGGTCAGAAGTAAATGCCATAACAAATGTTGAAAATGCTCTTATTGGCAGTTCTCAGGTGTCTCAGGTCTACGGGCCAACGTTCCCATTCGGGCATTATCAAAACATAAGTTTACCGGATGTATCTTCATCATTCAGTTCTCAATATCAGTCACAGATCAACAGCTTCATTGGGAATGACAGCAGATATGTCATGATAGATTTCCAGCTCAAGTCATTGGCATATGAGAGTGCATCATCGAATTTTGTAAGCAATCTTCCTCAGTTGATTGGCAGTCAGTTCCACGGGGCCTCATATAAGAGTTATATTGGCGGTCTTACGGAATCCCTGAACGATTCCTATTCGTTCACGCTTGCCAGCTTCATAAAAATGGTTCCAATATTGGCCATAGCAATATTCATCGTTTTGTTGATCCAGATAAGTTCACTCCTTACACCAATAAGGCTCATTTTCATGGTGTTTGCATCAGTGATTATATCGCTTTCCCTGGCTTATCTTGCTCTTCATTTTTACGCAGGCCTGCCCATTCTCATATTCCTGCCAATGTTCACAGTTATCACGTTGCTGGCTGTGGGCCTGGATTATGATATATTCATGGTAAGCAGGGTACGTGAGGAAGTCTACAAAGGTAGAACCGATGAGGAAGGTATAAAGACCAGCATATCTGAAAATGGTGGCGTTATCATTACACTAGGGACTTTGCTGTTCGCAACCTTTGGTTCCCTTGCTTTCAGTGGAATTGGTATAATACAGGAGATTGGCATAGGACTGGCTTTTGGTGTACTTATTGATACTTTCATAAGCTGGCCGTTCTTTGTGCCATCTGTCATGCTTTATCTCCACAGGTTTAACTGGTGGCCATCAAAGATAGGCCAGAAGCAGGAGAGGCCGAAAAACTAATCCCACAATAATTTTTTTTGGTATTTAAAAAAAATTTAATATTTTCCACCTCCTTAATTTAATTTATATCACGTCGTTGCCATTTATGAGAATAAGAGGAAAGGAGATATCGAAAAATAACAGTAAACTTACAATATACTTTCTTGTGGTAATCATTGCCTTTCTTCTCATCATTTATTTCCTGAATTTCGGTACTATACTTACCATGATACTGGAACTCATCTTAATCCCGTTTGCAGCTGCAATTCTTATTGTCAGCTATTTCATTGGCGAGAATCTTTTCGTGACAATGTATCACAATTTCCTGAAGCACATTCATAAAAATTCTTGATAGGAAAGTCAATGTTCTCTGGATAACAGGTCTCAATGATCATCACTATTGATCTGCTTCCTGCGGTTTTCGGAAAAATCAAATAAATCGGGCATTTGCAGAAGATATCCATAAAGGCTGTGGTAAGAAAAAACTTTATAGCTTTCCCCTATTAAGCTTGGAAGCCAATGAAAACCTATCTTAAAGTAACATTTTCGAGCGAGGGAGCCAAACCCAGCGAAGTAATCAATAGGTTGAGGTCGCTTGGATTCAAGCCAGTTATAGGAGAACAGGATTTAATCTACGAATGGGGCGACAGCGCCACAACTGAGGACTCAATCTGGTTCGCAGACAAAATTCAGGCTACACTTGAAGGCTTTAAGGTTATGTTCCAGATAGAGACTTTGAACGATTAAGTTTAGTTTTTACAATAAATATTAATTGGATAAGTATGGATTTTCAGGTATCCTGAAAGTTATCTTTCTCAAATTCCACTCATTGCTTGTAGGGTATCCTTCTGACATCGTTGCAGTTGCTGCACGTTACAAGGCACAATCCTCTCTTGATCCTGACTCTTGTAAGATTTCCATATGGGTGGCCGCATTTCTTGCAGTATGACCTCTTGATATCAATGGGGAGCGGCATATCCAATCTTTTTGCAATGGCCTCTGCCAGTCTCATGTACCGTTTGCCCAGATGCGAATCTGAAGATTCCCTCGCAAGATAGGAAAGTTTCAGGATTCTTTCCCTGGCCACATCCTTTGGTGGAGGGATTTTTCTGTGATGTACCATTATAAACATTCAGGAAATTACTGCCAATGATAAAGCTTGTCCTTCTAGACGTCGACGGGACTATCACAGATCCTGGTAGGCTGATCTCCCTGAGGGCTATTGAAGCCATAAGGAAAGTACAGAACGACGGGGTAATCGTCAGTTTGGCAAGTGGAAATGTAATCCCGGTGATGTACGGGGTCAAAACATTTGTAGGGGTGAAGGCACCGGTCTTTGCCGAGAATGGTGGAGCAATGTTCCAGAACGACAATATAACTCCTTTCTTCTCAATGGATATGCCTAAAAGACTATTCGAAAAACTGGAAAGTGAGGAAAAATTAAAAGGAATACTTTCAAACAAATGGCGATTAACTTCCATGGCTTATGTTCCCGTAGAAGGGCACCAGGCTGAAATAACAAGTGAGGCAGAATCTGAAGGTCTTGTCACAGTGGATAGCGGCTTTTCCTGGCATCTCCTGAACAGGGGCCAGGATAAAGGGTTTGCACTTGAAAAACTAAAAGAGATATATTCTCTGGACTACGATGAAATTCTTGTTATGGGTGACTCATACAATGACGCACCCATGTTCAAGAAAGACGTTGTAAAGGCAGTTCCGGCAAACGCAGAGGAGAGCCTTAAAACCATAGCTGACCACATTACCAAGGAAGGAAATGGGGATGGAGTGGCTGAAATCCTTCTAAATCTAAGATCACTTTAGTTCAGCAAGATGCTTTCCAATCCTATCTTCAATAAATTCCCCATCTTCTATGATCAATTCACCACGAAGTGCAACATTGTCCGGAAATACCACAGGTAATTCATGGAATGGTGATACAGGGGTTTTAGAATGGAGCCTTTCCTGGTTCAGCCTCTTAATATCGCTGAAACGGAAACTGAAGAAATCGGCATAATATCCCAACTCAAGCTTTCCCTTCTTGATTCCCATAAATTCTGCAGGGTTTCTGATTGCAGTGTTATATAAAACATCAAGACTTAGTATTTTCTTTTGGACTAGGGCCAGGAGAAGTGGGATCCGTGTTTCAACACCAATAATTCCAGACGGTGCCTGAGGAAACTCTTCCTTGTCGTGTTCAGTGTGGGGAGCGTGATCCGAAGAAAGCAGATCATACTTCCCATCAAGGTAGGCCTGAAGATTCCTTTCCTGTGTAGCTTTGTCCCTCAGGGGTGGATTCACTTTCCCCCATGACCCAGAATCAGAATCAGTGTTGAGAAGAAGATGATGAGGAGTTACTTCCCCCATAATCTTTCCCTGAAGTATCTCTAAACTATCCGGGGTGCTGATATGGGCCATTAGTGAATGATTAACATCAAGTTCCAGCATTGTTTTCGCAGATTTCAGTTCGCACTCTTCCGGTCTGCTCATTTCATGCTCTGACAGGCTGTTTACCTCTGACTTCCTGTGTGCCAGAAGACACTGGGCATCCTCTCCGTGGAAAACAACCGGTTTCCCAAGATCACGGAGTCCCTGGAGCTCCTTCTGGGGAATATCTCCAACGGGAAGGCTGTTGGTGCTTCCTCCAAGGTATATCTTTATGGAACTGCTTCTTTTGTCAATAATCTGGGAATTTCGCCCGTTGAACATTGAATATAGGCCAAAATCAACATATGCCCTGTTCTGAACTGAATGAAGCTTGTCGTCAAATGATGCATAGTCTAGTACAGGCACCTTATTGTTTGGCATGTCAAACACTGTCGTAGTACCGCCGAACGCAGCAGAAACTGTTCCGGAACGGAAATCCTCTTTCTGTGTTTCCCCGGGATCCCTGAAGTGCACATGCGTATCTGTTCCAGCTGGAAGAATGGCACCGAACAGTTCTTTTCTTATTCCGCCTTTCAGGTTCTTACCAATCTTGGCTATTTTTCCGTTGTTTATCCCAACCTCAAGGTCCTGGAATTTGCCCTCAAAGTAGAATTTTCCCACAAGAATTGTGTCAAAAGCCAATTCATCTACACCCCCGATATTTCTCCCCAGATCAATTTGTGCATCTGTGTGAGTACCCTTACCTGGAGGTCATCGGAAAGTGTGGATTCCACCAGCCATTTCAAGTCGGTACCCCAGGCTGGCTGGAAAACGATTTCGCACTTTATCTCATCCTTGTGGCTGTTCAGGAAATTCTTGGCATATTGATAGTCATTATCGTCCTGGATTACAAATTTGATATAGTCGGAAGGACGCAGCAGAGAAAGGTTAGGCAGGTGAATTGAATTTTCCTCTCCCGATGAGGGGGTTTTTACATCCATGTCTATAACCGTGCCTGATATTGATGTGAATTTGTTGACAGGAAGCGACCCGCTTGTTTCGATAAGTACCTTTTTTCCTGCCTCTACAATTTTAACAACAAATTCTTCAGCATCTCTCTGGAGAAGTGGTTCTCCTCCGGTAAAACATATCCAGTCTTCCTTTGCCTCCCTGACCTCGCTAACCAGTTCAGGAATTTCCTTCTCACTGCCCCCTTCAAATGTGTAAGTGGAATCACACCATTTGCACCTCAAATTGCATCTGTTGGTCCGAACAAAAAACATGGGGATACCTATCAGTGTGCCTTCACCCTGAATGCTGTGGAAAGTTTCTGTTAATCTCAATGCAACTGTATTTCATATGGGAATAAACCTTTAACTTAATTCATGTTATTTTTTTCAACACCAGTAATCCACAAAAGGTTTTAACACAGATTCCATTGTCAATTGATAATATGGACTTCAAGAGAATATTTGACTATGCAAGGGAAACCGATGCAATTTTGATAGTTCAGGGAGACGAGAACAGTGTGGACAAGACTTTCTTCTACCTCACTGGAGTTTCTGGAGGTCTCTTTGAGGGCTCGGCACTTATTGTTAAACCTGACGAACTCAAGATCATAACTTCAGCACTGGAAGAGGAAACTGCAAGACAAACCGGTCTTGAAGTCATAGTTGCAAACGGCAAAAACGAGTTTGAGAACGCCGTGAAAGAGAATCTGAACAACACAAATATTGTTGGCCTCAACTATTCATCACTTACACTCGAGCAGTATAAAAGGCTGCTGAGAGTGATTCCGGACAAGGAATTCATTGATGTGTCAAACTCCATAATGGAATCAAGAAGAATGAAGAACCCGGAGGAACTCTCAAGGATCAGAGAAGCAGCCAAAATAGGTAGCGAGGCATTTGAAAAGGTTATTGGAAAACTACACGAAGGCATTACAGAAAGTGAAGTTGCTTCCGAGTTGGCTTACGAAATGATGAAACTCGGGGCATCTGAACCATCTTTTTCATCCATCGTAGCATTTGGCGAAAATGCGTCTATGCCACATTACTCCCCCGGAGACAGGAAACTAAGGAAGAACGAGTTTGTACTCATGGATTTTGGGGCAAAATACAAGCGGTACTGCTCAGACATTACAAGAACAGTAGTTTACGGAAAAGCCAATGACGAAATGAGGGAAATGTATGGCATAGTTCACAAGGCACAGACTGAGAGTATGAACATAATAAAGGAAAACGTAAATGGAAGAGACGTGGACCTAACCGCAAGGAAGGTTATAGACGATTCAAAATTCAAAGGCAGGTTCATACACTCATTAGGACACGGCCTTGGAATGGATGTACATGATCACCCTGCACTGGCTTCAACATTCGACTTCCCGCTAAAAGAGAACATGGTAGTTACTGTTGAGCCGGGTGTTTATATCCCGAAGGTTGGAGGAGTAAGAATTGAGGACGACGTCATTGTTAAAAAGGACGGATTTGAGCTCATCACAACTGCTCCAAGGGACCTCATTGAAGTATCTTAAATGATACCTCAGGCAGCAAACGCCTACCTGGATGTAAGGGATGAATCAATATCCCACATCCTTTCTTCTTTTGACACAAAATCCTCCCAGATTAGAAGACACGCTGTCAGATTAATAATTGAGGCCATGGGAAATGAAAAAGAAAGGGAGGTGAGTGCAATTGACGATCTTATCTGTCTTCCTCTTTCCCTGTGGCTCCTCAGGCATGTAAACGAGCATATACTTACTTCAAGAGTAATAAACCACGCGAGAGATATTGTTGAAGATTTTCTGGCGGCATCTTCGCTTGCACCCGAATTTGTTCCGGATTACGCCAACAGATACGGAGTACAAATACAGTATTCAGAGGATGACGAGGTTTTCACTATGCCCGTAGGAACTTTTGTTACATACACCTCCAGGGTAACAGGCTTCAAGTATCGGCTGGTTTATCAGAATGTAAGGAAAGGTATAGTTTACACGGACAGGGAAATAGCTGCAAAAGTAGTACGCGAAGCATTTGTAAGGCATGTTCTTGAAGCATACGAATCTATAGAACCTGGAAAGACTGCTATTGTGCTGGAGCCAATGAAAAACAGCATTGAAGAGATAGTAGATACCCTTCAGAAATCAGGAATAACCAAGAATTTTGATCTTGGAGAAGTCGATTTTAATCTGTTTCCACCCTGTATAAAGGAATTTATTTCTGAGATGCAGGACGGCGTAAACCTTCCGCACATGGCCAGGTTCACTCTTGTGAGTTTCCTGCACAAGATAGGTATGGACAATAATGCCATTATCGGGTTATTCAAAACCGCTCCTGACTTCAGGGAGACACTTACTACCTACCAGGTTAACCATGTCACCGGTGAGAAATCAAGTACAGAGTATTCTCCACCCAAATGCAGTGTGCTGCAATCCAATCACCTGTGCTATAAAGGAGACGATCCACTTTGCAATAAGGAGTGGCTCAAACATCCCCTGCGATATTATACAATAAAAAAGAAACCTAAGAACCAGCCAAAGAGACCAAGAAGAAATCCTGACGAATAGTTATTTTCTTTAACGGAACCACGTTGGGGTGAGATGCCAGTAAAATCAAGAAAGGCTGAATTTTCAGATCTTCCCGACATTGCAAGAATCTATAATCAGGGCATCCAGGACAGGATTGCCACTTTTGAAGCAGACCAGAAATCGCCGGAGGACCTGGAACCATGGATCAGATCCAGGTATCCTGTGGTAGTAGCAACAAATGAAGGCAAAGTAGTTGCTTTTGCCGCGAGTTTTCCTTACAGCAGCCGGGAGTGTTATCGGGGGGTTGGTGAATTCTCAGTTTATGTTGAAAGATCAAATCGTGGAAAAGGTACCGGAAAAACTATCATGAAGTCCTTAATTGATGCAGTTGGAGAGGCAGGAATGTGGAAGCTTGTTTCCAGGGTATTTGTTGAAAACATTGCAAGCAGAAGTATGCTAAGGAAAATAGGATTCAGAGAGGTTGGTATTTATGAAAAACATGCCCAGCTAGACGGTGTCTGGAAAGATGTTGTTATTGTTGAATACCTGATCGGGATAAATATGCACTAAAGTTTTCTTTCTATTAGTTCAATCAATGTACTTTTCTTTATGTTTGCTTCAACCACGTACATTTTACAGGGTTCCCAGGGTATTCTGGGATAATGTGCGTCTCTGGCTTCAAACTGGAATCGCAGGGATCTGAGTATCTCCTCAAGCCTGTTTTCAGAAAATTTCTTTGCAGCTTCTATAGAGATTCTTCTGCCTTTGGATTTTGAGATTTTAGGATTAAAATATTGGGAATAGAGAGTCAGAGTCATAATAGGACTGCGTTAACTACTCCGTCTTGTCCAGGTCTGGAAGTTACTCTTGCATCTCCCAGTTCAGTCTGAATGACTGTTCCCCTGTTGATTATATTTCTCTGTACATAGTGGGGATTGGCTGGGTTTTCTTTTACAGTCTGGATCTTGACTTTCTTCGTAGCTTTATCTGCAGGAACATAAACATTGGCAACTTCAGTTCTCATGAGAACTGCCTTGTTGTTTCCACCAAGTGTGCGAATTACTTTCCTTGCGTCAGTTCCAACTCTAGTAAGAGTGGGTTCTCTACCAAGCTCGAATCTTCTCTTTGACCTGGAAGCCCTAAGCTTTCCACCGGTTGGTTTTTTTCTGGATTTACCTTGAAATATTGTCATTTCTACATCACTGGTTCAATCTTGCCATGGTGACAGGGATTGTTGTTCCATATCATATGGTAGAATAAATAATTTGATCTTCTGAACTCATTCCTTAAGCAGATTCAAGTGATCCTTGAACCAGTATCTGCTTTCAACTGTTGAGATTATCACAGACCTGTCGGTAGGCTTTCCTTTTTTTATCTCATCCAATATTGTTCTGTGCATTTCATCCCATGATCCATTTTCAAGTTCAAAAAACACTGAAGAAAACAGCTTGTGTTTTGCCCGATACAATGAGTCGGTAACTTCGGAATTAATTGTCTCTGGTCCTTTCCAGTATTGAGTAAGGTAGTTGTATATGGTGTCATTGATAAGATCGAGCATATTTTTCTTGATACTGAGTTCCGGGCTGTTAAGGTTCGCCTCGATATATTCCTCCCTGAATTTATCGAACTGTTTGCCGTCCACGCCGGAAGGTATTATTGATGCACCTGTTGCTTTCCCAAGAGAACTGTAGAAATCCGATTCTGTAAAATTTTTGTATTCTGCTTCAGAGATTTCAGTAATGAATATCCTGTCGGGATTTAATTGCCTTATAAGTTCTAACAGGACTCCCTCATCATAACCCCTCACCGAAATGCCTAAACTGGCAACTGAGGATAAGACTTCCATGAGTACATTAAATGTTAATAGACAATTAAGATTTCTATTCCAGAACCAGAGATTTTCCTGTAACTTTGTACAACAAATGTTATATCCTCTTCACTCTTGCCTTTAATTATGGCAAAAAGGTCACTAGACCAGCTTATCGGTCTCGTAGGAGGCTTTATCGGGATAATAATGGGCGCAATAGGGATGGGCCTGCATAGGCTGGTTGCCTCAATTTCAATGGGTGCCTCTGAAACCATGTTGCTCTTTTCAGTCATAGGTCTGGTTGGAGCCCTCCTTGTGACTTCTCGCAAGAAAGATGCCAGCATGATAATGATCGTGATAGGTCTTGCCGGAATCATCGCTTTCCCAGCTTTTGTTGGCGGCGTGATGGTTTATGTTACTATCATACCGTTCATCATCCTTCTAATTGCCGGGGTAATTTCAAGGCTTTAGCCATATTTTTATATTTTTTTGCTAACGTAGTTTTTAATACCATATAATTGATGATATGTTATGGGGCTGCTTGAAATACTGAATTCAGTTGCTTTGGTAACCTCATTGTTATTTATCGCCTTCACTATGTCAAGGGACCCCAGGCGATTTGCAATTTCATACTTGATAATTTCTGTTTTCGGGCTGTTATTTTTCCTCTTGTTTACAACCACAATGCCATTTCTGGTAATGGTGTTGTCTGTAATCAGCGTAAAATATCTTTACTCAAGAATATTCTATTATTTTACGCCGGTTCTTTTCATCATCGGAATAGCCCTTATTGTAATGCGTGTGGATCTCCTTATCTGGGCTATTTTCGACCTCTCAGTAGGAATCGGAATATCCACTTCCCTTTTCTCAGACAAGCAGAGCAGAGAAAGGATTGCAGCCAACAATAAATCCAAGGGTGCAGATGTAAAGAAGGAAGTTGACAGGGATCTTATCCAGGTAGGTGCCGGCATTATTATCCTTATGCTCCTTTTTACTATGAATCAGAAAGAATTCCGAATGACCCTGAGCATGGCAATTTTCCCTCTGTATATGATAGGAAATTATTATTCAATGGCACCAGACACAAAACTTGGAAAAACACTGAATTTCTTTGAAAGGCCTACAACCCCCCTTGGACTTGGTGCAATATGGTTTGCTGCAGGCATACTCATTGCATTGGGTATCGTGAACTCTGTTTCAATACTTGCCATAATAATATTTGTTACCACAATAGGCGATTCCCTGGCAACTATATTTGGCAGCCTCGTCAAATCTCCAAAACTTCCATACAACAGGAAAAAATCCTTAGCAGGTTTCATGGCAATCTTCCTGTTTTCAGGAGCATTTGGTTTTGTACTTATTGGCTGGCAGGGTCTGGCCATAGCACTTCTTTCCGCAGTGGTGGAGAGCATATCACTTCACCCGCTTGATGACAACTTCATTCTGCCTGTGATTCTAGGGGCATTTTCATATGTGGTTTAAAAGCAGTCCTTAAAAATTCAAAATTTAGGGTTTTTTGAAATAAAATATTTCAGAAGTTCCTGAGACCTTGAATCCCTCTCTCTCATAGAGTTTTACGGCAGGATTCCCTTCCGAAACCCAGAGGTGGCATTCTTCATATCCCAGCTTTTTAAGCCCATTGAGCGACATGTGCAGTAATTTCCCTGCGTATCCTTTCCCTCTATATTCTTTTGAAACAAATATGTCTGCAAGAAGCGAAATCCTGGATCCGTCTGAGGTCTTGTAATCGGTGCATAGGGTGGCTCCAGCAATTTTATCCCTTTCCACAAGTGCAAATGAAGCTTCGCTCAGCACAACCCCATATCTCCCATCGAACATTTTCTTGACAAATATCAGTCTTTCCGCAGAGTTCTCAACGTTGAACAAGATCTGGTCAACGGTCCCCTTATATGCCTGAAATTCAACTTCAGAGTATATCTCCGGATTGATCTTTGTAATTGGTACGGCTCGTTCCGATCCTACCTGCGATATTTCATGTAACTTATAATCCCCAATATCCAGAATCATCCTATCTCTCTTGAATTTCGTAAATCCATTGGACTCGAGATATGATCCTCCGAGTTCATCTGCATTGTAGATACGATCAACCATCAGGTATTTCTTCTGTATTCTTGCCGTATCCTCAAGCCACATTATCAGATTGGCCAATCGGTCCTGTGTTGCAAATGAAGGATTTGTGAATCCCAATGAGCCGTATAACCTGTCCCCGTAATCCCCGCTTGGTGCTATGAATGCATATGCCGCTACGTTTATGCCGCTAAGGATAACACGCGATTTGATTTTGTTCTCATTAAGCTCATGAATAAGGTTTTCGAATGATTTTCTGACTGGAATCTCCGGGTAAAGTGATTCAAGGTGCTTGATCTGGCCCTCCAATATAGGTGCCCAGTCAAGTTTGACATTTTTCATATCCATATTCCGGGATAGTTCTGTATAAAAATAAATCCTTTGAAGATAAGAATGTCCTTGTAATTCGTCAAAGAGCGAATCCGGGATTCAATATTATGGACAATATTAATAAATGCTGTTAAACTCAACAACTGATTGAATGGACGATACTGCCAGGACTGAAGGATACAATCAGAAAGCCATCAGATATTCTGAGTATTATAAAGGCAAGGTACAGATTGTTTCAAAGGTTCCAGTGAGGCACCTACAGGATTTTTCCGTGTGGTACACGCCCGGTGTCGCTGCCGTTTCAAGAAAAATCGCTGAAAATGCGGATCTTTCTTTTGAATTGACAGGAAGATGGAACAGCATCGCAATCCTTACAGACGGAACCAGGGTTCTGGGCCTTGGAAACATAGGGCCGGAAGCTGCAATGCCCGTTATGGAAGGCAAATCCCTAATATTCAACTTCCTTGGTGCTGTTAATGCCGTACCTATACCTATCAGGACAAAGACTAAAGACGAATTTATAACAGTCGCAAAGGCACTTGAACCATCATTTGGAGGTTTCAACCTTGAAGACATAGAGTCGCCAAAATGTTTCTTTGTTCTGGAAAGCCTACAGAAACAACTCTCAATACCTGCGTGGCATGATGATCAACTTGGAACAGCTTGTATAACGCTTGCAGGGTTAATCAACGCCCTTAGGGTTACAGGAAGGAAGATAGAAGATTCCAGAATTGTCTTGCTTGGATCGGGTGCTGCCAATATTGCAGCAGCGCACCTCCTTTTCGCTGCCGGATTCAAGGAAGGCAACATAATAATGGCGGACTCCAAAGGAATTCTTGAACCTGAAAGGGAAGATATGGACAGCCTGATGTTGAACAACCCATGGAAATATCAGCTTGCTATGAGAACAAATTCTGAGAGGCTCAAGGGGCCCGCGGAACTCGCTTTCAAGGGTGCTGACGCAGTCATATCTGCCACAAAACCAGGCCCGGACACCATTAAGAAAGACTGGATAAGGACAATGAATGATGATTCCATTCTCTTTGCTCTGGCAAACCCTGTGCCTGAAATATGGCCTGAAGCTGCTAAAGAAGCAGGAGCAAAGATTGTGGCAACGGGCAGGAGTGATTTCCCTAATCAGGTAAATAACAGCCTTGTTTTCCCGGGAGTTTTTAGGGGAGTCCTTGATGCAAGGGCAAAAGGTGTGAACTTTGACATCATGGTTACAGCCTCGTACGAAATTGCAGATTTTGTGAAGGATCCCCATGAGGACAGGATTGTTCCAACAATGGAAGAGTGGGAGCTCTATCCAAGAGTTGCCTCTGCAGTGGCATCAAAGACTGTTGAAATGGGACTTGCAAGGAAGAATAATTCAAGAGAAGGATTTTATAAAAATGCAGAAGAAATGATCGAAGCCAACAGGAAAATGTATATCAAGCTAATGGATGAAAAGATCATAAAGGAATTGCCAGGTGGTGACAATGTCGAAAAGTGAGTTAAAGATCAGGGAATTAAAGGAAACAGATATTTCGGCCGCTGCAGAATTGATGCTGCGTCTGAAAAAGCTCAACGGTGAATTCGATTCAATATTCAATGTATCTGAAGGAGCAAAGGCAGAAGCTGAACAGATCCTGAAGGATGTAATAAAGGAAAAGACAAAGCACTTAGCCTACGTTTCTGAAAGGGATGGAAAGATACTTGGCCTTATTGTTGTGAACCTGATTCACAGGTGCTATTATCTTCCCGAAATAGAGGCAAGGATAGTTGATTTCTACATAATGCCTGAAGGAAGAAGAACAGGATCAGGTAAGCTTCTCATTGACAGGACCTACAAAGAGCTCAAGGCAAGAAATGTCAGCCTGATCACCGCAGAATTCCCGGCTCTGAATCCCATTGCCATGAAATTCTACAAGAGTCTTGGCTTCAGGGAAATTGTTGGAATATACGGAAAAATGCTGGAATAGATTCAACAATATTCCCCCTTATTTCATTCTTTTTTGATTTTTTCAATTTCCAGAATAAAAGTATAATCAACTGACTTTAGAAAGTCACTGGCTCAATTCCAGAATGGCCTTAACAGTTTCTTCTGGAATGGTAATCATTGGATAGTGTGCTGAAACCAGAAGTTTGTACTTGCCGTCAAGTGAAGATATGAAATCCTTCCAGTCCTGCCCTATATCTTCCCAGTCCCTGTTGCACAATATGTATGCTTTTTTTGCATTGTCCACCTTCTCACTCAGTGTTATTGAATCAAAGTCCAGTTTTGCAGGCCATGGGGTAATTTTTGAGAAAAACCATTCTCTGTTTTCGCCTTTCAGGTCCCATGTCAGGTCATCCACGAATTCATCGGGAATGCCCAATTTCCAGCCGGAACCCTCTACCTTCACTGCCTTTTCAAATATTTCCCTTTCCGCTTTGTCGGTCTGTTCCAATCCACCCTGAGGTTCCCTAGTTTTCTGGGGAACAAATGCATCCAGGTAGAGGAGCAGTCTGATCCTGTCAGGAATTCTGTCATAAACTGCCGAAATGACCTTGCCTGCAAAACTGTGCCCAACAAGGACCACATCGTGCAGGTCTTCGTATTCGATAAGATTGACTACATCCTGCACGGCAGTTTCCATTCCATATTCCTTCCGTGCAAGATGAATCCTGTCGCCCATTCCGGTTAAAGTTATTGGGTTCACGTCGTGCCCTTTTTCCCTTATTGGCCCTAATATTTTCTTCCAGACCCAGGAACCAAGCCATGCACCGTGAACAAGAACATAAACTGTCATTGTAATTCATAATCTTATGTTGTTAATAACTCATGCATGAGAAACCTGAATAGTAAATAACTTATAGAAACTGCATTGGAATTTTGTTATGTTTTTGGTCAGTTTCTCCCAGCTGCCCTGAAAGTCAGTTATTCAGTATCCACTTGAAAATATCTGGAAAATCTCCCATGGGACCTGTACCAATCATGGTCAATCTCTTCTTTCCATTTTCCACAGTGACTTGGGGTTTTCCTTGACGGTCTAGCTTTATCCCACTTCTGAACACAATGAAATTGCCTGAGAAATACTCCTCAATGTAGGAATGAACATAATTCAGATGATGTTTTAATATATCATAGGGGTGCATTTGCTGAATCTCTTCAGATAGCAGGTTGAATTTCATCAGAAGTATCGATACCGGCTTCTTGACTTTCTTCCCACCATTAAGAATTCTTATTGACTTGAGTAATGATAGGATGCTGAACTGCTCAGAATCCCACAAATCAAACTTATCACAATCCACTGCAATCATGTATCCAGATGCTGTCTGCAGGGTTACAAGGGAAGGATTTGCCCTTATCATCGCCTCCAATACTTCACCAGCCCTTTCAGAGCTCTTTGCAACGTCCCTCCAGATTTCCCCGCTGGAATCGTTTATAGTCATTGAAACCTGCTTCTTCACCAACTTTCCATTTCTGCTGAGTACAAGGCTTGATCCTGTTCTGGTTTCCGATGCCGAGGTTCCTGAAGGCCAATTTCCTGAGAGCAGAGTTTTCAGGTCATTTCTTACAAGTTCACTCGCTTCCTCTACCAGGAACTTGAATCCAGGAACCGTTTTCACATACTGTCCTGCATAAAGAAAAAGCGAAACAAATGTGCTTTTTCCACTTCCAACGAATCCAGCCAGTACTACGTTTTTTATATCCATATTTTTCCAGGGTAGAGGGGATTTATTCCGGTCTTTTTCCACTGCAGCCATTTTACCTCTCTCGTTTTGTACAGGTGTGTTATCATGGGATATTTTGTCAGAAATTCTCGGAATGCCTAATGATTTACTTATCTTGTAATACCTTTTTCTAAGTGAATTTTCTGATATGCCGGAAGCCATAGAGATATTTTCCAAAGTCAGATTCTTCCCCGACATCAAGGAAGCCATATAGATTGAAGCAGCTGCAATTGATTCTATTCGCTTTTCGGAAAATGAACCTGTGGATAGGTATTTGCTTGCAATATCTTTGCTAATGGCTATAACATTTTCACCAAAACCGGCCTTATAACAGATTTTTTCCAGATACGCATTGAGACTGAAAGTAGAACCCATAGATTTTACACCCAACCCCAATTTATTGTTTAGAAACCTGATGGCTTTTTCTACTTTCTTTCTGCTTACGTGGGTTATCTTAGAAATTTCATTTGGGGTTTGTGGAAAATGCCACAGTACAGAAGAGATATATAACGAACCACAGGCAACGGCTTCTGTGTTTTTTCTGTTGATTAGGTTATTGTAATAAGCCGAGGCGAATACCTGGGACGCATGTGATATGGCATCTTTGGGTAGGCCAAGTTTAATCCCGAATTCATTCACTATTCGGTTCCCATCCATATAAAGGG
Source organism: Thermoplasmata archaeon (assembly GCA_021810045.1). Classification (GTDB taxonomy): domain Archaea; phylum Thermoplasmatota; class Thermoplasmata; order Thermoplasmatales; family Thermoplasmataceae; genus JAJZOM01. The sequence continues at coordinate 38,075 of JAJZJR010000003.1, forward strand.
AAATATCGCCATAATCCTTTGTAATGCCTAACCTCGGTTGGATATTCGGATTGCTGTTAACATGGGTTCTTGCCCCTCTATCGTCCTGTTCTGAGTCGAAAGCCCTCCACTCTGGATCCTGATCTATAAATGAATCCTCTAGAACCATACCACAATCATTACAAATCAGTTCTCCCCTCTCATAATCTCTAACGAGATGCTCGGATCCACACTCATAACATCTATTGTAATCTTCAGTGGAATCAAATGGCACATACTGGCTAAATAGAATGTCTTATAATTTTTTTCTATTTTATTATTTATTTCGGTCTATCGCTGTCCATTGTCTTCCGGCCCAATTAAATTGATTGGTACTGAGCAGACACCAACAATGGGAATCCAAATTACAACCGTGAAGACGGGCCCGTCGGGATTCGAACCCGAATCATAGGCTCCGGAGGCCTAGGTGATAATCCATTACACTACGGGCCCTTAACTCTTGTATCCAATGTCCCTGAGGAATTTCCTGCGCTTATTTTTGTTTTCCTCATCTTCAATTCCCAATGGAGAAAAACCATCAATCACACCAAGAACCCCATTTCCTCTCTCTGACTTAGCAATTACAACTGAAAGAGGATTGGCTGTGGCCGCAAATATTCTTCCCACTTCCTGGCAGTTCTTGATCTGATTGAGGATGGCAATGGGGAACGCATTCCGAAGGAAAATTAGGAAAGTGTGCCCTGCGGAGAGATTCTGAATAGCTTCAATGGCTCTCTCTTTCAGTTCCTCATCGTTGGCTTCCCATCTGATGAGTCTCACTCCGGAAGCTTCAGAAAAGGCAATTGCATATTTTGCCTGTGGGGCATGTGTGGCAATAATTTCATTGAGGTCTTCAACGGTCTTGATAAAATGGGAATAACCAAGAATCACGTTCGAGTCTTTTGGCAATTCAATTTCCACTATCTCTGTTGAAACCATAAAAGACCAGCATTACCCTGTAGATAAACTTCTCTGGAATTCTGTGTTATATATTTATCATAAACTGTCCGAAATTGAAATGATACATGTGGAAAGACTTTATTTCAAATCGTTATCAAGTTTGAAAATGGAATTTTTCCAGTTAATAGGCAGGGAAATCAACGAAGGTATCATCACAAGCAGGGATGATCTCCAGAAGAGGAAAATGGACCTTGCCAGGGAACTCAGACTTGATTACATACCCGGTGACACAGAGATCCTGAATTCAGGGTACGTGGATTCCAAATACAAAAGCCTTCTAAGAATAAAACCAACCAGGACAATCTCCGGAGTAGCAGTCGTTGCTGCAATGACTTCTCCGGAAAGATGTCCTCATGGAAAATGCATTTACTGCCCGGGTGGTGTTGAAAATAACTCACCTCAGGCTTACACAGGGTACGAACCTGCAGCCTTAAGGGGGAGAGACAATGATTATGATTCATACAGAATTGTTTTCAACAGGCTGAAGCAGCTTGAAACCATTGGGCATGATACAAGCAAGATTGATCTTATTATCATGGGCGGAACCTTTACCGCCAGAACAAAAGAGTACCAGGAATCCTATATCAAGGGCTGTTTTGATGCTATGAACAGGAACACCGCAAATACCCTTGAAGAATCCATAGAAATAAACGAAACGACTGAAAGAAGATGCATTGGCCTCACCGTTGAAACCAAGCCTGACTGGTTCATGGAAAAGGATATCGATCTTGCACTCTCCTATGGAACGACAAAGGTGGAGCTGGGAGTCCAGGTACTCAACGATAATGCCCTGAGACTGAACGGAAGAGGTCATGGCCTGGAGGAAGTAGTCAGATCAACGCAGCTCTCCAGGGATGCAGGCCTGAAGATCGTATATCATGTAATGCCTGGTATGTATGGAACAGATATAGAAGATGACAGGAAGAGTTTTGATCAGATGATCTCAGATCCAGACTATAAACCGGATATGTTGAAGATTTACCCCACCCTTGTGGTAAAAGGGACTTCTCTGTACAGGTTATGGAAACAGGGCAAGTATGTGCCACCTGATACGGAAGCTGTCGCCGACCTGGTTGCATATTTTATGGAGAAAATGCCACCATGGATAAGAGTCCAGAGAATGCAGAGAGACATACCGGTGAAATTCATCGAAGCCGGTGTGAAGAGGAGCGACATCAGAAACATTGTCGACAGCAAACTGAGGGAACGTGGTGTCAAGACTATGGAAATAAGGAGCCGTGAAGTCGGCCTATCCCACAGCCAGAAGCAGGATGGAATAGAGCTTATTCGAAGAGACTATGTTGCTGCGGACGGAGATGAAATATTCCTTTCAAAAGAAAACAGCGAAAGTATTTACGGTTTTATCCGGCTCAGAAAACCATCACCTTCTTATCACAGACCAGAGCTGAAGGACAGCTCCATAATAAGGGAAATAAAGGTCCTCGGCGAAGTTGTTCCCGTTGGGAAGCACTCCGGCGATCTCTGGCAGCATAAGGGGCTGGGTGGAGAGCTGCTCGAAGAGGCTGAACGCATAACCAGGGAAGAAATGGGATTGGACAGAATTCTAGTGATAAGCGGTGTTGGAGTTAGAGAATACTTCAGGAAACATGGTTATGAAAGAGTTGGCCCTTATATGGGTAAGGTGTTGAATCATTAGTTCCCGCAATGCTTGTACATGGGCTTTAGAAAATGTTCTTTTAAATTATTCAACATCTTTTAAATAGTAAAGGAGTATTTATGCAGGATATCCATGATTATTGCGTATATCGCTGTTGGACTGGTTGTCTTGGTTCTGGCAGTCTATCTCATTTACACAATAGTCGGAGCTGAGAAATTTTGACTGATATTCAATTATTAACAATGTCAACAGGTAACGGTTCCTTTTGGGGCAATTTCTTCCTTCAAAATCGCCTTGTGTCAGGTGCAATCATCATTCTGATTTACATAGCCATTATGTCTGTAATGGCATTTCTTCTTTCAGGTTATATCAAGAAGCTCTATCTGGGAGAATCAAACTTACTGGATCCTGTTTCGGGAAGAATCGTTGCTTTCTTTGAGAAATTATTTGGAGAAAACAAGGACAAAACCATGAAGTTCAGGGAATATTTCCTGAATCTCCTCCTTTTTAATGCAGCTGCTGGCGTAATGACTTTTCTTGTGTTGTATTTCCAGAATTTTTTGCCATTTTCTGCAGGTTATTCTCATTTTACTCCTTCTCTGACTTTCAATACAGTTACAAGTTTTCTCACCAACACAAACCTTCAGCATTATTCCAACCCACTCCAGCTGACTTATTTCAGTCAGACCTTTGTAATAACCGGTCTTATGTTTGTGGGGGCTGGAACAGGTTTTGCAGCTTCAATGGCATTTATACGTGGTATCCTGAATGACAAGGGGTTTCTCGGGAACTTCTACCATGATTTTCTTGTTTCCATATTTTATCTGCTACTGCCTCTGTCCCTGGGTCTGACAGTAATCCTCCTGGTATTTGGCGTACCTGAGACCACATCTTCAGCTATGGTTCTTCATGTTTTAGGAGGTCATGGTACTGTAACAATACCTCTTGGGCCTGTTGCAACCCTGGAAGGAATAAAGAACATTGGAACAAATGGGGGAGGTTTCTACGGGGCAAATGCAGGTTTTCCTTTTGAGAACCCAAATTGGTTTACCAATCTGTCTGAATTTGTGGGATACACCCTCATACCACTTGCTTCCATATTTTCCCTCGGACGTGTATTCAACAACAAAGGTTTCTCCAACATGCTTTACGGCGTTGTAATGACAGTATTCATTTTCACCACATTCATGACGTTCTTTGGTGAATACACAGGAATTCCTGCACTTTCAACTCTGGGAACCTTGTACACAGGCAATATGCTTGGAAAGGAAACTGCAATAGGAATTGCGCAGAGCTCCATATTCTCCACAGGTGCAGTATTCACCTCAACAGGTGCGGGTAATTCCATACTGCTTGCCTTCACTCCAGTTGGAATTCTTGGTGTAATGGGGAATCTGCTTCTTAACGATCCCATCGGTGGTGTTGGCGTTGGAATAATGAATCTTTTCATGTTTGTAATTTTCACTACATTCATTACCTCCCTGATGGTAGGCAAACTCCCTGAACTGATGAGCCTCAAGCTTAGCTCCAGGGAAATCAAGTACTCCACACTATCACTGGTAACGCACCCTCTTCTGGTTCTCATTCCGTTCGGTGTAACAATGCTGCTTCCCGGCCTCATTGCCGGTTTCCCAGGTACCAGACCTGACGCCATTACATCTGTTCTTTACGAATTTGGAACCGCGGCAGCCAACAATGGTTCAGAAATTGGAGGATTTCTCACCAATCAGGCTTACTTCAATTATATCGATGGAATAATTATGCTTCTGGGAAGGTTTCTCCTCATAGGATTCCAGCTGGTAATTGCCGATTCATTCTCATTAAAAAGTCCAAAGGTGGAATTTGGCCGTTCAATAAATCCCAACAGCTTCCTCTACGGTCTGATGCTCTTTACGGTAATGATACTTCTCGGAGTACTGTCATTCTTTCCAATACTTGCCCTTGGGCCGTTCCTTTCCTGGGCACATGATTTCTCTCTGTGGATAGGAGTTGTGATACATTGAATTCCATAACTAACGCGGCTATACAGACTGTCAAGAATTTCAGTCCGAAATACCTGATGCGCAATCCGGTGATGTTCATCACAGAATGTGCATTTGTATTGTCCATAGTAATAGCAGTAGAACCATCATGGTTTGGAGCACCCTCAGGTTCCGGTTTCACACTGTTTTACGTTGCTGTAGTGGCTAATCTGTTCCTTACACTGCTTTTCTCAAATGTAAGTGTTGCAATTTCAGAAAGCAAGAGCAAAGCCATTTCTGATTCCCTCAGACAATTGAAAAAGGAAGTGAAGGCAAAACTCCTTGTTGACGGCCAGGTAAATGAAGTAACATCTTCCGAACTAAGGAAAGGTGACCTCATACTCATAGAACAGGGGGATGTGATACCCACTGATGGTGAAATTGTTGAAGGGACAGGCTATGTCAATGAATCTAACGTGACCGGAGAGTCCCGGCCTTCAAGGAAAATATTTGGTGACAGTGTTACAGGCTCAACAGTTCTTGTAACTGATTCACTTAAAGTTCAGGTTACAAGCGATCCCGGGGAATCATTCCTCGATAAGATGATCGCAATTGTCGAAAGCTCAAAGAGGTCAAGAACCCCAAATGAAATTGCATTGACTGTGTTCCTGTCCGGAATCACTTTAATTTTCCTTATTGTGGTTTCAGCATTGTTTGGAGCCACATATTATTCCGGGATTTCTCCCAATCTTATGATACTCATAGTTCTGCTCATTGCCTTAATACCTACAACCATTGGCGGCCTTCTTCCTGCAATTGGTGTTGCTTCTATAAATAAAATATCTCAGTATAATGTAATTGCAAAGAGCGGAAAAGCCATTGAGAATGCAGGAGACATAGATACAATAATTCTGGATAAAACCGGAACTGTAACAATGGGTGAACGGGAAGCTGCAAAGTTCTATCCCAACAAAGGCGTGGATTACATCGAATTCGTGAAGCAGTGTGTAATGAGTTCCATGGATGATCTCACAAAGGAAGGTATGTCCGTTGTCAAGCTTGGAAAGAAGGAAGGAGTAGAAGTCAGCAGGGAAGAAATGAAGAATTACGAGTTTGTTCCCTTCTCTGCTGAAACAAAATCAAGTGGTATCAAATCTTCATCTGACGAAATATTCAAGGGTGCCCTGCGTGCAATGGAAAAGAGATTCGATCTTTCAGATATCTATATTGAAGGACTTTGCAAGGAGATATCTCTAAGAGGAGGTACTGCACTTGTTGTTGTTAGAAACAACGAGTTTACAGGTGTCATTGAATTAAATGACATGCTGAAGCCAGGAATGCGGCAGCGGCTTGAGAGACTCAAGAAGATGAATATCAAGACAATTATGTGCACCGGTGATGACGAGACAACCGCAGCATTTATTGCTCAGGAAAGCGGAATAGATGAATTCGTCGCAAATAGCACACCCATGGATAAGTACAATGTTGTTGTGAGAGAGAAGGAGCAGCAGAGGATGGTTGCCATGGTTGGAGATGGCACAAACGATGCTCCTGCACTTTCCAGGGCAGATGTTGGACTTGCAATGAATAACGGAACACAGGCGGCAAAGGATGCTGCAAACATGGTTGATTTGGACAACGATCCAACCAAACTGATCGATGTTATATTCCTTGGAAAGCAGGTTCTCATTACAAGAGGTTCCCTGACAGCATTCAGTATTGCCAATGATCTGTCAAAATACTTTGTTATTGTTCCTGCCATGTTCACAATGCTCCCTCAGCTTGGATTCCTGAACATTCTTGATCTCCAGAATTCAATAGTTGCAATAACTGCTGCCCTCATTTTCAACACACTTATTATTCTCATGCTTGTGCCAATGGCCCTGAGAGGAGTCAGATACAAGCCATCGTCAATAGGGGATTTGTTAAGGAGGAATATCTCTATTTATGGAATTGGCGGTATTATTCTGCCATTTATCCTCATCAAGGTCATATACAGCATAATGATCGCTTCGGGGGCGGTTTGGTGAATTCTAAGAGAGCAATAAAGGCAGTTGCGTTCGCATTCGTGTTTCTTTTCGTCCTTGGTTTTGTATATCCAACAGTTATGTCAGAAATAACTGAGCATGCGATTCCTTTTCAGTCTCAGGGCTCGCCCGTAAAGATAAACGGTACTGTATACGGTTCATATCTCATAGCCGATGCCTTCAATGCATCATATTTCTTCCATCCAAGACCATCGGCTAACAATACCTATGCAATTGACACCAACGCTACGCTGAACCAGACATTGACATACATCAATCAGTTCAGGTCTGAAAACCCCGGCATAAATCTTTCTCAGGTACCATATGCAATGGTTGCATACTCCGCTTCCGGAGTTGATCCAAACATACCCATTCTTGGTGCATATGATCAGGTGGCCAGAATTGCAAATTCGGTCCAGAATGTATCAGCAGCTAGAAATATATCACTTTCAGTAAGTTCCCTGGAATCAATGCTGAACAGCAAGATTTCACAGCTGGAACAGAGAAATTTCCCCGTGTTTGGTTCCTATTATGTGAATACGGTTGCCCTGAATGTATATATAATAAATTTCATGCAGAATGAAGGAATACTTCCATCAGGACTTCTTTCCTGAAATTATTTTTTAAGTACTACAATGTCCTGGTTGGTGGATTTTACAAGAGTCTTCATCTGAGTATTGAATCTCACCTTACCATTTTTTGATTCAGATACGCCGAACACAAGAAGATCCGGTTTCTGGTCCCTCAAAATCACATTCATTTCATCAACCAGGTTGGTGGAGAAGCTTGGTCTCACAACTGTTATGTTTTCCCCATACATTGAGATCAACTCGCCCATCCTGTCGAAAAGTGTGGAGAAACCATGTGTTCGTTTTTTGTCATATTTCCTCAGGTCTGCAAGGACGAGATCCGCACCAAGGGCCTTCTTTATGTGAATGGCCAGAGAAACAGATGCCCTTGTGTTGAGTGTTTCACTTATTGGAACTAGTATTTTTCTATATGGGTAGTGACTCCCCTTTATGCTGAACACTGCTGTAGGAATTGTTGAATTCTTGATGACATAGTCACCGATTCCTCCAAACAGCGATCCTGAAAGAAGAGATCGCTTGAATGTGCCCAGAAGAATTAGATCGTAGTTTTTATTGCTTGTCTCATCCACAATACCTTGCCGGACGCTCCTGGAAGTCTTTACTTTGGGAATTACCTTGATATTTCTGTCTTTTCCATCCCTATATGCATTTATGATGACATTTACCTTATCGCTCCAGGTGACCTCTTTCAACTCTTCCTTTACAGTTAGAGCTGTTATTTCGGTATTATATACATCCGAGAGTGAAAATGCCAGGTCCAGAACCACTCTTGAACGGTCTCCTTTCGCCATCGGCACAATTGCACGGTCAAATTTTAAAAGGTAAGCTCTGGAAGACTCAAGCATAGTTAAATATAATCAGAAATTGATAAATAAGCTTTTGTTTTAACTTTGGAGACAAAAATGAATTTGTATTGTATTATGCATTATTGATAAATCATATATATTCCCTTTACTGTCCTGTTAACAAATAATGAATATGCCTGTTGGATGACACTCATTATCTAGTTATATCCATCTGAGTGAAAATTACATCCGTACATATATTGCATGCGTCAGACAAAACACAGTTGAATTACGCTCTCCCGAACCTTATGGAATAACCATTGTTCAAAAACTTTTAGTGAAGCGATCCAATATGGCTTTGTGTCAGTTTCTCCAATTGAATATCGGTACGGAAGGGATGAAGTAAAGGCTATTTTCACAGAGGAAGCAAAGTTAAGGTACATGCTCAAGGTGGAGGAAACTCTTGCACAAGCCCAGGCCGAATTCAACATTATCCCAAAGGAAGCTTTTCTTGACATCCAGAGTGTAGTAGACTCAAATCTGGTGAAGGTTGAAAGGGTCAAGGAAATTGAGAACGAGATCAAACACGATGTAATGGCCATTGTCAGAGCACTTTCTGAGCAATGCACAGCTGGCCAGAAATATGTTCACTTCGGGGTTACATCCAATGACATTATAGATACTGCAACAGCTGTTCAGATCAGGGACTTCTATTCATATTTCATTGAGGACCTGATCGATCTTCAGAAATCAATGATGAAACTAGTTGATGAGCATAGACTAAGTGTAATGCTTGGCAGAACCCATGGCCAGCATGCCAGTCCTGTAACATTCGGTTTGAAAATGGCAGTATATCTTGCAGAGTTGAACAGACACATTGAAAGGGCTGTACAGGCAAAATCACGTGTTATCGCCGGTAAAATAATGGGCCCTGTTGGGACTGGTGCTTCACTTGGTGAGGGGGCACTGGAACTCCAGGACAGAGTGATGGAAATCCTCGGCATAAGTGCCGAAGTTGCCTCATCACAGATTGTTAACCGGGACCGGTATGTGGAACTCCTTCAGATTTTCAGTGGTGTTGTAACATCTCTGGAAAAATTTGCAACGGAAATAAGGAATCTTCAGAGACCTGAAATAGACGAGGTATCTGAGTACTTTGACGCTTCCAAGCAGGTTGGATCAAGTTCTATGCCAAGCAAAGTCAACCCAATCAATTCTGAAAACATTGTGAGTCTGTCAAGACTTGTCCGGAGTCTCATACTACCTGAATATGAAGCAGCTGTTACCTGGCATGAAAGGGATTTAACAAATAGTGCTTCAGAAAGGTTTTCAATCCCTTACAGTTGCATTCTTACTGATCATGTTCTGGTGAAAATGACTAAAGTATTCTCTGGTCTGGTCGTAAAGAAGGAAAACATGCTAAGAAACCTGACATCCGACGATTTTGTTCTATCGGAGAGATTTGTTTCGGAACTCACACTTAACGGCATACCAAGGCAAGAGGCACATGAAATGATCCGCGAAGCATCCATGAAGGCTTACGAAAAACATACCTCTCTTCTTAAGAGCCTTGAAGACATGGGAATATTGGCAAAGCTTTCCAAGGAGAAAGTGGATGCAATAAGAGATCCAATCAGTTTTGTTGGCCGATCGGACAAAATATGTGCCGCGGTCCTGGAACAGTCTGAGAGGATCAGAAGGAGTGCCCTGGGAGCAGCTTGAAATGAATAATCTCAATACGCAGAAAACACTCAAAGAGGATATAATTTCAGAACTTGTAGAAGAAGAAAAATCCATATCCGGCCTGCAAAAATCACTTGAATCCAAGGGTGTTAATACACACAGGCTCGTCCTCACCGGATATCTGCGGGCCATGGTAGACATGGGAATCCTCAGGGAAAAGGAGATCAAACCCTCCCTGATTTATTCAATTCAGAGCATTCCCGGAAAGGATATCTATGAACTGGCAGGTATAGCATCAAGAAAGCTTTCTCCAGAATCTACGGGTGATCACGCTCTGGAATTACTGTACTTTATCTTCAACAGGCCAATTTTTGTGAGGGAGATAGAGCGATGCAATGTAGATCTACCAAGAAAATACAAGACAGTAGTTCCTCAGAGAAGACTTGAATATATTGCAAAACTGAATGAGCAGGGGATCAAAATTCCTCAGAACAATATTATGATGGAACCTGAAGGTCGGGACAACCATAAGCTCCTGATGATGCTAAAAGACCTCGTTTCAATCAGCCTGGATGTTAAGAGATATATTATGCCAGACCAGGAAGGTACGCAGACAACCCTGGATTAATGTCATTTTTTCACCACATTATCAAGAAGCAGATATCCATGAGAACCTTCCCATATTTTTCTTGAATCACTTATATCTAGCTCACCCATGCCTCTGGCAGAGACAACAAAAGTCTCGTATTCTCCACCTTCTCCGGAAATATTTATTCCGTACTTGCTGTTCTTCTTTTCAAGTTCTTCGATGTATTCCTCATCAATTATGCGGCCAAGGTCATTTTCAGTAAAACCCTCTGCAGACACAGACACAATCATGGCCTCGATTCCCCTTAGCTGTAATTCTTTCAGAATGAATTTCTGGTCCTTTCTCCAGAGAGGTATATATGACATGATTCCCAGTTTTGTGCACAATTTTTCGACTCTTGTTTTCTGGTACTCTGATGCAATAGCACCAACAGTTATTGCCTTAAACCCCTGTTTAACATAATCCTCTAAAGTTTCAGCAAATTTATCTTCAGATGTTGTGGACCATGGTACTCCAAGAAGAGAAGCAACCATTTCTGCTTTAGCTGCATTGGGATAATGAAACATTAGTGAAAATTCCTCCGGTATAACTGTCAAAGCAGCTGCAACATCATAACCCTGTTCCATTGCTATCTGTGCTGAAAGGAAGGAATCTTTGCCTCCTGATAAGAGTGCCAGTGTTTTCATGATCAGTATGCTATAATGGCTTTGTTTAATACTTAATCTGTCAAACCTGTATAATCTGTTAAACTGCAAAACAAGGATAACTATCACATGGAAATACCAAGGTGCAATTCAATCTGTATTTAGGCAAAATTCACAACTACTTTCATTTGCCATTGGATAAAAGGAAGTCAACTTCACTAATGAGTTACATCTGAAAGTAGCAACACTTATTTCATGGATGCCCAACCATTGAGGAAATTGTGTGCTAAATTATAGTCATTATAGTTTTATACGTTCAAGCAATAGCCAGACAGGTGAAAAAATGTCAGTAAAAGTAGGAGAAAAAGCACCAGAATTCAAGGCATTAGATTCAGCACTCAAGGAAAAGAAACTTTCAGATTATCAGGGCCACAAGACTGTCCTGGCATTCTTCCCGGGAGCTTTCACATCTGTTTGCACAAAGGAAATGTGCACCTTCAGGGATTCAATGGTCGCATTCAATAACCTTGATGCAAAAGTAGTAGGAATAAGCGTTGACCAGCCATTCTCACTTGCAGAATTTGGAAAGCAGAACAAGCTTGATTTTGATCTCCTAAGTGATGCAGACAGGGAAATTAGCAAGAAATACGGTGCCCTGCATGAGAATTTTGTGAACATACAGGGACTCACTGCCTCTAAAAGGTCCGTTTTCATTTTGGACAAGGGTGGAGTAGTAAAGTATGCCTGGGTTTCAGAAGACCCAGGAAAAGAACCGGATTATGAAGCAATAAAGAACGAACTGTCAAAAATAAACTAAATTTTTAAAAAGAAAGGGTGAAAACCCTAACCCCTTTGGGGATTGTCAAAACAAGATTCCTTTGGGAGTATTCGGTCTGGCACAAATGGTAGGTGTTGGGGCCATCAATCTTCACAGAAGTTTCTTCACCATCCAATGAGCATTTTATGAGAATTTCTGAAGGAGAATCAAACACCCCACTGATACTGGTTCCTCTGAAGACAATGTGTATCCGGCTTTCATCGCTCAAAGATTCTATGAACTGTTCTTTCTGTTCCCAAGCTCCTTCCAAATAGGCAGTTTCGGCTTTCCGTTTATCAGGTAGGAGATAAATGTTACATGAATCACCATTGCAAACTGCAGAATTTCCAAGATCACCCCTGGCTTTCCCGAGATAAATCTCGGGTGTAACTTTTCCGGTTTTAATTGAATTAACCGTGCTGACAGGCAGTTCTTCACCAAATATTTCATTTAGGATCCTGACAAGTTCGTCTGCACCCTCCTCGCCTATGGATTCGTAAATTAATTCTCCATCTTTGTCAAACAGGTAGTGTGCTGGCCAGTATTGATTGTTGAAGTATGCCCAGATATAATATTCAGGATCCAGAATAACAGGATAGGTAATTTGCAGGTTTTTGATAGCCCTTGTGACATTAGAGGGTATTTTTTCAAATTCAAATTCAGGCGTGTGAACCCCCACAACAACAAGGCCTTTGGATGAGAGTTTTCTGTACATTTCCTTCATTTGGGGCACTGTCCGGACACAATTGACGCATGAATACGTCCAGAAGTCGACCAAAACATATTTTCCCTGGAGATCAAGTTGATTTGTATTGAGCAACCAATCCTGATCTATGTCATCAAACGCCTCTAACACTGATGATTATTACGTACACATATAAAATCAAAAGTAAAAAATGAGTTTATATTCTTATCATAATTTCATTGATTTTGAAAGTTATCTGATGAAATCCAAATAGTATGGGTACATAACCAGGATGTGAACAAGGACCTTTCAAGAAAACTGATAGCAATTGTATCGGCCAGCAAGAGATCTGCACAGGGTTACACTGAACAGGACTTTGTTACCAATCTTTCATTCAAAAAAAATCTACTCGATCCGGATACTGTTAAAGAGTTCATATCTGCAGCAACCAACGAAGGATTGCTGGTTCAGAGAGAAAAACTGTATATTCCAAATTTCAGTACATCAGGAGTAATAGTTCCACTTGATTTTTCTGTTACAAAGGATGAACTGTTCTCTGAGTCCAAAGAAGCTCCCTTGGTGGACAGGATCCTGGAAGCAGTTTCGGCCTCTGGAAAAATGACTAAAAAAGATGCAATAACAAGAGCCAGGGATGTGTTGAAAGCTGTAAAATATGTACCATTTGAAATGGCCCTGCTTGCAATAATGTCGGATGAGGGCCTTGAAACAAAAAGTTTTGTTGCCGAAATAGAAGAGAAATGGAAAAAAGAGTGATTTTCACTCGGCCTTGGATCTTTGTGCGATCTTTATGGCCTCGTCAACATTTTCCAGTTCCATGGCAATATCTGAAGCAAGATCATAGATGTAACCAAGAGATTTCTTGAAATCTTTTTTCTCCTTTTTGTTCTTTATCTTGACACCAATCTTGTCGATGAGCTCAATGGCATCCATTGCTTCCTTCAGTGCCTTGTCTTCATCACCTGCAGTTCTGATTAGTCCTATCCTTCCTCTTACCGCTTCAAAGTAATTTTCCCAGTCTTCTGTGTTTTCAGAAATTTTAAGGACTTCATCATAAATCTGCTGTGCTTCTCCTCTCTCCTTTGCACTTTGGGATTTGAGTTCAGCTACTGCATTTAGTGTGGTGGATATTAGGAACGGATCATCAAGCTCTTTCGATACCTCAAAGGCTTTCCTGAAAAATTCTTCACTTTCCCCTCTCTTCTTGGCATCCATTTCAATGTACCCAAGATTAAGGTAATCCAGAACAACCAGTTCCTTATTGTCTCCTTTCTGGTGAATCTTTAATGATGTTTCAGCATACATTTTGGAATTTTCATCATTCTTGCTTTCAAGGGTATTGTATGCCTGTGAAAGCCTATAGCAGAGATCTGCGGTATCTTCATCTTCATTGGATTTGAGGACCTCGTATGCTTTAAGGTACTCTCTAATAGCATCCATAACCTTTTCTTTCTGCATCAGCGTATCGCCGTTTTTTATTGCGATCTCTACAGTCTCGTCCATTTGTTATTCTCTCCTTAAATTTTAACTGCCTATTTATTTGTTCTTTTACGGATGTCCTCTAACAGTTCTCTTGCTTTGGACATGCTTATTGTTCCGTTTTTAATCATGGTATCAGATATTAGGTCTATTTCTTCTTTCTCTGCTCCAACAGAAGCTGCCAGGCTTCTTGCATGCAGTGACATGTGACCTTTTTGGATTCCCTCTGAACTCAATGCCCTCACCGCGGCAAAGTTCTGGGCAAGTCCAACAGCTGCCAAAACATTTGCAAACTCCCTCGAATTCTCGACACCCAGTATTTTCCGGTATATTGCAGCTTTTTTGACAGTGTTTGTTGATCCGCCCACCGTACCGACTGCAATAGGTATCTCAATTTCACCCATGAGATCCCCCTCTGGTGTTTTGCTGAAACGTGTCAGTGAATAGTTGCCTGTGAGTACGTGATATGTATGTGCATTTGCCTCTGCTGATCTCCAGTCGTTGAGTGTTGCCAGCAGAACAGCGTCTATTCCGTTCATAATGCCCTTATTGTGTGTAGCGGCCCGGAAGGGATCTACATTTGCCATCTGATAAGCACTGATGATATTGTCGACAACAGCTTCTCCACCAATTAGGTCTCTCTTGAAAATTGCCCTGCTTCTTGAAACGCGGTGAGGTGTGAGGTTACTCAGTATCCTGAGATTTGTCCTGCAACCGGTGATCTCTTCGAGATATGGAGCCACTGTTTCGCACATGCTGTTTACTACGTTTGCACCCATTGCATCTCTTACATCTATGAGCAGGTGAACAACAACACTTTTCTGAGGATCATCAAGAGTTCTGATTTCAATGCCTTTTGCTCCTGCTCCCAATGATGATAATGTCCTGCTTCTGGTGTTTGCAAGTGTGATAATGTCGGTTTCGTGTTCCAGTATGGTACTCTTGAGTTTTTCCAATGAATCATACTTGACGATTTGAATCTGGCCAATCATGATTGGTTCGGTAGATTCGGAGACAAAACCGCCTGATACTCTCGCAATCCTGGCCGCATTGGAACAGGCCGCAACAACAGATGCCTCTTCAATGGCCATCGGTATGAGGTAATCCTTCCCGTTAATCCTGAAATTTGGAGCTATTCCAACAGGGAGTTCCAGGGTCGAAACTACATTTTCAATCAGTCTGTCTGCAAGCTCTGTGCCTAGTGAACCTTGCATTCGAAGAGTCTCAATCTCTTCAGGAGAAAGATCTGAAAATGATTCCAAAATCTTCAGTCTTTCATCGACGCTTAACTTGTAAAACCCTGATATCTCTGAACTCCTGTTTTCCATTCCATTGGAAATAACACGAATCTAGTTAATAATTTTTGAAGAACTGATTCGACAGTCTCCAAAGATATATAATTCACTGTTCAATCTGAATGCCTGATGTTAAAAAACAGGAGCATTGTTTCAATCGATGATGTATCCCAGTCAGAATTGGAGGATATTTTCAAAAAAGCAGATGAGATGTCAGAACATCTCAAACAGGGGAAACCACTTAAAATCCTTGATGGAAAGATAATGGCTACCTTTTTTTATGAACCAAGCACAAGAACCAGGCTTTCATTCGAGAGTTCAATGAACAGACTTGGCGGCTCAGTCATAAGCGTTTCTGAAGCCAAATCGTCATCTGTAGCAAAAGGGGAAACTCTGGCAGATACGGTAAGAATGGCTGAGGGGTATTCTGATATAATCGTAATCAGACATCCAATGGAAGGAGCTGCAAAACTTGCCGCAAGATTCTCCTCAAAACCAATCATAAATGCGGGTGACGGGTCTGGACAGCATCCAACTCAGACCATTATGGATCTTTACACCATCAGAAAGGAACTGGGTGGAATAAACGGTAAGACCATAACTATGGTAGGAGACCTTAGATACGGGAGAACAGTGCATTCCCTGCTTCTTGCTCTGACCAATTATGATGTTAAGGTCAATCTCATATCACCGGAAATCCTCAAGATCCCGGATCACATAATTTCCAGGCTTCCAAAAGATTTCAATGTAAACGTTTCTGCTGATTTTGACAATGCCCTAGAAGAAACGGATGTTCTTTACGTCACAAGAATACAGAAGGAGAGATTTACTGATCAGAACGAATACCTGAGCGTAATAGGTTCGTATTCCATAACTCCTGAAACAGTTGAGAAGATGAAGGAGAAATCAATTATCATGCATCCTCTACCTAGGATAGACGAGATATCGCCTGATGTTGACACAAGTCCCAATGCAGCATATTTCAGACAGGCAAGCAACGGAGTGCCGGTTAGAATGGCTCTTATCTCAATGATTCTGGGGTGATTCAAATGGAACAGACATTAAAAATTTCAAAAATCAAGGATGGAACAGTTATTGACCATATAGCTGCTGGAAAGGCTTTGAAAGTACTTTCAATACTGAAGATAGACGAAAAGAGCAATAATTATTCCGTGAGCATCGGAATCAGAGTACCAAGCAGCAAAATGAGCTACAAGGATGTAATAAAGATTGAGAACAGGAACCTTGAGAAATTCGAGGTGGACAAAATCTCGCTCATTGCACCTGATGCTTCAATAAGCATTGTAAAGGATTACGAAGTAACTCAGAAATACACAGTGGAACTTCCCGCAAGAATCGTTGGAATAGTGAAGTGTCACAATGCAAACTGCATTACTAATGTAAAAGAACCTGTCAGTAGTGAATTCACACTGGTTTCAAAAAAGCCTTTGGTTATAAGGTGTAATTTCTGTGAGAGAAATATGAGTGAAAGGGAAATATTGGGTTCCCTTTAACTTATGCGGAAAGCTGGTACTTTAGAAGTTCTGAGGTGTTTGAGAGCCTTGTAGAAAGAACTTCCACGTGCCTGGCTATTTCCACATTTATTTTTCCTATGATTTTGTTTTTGTCGTGTGTTGTTACTCTCTGTTTTTCAATCATTTTCTGGTTGTCGTAGACAACAACGCTTGCCCCGCTTTCTTTTAATTCTCTGATTCCAGATTCAGCGAGCTTTCTCCTCTTTGCGTCTTCCTTTGAGGGTTTGATAATCACATTTACATGTGCTATCTTTCTGGATGTCAGCAGTTTGGAGAAATTTATGTGCATGGACTGGCCAAAGTCCCCGCCAAAACCGCTGAGTAAAACATAGGAATTGGATTTATCAATCTCATTTATGAGCTCCTTGCTCATGGCTTCCCAGTTGCCGTTTGCTGCAAGGTGAGATGTTGAAACAGTTGCAGATTCCAGAGGTTCATCCCACTGTTCGAACTGGTTTAGGGTCTTTCTGTATTCATATTCCTCTCTGGATAGAATGGTAACTCTCATTGGATCAGGTTCTGTAATTTCAAGATCGGTATAACCGGCTCCATTAAGGTTGGTTGCAAAGGCCCTTTCTTCCTTTACCAGAACTGACCTGTAAGATGTTCTCCTGATCTGGAGTGGTTTGATATTCCGCAGAATCCTGTCACCCGCTTTACCAAAAGATAGAACAACATTGTCCATTCTTTCCTGGTAATACTTCTTGATCAGTCCTTTAAGCACGCCTTCAATATAGTTTGCACCAATCGTTTCCAACTCATTATCCTCCTTACAGTTTGTTTACCTTATGATTCTTGGGTGAACCCTCGTTGAATTTATCATTAATTTCCTCGAATTTTTCTAGGTCATTCATAATCGAGGCAAAGCTGTCCATTTTCTCCTGTATTATTTTATGAAGCTCTCCAGATTTTACTGCATTTTCAAGAAGTTCTTCTATAACTTCGTCCTTTGTTTTGAAAAAGCCTTTCTGCACTACTGAAGAAATTATCCTGTCCATGTTCTTGCTGAGCCTTATGCCGGTCTCGGACTGATCTACAAAGCCTATCCTGGTTTTTGAGATATAATCCAGAACTGAATGCCTGATGAATTCAGACCTGCTCCCAAATCTGGGATTGGTGTTGAGGAACTCATCAATTTCTGAAAGGTCCTCTTCTGATATTCTCAGTGTTAACTTTGTATCCTTGTTATCGAGACTCACGAGACTTCAAGACAAAATAACATATTATATATTTAAATCTTCGTATTTGTACATACATGATAAGCGAAATGTACGGCAATTGTTTTTATTTGTATTGACAATGTAAGTCGTATTTTCTAGGATTTATACATGCAAACTAAGTAATTAGGCTAAATACAATTTTCATCATTGTAAGACCATGTATATATTTATAAGTTATATAAAATATATATCTCATTCCTGACCCTGAAGTTGACAAGGTTATAAGCCTGGTCCAAATTACAGAGTATGGATGTAAGCGACTACGAGAGTCTGTTGAAAAAAACAGAAGATGTACTTTCAAAATCAAATGTTAACCTGCAGAGATTACAGATACCTGAACCAGACATTATGCAGGAAGGCAAGGTAACAATTGTAAGGAATTTCATGGATATTGTTGAGATGATCAACCGGGATCCAAAGCACATTTCCAAGTTCTTAATGACAGAATTTGGAATAGGTGTCACGGTAAGCGGAAAGAGGCTCATTATAAACAGGAAGATATCGGCAGACCAGATCTCAGCGAAGATAAAGCAGTATATGGATTCTTACGTAATGTGTTATGAATGTAACTCACCAGATACAGAAATTCAGAAAATCGGGAGAACTTATGTGCTTGCCTGTAAGGCATGTGGTGCACAGCACCCAATAAGAATAGTAACCGAATCAAAATCCGATGACACAAAAATAGAAGAAGGAAGAACCTACACTGTTGAGATCACAAAAATAGGAAACTCCGGTGAAGGGAGAGCATTTTACAGAGGATTCAATATATTCGTTCCGGGCGTGAAGAAGGGAGATACTGTAAAGGTCCTGATAAAGAGGATCAGGGCAAATACGGCCATTGCAGAGGTTGTTGACAGAGAGAAAAGCTGATGTCTTCGGGATTGGCTTCAAAAGTTATTGTTGATACCAATTCCTTTATTTATTCCATAAAGCACAAAGTAGATTTGAAATACCTTTTGCAGGAACTTCCTGAAATAAAAGGAATAGTAGTTCCTGAGTGCGTGCACGGTGAACTGACCACACTGGCAAGAACCCTAAAATATGCAAACGGTGCATTGGAACTATCTGAAAAATTTGAGCGTATCTCCGGACAGGGATATGCAGATGATTGCATAATCGAAGTGGCATCAAGGGAACACTTTTTTGTTTTGAGCAACGATCGGGAATTACTGAAAAGAGCAAAAGAAGCAGGAATTAGAACGCTCATGATCCGTGGCAACAGGAAGATTGAGTTTGTTTGAATCTCTATTATAAAAAGTGATCCTAAAAAAGAATAAAAGCTAAAAAGGCATTCTGCAGGTAATTGAGTGACTATGGGCGAAACAATTGATAACAGTTACTGGACACTTAAGGCGTTGAAGAGTCTTGGCGGAACCAGAAGCATGATTTCCATCTCCTCGTCAGAACTGGCAGAATACATGAATATCAGTCAGCAGTCCGCATCCCGTTTTATACTGGATCTACTCAGGGAAGGGTACATAATAAGGCAGATGAATGGACGAAAACAGGACATTTCAATTACCGAAAAGGGAATGGCAGTCCTGGTGAAGGAATATGCAGATCTTAGCATCATTCTGGAGAAACCTGTGAGGATGAAACTCTATGGAAATGTTCAAAGCGGCTTGGGAGAGGGGAGGTATTACATTTCAAGAAAGGGCTACATTATCCAGTTCCAGGAAAAACTTGGTTTCATTCCTTATCTTGGCACCCTAAATCTAAGAATCAAGCCTGGTTCAGAACTTGCCTTGAGAAAACTCAGAAGCATGGATGGCATACATATAGATGGCTTTGTAACTGATGATAGGACATACGGGCCTGTCAAGGCATTCATGGGAAATATAAACGGTATCAAATGTGCAGTAATATTCCCTGAAAGATCCGTCTACAGTGACGTTCTGGAAGTAATCTCCATAGATTTCCTCAGGGATTCCCTGAATATAAAGGATGGAGATGAACTCGTAGTGGAAATAGAAGGGCCCTTCAACTAAAAGGACACGTCAAGTTTGCCTTCTTTTATTTCTTTTATGATCTTGTTCTCTTTCTCCTTGACCTGTTCAAGAGTCAAGCCGCATTCATGGAGTTCCATGTACACTTCATACAATTCATCTTCAGGTGAGGGGTTTTCCACCTTTCCACTGAAAACTCTCGTAAATCCGCACGTCTTGTCAGCGTCAAAATTCAGTCTGTAGTTTGTCTCCACAGTTACATCATTTTCTTTCAGGTATGTTCTTTCCGAATAGTAGTCATCAGCCATTTAATCTATCTCCTTGTTTATCTTAAATTAATAATCAGATAAAGTTGTCCAGTCCATGAAGCCATGGCTCCTTGAATTCCTTTATCTCTCCTTCCAGGATCGTAATGTTCCTGTCAATAACATTTATTTCGCCAGAGGTTGTCTTTCCAATTTCCGTTATTTTTACCTCGTCGAAGACCTTTATGAATTCCTCTCTGTTTTCAGGTTTCACTTCCACGACGATTCTTTCACCGCCCTCGGAAAAAATCTTTTCCAAGGTTCTGGCATCGGATATATCACTGAGGTCAATATGGAATCCTTTGTTAAACCCAAATGACATCTCAAGCAATGTCTGGATCAGACCTCCATTTGATACATCGTGTGCAGAAAGGATTAATTCTCTTGAATAAGCCTCTCTGTATTTTTCTGATATCTGCTTAAGCTCATCCATATCAAACCATGGAGCTGTGTTACTGTCAATATTCCTGAACTTCAGGTACTGGCTTCCCCCGAGGCTTGAAGATTCTCTTCCAATAATGAATATGTGATTTCCAGTTTCTTTAAAATCAGCACTGATTGCTTTTGAGACGTCATCCATCACACCAACCATCATTATGTTCGGCACTGGCTTTATGTTGCTTCCGGAATACTGGTTGTACAGGCTGACATTTCCTGCTACAACCGGGAGTTCCATTTTCGTGCAGAATTCGGACATAGATTCCAGAACCTGGATAAGCTGACCCATTATTTTTGGTTCCTCAGGGTTTCCCATGTTGAGGCAGTCTACAACAGAACTTGGTTTCGCCCCTGTAACAAGAACGTTAAGATATGCTTCAGTCATGGTTCCAAAAGTACCTGACATAGGATCAACTGCAACCATATCATATCTGGAACCGGCTGTTACGGCAAGCCCCTTCATGGAATGTTCAAGTGGTTTTATTACAGAGGCATCTGAATGTGTTTCACCATTGGTCATTCCTGTAAGTGGTCTTATGACTGTGTCACCACGAACTGTGTGATCGTATTGCCTGAGTATATTCTGCCTTGTGCAGTTTGAAGGAGCCCCAAGAAACTTCTGAAGGAACACCTTGAGATCCAAATCTTCAGGAGGTATTACATATTCAAGCATTTCCTTCTTGGGTAATTCATAATTTCTGCAATAGACTGGACCTGACGTAAGGAAATTCAGATCAAGGTCCAGTACCTTTTCCTTCTCGTAGTTAAGCACAAGGGATGTTCCTGAAACAACTTCCCCTATAATTGAAAATTCTATATCCCAGTTATGGAAGATCTTTGAAATTTTTTCAAGATTTTCAGGAGAAATGGCGAGCAGCATTCTTTCCTGGCTCTCGCTGACCCATATTTCCCAAGGCTTCATGCCCTCTTCCTTCAGCAACACCTTGTCAAGTTGAACAATAGCGGAAACTCCTCCGGCAAGGCAAATCTCCCCAACTGAACTGGAAAGGCCACCTCCGCCTAGGTCCTTCATTCCGTCGATAAGTCCATCCTCATTTGCCTCAAGCACTGCATGAATGAGAGGTTCCTTTATGATGGGGTTTCCAAGCTGGACCACAGATTTCTTTTCCTCGCTCCCCTCTGTGAGTATTGCTGAGGCGAAATTAACTCCATGAATGCCATCTCTTCCGGTTCTTCCTCCTACCAGGAGTAGGAGGTCACCAACTTTGGAAATAAGGCTTCGTGAAATTTTGTCTTTCCTGACAATCCCAATACAGCCTGCATTTACAAGTGGTGAATTGTTGAAGCATTTGTCAAACTCAACTGATCCTGCTATGTTTGGAATACCTACACGGTTTCCATAGTCCCTTATTCCACCAACAACATTATTCAGGACAAATCTTGGATGAAGCCCCTTTCCTTTTATGGAATTGTTCCAGACTTCACCGAAATATATTGAATCTAGAAGACCAACCGGCTGGGCACCCATGCACAGTATATCTCTCAGTATGCCTCCAACGCCCGTAGCGGCTCCACCATATGGCTCAAGTGCACTGGGATGGTTGTGGCTTTCCATTTTCACAACATAGGCATAATCATCATCGAATGAGACTACTCCTGCATCATCCTCCATTGCAAGCATTGCATCATGCTTCTCCAAGCCTGAAAAATATTTTTTAAGGTAAAATTTTGATGATTTGTAGCAGCAATGCTCGCTCCATGCCTGGGCCATTGCCTGCATTTCAACATCTGTTGGGTTTCTTCCCAGGTTTAAAAAATAATTCTGAAGCATGGACATTTCTTCGGTACTGAGGCCCAGTGACATGTCAAGAGAAATCTGCTCAAGTTTCTTCCTGTCTGCATCAAGTAGTTGAACGGTTTCAGATAACGGTTCTACGTGGTTGATTTCTGACATCTTTACTCCTTAATTGTGTACGACTGGATAACAGGGTTGGCGAGTAGTTTCTCGGAGATTTCCTTTACCATGGCCTTTGGATCGGATTCTCCCACTTCTATATCAAAAGAATATGTTTTCGATGTCTTTATGCTCTTTATCCCTGAATAACCCAATAGTTTCAGGTTTTTCTGTATAGTAAGAGCCTCAGGGTCCTCTACCCCGGGGAGAAATTTGATTTCCACACTGATTACTGGCATGTGTTTCAGGATTCCCACTGAAAATTAAAAGATGTTGATTACACAACCGACTTGATTTCTCTGATTATTGGTTCAAGTGCATCATACACCTTTTCAGCTTTTTCCACGATTGTACCGGTTACAACAACATCTGCACCAGCTTTCGCAATTATGGAGGCATTCTCTTTAGTTCTGATGCCACCGCCAACGATCAATGGAACACTAATCTGGGATTTTACGGCTTTGACAATCCTTGGATTTACGGTAACTGGTGCACCGCTCCCAGCTTCCAGGTATACAAGTTTCATTCCCAACATCTGGGCCGCAAGAGAATATGCTATGGCAGGATCTTCATTCCTGTTGTCGATAAGATCTGCCTCGCCAACCTTGCCAACGGTCATGCCCGGATCAAACACAAGATAACCCATGGGGATGGTCTCTATTCCCATTTTCTTCAGGAATGGGGCAGCTTTTACCTGATGGCCGATAATAAAATTTGGATTTCTTGAGTTCAGAAGGCTCATGAAATAAATTGCATCTGCATATCTGCTTATCATTAAGGATGAGCCAGGGAAAATGATAACAGGTTTTGTGGTCTCTTTCTTGATCCCGCTTATTGTATCATCCATTACTTTCATGTCGATTGACGTGGACCCGCCGATCATGAAAAAATCGGTCCCTGCCCTCTCGGCCTCAATGGCAATTTCAGTGGATCGCGAAATATTCTGTGAAGCAGGATCTATAAGGGTCATGTGCACTTTTCGCTTCAGGGTAAGATTATATATCTGGCTGTAAATCGTCATATTACTCCACCAACTGCGAATGACAGCAAGCCAACTATCATGGCAAGTTTGGACACTTGCTGGCTGATCCCGGGATTTCTTATTATTGTAACGGCCGAAACAATGAAGAGAACATCAGACACTGCCACTATTCCCAGATAAAATAACTTGAAAATTCCAAGGTAGTATGGTATGTATGAAAACGATACCGCTACAGCAATTGCAAAAACAGCTACTGCTGCAGCCCCTCTGACGCCAACCTTCTTCGGCAATGTTATCCGGTCTATGTCTCCCTCCATGTCCTGGATATCCTTTATGATCTCACGGGAAAGGTTTGCCAGAGTAGCCATTACAAACAGGATGAGCATTTTTCCAACAGAATTAACGGCAATTCCACCGAAAATAAAGATGAGGCCAACCAGTATGCTGATCATTATATTTCCCGTAAGTCCAAGTTTCTTTGTTCTGGTCTCGTAAAGTCCAAGGAAAATTTCGGCAAGTACAACTACAGCGAGTGCGTAAAGTGAGATGAACAATCCGGAAATAACAATTGCCAATGCAAAAAACACTGCAAAAGCTATTTTTGCGGATCCAAGGGTGATTTTTCCCGTCACGAGAGGCCTTTCTGGATGATTCTTTCTATCGGTTTCAACATCAACGAGATCATTGATGATATTTCCTCCGGATGTAACCAGGAATACTGCTGCAGAAGCAGCAAGAACAGCATATAAATGTAAGGGTAGATTAAACCCGGCACCTATAAAACCTGAGATTACTGTGGCAACGATGCCCATAATGCCGTTCACAGGTCTTATAATCTTAAGCCAGGGATTCATTCCAAAGGGGAAAAATAAAAACAGTTATTATATTTGCGAAAACTGATCGACGAATTACTTAACCGCAATTTTCTGAAAAATTCTGTTAAACTCTTCGTGATTTATGTTGATCTTGAGGCCTGTGGGCGAGAAGTGTGTTCTGTGAACCTCTACATTAAGTTCTTCCTTTATGGAATCTGACAGATTATCAAGCCTGGGGAGACTCTTTCCAGAAAATGATGCGTAATCTGATAATTCAAAGAAGAATGGCCTCACATCCTCGTTAACAAGATTCCCAAGGAATTCCGTGGATTTCTTTTCAGGCCCGTCCGGCATATTGGAAACTGCACTTTTTACAGTTTCAGGTGATACGAGATTGCCTGTCCAGAGGGGTCCTTCTTCAAACTTTTTGTAAAGTGGGCCTATTTCTATGCTCTTATCCATCATTCTTACTTTCAGGAGGTCCCCATCTGCACGGCCTGCACCACTTGATACCTTTACAATGGTCCTGTAGTAATGCGATCTCCAGAATGATACAAGTGGAATCACATGTTTGTCCATTGCTGCAGCTCTGCGTATCACATAGGAGAGAAGCAGTCTCACTCCAGTCTCATGCCTGAGCCTGTCATTGGAAACTGTTGCTCCATATCTTCTCGCGGTCTTCCCTGGTGCTGATCCAGTGAGTGCTGAAAGATCAGTTGATGTAAGCCCTATGTAGCCACCGTTTTTTACATGTGTGAGAGCAACATCAAGGAAAGGTACGATTGAACCATACGGATCAATGTCTATGAAATCAAACAGGGATCGCGAAACAACAGATTCGAATGGTTCATTGCGGACTTCAACGTCCACCTCATTTAATCCTCTGTTTTTCTCAATTACTTCTATGGATTTCCGGTTTATCTCAGCTATTACTGAATGGGTGCCGGTCTCCCTTGTAACTCTGATGCCCCGTATCCCTGTTCCACCAAAGCCATCCAGGTAGTTGCGTGGTTTTAAAAGATTTACCAGTGCAATTGTGATATCTCTGTTCAGAACCTGTTCGGGATTATAAAAGCCGACTCTTTTTGTTCCCGGGCCTGAGGAAACTACCTCATCCGGGGTAAAAATCTGGGAAAGACCTTCCCGTATGATCAATTAAGCTCCTTCTTCCCCTCTGAGAACCATTAAAACCCTGAACGGCAGGATACTCCTGTTAATTGGTGTAATATCGAATACTCTGATACCTTCAAGGCTCCTAATTTCCTGTAAGACCGGGTTCCTGGATTTTTTATGTAATGTTACAATAAGGGGTTTCTCTGATTTCAGGGTGGTTTCTATTTCTCCCTGGATATTTCTGGTTGTGTTTTCCAGTTTTCCCACTTCATCAATGACAATTACATCAGCAGTTTCCCTGGCTTTCTGCAAGCTTGGAATGAGTATCTCTTCAAGAAGTCTTGTGTCAACACCCAGCTTGTCTATTTTTACTCTGGACACAATACCTGCCTGGGCAAAGGTGATTCTTTTCTTTGTGCTGATATCGAAGAGTGAGTATCCCGTAAGCTTACCATGCTCAGTGAGTTCCGAAACAAGAACTCCCTGTACTATAGTTCCGTCTTTCTCAAGCATTTCAATGATTTTTTTCAGGGCCTCAGCCTTGATAGAACCTACCGGACCTGTTATTCCTATTTTAACTGCCATTTTAATTTCTTACTCCTCTATATACATAAGCGGATAGTCCATTTCGGGAACATACCGCAATTTTGCTGTGACTTCTTCTTCTTTGTATTTGATCTTTATTGTGACATTCAGCATATCGCCTGTCAATGTGATATATTTGTAAACACCCTGTTTTTTTGATATCTGATCCTTGTCTATCTTCACAATTGCGTCTTCAACAAAAGGCTGAACCTTGGCACTCTGGCTCATCGCCTTCTCAAGTGATTCAGCATTACTTAAATTCAGGGGGGCACCAACATACTGGTGGTAAACTGTACCAAGTTTTATACCTGCCTCAAAGATAGCTCGTTCGCGGTCTGTACAATTAAAGTATTTACTGGCTGGGTCATGCATCGGCTTTCCCATATTGCACCGATAAACATAAATATTTTCAAACCAGAAGTTCAGAAATTATGGAAATAGGTTCCTCTAAATTCCCATTTTAATGCTCTTGTAAAGTTGCCTTGCTATGGTAAAGAGTATCGCGGTAATGACAATCACGATGCCAATCTCTTCCAATGTCCATATGGTGGGGGTAGAAATCAGTGCAGTTCTGACTATATCTGTCACATATGTGAGAGGATTTCCAAGTGACATGTATCTTACGACACTTTCTGAAGAGGAATTGATGGGATAAAAAGCTGAACTTGCAAAATCAAGCACGAAAAACAGTACAATTGTAATTGTGTTGTAAGCCTGCATTGTCTTCGCCAGTGATGATATGATGAGGAACAGAGATGAAAACAGTATAGTTCCAAGAACCAATGAGATGATTGTCAGTGAAACCGATACCAGGTTAAGAATAAAACCTCCTGATGCCAGTTCTGAAAGAATGAACATGATAAAGCTCCCACCCAGCGTGAATATAATTGCAACGAATACTATTCCAAGCAGGTAGTCCGTTCTTTTAAATGGACCAACAAGGAGCTGTTCAAACATACCCCATCTACGGTCACTCCACAACATGCTTCCTCCTATGTTACCTGCAGTCAGAGTCTGCATTGCAACAATACCTGGTCCAAGGAAGTGAGTGTAGCTTATACTGTGGTTGTTTACAGGAACACCAGGGATCAGCGACTGGAACATTGTACCAAGGACAAGGAGGTACAAAGCAGGAAGACCAAGCATGAACATCATAGTTCCTGCATCCATGTTTACCATGATATTCCTGTATGTCAGTCTGATTGATGCTGGAATTTTCATTGGTTATTCACCACCTCTATGAAAACATCATCAAGGGTGGCATCCCTCAGGTTGATGCTGTCAATATTCTTTACATATTTTCTCGTGAGTCTGAGAATGTCCTCCAGCACTTTTGTGATATTCCTGCCGATTATTTTCACGGTTTTACCTTCAATGACAGTATCCTGGGCAAGCTGTGCGTCGATGAGTGCATTTTTCAGTTCACTGACCTGAGCTTCTCCTGGCTGTTCAGGAGCAGTTATTTCCAGCGTCCTCAGGCCGCCGTATTTTGATTTAAGTTCCGATGATGTTCCCTCGACCTTGATTCTTCCATTTGCCATGATTGCAATCCTGTCACAGATATAGTCGGCCTCTTCGAGGAAATGCGTTGTGAAGAGGACTGTCATTCCGCCTGCTGCCCTTTTCCCGATGTTGTCCAAAATTCTTCTCCTCATTATAGGGTCCATGCCTACTGTTGGTTCATCAAGGAAAAGAATGTCCATGTCATGCATGAGTTCTCTCGCAACCTGCAGTTTTTTCTTCTGGCCTCCAGACAGCTCAAAAGCCCTGGTTTTCCTCACTTCAGTCAATTCAAAGAGTTCCAGAAGTTCCTCAGTCCTGGCTTTTGCCTCTTCTCGAGGCAACTCCCAAAGGGTGGCATAAACCTTCATGTTGTTTTCAACAGTTGTGAAATCAAATGACTCCGCCTGTTGAACCACACCTATTCTTTTCTTTATCTGTAAGGCATGCTTCGAAGGACTGAAACCCAATACATCCACTTTTCCAGATGTAGGTTCGATAAGTGTTGTAAGAATCTTTATTGTTGTACTTTTGCCGGCTCCATTTTTTCCAAGCAGACCGTATATCTCCCCTTCCTTTACGGTGAATGAGATATCGTCTACGGCGTTCTTTTTCCCGTCGTATGATTTTACAAGATTCTGGACTTCTATAGCCTTTCGGGAACCGGAATTCATTAACCCTGATTTGTTGCAGATATAAAACAGGTTCATTAGTTCGCACGTTGTATGAATGAAAAGCAGCTTCATAAAAACCATAAAAGGCAGGATAAATCAAGTGAATCGCTCCAATTCAATATCCAATGGAAATTTTGATTTACTTTTGACAGCAACAGCGATATACTGAAATACATCCGGATAATTAGGCTCAATTATACTATGGCAGCACTAGATGGAACAAAAGTTGACACTTCCCTTTGGAAGAGGCATTTCTGGAGAAGATTCATGGGATTTGGACTCCTTGTTATCGGGGTGGCTTTTTATGTCATCTGGTCAGTTCTATACAGTACGTGGACGGATATAGGTCTGTACTCTTTCACAATTGTTCTTGTCGTCTTTGGTCTTCTGGAGCTATGGCTTGTTCAGGAAATGATAAAGAAAGAGGACGCGGCCTCAAACTGATTCTTTCAGTATTTTATCTTCGAAATTGCTCGTTATAACTCTGAGGGTATGGCAGTAAGTGCCATCTGAGACCACACATTCAGAATACTTGTGATGGCTGCCTCCTAGAAGGTTTTCCGGCCCAGGTATATCAAATCTGTCAATTTTTAGAACTTTCCTGTGCGAATCGCTTATGTTTCTCGTCCGGAAGATGAAGATTCTGTTGCTGTTATATGCTATATTTGAAGAGGTCCTACTCAGAAAATCGTCAGTATTCTGAGATATATTCATTATTGAGGTTTTGTAATGTCTCGAATGCCTTATCATTGTCCCGAGCAACTTGGCATTTGAAAGGTTCCTTAGGATTATGTGGCATTCATCTATGGCCAGAAGCAAGCTCTCAGATTGGTTTTCTATCATACTCCTGTTCAAAGCTGCAAGCATTTCGCCAAGAATCTCATCGTTTTCAAGTTCTTCTATTTCAGGCTTGATTATTCTTATGTCAGGATAAACAGATGTTTGCCATTCATCGTCAGTTTTCTTTATCCCCGAGAGCACGGATTCTACATATGAACCCACAGAATACTCTTTGCAATTTGATCCGAAAAGTTTGCAGCTGTATTCATTCAGGGGATCGAAAATGATCACTTTCCGGCAAATTCCTGATTGTAAGGATCTCATAAGAAATATTTTGGTGAAATAGGATTTACCTGATCCAGTTTCTCCGATGATAAGGGAATTGTAGGAATTCTGGGTAAATGGGTTGTATCTCACAACTTTTTCACTTAAGTCATCAATTCCAAGGACTATCCCCTCATCACTGCCACTTTCATCCCTGTAAATTGGTAGGATCCCAGCTATACTTTGTGTATCCATCAGGTATTTTTGTCTGTCCGGATAAAGGTAGAAATTTTTCAGTTTATGTAGAATTGCCCGTGAATTCTGTTCGGTATAAAACCCCAATAACTCAAGGGAAGTTCTTATTCTCTGTACCCTTGAATTAAGAATTGCAGGATGATCTGCATAGATCCTTATGGCCATTGTTATGTCAAATACTTTATTGCCTTGTTTTTCACAACTCAATTTCATACTCTCAAGGTCAGAAATCTGCCGTTGCAGATACTCAGTCTCTCTGGACATTCCCCTGGAAAACCTATACTCTGTTTTCCTCTCTGACAAAAGGCGGTTTACGTATTGCAGTGAGTTTCCGGAACTGGCTTTTCTAATAGAAAGGATAATGTCAAATGGTAAATTCATGCTTTCCAGCAGTGTCTGGTAAAAGGGGCCGGAAGAAGAAGACGAATTCTTCACTACAAGGTTCGTTGTATACTTGTCTGTTTTTGCGTAATTTGCATACTGCCTCGCCTTGATCTTTTCTTTGATTTGATCCCCATCCATCTTATTCTGGTTTTTTGGATTGACTTGGCCTGAAAGGCGATTGAGAATGTCCATGAGAACTTCCCTGGTTCCAATTTCTACTAACTGAAATCCGGATTTATTGAAATATTGTGCCAGTTCAGATGACTCATTCAAAAGTTTATTGGCAGAGGAGGCAAAGTTGCTCTGATCAAGACTTGTAGTTATGCGGAAATATGAATGGTGGTTTTCCCCGAATCGCCTGGAGAACCCACCTATATCAGCAGGATGCAGGGAAAAGAAATCTGCATTGGACTTTAAACGGTTGAGTGCATCAGAAAGTCCAGTAAGTACATCTTCCTGACTTTCACGACGCATAGAGAGGATGTATAGGCCAGGAATATGGAAAATTATGGACAGAAATCTGCCGCTGTTTACAAACAAATGTCCGTTGTATTCAAGAAAGGAAGCCTCTATGGCCAAAGATTTCTCTCCTTTGGGAATAATCATTCCTGCAAGGGCCTTCCGGTTGTCCTTATTTCTCCATATGGTGAAAAAGATCAGAATAGAGACGGATGCCCACAAAACTGATACAATGAGACCTACCCGGGACAGTAGTAATGAAATGCACATCGATATAATCAGCAGAAGCAAATCCATTATGGGGAAACCTGAGATCGTGGCTTTGTACTGGTATACATTGGTTGGTAAATGGTGCTTTATCAATTCACTCCCTCTTTCCGGTACTTCAACTCTTCGTCCAGAAGGGTTTTCCATGGCATTTCTTCCTTTGCAGCACCATTTTTCGACATTTGTTCTAACGAATTTTTCTCTTTCAATGGCAGTGTAAGCCCATTTTTCATTGTGTTTTGCAGGCTTTCTCCCATGAACGGTTTAGAGGCTAAACTGGTCATATCAATAGCTTTTCCTGCAACTCCTGAGAACGATAAGCCTCCAAGAAAACCAAGTACTGGTGCACTTAGGAAACTGTTTCCCGTTGTGAACAAAAGACCGGGGATTATGGATGGAAGGAAGAGAAATGCAAGCTGCAGGGGAACATCAGGTCCAAATATGTGGGCAAGATAAAGGGATAATAATACCAGAAAAGGATAGAAGGACATCTCAATAATTATTTCCCACATCATACCAGCCAGTCTTTTGCCTCTTCCCGTTGAGCCAAGTATGGTTGCAAATGGGAGGATAACTATGGAAAAGAGCATAAGTGCCTGCCTGAGCATTAGAAATGCGAAAAGACTGGTAACTGAGACAAAATATCCTGTCATGGCGAAAAATTCTACAATAATACCCAAAGTTCCGTTTTTTATGTTTGAAGAATGTGAAAACAATGGATAAGATGAAAAATTGAGAAAATTATACCAGCTGAAACCTGTTGAACTGAATAGTGTTGAATATGCACTTCCAAATAAAGTCATCAACCATTCCACTACAAAAATAGAAATTCCGCCCAGGAGAACAGCAACTATCCATTTCAGGAGAAAAGAATAACTGGATCCAGGTCTGGAAACAGCGTTCAGGATCAATGTTCCTATGGATGCAATCATAAGTACTATTACGCTGAATTGAAAGAATAAGCCATCAAAAACAGTCTGTGTCAGGTACTCATACCTGTTGTTGCTGATAAACGGCAGGAGAAATGTGTAATGTGGGTTTAACCCATAATATATGGTAGTGTACCAAAGCACCCCTATTAGGGATTTATAGATCTGATCTAAAAACTGAAAAACACTCAGTATAATGGATGTGGCCAGCATGGCGATTCAGTTTTACCCAGTTATCAGGTAGTTTACTATTGTGTACAACAGGCCGCTTACAGCTACCACATAAATGAAGGTACCAATCAGGGCATTTTTCAATCTTATCCGTGCTTCATATCGCCTGTTCTCATCGGCACCGAAAAAACCCAATGCGATAGGAATCCATAGCACTGCAATAATTATGGCAGATACAGATGCTACTACTGCATAAATTCGGTTCAATACACCCTGTATCTGACCCGAAACGGGCAATTGTGTATTTTGTATAATTAAGTAAATAAGTGTATTAAGTTCCATTCATTAAAAGAATGTAATTGTGGTATAAATTAGATGCTCTTCGGCTTTCTTGCCTTAATTTCACTGAGATTCTTCATTCTGGTTTCCCGTCGGGCTTCGCCCTGCTTGAACCTTTCCCTGTCGTCATCGGTTTCAAGGATTAGTCCAGGGACCTCTGTCGGTCTTCCATCCTGGGTAATTGCTACATAAGTCAGCATGCATGTTGTGGTGAAGCTTTTCTCACCTGTAAGACCCTCTTCTGAATAAACATCTACCTGAATTTCCATGGTGGATTTGTGAATATAGTTGATTCTCCCTGTAAGATGCACTATGTCACCAAGGTTTATTGGTGAAAGGAAAAACAGACTGTCAATGCTACCTGTCACATTTCTTCTCCTGGAGTGCTTGGTTGCAACAATTGCGGCTACATTGTCTATCCATTCTACAAGTCTGCCTCCATAAAGATCATTGAATATGTTTGTGTCCGGCGGAAGAACAAGTCTCTGAAGTTCTGTGAATGATTCTTTCCAAGATTTTTCGTTCATTGAAGTTCCATTGCTCAACGCATATTTACCTTTTCTAACAAAATTATTCCAGCACACCAGAAATTTGCCAATTCTCTTAAACACTCAATGCTTTATGGTCTATGGGTTACGAAGGAAGCCAGTTGAAAAAGGCTGCAGCAGAAGAAGCATTGAAACTTGTTAAGGATGGCATGATTTTGGGCTTGGGGACAGGTTCAACAGTAAAATTCTTTCTCGAAGGGCTTTCAGGACTTGTCAGGAATGGGATTAAAGTAAAAGGTGTTCCAACTTCTAAGGAAACTGCACGTCTTGGGAGAGAACTTGGTATAGATATCGATGAAAACTATGCCGGCGAGATTGACCTGGATGTCGACGGGGCTGATGAGGTAGATTCCAATGGCCACCTGATAAAGGGAGGTGGCGGTGCTCTTCTAAGGGAAAAACTGGTTGCATTCAATTCAAAAGAAGTATGCATAATAGTGGATCAATCAAAATTTAAGGATCAAATTGGCGGATTCGGACTCCCAATTGAGATATTTGACTACCTGCATTCCAGTACTCAAAGAAATATCGAGAAACTGGGTGCAAGATGCACCTTAAGGAAGCAGGGGGAATTCATTACAGACAATGGAAACATCATTCTTGACTGTGATTTCGGATTGATACAAAATCCGGAGGAACTTGAAATGTCGTTAAAGAAAATACCGGGGGTTGCTGAAGTTGGACTCTTCAATGGATTGTGCCACAAGATTATAATTGGTACTCCAGATGGAATAAAAAAGATGGATATTGAACCAGCTTAGTCCTGGAAGGACTTAAGCTGATCAATGTTGTCATTAATTTCGTTTATCTTATTTGTAAGATCCTGTATAATTTCTTCCAATATTTCATTGAAGCTCTTGGAAAGCCTGTAACCATGAATGGGGCGTCCCTTCCCCTCCTTTTTCATATTCCGTTTATTAATCCATCCTTTTCTTCTGAGCCATTGCATGGCAATTGAAACCTCAGGTTGTCTGAGACCGGTTTCTCTCTCGATCTCGACACTGGTGATTTCTCCCTTGTCTCTAATGTAAACCAATGTGTAGGCTACGCTTCTTGGGATGTCCGAGATTATCAGATATTTAGCTAATTTGTCGTTTACTTCTGAAAGTACCATACTATCTCACCGTAATATTATATCAATTTAAATATGTAATGGTATTTTATAAACTTTCCTGTATTCGCTTTACTTTGTAAATTTGGTTATTTCGTCGGAAACTCTATAATATTTTTGACTTAATCCTTAAATATAAGAAAAAAAGTTATGATTTTGCCAATGCTTCCAGCTTACTAATTATTGTATACAAAGCTGCTCTCCCATGGGCTGGAACATTGGGATCGTTAGACATTTCATCAAGAAGAGAAACCGCTGTTGCGCACTTAATATCTAGACTTTCTTTCTCATTACCTAATCTAGAGATAGAATCAGTAGCACTCTTTCTTACGTTCTTCGGTACAGTTGTGTCCTGGCCCAGTTCGTCCAACAGATATATAACTTCGTCGTATAATTTTTGATCCATATTTTTCACTCTCCTATTTTCTGTCCCATTTCCTTTTTGATGTTCAAAACCATCATTGTTTTCATTCTTCTTATTCCATCAATCTTTCCAAGGCCATCCACAAGGAATTCCTGGAATTCATCATAATGTGGAAATCTGACCTTGAGCACTATATCGTAATCTCCAGTGACCACGAAAGCGTCCTCTACATTCTGAAAAGCAGTCACTGCAGAAGCCACAATATCAACTTTGTTAACATCGCATTCTAATCCAACAAGTGCAGTTACAATTCTCTGATCGTAGTATTTGCCCATAGTTGCTGTAAGTTCTTCAATTTCCATTTTAACCTCCAAAAAAACACGGTTATAGCAGATTCAAGGTATGTCTCAAAAGTATTTCTATCTAATGACCGTTAATGTGAATAATTCAAATTTTTCTGTGTTGTCGGTTTTGCCACAGTGTACTGATTGAAAATCAAGCTCTTGACACCTAAGGTTTTTAAGAACATTGATTATTAGGGTGATACCCGGCTTAGCTCAGGCTGGTAGAGCGGCGGACTGTAGAGGGAAGTCCACGGCATGGAATACCGCCGTAATCCGCAGGTCTCTGGTTCGAATCCGGAAGCCGGGATACATAAACTGGTGTAGATATAACCTATCACCATTTTTTCCTTTTTCAAAAGCAACAATAATGTTGATGAAATCAAATCACAAATGCTTATACAGCTGATGGTTTTTTCTGGTAATGAGTTTCCTTGATTATTTTCGCCAGCCTGAAGGGCTGGAAAATCTTTCACCCAGAGCGGTTCAACTTGCAATTTCAGATGAAAATACGTCCATTATTGATGTCAGGTCGGATCGTGAATTCTCTCATGGACATATAAGGGGGGCCAAACCCTGCCCTCTTGGCAGACTTGACGAATATATCCCAGAAATCCAGAAGAACAAACAGGTTGTTCTCATATGCGCAACAGGACACAGGAGCAGAGCTGCTGCGGCAAAACTCCTGAAAAGTGGTTTTACCAAAGTCTCACATCTCGAAGGCGGCATGAGGTCCTGGGTCAAAGCCGGCAACGAAACAACCAATGAATAATGGGTTCAGGTCCGCAACTCAATTTGTCGGTGTTTATGCTGAAATTATCTCCAGATCAGTCCCAAAATGAAGAATACGGCCCCTATTCCAGTGAGAATGAAAGCTGCATGTCCGATTCCTCTAATAAAGTGAAGATAAAGAGACAGTGCAATCAGAATAATACCCATGGAAAGAAAACGCAATTTCATGCCCTTCATCTTTTTTACTCCGTGGAAGAGAATACAGAGGAAAGGTAATAATCAACCTTTGGTTGGCAAAGCTGATGAGGACAATGCAGATAAGAGCCTATTATGGCAGTCAATTGTCGTGCATGGCCCTGTACATGATGTATAGAACAAGAAAGGTTATGGCTACAAGATGTCCTGCCAGAAGAACAGCAAGCGTTATCATCGGCCCAAGGGAATACCTTATGAGTGTGTACAGGAAAACTGCATAAAAAATCCCTAAACCCCCCATGGTGCCAATCAGTGCATGCTTCAACTTCAGTTTGCTTGAACTCAAGGGTCCAGGCCTGTATATGCCTCTTACATAGCCAAGTCCATAACAGCCTGTGCAGATATCTGCTCTTCCATCCTGATCGATGACCTTTCCAAGTCCGTTACATTCCTGGCAGACCAAATCTTCTTCCAAGGCAATTAAAACAATGTGGTTTTCTTATTTAGTATTGATGTAACTCTAAGCCTTAATGGTACTCCCGCTGAGTTTTATTCCAAAACTCATGAACGCAGTATGGCCTATGATATTATTGTCAGGTCTTGTGGCATTATCTCTCACAAGGATATCTCTCTTGATGATCTCGATGTTGGCAAAAACGAAAAACCCATTATGTCTCATCGATGAGCAATTTTTCTCCAACTGGTTATATGTGGGAGAATATGTGCAGATCTTTCCACCATTTTTGAGGAGCGATGACACGTAGGGAACTGCAGCCCACGGTTCCGGGACGTCAAGAACCACTGCATCAAACCTGTCATCTGTCCGGAAGTTCTCTATTGACCCTTCAACAATATTCCAGTTATCAGTACTCGTTGAAATCTTAACGTTCAGCAGTGCTTTTTCAAGGTATCCCTTATTTATCTCTACAGTGGTAAGCTTGCCAGTGTCTCCCAATGCCTTCAGTATTGAGAGAGACAGTGCTCCGGATCCAATACCTGATTCCAGGATGTTTTTTCCGGGTGTGATAGAGCAGTATTGAACGATCACTGCCGAATCCCATGGCTGTATAATCTGGGCGGTTCTCGAGGCATAATCAGGAAAAAAAACCGGATCTGCCTCCAATACGGTGTATTCCTCTCCTTTTATTCTCACTCTGTCCCCAACACCCAGAACAAGATTTGGTTCAAGCTGGATCTCTTTACCTTTTAATCTGATTAAATTTCTGGAAGCATCAAACAAACCGGTATCATTCTTTGATTTCACAATAAAAGTAGGCATTTTATCTATCCCTCATTTTTGCCACCGTAATAGGCAACAAATATGTCTGAAACGTTTGTACCCGTGTATCCTGTAATGATTGCAGAGTTGTATTTATTTAGCAGGTTGTAAGAGTCACTGAAGTTTAATGAATTCTGTATCTCCTCTCTTGTTACAGTGTTAACCAGTGAAGTGTCAGAGATACCCCCCATTGCCGGACTTACGCCGTCAATACCGTCTGTGCCAAGACTGGCAAATAGATAATTCTCCTCCTTTTCCATGTTTAAGGCAACCCGAAGAGCCAATTCACAGTTTCTTCCCCCTTTCCCCTTCCCAACAACTTTTGCGGTTGTTTCACCACCGCCGATTATCCAGATTGGGTTTCCGGATTTCCTGTACTCTTTTCGCATTCTATCCGCAAACCATTCTGCAGTCTCCACAACATCCCCAGTTATAGGTTCAGGTAAAGTCACAACCTTTTCCCCGGGATCGCCAATATGTGTGCCAATCATGTCAACAAAATCTCTGTTTTTCAGAATAAGCCTGGTTGTAACCTTTTGAAAGAATCTTGCTTCTACAATATTGCTCCTGTCAGGAATTTTCGCAACTCCATCAAGGTCGCATGAATCGCTGTATTTCTCAAGGACTTTCTTAAAAAAATCCGGGGAATATGAGGGCTTGGTGAGGGGTCCAGATGCAATTACTGAAGGGTCATCCCCCGGTACATCTGAAATTATAAAACCATGCACTTCAGCAGGATAGAGACGCTTTGCAAGCTTCCCACCCTTTACGGAAGACATGGCCTCCCGGACTGCATTGAGTTCGTGTATATCAGCTCCTGAATTCATGAGGCATTTTGCAGTCTCTGCAATTGAATCTATTGAGAAAATTTCCTCAGGTATTTCAAATAATGCCGATCCTCCGCCTGAAACAAGAACCAGGACGAGATCATCCTCGTTAAGGATACTGAGCCCATTCATCATTTTCCTTGATGAGGTCAACGTATCCTGAGCAGGTATGGGATGATTTCCCCTAAGAAGCTCAAGTTCCGGATATTTTGTTGCAGCCTCCTGTCCCTCAGGAATAATGATGGCAGAATAGCTGGAAATTCCTGAAGTTATATTTCTGATGCCTTCGTACATCTTTAGCGAGGCTTTGCCAAATCCTATGACATAAACATGTCCGTATTTTGATTTTCCTGAGAGGAGTTTCTCGGTGCATTCAGCAACCAGATGTTCGGGATCAAGTGCAGTAAAGGCCTGCTTCAGAACTGTGAGTAGTCTGTCCCTGTAGATGCTGGTATTTACCTGTTTTTCATTGTCAATTGTGATTACTTCTCCCTGATCACTCATACTCTACTTCCAGGCCAGAAAGATGCCACTGTATCATCCCTCCTCTCAGATTGATGACGTTTTCTATGCCTTGATCTTTAAGGAATGAACAGGCATAATAGCTTCTCTCACCACTGTTACATACAAAAACAAGCTTTCTTTCATTATTTCGTAATTTGTCAAGGCTGTCTTTAAGTTCCATGAGGGGTATGTGTATTGAATCTTTGATATGCCCCATATCTCCATAATATTCTGCAGGTTCTCTGACATCGATGATTGTGTATGATTTTTCACCATCGTCCTCAATCAATTGTGACAGTTCACCCGGATTAACCTCTTCCACTTTTCTTGAAAACATTATATCTCTCCATTATCAAAACAAAATAATTACTTTTGCTACGAATTGATACTGATTAAATTTATGTCATTCTTTTTATACAATATTTGTATTTAGTGTGAGTAGTATTTTTATAGTTATTCAATATGTCGAAATCGACATATGATAAACAGAGATTATGCCACAAGAGTCCTATTCGCATTAAGCTTTGAGGATCTATGTGGATATCAGATCTCAAAATACATTTCAACCAAAGATGAGCGTATTTCAAATGGTACCATCGCTCCTGTTCTTAAACACCTGCGGGATAAGGATATGATTACTTTCTCCATTGAAGGGCGTAAGAAGGTTTACACTATAAAGGAGAAAGGTCTGAAGTATGTTAATGAAGTCAGATCGCTTAGAAACACCCTTAAGAAGAGAATATTTGTAGAATCTTTAAACGAGAATGCAATTTACCTGGATTTTCTGTCAAATCTCGACGATGCTGCAATTTTCAGGGAACTCCTGGAATTCATAGGTGATGATGCAATGTCAATTGTCATTGCCGGATTCCAGATGAAGAAAAGAAATAACGAAAAATCTCTGCAGAATCTCAAGGATCGCCTGCATGAATTGAATAAGGAGGTGAATTCCTGGCTTTTACAAGAAGTGCAAAACTGACCATTGGAATCATGGCCATGATGGGAATCCTCATCACCTATGTGGAGACTATGGTCACCCCTGCTCTGCCAATTCTGGAAAAGGATTTTCATACAAATTATGACAGTCTCTCCTGGGTAATAACTGCATATATACTCTCGGGAACAGTATCTGCGGCAATATTCGGAAGACTTGCTGATATTTTCGGTAAGAAGAAGATCTTCATCATCCTTGCCGGTGTTTATACAATAGCAGTTGCCTTTGGGGGATTTGCAACAGATCTTAACCAGTTCATACTGGTAAGGACAGTTCAGGGCCTCGGGATGGGTATGTTTCCAGTGGCATATGCCTTACTCAACGATGAGGTGCCAAAAGAAAATCTTGCACTCGCTCAGGGAATAATAAGTTCAACATTCACTGGCGGAGCTGCTGTTGGCCTTGTATTGGGTGCATATATTACCCAGTATTATGGGTGGCAGTGGTCTTACCATTCCGCAATACCTGTATCACTGGCATTGCTTATTTCTGCTATTGTAGTTGTAAAGGAAAGCCCATACACAAGAAAAGAGTCCATAGACTTCGGAGGTATAGCGGCCCTTTCCCTATCAGTTGTATTCCTTATACTCGGCCTATCTGAAGGTCAGTACTGGGGATGGACCTCCATTGCCACTTTAAGCTCATTCATTCTTTCCCTGTTCAGCCTCATCGCCTTTGTGTTC
Source organism: Thermoplasmata archaeon (assembly GCA_021810045.1). Taxonomy (GTDB): domain Archaea; phylum Thermoplasmatota; class Thermoplasmata; order Thermoplasmatales; family Thermoplasmataceae; genus JAJZOM01. The sequence goes on from JAJZJR010000003.1 coordinate 77,701, forward strand.
ATAGAGAGGAAGGTGAATATGCCATTCATAAGCCTGAAGCTCCTGAAAATAAGGAATATCTTTCTGGCTAACGTTGCAGGACTATTTGCAATGTCCGGTATGTTTTTCCTCTTTTACACTGTGCCGGTGCTTCTACAGGATCCAAGTCCGGCAGGCTTCGGAATGTCCATATTCAATTCAGGACTCGTGATGCTTCCAGCAGCAATTGCATCAATGATTTTTGCCCCTCTGTCTGCAAGGGTTACAAACACAAGAGGACCGAAAGTTACCATTCTGATCGGCGGAATAGTCCTCTTCATGTCCTATATTGCGCTGCTTTTTAACAGGCAGACAACCATTTCCATTCTTGAGGACACAACACTTCTCGGGATTAGCCTTTCATTCGTTTTCGTAGGGGTGATCAACATTTTGCTGGTTTCCACTCCTGCAAAGGATGCGGGAGTATCCACAGGAATGAATGTTGTTTTCAGGAATATTGGATCAGCCATTGCTCCGGCAATAGGCGGAGTAATGGAAACCACATATGTAATGCCGGTACTTCTGGGAACTTATGACTATCCTGTTGCAGGATTGCCATTTTTCCCTATTTTCAAGACTTTTCCCTCAAGTCAGGCATTTGATTACATCTACATCATAGGCCTGGGTTTCCTGGCCGTCATGGTGATTTTGACATTTTTCATGAAAAATGAAATTTTGGGAAAGAAAAAAGGTGATACAGTTGAATAAAAACAGACTACTTGCATCAACACTTGTACTGCTAGCCATATTGGGGACGCTGGGGCTTGCCTCCAATGTCCATGCACAGAGTATACCGCCAGCTGCTGTAACCGGCAGTTACTGGTACAGCGAGAACAGTACACAACTTGCTTCTCCCGGGTCTAACTATGTCCCCCTGATAGTGCCATTGGAGATAACGGATAATACTGCTCTTTCCGGATATACTGCCTCAGTGAATCTGACATACCATAATGGATTGCCATTCAACTACAGCTATGTCAAGGGACTGAACAAAGCACAGACTGATTATTACAGTCTTACCGGTTTGTCCAATGGTACAGTGATACCCGTCACACAGCTTGTAAATATTTCATCCAACGCAACAGAAGGAATTTACCAGATAGCAATAACAATTAACTCAACCACGCCAGGATCTGCTGTTAATATACCTGTAAACGTCGCAGTACTTGGAACTCCAAAGCTGACTCTGGTTAATTATTTTACAAACCCGCCTGAGATCTATCAGAATGAGAAATTTGTACAGTTCACTGCAGTGGTCTCGAATACAGGTGCAGGCCCTGCCAAGAACACACAGTTCTCACTGTCTTCTAGTGCATTCAACATTACGACGGGAGCATACAACGTCTCATACCTGCCATCAGGTTCAGTGACAAACTATACATTCCTCATGAACGCACACAACATTACCGGCCAGAATACCATTGATTTCCACATGGGTGCCCAGACATTTACTATCCCGGTTTATCTGCATAATTACGGCTCACTGAAGATCAGAAGCAGCCTCCCTACTCTTACTTCAGGTGCAAGCAAACTGCTTGAAACCTTCAATATAACCAACACTGGCAGCAACACTCTTCTGGATGTAAATGTGCACCTTCTTTCGCCAAGTGTAGTTTCCATCCACGTATCTTCTTCCAACCCTCTGGGAGCACTGACGGCCAATAATTTTACAATTGCTCAGCTCAACCCAGGACAGAAGATTACAGTGACCTATATTGTTGACGTCAGTTCAGCTGCACAGTCAGTCTCATATCCAGCTCAGCTGGTTGTTCAGTGGCACCTCAACAATACTGCCAAGCAGTTCTATCAGACATACAACTTCAATGAGAGCGTTTCCCCTACAGCAATTCAGCAGTTTAAATCAAGTCTCACATTCACGCCGTTGAATATGGTTGTCCTGGCAGTAATTGTTATCCTTATTGTAGCACTGGTTGCAGTATCCGCAAGATCAAGGAGAATCAGGAAAAAACTGCAGTCCAACCAGCCACAAAGAGAAACGCCTCCATCACTGGAACACAAGGAAATACCAGAAAAGAATAGGGAGGAAAGGAAAAATTAATCACCCTCCTCTCTCTTTTTTACTGTGACATTCTCCGTAGTAGCATTTGATCCAAAAGACAGGAAATGGGGCGTAGGGGTAGCAAGCAGATTCCTGTCTGTGGGTTCTGTTGTCCCATGGGCCAGGGCAGGTATAGGTTGTATTGCCACACAGTCCTACGCAAATTATTCATACGGCCCTGAAGGGCTTGAATTGCTGAAACAATACAGCTCAAAGGATACAATTGAGGCACTGACATCAAAGGATTCAGATGCTGCCAGAAGACAGGTTGCAGCTGTTGACTCATCCGGAACACCGTTTGCCTATACTGGTTCGAAATGCATGGATTATGCAGGCCATATAGTAGGAAAGAATTTCTCAGTTCAGGGGAATATCCTGGCGGGTCCTTCCGTACTTGAAGGAATGTATGAGGAAATGGCAAAGGAAGGCAAGCTGGAACAAAGGATTCTTTCAGCAATGTATTCTGCAGAAAAGCAGGGTGGAGACAGAAGAGGAAGGCAAAGTGCCTGCATATTCATAGTGTCGGAAAACGAACACTTTGAAGAAGGTTCTGATGTTTACATGGACATAAGAGTAGAAGATGCCAAAGAACCAATTCCAGAGCTCAACAGGATTATGGAAGTATGGATGGCCACATTTTTTGAAAGAGAATTCGTTAACATCAGTGATCATCAGAAAGAAATAGATGACGCAATAAAACTCGCCGGCTTTGAAAGTCTGGAAAAACTTGCAGAATCCAGAAGAGTGGAATTCAACATAAATGATGGAAAAATCGGAAAGTATTCACTCAAAGTGATCACGTCCGATCTATGGTAAGCGGAAATAGCTTAAATGTATAACATAGGGGTTATAGGCGGAGGAAATGCGGATGAAAAATACCGCGAAACGTCGATAGAACTGGGAAGATTACTTGCTGAAAAGAAGGCTACAGTATTCTGTGGCGGAACAACCGGTGTAATGGAATGGGTTGCCGAAGGGGTCAAAGAGTCTGGCGGTGTCTCCGTTGGAATTCTGCCTGCCATGGATATGTCAACAGGAAATGGTTTCCTTACAGTGAAGATGCCTACGGGATTGGGATTTGCCAGAAATGTCCTCATAGTAAGGGCATCTGAGGCCCTCATATCTGTCGATGGCTCCACCGGCACCATCTCAGAAGCTACTTTCGCACTTTCAGAAGGCAAATCAGTTATTGTCCTGGGCGAGCTTCCTCTTGAAAGGAGAAAGAAAGAGGATGGGTTTGTATTCAGAGCCAATAGTCCATCAGAGGCTGTAGAAATTGCGATGAAAGAAGCAGCAAAGCTGAGGGAAAAAGTTTCATCAGGCTGGAGACTCCCCGGCACCTGATTATGCAGTTTTCTTTTTGTAATCGGTTCGTTCAATTACAAAGACATCCATCATTATGTTTATGAAGATGGTGAAAGCACCAATCAACAGCAGGAACCTGAGATCGTAATCCGGAAATATTGTGTTCCCTGTTATTGGATGAAGAAATGAAGGAAGAACCAGGACAAGTTCTGTTGGAAAAGCGGTAACCATGAGGAAACCCACAAGATCCAGGAACATGACAAACGTCTGAAGTCCGATTGTTCCTGTGGAAATTATGTCATACATCATGAAACTCAGGACTATGGCTACCACTCCTAAGAGGACAACATTGGGATTTTCAGGGAACAGAAGAAGATCCACGAGGAATGAGATTGAGGCGGCAGCGATGGATACAATTACTGTCTGTCTGGGTATCCTGCCGCTTATTTTCCTCAGCCATATTGGTGTAAGGGAAATGAGGCCTAGGGCGATAAGAACCATGAAATCTGTTATATTGACAAGAAAACCTGGTTGAGTAAGGGAAAGAACCAGGATAAGCAATACAGTAAAGATCCACGAGGAGTTCTTCACCATTCTTGGGAAAAAACCTTCCTCAGCCAGAGACCTCAGATGCCGGGATGCTGCAATGAATGCAGGCACAAATGTGGTGATCGTGGAGAGGAGGAAGGCAATTATGGTAACGATCTGGAATCGGGAACCGAGAAATGTGGAAACAACGTAGATTGCTGGAATTGTGGCTCCACTTAATTTCGAAAGATTTGGATGGACAGCATATATTGTCAGTCCGTTAAATATCATTATGGCCAATGCAACAAGGACAGTTGACTGCATCGACAGTGAAAGGTACTTTTCTTTGGACATAGGTTTAAGTTTGAACCATCTGGAAATCAAAGGAATCTCTGAATAATCCATGGATTCCCTGACCATGGCCTGTATTTCCTGGAATCCGAAAAACAGAATGAATAGAAATCCGGTATTCTCAAGTATATCAACGAGGATGTTTCCTGTACCAAAAGAAAAGTATCCGGAAAAATTCCAGTGTCCGGCTATTCCAAGTGAAAGACCCTGATAAATAATGAGAAGAACGATAACTACGATCATCACAATCTGTGCGTATCCTATCACCTTGAGATATTTTCTTTCATAGAACGCATTGACTATAAACCAAGTGCCAAAAAAGCCCATGATAATGGTTTCAGTCACATAAATCATGAAATTTGACATGCCAATGGATGCAAGTATTGACGGAAGTGTAGAGAATGTGAAGGTAAAGAAGAAGATTGCAGAGAATGCAGCAAGGGCAGTATTTGCCAGCCACATGGAAAATCTGGAAATGAAGTATCTTAAAGATTTCTCACGGGTTACCATCTTAACGAACCCCGGACCACCGATCACCTCAACATTATTCTCCACAGAATACCGGTACATTCCTGAATATATACGGGATATCACGTAGGACAGTAATCCTGCAATAATGAGGGAAATGGTTGAAACAAAAGCATACTGAACTATGTTCACCGGCAAAATGATGAAAAGCGGTGATCCAATGGTCGCTCCAATGCCTATGGCCAAAAGGGTTGTGAATCCATATGTGGGCTTCATCTGTGGCCGGAAAGGAGGTCTCCGGAATTTTACCCTGAAAGATTCCGGCACTATGGATATAAGTGTGATACCTGTAACCATTGAAGCTATGGATGCTATAATTTCAGTATTACCCGGGAATCTTGCTATGGAAGGGCTGCCGTAATGGGTCAGCAATGCGTAAAGCATTGCTGCTGAGATAAATATAAACAGGGCTCCAACAATGGCAGCAAACAGCTTGAAGACCTTGACAATAGAATTAACTGTTCTCTGTGTAACTTTCAATTTACATCCGTCACTATTAGTCCTGCTTCCTTCATGTTGTTGGATGCATACCTTATGATCTGGAAAGCTGAGAGAAGCATTATTACGGCAATGATAAAATCAACTGCAAGAATTATGGTGGCTTCAATGGAATCCGGGGGGACGGAGACCAGGTAGGAACCGAAGTAGTTCAGTATTACTTCTGGATTTGCATAGTAGAAGAACGTTGGCAATATCAGCACAAGTCCCATGAAAAGCAGGATTGCAGAAAAAGCCATTTCTCCGGCCGCCACGATAAACAGCCTCCTTGGATTTCTCTTCCTTCCAGATGAAATAAGTTCAACAAAATTCCGTATCTCCATATCTGGCGTCTCCAGTATCTCGCTCTTCAGTGCTGCCATGTAGGTCTCACTATCCCTGGCAAGAGACATGGTGGTTTTGAGATCAAGTTTCAGCTTCTCAAGAAGCAGTTTGTAGTTTTCACTTACACCTTTGTTGCTATCTTCCATGTTTCTCAGGTGTCAGAGACTGGATCAACATATATATTTGGTGTAAAAAAATTCAGGAAATAGTTTTTAACGGTGAAGAATTAAGGGAGTTTATCTCCATGCAAGACAATTCAAATTCAGACTCACGCAGATTGTTAAAGCAGATTTTCACAGAACTTGAGGAATCTGTACTTAATGCTGATCGTGCATCAGACTGCAAAGTTGAACTTCAGGACCTGCTGTCGAGGAAAGAAGGTCACATCAAAAGAGAAAGAAGGATTTTAGATGATGTGAAGGGCGTACTCGACGAGTATGTAAAGGAAGAGAATTTTGACGAGTTCAAGACTTATCATGAGGCAATTCTGTCCTATGTTGGTTCCTCACTGGACACGTACGAGGTTGCATTATCTGAATTCCTTTCAAAAGACCTGTCTGCAAAGGAGGAGGAAATCAAATCATACCAGACTAAGAGTGTACGCTCCCTGGAAACTTTTCTTTCAAGAGACCCCATTGAATCCATTGAAACCGAAGTCAATATCAAATACCTTGAAGGTGGATATGAAGCGAGATATCGTTCAGTATGCCAGAAGGAAGTAGAATACGAATTCATCCTGAATGCATCGGAGGTGGAATTCTTCAGGACAAGACTGGAGGGCAACACTCTGATGAAAGGCCTTAAGCTTCCTGTGAGGTATGCCAAGGCCTGGGTAAGCAAGGATCCCGTATTGGATTATGAAAAACTTGACGACTATTACATGTCCCAGGCATCTATTTCCGATAACCAGCTCTTTGTGACATTTGTTAATGAGGAAACCGGATCTGAATTCAAATTTCATTCGTCAGTATCTGATGGGGCCGTGTTTCTTGAGGTAGACTACAAGGACTCGCTACAGTCTGTTTCATTAACAACCCAGCCTGCGCTGAACAGCAATCTCAACCGGGATGCGGTCAATGATCTTATGAACCAGATACGTACTGCACTATGGTATCTCAAGGATCATAAACTCAGGCTGGTAAAGATATTACTCAGGAATGTGGACGTTGTTTCCAATCTAAAGGTATCCGATCTTTTTTACACAATCCTTGAGATTCTCTCTCCAAGGTTATCCACTGAATTGACAAAGGTTATTGCAGAGGATGCCCCAGTATCTGACGATGAGGACAAGACATTGAACAGGGAATTTATAGCATCCAGGCTGGACCTTCTTGGTGAAAGAGCCCAGACGGTGAGTGCAATACTTGGTATTTCCGGCTTTACAGACTCTTTTCCCAAAACCTAATTTTTCCCAAGTATTTTCCTGAACTCAACTAGATAAAAGATGATATAAGCGGCAGGGAGGAGAAAGAACCCGAGTATTTCACTGGCAACAAGTACCATGAATTCATAATTCATGTGTGGGTGAAGAATTGCATTAATATGGCTTGGCTGTGAGAGGTTAAACAGTATGGACACTATTCCTAGGATAAGCCCCAGATGAATTGCCCAGGCCTTTCCAAGATTAACAAAATGAGCCACAACCAGTATGATAATTATGGTTCCTATTGTGGAGAATGTAAGCAAAACGGGTACAAGATTTTCGGTTCTCAAAATAAGGCCCCCTATTGCAAGAAACATAGCGGAAAGAACCATTATTATAGACATTGTTCTTGGAACATTCACATTCGGAATATGGGAAGGTGGAATTAAATGTCATTGGTCAAGAAATTGCCTGGACAGAACATATCTTGATACAGATATCCATTTATACAGGGGATCTGCAATGGTCAGGAGACGTAGAAGCATTATGAGCAGATATATTGGGAATGACGGAGGCGAATGAAGCATGAGTCTCGAGATTCCCTTCATTCCCGGATATATTCCAGAATTTTTGCTGTCAATTACATGTATGCTTTCCAGAAGAAACTCAACGGGAATTTTCGACCCGGGTTTCCCGTTATATTCCTGCAGGGTCAGATACGAATATTCGCGAAGAAAATCCATCTTCTTAAGGAATTTGACAGAGGCCCGGCAGATGGGACATGAACCATCATAAATTACAAGAAATCTCCTGCAATTGTCTGTTTGAACTGATATTGGGCCATATTTCTGTGATTTCTCTGTCATTAAGATAATTTAACATGGGGAATAGATACTAAACAATTATCAATTGACAGATTCATTTCATTTTACGGATTTTTTCAGATGAAGTATAATATGATCTGACTCCAAGGTTTCTTGCCTCACTTGCTGCATAGGCACTCTGAAGCCCTTTCTGGCAGTAGAAGACATATATCTTGTCATTTCCATTTTCCTCTATTACTTTCTTAACTCCACCAAGTCCGGAACTGATTGCATTCTCATAGTGCCAGTCGTTGTAGTTGGTTTTGCTTCTGAGGTCTACAACTATTGAGTTTTCCGGGAGTTCAGTGATTTCATAATCCTCGTCCGAAATACTTTTCATGTAAGGTTCCACTTCAGCTCCCCTAAGGACAGTCCTGTTATCAAGAAGTTTTTCCTGGATGTCATAACTCAGAATGTCTCTGTCTACGTCTTCCGGAGAGGCATTCAGAACAACAGTCTGAGAAAACAGGGCACAGAATTCTCCCTTGTTTGAGACAGGAAATGTCCCGATTTTCCTTGCAATGTCTGCAATTTCATCCTTATCCATGCCAATCAGTGGACGGTAGACGGGGAAATCAATCCCATGGTTTATTGCAAATAGATTCTGAGGTGTCTGTGAAGATACCTGGCCAAGTGATTCACCGGTAATTATCCCATATGCATTTCTCTCTCTGGCTATAGCTATGGCAAGGCTGTAGAGGATGCGTTTGTACGTTACCCCCGGTATCTTGATCTTATGTGACAGAACAAGGAGATCAATGAGTGGTCTGCCGTCTATTATATGGACTGTTGGCTCGTAGCCCAGTGCCCAGTCCCCGATGAGTGTATTTGCAGATCTCAAGAATTCCACAGTATCTATTGGGTGGGACAATGACACAAATATAAAATCCACTGGTGAACCACGTTTCATAATCATCCATGCAGCCACCGGGGAATCTATTCCTCCAGACATAAGTGAAACCATGGGTGCTTCTGATCCAAGAGGCAGGCCACCAGGCCCCATGTAGTTTTCAACATAGAAATATGCACGGTTGTTCCTCACTTCTATGCTGACTTCGATATCCGGTTCATCAAGGTCGACTCCGGCCGAGTAATCGTAAAGGGCGTCCCCAACTATGACATTTAGTTCCTTGGAAGTGAATGGCTGGCCTCCAGCTCTCCTTGACCTTACTGCAAACTTCTTCCCATTTAGCATGCGGGAGTATAATTCAACTGCTTTCTGAGCGATCTCCTCAGGTTTGGTATATGTAATGGAAACAACTGGAGAGAAGCTCTTGATTCCCATTGTTCTGCCCAGAACATCGAGAACATTTCCCTGGACCGAATAATCACTCAGGTATATTCTACCCCTTTCAGTGGTAATTTTCGCATTCTCGCCGAGGCGTCTAAGCCCTTCATTGATGTTGGTCTTGAGCTTGTTGATCATCATGCTCCTCGCACGGCTTCCCTTTAGCCCTACTTCTGAATAACGTGCAATGATCATGTTGGGTTCTCCAGTGCCATTCATTTACTCAATCACCTAGAAGTGAAATGGCTCAGAAAGCATGCCAACGTATATTGGGTACTCCTTTGTGATCCATTTCCTCTGTCTTGCTTCTCTTAGTCTCCGGGTAACATGAGACCACGCAGCAAGGGAATCTGTTTCGTACATGACAACAAATTCCTGATCTGAAATGCCGTATGAAAATGTTGTATAAGACCGGATATCCTCGTTTTCCGGATCTGATGTGGCCATGGCAATGTGTTCTGACATGATGGTTTTCCTCTCCTTCTGATCAACAAGATACCACTCAGGATCCTTGTTCATAGGATAACATATGAAATATTTCAGCGGAGGGAAATTCAGTGACCTGGACAACTCTTCCCCGGCTTTCAGATACGGGGAGTGCTCATAAAGGGAAAGCATGCTGTAATTTTCATTGCCGAATCCACCAATAACACGATTCAGGTTTTCCTTAAATGAAATCAGTTTCTCCGGGTCAAAAGAAGAAAGCCAGAGCAGGAGATCTGTGTCATGCCTTATTGATCTGTATGACCTCAGGTGAACCAGTTCATTTCTGGATCTTACAAAGAAATCATCTAGCCCTTTCATTATATTTTTTTGAGTTTCCTCGTCGGATTTCCAAAAATTTTTGTTGAACTGACATGCAATAACCGATATGTAAATTTCCTGACTCAATTTGCTCCTGCAAGCATTTCAACAAGGTAATTATGCGTTTCCATTCATTCCAAAAATCATGCCAGGGGGACCATACTGTTAATCACTAACACGGTAAAATAGAGGTTTTGCAGAAACTTTTTATAACTATTATTTCATGATAACATATGGATAACGAGAATCTTTTCGACTCACTCAATGCAGTCGAATATTATGTTGGATCGGCTAAGCAGTGGGCATATTATCATCAACACGCACTTGGTTTTGATCTTAAGGCTTATGCCGGACCGGAAACAGGAGTCAGAGATCGCGTATCCTACCTGCTCCAGCAGAATAATGTCAGACTCATTTTCACAAGCTTTCTTACACATGAATCCCCAATAGCAGATCATGTCAGACTTCATGGCGACGGGGTGAAGGATGTCTCCATGAAAGTTGAAAACATTGGCGATACCCTGGATTTCGTGAAGAAGAAGGGGATTGTCAAGGTAAGGAATGAGAATAAGGTCAAGGGGGATTATGGAACTTATAAGACCGCTGAACTTACCACCTACGGTGAGACTGTTCACACTCTGGCAGATTATTCTGAGGCAGATTCAGACATTCCAAACGGCTATGAGGAACTCAATGTCAAGGCCAATCCTGTAGGACTCAAGAAAATAGATCATGTGGTCGGCAACGTTGAGGACAGGATGATGGATAATTGGGTAAATTACTACATAAAAGGACTGGGCTTTGAACAGCTTCTGAGCTTTGATGATAAAGATATCAGTACTGATTTTTCCTCTCTCAGATCAAAAGTAGTGCAATACGGAAACAGGAAGATCATTTTCCCAATAAATGAACCTGCCCTCGGCCTGAAGAAATCTCAGATTCAGGAATATCTAGATTATTACAATTCTCCGGGAGTTCAGCACATTGCCATAGAAACTGACAACATAATAAAAACAGTCTCTGAAATGAAGAACAGGGGAGTGGAATTCCTTTATACTCCCTCAGTGTATTATGAAACACTCCCTGATCGGGTAGGAAAGATCGATGAGAAGATTGAGGAACTCCAGAAGCTCAATATCCTTGTTGACAGGGATGATGACGGATATCTCCTGCAGATATTCACCAAGCCAACTGGCGACAGACCTACCTTCTTCTATGAGATAATACAGAGGAAGGGAGCAACTTCCTTCGGCAAGGTAAATTTCAGGGAACTGTTCAAATCAATTGAACTTGAACAGGAAAAACGGGGCAATCTTTAGACATGAAAATAGGAAGGGCAATCACAGATGACGGTCCAAAAACCGTTATTCTCCATGAGTCACTGTTTTACGATCTGAGTGAAATAACTGGAGTGGATCTGGAGAGTGCAGGCCCATCATTCTATTATCTTATTCAGAAAAATATAGATAAAATAAGAGATTTTTTTGCACAGGGAAAACAGGAATCACTTCAGGACATTATTCCCAAATCATACCTTATACCAACTCCCCTTGTAAACCAGATAAGGGATTTTTATGCTTTTGAGGAGCATGTAAGAAATGCAAGAGCAAGGAGGGGGTCCGAAGTACCAAAAGAGTGGTACGAATTCCCTGTTTACTATTATTCCGGCAATTCTTCACTATATCCCAGTGATTATAACATACAGAAACCGGAATTTACTTCAGAGCTGGATTTTGAAATTGAACTGGCCGCCATCATAGGCAAAGAAGGCAGAAACATTTCCAAGAGCGAGGCATGGGATCACATATTTGGTTTCGTTCTCATGAATGACTGGAGTGCAAGGGATCAGCAGAGGAAAGAAATGACAATTGGCCTTGGGCCGTCCAAGAGTAAGGACTTTGCCACATCATTCGGCAGATACCTTGTTACGGCTGATGAGGTTGCTACAGTACTTGACGGTAATGGGAAATTGAAATCAGAAGTATGGGTAAATATCAATGGCAGTGAATTCATGAGAAACAATCTTTCTACAATGCACTGGTCGTTTTCCGATCTTATTTCATGGGCTTCTATGGATGTTACACTTAGACCAGGCGATATCATAATGAGCGGCACTGTTGGAAATGGGTGTATCCTTGAACATGGTCCGGATAAAACAGGCTGGCTCAAACCGGGAGATTCGGTCAGGTTTGGTTCCGACTTCTTTGGCGAGCTCTTATCCAACATAGTATAGGGTGTAAAAATGGTATTTTACGTAAAACAGGGGAAAATCACAGAGAGCAGGCATACGTTTGATGATTCAAAGCACATCTTGAGAGAGGAACTCTTCGGTGAAGAAAGCTTCGACGGCCCATATTCTCTGCTGTATCATGAAAGAGAACCAACAAGAGTAAAGTCTATAAGAAGAATCGAAAAGAAACCCATAAGGGATGGATCCCAGGAGGAACTGAGGCATCGCCACCTGAAAGGTTTCCAGGTATCTCCACATGGGGATTTCATAAATGGTCGAACCTATCTTATGTTCAATGAAGACATGTCGATGGGTCTCATAAAACCAGGCGAGGAGACAAATCAGTTCTTCAGGAGTGCCTTGAATGAACAGCTTTTCTATGTCCAGAAGGGGGAAGGAGTACTCAATTCTCCACTTGGGGCCCTTCGTTTCAGCAGGGGCGATTATGTTTATGTTCCAAAAGGCACAACATACGAAATAAAGTATGAGCAAGGCTCGGAATTTTTCTTTGTTGAGTCAAAAGACAGGTTGAGTGTTCCTCCAAGGTATCTGAATATATATGGTCAGATCAAGGAAGGTTCCCCATATTATACCAGGGATATCCGATACCCAGTGCTTGGAGAACCAAACCTCAGTAATGGTGACTTTAAGGTACTGGTTGATTTCGGTGACTACTATCTGGAGGAAACGAGAGATCAGCATCCATTCGACGTTGCTGGCTGGGATGGATATCTCTTCCCATGGGCTGTTAATATCTCACTGATGGCACCCATAGTGGGGAGACTGCACCAGCCTCCTCCTGTTCATGAAACCTTCAGTTCTAGGGGCTTCATGGTGGGCACTTTCCTTCCCAGGAAGTATGATTTCCATCCCAGGGCCATACCTATTTCATATTATCACAGCAATATAGACACAGACGAGGTTCTATTTTATTCCTCTGGCAATTTCATGAGCAGAAAGGGCATATCTGAAGGTTCTCTCACTCTCCACGTACGCGGCCTTATACATGGGCCTCAACCTGGTGCTGTCGAGGGTGCCATAGGAAAGGAAGGTACAGATGAAATTGCCGTTATGGTGGAAGCGTATAAACCACTCAAACTCACCAGAGAAGCTCTTGGCATCGAAGATACAGAATACATGTCATCGTGGTACTCGTGAAATACAATTTTCTTCCAATGGATCGTGTTTATCACGGAATAGACTGTACAAGGGATATCCCCGACCTGATCAAGGAACTGGAATGCAATAAGGCACTGATAATCACCAATAATTCGGTTTCAAAAGGCTCCTTTTACAGGGAATTCATAAATGAATTGCCCGTCCCTTTTGTGGAATTCAAAGAGATTACACAACATTCACCCATGGAGGAAATTGAACATGCCACTGAAACCTTGAGGAATTATGACTGTGACCTCATAATTTCCATTGGTGGGGGGAGTGTTATTGATGCAGCCAAGATCGTGAGATATTATTATGATCTGGCACTAAAACAGATTGCAATTCCAACCACACTTTCGGCTGCAGAATTTTCACACATTGCAGGTTACACCATAGGTGGAGAAAAGTCTGGTATTCGGGACAAAAGGATAACTCCAAATTATGTTTTCCTTGATCCGCGTGCAGTTATGGAGACTCCATTGACACTTTGGAGATCAACAGGTGTCCGCTCCCTTGATCACGCAATTGAAACCCTGTATTCAAATCCCAATAGTGAGGTAGCGAGAACAATGGCAGTTTCAGCCCTGAAAAAACTCTTCAGCCATTTAAGATACGACAATCTCGAATCAAGATATGAATGCCTTCTAGCTGCGTGGTATTCTTATTTTGAGGTTTATGATGCACCCATGGGTCTCAGCCACAACATAGGAAGAGTCATCGGTTCCAAATATGAGGTTCCACACGGAATAACCAGTTGCATAACACTACCTCAGGTAGTTATGATGTATGCACATGAAAACCCAGGATTAATTGCCTCGATTTCAAGGGATCTTGGCTTCACTGAAACTACTGAGAAAGAATGTGCTGAAGGTTTTGCACGATATGTTGAGAATTTCATTGATTCCCTAGGCCTGACAACAAGGCTAACTGACTACGGAATAACAGAAGGAGACCTGGATTTTATAATTGGCAAATTGAAAGGAGATCCTGAAAAATTAAGGAAGCTCCTTTCAGGAATGTTTTAGTTCAGTGAATAGATATTTCCTTTAATCCACTGGCCGGATTTACCTTTCTTTCAGCCCTTATGCTTTCAAAAACTGAGATACTTACCTCGAGCAAAGGATCAGCAACTCCTCCAAAGAGGTGTCCGCCTACCACAGCATGTGTTTTCCCGGCACATGAACTGTGAATATGGAATATGGGCTCATTCTCGGCTATGCTTCCGTGGAACGAAACAACTTCCAGGTTATCATTGAAGGTCTCTTTCTCGTATTCCTTTCCGTTGAAATAACCCACAGTGAGGCCTTTAATCATTCCAACACCCCAGAGAATCTCGCCGCTTTTTACCTCATTCTCTTTTACAATTTTTTCCAGTGAGCCCAGGACATCGTCACCTTTTTCAAGTTTCACAAAAATTCTGTTTCCTTCTCTTTTTACCTGCATGAAAAAGGAATCGCTACAGTCAACATTAATTTTCAGATTTGCGATGTATTGTATTTGTCAACAATGCTCCATTTATTCCTGTCCTTTGTAGTGGCAATAATGGAGCAGTTTTGAAACACTACACCCATCGGTACTGGCTCTATCTGTTCATTATAAAATGTTCTCATTACACCACCATGGCAAACGGCCAGTATCTTCGTGCTTCCATATTTTTCGTACAGGCTGTTGAAAGTATTTACCACTCTTTCGGCAAAATGGCTGTATAATTCGGCCCCAGGAACATTGTCAAGAGAAGTGCTGGTCATTTCCATTTTGAACCCGTAGTTATTGAGTATTTCCGCTGCTGTAAGTCCTTCAGCCTTCCCGCAGGTTCTTTCGCGTATCCCCGGTTCAATCCTCATCTCAACATCCCCAAGTTTGGAAGCTACTATGGCTGCAGTTTCTCTTGCACGTTTCAAATCGCTGCTCACGATTATTTCGGGCTTAATTGTGTTAACAAATTCTGCAGCTTCCCTTGCCTGTGCCCTGCCATTGTCGTTGAGAGGCTCATCCATGGAACACTGCCAGATATGTTTCCTGTTGGTATCGGTTTCCCCATGTCGCATTATAAAGAATCTTGATGTGTTGTATTGCACAAAGTAAAATATTGGAGGTATTAAAAGTGTTTTAGATCAGTTATCGGATAGGCCAAGCCAGAATTTCTCTTCAAGGTTCAGGATTCCATTGGCTCCTTTCATGAACTTCTCTCTGGCATCCGGATCGTTTGCGTGAGTACCAAGAACATTCTCCATAGCTTCCTCATGGTGTTCCTCAAGTTCCCTGTGGAACGTGAAATACTTGATGTTCATATCTTTGTATTCAGGATGCTTATTTTTCCAGATGTCCATCCCTGCGAGGATTTTATCCCACATGGGTATTGCCATGTTCTCAAGTCCAAATTCCGCTCCAAGTGCCTCAAAATGGTCTCCTGAAAAGTAATTTCTCATTCCGTCGAGCCATGCTTTAGTGCTCTTCAGCTGTTCCCTCTTCACAAGTTCTGAAGGTTCAACGCCTATGCTTCTAAGATATGATCTGTACAGAAGCTCGTGTCTGTGACGCGGGTTTTCGTCGCCAAGTTCTGATACAAGTATTGTTGTAAGATTCTCGGCATCGTTTTCATCCGGAGTATTAACGAGAAGCAATGACAGGATTGAAACCCATTCCCTGGTAAAATGGTAAAACTCCACGGAGAATCTTTTGAACTCATCCTCCGTGATGTTGCCCTTTGCAAACCTGTTGATAAAATCATTGTCAATGGCTTTATGCCCCTTCACAAAATCATAAGTCTCCTTGTAAAAGCCGCTTTCTTGAAACATATTTTTTCCTCAGTAATTACAAGGGAAAGATGATATTTAAGCCTATCTGATAAAATATATTAATTAAGATTTTTAAAAAATTTAACAAAATTGAGCGAGAAATCTCCTTCCGAAAGGAAGGGGATGAAAGCTAAATCTTTTTGGTTCAGAAGAATATACTACAACCATGTCCCATGACCTCGATAAAGGGGCTCATTCCGTTTACTCTCTCTATTATCATTTTATCCAGGTGGTGAAGTACCGCAGGAAGGTCTTCACCAATGATGAACTGGTGGACTTCCTCAAGACAAAGGTAAGGGAAATAGCGGAGAGATTCGATGTCGAGGTGGTATCAATAGAATGTGACGTGGATCATTTCCACATGCTGTTCAGGGGAACTCCGGTACTGAGGATCACCGAATTTGTGAATGCGGTGAAGACCATTACATCCAGGGAAATCCAGAGAAATTTTCCAGATGTGAAGAAAGTTCTGTGGAAGGGCAAGATGTGGTCACCATCATACTTCCTTGCAACATCCGGACAGGTAACATTGCCCATACTTATGAAGTATGTTGAATCGCAGGAGATCAAAGGAGATCAAGCGAATTGAAGACATACCGGTTCAGGCTGTACCCGTCTGCGGATCAGGAAAGAAAGCTCAACGAACAGCTGGAGTCGTGCAGACAGCTGTACAATTCATTCCTGCTTGAAAGAAGATATGCATACAGGGGACAGAAGAAGTCCCTCACATACAATCACCAGCAGAACCAGATACCTGAACTCAAGCAGGAATTTGAGGAATACAGGAACATTCATTCCCAGGTCCTTCAGGACGTTGCACGGAGAGCGGAACGTGCATACCAGAACTTCTATCGCCGAATAAGGGAGAAGAAGCAGGGTGTCAGGCAGAAAGCAGGATTCCCACGTCTGAAGGGAAAAGGACAGTACAGGTCACTGACCTACACTCAGTCGGGATTCCACCTCATGGAAAACGGACACCTGAAGCTATCAAAGATCGGAAGACTAAGAATGTTCCAGCACCGTGACATAAAAGGCGAAATAAAGACACTGAATATATCACGGGACGGATCAGGAAAATGGCATGCATCATTCTCAGTAAAGCAGGACAACTTAGTATTTCGGCCTGAACATACGGGTAACACCATCGGAATAGATGCAGGACTGCTGCATCTCACCACGATGAGTGACGGAACTGTGATCGATCCCCCTCACTTTCTCATGAAAAGCGAGAGGAGGATCACGAAGGCACAGAGGAACCTTTCACGCAGGAAGAAAGGATCAAGCAACAGGAAGAAAGCAAGAATCACTCTCTCGAAACAGCATAAGAAGGTAAAGGATCAGAGAGAGGACTTTGCTCACAAGCTCTCAAATGAGATAGTGAGGAACAATGATCTCATTGTCTTCGAGGACCTGAACATAAGAAACATGGTGAAGAATCACCATCTGGCGAAGAGCATTGCGGATGCTTCATGGAACACCCTGATACAATACACAACCTACAAGGTTGAAAGTGCCGGTAAGCTTGTGGTATCAGTGGATCCGGGAAACACATCACGTACATGCTCAAGGTGTGGATGGAAGAAGGAATCACTTGGATTGTCCGAAAGGACATTCCTCTGTGAGTCCTGCGGTCTTGATATCGATCGGGATCTCAATGCCGCAATCAACATCCACAATAAAGGAATGGAAAAGGTAGGGAGGGGCACTCCCGAAGTTACGCCTGTGGAGATCGGGGCACTACCCGCAAGGGCATCCCTGATCGGCGAAGCAGGAAGCCCCGTCCGATAGGGCGGGGAGGATGTCACACCCGATAATGTTCAGGTAAAAATGCTTGCACCACCGTGTAGACCTGGGGGAGAGAAAACTAATGTAGTACCAAGGATGAGTGCAATCACCAGTGAAATTACGTAGGTAATTATGGTTCCCAGAAGGGCTATGGCAAATCCTCCTAGAAGGCCAGTGTCAAATATTGATGCATATACATAGCTTAGGACTACGATTGCAATGAGGAAACCGACAAGTATTGAAAATGGACCGATAAACAAAGTCAGCCCAATACTTACTATGAGGAAAACTATAATCGTGATTATTGGTGCTGCCAATGCGGCAAGCATGGCCTTTCCAAAAGTTGTGTGTCTTCTGGAAATTATCTTTGCGGCCAGGTAAATAGGTATTGAGATTACTATCCAGGCTATAATAAAAGCTATTATCAAGGCTATTACGGAGCCTGTTGCTGAAGGTATCATGGCGCCCATGAAATTCAATGACGTATTTAGATATTTATCGTTCTCATCATGGGTTAGGGAAAACCTTTGATTTCAAATTCTCAAGATTGGAAAACTTTGAATACGGAAGTTGAAAAGTGCAGTAAATGTCAGAGACTGGTAAAATTCAGGGAAGAAGTGCTTTCCGGTTCAAGGAAATATGCAGATGAAACTTTCTGGAGAAAACCGGTAACAGGATTTGGAGACCACAATGGAAGGCTTGTTGTAGTAGGACTTGCCCCTGCAGCATCTGGGGCAAACCGCACAGGCAGGGTCTTCACGGGTGATAAAAGTTCAGAAGTACTTGTTTCAGCTTTTCACAGGGTCGGCTTATCCAATCTTTCCAATTCAGTTTCAAAGGATGACGGTCTCGTTTATACCGATTTATACCTAACCCTCGCAGTCAGGTGCGTACCTCCTGATAACAGGCCAGCAAAAGCTGAGGTGAATAGCTGCAAAGGTTACCTGGTAAAGGAATTAAATTTGCTTTCTAATGCAAAAGCAATAGTTGCACTGGGATCAATTGCTTTGGACACCCTGAAGCTAAGTCTTTCCGATCTGGGTTACAAAGTGAATGGAATGAAATTTCAACACGGGAAATACTACGATCTGGAAAAGTTGAGAGTATATTGCTGCTATCATCCAAGTCCAAGGAACATAAATACAGGAAGGACTTCGGTAGAGGACATAACTGACGTGATCGGTGAGGCTTACAGGTTCGCATCAGCTTGACGCACTGTGTCATTGATGTTTTTAAGGAGATCGAGAATATCACTGATCCTTGAGATGAAAGCGGAGACCTCTTCCAGTATAGTGCCTGGGGAAAAACCTGCTGTTACCACAAATGAATCTACGATCATTTTTACCACGGCGGGTCCAATTGGTTTCCTGAAAATGAGTGTCCCCGAATTATCAGCAAGTTTTATTTCCGAGTCGAACAGCCCTTCTCCCTTCCTCACATCATAAACAGCATGATCAAGACTGATATCATTGGAGGTAACTTCTATCCACAAGCCTCTGTGATAGTTATTTTCCTGGAAAATAAAAATTTCATGAATTTTGTCAGCAACCCGGAGGTATCCAAGCCCATCTGAAATTAGCTTCCTACCATTCAAATCAATGGAATAGCGGTCTGTCCGCCTCCAAGAAAGCCTTGCAATTCTGTTGTCCTCGTACCATTGACTTTCATAGCCTTTGGAAAAATGGGATCTGTCAGGAAACTGGAATTTGCTCAGGACAGAAGGATCTGGAGAATCTGAAATGAGGTCAAGTGCAATCCTTTCATATTCATCGTCAGAAACAACCGACGAAGAATCCATTTCAATCATTGTACCATGGATCCAGATCGTGGCAGAATCATGATTTCTATAATTCCTGCCAAGAAACAGGACATAATCTTTCACTTCCCTGGAGCGTATCATTGAATAACCACTGGAGAAATCCTTAAGCATTGATTTTGGAAAACCTGGAAAAAACCAGTCTAGAAAAAACTGTTTAATCCTTACTTCCTTGCCGCCAATCCTGAGGCAGTACCTGATGCTTGGCCATTTAAGATCATGGATCCTTACAGATATGTCATAAGGTTCCCGTGCCTTCGGTTTATAAACAAGAAAGGGAAGTCTGTATTTTCCTGCCTCTTCCAAAGAGCCAAGTATTTTTATCATCTAGTTAACTCCGAAGATGTCTGAAATTGAGGCAACTGACGAGTCACCACATATCTTTTTCAATGCTTTTTGGGAGTTTGATGTACCAAAAATTTTTCCAATTTTTTCCCCTGGAAACTCCAATCTGGTCACTCCTTCTTTTATCATTTGAGCATAGATGAAGGAACGGATTTCACTAAAAGGCATCTCCGTGAGAGATTTAGTGAATGTACCTTGAAATAGGTGTTCCATCCTGAATTTTCTTAATTTTTCAAAAGTATAGAAATTAAAACCGTTGTCATACTCAAGAATACTTATCTTAGAGAGCAGATCTCTTTGGTTCTTCTCCAGTGATTCCATTATTTTGAAACCGTTATTCTCAATGTATTGCAGAATCTTTACGTACAATTGTGAAGAGGATCCGGGTGGTGTTATGAAAATCAGCGTTTTTCCGGAATAATTGATGATCTTCTCAGTGACCCTTCCAATATTTACAAGATCAGACACCTCTACTTCAACAAAAATTGTGCTGTTGTTGAATTCAAAGTAAAGGTCCGGATAAATCCCATTGAAAGACTTGTGCCTGTCACTTTCTATTCCTTTCCTGAAAAGATATTCCTGAAATTTCAATATGAGGAATTCATGCAAATCCGTTTCATTATCCTCATTCGACTGCTCTTCCATGGTTGTACCCAGGTCTAAAAGTGATCTTTCCCTGATTTCCTGAAATAAGGGCGGGTCTTCATGGATAGCAACCACCATAGGTGTATAGGAAAGTGGGCCGGAAATTCCCTGTTCATCCTGTGACCAGATTACGGCATGGTGCACAGGCTGGGCTTTGAGTACACGTCTCAGTTTATGATCCAGTTCTCCTGTAAAGAAATTTGACGATATCTCCATTGCATCATCTTCAAAAACATTGAAAGATACAACATTCCCAACGTTTCCCCTTATTGTTTCGGAAAGGCTGTTAAGCCCCCTGCCGAGAAACTGTGTTGCCATAATTACTCTGAAACCGAATTTTCTTCCCTCCCTGAGAAGACGGTCAAGAATATTTCCAGGAACAAGTTGTGCCTCATCAAAAATCATGTAGATCGGTTTGTCCGTATCCGGATTATAGGATCGCATTCTCTGCAGCCAGAGTTTCAGAAGCAGGAGCATCCCTATTATCTTGAAGGAATCATCGGGTACAACATCTCTCCATATTTCAGGTATTATTACTGAACTCCTGCCAGTGAAAAGATCAAGAAGCCTGAAGGAATCCTGGCTCCCGGAAATCAGGTTCTTGATTCCCGGGTCTGTAAGGAGTGGCAGGAGCTTATTTATGGAGCTTGTGACGTACTGGTTCCATCCTCTCCAGTCTGCAATCTGCATTTTCAGGAAAGATTTCAGTTCCAGGTTTTCTGTGCCGGAAATGAATTTTCTTATGCTGCTTCCGTCAAGAAGAAGGTTCAGGAGATCACCAAGTGTTGACTGAGGATTCTTCCTCATAAGTTCTCCTAGAATGGAAGTAAATATCACTTCCAGTCTTGGACCCCATGTTCCATGTGAAAAAACTCCCTCATTTGCAAATGCATCCTTTATCCACCCAGCAGCAATATTGCTGGATTCCAGTGTACTGTCAACGCTTATTGAATTGAGTTTTATGGCTACTTTACAGTTTTCCTTATTCAATCCAACGGGAGATATTATTGCACTTTTATCCGGGAACATTGAGACAACTTCCTTCCCCAGGTTTCCATGAGGGTCAAACAGAAAGACCGAACCTTCATTTCTCGTTATTATTCCCTTTATCAGTACTTTCAGAAAATTTGATTTTCCTGATCCCGTTTTCCCCATTACAATAAGGTGGCGATGCAACCTGTCCGCTTTGAGGAAAATATCTCTCCCTGTTGTTGATTTTCCCAGCTCAATACCGTCGTCCAGAGCAAAATTAATGGGTGAATTGGAAATAATGTTGCTGTGCCGGTACATTACTGTTCAGTTCCGGCAGGGTCCTCCACGATTCCGTGTTTAAGAGTACCAATACCACCGATTGAAATTTCAACTTCATCCCCGGGCTTCAGATATTTTTTGGTGGTATATTCTGCAACACCTGAAGGAGTTCCTGTTGTGATAAGATCTCCGGGTGTCAGAGTTATCACCTGTGACAGTCTTGCAATGAGTTTCTGGATTGAGAATATCATGTCTTCAGTGCTTCCATGCTGGACAACTTCGCCATTTACTTTTGTTTCAATTGTGGTTGGAAATCCTGAGAATTCTTCTTTTGGTGTTATCCATGGCCCCATCGGTAGAGCAGTATCAGCATTTTTTCCAAGAACCCAGTCTTTTCCATATGGTGCCTGTCCTGCATTCTGGTAGTCTCTAAGGCTTATGTCATCAACTATTGTGTATCCGAAAATATGTTCTTCAGCATTCTTTTCTTCAATGTATTTTCCTTTCTTTCCTATTATGATACCCATCTCTCCCTCGTAATCCAGTCTTTGAACGCCTCTGGGATACACAACATTCTCCTTGTGCGGTAAATATGCATGTGGAAATTTGCAGAAGAAATATGGCTCATTGAGTTTTGGCATGGAAGTCTCTGTCGAATGACTTTTGAAATTGACAGCTGGGAGAAAAGCTTTTTCAGGTCTTATGGGCAACGAATATTGTGTTGGTTTCTTCGTCTCAGCTACATCAAGAGATTCTATTTTTTCCCAGTTCAAAATCGCCTCGAGAGAGTTTCTTGGAGACCCGTTTCTGTCAATAAAATTATAGTATCTTCCATTCTTTTCCAGCATAAGGGTTTCCTTACTTCCAGCAAAAGCCGTGAGAATACTCATAGAATGGTATAACTATCAGAAATATCTGAATGTCGATCGATCAAGAACATCAACAAAGTCCGTTGCAATTTTCATGTCAACATCTGGATCAATTTCAATGGAATCCCAGTTAATCCGAACTACGGTTTTTGTTTGAGGATGCAGTCCGGAAACCTCAAAAACCACATATTTGATTCGATCCCTTTCGTCGTTCTCAGGAAAACGCTCTGCAAGTTCTCCTTCGCTAGAATCGGGGCCTTCCAGGATGAAACATGAAACATACTTGATCCTGAACCGGTCTACAAGTATCTCTGAAATTTTCTTGATGCTGAACAGACCGGTCAGATAGGTCACAAGGTCCGAGTAATCTTCACCTGTTAGACGCATTTTCATGCCATTATGACCTACTATTATGTAGTATTTTTGAAAAACTGTCTATTTTGCCCGGCAATTTTTTAGTGATAAATATTCCAATTTACCCATTGGATATTGTGGCATTAGAAATCATCTGCCAACATATGAATGAGAAAATTTCTAAAGAATCAATCGATTTACCGTCGGAGATCTTGATGTACGACTGCAACAAAATCAAGCGTTTAACTGTTCTTTACAAATCAAAGGGCCCAGGTACTTATGCTGGGGATCAAAGGAAGATTCTTACCGGGGACGAAGTCCTTTCCATCTGTCAGGAAGCCAACAGAAGGGGCATATCAATAGAAATGCTGATAAAAGAGAGAGAACCGGTTGAAGCAGTAGTTATCAACACAGTAATTCCCTTTGAACATCACGTTTCGACAGAGATACAGGACTCAGCCAAAAAGGCAAGGGAGGAGGAATCAGCAAAGGAAAAAGCTACAGCTCCGCCAAACACTGGTGAGCAGAATGTTCCTGAAAAATCAAATCCTGAACCGGAAAATAAACCAGATCAGGCTAAGCAAAACGAAACTACATCGGAAGAAACAAAAACCACTAATCAAAATGATAAAGAACCTGCCAAAAACGCTCCGTCTGAAATGAAGATGGAAAACTCCGGCGAATCAAAACCTGAGAATTTCAAGTAAGATTCACAGGGGACAAATCCAATTCATTTTCTGTTTTCAGTACAAGTTAAATTTTTCATTTGTCTAAAATGTAAAGCTTTCCTTTGCCAATAGTTAAATAAAATTCAGGATTCGGAAATTATGACCGACGATTTACCCGAGGTTCGGAAGAACCATCCGTACCTCATGTATGAAATGTTGAAAAAAACCCCTGCAGGTATCAGGAGAACGCTTGAAATCATGAAGGGAGTTGATTACTCTTTTCTTACAGATACCCTTTATTTTACTGGAAATGGAACTGCTTACCATTCATCCACACTTGGTGCTCAAATCCTTTGGGAATCCAGGAAGGACTGGAAAAGTATCCAGGCATACGAACTGGAACATTACCACCATGTGAAGGGAACTCTTGTGAGTTTTTCCCATACAGGGAAAACAAAATCAACCGTAGATGCGGTTAACAGTGTGGGAAGTGATGTTAAAACTGTTGGCGTATCTCATTATCCCGACACGCCAATCATAAAGGCTTCCAGCTACGGCATTGTTATTGGAGATTCACCAGATGTGTCTCTCTGCAATACAAAGGCATTTTTTGATAATGCGTTTGCAGCGCTTGAAATATCGAGGGTATTTGGGGAAATAGAACTTGACACTGACGCTTTTGCAGATCTCATTGAAAAGGAAATAGAGGAACAGGAAACCAAAGTATCCGCAGCAGTTGAAGCATTGCCGGTACCAAAGGATATTTTTGTCCTAGGGGCTGGCCCATCTTATATCGCTGCAAGAGAGGCTGCACAAAAACTGAAGGAATCAACCCATCTGCATGCGGAAGGCATAGAGCTGGAAGAGTTCAACCATGGCTGCACTTCAGTTATCGATGACAGATCACTGGTTATAATTATCAATTCACCGGAAGTGAACAAGAGAACTTCCGATATTGTAAGGGCATGTACAACGGTGGGCACAAAGACGCTCGTTATCAACGGCACTGGAGACCAGTCCCTGAAAGTTCGTGTACCGGAAAACCAGTACCTATACCCCATAGCTGCTATGGTTGCGTTGTATTATACAGCATATTTCCTCGCCCTGAAAACTGGAATTAATCCTGATTATCTGAGGTTTGAAGATAAGAGATATCTTGATTATGACAATATAGTGTTCCCGCCAGGGGCACACTGATCATTTTCCAACAAAGTCCCTATAATTCTCTTTTATTTCTTTTACTACAGCGGAAACTGTTTCCCTGGCTCTTGACAATTTTTCATTCCATGAGGACACTTCTACATTCAAGGAGGGGTTATCAATTTCAGATCTTTGCGGATGGCTCTTTATGTAGACTTTTCCGCTCCATTTTTTCATTATTTTCTCCACTAATGGTGCAAGTGAACTCTCCATTATCCCCTCAAGAGGGAAAGTCTCTTCATAATATTCTCTTTCTCCCGTTCTCAGTTCAGGAAGAACAACATCCAGGAGAGCTTTCATTTCTGCAGGGACGCCAGGAAGGATTACTATGATCTTCCCATCATACTTCAGGTAAACTCCTGGTGCTGCACCCACAGGGTTATGCAGTGCCCTTGATCCGACCGGTAAACGAACCATCTTCAGCCTCTCTTCAGTGAGTTCTATGCCTCTGGTATGGTATCTTTCCTCAAGGTATTTTAATTCAGTCTTGTCCAACTGGGTTTCAATGCATAGGGACTTAGATATACATTCAACAGTCATGTCATCAAAGGTAGGTCCCAGTCCACCTGTTGTTATTATGAGATCACCACTTTCAAGTGCCCTTTGTATCCCCCAGGATATCTCATCAGGATTGTCGCTTACGGTGAGTTCCCGAAAAACGTCGTGCCCAGCATAGGTGAGAACCTGGCCTATGTGGGACAGGTTAGTGTTTACTGTCTTTCCCTTCAGTATTTCATTTCCTATTGTAAGGACGACAGCTTTCATCGGGATTCATCTACTGTGATGATTTTTCAGTCTTTCTGGCGTGCTTATAGATTTTGTCCTTTAGCTTCTTCAGGTCGTATAAGTCCAGTGGTTCTTTGTGTTTCTGTACCCAGATGGAGAGCTTCTCCTTGAACTCCGGGTCTTTGCATATTTCCAGCGCATTCTTTTCAAACTTCTCTAGATTTCTTAACTGAGCCATATTCAATCACCAATATGAACGGTTACTGATCCTTGTAATTGGTGTTTGCGTCAACTACCCGCCCCTAAAGAGGTGGGCTTGTTGCTGTCCTCTTCCATGCCCGTGAGCATGGTTTCACTGGAACGCAACGATTGGCTGGTTGACTTCCCTTGCGAGGGTCAGAGGGCTATTGACTATTTTACGCCTCGGCAGCCTGACATGGACGGAGGACTTGACGCATTCGTTCCTTTCCCCCACGGGAAACAAGCCATCCATGCCGATATGTTCTTGCGAACAGTCCATCTTAACCGTCTTTCTCCTCATGGGAGTGCCTTCCCGTTTCAGGGGATGGACACTGCTATATTCTTTCGGCTGTTATATATTTTTCATTGTCTCGCTCTCATCCCACCCATGAATGGGATGGGTTTTCTCGCTCGAAATGATAAAAAAATTCCCTTTGTGGAGGCTATAACAATTATATTGTAATATTCAGGAAGGCGATGATCAGAAGGAAAAGTGTGTTGATGGCCGCAATAATGAATACAATTGCCAATGCCTTATGCCTTGTGTCCACTATCTAGGTCATCACTTTCTGTTTATTAATACTAGTTATTATCCTCTTTCTTTGGGGTAGAGGTCTCCCTCATAATGGCACGAATTCTAGCAATCTCATCCCAAAAGGTTCGGGCTATGCCATGATCCTTCATGATATAGACATTAATATAGTGGGATATAAATTTTGTCAGACAGTGACATACAGATTTTTTAAATTATTCACAATCGATATATGCGTGAATAGAGTGCACGTATGACAGGGTGACAAAATTTCTGTGATGTTATGTATTTTTTGTCTGACAGTGCATTTTATTGATATATAACAAAATACATATATTATATATGTATCAATTTTAGGTATGGTTTCATTTTCGGAAGAAACTGAGATATCAGTTACGGAAATGGGTTATTCAAAGAATCCACAGGCAGTCATAGGGCCTGACGAAGTAGTATTCAACCTCAAGGACTGGAACCTGAAAAATGACTACACACTGCGCAGCGATGATAAAAATATCCACAAATTTGACTATGCACTGGTATCTAGGACAAACGAAAAAGATGTTATCCCAATAAATGTTCTAAATGGAAACAAAACTGAAAGAATGGATCAGATTGTTATTCTATATCTAAGGACAAAAAACCTGTCGCTACAGAAAAGGTATGCAT
The DNA here is from genome assembly GCA_021810045.1 of Thermoplasmata archaeon. Taxonomy (GTDB): domain Archaea; phylum Thermoplasmatota; class Thermoplasmata; order Thermoplasmatales; family Thermoplasmataceae; genus JAJZOM01. Next base: position 104,913 of record JAJZJR010000003.1, read on the forward strand.
TATCAACAATCAATGTAACACCATACGAGAACTTCCTTTCTGGAATTTTTTCAGTACCAATCGTGAAATCCATTGTATTAAAGGATTCAGAAGGTTTTCTCAGAATAACTCCAGATGGCATTAACGAGGTTGAAAAGGCAAATTCGTCCGGTTCAAGGATGATCCGCCAGGATCATTATGAGCAGGAAGTTATTGCTGCACCTGATGAAAAAAGAGATAACACAAACCGCAGAAGGAGAGATCACACAAAAATTATACATGATATTCTTGCACTTGCCAAAAGCAGTGGAGAAATCGGCATAACTAAAATCATCTACAAATGTAATCTGAATTACAGGTCAGCACTTAGGGCTGTGAACGAACTTCTCGAGGGAAAACTTCTTGCCATTGGGGAATCCCATGGTGCCAAGCAGAAATACCTTATTACATCAGAGGGTTTGCTTCTTCTCGACGATTTGAAGAAGTTTAATTTCATAAAGAGTTAATATTTCGCATTTTTTTCTACCCTCAATGTAAACATTTTTTAACTAGCAAGTGAGTTATGTAGAGTCCATGGAACTGATCCTCTATCTCATCCCAACTGCCATCGTAATACTGACCGTGATTATCTCGAGATTGTCAAAAGGTAGTTTTACAGGTTATATCCAGGATTTAGAGAGTAAAGTATCTGAAATTGAAAACGTCCTGAACCTTTCATTCATGAAAGAACTTCTTGATTTCTTTGTTAGCAGCCAGGCCAGCAAAGCTGCTGAAAGACTGGTTAATAGTGCTAATGACAGCCCAAACAGTGTTTCACAGGCTGTAAGCGGTGCTGCAAGGTCATCAGGATCTGAGATAGAGAAACTCTACGGTTCCATGAAGCGAACACTTCAGCCCTCAGTTGATCTTGAGCGGGTTAAATTTGTTTCCAGAATGATAAACCAGCTCATATATCTGTATGGGTTTTCAATTGCAGCGATTGAATATGGCCTCATTACAACTTTCCTGTTCCTGCTGCAGTATGCAACAATAGCCAATACATTGGATGGGGTTTTCTTTGGAGTCACTGTGATATTTGGAATATTTGTCATAGTTATTGTGGTCGATCTGGTAAGATATTCAGGAAAAATAAACAGTGCCATGAAGAAGCTTACTGGTGAGTATTCGCCCCTGTAAGTCTCATTTTACATCTTAATCTGGAATGTGATGGCATGATGCTCTTCAACGTAGGACAGAGAGCATGTCACCGGTAGTAAGGCTTAAGAATCAAAACTCAATTTAGATTTATAAGAGGCTGAATTGTCAAAGGAAACAGTAAGCGACAAGGACGAACCTGGTAGTAGACCAGACAAATTTTCTTTACCAATAGCATATGCATTGTCCTTGCGTTTTTCCTCAAATACAGGCCAATATTATTTTCCGGTTAAACCAGTGATATTGAAATGAATGTACGAAGAGTAGTATTAGATGTTGATAAAGGATTGAACAGGCCCACATTACTTGAACTTGCCCTTGCCATAGAGCGGGTTCCCGGTGTGGACGCAGTAAATGTCAGTGTAACAGAAATGGATATGGAAACCATGGGTACCATAATAACAGTAGAGGGCACTGCAATAGATTTCAATATACTCATTGAGAACATCGAAGATACTGGATCGGTTATTCATTCAGTTGACGAAATTGCCGTTGGAAAGAAGTTAATAGAAAGTATAAGAAGGAATGAATAAACTAAACATACTTTTCCCTTTTACACTGGGATTGTCAGATGGAGTTATTACAACTCTTATGCTTATATCAAGGGCCCTGCTCTCAGGTGACAGCATAGGTACCGGACTGGCGCTCAGGGTTGCATTCGGGGCAGCATTCGTGGGTGCTTTCAGCTTCTTCATAGCTGAATATTCCAGATTAAGGGAAGAAATATCCAGAACATCAAGACAGCTTGTTCTCCGTTCACCGTCATACCTCATCAAGGGAAAAATAGGGCGGGATATCCTGATTGAATCCATTATTGGCACTTCTGTTTCTGCTGTAAGCGGTTTTACGGGGTCCATGATACCTCTTTCCTTCTCTGTTCTTCTGCCTCAGGACGGTTTGCTTTCTATAGCAGTGGCAGTTGTGGCTCTTGCGGGTCTCGGGGCCGGAATAGGAAGATCTGTCAGAGGAAACTACCTATTCTGGGTTCTGACCATGGTAATCCTGGGATTAATGGTCTCAGTCATAGGTTTCTACCTCCATCTTGTGTGATGGCAAACATTTTTTCGTTTTTAATCCTGATGGCAAAATTGGCTGGTCTGCAGGGGACTCATAATCAAACCTAAAGAACCATGAGGAAATGGAGGTTAAATGGATTCCCAGACTGAAACAGCCTTTACTGTGCTTGAGAGACTTGAGCGGGAACATGGAAGGAAACTCAAGGACATTGCCACAACCTCCATGCGTTCGCACACTTCCGGCATGAAGTACAGACCAAGAGTAAAAGATCCCCTGCTCAAGGAAAAGTCTGGCGTATACATAACACTAAGGAATGGAACTGAGCTAAGGGGAAACGCAGGCTTTATTTATCCTACCTATGAGCTGTGGAATGCAACGAGAATGTCTGCGGTCAATGCGGCTTTCATTGATCCAAGGTTCAAGCCTGTGGAACGAAATGAAATAGATTTGCTGGACATCGAAATTTCAGTAATAGGTCAGGTTGAAAAATTAAGGGGAAATACCGATAAGGACTTCGCTTCGATCAAGATTGGAACAGATGGAATAATGGTGGTGGGCCTCAATACATCATCTGTTATGCTTCCGCAGGTAGCTATGGAGATGGACCTGGAACCAGTAGGATTTATTGAGGCTGCATGTGAAAGTGCCGGACTTCCTGAAAACGCCTGGACAAAGAAAGGTGTATCACTCTACAGGTTTTCAACCAGAATTTTCTAATGAAAAATTAGAGATTGAACTCTTTTTTTCTTTCAACTACATGTTTGGAAAAGTCATTTTTCATGTCGGTGCCATGTCCAAAGAACGCTGTGTTAACACCTAGTGGCAGAACCTTTGACAGTGCACTCACCGATGCCTTAACCTGTTCTGTGGTATGTCCCGGTATAACCCCCTCCGGAGCAAAATCCAGTTTTCCGGCCTGCTGGCTATAACATACATCTGAAATGAATAATCGGTTTTTGGAATCAAGAAGGGCCATCTCATGAATTGGATGTTCTCCGAAAACACCTATATCGGTCTTAATTTCTATTGCCTGAAGATCTCCTGCAATCCTGTCTCCATTGCCGTAAGACTTAACATTCTGACCCTGTATCTGCTGTGCAGCGAATTCAGGAACATAAAGTGGGGCTCCAAGGACACCGGATGCCATTACACTTCCTCTTTTGTGTGAACCGCTCAGAATGATTACGCCGTTGCATTTTCCAAAGACTCCAAGGCTTTGCAGGATTTCGGGGGCAAGTGGGGGGTCAATGAGGACATAGCCATCATTCTTGATGTAAAGATGTCCATTCATAAGTTCTCCGAATTCAGCATCAGGTACAGTCCATGCGTATACATCTCTTTCTACTGGCTTGAACATATAATATCTGTTTGGGATTGCATTTTTTGTATTATAACATATTTAAGTTTGGGAAGCTTCAATATTAGGGCTTTTGCAAATTGAAGAAATTTATAATCTACTGTACATTAGGTGTTCAGGATGAAAGATAAGAGAATTATCGTTACAGGCGGAGCAGGTTTCATAGGTACAAATCTTGTTGAAAAGCTTGTTTCCGAGAACGAAGTTCTTGTGATTGATAATCTTCACACAGGAACCAATGACAATCTGAGAGAATTTGAATCTGAAAACTTAAAGGTCCTTAACAGTGATGTAAAGGATATCAGCAAAGTGGACTTTGACGCCGATTATATATTCCATCTGGGTTTCTATTCAGCATCCCCAATGTACAGGGATAACCCCCTTCTAACATCAGAAGTACTTGGCGGAATGATAAGTGTACTTGAATTTGCCAGGGAAAGGGGCTCAAATGTTGTATTTTCTTCAACGTCTTCAATATACAACGGCGTAACGCCACCCCATAAGGAAGACATAATCCCCGGTGTTACTGATTTCTACACCGAGGGAAGAATAGCCTCTGAGAGGGCAAGTGAGCTTTACAACAAGCTTTTCGATGTCAACGTATCTGCAATGAGGTTCTTTTCAGTTTACGGATATCACGAGAAGGCCAAGGGAGGATATGCAAACCTTGCAACCCAGTTCCTTTGGGACATGAAGAATGGCAAGGCACCAGTCATCTATGGAGACGGTGAGCAGAGAAGAGATTTCGTTTTCGTTACTGACGTTGTAGACTGTCTCATAAAGGCATCACAACATAAGGGATTCGATGTCTTTAACGTGGGATTTGGCAAGAATTACAGCCTGAATGAGCTTGTTGAGAAACTTAACAGACTCCTTGGTACCAGTATTGAGCCCGAATATATTGAGATGCCCGTAAAGAATTACGTCATGGAAACACTGGCGGATACATCAAAGGCCCAGAGACTCCTCGGATTCAAGGCTGGTATTGATCTGGACAGCGGATTGAATCTCATAAACAAATATTACAGGTGATATGACGAAAACAAGAATGATAATGTCCAGAACCCCACTGCGCATTACATTCGTTGGTGGTGGCACAGACATTCCCTCATATTACAGGGAATATGGGCCAGGAGCCGTTGTTTCAGCTTCCATCGACAAATACATTTATGTTGCAGTCAACAAAAAGTTTGACTCCAAAATAAGGGTAAGTTATTCAGTAACTGAAATTGTGGACAGTGTAGATGATATCAAGCATCCCACTGTCAGAGAAGCAATGAAACTTCTCGATATCGACGGAGGAGTTGAAATTGTAAGCATTTCCGATATCCCATCCAGGGGAACAGGACTGGGATCGAGCAGTACGTTTCTGGTGGGATTGCTCAACGCCCTTCACGCTTACAAAGGCGAACATGCATCTTCACTTCAGTTGGCTGAGGAAGCTGTGAAGATTGAACGGGAAATACTTGGAGAACCCGGTGGAAAACAGGACCAGTACATGGCAGCATACGGAGGTATCCAGTTCATGGAATTTCACCAGGATGAACGGGTTTCCGTTAAACCTGTAATCATGAATGAGGAAATGAGGGCAAATCTCCAATCAAACCTGCTTCTTCTTTACACGGGAAGGGAGAGAAGTTCCACGGATATTCATAGGGTTCAGGCAGCCAGTGTCGCAAACAAGCTCGAAAGTTATCATTTAATGAAAGGTATGGCTTTCGAGATGTTTGATGCCATGTGCAACGGAAGCAATGATGAGATAGGAAAACTTCTCCACAGGAACTGGGAACAGAAGAGACAGCTGGCCAATGGCATAACAGACAGTAACATAGACAGATGGTATGAGACTGCCTTATCCAACGGTGCACGGGGCGGAAAGATGATAGGTGCAGGAGGAGGAGGTTTTCTGCTTCTTTATGCACCTCATGATAAACACCAGGATATTTCTGATGCTCTCCCGGAACTTAAACCGGAACCTTTCAGCATTGAATATGACGGAAGCAGGATAATTTTCGTGGGAGATTAAAAATCCCACGTTTTTAAAAAATTTCAGTAAATGTATATGATATTCATTGGATATTTGCCCTGGCGCTCATTTTAACAATCAGGAATATGACAAAGGCAACTATTATGAATGTCAGGACAGCTCCTGCAAAGGCACCTACCTGGAACGGGCCAATTGAAATATTCTGCCAGCTTGTATTTGGCATAGCATATTGAATTATGGGCATGATTATGTCATTAACAAGGGCCTGAACCAGTGCTCCAAGGTACAAACCAAGAATAAACGCTACCGCCATTCCCATAACCTTGTATTTTGAAAGAAAATCCCTGAATTCAGCTCTCAGACCCTTAGGGGGAGGCGGTGGAGGCGGTGTTGGCTTTGGCTCCAGCAATGTCCTTATTTTCACCAGCTCATCTATGATTTGCTCCTCTTTGTCCAGAATATCACCAAATAAATAGGATGAGTGGTATATTTAACCCTTGATCCTTATATTATCCGGATTTCGGACTTATTCATTGAACATAGGAAGAGATGTAATGTTCCTGTAAAAGTTCCCGTTTGTACAGATGGTATCCATGACTCTGGAATATTCTGTCCAGTTCATCCTGTCCAATCTTTATGGATTCGGGTGGACCAAATGAGGCATTCTTCTTGAATTCAATGAGTACGAAAGTCAAAGGTTTTCCTGCAGCTTCAGTAAGCCTGTCTATCAATTCCTCTCTGCACTCTATATCATGGAAACTGTTGGAAAAGAAAATCTTGTTCATGTCACCAGGCAGATTTGTTGAACATATGTTTTCATGCATTATCTCTATATTTCCGGGGGTTTCCTGGATTTTTTCCTTGACAAGTTCTATTGCAGGGCTGGACGCATCCACATAATAGACTTTGGCACATCTCTCGCTGAACAGTTTTGAATAAAACCCGTCTCCACCACCAATGTCCATGATAACGTCTGTTTTGTTTAGATCAACAATCGAAAGGACTTTTTCGAATGGAATATATTTTTTCCGCATTTCAGCAGATTTCCCGTAGTTGTGATGATGCCACATTTGAAACAATATCTTATGAAAATAGTAAAATGTTGAGTTTTCTGAAGGAAGGTTTCTTTACATAGGCTTACCATTACTTATAATGGTGACCCGTTTTATTGATCTTCATGAAGATTTTGGAATAACATCAGGAAAAGAGGATGTATTCAATGGAACTACACAGTCAAGCCTTGATGCATTATCAAAATTTGATGAAACAGTGATTTATTCTGTTGTATTCCCTCTTACCAGAAGATGGGCTGTGCAATCTCACGAGAAAGGGTACAAATTCGATCCTTCTGAATATTTCCCTGATCACAACAGTCTCTTCAGGCAGGTACGATTTTACCAGTCTCTGGAAAGAGAGGGACTAGTAAAACTGGTGAGGAACAAATCTGATTTAAGGGCCCCAGGAACCAAATTCCTTATGGCCATGGAAGGCACGGACACAATATCCGGTGAAGAGGATGTACGTTTCCTTAAAGAAAATGGCCTCAGGTCCATAGGCCTGACATGGAACACTGAAACAAGATTTGCCGCTTCCTGTGCATCAAGGAAAGACTATGGGTTAACTGGATCGGGGGAAGATCTGGTAAAACTCTGCAATGAACTCCACATAGGGATAGATCTGGGACATGCAAGTGACCAGACAATCATCGATACGGCAAACATGTCTAAATATCCGGTAGTTGTGTCGCACACAAACCCGAAATCCTATTTCAAAGTCTTCAGGAATATGAGCGACGAGGCTATTGAAGCAGTGGTGAAAAACAAAGGCATAATTGGTCTTACTTCCATAATTTCCACCCTGGGGGATAGCCCTGACATTAACAACCTTGTGGAATCAATAAAATATGTAGGTGAGAGTTATGGCTGGGAATTTCCGGCACTTGGATCCGATTTCCTTGGAATCGGTTCAACCTTAAAGGGATTCGACAGTGTAAGTGATATCCATGTTCTGGGAGAAAAACTTGGGGAGCATGCGGAGGATGTCCTGTGGAATAATTCTTTAAGGGCCATCAGTGCCATACTGGAACAGTAGCAGACATAAAATCAGATTCAATTTTGGACAATGGATGAATTCGTGCAAAAACCGTTAAATACGTATTTCGTATGAATAACTCCTCTCTAAACGCCCCTCCATTTTTCTAGATGTTAGATACATTTTTTATTTCTACATAATTGGTATCTGAACCTTTCAGAATAAGGCTGAGGAGAATTTATTAACTTTAACCAGAAGATAAGGAGAAAAAATCAGGAGAGAGTTTATATTCCACATCTGACATTTTTAACAAATCCCTGAAATAGCTAACTGATTATCATTTTTAAGTAATTTCAGTTCCTTACATATTAAACATTAATTCCGTCATTGTCTGGAAGAAAATTACTGAGTTCTTAGTTAGATGAAAGGTTTATATCCAGTTCACGGGTTTTTTTAATTGCCTCAATGGTCAGAGGCAGGGAATGAGAGTGGGTATAATATGGCAAGCACATGGCTAGAAAGGGCTGAACAGAACAGTAGTGATGAGGATCTGTTAAAGACTATTTCCAATACTATGGACATAGATCTCATAGAATGGAGGTTCATCAGAAATTTCAGCATGAAGGGGACATCTGATACGGTTCATACTTTCGATTATGTGCTGCAATCCATCAAGACCAACAACATAGTTCCGGTTCTCAACATGAGAGATTTCACCGGAAACAGGTACGAGAAGATCCTCTTGCACAGGGTAAAGACCGCAGATATAGGAGCAACCTCCGGTGTGATACTTGTAGCAAGCGATCTTGATCCGAAGGAAAGAAGTCTGTGCAATATATGTAACTTTAATGTGGTAAAGGCACCGCACAACAATTCTTCTAATGCAAGCTACAACATTGGCAAGAGTCTGGCAAACAGATTGCTGGGGATGGATAGGGAGTCAAAATACTCCCAGGCAGCCAACAAATCGAAAAGACACAACCGTGACAGGACAAAAATTACTCAGGAAATACTGGAAACAGTGTTTTCAATGGAAGGAGCAAGCATAACACAACTGATCTATAGATGTAATCTGAACTATAAATCTGCAAAAGAGATAATGGGAGACCTCATAAAACGTGAACTGATCAAAACAGCCAGAAATGGTGACAGCAACATGAAATATGAAATAACCGACAGGGGGAAAAGGATACTTGAACGTCTCAGGGTCTACGAATCTGTATGACTCCTCCTCTTTTGATTAATATTGTTAGTCTGACAAATGGTTTATTACCACAACTATTTTAAATTAATACAATATAGAAGTTGAAGAAGGAATAAATATGGACTACTCGGGCTTTATAATACCACTACTTGCATTTGTGGATGGTTTACTTTTCGGGTTGGCGATTAAAAAAGGAATTGTATCATTTGTGCTCCTTTTAGTAGCATTTGTCGTTTCAAGTTATTTGGGATTCACAGTTATTTCCAATCACACAATAACGACTGCGTTCAATTTCATAACCACGTTTGTATCGTCCCACATACAATCTGTTACATCCCTGATACCTATTGGCAGTGCAGGAGCCATATCTCTAGTCGCTGTCCTTTTTATAATAGGATTGGGCATTGGAATATGGAAAGGATGACAATCCTCATCCAACCTATTTTCCGAATTTTTTGCTAAATTGTAAATCTGCGTTCAAAACATCTTTGCTTTCCAGCCAGCCTCTTCTTGCTATTGCCGTTGCAAATCTTAGATACTTCAGTTGCTCTGTACCATGGGCATCACTGCCAAGTGTAAAATTCACCTTGTATGATTTTGCTTTCTTTACCAGGTCGTATGGTAGATCAGATCTTGTAGGAAATCCATTGATCTCCACTGCGACATTATTATCTTTACAGGCCTGAAAAACTGTGTCAAAGTCAATATGATATGGTTCGCGTGTGCCCAGTAATCTTCCAGTGGGATGAGCAATCGTGGTTAAAAGACCACTTTCAATAGCTCTGACAAACCTTGTTGTGTTGTTTCTTATGTCATCATTCACACTCTGGTGTATTGCCCCGATTACCACATCCATTTCCTGAAGCAGACCCTTCGATAAGTCCAGACTTCCATCCTTCAATATTTCAAGTTCAACTCCCTTAAGGACCCTCAGTGAACTCTTCTTTTCATTGAATTTTTCTATTTCCCTGTTTCGAGCCATGAATTTCTTTTCATCCAGGCCATGGGCGATTTTCAAACTCTTGCTGTGCTCTGTTATGGCGATAAATTTGTAATCTAGTTTGATAGCTGCATCTACCATCTGCCTAAAGGTTGAGTGACCATCAGTGGCATCAGTATGTGTATGGAAGTCCCCTCTGATAAGGTCATAATCCACTAGCTCAGGAAGACTGTTTTCAAGGGCCGCCTCCACTTCACCCATATTCTCCCTTAGCTCTGGAGGAACCCACTGCAATCCAAGTTCTTTATAAATGCCGTGTTCGGTCTCCGATGCTATTACCTTTTCACCCTTGAAAAGACCGTACTCATTCAGCTTCATTCCTTTGCTTATTGCGATATCCCTGAGCCTGATGTTGTGTTCTTTACTTCCAGTAAAATATTGAAGGCCGGCTCCAAAGGATTTGTGATCAATAATCCTAAGATCACAATTAAGGCCCAGTGAGAGGATAACTGATATTTTTGTGTCTCCACTGGCAATAACATGCTTAATTTCCTCCAAACCAAGAAAATATTTTGCTGCTTCTTCAGGGATTGTACTTGAGGAAAGTATGTCAATATCGCCAACAGTGTCTTTCATTCTCCTTGCCGAACCTGCAATCTGTAGTTCTGTAAATTTTCCACCAGAGTTGATTTTATCAAAAAATTTCTGAATATCATCATAACATGTTGCAAGGGGAATTCTTCCGGCTCCGGTTGATTTATAGAATTCAATGGCTTTTTTTAAGGCTTCCTGTGATTTTGTCCCAAAACCTGGAACCTTAGAAATTCTGTCGGAGTCTATGGCTGCACCAAGATCATCAAGATTCTTAATACCTAATGTCAAATGGAGAAGGGCTATTCTTTTTGGTCCCAATCCCTGGATTTTTCTCAGTGACTGAAAATCAATGTTGTACTTTTCTTTTAAAATCTCATATTTTGATATCTTTCCCGTTTCTATATATTCAATTATTTTCTTCTCGATGGCGGATCCAACACCTTCTATGTTCCTCAATTTCTTTTCATGGTAAAGATCCAAAACATCTCCAGTCAACATGGAAATACTCTTTGCGACTTTCCGGTAGGCAATTGATTCCCAGTGATTTTCCTCAATATCTTCCATGTCCGCAAGGTCTTCAAAGATACTGGAAAGCTCACTGTTGATCATGAAAATAATAGTAAGAAACCACATTATAAACTCATTGTTTTATAAATAAAGGCAAATGGAGAATAATGAGTTTAGGGAGCCATAAACAAAAGTTTTTAGTTTTAAAAAATGAATAATCGCATGAGAATACAATACTGATACACAGATCTCGAAAACGTCATTCAAAATGAAAATCTCCACCAGAAATCTGATGAATATGTCAGATTATCCACGAAAAATGTCGGGTTGTTGAAAATGCTATCCTGAAAAGAGAAATGGTTACCTGGTGCCCCATTTAGGTTCTTTCCAGAATGTAAATGCACCATATACCGTTGTAACAAATAATATACCCATTGCCAAAGCACCATAGGCCATAGTTTTCAACCTTTCCTTAGTTATCTTTCCTGCTACGGTAAGAACAAAGATTCCAGATCCTGTGAAGTTGATGCCCATTAGTGACAGGTCGTATAATACACCAGCTGGATGCCCCCTGTGGGCATTGTCAAAGAAAGCTACAGATTCGATCAGATTCAATAATGTAGGATTGGGGTGGTGCAATTGAACAATCATGATTGGTATTGTTCTGAGAAGAAATGCTGCAATACCGATAAATGGCAACATATAAGTATAGACCAGTTCAAATGTATAGAATTTACCTTTTCTAAAAGTATTGCCAGTCTTGAATTCCATGCCGAATCTTACCCACTCAGACCTTGACCACCTCAGGCTCTGCTTGTAGAATTTTTTCAAGGTTTTCTGAGGATATGTTTCAACTCTCACGTTGTAATCCTTAACAAGCTTGAACCCTGATGTAAGGGCATGAAGGGCCATGAGCCAGTCTTCGCCAAGTTGTGTGGTCTTGCCAAATATTTTGAAATTGAGAAAATCATCTGACAGAATGAATGGCTTTATCAAATCAGTACGGTACATAACACACGGACCATCAAGGTGCATTACACTTCCATGGGCAGACATTGCACGATACACAATTTCTCTGGTTCTTTCCACGAATTCAGCTCCATATGCAACAGGGCTTCCTGTATTTTTTATTCCTATATATGGGCCTACTCCACCAACGCCGTCGACAAAATGTGAAACCATGCTAGAAACTGCACCCTCAGGAAGGATGGTGTCGCTGTCCATAATGAGGACATACGGTGTTTCAACAAAGTCCATGGATCTTGCAATAGCCTTCTTTTGTCCTTCGCGAAGTGGCTTATGGACGAAAAGCCCTCCATGTGATTCCACAATGGTCTTGTATGGTTCGTAGCTTGAGTCGCCAACAACAACGAATTTACTTCCCTGGGAAGAAACAGCTGTTATGCATTCTGTAAAAATCGCGGGGTCTTCTTTGTAAACAGGTATGCATATTGTTACATCACTGGGATCCAGGTCATCTCTTGTATGCTCCCTTGAGAATCTTTTGGATCCGGTTATGTTGATAATGTAATAAATAAAGGTCGTAAGGGTAAAAATTCCAATACCCAGAAATATGATTACATATAATGTGTGCATGCCTAAAAGTGACATTTAAGTTGCATAATTAAAACTTATCTATGTGGATTATAATTCTTTTAAAAATCCCATAAATTTCCAGCATTTTCCCAGTATACTTCGGTAATTTATAGTAAATATTTGGATGAAAATTTCTAAGACGACAATTTGAGATTTCAGAATTTCTATTGGGGAGAGAATTGACATAACACTTAACTAGTTGAATTTATGTGGTGTTATGAGGATTAAAGATGCGAAATAGAAATAAGGACTACAGTGGTTCCAGGCGGTTCGTATCATTTGTTTCCTATGCCTTTACATCGATCTTATTTGATGTGGTTGCGTACACTCTGAGTTCAAAGGTCGCCGGCGTAGTTTCTACGCAATACAATATCATGTTTTATTTCCCGTCGCTTGGCTACAATCTCCTCAGAAAATATGCACTCGGCAATGTATCAGTCAATTACGGAATAATTAATACATATGGCCTGCTCTTGGTCCTGCCTGTTGTAACGTTTTTTGCAGGTATTATCCTGGAAAAGATTATTGCTCACAAATTCCAAGATTCAGGAAATTACAGGAAACAATGGCCAGCCAACTCTGAAAATTAGATCATATATATCAAAAATTTATTTTTCCAAACAATTCAACAAATTTAGATTCACAGAACCATTATTATACGGGATATTTACACAAAGCCGTCATTTTTGTACCTGAACACTATTATATTGAAATAATTCTAAACCACAGGTATGAAATCAGCCCAAATAGCTGTAGCAGTCGTTATTATCATAGCAGGAGCTCTTGGAGGCTACTATTATTTCAACGACGTCTACGCTAAGAATACACAGGAGACAGGTAACATGGCTATTTCTGTAGCCGATGCACCTATACTCTCTGCAGTAGCTGCAGTAAACATAACCTTCAGTAATGTTGCACTGCACAGTAACAGCACAGGATGGACAAACTACACAGTTTCTAAGCAGACAGTAGATATCCTAGGCCTGACTACCACTAACGCGTCATTGTTGTCCAATATTTCCTTAAAAACTGGAACATACACAATGATTAGACTCTATATCACAAATGTCTCAGTTGTTATTGCAGGAATAAGTTACAACTTTTCCCTACAGGCACCATTCGCATTTGTAAATCATCCATTCACTGTAAGTAACAATCAGACTACGAACATTGTGATAGATTTTAATCTAAGTCAGGACCTAAACCTGAACGCTAAAGTATTCACACCCAGTGTAGGATATACTCAGAGCTAAAAATTTTACTCTTTATAAAATTATGGTTCTTCCTAGTTTTGTGTGGGTTGAAAGTAGAGAAATATATCTGCGAACATTTGTTATGGCCAATCCACTTCCAAGTTTAAGATCAAGGCACTTCGGGAATAACCAAATTCTATCTTTACAACCTAATTTGCAGGTTGCTTGGAAAATTCATGGTTAAGTAACCCACACAAAAGTCCGATGAACCAAAATTATTTCTCAATTTCTTAATTGAGTCCATTTTTCATACCAATAAATAAGGCAACACTTGTTCAATTGGTATTGAGAGTATCCCGATCACTTTGAATAGACTAAAAACGAAAATTTTTATAAATTAAATTATTATTAATAAAACACGTATGACAAGAAAAACATCCATGGGTATAATTGTCGTATGTTCCATCCTCATTTTGGTTCCCAGACTGGTAGGGTATATAATAACAGTCTTTGAGACTAGGTCTTTTGGGTCACGTATCTTACTAAATGCCTCAAGTCTTCAAGTTGCGATTGACTACAGCACAATTTCCACATTAATTGAAATAGTACTAGGAATGACACTGTTTGTTCTTCTTACGTTACATTACAAAAACCTTGCATATAGAACTCGCGTGATCACTTCTGTTCCCTGGATATTTCTCGTATTATCTATTATTACTATTATCATCTTCTACTTTCCGGAAATGGTATACTCATTTGTACAAGGGGCAGAAACATTTGTTGCATTCGAGTTCTACGACATCTTTAGTACCTTTTCTCAGATAATTCTCCCGACTGGCATTCTGTTAATGGGATATTATTTTCTGGGGAGATCCAGAGCTCTTTTCATAATTTCCTATGGAATTTATGCGGTAAGCTATATCTCTGCAATAATTTTTGAAATCCTGTTATTGCCACTGTTATCTGGAAATGCGGTTTCAATAATTTCCTTCAACAATTCCCAATTAGTTTTTGTTTTAAGGGATATAGAATTATTTTTTGCTATCCTTTCTTATCTATTATTCGTAGTAGCTTTACTGAACAGTAGAAAGGCTGGTTTTTCTGTTAGACACAATGATTATGTCAAAGTCCAAACAAGCCCCGAAGAACAGACCATAGTAGTGTTCGAAGATAAGTGAGTTGATTTCATAACATCCATAAAATTCCTACAATCGTTCCGTAAAACCTGATTACTCCTTTATCCCCTTATAATGAAATATAAGGCTTAAAAATCAGATTATCAATTGTTAACTGAATAGGGAGAAAATCTGGAATGTATGGAATACTCATTATATAGTAACAGTTTTACCACAATACTATTGACAACGTAACTGTTTAATGAGTATTCTTGTTGTCCACCAATCATTTTTTGAAAAACTCCATCCTTACTTTTATCATTATTGTCTACCATGTATTCAGCAATAAGAAACTCTTACGATTTCATCACAGTCTCAAAGATATACCTCATGATTAACAATACTGTCAAATCAAGAATAAAATGTGCGTAATGAAAGATTCAATTTCAATAAATAATTATTAACCAGATATAAAATATATTGACTATCGTTATAATAGAGATAAGATAACTGTTAAAGGAATACATTCGGCCTTACCTTACAATTTTCATGATTATAACATCAACTTTGAGTTATATACATGTGTCAATCAAATTTTAAAACTTCAATAACAATAACGAGGATAGAAATATCTGTCTTCTGGGCATAGTTCACTGAAAATTGCATGAGTAAATTAATCAACAACATTATTTTGATGGTCTTAAATCGTTTGTAAACAAACGCACTATATATTACACTAAAGAATGATTATAGGCATTGAATCTGGACAGTCTCACCAAATTTAATAAATGTAGTCTAAATATGCTAATATTATAACTATACAAACGATACTACATATATTACAACAACACATAGTGTGATATATAAAATTTCAAGGCATGTATCACGTAAGGGTTGTAATAGGTCAATGTATTGTTTCACCTGGTTGTTCTCATAACCATTGGGAAATGAAATTGCTTTCAATTATGTTGAAGATAGGCTGAAATTAAGGGTTCACAGAGAAAAACAGTAAACAGTTTGAATGCTGTATAACCATAGTTATACGGTATTATGTCAGCCTGTTCCAATTAATGAAACAAAGGTCTCTATATTGGTGTTCTTCAGAAATTCCATAAGATAGGATTGGAACGTCATTTCATTTGTGACCCGAGCCATCACAGAACTGGAACACCATGGCAATAATATTATAGAGAGGAACAGATACATAAAGAACATAAGTTTCGCCCTCTCGCCATAGAAAGTATATAATGTCAAAGAGTATTGTGTGATGTTAATAATGGAATCTGACAAAAAGAACCTTAAGAGGAATATTAGATTTTTCACAAAAGAGGATCCTATTGGTAAAATAGTCTATGAGAGACTTGAAAAACTTTAATTTTTTATCAAAAGCCGAGCGAAAGACCCCTTCCGAAAGGGAGGGGATGAAAGCGAGGCACAATTTTGTTGCAAGGGATATGTTAAAATAACGATAGCGAATGCATATCTCATAGATATATGAAAGAGAAAAAGGCATACATGTTGCCAATCAGGTGGTCTTATGAAGAAAAGGCCCTGATTGAAAAGCAGGCAGAGAAGGAGGGGTTAAGTGTAACCGCCTTCGTAAGGTCTACAGTGATAAAACATTGCAGGGGCGAACAAGGAGAGAATGAAAGCCTATAAGTTCAGGTTATACCCATCTGCGGAGCAGGAAAGGAAGCTCAACGAACAGCTGGAGTTGTGCAGGCATCTGTACAACGGATTGCTTGAGCAGAGAATTACTGCCCATAAGATGGGAAAGAAGATTGGCTATGTGAAACAGGCCAATGAACTACCTGAACTGAGAAGGGAAATGGAAGATTACAGAGAGATTCATTCCCAGGTCCTGCAGGATGTTGCCAAGAGAGTTGACAGGGCATACCAGAACTTTTACAGAAGGGTGAAAGAGAAGAAAACCGGCAAAATGCAGAAAGCAGGTTTTCCAAGATTCAAACCCATGACGAGGTACAGGTCACTGACCTACACTCAGTCGGGATTCCATCTGCTGGAAAACGGACACCTGAAGCTCTCAAAGATCGGAGAACTGAGAATGTTCATGCACCGTGAGATAGAGGGTGAATTCAAGACACTCAACATCTCACATGACAGCACGGGAAAATGGTATGCATCATTTTCAGTGATGCCGGGGAAAGTAGCCAACGTCTCAGAAGAGACAGGAAAAAGTGTTGGCATTGATGCAGGACTGCTGCATCTCACCACGATGAGTGACGGCACAGTGATCGAACCCCCTCACTTTCTCATGAAAAGCGAGAGGAGGATCACGAAGGCACAGAGGAACCTTTCGCGCAAGGTTAGGGGTTCAAGGAACCGGAGAAAATATCGGGTTAGAGTCGCCAGAGCTTATGAGAAAGTGAAAAACCAGAGAGAGGACTTTGCACACAAACTCTCGAATGAGATCGTGCAAAACAATGATCTCATTGTATTCGAGAACCTGAACATAAGAAGCATGGTGAAGAATCACCATTTGGCAAAGAGCATTGCGGATGCTTCATGGAACACACTTGTACAATACACAATCTACAAGGCTGAAAGTGCCGGTAAGCTTGTGGTATCAGTGGATCCGGGATACACATCACGTACATGCTCAAACTGTGGATATGAGAAGGAATCCCTGAAACTGTCTGAAAGGACATTTCATTGTGATTCCTGCGGATATGAGATCGACAGGGATCTCAATGCCGCAATCAACATCCACAATCTTGGACTGATAAAAGTAGGGAGGGGCACTCCCGAAGTTACGCCTGTGGAGATCAGTGCACTACCCGCAAGGGCAACCCTGATCGGCGAAGCAGGAAGCCCCGTCCCTTAGGGCGGGGAGGATGTCACTTCCCTAAATAGTCCTGATGAAATATTTCGTTAAAATATTCATTTAGAAACAGAGTCATTACTTCTTTTTGACCACATCTCTTATCTCAGTGTTCTTCTTAATATCATCAAGAATCTCTATGATCAAAGTGTCATCACTTATATTCTGGGCCTGAAACATTGACACAAGCATAAACGGTGAAAAAGCAAATCCAAGGCCTGTGTGATGATGGCTTTTTGTCTGTATTTCCTTGAGATATTTCTCACTTATCTCATCAAATTCCACATCTTTCATGAAATCCTTCATGGTTTTGTCGACATTCTTGTTGTCTTCTTCATCCACGAGTATAAGAGCCTTGTAGGAAGGTTTGAAATCAACATCATTATCTGTGATTGTAAACCACTTTACGGCATCAGTTTCAAAAAATACCTGGGCAAAGACCTCTGCGGTTTTTCTGGGATGCTGAAAATCAACACCGTTAGTGAGATCGTAAGTAACCAATGTATTATCTTCTGACATTTTTCTTGCAGATAGGATCTGTTCTTTCAAGTTATCTGACAATAGTTCACCTGTCAATTAATAATAGAACGATGCTAAAAAAAGTTGGTTCTTTCAATGCATACCACTTAATAAGTATTAAGTAGCTGTTAAATCGAAACTATTATTATCTTGTAAACATAAAGTCGAACATTTGTGCTAAGAGATAATCGTTTTTTAAAAAACCCAAAGCGAAATTATTCCCACAAATGGTCATCTTTTATACCAAGCTGATGATTACTCAAAATTGGGTCTAATTGGGCATCAGGAATTATTGAGGAAAAATTGGGTGTTGGGGACCATACCCGTAATTGTTGCTCTCCTTGCCATATCGATTCTTCATTTTGATCCAGAGATTGTGTTCGGAATTACGTCGGTGTTCTCCAAACTGATAGGTGTTAGAGTACCGGACATCTGGACATATATCCAACCAGTTATGCCAGCCCTCAATGTTATTTTCTATCTGCTAGGTGCAATCGCGGTGTATCTCATCTCAAAGGAATATATTACTACAGATCGATACATCTATTTTGCCGTCGCCGCATATATGATTTATTTTCCTCTTGCAGGCATAGATTGGTCCATTTTCACTACGATAAGCATATTCCCGTCACTGTATCTTCTCGGTTTCTATTTTTACAAGACCAAATCACGTTTAATTTCAGCCTTATTGTTTATACTATCCGGGGCAACATTTCTGATATTTTTCGTTATCGTGATGATATCTGGGTTGGGAATCCTCCTGGGTGACAGGAAACGGAATATCAGTGAAGGACGCAATTATTACGCTATTTCTGTTATGCTCGTATCATTCATGTTATTCTTCCTCAGCTTAACCCAAGGATATCGTGTTGGATATTACGGCTCGGTAAACGTTGTCGGTTACAGTTATTTGCTTACGTCTGTTTCAACTATCACATTTGCAAAACCACTTTTCTTTATCATTCTGTTAATTCCAGTCATAACATTCGGTTTCTTCGGACCAAGACTTCTTCCTGTGACAATACCCTACTATATATTTGGAATAATTATCGCAGCTGCCGGAAGAACCCCTGAAACGCTGTTGGTTATTCTTGATCTTGCCTTGCCGCTGTTATTCATCCTTTCAATCAGATGGATAGGGAAAAAAGTGAAAAATCCAATTGTGTCTCCGGAAACCCGTATCCTGAAATTCGTTCTTTTTTCACTTGTTCTTATGAATATCCTGGTTTTTATCTCCTACATTCCCTTTATGGGTATTCTATCCAAATTTCTTGGATTATAAATCCACGAGGATGCTTGAAAGAAAAACAACCCACCCATGCTTTAAAAGATTAGTTGCAACGAACATTCTCATTGTAATGTTTTATTTATGGATAGGTTTAATTGAAATATAGATTAGTTAATTAATTATTAATCCATAGATTGTTTTATAAAGTAATCATTCTTTCCTTATATAAATTATGAAGAAAACAATTGCATTTTCTATTGTAATATTGATGATTTTCAGTATTTTTGTTGTATTTGCGAGTTCAGTTCCAAGTGATTCCGGAAATGGAACAGTAGCAAATCCAATGGTTACTGGTTCATATTCTGGCCATATAATCATTGAACCTAATGGTGTAATTATGGAATCCACGGGAGGTGCTCCAATCAAGCAATCCGGTAGTGTTTATACCCTTACAGGGAATATAACGGGAACCATAACAATAGAAATGAATTCCTCTGTTCTTGATGGAGCAGGTTTTGTGTTATCCAGTTCCGATAGCTTTTACGCGATAGGATATTTGAACATCTCAGCCAGCCATGATGTCACTGTTTCAAATCTTACTGTAAACGCCACTCAATCTCTGCTTCCATCAACAGGTGTTTTTCTCTACAACACATCTCACGATAAATTGACCGGACTGAAAGTGGTTGCATCAGGGGCAGGAATCATGGTATCAAACAATACTTCTTTCGTTAACATCACAAATAGCCGCATTACCGGGCCTCAATTTATTGGAAGTGGGTTCTTATTAGGTGGCGTGGCAACAGGCTCTTATCTGAACATGAAACTCGCATCTACTTCAGGACCAATTTCTACAAACACTACTTCCAATATTACATTGTATGGTGATAATGTCAGCTCATACAATTATGCACCACCCATAATATCTAATTCTGTCAATACCACAATAAAGGATACAAAAATAATTGCGAGTGGTCTTAACGCCCCTGCAGCCGTCATGATGATTAGAAATGGATCTTCTGTGATCGATACTTCATTTAATCTCAATTCAACAAAGGCTGTAAACATGTCAAATCCATTCAATTCTACCATTTCCGGATTAGAAGTTGCTGGAAATGTAATATATGCAAATTTCTCTTCAGCGTCACATTTCAATTTAAGTGGATTGATTGCCACCAATGGTACTTCATACATTTCAAACAATACAATAAAGGCCTCTGTAGAAATTCCCCAAGAGATTTTTGCCATAACGGCTATTGGTGTCAAGACCATAATTAAGGGTAATGTTATTGATTTTTATGATGGACAAAGCTCTAACCTAACAGGAATCGCAGTTAATACACTCACCACTATAGTTAACAATAACCAAATTACAGGCCTCGATCCTGCATCATCTTATCAGGGTATTATTGGTTTGGCGAATTATGGCTATGTTTCCAATTCGACCATATCAGGAAACACTATGCTGTTCAACAACATTCCCAAGGGATTTTCCTATGGCGCGGCATTGGTTGGGTTTAATGATACAATTACAGGGAATCGCGTAACCATAGATAATGGCCTAAATAGCATTGGTTTAGGTCTTGAACCAGATTATAACGGCCCAACAGTCAAAAGTCACACAAATTTTACTGACAATTTTGTAAATTTGGTGAATGCAACATATGGAACTGGCTTGTATTTTGTGTCCAGTAATAGGATTTATAATGGCGGCGTTTTATCTCAAAATGAGATAATGCTAAACGGAACCGGGCCAAATACCGGAATAGTGTCAGATAACGTTAATAATGTCACCATAAGCGGAAATGTTGTTACTACCAATAGCAGCAGTTCAAGCAACGGGAACAGTCTGATCTATTCTGGGTATTCCAATAACCTTACAGTGAGCGACAATCAGCTTAATGGAGTGAATAAGGGCAACAATTACGCATTGCAAATAATGAGCGATTCTCACGGCAAGATAGATAACAACTCCATTACCAATACGCCATTCGGGGTATCTATAGCTTATTCAGATAATTTTACAATAGATGGAAATTACTTCACAAATACAAGCCAGGATGCACTGGGATTTAACACGGTTGAAAATGCCACTATTTACCACAATGATTTTTTGAATTACACTGGGATCAGTATGACAGGAATCAAGAATATAAGGTTCAACCTTTCCTACCCAATTGGTGGAAATTACTGGAGCAACCTTTCAGGACATTCTGTTGACCAGAAATCCGGATCAGGACAGAATATTGCCGGCTCGGATGGAATAAACGACACTCCATTCTCTCCATCGAAAGGTGTGACTGATTATTATCCATTAGTATCCAAATGGGTTAGGCCACAGGCAGTTTTCCATGCACCGGATGGAATAAATGGAACAACCTAGAAGGTAACATTCAACGGTGTTACAAAAACTACTACCGGGAACACAATATCATTCAACATCACAAACGGAGCATATGAAAAGTACAGCTATACGTATTACAATTCCACATTGTATTACACAAATTCCTCCAATGGCACATTCTCTTACGCTGGAAACAGTTCAACCATAAATGTTCCATATCTTCACTACTCCTACATAATTGGTCATCTCAACCTGACGAACTTCACTGTCCAGGTTAATGGAAAGTTGTTGACGGTTTCCAATGGGAGTTTCAATCTTACTGTTACGGCGGGCAGTTACGACGTGGTTATTTCCTCCACGGGATATGCAACCTTCAACAACACATATAATGTAACACCGGGGGAGGTTCTCAATGTCAGCCCTGTATTGGGAATAAACCATCCAAGACCACCTTTACTTCCTGGCTGGGCATATATTGCAGGAATTGTTGCAGTTATTGCCGTTGCAGGAGGAATTGCAGTCTATATAATTGTCAGAAGGAGGAAATAATTCCTAATTTTTTATTCTCGCCCAATATTTTTTCTATATTTTCTTAATTTTTCTTTCTTGTCACTATTGGCAATACCGTTTGTTCACTCAAGTTGTTGTGCTGCAAAGGCTCTTAATTGGACCTTAAATATAAACCAGCCTAAAATTTAAATTCTATTTGCTCCTTAAAGAAATGCAGGTGATTTTTAGGCCAAAAGTTATGCTTGATCAGGAGAAGGCTGATGTTATTGACCTTGTTTCAAAGGATATCCGTGAATTAAAAAAACACTGCAAAAATGATCCGCTTCTTCAAAACACAATCAGGGAATTGTCGGGAAGCATTAAGGACCTCAAGAGTCCTCACCTTGATTATGGCGGGCGCGTTCAGCTGTTGGTAAGCACATTGCACAGGTACGCTTCCCTCGACATATGCAGGACCCTTAAGGGAGAAGATTACAGTAAGCGTTTCCTGGATTATGCCAATAAATTCAAGGGGGAAATAACACCAGAAGTTGAAACAGTTGAATGGCGGCCTGAGAATACCAAAGAGTCGGATTACGGTTTTCCAGAATCTTTAAGGGACAAATACCACTTCGATGCATATATTGGAGAAGGAGGTTTTGGCAAAGTTTATCGTGTTCTATCCAGGCAATCGGGACACAAATCAGCAATAAAGGTGATCGAGAATAAAACCGAGTCTGGTGGCCACTCATTCATTAATGAAGTCACCACCTGGCAGAACCTATTGCATGATTTGAAACACGGGAATATTGTGGAGATTATAGATGCCAATATTTCACCAACTCCCTACATAGAAATGGAGTATATCGACGGGGGAATGTTGGGGAGCCTTGCATTCCCTATGAAAAGGGAAGACGCTCTCTGGATTATCTTCAGGGTTCTGGATGGTCTGAAATATGCCCATGATCACAAGATACTTCACCTGGACCTCAAACCAAACAACATTCTTCTCACAAAGGACGGGGTTCCAAAAATAGGTGATTGGGGCCAGTCAAAACTATATACTGATCATTTGGGTGGCCGATTCAGGAATATTGGATTTACAATGGCTTATGCAGCCCCTGAACAGGTACTTCAGGGTTACGGAAACAGTTCCTTCGCCACCGATATCTATCAGATAGGAACCATATTGTATCAGTTACTAACAGGAAAACACCCGTTGAAACTAAATTATGAATCATTCAACGAGTTTACCAGGGAAATGGAAACCCAACAGCCGGTCCCCCTTTCTGGGATATCTGAGACTTTGAGCGACATTGATCCGGTAGTATCAAAGTGTCTTAAGAAAAGACCTCAAGACAGGTACTCCAATGTCATGGAACTCAAGAAAGATATAGGCAGACTGCTGGGTTTTGAGGAAGAAAAAAGAGAGGAAAAGGTCAGCGATAAATCAATGAATGCGGCCCAAAGTCCCGTTGGCCAGAACCATAGTGAGTGGAAACAGGAATCTACCGGGAATATTCCAAGAAATAACCATAGTGGGGACCCAACAAAAAACATCAATATCAACATAAATCTTTCCGGCAGCATGCCTAAGAGGGAGCCTGAAACACTGGACAACAAATCCGGAATTGACCCGGAAAAAACACGTTCTCTTCCTTTTGCCGTTGGTGAACTCAGGACTCTTTTCAAGACTAAGGATTACGCCGGGGCCTACAATTTTATTTCAAATCACCTGGATTACATAAGAGAAAAAAAGCCATCGTGCATGAAACAGCTTGAGGAAAACATCCTGCCTAATCTTGAAGTCAAGGTAAGGTTTGGATTCGACTTTTCCCACATGGAAAAAAATGTGGAAAGTTTTCTCTCGTGCCTCGAGAAATAGCTGTGGGCAATTAAAATTCCATTCCTGATTTATTATGCCCATAATTTCCTAAACCTGTGGGGGGACTTTGTTGCAATCTTTTTATCTTTATGTGGAAAATCAAATTCATGACTTGCTGAAAGCTTATTATCTCAAAGTGAAGGGAATGCCTTCTCTTGTCGATATCCACACAATCGAGAGAAAAGGAAAAATTGCCATCATTGGCGATTCCCATGGAGATTTCAGTAGCCTTGCATCAGCATTTCAAAAGATTCCCAAAGGTGCTCCTGTAGTAATTCTTGGAGATCTTGTAGACAGGGGTGAAAATGGACTCCTGAATCTGCTTCTCACAGTTGAATTCTCACTCATAAATCACTCAATATATTACTTGAGGGGCAACCATGAAACACGCCTCATGAATATGGAATATGGATTCTATGAGGAATTACTTGTCCATGATCTTTCCCAACTGTATCCTGAAATTCTCTCAGTTTTTTCAGTACTGCCTTACGCGGGTTTGTGCAATGACCGTTTATTCATGGTACATGCCGGAATACCAAAGGAAGCTGTTAGACTTGACCAGATAAGAG
Source organism: Thermoplasmata archaeon (assembly GCA_021810045.1). GTDB lineage: Archaea > Thermoplasmatota > Thermoplasmata > Thermoplasmatales > Thermoplasmataceae > JAJZOM01. Next base: position 129,503 of record JAJZJR010000003.1, read on the forward strand.
AACTGCCAAGGGGATTCGATGACCCCAATGATACATTAATCATGCAACTTCTCTGGAATGATTTTGATGAGAGAACAGTTGAATGGAAATACAGTGAAAGAGGTCCCGGCATTTACATTATAGGAAACAAAATAGTGTACAATTTTTTGAAAGACAACAGGGTGGATCTAATTGTACGAGGACATGAAATACCCAAAGCTGGAATATACTACAGTTTCTCAAATCACCTGGTAACCGTTTCCTCATTCCAAAATTCCAGGGCCAGGGCGAAGTTTCTCATGATTATTTTTGATGATAAACTTGAATTTGAAGAGATATCGCTCCCCTGAATTGATAAAATCTGCCTGTTAATCCTTTTTCCAATGCGGACAATAAGAAATTAAATAAAGACATAATCATATAACAACTGAAAGAATGGAAACCAAGGAACTTCTTCAGTTTACATATGATCATCTTCAAAGGGCCCAGGATTTGGAGACAAAGAAAGATTATACCTCGTCGGCAGCAGAATATCTTGAAGCATCCAAATTTCTGTTTGAGGCTGCATCAAAATCCACAGGCGAAATAAAGAAAATCAGGGTTGAACAGGCTGAGAAACTACTTAAGAAATACAGAGAAATAAAGGAACTGAAGAACAGTGAAAAAGACGGAAAGATCAAAACGTCTGAAAACCCCGGAAAAAATCAGGAAGCTTCCACTTTTGAGGATCTTGGTATCAACATAAACAACGTTCCGGAAATCACTTTTGAAGATGTCGCAGGCCTGGATGAAGTTAAAGCTCAGATAACCACCAAAGTCATCTATCCATCCAAGCAGCCTGAAACTGCCAAGAAATTTGGAGTTTCGTCCGGAGGTGGTATCCTCTTATATGGACCACCTGGAACAGGTAAAACCCATATTGCCAGAGCCATAGCACATGAGGCGAAGGCAACCTTCATTTCCATAAACCCTTCCACCCTTCTGAGCAAGTGGTTCGGTGAATTTGAGAAGAACATTGCTTTGCTCTTCTCGCTTGCCAGGGAACATTCCCCATCATTGATATTTTTCGATGAAATTGATTCGCTTTTTCCAAAGAGAAGCAAGAACAATTCATCTGTCATGGCCAGGGCAGTACCACAAATGCTCAGTGAAATGGACGGTTATTTCAAGGACATCAGTAAACCGGTTCTCGTGATAGGAGCAACGAACAATCCATGGGATATGGATGAAGCAGTTCTCCGTTCCGGGAGATTTGACGAGAAAGTGTATATCGGCCCACCGAGCCTTGAAGCCAGAAAGAGAATATTTGAAATAAACAGTGCAAGCAGGCCTGTAGAGGATAATGTGGACCTGGATTACCTGTCCAAAATTACGGAAGGTTACAGTGGAGCAGATATTTCATACATCTGCAGAAAGGCCGCTGAAACAGTTTTTCGTGAGGTTGTGGAATCAGGAAAGGAGAGAAAGATTAGCCAGTCAGATTTTGTGACCGTTATACACAACACAGGGCCGTCGATTACTTCAGAAATGATAAGTAAATACAGGAAATTCGAGGATTTCCTGAAAGAAGCAAAGTAATCTCATCCTTTCAATAAACCTGCAACCAGGCCTATTGCAAACAGTATCAGGCTAAATGTCACCGTGAGGTGGGTAAATGTCAGCACCTGAGTGTAATGGGTGGCTGTTGAGGTGAATGAGGAAGTAAGACCCGATGTATTGAATGTGGGAATAAATGGCAGATTAATGTATGACGCAACTATGTAACCTACGATTCCAAGAACCACAGCCAAAAATCCTTTTTTAATTGCCAGCCCTATTAGAAGCCCTGAGACAAGGGTCAACAGGAGGATCACATATTGTGTGTACTGGCCAAAATAAGCAGTAAGCATCTTTTTACACCTAGTAAAAATATATTCCATAGAGGTATATGAAAGTTCTCTCCATTATGGATAATAAGTTAATATTCTATTGACAGAAATAATTCTATTTCAATTTACCTGCAAGCTTATCAAGATCTTTCTGCTCAATCCCTTTTTCCTTAAGATCCTGGGCAAAAGACAGGACCATCTCCTTTTCACTGTTACTGACGGAGCTTTTCACCTTTTTAATCAGGGATTTGTATATGTCTAAACCCGTATCTGGCTCGAAGCTGTCAGATTTCATGTATTCCGTTAAAAATTCGATGCACTCCTTGGTTCCGTGGTCCACATTTGCCTTGAAATAAACACTTTCAACAAATTTTCTTATGGATTTACGGTCATCCATCATATCCAGTATTGGAGTAATTTCACTGAATGGAACAAATTCTCCTCTCCTGGAAACATACTTTACCCAGTCATCCAGTACAGCTGGGTTGCCCGCAATAAATCCAGATAAAGCCTGGTCAACCCTGTCACTTTTGTGCTCCAAAAATGAATTGAACAGGAGGTTGTATTGCGGTGTGAATCTCTTCACCCTGGATGTGTGGATGACGATCTTCATGAACCTGTCAATGGCTTCCTTGTTATCGATTGCCAGAATCATTCTGAATCCTTCCTCGAAATTCCTGTTGAAGGTATCCTGTTCGGTTGAATCACTCACAACTGTTTCGAAATAAGACACGTACTGGTCTAGATTCTTCGGGTCTTTTCCAGCTTTTATGAGGTAAGATCTGTATTTCTGCCTTAGGGTGGGATCAATGGGATTTTCATAAAGTCTTATGATTGTGGGTAAAACCGGGTTTTCTTCCATATTTGTTTCAAGAACAGCAAATCTGATTCTTTCAAGTGAACCTGATGATGTTCTGTAAGCACCATATTTTTCGTAAATTGAACGCACCCTGTTCATATTTCCATTCAACAGATAGTCTGCAAGCTCCCTCAATTGGTCTGTAATATATGATGGATTATATGGAAAATAAGCACCTGTTGGGTCTATGAGCAAGTAATGCTGAGATGAGAATGTGCCGTCCATGAGTTTTTTGGACGGTGCAAATATGACCCTGAAGACTGAAAACTCAGTGGGATATGCATTTGAGAATGTTGAAAATGAAATGGGCAGAATATCCCCGGGAATCAAACGGTATATTAGATCTGTTATCATGAATTCTGTGTAGCCAGATACTTCGCCGTCTATGCCAATGACAATATTGGTACCACCCTTGAACAAATGCTGTAGTAATGCAGCAAGGATATTTCCACTCTTGAACACATCGTGAACAGACCGCTGCTGCATAGAATTCCTCTCAACTATTATGGGTGGTAAACTGATAATGCGTCCTTTGAATGCCTGAATGAGGATGTCTATACTTTTTTCATCCTTTACAAAACTCTTGTACAGATCAGAAAGGAAAAGTTCACCATTACTGATGGCTGATGCCGGGAAAATGATGCTGTGGCTGTAGTATGTCCCGCTTCTTCCCAGGAGATCTTTTCCTGCAGAAGCTATGAAACTTACAGAGAGTTTTCCCGAGGGAAGAATATAGCCTCTTATACAGCTCCTGAAGTCCCCTGTTGAAAATGAATTTGGCAGGGCATTTGAACTTGCGAAATTAAGATCATCCCTGCTCAGGCCTTCAGTAGCAGCAATTATCTGGTAACCTCTCCCAGAGCTTTCTCCCGCCCAGGCAAAAACTATCTGATCATATCCCTCTTGCATGTTCAATCCTCCAGCATCCACCTGACCAGGTCAGGAAGTTGCCCATATGGTCCGGCCCCTCCTTTTATCGTAAGAGATTTGATTCCGTTGACCAGATTGATCCTGGGCTTGTTTTCTTCTGTTACCTCAATACCAATCCTGAAAGTTCTTACGCTGGAAATTGAGAAGTGTTGAATCAGATACTGATATATATGGCTCAAATCACGTTTAAGGAGTGTCTCAAGAGAAGTGCTCTTTGCTTCATCCGGAAGTCGGTCGTATTTTGTGAATACTACTGCCACAGGTTTCTTCACCTTCTTTTTGCCGTTAAGATAATACAGTGACTTGAAAATATTCAGATAGTCAAATTGAAGTGTTATCCAGTCTGAATAGTTTTCACAGTCTATTGTAACAATATATTGGGACGTCCATTTCAGATATGCCACCTGAGGCAGTGTTGAAATAAGCCTGTTGAGTGCCTGTGGAGTTTCACCCTCTTCGGCGAGTCTTGCCCAGGTTTCTCCTGATGCATCATTCAGTCTCAGGTCAACTTTCTTTGTTCTTATACCAGATTTCCTCGACAGGGTCATGTTTGTTTCAGTTCTCAGTTCCCCTACCATTGTACCGCTAGGCCATTCACCTGAAAGCATTCCTTTTATGGAATCCCTGAGGACCGGAGAAACTGATTCCAGGGTGAAAGAGTAACCCGGTATTTCATTAATGTAAGCTGATGCATAAACAAACAAAGTAATGAGCGTAGTTTTACCTCCGCCTGAATACCCCACTACTGCAACAGTGTTGCTGTTCTTATCGTACTGGACCCTTGGTGTACTGGAAGGACCTGCATTCACATTTGGTTTCCCCTGCCCTGAATATATCTGCTGTTGGTTGTTTCCCACATTGGGATTTACATTTGGAGGATTCTGGTAAACGCTTTCAGAATGTCCACCTGAATAAGCTGCACCCACAGGCTGTCCCTGGGGAGAAGCATTGTTTGTGTATCTCTGTGATGAACTGGAAATTCCTGATCTGGTTCTGGCCCGTCTGATGGTTCCGAGCTGCCACCTGGAGATAAGCCAGGCGAATAAAAGGAAGAATATGCCTACAAAGGTCAATGCTAAGACTCCAGTGTCAGGTCCTCCAAAGAAATCAGAATTATAAGGAACCCTGAAGTTATCGGTCATTGAGAGAAGCAGGGTTAACTGCAATGCAATAAGGAGAAATATTCCCGGGTAGGTTTTTCCATTCTCCTTTTTCGTGTATGAATATATCACAAGGGCAAAGCCTGTGGTGAATACCAGGCTTAAAATAAATGCCACATCCGGTGGAGCAACACCACTGACGCTGTAAGATGGAAAAAGAAACGATGCAATGAGAAGAAAGATAAAGAATACACTGGAAGACCTCTCAGTGGAATTTCCAGCTACCCTGAGCAACCCATGGACAATATAGGCGAGGTATATGACCATGAAAGTCACACCTATGTCTGTGACAATATTGCCAAGGCCAAAGACAACGTATTCTTCGAGATCATAGAATGGCAATGCCATGACAAGCAGTACAGCAAAAGCAATGGTGTATATGGAGGAGCCCGGGGGGCGTGGATCCATTAGGAGTTTTCACCTTCCCCGGAACGGCTATCCTCTTTTTCTTGGTTATCCTCACCGGGTGAAGGTCCTGATTCTGTCCGTTTCTGTTCACCTGATTCAGTGCCATGGGAATGAACGGATTCCTTTTCTGCCCCATCGTTCCTGGCATCTGCTTCATCCCACAGGTGCATGTAATCATCAAGCGGATCTGAGACAGACAATTCACTGCTGGTGTCCAGGCTGGCTATTCCGGTAAGCTTGGCAAGCATCTCTTCCTCAGAGAGTGATTTTTCAGAAATAGCCTTTTCAAGTTCTTCAAGGTCAACATCGGATGTGACCTTCTTCACTTCTTCCAGGTCTGAAGATTCTGTCTTTATTGTCTTCAATTTCTGTAAGGCAGCTGAACCTAGTTCCAGCCTGCTCAGAAGTTTCTTCTGTGAAGCGATTTCTGAATCAATGGATTTAATCCGGAAGGCAATATTTCTTCTTTCCAGCTGATCTGCGTTCCTCCCACTCTCAATATATTTTTCCATCTGCTTTTCAAGGGATTTCAGCATCGCCATTGCAGAAATTCTTCTTCGTTCCAAACCATCTGCACGACTGTCTATTTCTTTCATGGAAATTTTTCCAATACCAGATTTATCCTTTTTTCTCCTGAACATCAGTTTAACCTCCTGGAAACCACTTTCATTTTGCTGATCCTCTTCACTTCAATCTCTTTGTTCCTTTTCATGCCGTCAGCTATGTACTCAAGCAGGTCTATGGAAATACCTGCCTCCTTGGAAATTCTCTCAAGAGAGACGTCATCCGTGCGTGCAATGTAATCTCTGATTGCCTTTCTTGCTCTGTCTTCTCTTTCCTGCCCAAGCTCCAGATTGAACAGTTTTGAAATCAGCTCGTCTTCAACTTTCCTGTTTGGCCTGGCATCTGACAGTTTCCTGTCAATTAGGAAGAGGAATATGTTGTCCAGAAATATCCTGTTGTCACCAACAACCCTGGAAAGGACTCTCTCTTCAAAGCCTGTGGGTGAGTAAATACCAATATATGCAGTCTTGTTGGAAGAACCTAGTTCGCCTTTGATGGATTCAAAAATCTCCAAAAATTCAGACAGGGATACTGGCCTGCTGTCCAGAAGGTCCCTCTGGAAAAGATTTCTGTGAGTATAGAATACAAAACCCACTGAAACTTCCATGGGATCTCCAATAATCCTGTTTTTTCTGAAATGGTAAAGGTTGGCCTGCATGAAGTTTCTGTCCTCGTCCGGGGACTGTTTTACCTTCAAAGCAGTTTCAAGGGCATATTTAGAGCCGATCTTGATATTGCCATCCTCATTGAGATCCTTAAGGGTGAATGGAAGAGCCTCCTCCATTTTTCTCCTGAATCTGTAAATGAAACTTATTCCGTCTGCAACGGCTTCATCTATTCTGACAAGAGAGCCCGCCTCTTCGGCACTGTTCACATCAGAGGCCCGATCGAGCCTTTCTTCAGTTATCAGTACATGACGTCTTGTCTCATTCTCGATTTCCTCGAGTCTCTTCCTGGAAACCAGGATTTCTTCAAGCCTTTGTCTCAGATAATCTGCCTGACTCCTGAAAATGGCAAGTGCCTTGGGATCGGTTTCAGTGGTTGATCGCATCTCTATCTGGTGGATGAGGCTGTTTCCCCTGTCTATGAGAACGGATACCTCAGCTATTTTCCCTTCAACCTCAACATGGAAGGTTTTGTGCATTTCAAGGAGATTTGCCTCAAGCTCCTTGATCCTGTTCAATGGTTCATGGAAATCGGATACCTCCTTCAGGGAATCCTGAAGTCGGGAGATTTTTTCCTTAATGTCTGATTCCTCGGTTTCAACTTCATAATAACGGTTTTCAATTTCATGTATAGGCATGGAGTTGAAGCTGCCTGTTATTTCCTCCCAACCATTCTGGGCTTCATAAAACCGCGAAGCAACATCATCATATTGATTGAACAGTTTGGCTGGTGCTACAGCATCATGTGACATGTACTGTACCACGCCTTCCCTTAGTGTTTCAAACCGGCTGTTGTACCTGTCTATTAGGGCTTTCTTAATTGTATTTCTCATTCTGGATTCCGGTGCGGCATCAATAAGCAGATTGAACTCATACATCTGGGAATTGTACCATTTCCGGATAATCTCGTAAATTTTCCCCTCCTTTCGTTCCAGTGCTTCCCTCACATTGGCAGGGTTTAGTGCATCCAATCCGGAAAACTGCTCCAGTTTTGAAATTCCATTGAATTCCTCTTCAGAATATCTGGAAATAAAGTCACCGATGGGACTGCCAGGATCATGATCCTCTCCGGAAAGCTTAGCGGAATATGCCAGTTTCAGGAGAGCGAACTGGAATTTGGAGAGAAGGCTTCGCATATATTCCCGTTCATACCTGAAGGCACAGGTTTCCTCGAATCTTGCCTGTGAGGTCTGGATTTCATTTATTTTCCTTACCTTCCACTGGAGGTCCTTCTCTGAAATATCCCTCAGATCCATTTCATCCAGAACCATCAGCAGGTTCAGGAATTCACGGCAGGGTGATGATTCCCCATCGGCTCCGGAATTGAAACTGTTTGATTCCATTTATGCTCCTCCAAATATTTCCAGGTTCTCCCTGAATTCATCACGCAGCATTTCCGCTGCCTCAGGAGCACCTTCCAATTGAATTGTGACACCAGCGGGAATTCCAGATGTCAGGGTTATTGATGCCTTCACATTTCCTTTCCTGGTGATGAAGGAATAACTGTTTGTATTCCCGTATGAATCTGTAACAATGCCTTTTCTCCTGGATACCAGATAGGAGAGAAACGATGACACCTCCTTCTCATTCTTGTTGATCTTCAAGCTGAAGGAAATGGATTTTATTTCAGGTTCTATGCTTAACTCTGATAGTGAAAAAACCCTTACCTTATCCGGTTCAATCTTATGGGTCAGTTCCCTGATGAGAGGATCATAATTTTCATCCGAAACCATGAACATGTAGCCCTCCGGCTTGTTTGTCCCATCTTTCCATTTGGAGACTATGTATTCCACCTTTTTCCTCTCGGACTCTGAGGCATAGTTAATCAGTACCATGTACAACTTACCACTCGTGTATTTTATATTTAATGAACATAAATACTTTGTCCATGATGGAAGTTAAATAAATTTTACATTTTGGAAATTATGAGAAGTTACTTCTCATTTTTCTCGTTTTCTATGTCCTTGATTCCGTCCATTATCCTCTTGTCAAGTTCAGATTCTGCTTTGTCACCGGCATCTGACTTTTCAGGGGTGGATTTAAGGTTGACACTGGATTTTTCCTTATCTACAGTCATTTCGTCTATTGTTCCCATTATGTTTTCCAGTTCCTTCGAGGAAACATTGTCGAAGTCAGCCATCCTGTCGCTCATTGTGTCAAGAACATTGTCCAGTATATCGCCAAGCTGCTGTGAGTTGGAGATGGCTTTTTCCAGGTCGAAAGAAACGGCCTTCATCTGTTCAAAGCTAACGGAATCATCTTCATAGGAAGCAGCAAAATCCTTGAATGTACTGGCAAGATCTTTCCATATCCCCAGCTGTTCCCTGCTGAGTTCCATGTCGTTCATCATGAGAAGAAAGCCTCTGGCTCTCTTTAGCTGGTTGTCAAGGGCCATTATTCTCATTGCAAAACGCTTGGCAAGCTGTTCATTTCCAAGACGCTTGGCATCAACAGCCTGATCGAGATATTTTTTCCTCAGGTTTTCGCACTTGTTTGAATACTTCTCAACTGCGTCCTTGGTTCTCCTCAACCTGAGCTTGCGTTCCCATTCAACTTCCTCCTTACTCTTTTTTTTCTTAAATGGCCCCATTTATTCCACCTTCATTATCTCGTTGTAGAAATCCTGCTTTCTGTTCAGTTCTTCCAGGTAGTTTTTCATCATTGATGCATCCACCGACTTTTTCTCTATTTCCTTGTCGAGCTCTGTGATTTGCTTTTTGCTTACATTGTTGAGTGTGGACCAGACTCCCTTTTCGGAGAGATATTCTTTTCTCTCCAGCAGAAGTTTCAGATTTTTAACAAACTCAAGCCTCAAAAGCAGATCATCATATATTGCCCTGGCCTGTTCCAATTCTTTCTTCCTGTCTTCAAGAAGGATCTTTGCTCTATCATCTGTCCCACTCTTCTGGCAGTCTTCCTCGAGCAATTTGACCCCGGTGTTGAGCTGTTCCAACCGGTTTTCCTGTTGCAATATCTTATTGTCCAGTTTCAGTGTTTCCAGGGTAAGGGTCTTCCTGTTGAGCCTGTTTAGTTTTTTCCTGAAAAGTTTTCTGTAAAGCACGTAAAATGTCAACAGATACGGTGCCGCAATAGGCAGCAACGCCAACTGACCAAAGGATTGAAGGCCTAATGCTACCTTTGATATATTATCGCCGGCAATCCTGCCCACATAGTTCAGGATCTGCAGATCATCATCCTTCATGGTTATGTCATATAAAATAAAAGCATAATAATGGTTTCGTATGAATATTGGTCGATAATTTCCATGGTCAGAAACGGGATAAACCAGATATTTCCGGGGTCAAGGAAATACATCTGAAAGTCGCATCATCTTCAGAATTTCTTGTAATGCAAATATTGTGCTGATGACTATCAATAATAGAAATAAAACATCATTTTAAGGCAGTTGAAATTGAAACTGTTGTTATATCAATAATTGAAAATAAAGGAAAGGCTGGAGAAAAGTTACTATATCCTGTTTTTCTCCAGGAACTCCAGAACACTGCTGTTGAATATTTCCGGTTGATCCAGTGGGTTGATATGGGCAGCATCCTTCAATAGAAGCAGCTCCGAGTTCGCAATGCGTTCATTGAGGTATTTTGAATACTCGCATGGAGTGAAAATATCCTCTTCACCACAGATTATCAATGTCGGGACATTAATTGAAGAAAGGATATCCGTGTGATCCGGTTTGCTGATGAGTGCCTCAAGTGCACCTATGATGGCATCCTGGGACATGTTTGCACTCATGCTCCTTACAAGATCCAGAACCCAGGGCTTATTGACAACAGTATTCTTTGCAAGTCTTTTGTGAACATTATCCAGGTGGCCTTTCAGTCCCCTGTCCTTCAATGTTTTTATCTGTTCCTTCCTTCTGCTGATAATTTCCTCACTGTCACGCTGTGCCTTTGAGCCGGCGAGCACCATTGCGGAAATCAGGTCAGGTCTTTTTTTCCAGATATCCAGCGTAGTATAGCCACCAGCAGACGAACCAAGGAATGCGGCCTTTTTTATGCCTAGCTTGTCCAGGAGTTCAATAACATCGTCCGAGAATTTGTCAATGGACATCTCCCTTCCGTTAAGCTCATTCTCTCCATGGCCCCTGAGGTCTGGTGCAATTACCCTGTACCCATGCTCCAGGAACCATGGCAGGCTGTATTCCCACATTAACTTGGAATGATTGAAACTGTGCAGCATTACAATTGGGTATCCTTTTCCGAGATCGTAGTAAGATTCCATTTCAGCAGTCTCCTGTTAATTGAAAATAATAAAGAAATTAGGAAATTTGTTCCTTGTACTGACCTGCATTCCTGAATATTGGTGCATCCGAGAACGTGAAAACGTAAAGGGGTTTTGAACCGGTGTTCTTGAAGTAGTATTCTTTCCACGCCCCAACTGTCACAACATCATGCGATTCCAGCGTGAAGCTGTTTCCTTCTTCAGGGAATACAATTTCTCCGGATCCGTCGAAACATAATGCTATGAGGTTTTCAGTTTTTCTAATCTTCGGCCCGGATTTTCCAGGTCTGATATATCTCATTCCAAGGTTCATTGTGGGAATGGGATCGCTGCCTGTTTTTGGATCAATGTAATCAACGTGGAAGCCATCTTTTTCCTTCTGCTCTGCTGCCATAGTCTCCAATGCCTTTTGAACATCTGCAAATCTGTAATAAAGCAGTCTTGAATTGGAACTCTTCAGGTTCGGAGCATTGAGGTTTCTGCCATGAACTGACTCATTTGCGTCCACATCTCTTTCTATTTCCTGGTTTTTGCCGCCCATGGTTGAGTAGAAGATTGCACCTATCCAGTATGAAAAGATAAGATCGAGTCCATCAAACCAGATTGTGTCCTTGTTTCCGTTATTCCTGTGATCATGCCAGGTCCAGTTTGGAGTCAGGATAAGGTCGCCCTTCTTCATTGGGATTTTTGTGCCATCAACTATTGTATAGGTATCCGAACCCTCAGATTCAAGAACAAACCTGAATGCATTTGCACTGTGTTTGTGAGTGGGGGCAATCTGTCCGGGTTTCAGAAGCTGTATTCCGCCCCGCATGGTCTGGGTTGTAGCTGCTGGAAAATAATCCCTGAGACCGGGGTTTTCAAATTGAACATTAACTCTGTCTGCCTGGTCGGGCGTAAGCATTTCGCTTAATTCATAAAGCATAGCCCTGGCTTTCTTGTATTCCCACTTGTGTGTCTGTGCCAGGGGGGCAGGAGTTGGAGTGAATAGAGGCTTAACTTTGCCCTTGCCGATATCGGCCTGGTAATATGTGTTAAAATTTTCTTTTCCAAGTTTTTCCAAAAAGTCAACGAGTCTCTGGTCCATGCTTCGAAAAGAATAGTGTAGATAATAAGATTTGTGCGAATATTACTTCATAATAAATATTATAGAGTAAAATAAGAAAAACATTTCAGAGTCTGAGCAGTTTGGTGATATTCTTGTGGAATATATCCTCGAGCTCTTCAGGACTGAAATCTGCGTTTCTGACATGTTCAGGATAGCTGTTCATCCTTGACCTGCCGGCATCCGGTCCCCATGGGTAGTCCGTTGAGAAAATGATATTCCTGTATCCGATTACCTCATTGCCGCATTTTATTGCCGCAGGATTGCCTCCGATTGCAGTGTCATAATAGAATCTTTTAACCATTTCCAGCGGTGATGTCCTGGAATTGAAAAGCTCACCCTTAACATTCATGACTTTGGATGCTTTTGCATCATACGATTCCTGAATCCTTCCAATCAGGTATGGAATGGTGCCCCCAAGATGGTGTGTAATAACCTTAAGATCAGGCAATTTTTCCATTATTCCAGATAAGACCAGCCGTGCCCAGATTACTGATGTTTCATAAGGCCATCCGAGAACATGCATTAGATCATATTCAATCTCATACGGTCTGCCCATGGATTCCAATGTGTCCACTGGATGCACATATATTGGAACACCTAGTTCTGATGCCCTCACAAGTGCCGGAAAGAATGCGTCCACAGGTTTTCCAAGTGCATTTGTGGGGACCATAAAACCCTTCAAGCCCTGGTCCACAGCCCGATCCATTTCCTCCAGGCCACCAGAATCAAGAGCATGAAGGGGTATAGTGCCTACACCAAGTATTCGTCCCTTGCTTTTCCTGTTAAGTTCAAGGAGATCATCATTTATCACAGAAGCAAGCCTCAGGTTCTCTTCAGTGCTTAAATTGAATGTGTTTGGTTCAATGATGCTGTGAACCATTGTAATCTGCTGTTCATACCCATATTTGTCCAAATCCTGGAGCCTTTTTTCCATCTCAATAAAATTTGGTTTTTCTGCAGACAGGTTTATTGCATATTCTGCTGCTTTTCTAGCGGCTCCGTCGCTTGATTTGGCAAGTTCCTTGACAAAATTCACAGGAGTCCAGTGTGTGTAAGCGTCTATAATCACGGTGGAAAAACAGAATATAGTTTAAAATAATTTCCAATTTAACACTGTGAGCGGGAAATCCCACACCATTTATGGGTGGGATGAAAGCGAACCAAACATTCTATATAATTCTGGCATCTAACTATACTTATAATCTCAAAGGGATATATTGCTTCGGAGACATCGGTTCATTTCATGAACTACCATTTTGTATGGTGCCCGAAGTATAGAAGAAAAGTCATCACAGAGAAGGTGGTAATGAGACTCAAAGAGCTGATAACATCTATTTCGAGGGAAAATGGATGGGAAATCATAGCTCTGGAGACGATGCCCGATCATGTCCACAGTTCATCAAGACCCCTCCCACGGTGGCACCCAATAACATAATTGGGAGGATAAAAGGTACAACCTCAAGGCTGCTCAGGGCGGAATTTCCTGAACTGAAGAAAAGGTTGCCCACACTATGGACACGTAGTTATTTTGTGTCCACACATGGGCATGTTTCTTCAGAGACTATAAAGAAATAAGTGGAGGAACAGAAAGGGGTATGAAGGCATACAGGTTCAGGCTGTACCCATCCACAGAGCAGGAGAAGAAGCTCAACGAACAGCTGGAGTCGTGCAGACAGCTGTACAATTCATTCCTGCTTGAAAGAAGATATGCATACAGGGGAAACAAGAAATCCCTCACATACAATCATCAGCAGAATGAGATACCTGAACTGAAGAATGCTTTTGAGGAATACAAACAGATTCATTCCCAGGTCCTTCAGGACGTTGCACGGAGAGTGGATCGTGCATACCAGAACTTTTACCGGAGGATCAGGGAGAAGAAACAGGGTGTCAAAAAGAAGGCAGGATTCCCACGACTGAAGGGAAAAGGACAGTATAACTCACTGACCTATCCTCAGTCAGGATTCCATCTGCTGGAAAACGGACACCTGAAGCTATCAAAGATCGGAGAACTGAGAATGTTCCAGCACCGTGACATTGTTGGCGAGATCAGGACACTGAACATTTCCCGTGAACAGACCGGGAAATGGTACGCATCATTCTCAGTGAAACAGGACAGTATATCCTTTCATCCTGAACATACGGGCAACACCATCGGAATAGATGCAGGCTTGTTGCATCTTTCAACTATGAGTGACGGAACTGTGATCGATCCCCCTCACTTTCTCATGAAAAGCGAGAAGAGGATCACAAAGGCACAGAGGAGCCTTTCACGCAAGCAAATAGGATCAAGCAACAGGAAGAAAGCTAGAATCACTCTCTCGAAACAGCATAAGAAGGTAAAGGATCAGAGAGAGGACTTTGCACACAAGCTTTCCAACAGGCTTGTGCAAAACAATGATCTCATTGTCTTCGAGGACCTGAACATAAGAAACATGGTCAAAAACCACTATCTTGCAAAGAGCATTGCGGATGCTTCATGGAACACCCTGATACAATACACAACCTACAAGGCTGAAAGTGCCGGTAAGCTTGTGGTATCAGTGGATCCGGGAAACACATCACGCACCTGCTCAAGGTGTGGATGGAAAAAGGAATCACTTGGATTGTCCGAAAGGACATTTCATTGTGATTCCTGCGGTCTTGATATCGATCGGGATCTCAATGCCGCAATCAACATCCACAATCTTGGACTGATAAAAGTAGGGAGGGGCACTCCCGAAGTTACGCCTGTGGAGATTGGGGCACTACCCGCAAGGGCATCCCTGATCGGCGAAGCAGGAAGCCCCGCCCGATAGGGCGGGGAGGATGTCACATTAGTAAGAATTTTTAATATCCACCGAATAAACGCCCATGAGCAGTAACAGGCTACCACTATCCATTGCTTTCTGGGATTATGATAGAACAAAGCCAATGATTGAGGGGAAAATAGGCATAGATGGAGTAGAACCAAGATATGTCCCTCTATGGGTGGAGGAGACTTTTTTCAGGATGCTCCACAATGCTGAATTTGACGTTTCAGAAATGTCATTTGCAGGATATATTGTATCCCTTTCCGAACCTGATCCAAAATTCATTGCAATTCCAGTTTTCCCGTCAAGAACGTTCAGGCAGCGTTCCATATATGTAAACAGAGATAGTGGAATAAAATCGCCCTCCGACCTGAAAGGCAAAACTGTTGGAATACCAAGATACAGGCAGACTGCCGGTGTTTACATCAGGGGAATGCTGGAGGATTACTACGGTGTACCTGCAATCTCAATAAAATACGTTACAGGAGGCTTGGAAGAAAGAGTCCAGGAAGGGAAATTGTGGTCCATGTCTGAACTTAACTCCAAGCTGAAAAACGATTACGGAATAAGCATAACCCAGGAGAGTGAGAAGTCACTGTCTGCAATGCTGGAGAACGGAGAAATTGACGCAATCTATACTGCCAGAATGCCTTCTGCTTTCAACAGGCCCAACGGGAATGTAGAAAGACTGTTCCCGGATTACAGAAGAGAGGAAATTGAATATTTCACTAAAACAGAGATATTCCCAATAATGCACACCATGGTGATACGAAGGGATGTTTATGAGGAAAATCCATGGGTTGCCTCATCGCTGGTGAAAGCTTTCGACAGGTCCAAGAATCTTGCATACACACTTAATTACCAGACGGGTGCACTAAGATATATGCTTCCATGGATGAATGAGGAAATAGAGATCATGGAGAATATCATAGGAAAGGATTACTGGCCATACGGTATTGAAAAGAACAGAAAGACCCTTGACGCTTTCCTCGACTACATGCACAGACAGGGTCTGTCAAAAAGGCATTACAAACCTGAGGAAATATTCGCAAAGGAGACCCTTGATATGTTCAGGACAGACAGTAACTCACCTGCTAACCTCTGATTGTCCAGTCTAGTTGAGAAAAAAACCTAAATGTAGGGGCTGTTTCTCCCATACATGACAGGAATTGAATTATCACTAGGAATGGCCGATTACGATAGAACCGGGCCACTACTCCATAATGAGCTCTCTCCGGAAGGAATTTCCCTGAGATATATTGTATCGCCTCCATCTGAAACATTCTGGAGAATGCTGAAATTTGGAGAATTTGATGTCTCTGAAATGTCCATGTCAAGTTACCTTATTTCCCTGCAGAATGGCAGGAAGTGGAGGGCAATTCCAGTCTTCCCGTTCAGGTCCTTCTTTCATACCAATATATTCGTGAACAGCAACTCAGGAATCAAGTCTCCGGAAGATCTGGTGGGGAAAAAATTTGGTCTTCCAGAATACCAGGTAACAGCAGCCTTGTGGATGAGGGGTGCCCTGGAACACGAATTCGGCGTCAAGCCCTCTCAGATTACATGGTATGTGGAGCGTCAGAGAAACCTAAGCCATGGTGGCGAAACCGGTTTCCATGCCCCGGAGGGTGTAAGCATAAATCAGATTCCTCCGGGACAGACACTTGCTGAACTTCTTGAAAAAGGTGAACTGGATGCCATAATGCCAAGCCCATATCCCGGCATGAAGTCCATGCTCAACAAAACTGATTATCTCAGGTTCACGGAGGTAGACAATATTAAACCGCTTTTTGATGAACCAGAGAAAGAAGGCCAGAGATACTTCAGGAAAAACGGGTTCAGCCATATAAATCACACAGTTATACTAAGGGAGGATATCCTGGAAAAGTATCCATGGGCTCCATTGAATTTATTCAAGGCTTTCCAGGATTCGAAGGAACTTGCATACTCACGAAGCGATCATCTTCTGAGATCATCACTTCTGTTTGCCTATCATTATCTAAGAACAGAAAGGGAGATTTTCGGCAGAGACCCCTATCCCTATGGTTTCCAGGTAAACCGGAAAGCCATAGAAACACTTATCGAATATTCATCTGAGCAAGGACTCACAAACAACAAAATAGAGCCAGAAGAATTATTTGTTAAATCAACTCTTTTGGCATAACGTCCATTTTTTGCTAATATTTTGAGAAATATTTAAGTAAATCCCCAATGTTACATTTTTTTGAAAAGCTATAAATTAGAGGTGATTAAAATTTGAGTGAGAATGTAGATTTTGAACTAGGAAATGCTGAATACAGCAGCACATGGAAGACATCGGTTGCTTCCTTCGTGAGCGTATTCTTCCACAATTACAACAATATTGCTGCTGCTCTGGTATCAGCAGTAATATGGCCATCTGTGTTCTTTCCCTCTGCAGCCCCGGATTTAGGCCTTTTGCTGGGAATCAGTACATACGTGGTCGGCTATATTGCTGGAATTATTGGCGCGTTCATATTCGGGCAATATGGTGACAGAGGAGGAAGAAGAAATGTTGGAGCAGTTGCACTTGCCACTACCGCAGTGGGTGCACTTGGAATCGGTTTGACACCAAGTTTCGCTTCAATAGGAGTTACAGCGGATATTCTGCTTATTATATTCAGAATAATTGCAGGAATGGGTATTGGTACCATGGTCGGAGACGGTGCATGGGTAGTTGAAAGCGCTGCAAAATCAAAGAGACGTGGCCTTTGGGGCACAACCTTTGGCATTGGTCAATCAGCCAGCGTAACAGCACCAGCACTGGTGATGTTCTTCCTACTTACAAAATACCCGCATGTCTTTGTTTTCACTGAGGGATGGAGAATACTTTTCTACATTGGTGCAGCTGGACTCGTTGCTGCCCTGATCATTAGGTACTTCATCACAGAGACAAAAGTCTTTGATACCCTAAAAGCAGAAGACAAGATAGAAACCATTCCGGCAATAAAGGTTTTTAAGCCATTCTGGAAACAGATAGTTGTCCTTATGGTAGTTCAGGCTGCATCGGCAGGAGCCATCTTTGAACTGGCATCCTTTACACCAGGTTTCCTGAAAAGCGACGGACTTGATCCGGTCAATGCTTTCCTGGCACTTGGTATTGCAGCTGCAGTCGGAATCTTCATAAAAATAGGGGCAGGTCACCTCGCTGACGCAACAGGAAGAAGAAATGCGATGAGAGTGGGCATGATCGCCATCATGATCTTTGCAATACCTTATCTGTATATTCTGTCTCTTAAGCCTACACTTCCATTACTGATTGCAAACGAAATCGTAATGTACGGTCTGGCAAGCATACAGATAGCAGTTGTAGCCTCATTGTTTGCAGAACAGTTTTCATCAAGGTACAGGTATTCCGGAGTAACAATAAGTTATAACTTCGGCCAGTTACTTGCAGGTATAGTCACTGCAGTCATTGCAGCAGCGTTCCTGTCCGCATTCCATGGCCCAACACATGCCTGGCCATACATTGGTGCCCTTATGCTGGTTCTTAATGCAATAGCATTCATCGCTCTTTTCTTCATAAAAGAGACATACCAGCACGAAATTGTGGCAGACTGATATTTTTAAAACCCATATTTTTTTATTTTTTCAGTATTTTTCAATCAGGTCCTTGATTCTGTGTCTATATTTCAGCAAGTTTTGCATTAAATTTATAAATTGAACGTTATTGCCACGTTATGAAGTTATTATCCTTTAATAACAACTCAAAGGAAAATGTTGGAGCCAAAATAGATGAAGGAATTGTTGATCTTCCCGCTTCATATTTCAATAAATACAAAGAAACCCCTCCATCCTACCTTTTCAATTTAAGAGAGTTCTTTGAAAACCTGGATGCAGCCGAGAGACTCACAGAGGAACTGATATCCGATGAGGAATTCAGAGTTGTCCTGTCAGAAAAGAGCCTCAAGATGCTGCCACTCCTTAAACCAAGAAAGATCCTTTGTGTTGCCGTTAATTATGGGGCTCACGCCAAGGAAGCCGGCGGGGCATCTGTTGAAGAACCATATGTTTTTACGAAATTCCCTGACAATGTTGTTGCTCCAAACGAAAACCTGCTGCTTCCAAAAGCCTCAAAGCAATTTGATCACGAACTGGAGCTTGCTGTTGTAATTGGAAAGAAAGGAAAATACATCACCCAGGACGAAGCATTTGATTACATAGCCGGATACACAGTATTCAATGATGTAAGCTTCAGGGACAGGAGAATTCATTCTTCCAAGAGATACATTACCAACTGGCTTCATGGAAAGAACATGGACAGATCAGCTCCATTCGGGCCTTACATTGTAACAAAGGACGAGATACCTGATCCCCACAACCTTCACATGACAATAAAAGTAAATGGTGAAGTGAGGCAGGATGGAAACACAGAGGGAATGATTCACAGAATACCGGAAATACTTGAGTATATATCATCGGGAATAACCCTTTACCCGGGAGATATCATATCCACCGGCACAGTAACGGGCAGTGGCCTTGGTACTGGAAAATTCCTTAATGATGGGGATGTGCTGGAGGCGACCATTGAAAAAATTGGTACCCTGGTAAATAAAGTTGTAGCAGAGAATTATAAATATCCAATCTAAACCTTATTTATTTTGATTTTTCCCGAATCCTTAAGCAGGAATGGTATTTTTTCCCCACATTTGGGACAGGTAGAGTCAGGCAGGAGGTTCATCTGTGTTGTCTCCAGGTAATCCCTCTTGACAAGAAGCGTACTGCAGGTCGGGCAATACGTGTTCTGCTCCTTCAATCCGGGAACATTGCCTATGTAAACATACCTTACCCCCATATCCATGGCAAGGCGGTAATGTTCCATCAGTGTCTTAACAGGAGTAGGAGGAAGATCCCTGAGAAGGTAATCGGGATAAAACCGGAGAAAACTTATCGGCATATCAGGACCATATATTTCAAGCACCCTGGAAATCATGATCTCAGCCTCTTTCAGATTATCCCCTATTTCCGGGATCACAAGGTCTGTTACTTCTACATGAATACTGGTGTTCCTGAGCAGAGACAGGGTGTCAAATATGCTATCGGGGTCTCCTATGGAAATGTATTTTCTGTAAAATTCCTGTGAGGCATTTCCCTTGAAATCCACAGTAGCGAAATCCAGGAAATTTTTCAACGATTCAACTGCTTCCGGGGATTCATAACCATTGGTCACAAAAATGTTGAAAAGGCCTTTCTCATGGGCCAGTTTTCCAATATCCTCGGCAAACTCAAGAAATATGGTGGGTTCATTGTACGTATAGGCAATACCGTCACAACCATTGCGAATGGCGAGATCAACTATTTCTTCAGGAGTTGTTTTTCGACCCACAACTTCCCTCCTCTGGCTCATTTCGTAATTCTGGCAGAACTTACAGGCGAAGTTGCAACCGGATGTTCCGAAAGAAAGAATCCTCGATTTGGGATAAGCATGAAGCACAGGTTTCTTTTCAATGGGATCGATGTTTATTGCCATTGGAATGCTGTGAACCAGTAAATCCAGATCACCGTCAATGTTTTTCCTGACACCACAGAATCCAGTCTGGCCGGGCTTCAACCTGCAATATCTCCTGCATGCTGTGCATTTGACTGTTCCCCCACCAAGCGGTTCATAGAGGCTGGCCTTCATGATTATTCAAATAAAAATTCACATATTATGGTTGACGGCTAGACATGATGGAACAGTATCCCACAACATTCCTGCTGTCTCCTGAATAATCATATGATGTGGTGTGTCCAAGAAGCTCCAGCTTGCCACCCCTTTCTTTGGTGTATTCCATTAGTACGGCGATGGGTCCAAAGCCACAGGCACTAATATCATATTCCTCCAGTATCTGGTAAAGCCTTTCAGCATCCAGGCTCAGTATGGTATCGGTAACAAGCTTATCCTTGTGTACGGTGATATCCAGGTTCTCATAATGATTCAGATCAGATGATGCGATTATCATGAACTGTTCCTCGATCCTCAACAGTGCCTGAGCAATCTTGTGTGCCTCATCCTGGGTTTGCTTTCCCATTACTATGGGCGAGATGGTAACATCGTTTCCAAGCATATACTGGAGAAAGGGAATCTGAACTTCCACGGAATGTTCACGTGTATGAGGAGAAGTATCCAATATGAATTCATCTGAGAAATCTGCTATCGCCCTGCATAATTTCTCATCCACCGTAACGCTCCCCAACGGGGTGATCCATTGACCGGAAGGGTATATGGAAGTATAGAAAGGATATGAAGCATGATTTGGTCCAATTACTACAAATTTATTCACCCGGGTAGTTCTCAGTCTGCTGTAGGCCAATGCAGCTGTCTTTCCCGAATAAATGTATCCTGCGTGGGGAACAACCATTCCTAGAATATCGCCGGCAACAGGCCTTTCACTGAGATTTGGTCCAATGAACCCATCAAGCATTACCTTGAGAGAATCCTTGTTTTCGGGATAAAAAGAACCAGCAACAGCAGGTCTTCTCATGTTAGAGGGCATACATACTCAGCACAGGAATCATTATAATAATTAAGATCAGGATGAATTATCGAAAATCTTCATAAGTATGATAATGCTGAGTACATGAATTCAAATTGAAGAATACACCGGAATCAACAGACCTTTCCCTTGACGAGATTGGTGGCAAACAGGAACAGGAATTGAAAAATATAGCACTACTTTCCATCAGATCCAGGATTGATGGCAAAGAGCAGAGTATCGCAGTTTCTGACCCCATACTCAGGAAGAAGGCCGGCGTCTTTGTCACAATAAAGAGATTTGGTCAGCTGAGGGGATGCATTGGTTTCATGTTTCCATATTATGAATTGTGGGACGCCACAGCCAAGGCCGCCTCCTCTGCAGCGGTTTCAGATCCAAGGTTCATGCCTATTGACACCAGTGAAATAAATACATTGGAAATTGAGATTTCTGTACTAGGCAGGATGGAGAAAATAGACCTGGAAAAAAGTGATGAGATCAATAAGCTGGAGATTGGAAGGGAAGGCCTGATGGTTGCGGGATTCGGTACATCTGGCCTATTATTGCCTCAGGTTGCTACAGAATTCAGTTTCAATGCCATGGAGTTTCTTCAAGCCACCTGCGAAAAAGCAGGCCTGCCACATGATGCATGGAAAAACCCAGCAGTCTCGGTCTACAAGTTTGCGGCGAAAATCTTCTGAAATGTCTGGTAAATCCTCAATTACAGAAAGAACCCTTTTTTTAAGTATAGGGCTTAATCTGGAGCAGTATTCATGAAATATCTGCGGTTTTATAGAATCTATAAGTGCCAATTTAGTCTCTTCCGGAATGTATTCATGATAATAGGTCATATCAATCAGTGTTTTTTCTGAATCTGAAACCGGAATATAAAAATCACCGTATTTAATTAAAGAATAACCGAAGAACATTTTCCTGTCAATTCGCCGCACAACATAGTTGCGGTCGTTGAAAACTCTTGTCCCATTTCTAACTTTTCTGGGTGTAATGATAACTGGATTGGTCTCCTGCTCCCACAAATCCAGAAGTGATAATGCATCCTGTAATCCATAGTAGAAAGGTTTATAGGCAAAACCTGTGAACTGTACTTCGTCAAAAAAAGAATAGTGTCCTCTTGTAATCCTATATATTCTGCCTGATTTAATCAAATTGTTAATTACAGTTTTGTAGTATCCACCAGGTCCCTGTCTGAATGAGAAAAAATTTCTTGCCTCATCTGAAGAGAAAGTTGGTTTAGAACTGAAATACTCCAAGAATTCTTTCATGAATTTCATTTAATTCTCCTCAAAATGGTGCCTTTCATATTGTCTAAAGACGGTGCAAGGCCCTGATAGACTATTGTCCTCAGTACAGGTTCATCAACAGGTGATTTTAACTCCTGTATAAATCCTCTTAAGGTTTTAACGGTTTCTTCCTTTAATTCGCAGGAAATAACGATGTGGTATATATCGTACAAATCCAGAATGTATCTTCCGTTGTTGTAAGCAAGTATTTTCTCCTCAGCAAACTCATCCGGTGTAAGGCTTAATATCTCCATGCTGCTCCCATCAGCTAATTGACATAAGATATGATTACCTTCAATGTCTGAAACATGATTGATTTCAACGTTTACCGTTGCCGAATTGTTCCTAATACCAGAAAATATTACATTACCAGTATCTTTCATATTTTGAATGCTCAATCCGTGAGATTTAATTGTATCCTGAAATAAAGGTAATAATCGTGGAAACGATTTGGAATAAAAATCAAGATCTTCAGAAAAGCGTTTTCCTGAATCGCATCTCCATATTGCTGTTCCACAGTGTAAGACAATATCGTCCGTTAAGGAATAAACAATATCTATTATCTCATCCTGGAGATGAGCAACTTCAATCTGAGACCTTTTTTTAACTGTTTCGATAAAGGGAGCCTCATAACTCATTAATTAACCGAAGATATATAAATCTATAACTTCAGTTAATTTAACATATGTTAAAATCAACTGTAAATATATGTTTATAGTTTATATCAGAAAGAAGAGTGTGCCAATGAAAAGCCTAATTGTTAACCCTCCGGAAAAAGGTGTAGAAATCAAAGATGTTGAAATGGTAAAACCAACCAACCAGGTTCTGAAAATCAGGATACTTGAAAGTGGAATATGCGGCACAGACAGAGAAATTGTCAATGGATTAATGGCAACCGCCAAACCACCGGTAAATGAAAATTACATGGTCCTTGGCCATGAGGCAGTAGGGCAGGCTTTGGAAGATGGGGTGTTATTCCACATGGGCGATCTTGTCATGCCAGTAAACAGGAGAGGATGCAACAAATGCCTGAACTGCCTTACAGGCAGACCTGATTTCTGTGAAACAGGTGAATTTGTGGAAGCTGGAATATCTGGATTACATGGTTTTATGCGGGAATTTCTTTATGAAAAAGAGGAAAATCTTATCCTAGTACCTAAAGGTATAGAAGATATTGCCATCCTGGGCCAACCACTTTCTGACCTCGAGAAATCTCTTTCAGAAATACTTACAGTTCAGCGAAGAATGATCTGGACCTGCCAAGATGGGACATATCGCTGCAGGAAAGCCCTTGTTATTGGCTCCGGTACAATTGGAATTCTTACAAGCATGCTCCTCAGGAGTAACGGATTCCAGGTTGATGTGGTCAACAGGAGAGATGCCACAGACAAGGAATTCAGAATATTCGAAGGAATAGGGGCCAATTACATCAATGTGGGCGATGATCTTGAAGTCCTGAAGGCCGGGAACCTCTTATTTGATCTGATTTTTGACGCGTCAGGATCTGATGCAGATCTGCTGTCCAAATCAATCAGGCTTACGAAAAACAATGGGATAATTGGACTCTTTGGATTTCCTTCCAAAGGTATCGCTTCAATCACTCATCAGGATCTGCAGAAAGTAGTATTCAAGTCCCTTATTGTAGTTGGTCTCATAAACGGCCAGAAACCTCACTTCGAAAGAGCCATGCAGAGACTTGCAGAATGGAAATCTGTATGGCCTGACGTGGTGAAGGAACTCATAACAGGAACCATACCTGTCAGTGATTCCAATTCAGTCATTTCGGCCTTGCAAAGGAAGAAAGAAGGAGAAATCAAGGTAAAAATCATCTGGGCGTAATATCCTGTCAACACTGGGGATTTGTAATAAAATAAAGAGTGATTCACCATTTAGTCGCAAGGAAGACCCTTCCGAAAGGGAAGGCAGGAATTGCGACAAACTTTTATATTGATTAAATATATGAATACAGTGTACAAGACTCTTATGGTTAAGCTTCTCCCCGACAGGGATCAAACAGATGCACTTGTTGACACCTTCGTGAAGTTCAACGAAGCCTGCAACTTCGTATCCCGTATTGCTTTTGAGAAGAAGCTCTACAACAAGGTTCTTCTCCAGAAGCTTGTCTATAAGGACATACGGGAAAAATACGGGCTTGCAGCACAGCTTGCCATAAGGGTTATCGCCAAAGTGGTTGAAACCTATAAGGCTGACAGGGAGGTCCTGCATGAATTCCGTGAATACGGAAGCATCGTGTATGATCAGAGGGTCCTGAGCTTCAAGAGTCTCGACACAGTGAGCCTTAACACCGTTAGGGGAAGGATCAGAATCCCTATGACAATA
>JAJZJR010000079.1 GCA_021810045.1 Thermoplasmata archaeon
CAACCAAGAATTTTGCCCAGGAATACGGTGAGAGCCCCACAAAGCTGATTAAATTCTTCCTGAACTACCAGAATGAATCTGCTGAAAACAAGATAGGAGAAAGATTCTTTAAAAGGATGTATCGCAGCAAGAGGAACGTTCCAGTAAAAGTTATTGACATTAAAAGGCAGGATGGGACAAGGAAGGCAATCATTGTTTTCCCTTACATCCATCCTGGCCCTTTCGGTACACTGGGTTCAAGTGATCTCCCAGCCAGGCTTCAATCGAGGCTCAATGACCTGAATTCAGATCTTATGGTATTCCACACAACAACCACAAACAGCAACAATTGCGCAGGTGAATCGGATATAGATTCAATATCTGATGCAGTGAGAAGATCTCTCGATCACATGGATTACGTAAACACCATGTCAAAATTCAAGAAGCTGACTGTAGGAAAACTGGCAATAGGGATAATGAAATTCGGTGACTTCGGAATAGGATCTATAATTCCGGAAAAAATGTCATTTGATGATGTATCTCTTAAAGAGGGAATGAAGCTGATCCATTCCGTGGAAAAGAGCACCCTGAAAAACTTCGCTCCTATAGATGCCCAGAATTATTTCCACGAGAGGGCACCGGAACTGCAGGACTGTTCAACTCTACCCAAAGCATTCATCAGGGAATTCACAAAGCTTCCATCAAAATATCCTGCAAGGATTGGATATGGGCATGTAACTCCATCCATGCCGGATCTGGCATCTATGGGTATTCAGGCAATGGTATTTGACACTGGCGATAAGCTGAGCGCTATTGTTCTGACAGATTCGAATAACATAACTCGCGAGGCAATAGAAGCATGTGAGGAAAAACTGAAGGATATTGTATCCGCTGTTGAGATATACACGACTGACAATCATTATGTAAACGCTGGTACTTTGAATATAAATCCACTGGGAATTTCCGGTAATTTGAGTGAAATTTCAGATTACGTGTATGCCGCGGTCAACAAGGCAATTCAGAACATTGAGGAAGTTAGCGTTGGAATGGCAACAGAAGAAGCACAGGTGAGAATGGGAGATGAAAACGCTTTCCAGAAGCTTATCGGTAATGTTTTCGCTTCCCTCAAGACAGCAAAATACACAATTTTAATAACAATCTCATCCTCAATTGCTCTTTCTGTTGTAATGTTCAGGTTCATGGTAGCTTTTGTCTGAGTTTCTTTTCATGAAATCTTAATTTTTTAAGACCCGGTCTATCTTTTGCGATTGTATCATAAGGTCCAGCAATGCGATTGCAGTGGAGCATTGAACTACCGGTACGGCTCTTATGGCAATACATGGGTCATGTCTTCCGGTAACCATGAGAGTGCTTTCCTCCATTTTTTCAATATTTACTGTTTTTTGTTCCATATGTATGGATGAAGTCGGCTTCATAACAACCCTGAAATCCAGAGGCATGCCGTTGGAAATTCCTCCTAAAATGCCTCCATTGTGGTTTGTCCTTGTTTTAATCCTGCCTCCATCCACATAAAAAGTGTCATTGGCAGTAGACCCCCTCATCTGCTGAAAACTGAAACCAGATCCAAACTCAACACCCTTCAGTCCGGGTATAGAAAACAGAATCTTTGAAAGAGAACTCTCAACTGAGTCGAAGAATGGTTCACCCAACCCCTCAGGTACATTTCTGGCCACTGTTCTGATACCAGCCCCAACGCTGTCTCCTCTGGAAATAACCTCCTTCAGGAGGTCCTTTGATAACCTGTCTGATTCAGGGTCTCCGCATCTGGTTTCAAACCTGTATGGATCTTCTGGATCTCCAGGTATTGCATCCCCAAAATACGATCCTCCCATATTGTCTATCCAGGAAATAATCTCTATTCCGAATTTTTCCTTAAGGAGATCAAGAGCCAGTGAACCTGCTGCCACTATCGGAGCAGTCATCCGTCCTGAAAGAAAACCTCCACCTTTATAGTTCCTGTATTTTCCATATTTGTAAAATAAGGTAATATCTCCGTGTCCTGGTCTAGGATTGTCTTTCAGGTAATCATAATGTTTTGAAATGCTGTCATTATTTTCTATGACAAGCGTTATTGGGGACCCGTCTGTATAACCTCCGGTGAAACCGGAAATTATCCTTATTGTGTCATCCTCTTTTCTCTGTGATGTATAGATGCTTGATCCAGGTTTCCTTCTTTGAGCCCACATTTTCATGCGATCCTCATCAAGCCTGAAACCCGCAGGAAATCCATCAAGAGATCCACCTATACCGCCGCCGTGGGAAGACCCGAATATTGAAAACTTCAGTGATAATCCGGTTGTAAATGACATTTGTTTAATTAATAATGATGGCGTATAAGTATTCTTGTAATACTAAGGCATTATGTTCAAACTATCAGATTTGTCAGTATTTTGTAAGACAAAAAAAGAGCTTATGTAGGTAGATCGGTGGAGTCCATTGTATGTAGGCATACATATCAGACACTGTCTGCAAATATTTATATACATAATAAGAGATGCTATGCCATGGAACTGGTAGCAGATGGAAACATTATAAGATCACTAAACAGAAGTGAATTGAGAAGGAAGGTTCTTTTCTATTTGCTTTCAATATATC
>JAJZJR010000080.1 GCA_021810045.1 Thermoplasmata archaeon
TGACCGCGAAGATGTACGGCTTGAATCTGGGTTATGATGCAGGCGAGATCAGCAGGGCAATTGTGGAAACTGTAAAGGCAAACAACGTAAGATCATGCTACATACGCCCATTTGCGTTTGTGGACGATGATGCAATCAGTCTCGGTATCGGCAGGAAGAAGATATCAACTACAGTTTCCGTAATTCCATATGACAGCATATTCGGCTCCAGGAAAATGGACGGGATAAGATGCAAGATATCCTCATGGCGCAGGATAAACTCCAGCATTCTACCCATTCAGGCAAAGGCCAGCGGAAACTACCTGAATTCCATAATTGCCGCGAATGAAGCTTCTGCTTCGGGATTTGATGAAGCTATCCTCCTCTCGGAAGGAGGTTATGTCGCAGAAGGAACCGGGGAGAACATATTTATTGTGAAAGACGGAACTGTTATCACTCCGGGAAAAGATTCCGACATCCTGCTGGGGATAACAAGAGAATCAATAATAGAGGTCTCAAGAGACATGGGCTACAGCCTCATTGAAAGAAAACTTCACAGGGATGAGCTATACACAGCTGACGAGGTGTTTCTTGCCGGGACAGCCGCAGAAGTGACACCTGTTGTAAACATTGACGGGCATGTGGTCGGGGATGGAAAACCCGGAAAAATAACCCAGTCTGTTTCCAGTATGTATGACAGGATTGTAAGGGGAAAAGAGAAGAAATACTCAGGATGGCTTTCACCAGTAAAATAATCCATTTTTAAAGGCTATAGAATGAGACTATTCATAATAACCGGTCCCCCTGCAGCGGGCAAATCAACTGTATCAAAAAAAATAGCTGAAAGCCTGGAAAAATGCGCTCTTCTTGAGGGTGATGTGATCTACCACATGGTGAAGAATGGCATTGAACATCCATGGAAAAGTGAAAAGCAGGTGGACCTGGCTTTCCAGAATCTTGCAGATCTTTCCATGAATTTTCTTTCAGGTGGCTTTGATGTGGTTCTGGACTGGATAGTGATGCCGGAACAGGTTGGAAAAATCATCGAGAAAATTAGCATAAATGATCTCAGGGTATACTACATTGTGTTAATGGCCGGTCTGGAAACACTGAAAATTAGGGATAGAAAAAGAGATTATCCCATGGGAACACGAATCGATGATCTGCACAGGGAATTCCAGAGAACCGGAATAGTTTCACATTCGATATTTACCGATAACATGGAAGAAGGATCGGTGGCAATGGAAATCCTGGAAAATTTAAAGAAATATGAGTGGCGTAATGGCGATTGTGATCAACAAGGAAGATCAGGTGATATATGGTAGAGCCTGGCAAAACTGATATTAGCATTCGAAAAATAAAACCAATAGTCAAATGGGCTGGCGGAAAACGACAGTTGCTTTCCCGGATGCTAATGGACCTGCCTGGGCAATGGAACAGGTATTTTGAGCCATTTGCAGGAGGATCAGCCATGATCGTTGCATTGAGTAATATGGGAAGGATTGGGAAGGCCGCCATAGGAGATACAAACCCGGAGCTTGTAAATCTTTACATTGAGGTCAGGGATAACATTGAGGACCTGATAAAAGAGCTGAAATCAATTCAGTTCATAAATGAAAGGGAGTCCTATCTTTCTGCAAGAAAGAGGTTCAATGCAATAAGGGGCACTGAAGATAACAAGACTGAGAGATCAGCCCTTTTCCTCTATCTCAACAGACACTGTTTTAACGGGCTCTGGAGGGTGAACAGCAAAGGAGAGTTTAATGTCCCATTTGGAAAATACAGCAATCCATCTTTACCAGATGCATCAGAAATAAGGCGATTCTCAGAGATGCTTCAAGATGTTGAAATCAAGTGCAGTGATTTCGAGACAATCTTCCCAGAGGTTGGGCCCGGGGACTTCGTGTATCTCGATCCACCCTATGAACCGGTTTCCAGAACCTCCAGTTTTACATCCTACACAAAAG
Source organism: Thermoplasmata archaeon (assembly GCA_021810045.1). Lineage (GTDB taxonomy): Archaea > Thermoplasmatota > Thermoplasmata > Thermoplasmatales > Thermoplasmataceae > JAJZOM01. The sequence continues at coordinate 1,947 of JAJZJR010000080.1, forward strand.
TCGGTTTTACTCCGTATGATCAGGGGAGGTTGAGAGACATGTGTAGGAAACTGGATAATCTGGGAGCCATGTTCATGGTAAGTAATTCATTCTCGCCGTCTGTAATGGAACTTTACAGTGAATTCACAATTAAGAAAGTTGATGCAAACAGGTTCATAAACAGGGATGCGGGGGGGAGAATGGGAACGACCGAGATTCTGGTAACAAATTATGTTCCTGGAAAAATCTGAAAACTGATCTCAAAAAGAAATTTACGGGAAGACATTCTCACTGCCGAATCAACTCGTGGAAGCTCTTTCGGTAAATATCATCATCATTGTGACCGACAGGGCATAAACATAATAAAAAAGCATTATTGCTGATATTGCAACAATCACTATCTTGAAAAAATAATATCCGAGAGAATCCCACAGGAGGAAATCAGAAAAAATCGAAATACCCACAGGGAATACAAAAGCCCATACTGACAGGGACCTTCTCTTCCTTATTCCTGAAAAAAGCACGGACGAGCCAACGAGAAAATATAAGACTTCAACCCCCCAGAGTGCCATTGAAAGTGTTTCCGCAACAGATTCAGGAAAATAGAAAAT
>JAJZJR010000081.1 GCA_021810045.1 Thermoplasmata archaeon
AATATTTTTTAATCTTACACTGGCCATCACTTGAAAACGTCACTCGCCCAGAAATAATATTATCTGAAGTGGTCATTACTAACAGATGGCAATGAACAATGTTTACATTCTTTCCGCCAAAAGGACACCGATTGGCAAGTTTGGGAAGTCCTTTGCGGCAATAACCGCACCAGAGCTGGGATCAGAAGCAGTTAAAGGAGCGATCAAAGCATCAAGGGTTGTACAGTCTGATATTGAAGAAGTAATAATGGGAAATGTACTTCAGGCGGGCGTGGGACAAAATCCTGCCGGCCAGGTTGCTACACTTTCTGGACTATCCAGCGAGGTAACGAAATATACAGTAAATGTTGTGTGTGCATCCGGAATGCTTGCGGTAGAGCATGCGTTCAGGGAGATAGCCCTTGGGGAGAAGAACCTCATTGTGGCAGGGGGAATGGAAAGCATGAGCCACTCTCCATTAATGGTTCCGTCGGAAGTAAGGTGGGGACCAAAGCAGCTGCTAAACAAGAAACTTGAGTTTATGGATGCCATGCTCAATGACGGACTGCTTGATGCCTTTTACCACGAACATATGGGTATTTCTGCTGAGAGATCTGCAAAGAAATTTGGTCTAACCAGAAAAGAGGCTGATGAGTATGCACTCAGAAGCTTTGATCTAGCTTATAAGAATACCGAAAACGGTTTTTATTCCAGTGAAATAGTTCCGGTGAAGGAGGTAAAATCAGATGAGGGAATCAGAGAGACTTCATATGAGGATCTTCAAAAACTGAAGCCTGCCTTTGGAGGTAATGGAGTGCTGACCGCCGGGAATTCTTCGCAGCTTTCCGATGGTTCATCCGCACTGGTGATTGCATCTGAAAAATATGTGAATGACAATAACCTGAAACCTATAATGAAGATTACAGGATTCGAATCGGCATCCCTTGAACCAAGGGATTTCGTTGAGACACCGGTTCCATGCACAAGGAAATTACTCTCCAGAACGGGAAAAAAGATAGATGATTATGATGTTGTGGAGCATAACGAGGCATTTTCAGTGGCTTCACTTATAGTTCAGAGACAGCTTGGAATTGACATGGACAGATTTAATATCAGAGGAGGCGCCATTGCCATTGGTCATCCTCTTGGTAACAGCGGGTCAAGGATACTGGTAACCATGATAAACTCGATGCTGAAAGAGAAGCTTCATACAGGACTAGCAACAATATGCCATGGGGGCGGAGGGGCACATACAATGACTCTGGAGGCTGTCAGATGAAAGTAACAGTTGTCGGTGCCGGCACCATGGGAAACGGCATAGCCCAGGTCTTTGCAATGGGGAACCATGAGGTCATATTGAATGATGTTTTTCCTGAAGCCCTTGAAAAGGCAAAAAAAACAATACTTTCCTCACTTACACGCTTGAATGGAAAAGGACTGCTGAAGGATCCGGAAGATGCAATTCTTTCAAGGATTAAATTTACAGGAGATCTGTCAGAGGGAAAAGGTTCCGATCTTTTCATAGAAGCCGTACTGGAAAAACCTGACTTGAAGAAGCAGGTTTTTAAAAATATTAACACACTGGCAGACGAGAACTCCATAATCGCCAGCAACACGTCATCCATATCGATTAATCTGCTTTCAAGAGAGATTAACGATCCAAGACGCTTCCTTGGCATTCATTTTTTCAACCCTCCACCAGTGATGAAACTTATTGAGATCGTTAAATGCAGCAGCACATCGGACCGTGTAGTAAAGATGGTCTATGAGATGGCAAAATCTCTCGGTAAGGAGCCGGTTATCGTGGAGGATTTTCCAGGTTTCGTTTCAAACAGGGTTCTAATGCCACTTCTAAGGGAAGCCATTCTTGCACTGGAAGAAAATGTGGCAACAAAAAGTGATATAGACAAGACAATGAAAATGGGCATGAACCACCCTATGGGCCCCCTGGAACTTTCTGATTTTATAGGACTTGATGTTGTGTACGATATAATGCAGGTTCTTTTTACCGAATTTGGCGATGTGAGATTCAAGCCTCCCGTAACTTTGAGAAATCTGGTAAATGCAGGTAAGCTGGGCAGGAAGACTGGGGAAGGCTTTTATAAATACTGAGGTAGTTTAGATGGATTATAAGAACATAAAGCTGGAAGAGAAGAACAATTACAGGATTATATGGATAAGCAGGGAGTCCCCTCTAAACCCATTGAATATGGAAACTCTGGAAGAGATAGAGAATGTACTCAATCTGGAAAAGAAGGAGCCCATTATTATAGCAGGCAAGAACAGGGCCTTCTCTGCTGGCGCCGATATAAAGAATTTCCTGCAGATGAATGAATCAGCAGCATTCGAATTTGCCGACAGCGGACACAGAGTCATGAATTCAATAAGCAGTTATCCTTTCCCGGTCATAGCAGCAATTCATGGATATGCCCTGGGAGGTGGTTTTGAACTTGCCCTTGCGTGTGATATAAGGATATGTACTCCGGATTCACAGATGGGACTTCCCGAGGTTACTCTAGGAATTGTTCCTGGATTTGGGGG
>JAJZJR010000029.1 GCA_021810045.1 Thermoplasmata archaeon
TCATGCAAGCCGCCAATTAAGCGGCTAGGTATTACGCTACCTTAAGAGGGTCATAGTTACCCCCGCCGTTTATCGGCCCTTCTTTCCCTTGTACGAGACTTTCAGGTACCGACACTGGGCAGGTTTCGACAGCTATACACATCGTTTCCGACTAGCAGCTATCTGTGTTTTTGGTAAACAGTCGGGGTCCCCTTGCCACTGCGACCTATTCCCTCTCGGAATAGGCACTCCTTCTACCTAAGATACGGAGCTATTTGGCTGAGTTCCCTCGCGTCCATTATTCCCAAACGCCTTGGACTTCTCATCCAGGGGCACCTGTGTCGGTTCTTGGTACGAACTTAGACCTGACCCATGTAGCCTTTTCACAGACTCCAAGAATTTAAGGAATCCCCATATGGGGACTGGAACATTTTCTCCAACTTCTCGTCATTACGACTCTCCATCAGATTATATGTTCAAATACGTTGGTACCCGTATTCCCAATATCTCGAAGTAAAACCACATGGCAAAACGTCTAAGGTGCTGGAATATTAACCAGCTTCCCATTCGGTGATTTCCTGTTAGGGATCACCTTAGGATCGACTAACCCTCGGCTGACGAACATTGCCAAGGAACCCTTAGCCCTTTCGGCGGAATTGATTCTCACAATTCTATTCTGCTACTTTTACCAGGATCCACGATACCACACGGTCCATCCCTCCTCTCGAAGAAACTTCCGTCCATGCGGCACGCCCCCCTACCAGATCATCTTGCGATGCTCAGAGGTCTCGGTAACTGACTTTAGCCCCTTCCATCTTCGGGACATGTAGCCTCGGTGAGTGAGCTGTTACGCACTCTTTAAAGGATGGCTGCTTCTAAGCCAACCTCCACACTGTTTTTGGCCACAAACCCCTTTAATTTGCACTTAGTCAGTTTTAGGGACCTTAACCCCTGTCTAGGATGTTCCCTTCACGGGCATAGAGCTTATCCCTATGCCCTAGCATCCGGCTTCTACGATCTTAACAAGTTCGGAGTTCGATAAGATGGCGCAGTCTTTCGACTGCTAACCTTCTATTCGGTCGCTCTACCTCGCTAAGCATCTCTGCCGAAGTCTACCTGCGGGTAGTATCGGGGGGAACCCGCTATTGCCGGCCTAGATTGGCCTTTAACCCCTACACCCAAGTTATCCAAACGATTTGCACATCAGTACTGGTTCGGTCCTCCACCTTACTTTCGTAAAGCTTCAACCTACTCAGGCGTAGATCGACCGGCTTCGGGTCTTACACAAATGACTAACGCATTAATTACGCTACCCCTCCATTGCTGTGCGGGTACTCGCTTTCGCTACGGCTACTCTTTTTAAGATTAACCTTGCCATTCGTCAAAACTCCCTGGTCCATTCTTCAACACGGACAACAAAACACTGGTCCACCATAGTTAATGGTATCATCCCTTTTGTGCCCTGTAAGTTTATCACTGCTTGGTTTCAGGTTCTTTTCACTACCCTTTCGGGTTGCTTTTCAGTTTTCTCTCACGATACTTGTTCGCTATCGGACTTGAGATGTATTTAGGGTTGGATGTTAGTGCCACCCATATTCTCACGCGAATTACGACGCATAATACTCTGGGACACTCTTCTCATAACCTCATGACTTACTCCAACGGGGCTATCACCCGCTCTGGCTCTGCTTTCAATCAGATTAGGATTCGTCATGTAAGCATTGGAAAAGGCCCGAACACCACATTTCTTCCATGTTACCATGAAAGATTCGGTTTGCCCTCTACCGCTTTCGATCGCCTTTACTAACGGCATCTCTATTGATTTCTTTTCCTCCAGGTACTAAGATGTTTCAATTCCCTAGGTACCCCCTCCTCTCGGAGTGTTATAAAACAGGAAGTCCCATTCGGACATTCTCGGATCTATGGCCCCATGCGCCTCCCCGAGACTTTTCGCAGCTTGGCACGTCCTTCATCAGCTCTCAAACCAAACCATCCCCCAAGCAGTTTAGCAGTTTACACAATCCATTTTACTGTAAATGAATCTGGCTTCATCGGTTCAAAAAAGAACCTCTAACCCTTCCCTCTCAAGTATGTCTTAAGAGGTGCATTCAAAGTGCGTAGCCAGTGTATAACTATACGGGATATAAGCATTTTGGTGGTCTAAATTATGAATGGAACTAGATAAAAGCGATTTTGCCATTACTCACATTTATTTAAATACTTTAAAAGAAAATACACACTGTTGAAAGAAAAGGGTAGGATATTAGGCATTGATGATGGTCCATTTTCAAGGTCCAAGGACAAATATGCACCTTTTACTGCCGTACTCATGAGGCTGGATGGACGAATAGAGGGCATCAGAATTGGAACCTTGCCTGTTGACGGCACTTCCGCTGAAGATAAAGTCATAGAAATGGCTAAATCCATTGGCCTGGATAATATCGATGTCATGATGTCTGAGGGAGTTACATTTGCCGGATTTGATATTGTAAGCCCTTGGGAGATATATGATAAAACTGGAATACCGTATGTTTCTGTCACAAGGTCTGAAGCAGATATTTCTGCCATGGAGGCTGCTTTGTCCAAATATGGCGAATTTGATAAGATACAAAAACTTAACAGCCTTAAACCAGTTAAGTGCATCATCAACGACCTCGAATTTGTGGTTAATTTTGCTGGTCTGGATGAGAAGGATGCCCTGATTATTCTGAAAAAAAGCCTCCTTGTTGGAAATGTTCCAGAACCGGTAAGAATTGCACATATGATTTCTGATGCCATTTACAACTCAAAAATCCATTAGTATCGATGCAAAACTATTTCATCAGGAAGCTATATTCAAAGGAGGCTTTCAATGTCCCAGAAAGATAAGGGTGCGGTAGAGGCATTAGTTGAGGTAACAAGATCAGACTGTGCAGTAACTAATTTTATAGCTACACTTGACGCCGAAGTCAAGGTTGACAGGCTGAGAATCAGTGAGAGCAAAACGATTCACAAACTGGATACAAATGCCGATCCTGAATTTATTCTTCCGGGACTTCAGAAATGTTCCAATAATGTAATAAGAGTCGGTAAGACCGGATACTGGGCTGATTCCCACAGCTGTTCGGCTTGCAGGTTTTTTTCCAGTTCCAACGTTGTTGTTTTAAGCACGAAGGGAATAGATTCCAAGCGAATACTGTACAGGATACTGGTTCAGAATCCAACCAAACTGAAGATCCTGGAGAAGGACCTTGAGTTGGCAGGTCTCAACCCCAATATACTGGAAACCGAATTTGAAAGTACAGAAATTCTCACCGAGCGTGAGAAAGAAGTGGTGAACATGGCATTCCGGCACGGTTATTTTGACCCGGACAGAGGAATTTCCATGACAGAAATCGCCAAGATCATGAAGGTTTCCACTCCCTCCCTATCGGATGTGCTGAGAAGGGCTACCAAGAAAATTGTAAAATATTACATTGAGAACAAATTTTGAACTGCCGCAGGATTCATAAAATCTGATGGTTTACATTCAGGAGTCCCGCTTATTAAGGTGCCCATATCCTCCGGATTCCTGAAATCCCTTATTCTTATGGGCACATTATTTTCCCTTGACAGAGAAATTACCTTGCTGTGGAGTATCTTTGCCCCATTGCTGATGAAACTGGCGGCCTCATCATATCCAATCTCCCTGAGGATTCTGCAGTTCTTCACAAATTTTGGATCTCCAGTCATGAGCCCGGGAACATCCTTCCAGAATGTGAGGGATGAACCCTTCAATGAAGCTGAAACCAGAGCAGCGGTATAGTCGCTGCTGTTCCTGCCGAGAATGGCTGTTTTTCCGGAGGGTGTTCTGCAGAAAAATCCAGTAATTACCGGTATCTTTCCAAGTGTTATTAGGGTGGAAAGCCTCTGGATCAGAAGATCACGTGATTTTGATTCGTCTGCGGTGGCTTCGAGAATATTCTCATCGCTGGAAACAATAACCTCATTGGCAAATATCTCTGAGGCGGGAATATCATTGCTGGCGAGATACCACTTCATCAACAGAGAAGATAATTTTTCTCCATACGACAGAATAAGGGGTTTTACTTCCCGGTTATTTCTCCCTTTACGATACACGACAATCCTATTGAGTTCACGGAAAAGCTTTCTTATCTCTTCTGCAGCCTGAGTCCTTGCTGCTGGATTCTTTATTTTTTCAGCAGTTTCCATGTGCATGGACCGAATGTTACTTATTTTTTCCATGACCTTATTTAATTCCGTCATTTCACTGAGTTCCAGAAGTTCCTCGGTGATGCCTTTCATTGCACTTACCACAACGGCCGGCTTCGTATACATGGAGATTATCTTCGCTGCATTTTCATAATCTTCTGCAGCAGAAAGGCAGGAGCCTCCGAATTTCATGACTTCATAAGATAAGTCCACTAGAGCAACCCCCTTGACAGTGCTATCTCTGCGTTCAGTACTGATCCGCCTGCAGCCCCGCGTATTGTATTGTGCGACAGCGTAACAAATCTCAGGTAATCTCTCCTGACCCTTATTCTTCCTACTGTTACGGCCATTCCTCTGGCTCTTTCAGGCTTTCCGTTCCACAGGTCAAGTTCCGGCTGAGGTCTGCCCTGGTCCTGCTGTACAATAATGGGCTGTTCCGGTGATGTAGGGAGTTTTCTGTCCTGGGGATACCCCCTGAACTCTGAAAAGAGGGCTGAAATATCCTCCTCTTCTATATTCCTCTCAAATTTTACAGTTACAGACTCAGTGTGGCCTTCTCTCACCGGTATCCTTGTGCAGGTTACTCCCACATCAAGGACCGGGGGAACTATGGCATGGTCCATGAGAGTGCCAAATACCTTGGGAAGCTCAATCTGGATTTTTTCCTCTTCATTCTCAATGTAAGGAACAATGTTTGATACTGCATCAAGAGAAGGGACACCGGGATATCCTGCACCGCTCAGTGCCTGCATGGTTGTAACTTCAATGTGTTCCGGCCCCAGGGAAAAAAGGGGCTTAAGAGGTAAAGCCAGTCCTATGGTGCTGCAGTTGCCGTTTGCAATTATGTAACCATCACTGTCCCTGAACATCTCCATATGCTCACTGTTGATTTCCGGAACAACAATGGGAACATCATCCAGCATCCTGTTTGTTGAGGAATTGGTGAAGATCCTGTTTCCTGCTTTTCTTAACTCCAGCTCTATGTTGTGTTCATGCGAAGTTGGTATGGCACCGAATATGGCATCGTATTTCTCTGAAATGATGGATTCTGTATTGATCAGTGACAGATTTTGTGAAAGAAGTGAATCTGAAATTGTGTTTGAAGGCACCCTGAGAACCTCCTCCAGTCTTTTGTTGTCTGAACGCTGCCAAGCGTACAGATCTGGTTCATCAAAGTAAGGATGGTCTGAGAGGAGCTGGCAGAACCTCTGGCCCACAAGGCCACTTGCACCGATTACTGCTACTCTCTTCTTTCCCATCATTATACCTCCCGTTCCCGTTATGGGATGAAACCGTTGAGATGGGATTTTTATAAATTGGTTTTGTCATAATTAATAATCTGCAGTCATAAACAATGGTACATAAATTACTGATAGTAAAGTTTAATGAATAAATTGCCATTAAAAATTGTGCTGCAATAATTCCATTGAGGCGAACATATTCAGGAATATTTCACATACAGGGATTTCAGACCTTAAGGAATTTTCATGCTTATGCTGAATGTCCGGATTATTACTTCAGATAATATTCAACCATACTGTTGCAGCAGGATAATCAGTTAATTGGGCTAAAACAGAGTTTTCAAAGAAAAAAGAAAATTTTGAGTGGATTCACTCTTTGAACATGAAGAATTCCAGTTCATCCACGGCTTTGGACTTGACACCATCGAGGTTCTTGACTACATCATCGAGCTTTTCTTCCTCGATTGGGATATATTTCATCTTTCCCAGTGACATGTGGTACGAACCTGGGCAGAGAACGCCTTCCTTCACAACGATTGCGTCAGGCTTGAGTGACAGGATACCTGCCATGCATCTTTCCTTGCCGCCGTAAGGAGATCCAAATCCCGGGTTCTCGTATTCGGTTATCTGCTTTGTCTCGTCGTCAATTACCATTATTGAATTTCCGTATTCAAGTGGCGTGACGTAGTTTTCCTCATCAACTACTGCTACGATCTTCATGACCCCATATTTCCATTCCAGTAATTTAAGTTGATGGTTTTTTGATAGCTACAATAAATTAATTCGCCATGCCAAACGCTGAAAACTTCAACGACTGTGACGCTTCAAACGCAAAGTGCCTGTTTTGCGCCCTATGTAGATCATGGCGATGAGGTACAGGAAGCACTCTGCGAGGAATATGTATATAAATACAAACATGAAGTTCAAGGTCAGGTTGGCGCTGAATTCCACAGGATTCAGTGGATTAAGAATGATAAGCGAACCAATGAATTCGCCGGATGTGATGGCCACTATGGCCCACAGAAGGTACCTCCCTGCCCTTGGAAGGTTCTTTTTATCCTCCACCATCAGTTTCACCAGGAGATACACCACCAGGAAAACGCAATTGGAAACCGCGTATCCGTACATAACAAGAGGAGAGTTCTCGGGAAACATGTTACTGTATCCTCAGTCTCAGGAGTTCAAATGATATAAATATGCATGTGGAAAAAATAATTGTATTTCCTGTGCTGCCACAGGAGATTTTCAGTAATACCCGGAGTAGGAAATCTCAAGCGGAGGAATTTCTATGCCGCTTCCATTCTCTACATGCCCGATTTCCTTGAACTGTATTCTCCCCCTGAGTGTGCTGAGGAAATCCAGCCTGCTATCGGGATCTATTACAATGACGTATCCTGTACCCATGTTGAATATTTCATACATCTGTTCAGGTGTTAGATCTCCCATGGTCTGCAGCTGCTTGAAGACATTCTGCGGCTCTATGGGATCAGAAAGAACGTATTTCATGTCCTTCATCCTGCTGAGATTTTTTATTCCGCCGCCGGTTATGTTGGCCATACCCTTGATATTCACTATATTCATGATGTCAAGAACTTCCCTGACGTATATCCTGGTTGGTTCCAGCAGTACGTCCAGGGCCTTCTTGGATTCCCCCGGGAATTTTTCCTGAAGGTCAAGCTCGTTTTTCCTGATTATGTCCCTTACTGTTGTAAAGCCGTTGGAATGGAGTCCACTGCTCTGAAGGGCGAATATAAGATCTCCGTCCTTTATCTTTTCACCGTTGACGATCTGCGTTTTCTGCACGATTCCAAGAGATGTCCCTGAGATGTCTATGTGATTTATGAGATCGGGTACAATGGCAGTTTCTCCACCTACTATTGTGATGTTTGACATCTGGGCCCCTACGTTGAAACCTGTTCCCAGCTGCCTTGCTATTTCCGGATTGGGATCCTTCAATGCTATGTAGTCAACCATGGCAATGGGTTCAGCACCCGCTGTGATTGCGTCGTTCACATTCATTGCAATGCAGTCTATACCCAGTGTATCATATCTGTTGGCTTCCTCTGCAATGACCGTTTTGGTTCCTACACCGTCATTGTTCAATGAAACTGCAAAATTGCCGAGATCCACAAGTGAAGTGAATCCGCCAAAACTTCCAATAGTCCTGAAATCTTCTCTCTTGAATTTAAGCTGCCTGATAAAAGAGCTGACGAATTCGCCAACCATCTTTCGATCTATGACTTGTGGCTCACTTCCCTGCATGTTAACAGTATGCCATCATGCCATAAAATTTTATCAGGATGAGATCATCTTTTTGTGGAAGTTTTCAATATTTTGCCTGTATTAAGGCTGTTTTCCCACAATATTCCACATTTGTGGATACCGCAAATGCTCTGTCATGGCATTTCACGGGAAAATCCCATTGTAAAAAGCTTCGGCTTTAAACTTAAGGATAACATATTATAAAGCTTCAAAGGCATGCGTTCCCATGGCAAGATTTCTCCTTTCTGAAGCTGACCTCACAAAAGTCTTCAAGAAGATACCTGACGGAAGTACCGTAGCCATATCCGGTTTCAATATATCCACTGCACCTGAATATCTTTTGCTCAAGCTGTATGACACTTTCCTGAAATATGGCCATCCCAGGCACCTCTTCATAGAATCGGACAGCCTGCCTGGATCGCCCGGGAGAGGAATAGACAAGGTATGCAGCCAGATAGAGGAAAATGGCCATTACCAGTTCCTGAAAGGTGTGCTGATGCCGTTTCTTGGATGGTCTCCTGCCTTACAGAAACTCATTCTGGATGAGAGGATTGAAGGATATACCCTCAGCATAGGAACCATGGCACATCTCCTGAGAGAGGTTTCTGCGGGCAGGCCGGGACTCATAACAAAGGTTGGTGTGGGAACCTTCCTGGATTCGAAACAGGATGCGGGAACCCTAAATGAGCTGGCAAGGAAAGTAGGCAGGATAAATGTTGAAAACATCATGATTCATGGCAATGAGTACCTCCTCATATCGGCACCAAAACCCAATGTGGCACTTATAAGAGGCACTACTGCCGATGAAATGGGAAACATAAGCATGGAGAAGGAGGGTATTTACGGTACTGTATTTACCATTACCCAGGCTGCCAAGGCCGGGCCATCAGGGGGAATATCATTCTGCCAGGTTGAGAGGGTAGCAAGGATGGGTACAATCAACCCAAAGGCAGTACACATTCCTGGACCGCTCATAGATTATGTTGCAGTTTCTCCCTCAGAATATGCATGGCAGACCGGTTCGATTGAATTTGACCCAAGGATATCCGGAGGACTTATTCCTCCCGTGATTCACAAACGCAGGGAAAAGATCCTTCTGGACAGCAGGTCCGTGATTGTGCGAAGGGCTGCCCTGGAAATCGCCAATATGGTCAGGGACAGGAAGAAAGCCCTTATTGCAAATTTTGGTGTCGGTATCCCTTCGGAAATACCTTCGCTGCTGGAAGAGGAAAAAGTCTCAGATTACATTTATTCAACTGTGGAAGCTGGCCCCTGGGGAGGCGTTCCACTAACGGGCAATGACTTTGGGGTTTCTGTGGGACCCTTTGCCATAATTCCACTTCCTGATCAGTTCACGCTTTATGAAGGCGGCATGATCGATATCTCAATTCTTGGTTTCATGCAGGTGGACAAGGAGGGAAACGTAAACCCGTCCATACTTCCCGGCAGGATACCGGGACCAGGCGGATTCCCTGCCATAACATGCGGTTCACCCTCCATTGTTTTTACGGGCCAGTTTACTGCAGGAAAGGCAGATGTAAGGGTCCGTAATGGGTCCCTTTCCATCGTCAAGGATGGAAGCACCACCAAATTTGTCAATGAAGTATACAAGATACTGTTCAGGGGGGAACTTGCAATCAGGGAGAAGAAAGATGTGACAATCATTACCGAAAGGGCAGTCTTCAAACTTGGAAACCATGGTATAAGGCTAATGGAAATAGCCCCGGGAGTGGATCTGGACAGGGACATACTTGATAAAATGGATTTCAGGCCTGACATCATGCCAAATCTTACAACCATGAATCCTGAAATATTCAAGCCTGAAAGACTGGGACTTGGGACCCTGGTCAGCGGCATAAGAAAAAGTGGAATATACGAATGAAACGGTCTGACTGGTTGTTATAGTGTTCCCGTCCTTACCGCATCCATTATGACTCACCAATAAGTCGCAAGGAAGAGCCTTCCGAAAGGGAGGACGGGAATGCCGGGAATCTTTGATTTACCTTGACGTCATTTATTCAATGGAGATCCGGTTGAAAACTGACGTGTCCAGCAGAATGATACTTGTTACAACATCCTTTGCTGCATTTGCCACACCATTTCTTTCAAGTGCAATTGCCTTTTCAGTTCCCCGCATAGGCAGCACCTTCCACCTGGATTTTGTACAGGCAGCCCTGATACCCATGATCCTGCTCATACCTCTTGCCTCACTGATGATTTTCTTCGGGAGAATTTCTGACGATGTGGGAAGGGCCAGGATTTTCAAGATAGGACTGGCAATTTTTGGACTGGCATCAATTGGAGGCTTCTTTTCCTTTTCCTACACGTTCCTTATTGCAATGGTTTTCCTGGCAGGGATAGGCTCATCCATATTGAGTACCAACTCAACGGCCATTGTGAGTTACGTTTATTCCAAAAAAAACAGGGGGTTCGCTTTGGGCATAAATGCAATGACCGTCTACCTTGGCCTTACCTTTGCCCCTTTTCTGGGCGGGTTGCTCATAGAATTCGCAGGGTGGAGATCCATTTTCCTTTTTTCAGGACCCATTGCACTGGCTGACCTGGCGTTCTCTTTTGTGAGCATGAAAGGATTCGAGATGCGGGGGAAAACAGAGAAATCAGGCGTCTTTGCAGCCCTTTTGCTTGCCGGTGCAATATTTTCGATGACAGCCCTGGTTGCCTTGGGGGATCTGTACGGTTTCCTTATTGCATTGTATATTAGTCCCCTGCCAGTTATATTCTTCATCCTGTTCATCTACTTCGGGATCCGTGGATCGGCGAGAGTTATCCCGCCTGACCTTTTCAGGGGCAACAGGACATTTACTGCTTCTTCCATAACGGCACTCCTTAACTATCTGAGCACATTCTCAATTGTTTTTGTTTTCTCCATTTACCTGCAGGTCATCCTGGGGGTGAGTCCTTTCATATCAGGACTCCTGATACTTCCTGAACCTGTGCTTATGGTAACCCTTTCACCTCTGGCAGGAAGCCTATCAGACAGGTTTGGCTCAAGAATAATAGCTTCCCTTGGGATGCTCATCATAGGTTTTTCATTCCTGGCACTCTACCTTATCAGTCCCCTTTCCAGAATAGATATACTGGTTTTACTGGGCACCATTGGAATTGGGTTCGGGCTGTTCTCTGCGCCAAACACCAATTCTGTCATGAGTTCAGTATCCCGGGAGAATTCCGGGATAGCATCTGGGTTTCTTGGCACCATGAGATTTACCGGCCAGCTTTTCAGTATTGTTATTGCCACCGCAGTAATTTCATCATACATACCAAGGTCCCTTACTGTAGGTATATTTTCAGGAACAGTTGTAACTATAACACAGAAGTATGCGGCCAGCTTCACCCTTGGATTCCACGGAGTGATGCTTATTTCTGCGATCCTGAGTATCCTCGGAGCCATAACTTCGCTCGTGAAGAACCGGGGAGAATAGGTTTGCTGTAGATATTTCAATATAACATGGAAACCGGACACTAAAATTAGAATGAAGTAATCTTAATGTGAATATTTTAACTGAACTGACTTGTTGCGCGGTGCTGTAAAAAGCTCACTTTTAAAAAAGAAAGTACATTGATGGAATAACAGATAATTTAAATAAGAAACAGATGATGTCGAAACAGGTGATTGTTTGGTAAAACTAGACACGCTGGATTACAAGCCGAAACCAATTGACGAGAATTTTCTTGAGGATGCAGAACATTACCCAGTAACCGGAACGCATCACGATCACGAGGTAAGAGCCGAAGGTGTTCAGAGAAATGACGCCGACGGAAAGCCCTACCCAACCAAGAATGGTATACACGGTTCAAAGGTTGCAATAGACTGGGAATCATGCGTCGCAGACGGAGCATGCATGGATGTCTGCCCTGTTACACTCTACGAGTGGGAACTCAACCCTGGCCAGATGGGGACAGGCAATGACAAGAATATTGCAGATGACAAAGACCTTTTTGCAAAGTACAGAACTGACAAGTGTGACCCCGTAAGGGAAAGCGAGTGTATCTTCTGTATGGCTTGCGAGAGCGTCTGCCCAACAAGAGCAATCAAAATCACACCATAATCTCAATTTTTTTAATTTTTAGTTTTTTACTCATAAAAGCCTTATTTTAACGTAATCACAATTGGACTGGTGATTTATTACTTTTAAATATTCAATATGAAGAAATAATTGTTACTAAAGCATTTCCAATATTGGTTGGTAACAGTTTCTATATTAAAGTTAGACCTAAGATATATGGGTCTAGTATTATACCGGAAGGCTAAATTCTTAATCAGGTGAAAAAAATGGATATGAATTCAAAATTCATCTATTCAATCCTGATTGCTGTTGTTGTCCTTTCAGGAGTCGGAATTGGGTATGTAATACAGCACCCAAATATGGCCGACCCCGATTCAACTTCAACCGCAGCAACCGGTGGAGTATACAACCTGAACCTTGTCATTACAACAAATAACTATTTCAACAGCACGAGCCAGCAGCCAGCTTACTATGTTCTGCAGAATGGAACTCTAACGAGCTCTGCCAACATAGCTCTGCCTGCAAATACACTCATTGAGGTTACAATCTTCAGTTATGATGATGGAAATGCACCCGTCCCTGCGAGCTACCAGAATGTTACCGGCACAACCAACAACCAGATAACCGTTTTCAACAACACCAACGTCAACTCATCTGAAACCAACAATGGGATACAGTTGAACGGCTCCTGGAAAACAGGCAGTGTTCCCCTTGGAGACATAGCCCATACATTCACAGTAAGCGGCATAGGCCTTAACGTCCCGATACCTGTGTCATCCATAGTCCAGTTCAGCTTTGAATCCGGAAACGCAGGCCAATCTTACACATGGCAGTGTTATGCAGACTGTGGATCTGGAGCATCAGGCTGGGGACAGGCAATGTCCACACCAGGCTGGATGACTGGAACAATATCAATCCAGTAATCTCTTTTCTCTCTATTTTCCTCCATTTTTATTTTTTTATTTCGTTGTATTATTTTTTCAACTGCCCGGTATTGAAACACCTCATGAACTCCTGTGAAATCCTCCCACGACTAAAGCCGTGGGCTTCCTGCTTCAACCAGTACACTTGCCCTGATCCCTTCCCTTGCGAGAGGTTCCAGAGCAGAGGTGTGTCTGTCCACAGGCGTTAATTCCCCACTCTCCGTGGGTACTCCTTCCGAAATCAGTGCGAACCTTCTGATATTGATAGCCGCGTTCACATCACGATCATTAGTGTAGCCACAAATGTCACAGATGAAGCGTCTCTCGGTCAGCTTCATTTGCGACTTTACATGGCCACAGGACGAACACATCTTCGTGGATGGCTCGTACCTTCCTATCTCCGTGAAGTTCTTCCCTCTCTGTGATGCCTTGGTTTTCAGCATCACTCTGAACATCCCCCACCCTGCATCGGCTACTGCCTTTGCACGGCGGTGATTGCCATTCATCATATCTTTGAGGCTCAGATTCTCAACGGCTATGGTAAACAGAGAAACTGAAATTTATGACAACCAGCTGACTGGTTGGATTTGAGAGGATGAAATAAACCGGCTCCGCAGGGAAGCTTAGATTCAGGGTACCCGAAGTTTGGCCTTTATCTGAGAATATGTATGAAGAGAGATTCCCATTTGCGATGAAACCGGAAAACTGGGACTGGTTCAAGGCATAAAATGATACAGGCCCGTTGGATTGGAATGTGCCGTTAAGCCATGAGGATGTATTCAGGGAGAAGTTGTCCAGCACTTCGCTGGAATCTGCATATACCTTGTGGTCAACACCGCTGAAAGTCCCTTCCCAGGCTGGGTTTCTGGCGTATCCGCCGATGTATAGATTCAGGAATGAATCAGACAGTATTGCCGCAGTAATGGCAACCACTATGATGATGATTATCCTGCCGCGTTTCCTGAGTCCCCGGGAGCTTCTTCCTGCTTGCGGCCCCTTCATGGGCTTTATCATGAGTGTTTTCTATATATTCTTTGCCAGACCATAAAAATCATTTGAAACATTATTTTCAATTGACAAAATATTATTATGCCATGTCTTTCTGAGACATTATGGCGAAATCATCAGATGGGGTAAAAATCGCTTATGGAGACAACTCCCCATCCAAGAGATCTCATCAAACTGCTCAAGCAGAAAAGAAAACAGCTGAAACAGGTCCTGAAGGGAAAATTCAGCGGCTTCACTGATACGGAAAAGGAAAACTATTCTGCAATGAGCCATGATCAGATCCTGGGCATGATTGATCAATACACCACGAGGATAGACGGCCTGAAAAAAGGATTCAGAAGCCAGGGGAAATCAGTTTCCAACAAAACCTTGGATCACCTCAGGAGCGGCCAGTCCTCTTACAGGAACAGCAATGCAATAGCTCCCCCAAGCATGAATCCCGTAATAACCTCCGATAAAACAGAGGCAAGTGACATCCTCCCCGCCCTATTGGACGGGGCTTCCTGCTTCGCCGATCAGGGTTGCCCTTGCGGGTAGTGCACCGATCTCCACAGGCGTAACTTCGGGAGTGCCCCTCCCTACCTTTTCCATTCCTTTATTGTGGATGTTGATTGCGGCATTGAGATCCCTGTCGATCTCATATCCGCAGGAATCACAATGAAATGTCCTTTCAGACAGTTTCAGGGATTCCTTCTTCCATCCACACCTTGAGCATGTACGTGATGTGTATCCCGGATCCACTGATACCACAAGCTTACCGGCACTTTCAGCCTTGTAGGTTGTGTATTGTAT
>JAJZJR010000030.1 GCA_021810045.1 Thermoplasmata archaeon
GTCTTCACATGGTCTATTCACCGGAACTCTTCCCAACCAGGATAAGGGCTACGGCAGAAGGATGGAAACAGGGGATAGGCAGATTGGGAGGAGTGCTGACTGGACTTTTCTTCCCAAGTCTTGTAATTGGAGATCAACTTCTTGTGATCATCCTTACCTGTATTGGTGGTCTTGTCCTTTCGATACTCCTCGCTCCTGAAACCAAGGGCAAAACACTCGAGGAGATCTCAGGGAAGGGAGATATACACATTATTTAATGGGACTGGCTTCATTTTAGTTAGCCAAACCCGATTAAATTTTTATATTCATTATTTCATTTTTTTGGACATATATAGTGCGATGATATAGAAAAGCAAAGATGAATTTTTTTTATTCTATTGTGATATATTTATAATAGGCAGAAAAGTTTTTGCTTGCAAATTTTATTAGGGGTTTTCGATAGTGTATTGAATCTGCTGTAAAATTGACTGATGTCACGAATTATGTGAAAGATATAGAGTTAAAGTGAAGGTTTTAGGAAAACCTCATTAATTATTTTCTATTGATATTAAAACATTCCTTATTCGAAATCATTAAATGAAAGAATTTATAAACGGTATCCTGATCGCTTCAACATGGCTTCTACTCGTTTTAAGAGAGTCATGGTTTTGGTTATAGCCGCTTTAGCAATTTTGATGGCAGTGGTTCCCATGGGAACCAGTAATGGGGGAACACCTTATTATAGCCCGACAACGACATCTAACAACACTAGTTCGGCTTCGGTTTTCTACCTTGCAGTGGACAGCTACGGTTCTTTTACCCCTAACCTGAATCCATTTAGTGGAATAGCCTCATCGCCTTATGAAATTACAGCAATTTCTCTAGTATTTTCCCCACTTATGTATCTTATGAATGGTGAGTCGCCACAGCCTGCTTTGGCTACTGGTTACTCTTACAGCAGCAATCTTACCAACATTACTTTCACACTTAGGAGCGGAGTAGAATACAATAATGGCGTAGCTTTCGGTCCTTCGGATGTTGTGTACTCGTTCAACTATATTATGAATAATTCTAAGATAGACTCACAGGGTCTAACTTCGTTCATTAAGAGCGTAAAACAGACCGGTCCAACACAGGTATCATTCTATACAACAAATACGGCCTATACTGATCTGTACAAAATAATGTCGCAGCCAATAATATATCCCGGTCAGTGGCAAAATGTAACCGATCCTTATAGCGTCACTATGACAGATCCTATTGGAACTGGTCCATTCGTTGCTCAATCTATAAGCGCCAGTCAATTTGAATTCACGTGGAACGACCACTATTATTATACTGGATCGCACATAACTACACTTATCATCCCCTCTTATCCGACTGTTACTGCTGAAGCAAACGCACTTGCAGGTGGTAACATAAACTGGCTTTCTGGTGCGTTTGATGCAGCGGCTTCTTCTTGGGCATCCGAGAGCGCCAGCCATTTCTACTTTACACCGCCCTCAGGATTTTTTATGCTCTGGTTAAACAACTTGCAGTGGCCTCTAAACAACTCTAATGTCAGAACCGCGCTAGCGTACGTTCTTAACAGACAGGTACTTTCAAACGAGTCACTGCAGCCGCCAGCAGGTAATTTTGTCATCCCTGCGTTGAGCAATTATTTAGATTCGTCATTCCTGGCAAAATATCCGAACGGTACTTATTATACTCTCAATTTGACACATGCAGCCAGCCTTATGCAAAAAGCAGGGTTCACTAAGAATAGCAACGGATACTGGGCAGCATCTAATGGAACAACCATCACAGTAACTCTTTCCGGAAATGGGGCAGCCGCAAATGTAGTCGCAAATCTCCAGGAAATTAAGACAGAACTGAATTCTTTCGGAATAAATGCGAATATATACACTCCTAGTGGTGCTACGTTTTACGCCAATATCTATAATGGGAATTACAGTATTGGTCTTGGTTTCCTTTCAAGCGCTATAAATCCCATTGGTGCACTTAATGTTTCATTCTCCAACTACTGGCTTGAACCAAAAGGAGTATCAGCTCTAGGGGATTATTCAAGATATAACAATGCTACCGTGACACATGACATCAGTATGGCAGCGATCCAGCCCACTCTTCAGGGACAGAGACAGTATATCAGCGCTGCGCTCAGCATTCTCCTCAACACGACGCCTTCGATCCCAATAGCTATGACGATTTCGCAGAATGAATTCAACACATATGGCTATTCTGGCGTAAATTATACTTCATTCAGGGATGCACTTTATTCAAACACATTTGGATTGATTTCCATAGCAGTACCCCTTACCAGTGTACATGCCAATTCTAGTACATCAACATCTGGAATTAGTACTCTGGACTATGCGCTTATTGGCGTAGCCGTTGTTGTGATTGTTGCAGCGGTTGCAGCGCTGGCATTGAGGAGGAAAAAAACAAAAGAGGAGTAAGATTACACGGTACCTAAGTATGTCATCAGGAAATCAATATTCTATTTTTTATCATTCTGGTTTATTCTCTTTTTAGATTTCCTGATTCCACATTTAATGCCAGGTAATCCGGTTGATGCCGTCATAGGTACATTGCAGCAATCAACAACCTTAACTCCGCAACAGATACTTTCACTCAAAGCATCTCTTGGTTACACAAATGGTCCAATTACCACACAGTTTTTTCAGTTCGTAGCGAACGTGTTTTCGGGCAACTTTGGCACTTCGATACAGTATTATCCTACTCCAGCTATTAATATAATAATGCAGAGTATTGTGTGGACTGTTCTTTTGTTTGGCATAGCATTAATTCTTAGTTTTCTAATTGGAAACTACCTGGGACTGAGATCTGCCCACAAGAGAGGATCAGCAAGCGACAGTTTTACTTCCGTTATTTCTTTGTTCCTCTATTCTTTTCCTTATTTCTGGATGGCTCTTCTTTTCTTATTCTTTCTTTCGATTGAATTCCACATATTCCCAGAAGCTGGAGCGTATAACCATTTATTGAGTCCGTCTTCACCATCCTATTATCTGTCCGTAGTCACCCATATCATACTTCCTCTTGCCACCCTTATTATTGCCTCTTATGGTGCATGGTATCTTGGCATGAGGAACAATACAATTGCGACACTAAATGACGATTATCTTAAGTATGCTGAAATGGCTGGTCTTAGAAAATCAACAATTGTTGATTACTCAAAGAAAAATGCCATATTGCCAAACTTAACGGGCTTCGCATTAAGTCTTGGGAATATTATTAGTGGAGGAATATTAGTTGAGATGGTATTCTCTTATCCAGGGCTTGGATTTGATATATATAATGCTGTCATAAATGAGGATTTTCCAGTCCTTGAAACGTCATTTCTTTTAATAATCATATCTGTTCTTGTTGCCAACTTTATTATGGATCTCCTATACTACAGGCTCGATCCAAGAATAAGGGAGGGATGAATCGTGGATTCAAACATAGACAATGGTGAAATCATACAGACAATTCACGCTCCTGCAAAGCAAGGATCAAGTACCAATTTTCTGACGAAGTTCTTATCTAACAGGTACCTTTTTTCAGGGTCCGTAATAATTATCGCAGTAGTTATATTTGCTTTATACGGGTATTTTTTCCCTCCGTATAATCCAAGTGCAACGTTTGCCTCCAATCTTCAACCTTCCAGTGCTCATTTACTGGGAACCAATTATTTCGGCAACGACATTCTTTCTGATTTTATGGTCAGCATTATACCGACGCTTGAAATCGCTTTGATAGGTGCAGCTCTTGCTTTGCTTGTGGCTGTTGTCGTGGGTTTATTCGGCGGATACTTTTCCGGAATGAAGAACGAGTTACTGGCATTTTTCATAAACGTTTTCCTTCTAATTCCCGGACTCCCACTGGCTATAGTTATATCATCAGGTTTGGAGGCCTCTCACAGCAATCTGGGAGTTTTGTCCCTTGCGATCGTAATAATAGTCACTGGATGGGCCTTTGGCGCTCGAACGATCAGGGCCCAGGCAATGTCAATCGCTGGAAGGGATTACATCCGGTTCATAAAACATACAGGGGAATCTGATTTCAGAATAATATTTAGGGAAGTGCTGCCATCGCTTCTTTCCTACATCGGATATGTTTTCACCAACCTGATAATTTTTGCTATACTGCTTGAGACCAGTCTTTTGTTCCTGGGACTGGGAAATGAGAGTATAATTTCTCTGGGCTCGATCCTGTATTTTGCAAACAACTATGATGCCATATTACTTGGGGAATGGTGGTGGTTCATTCCTCCAGGTCTTACTATTGCAATAATAGGGGTAGGGTTCGGATTAATGAGTCTGGGTCTTGATACCATAGCAAACCCCACTCTTAGGACGTACAAAAACGCCAAGAAATTCGAAAGAGAGAAGAGGCAACCAGAAAAAAATCATCTGCACGAATCAAGTAATGAAGAATCTTAAACTACAGAATTCAGAAGTTTCTTGGTATATTCCTTTATGGGATTGTTGGCAATTTGGTCCCAGGTGCCCTCTTCTTCTACGTTTCCAGCATTCATCACATAGATACGGTCAGCTACATATCTCACAGTTGACAAATCATGGGTAATGTATAGAATACCAATTTTGAGTCTATCTCTGAGGTCTGCCAGAAGATTCAATATCTCCGCTCGGACTGAGGCATCAAGCATAGACACAGGTTCATCGGCTACGAGTATTCTTGCACCGACCGACAATGCCTTCGCTATACTGACGCGCTGCCGTTGTCCTCCTGACAATTCATGTGGAAACTTATCAACAAAACTTTCCGCGGGTCTGAGTCCGACGAGATTAAGCATTTCGAGGATATCCTTCTTAAGATTTTCTCTCGTGCTCATGTGGTTAATAATTAAAGGCCTTTCTATCTGATATCCAATCTGGTGGATCGGGCTGAGAGATGAAAAAGGATCCTGAAAGATCATCTGGACTTTTCTACGGATATTCTTAACCCCTCGATCTTTGATATTAGTCACATCCTTTCCGTCAAATAAATACTTTCCGGAAGTTGCCCTTTCATCAAATAGTATTATCTTTCCAACAGTAGTTTTGCCACTTCCGGAAGCTCCTACAAGGGAAACAATTTTACCAGTTTCCAATTTGATGTTCACTCCGTTGAGGGCATCTATGTCATGCTTAGTTGACCCCCTTCCAACAGTGTATTTCTTAACAAGATCAACAAGCTCAATTCGGTGATTTTCAATAGTGGCAAATCGAGAGATGATATTCTTAGAGAATGACGAACTCTCTTGCTCAATCTCTTGGGATTTTTTCCCGGCAAATCTATCCTTCAAAGATAGATTGTACCTATGGCATCGGACGTTCTCTTCCTTCTCATTAAAATCTTCCAATTCTACGGTAGAGCACTCCTCAATCGCGAAGGGACATCGTTCAACAAAAGAACAAAACTTCTGGTTTTCCATAATCGGTTTCACTTCACCGGGTATTGTGGCAAGCCTCTCGGCGTGACCGGTCATGGATGGAACGCTTTCAATCAGCAGGTTTGTATAAGGATGAAGTCTGTTTTTGACAACATTTTGCCTTTCTCCATCCTCAACAACTTTTCCGGCATAAATTATCGAAGTAAAGTCAGAAAGATAGAATGCGACGGGAATATCATGGGTAATGAGGAGCACTGTGATCCCTTTCTTTTCGTTAATCTTCCTGATTATGTCAAGTATATTTTTCTGGACTATAACATCCAAACCAGTTGTCGGTTCATCGAGTATAATGATCTCAGGATCGAGAATCGTTGCAATTGCGATCATGACCCTTTGCCGCATTCCACCACTTATTTGATTCTGATATGAATTCAGAACATAATCAGGGAGCTCAACCATCTCCAGAGCAGCAGAAACCATTTGCTTTTCAACATCCGGTGTCACCTTTCTGTGGGCGGCTATAATATCGTGGATCTCATCGCCGATCTTCATGACAGGGTTGAGTGAATTCATGGCGGCCTGCGGTACTATAGCTATTTTTTCCATTCTAATTTTCCGAAGATGAACTGTGTCCATTGAAATAATATTCTCGTCATGAAAATAAATGGAACCAGAAAGTTTAACGTTTGGATATTTTATAAAACCCATTATAGCATTGGCAAGTGTGGATTTACCTGAGCCAGATTCTCCGACAACAGCGGATATCTTTCCCTTCGGTATATCGAGGGATAAATTATCAACCGCAATAACCACCCCGGCATCACTATCATAACCAAGTGATAGCCCTCGTATCTTAAGAATAGGATCTTCCTTTGATAACAATAAGGAGGTAGGTTAGAAAAGTACTAAAATATTATGCTGGTCCAATATTTTGAAGGCTAGAAATCAATTTATCCGGATTCCTGATATCCACAAATGAAAAATCTGAGGGACTTTGAAATAAGAAAATTCTTCGAAGGTGAAATGTTCTCAAGTGCAGGTTTTATTAACGAAATTCTGTCTGATATAACATCTACAACTTTCAAAACTTCAAAAATGGATATCAAGGTAACAATAATTGATGGCGTAGGAATAAAGGTGGAAATTGATGCTGGAGATGAATTACAAGGTTTATCCATTCCCCACAAGGAACCAGAAGGGCCAAAAAAGGCGGGATATTCTGTCACACTTCCTGCAAGAGAAGAGAAATTTTCACTGACTGTGAATAAAGAGAGTGAAATGATACTCTCTCCATTTGCGCCAGGCGATCAGCTGGGATTCCTCAGCCTTGGCGATGAATTTTATGAAAATATGACAGTTTCCGCTGAGAATGAAATGATGAGAATATCCTTCCGGATACCCTCGAACTACGGTATATATGGACTCGGTGAGAATTTTACCACGTTCAATAAAAGGGGAAAAACGATTTACACATTCCCGCATGATAACTACTGTCTGGGAGCAGAGGAGGTATACAAAGGTATCCCATTCTTCCTCAGCAACGCAGGTGTTGGAATCGTTATTCCGGAGTATGTCCCGATGAAATTTGACTTCGGGCAGACCATGGAAGGTCTAATCATGATCACCCTTCCAGCGAAGTCATTTTCATTTTATATTCTATTTGGAACTCCCGCTGAGATTTTACAGGAATATTTGCACATGTTCGGAGTCCCAGAACTACCCCCGGAGTGGAGCTTTGGTATGTGGGTGAGCAGATGGGCAGGAATAGGTTACAGATCAGTTTCAGAGGTATCTGGTATTCTGTCATCTTTCAGAAAGAGCAAAATTCCACTTGACGTGATAAGCATGGATCCACAGTGGTTGCAGGACTACATCCCGGGTGTGACACAGGCATGTGAATTCCAATGGGACAGATCAAATTACCAGAAAGATGATGAACTTGGGAACTTTCTCGAAGCGAATGGAAAAAGACTGTGTCTCTGGGTGAACCCTTACGTTTTACTGAATGGAAATATTGCAAAGGAAATGAAAAACTGTCTTCTCACAGACGAAAATGGTAACATTGCGATCGTTCCAAATCAGGACGGGAACCCAAATAAACCGAAGAGAGGAATGGTTGATTTCACAAAAGCTGAGTGTTTTGAAAAATATTCAAAGCTGATTGAGAATTTGATGGTCAGGTCGAATGCGGATGCGGTGATGACAGATTTCGGGGAGACGATTCCGACAGATTCTGTCGATGTTAACGGTAATCCAGGTTATCTGATCAGAAACCTCATGGGTGATCTTTATCAGATGTCGGCCTTCAAAGGCGTAAAATCTGCCAGGGGAAAGGGGATGGTATGGGGAAGATCAGGGTCCGTATTAAGTCACAATTATCCAATACAGTGGGGCGGAGACTCCAGCTCCACATGGGAAGGGATGAGAACCGCACTCAGATCAGCTCTTTCTGCTTCAATGAGTGGGACTATATTTACAGCGTTCGATACAGGAGGCTTCGCAGGAAAGCCTGACAGGCTTCTATACATAAGATGGGTGGCAATGGGGGCATTATTTTCCCATTTCAAACTTCATGGAACGACACCTAGGGAACCATGGAATTATGACAATGAAATTGTCGATGCGTTTGGTAACCTTGTTAGACTCAGGTACAGCCTTATCCCCTACATAATTTTGGAGGCTAGGTTGTCTTTAGAGATAAAGAAACCATTGGTAAGACCACTTGTACTTGAGTTCCCAGAGGATCCAGGCTGTCAGTTCATTGACGACGAATACATGCTTGGTGATAAGATACTCGTTGCACCCATATTCAACGAAACCGGAAAAAGAACAGTTTATATTCCAATGGGAAAATGGGTCGATTTTTACGATAAGAAAGCAATGGATGGACCAAAATGGATAGTGGTAGAGGAACCGATCTCAAGGATTCCACTGTTTGTTAAAAGTGGGACTGTCATAGAAGTCGCTAATGATAACGTTGAAAATGCAGAAGAGGCTCTCAAGGCAAATAGAAAAAAAATAGTTTTCTGATTACATTCGTTCATGAACTATCTTAATAGCCGTTTCAGAAAGCTCTTTCTGCTGGTCTTCAGATAGAGGAAAGATTGGTTCCCTGGGGTTTCCCACATCATATCCCTGAAGCGCTTTCACAAGGACATAATTTGCAGAGAGTTGTCCATACTTCCTTGAAATATTGACAAGGTTTGTAATCTTTGTCTGGAGTTTCATCATCTCCTCCAAATTCTGGGATTTGAAGATTGCAGTTATCAATTCGGGGACATAATTGGTGGAACTGGTGACGACGCCATCAATGCCTATCCTGGCAGCATTCATTATGAGAAAATCGGGGCCGCTGAAGACAGTGAAGCTGTCGCCGAACTCCTGCTTGAAACTCAGCATGTGTGCGGGATCGTTTATGGTATCCTTGATTCCGACAATGTTTCCTCCTGAATCATTAATCCTTTTCACAATGGAAGAGTTGATATCATACCCGGTTGCCTGCGGAAAATTGTATATGAACGTGGGATAAACAGACGATACCTTCAGGTAATATTTTTCGAGAAAATATTGTGGAAGGTTGATATAGTAATAAGGAGGATAGGCAGCGATCGCTTTCACTCCTTCACGCTTTCCGATTTCAGCCAGTTCAAGAGAATCCTCAAGATTCAGAGATCCAACCTGAAATATTATCCGTTCAGCTAGGTCATTCAGGCTGGAAATCATGGATCTCCTTTCCTGAATCGAGAGCGAAGGGCAGAGCGATGTGGAACCGCATAGGAAAAGTCCGTCGATTCCCTTGCTGAAAAGATTATCAATATGGTGCCTCAGTTTATCGAGATCTATCTTGTTGTGAACGAACGGTGTTATCACTGGAGAAAACTTTTGATTTCTCATTTTGTATCACCGTAGTACGCATAGTCAGAACTGAAATATTCCAGGTGCATCTTCTTGTAAGGGTGCTTCATGAACGCCTCCTCATTTATCACAAGTCCATTGCCGGGACCATTAAGAGGTTCAATGTAACCATCCCTGATTTCAAAGTACTTCTCGACAATTTCCCTGCGCAGTGTTCCCGCATCCACCCAGAATTCAAGAATCTGTGCATTGGGCATTGTTATCAACGCACTGAGTGAAGAAGCTGTAGCGATGGGACCGTTGGGATTATGCGGAGCAACATTGACATAGCTTGCCTGTGCCATTGAACCCACCTCTGTGAGGGATCTGATGCCACCAACATGGCAAACATCCGGCTGTACTATGTCCGCTGCCCTTTTTTCCAGGAGCTCCTTAAATCTGTATTTTGTGACGATTCTTTCACCGGTCGCTATAGGCACAGGCGAATTCCTCCTCACCTCTGCCATCGAATCAATATCCTCTTCAGGAACAGGCTCTTCCAGCCAGCTAACGTTAAATTCCTGAATAGATACAGCAATTTTTTTTGCGTTAACTGGATTGAATCTTCCATGGGCTTCAATCATAATTTCAACTTCATCTCCAACAGCTTCCCGAACAGCAGATATTCTCCTGACAGCACCATTCAGTTCCTTGTCGCTTATTCCAGGTCCCGATCCTTCAAAAGGATCAAATTTGACTGCCCTGAAGCCACTTTCAATCTCCTTGAGAGCCGCCGAAGCAAAACTTTCAGGCGGCGCATTCCCGGAGATAAATCCATTTGCGTAAACCTTAACTCTCTTCTGGGATTTTCCGCCAAGAAGTTTGTAGATAGGTCTGTTTGCATCCCTTCCGACAACATCCCAGAGTGCCTGGTCTATCGCACTGATTGCAGACATAAGAATGGGTCCACCTCTCCAGAAGAAATTTCGGTAAAGGAAGTTGGTAATTTCAGGAATCTCAATCTCCCTGCCTATGAGGAATGGCCTGAAGTCATTCACAGCCGCCTCTATTGTCTTTTCAAAATCCCCCATAGTGGCTTCTCCATATCCGGATATGCCATTGTCTGCTGTGATCTTCACTATTATAAAATTCCTCCAGACCGCGGCGACAAGAAACGTTTCGATACTTTTTATCTTCATGTTAATCTCCAACCCTGTAGACAATCATTTTCTCATTTGTAAGTTCTCTCATGGAATCAGGTACACTCTCCCTGCCTATTCCACTCTTTTTCACTCCTCCGAATGGCAGGCTGTCCCACCTGAGTCTTGTCGTGTCGTTTATGATCACGGTGCCGGTTTTTAGCTTTCCGGCCATTTTATATGCCCTGTCAAAGGATCCTGTAAAAACAGAAGCATCAAGTCCGTATTCCGTTTCATTTGCTCTTTCAATGGCTTCCTCATCAGTCTTCACAGATATTACAGGAATCAAAGGCCCGAACACCTCATGATCAAGCACAGGTGCATTCCTGTCAACCCTTATAATGGTAGGAGGAAAGAACACCTTATCATCCGGCGTTTTTCCCTGATACATAATTTTCCCCCCCTTTGATTTTGTCTCTTCAAGGAATGTCCGCATTTCCTTAATGGCATCCTGATGTATCATTGGTCCCATTATCGTATTTTCATTCATAGGATCACCAATCTTCAGTCCACTCATCTTTTCAGACAGTATCCTCGTGAATTTTTCTAGAATTGGACCCTGAACTATAAGCCGCTTGGTGGCATTGCAGAATTGTCCTGCATAGTCAAATCTCCCAACCACAACAGCCTCCGCTGCCTTTTCTAGGTCAGCATCATCCAGAACAATCTCAGGATCACTGCCGCCAAGTTCCATTACAACTTTTTTTCCATTTTTCACGGCTCTTGAGGCAAGATCAAGTCCAACTTTTTCAGATCCGGTAAAGGTAATCGCTGCGATTCCAGGATTGGAAATGAATTCATCCCCCACTTCAGACGAAACACCGTGAATTATCTCGACAGAACCCTCAGGAAAACCAGATTCCATTATGATAGAGGAGATCTCGATCTGAGTTAAAGGTGCAGCTCTTGCCGGTTTATGCACAATTGCATTGCCGACAGCCAGAGATGGCGCTACTTTCTGTGCGAAGCTGGATGCCGGGAAATTAAAAGGTGTTATCGATCCAACGACACCCACGGGCTCTCTAACCACCATTGCTATTCTCTTTTCATTTCCAGGAGGGTGCACAAATGCTCCAAGGTTCAGGAATCTACCTTCCATGACATGTACCGCTTCAGTGGCAGCGATCTTGAATATCTCGGAAGTTCTAATAATTTCACCCTTAGAGCTCTTTATTGGCCTTCCAATCTCTCTGGACATAAGTGTGGCAAGATCATCTCTCTTCTTTGTAATTTCGAAGGAACATTTCATTAACATCGCAGATCTGTCAGCTATACTCAGGGATTGCAGTTTTTTCTGAGCCTGAGTTGCCCTCTCGATTGCAGATCTGATCTGTTCTATGTCCATTAGATTTATTTTCTTCAACAACTCCCCGCTGAACGGGTTATATACACCAAAACTTTCAGTCATAACAGTCACTAATCCAATATCTGACCCATCAGTTAATACTAAGAAATCTATTAACATTTTTCTCCTTGGAAATTCTTATTTGCATAGGTTTTAATAGGGATTGGCGAGATCGAAGTTTTGTATAGAGACCACGGGACCCTCATATAGTTAATGGTAAATGAAATGAGACGTAATATATTACAAAAATAACAAAAATCGAAATAGGAACAGAATCTTTGGACACAGTACCGCCAAACTTCACAATAAATTAAATACCATGAGACTTTTACTTTAAAAATGCAGAACGGGCAGAATCTCAAGAAAACTGCCTACGATTTTATAGTTCAATCAATTGTGAGCGGCCCTCTAAAGGCGGGAAGAACTGTAGATATCGACACTGTGGCCACAAAACTCAATATCAGCAGGACGCCGGTTAAGGAAGCCATCATGGAACTTCAGGGTGAGGGCCTGATCTGCAAACAGGGGCGTTACTACTCAGTATTCATTATGTCAGAGAATGATATCATATCACTTTATGAGGTGCGCGAGGTTCTGGAGGCCCAGGCTGCAAGATTTGCAGCCGTACGCGCTACTGTGACAGAACTCAAGGATATGAAAAACTTGATAACGACCATAACAGAATTGAGCAAACACAGGAAAAAAGATGCAATACTGCTTTCAGATCTCAATGGTGAATTCCATTCAATGGTAGCCGTGGCAAGTAAAAACGATTACCTGGAAAGATACAGCAGGGAAATCAGGTTGAAATTGAAGGTTGTAAGAGCCTCCCTATTTACAAGTCTTGACAGGATCGAAATGGAGGTCATCGAACACACAGAAATATACAACGCAATAGCCAGGCACGATCCAGAAGCAGCCTGGAACATAATGATGCAGCATCAGAACAATGTTTTGAAATATATAAAAGAAAAAGGGTTGAAAAAAATTATTTAGGGCTCAGGCAGAGATGTAAAGTTTCGTTGGACTGAACTCCACATGTTTCAATACTTCTGCGCTCGTGAGTCTCCCGGAAGCAGTCTTCAGTGTGAGATCATACAATCTTTTACCGGCTTCCTTAAGATCATACTGGAAGTTAAGCAGGCCAGATACGTCAAGATCAATATGCTCTTTCATTGTTGCAACGGTTTTGGGATTTGCAGAGAGTTTTATAACAGGTTCAATCGGGTTGCCCACTATGTTTCCCTGACCGGTGGTGAATACATGCACAACAGCACCAGCCGCGGCGAACAGGGTGACGGCTTCTGCAGCAGCGGATGAAGTGTTCATGTAATTCAGTCCTTTTTTCGTCGGTGGATCCGCATAATCCAGCACATCCACAATTTTTCTGTTTCCAGCCTTCTGGATGTTTCCGTATGCTTTTTCCTCGATTGTTGTCAGGCCGCCTTTAATGTTACCCTGCGTTGGTTGAGATCCAAACAGATCAGCTCCATGTCTCGTTACCTCGTTTTGATAATCATTGAATATCTTCATGAATTTCTCCCTGAGTTTGGGGTCTTCAATCTTCTTTGCAATTTCGCCCTCTGCTCCAGTTAGTTCAGATGTTTCACCAAATATCGCTGTTGCTCCCTGATCCACAAGCATATCAAATAGAACTCCAACAGTGGGGTTTGATGCGAGACCGGATGTTGTGTCTGATTCACCGCACTTGGCACTAACGACCAGATTTGACACATCGAAGTCTTTCCTGTGAACCTCGCTGGACTTCTGGACCATGTCTTTTGCCATTCTTGAGGCTGTTTCTATGGTCTTGAAGTCTCCCTTTCCCTCAATGCTGACGGCTTCCACCCACTTTCCAGTCTTTGCAATCTGATCAGCTATCCTGTTGGCCCAATTGTCTTCGATTCCTATCACAATTGCAGAGTGAATGTTTGGATTCATCCCAAAACCGGCAAGGGTTTTAAAAGTAAGATCAAGATCTTCTCCAAACTGCAGACGTCCATACGGGTGCGGAACAGATATGGTCCCCTTTACAAGATTTCCAACGCCCACGGATGCGCTATTTGAAAGGTCGTCAACCGGTATGATTAATACGTGATTTCTTACTCCAATTCTTCCATTTTCTCTTTCATATCCTCTGAATGTTGTCATTATTTCCACCTCTTGGATTTAAGGTTGTGTGTGTGCACATG
>JAJZJR010000013.1 GCA_021810045.1 Thermoplasmata archaeon
CGAACAACAAACGATCTGAGGTTGGTTCAAATCCTGTTGGGGCATGCCCGCATTGAGACCACTACAATCTATGAACATCTTTCTACAAAAGAAGCAGCGGAGAAAGGAATCCCCGCTGTCGAGAAACTTTTTCGTGGGGATGAAGAAATGATTGATTGGGTACGAATTCCCGCGGGAGCCGTTCAGAATAAGTGGGGACACTGGGATTTGAACCCAGATCTGCGGGTCTCTTCCGGTTCATAGTTCCAGTCACTCATCATTTAATCAGGTGACCCGTAGTTAATCATAACCTGACTGGAGCCCATCAGGATGCCTGATTACCCCATGTCCCCTTTTCCTGCAATCGCTTGTGTCTCAAGATTTCCGATTGGCTGATTGGAGTCAAATCGGTTTCTTGCCTCGCATCAAACTGAGAGCAGGCTCTTGAGAATGTACTTGGGATATAAATAGCTATTTCGACTTTTTCGTAATCTTATGGTTCAGTTTAGCAAGATCATAGGTTCTTATATCAACCTCGATCTTTCCTATATATTGAGAAAATCCGGAACTCATGATTAATATTCAGCCGTATTAACAAATGAGAAAGTGAGCTTTTTCAGCTTCTTTTTTGGATATAATTAACAAAACTATAAGTTAGTGTTTGGGAGTTTAGAAAATAGAACTCCCTGTAAAAAAAGGCAAGGATTATGCCTTGTTTGCCTTTCTTTGTCTCTTCAATCTTCGAATTCTCTTTTTTCTCCATTTCCAGCGCATTTTACCGCGCTTTTTCCAGTCTCTTGAACTTCGCTTCAATATTGCACCTCTGAAATTTAATGATCATCCATTCACACTATGTGTAATGAAGGATTGTGAGTTTTCCCATATCTGTTGCTTTTATTTGAATGTTACAGGATGAACACGGATCGGTATCATATAGGTGAGACTATCCCAATGTTTATTTATGCCTAAAAAATGATCAAAAGTGCCGGAAGAAGTGGACAAATATCTTAAAAATTTTCTCAAGGCAATGCCCTCTGAAGACCTTTACTTTGAAGCCATTCATGACATAATGAAAGACCTTGTTAAGGAATATATAAAGCGTAAGATCAACCAGAACGAAACTATCAGGACAGAAATAATGTCTATCCTGGAGAAGTTCCTGGAAAGCAAATTCAAGGAATATGATGCTCTTGCAAGAATGGCGAAGGTCACAGCAGAGATTGGTCTGATTACTGCACCAACAAGCATAAAGGACGAGGCTGTTTCAGATCTTGTGAACACTTTCAGGAAAGAACTTGAGGAAATTATAAAGAAAACTTTCTAATTTATTCACTTTGCAAGGAACCATTTCAATCAGGAAAAGCGATATCCCAACGTTTCTGATGTCCTGGATGGGCAAAATATACTATAAAGAAATTAAAAAATATCCGGTTATGCCCCCTTGCTCATTCCAACTATGGTTTTTCTCACATATATCACAGTACTGATCCATCCATAAACCCACAATATGTTAAGGAGGGCCGTAATCATAAGAAATATCCAGAAAAGCCATCCAAAGTTGACTACGGACATTATCCTGAGCGTTGATGTTGCGAAAAGGCCCAATGGAAAACCATAGGCCCAGACACTCATGTTCCCTTTTGATGGCTTGGCCAGCATAATGATAAGAACCACGAGAAAATTCCAGACTTCAAATCCCCATAGCATTACTGTAAGAAGCCCGAGATTTGTTGTGGTCAGGATGGAGTTCCAGCTTGAACCGAACCCGGATATTGAAAATAAATTGATGACGATGAGGCTTGCTATCCCCACTGGAAGCATAGTTGTTGGGAGGGATTCATGCATCTTGGTGGAAACATGTCCGGATAGAGCCAGGGAACCTATGAAGATAAACAGAAAGAAGAAAATCCCAAGTCCCATAACCACCAGGAACGATAGAAACTGGCCTGTGACACCGGCATAGTATGGTATAAGGTATTGTGCAAGAAATACGCTGGTGCCTATCGCCAGTGGGGGGATCACAATTGCGTAGTTTATCTCCATTGGCTTGATCTCTTTTGTGTACAGCCTGTAACCCAGTAAGACACCAAGAAGGAGAGATAGGGCATAAAACACAAGGAAAGTGAATACAGATACCCTGGCAGAGATTGGACTGATGCCGAAAAAGAAAAGAAGTTGTGAGTTTCCTACAAACCCCATTATTGGAATCAATGAAATAAAACTGAGACGGGTAAGATTGTCCCAGTGAAATCCTCCATTCAGCCTGTTTCCTGAAGTGATACCCCTGGTAATCCACATTGCGAATATGAAGAGGAAAAGTGCTATCGATGTGAAGGTGAGGGCCTCTGCTACATAACGAAAGGCTAAATTGGAATAATGTCCGAACATCATTATATATACCTGGGAAAGGGCCAGAGTCGATATGGGGATACCAAACCATTCCGAGCCGA
The DNA here is from genome assembly GCA_021810045.1 of Thermoplasmata archaeon. Classification (GTDB taxonomy): domain Archaea; phylum Thermoplasmatota; class Thermoplasmata; order Thermoplasmatales; family Thermoplasmataceae; genus JAJZOM01. The sequence goes on from JAJZJR010000013.1 coordinate 2,430, forward strand.
AAATCTGGAGCATACTCCTTTCAGCTTTGTTCTTAACGATGGGTTTTGGACCTTCATCATTCATTTCTGAAACCCACTTTCGCTGAGCTTCTTCAGTATTTCTGAAGAACTGATGAATGCCCTGTTTCCTGATATAAATCTTGCAACAGAAATGGCATCTTCAATTTCTGGAAGTGTTCCCCCGATTCTGATAAATTGTGATAGATAGGTTTTGGAACAGACTTCTGAACTTATTGACACACTTACCGCATATGCAATAAGGAAAACTGATTTCATATCCAGGCTAAGAGGGTGAAGAAGTTCTGACTTCTCCTTCACATGTTCGGCGAATAGATTGAAGGAAATTCTGGAAAGGGCGGTTAATGTTTCTGGAAGGGTGTCCATGCCACTTTCTCTTTTCACGTTTCTTATGATTTTTTCAACCTCATTCCTTTCATCAGACAGGTGAAAGTTCTTTTCCATTATGGGGAGAGTTGAGGGAAGTGTGGACATTGTATTGGACATGAGGACCATTTTTGTTGCTTTCAGTGCATCGAGAATTTCGGGAGGTTCCGCCCCGAATTTTAAGGCAAGTCTGAAGTGCAGTGAAACAGAATTATTCTGGCCGTTTGCCGAAGATACTGCAATAGCAATCAATGACAGAATTTTTTTGCTTACGTTGTTCCTACCCAGATAAAGGGCAATATTTTCCCTGAATTGCTCCAAGGCCAATGACTCATTGAGCCTCCCCAGATATCCAACAATCTCCGGAACCTGGCCAAGTGTATTCCTTGCGTATTCCTCCATTTCCTTGAATTCACTACTCATACCGTATGGATGGAAAACAGGCAGAAAAACCGACTGATAAAAATTTGGGTGGACAGTTATAAGACTGACACAAAAATTGTGGAATAGAATGCATTTGCAAGCATAGTATTCTACAGCGGAGTGTCAAGAATGACCTCAAAGACAACATCATAGATGCCAAACTGAGGAAGGGTTTTCCTTGCGTATTCCCTGATTCCGTTGCAGTTTTGCCCAACAACTTCCAGATAAAACCTTCGTTGACCGGTTGCGATAAACAGTCTTTTGAATTCGGGATTTGATTTTGCAAAAGATATGAAAGGATCAATATTTTTCTCTGGAACATTGAACATGATCAGTGCCCTGCAGCTTAGGCCAATGCCTGAGTAATTCACATCAGCCTTGCATTTTCCTATTATACCTCTTTTCTTAAGCATAACTACTCTGTCCCGAACCATCCACAAATCATGTCCGGTTTCTTCTGCTATTTCCCTGTAGGTCTTGGAACAGTCTGATTCCAGAACTCGAATAATCTGGAAGTCAAGGTCATCAGGCCTAAATTCTTTCATGTAAAAATTATGACCACTGTTTATAATAGTCTTGTCAATAATATTTGAATTGGAGAGAAAAACAGTTTCTGCTTAATTCATTGCTGCACTTCAAAATTCTTCAGTATTGTTGATTTTGAATGCAGGTCAAACATTGTAAGAATTGAAGGATTTGGTGCAAAATTCATCATTTTCTGGTAATCTGTCTGTGATTGCCAGGTAGATGAGTTAACGTATCTCACTCCCTTGTAATTTCCGAGATAATGCGAATGAATATGCCCAGTTATGAAAATATCCGGAACCTCTTCAATTACGTGATAATCATTTGGTGAAGGTATAAGTGGTGTTTTACCACCATATTTTGGTGCGAGGTGCCTTCGTCTGAGGACTTCCTCTATGGCTTTTCCTATGGAAGTGAAGTTTGCACCGGGAACCAGTTCCACCATATCGTTCAGAGACATTCCATGATAAAGGAGAACATTCTTGCCTTCAAGCTTCAGAGTGTAAGGATTAGGGAGCATTACTGAGTTATCAGGAAATATCTCCTGTATCTTGCCCGAGAAGTTGGGCTGTGGCTCTGCAAGTCTCACCGTGTCATGATTTCCAGGCATAACAAAGACCTGTATATCTTCGGGTATTTCCTGGAGATAGCTTGCAAGCAACTCATACTGCTCCAGAGGATTGACAAGTTCCAAATCCTCCTCCTGACCCGGATATACTCCAATACCGTCTATAACGTCGCCACTGAGGATGAGATACTTCAGGTGCTCTGCTTCATTCTCAGACCTCTTGATCCACCCAATCATTCGCCTGAAATCATCTTTCCTGAATGTTTTTGAACCAACATGAATGTCAGATAAAGAGGCAACATAAACAGGGTCCCTCTTGGTTTCTTCAATTAGCTTGTAAGGTATATCCGGCCTTACTATTTCATTTGGAAAAATTACCGGTTCACCTGGACCCTTGCTTACAGATCCAATTACACCTATAACTTCATCCTGCAGGATTAGTTCATTTTCAAGGCCCCGGCCTTTCATCATAATGGCCTGGATCTGGTCGTCCATGTCTTCTATGGTTATTCTCTTGTGACCATTCTTGGTAGTATCGGATGAAGAAACCATACCTATGACTTTCACTTCACCTGTACTTCTCTTAGCAGTCCTGATGTCGACAGAACCTCGCATTGTTGCAGACAGTGATATGATTTTACTGATCTTCTGGTACCTGCTCACAAACATTTGTCTGAAATCTTCAACAGAACTGTTAACCCGTATATCGGGAAGCTGGACTTCATAGGTGTTTCGATCAACCTTTGACTGCCCCCTTATCAGCCTGAGAACAGTCTTTTCATCTATGTAACCTGACTGTGCTGTTTCCTCTGAAACAAGTCTTGGAATCAGCTGTCCCATGCTCCTCTCAAGAATCATGTTCAATGCGTCTGGAGAGATGAGCATTCCGTGTTTGTGAAAATAATCAAGTATGCTCACACGATCCTGGAACAGCGTACTAACCATGGTAACATTGTAATCTCATTCTCAATATTTAGGAGTTCGGTACTACTTTATTAGACAACATGAACACAACAAATATTAATTAAAGAATCCAATAAAGATCGGTGTCAAAAATTGCGGATTCACTGGCTTTCTTCGCAATGGCCTCTTTCTGGGCACTTAATTACCCTCTTGTAAAATTTGTGTATGATTACCAGTCTCCGCTTTCTTTACTTTTCTTCAGGATACTTTTTGCAACCATTTTCTCCTTCATTTTCTTCTGGAGAGGGATTAAGTTTCCTAGAGATTTGAAGACAAACCTGAGTATAATGTTCTTTGGATTCATCAATATAGTATTTTTCATGGGATTCTGGTTCGTTGGAGAGAGCACTGAGAGTTCATCATTGTCATCAATTATAATTTACACCTATCCGGTGATCTCTATTGTCCTTTCAGCCATATTCCTGAAGGAAAAACTAACATTCTTGAGGGCTTTGGGAACCATACTTGGATTTGCCGGCATGATACTGATCTTCATTGAACAGCTCTACATCAAGCCAGGTATTGGCCTCTTTTTCCTCATAGCTGGGGCCACCTCTTGGGCGATTGGAACAGTATATTTCAAAAAATATCTCCTCCATGTCGGGAATTTCACTGTGAATTCTCTTCAGTTCCTTTATACGCTTCCTTTCGTATTCCTATTCGATTTGGGCACCGGTGCAATAAACTTTGCAGCCATAAACCTGGAATTCCTTGCAATAGTGATTTACATGGGTTCCCTTAGCACCTCTGTTGCATACTACATTTATCTTCACCTATATTCGAAATATTCAGTTTCCTCAATTTCATCTTACTTCTTTGCAGTACCTGCTCTTTCCATTGTTTTCGGATATTTTCTCATCCCCAGTGAGGTAACTACACTGTTTACCTACTTTGGATTTGGGCTGATCAGTGTTGGCATCTACATGAGCTCAAGAGGATATATATCTGCAAAGCCCAGGGCTGCAAATCAGGCTGTGGCCGACACTAATAAATAACTCCTGCACACTAGCCCATAGAACAATGGCAACATTAGGGGAACTTTGTGTCGCGATAAACTCATGCAAGAAGTGCGATCTTTATTTTTCAAGGAAAAATCCAGTTTGCGGATTTGGCAACCATGAACCCAAGCTCATGATACTCGGTGAGGCACCGGGAGCTAGAGAAGATGAGATGGGGAAACCATTTGTCGGTAGAAGTGGAAAACTCCTGGACAATGTTCTGGAACACGCAGGTATATTGAAACATGAAATTTACATATCCAATTCTGTAAAATGCAGACCCAAGATAGGCAGGTCTCCCAAAGTTCATGAGATTAAGGAATGTTCTGATTTCCTAAAAGAAGAGATAAGCCTCCTGAGACCTAGGCTAATAGTACCAATGGGGAATGCAGCAATAAAATCAGTGGGACACATATTTGGTTTCAATTTTGGCAGGATTTCAGAGGTCCAGGGCGGTTTCATATTCTTTAACGGCACTTATTTTGCTCCCCAGTTTCACCCGGCTGCTATCCTTAGAGATCCAAAGAAGCTTGAAAAGTTCAAGGATAATTTTCAGAGTGTCGCAAAACTGATCGATGAAATCCCGGTTTACAGCCACGAAGAAGTAGTAGAAAAATATAAAATAAGAAAAATTTAAGGAATCAGTGGTTTGGACCTTTCCTTCTCATGTAAAGCATTATTGCTGCGGCACCCACAAGAATTGCACCCACTGCGTAGTATCCAATGGGGCTTGATGGTGGCGGGTTTCCTATTACAATAGAGTTTGAAGTTGCACTGTCATATCCTGGGGCAGATATGGAATACGCTGGATCCAGTGTATAGGAAATTGTGAAAGGTGCTATTTGGAGAAATGTTCCATTGTAACTTAATTCTATTATGTTACCGGCATTCATTGAGAATGTTGTTACATTTGTACCTGCATCGTAAGTCCTGGTCCAGTTAGTTAATGACTTTGAAAACACTGACAGATTCAAAGTGTTCACTGTACTGCCATTTGAAACAACACCTCCATTTGAGAGATCTAATGTGCTCACATCGTTCCCATTGAGACTCAGGCTGTTGTGTGTTGTAAACCCTCTCCAGGAGAGATTGGCCGTACCATTCTGGAATATTCCGCCAATTGTAGCCTCCATTAACAGTGAAGTATTCATATAGGAAACTGCCCTGCTACCTTCAGTCAAATTATGGTAGGTTCTTGAAAAACCAAGAGCTAATGATTTCAAAGTAGCATTGCCGTATTCTGCCTTTATACTGGCATTTATAATCCTGAATGCAGTTGTGCTCGAGTTCAGTTGAGTTGGACCAATTGTAACGTTAGTTGAGTGTCCAGTTATTGTAGAAGACAGATTTCCGAGAAGTGATCCTTTTTGTGTTGAAAACATGAGACTTGAATTAATGTAGGCATAAACTGTGGCTTCATTATTCTGAGGGTTTAGTTTAACCTGTATGTTTGAGGCACCGCTAATCGGTACTGCCACAGACAGGGCCATTGTAGCCACCAGTAAAACTGCCAGCAAACCTTTTCTGTTCATGTTAATCTTTGATCCAAATTTTTGATTATAAAATATATTGGTACAATGGTGACCATTATACCTGATATATCTGGTAGTTTGGTGGTTCGCTTGTAATTCTTATGTCATGCGGGTGGCTTTCCTTGAGCCCGTTTGCACTTATTTTCACGAATCTTGATTTTGTCCTGAGTTCATCAATATTCCTGGCTCCGACGTAACCCATCCCGGATTTAACTCCGCCCATAAGCTGGAACAGCACTTCCTCTGTTTTGCCACGGAATGGGACCACACCTTCCACACCTTCGGCTACGAATTTTGTGGCACCGAGCTTTCCATATCTGTCGGAAATCCCTGTCTGTATTGCACCTATTGAACCCATTCCCCTATAAGCCTTGTATTTTCTCCCGTTGAGGATAATTTCCCCACCTGGGCTTTCCTCTGTTCCGGCAAACAATGAGCCAAGCATAACTGAGTTTGCTCCTGCAGCAAAGGCTTTTACAATATCACCAGAGAATCTAATTCCTCCATCTGCAATTACCGGAATTCCGTGACAGTTTGCAACTTCTGCCACATCTGATATTGCAGTCAGTTGAGGAACCCCAATTCCTGCAATTATTCTTGTCGTACATATTGAGCCTGGGCCAATTCCTACCCTGAGACCGTCGACACCTATGGAGATAAGATCTTCTGCTGCCTCCTTGGTTGCAATGTTTCCCGCAACAAGATCTACAGAGATATCCTTCCTCATTTTTTTCAGTGAGGCAAGTACATTCTCATTATGTGCATGTGCAGTGTCGACAACAAGAACATCCACACCTTCCTTTTCAAGTGTGAGTGCCCTGTCAATGTCGAATGGTCCGACTGCAGCACCTACAATTAGTTTTCCAGCCTTATCTCTGCTGGCCTGTGGGAACTTTTCCCGTGTTGTGATATCTTTGGCTGTTATGAGGCCGACAACCCTGCCAGACTTGTCAACAAGAGGAAGTTTTTCGATCCTGTTTTTATAAAGGATTTCCAGTGCATCCTTGATGTCAATATTATCATGGGCAGAAATGACCTCCTTTACCATGATATCCTGAACTGTTTTTTTGTCCTTTCCTGCAAATTCAAGGTCTCTTTTTGTTACAATACCAACAAGTTTTTCTCCAGCCACTACAGGAAGGCCCCCGATATTCTTGGTCTTCATGATGTTTCTGAGTTCTGGGATAGGGGTCTCTGGTGCAACAGTGTGAACATCCCTGATTATAATTGATTCTTCTCGTTTCACCTTTCTTACAAAACTTGCCTGCTGGTTTACGGAAAGGTTTCTGTGAAGGATTCCTATGGCACCCTGTCTTGCCATGGCAATGGCCATTTCAGTTTCAGTGACAGTATCCATTGGAGAGCTTGCAATGGGAATTTTCACATCGATATGCCTTGAAAACCTTGATGAAACATCGGCGTCCCGAGGTTCCACCGGGCTCTTTGAAGGGAGGAGGAGAACGTCGTCAAAGGTATATCCCTCTTTAATGCTCTCGAATTTATCCTTAAACATGTCCTCATAAGGGCAATCCAATAAATAAACCTGTTCAGGTCACTATGGGGGCATGAATTCATTGGACTATGGACTCGATAAAACTTATGGTGCGTAGTACCTCGCTATCAAAATTATACCTGATTATCCTGAAATACTGCCTGAGTATGGAAACACTGATGCCGAGCTTTACGCTATCCTCAACAGCACATTTTTCAACAAATTCCCTGCTTTTCAATATGGCACTGTCAAGCTGCTGTATATCTGTTGAACAGTCGGAATCTTTCCTCTTAACGGTTACGCTGAAAACCGGCATTCTTGTGTAAAGTGAACTGAACTGAGTGCCAATATCCCAGATAATCACATATTGTGAAGCGAATACCTTCAGGGCCTCGTCTCCTATGACAAGAGCATAATCTGCTTCTTCCAGTAATTCATTCGCATCCCTTTTCTGGCTCCATTTCAGTTCGTAGGTGATGCCAAGCTTTTTCAATATCATCTCAAGATAAAAGGCGGTGGTTTTTGTATGTTCTGTAACTGCGATTTTCATTGGCTCTCTGATTATATTTTCCTTAGATATGAGAAGGGTGGACATTGTTGTATTCTTTGAGTGAATTGTTGCACTTTGAACAAGCTCAAGAACATCTCTGTGACTGTAATATTCAAGAAGAGATATCATAGCACAATCTATCTTTCCGCCCAGAAGCATTTCCAGGAGTTTCTTGGGTGTATCCCGTACAATATCCGACTGATCTTCAAATGCCCGAAAAAGAGGGTCACTATGAGTGAAATTTATGAGTCCCAACATGAAGCCGTTGGTAATGCTTTGAAATCATAAAAAGAGCTACACTTATGCTACCTTGGCTTAAGCGTAGTGTTTAATTCTGTAAAATGTGTCTCTCTTTGCAGGAACTCTGCCTATCTGCCTTACGATATCATTGAGTTCTTCAATGGAAGTACCCTCTTTCCTGTCTGTTGCCCCGAATATCTTCTCGCTGAATGCAGTTCCAACCAGATCGCTTCCTCCGCCGTTTAATGCAATCTGTGCAATCTCCTTTCCTATTGCAACCCAGTATACACTTATATTTTTCAGATCCTGGCCACCCAGTATCCTTGCCAGAGCTATGACTTTAAGATCCAGTTCTCCTGAAGCAGGGAGTTTTACGCGTCCACTCTTCTGAAGTGGAGTGTTGTCAGGACTGAACTTTAATGGTATGAATGAAAGAAAGCCTGGTACTTCCCTCTGGTTGTCTCTAAGCCTGATTATGTGATCAACAATATGTTCTATCTTTTCCAGATGGCCATAAGTCATTGTTGAATTGCCAGGAATACCCATGCTATGAATGATTTTTGCGTCTTCCAGCCATTTTTCACCGGATATTTTCTGTGGAGTTGTCATCTGTTTCCTTACTGATTGGTCAAATATCTCTGCACCTCCACCTGTATGTGCATCCATTCCGGCCAGCCGGAATCTTTCCACTACCTCCCTGAGAGAGTTACCCGTTGTTCTTGCTATAAAATCTATCTCAGGTATTGTAAGTGCTTTGAGTGTTACATCGGGAAGATATTCCTTCACTGTTGAGAAGACTTTTTCGTAATAATCGAGAGGCAGGTCAGAATTAAATCCTCCAACGATGTGTATTTCTGTTGCTTCCTGTTCCTTTGCCTTGGCAAGATCATTCTTCACCTGTTCAATGGAGAGTTCGTAACCACGGTCGGTCTTACCCTTCATTGCCATGGGTACGTAGAAAGCGCAAATAGGGCAGCTGGCCGTGCAATAATTTGAGTAATTGATGTTGTAAGAAACCGCATATGATACGGTGTCCCCTACCTGCTTGGCTCTTAGGTGGTTCGCAAGTTTCATGAGGCTTGGAAGCTCAAGTTCACCAACCAGATTCATGGCTTCCTTGTAATTTAAAGGATAATTTTCATTGAGGTATTCTTTCCAGTATTCCACCGGGTACTCAACAGACCTCTCCATGGACACAACATTTTAACATGATAGTTAATCGTTTTGGAATGAACTTATGGTTGATTGCGGTGTTCACTGATTTTGAGGTTTTCTGGTCCTGGTGTAGGAAATGATCTTGATCACCCTTTCTCTTGTGGGAGGATGATCAAGGCTCCAGTGCCTTGATATATCAGATGGAGTGAAGTTCAGTCTGGAGATTTTCTGAAGAGCATTTACAAGATCCATGCCATTGACTACGCTTGCTGCAATAAGATCAGCCTTAGCCTCAAATCTTCTCTGGATAGCTGGAATAATTAGAAAAATCGATATAAACAGGAAGATAAAACCACCCAAAGGAAGTGTCAGAGCAAGCAAAGGATAGGTACCAACATCTACAGGGTAAACCATGAGATTAGCACATATTGCAGAGATTGACCAGGCAATTGTTGCTGTCTTCAGAACATGTTTTTCCTTGGCATGGGCAAATTCATGAGCTATAACCGCCACATTTTCTTCTGGACTGAGGTTTTCAAGAAGATAATCTGTTATAAACACAGAATATTTTCTGGTTCCCACCTGACCGGCATTGGCTATCCTGAACCTGCCAAGCTTCATTACATATAAACCCAAAGGCCCGGTACTAAGCTTTTTTGATAGTTCGTTAGCCTTTTCTACAAGATAGTGGTCATCCAGGGGTGTTGAAATCTTAACTAACCGGGAGGCTGGGAGATTGGACAGGATAAATAGAAGTGTTAAGGCAAACAGGACATTTATTACGAATACTCTCTGCAGGCTGGACAGACTATAAAACAGTCTTAATAGAAAGAATAGAATTGGGAGAGCAAAGCTGAAGACCGCATAAGACATGGTGTTTTCAAGAACATACCTTCCAGGATTGATCTCGATATTTCTTGCTTTCTTGTCAATGTAATATTTGTAATAGGACAATAAGGAGAGCAGGAGTACCTGTGTTGCAACAAGAGGGAAAAAGTACCAGAAAGGAACTTCTGCAAATATGGCGATAATTGTTGGGAATAATGCCACCATGGAGCTTACAAAATTTATGGCGTTGATTTTCCTGAAATAGGCCTTTATCCTTTGTTCTGCCTCATTACTTCCGGTTGCCATAGGAATTCACCCCAGAGTAATCGAACATCAGTATTCCATCCGGAACCAAAGTTAAAAAGATCATAGGACAGAGCGTTTTACCACCGGCCTGACATTATTGTATTTTCAGGAGCTTACTTAACCATGATTGCTAAAAGGCTCATTGGGAGGTTTCTAATCACCAATTGATAATCAATTTTAGTTTATAGCGTAAACTATTAAAGCACCATAATACTAGATGTGTAAATTGAAAGACAATAACCTTAAAGTTGCCCTTGCAACTAAGAATGGAGCATATCTGCTTTCTCCGGACAAGAATAGGAAGAATTGGAAATTGAGCAAACCATTTCTTGTGGACGAGAACGTCAACAAAGTGATTGATGATTCCCATGGCACTCTTTTTGCAGCAACACTTTCTGAAGGCGTGTTCAAATCCACAGATGGAGGGGAATCATGGAAATCCTCAAGTAAAGGGCTTAACGTAAGAAAAGTCTGGGAGGTTGCAGCCAGCCCACACATTCCTGGTTTACTATACGCAGGCACCCAGTATGGACATCTTTTTAAATCAGTAAATTCAGGGGATACATGGGAAGAGGTTACTAGTCTTTATGCTGCCCCAGACAGAGAGAACTGGGGTATAGATTGGGGATATGGCACTACTGGGCTGGCCCTGCATACAATTAGATTTGACCCCGGAAATCCGGATAGAATTTATATTGTGGCTTCGGGAAATGGCACCTACCGAAGTGACGATGGAGGAGAGACCTGGAAGTCGCTTAAGAATGGGTTAAATAGTACATGCCCAGTTGGTGAAAAAGATATGTCATACGTGAAAGCAGGACTTTCGCCGGAAGAAGCCCTTAAGAAACATCTTTCTGATGTCCATTCCTGTTCACATAAAATTGTGGTTTCTCCAAAAAATGGAATGGTCTTTCAACAGAATCACTGTGGCACTTATTTCTCAAATGACAGGGGAGATCATTGGAATGATGTCAGCGTAAGCACAAAGCTGAGATTCGGTTTCTCCATTGATGTTGTTGAAGATCCCACATCGAGCGTATTTGTGGTACCTGTCCCCGATACATTGAATGAATGCAAGGAACACAATGTCTGCATTCAGGGGCAGCTTACAGTTTATAGAACATCGGATGGAGGAAAAAGCTGGGACAGGTTGACCAATGGACTGCCGCAAAACGTTCACACCAATGTCCTCAGGGATTGCCTCACCCATGACAATTCGGATAATACTGGGATCTATTTTGGCACGTCTACTGGAGATCTTTATTTCTCAGAAAATCTTGGCGATTCTTGGGAAAACGTGGTTTCCGGACTGGGAAGGATCCAGGGAGTTAACGCTGTTGAAACGTGATCTGGATTTTGATCCTTTAATTTACAGCTTAACTGCCTTTAATACAAAGGGTTATTATTCTTAAATAAATGAGCAGCCATGCTTCAGCAGGCAGACGCAATTGAAGATGTTTACCTGAAAGTCCTCTCCGGAGAGACACCGGACAGAGATGATATTGTTTTCATGTATGAAGAGGCAGATCTGAACTCTCTCGGAGAGATTGCAAGGGAACTTGCTGCAAAGGTTTCTGGCCGATACGTTTCTTTTGTTTCCAACATGATACTCAATTATACCAACATATGCAATGTTCGATGCAATTTCTGTGCATTTTACAGAACCGGCCCTGAGGCGGATGCCTATACGCTCACAAAGGAGCAGGTTGTTGAAAAAGTTGCACATTACTACAATAATTTTGGCATAAGACAGCTCCTTATTCAGGGTGGTGTCAACCCCTCGCTTCCTCTTAGTTATTATACCGATATGTTTGCCCTGATCCATGAAAAGTTTCCGGATCTGGGAATCCATGGATTATCAACATCAGAAATTTCATTTATTTCCAGAAAAGAACACATTAGCCTGTCAGAAACCATTTCAAGACTTGCCGTAAGTGGCCTTGAGAGCATACCTGGAGCAGGAGCGGAAATATTTTCTGCTGATGTGAGAAAGATTCTGGGCAGACCACTTAACAGCGGAGAAGATTGGTTAAAGGTTATGGAAGAAGCCCATAAGCTTGGTGTAAAGAGCTCTTCAACCATGATGTTTGGCCATGTGGAAGAAGCCGGGCATAAGGCTGATCATCTTCTTTCTCTTGTAAAACTTCAGAAGAAATACAATGGATTCATGAGTTTCACCCCATGGAATTTTGAACCTGGAAACACCGAATTGCAAAAGAAGGGACTTGTACAGTACAGAGCTGGCGGTGCAGAGGTTTTGAGAAATATTGCAATTTCAAGGATTGTTCTTAATAACTCCATCCCTGTGATACAGAGTTCCTGGCTTACAAATGGAATGCAAATGGGTCAGATGGCTGTTCTTTTTGGAGCCAATGACTGGGGTGGGACCATTTATGACGAGAAAGTCATTCCTGCCACTGGAAAAAAAGTAGGGAATCTGAGAAAGGAACTCATTGTGAACAGCCTGTCCCAGATTGGTATGGTTCCAGTTGAGAGAGATAATCTCTACAGAGTGGTAAAATATTACAATCAGTGAAATTGACAGGGAATATGCTGCAGGCATTGCAGGATACATAACTGATACCCCGGGCATCTATGGCACTCTAAAAACAAATATTGAAGATTTTATTGTTGAAGAGATCCCGACAGATGTCCCGGTCAACCCATCTGGAAAATACACGATCCTAAAGGTTAAGCTTACAAACTGGGATACAAACCGCTTTCTCATGTTTCTTTCCCGTTATCTGAGGATAAGCAGGAAACGGATCTCATACTGTGGCACAAAGGACAAGCGGGGAATAACAACCCAATATTTTTGTGTGAACAGCGAAATTCAGCCCGAACGAATCAGTATCAAGGATGCTGAAATACTTGATTTCTTCAGATCCGACAAAATGTTAAATCTTGGTGATCTTGTTGGCAACCGGTTCACCATAGACCTGAGGGTGAAAGAAACAGACATCCCAAAAATCGGGGAGACTGTGGACCAGATAAATACTCGGGGAGGATTTCCCAATTACTTTGGGCTTCAGAGATTTGGTAGTATCAGAACAAATACACACAAGATTGGGAAACTCATCGTATTCGGTCAATATGAAAAAGCAGCCATGTTATACCTTTATGACCCGGAATTTGACAAGGAGGATTACAGGGCTAATTTTGCAGAGCATAATGATCCTGCCATCGCTTTGAAGGAATTCCCTGAAAGATTGAATTTTGAACGTTCTCTTCTTGGTTATATGCTTGAACATGGAAACCTGGATGACTCCTTCTCCGCGCTCCCCAAAACACTATCAATGATGTTTGTACATGCATACCAGTCTTACCTGTTCAACAGGATTCTGTCCATGAGAATAGAGAAATACGGAAACTTACTGGATCCGTTACCTGGAGATACTGTTCTGAAAGTCGACAGGTTATTTAATGCCAATAAAGCGGATGAAATCCAGGTAAACCGCCTTAATGTTCAGAAAATTGAAAGAATGTGCAGAGATGATAGCATGAGAGTATCCATACCACTGTTCGGGTATGAGTCAAGAATTTCCTCTGGAGACCCAGGAGAACTTGAAGCAAAGATACTTGAGGAAGAGAAAGTGGAACCCGACATGTTCCGTATACAGGGATATAGTGAACTTTCATCTAAAGGAGAACGACGAATAGCTTCCTGTAAACCTGTGGATTTCCAAACAGGAGAGAATGGAAAACTTATTTTCAGCCTGGGAAAAGGAATCTACGCAACTTCACTCATTAGGGAAATAACAAAAAAAGTGGAAAATCAGTATTGATTTTTGACAGGAATTATTCCCTGCATGAGGGTTTATAATAAAAAATAAAGAAATGAACTAATTGGATCAGATGAGTCCAACTTTTTGGAGTTCTTTCTTTACCTTGATTACTGCCTGCTCAATCTCGCTTTCTTCCTTAGCGCCTGTGCAGACAACCTTTCCCGATCCAAACAACAGAAGAACGACTTTTGGTTCCTCTACTCTGTACACAAGGCCGGGGAACTGTTCTGGTTCGTATTCAACATTTTCAAGTCCGAGGGACATTGCGATATCTGTAAGGTTAAGATCTGCTTCCAGATCGTATACAGCCACAATGTTCTGCACCACAATCTCGGGGTTGTCGTAAACCTCAATTCCGGCCTTCTTGAGCTTCTGGATAATTGTTTCAATAGTGAGCCTTACATTTGCAAGGTTTTTGGCACCTGTACAGTTTACTTTTCCACTCCTGAAAATAAGAACAGCAGTCTTGGGTTCATGGAGCCTGTAAATGAGACCTGGGAACTGTTCTGGTTCGTATTCGGATCCATCAAGAGCTAAAGCGATTCTGCTGAGGTCCAAGTGTTCGGCAAGTGAAGTTGAAGCAACAATATTTTCGATGGCGATCTTTTCTCTCTCACTCATAAATAACCCTATCGTTCTTTATATATAAAGTGTATTTAAACATGCTTTTAAGAGTAGGCATATCCCAACTTTGAGTAAGTATTATTTTATGGATAAATCCCTAGAGAATTCAAGTAAAATTCACAACATACAATTAAATGTCAAAATTTCCTGATTGGCCAATGTACAAAAAATAAAGACAGCATGATTAATCAGATACAAACCACAAATTAAAATGTAAAAAATAGGTTTGATTTCGTTTTTGAGAAATCACCCCATATTAAGAGCTTCTTTAGCCTCGTCGGTCATCATGCTAGGATTCCATGGAGGATCCCATACAAGCTCTACGTCAGCAGCTTCTACACTCTCAAGATTTTCAACAACCCTCTGTGCCTCGGATAGGATCCAGGGAGTCACAGGGCAGGTTGGTGCTGTCATAGTCATTTTAATGTAAACTCTATCACCGTTAATTTCAATGTCATAAACCAGTCCAAGGTTTACAACATCCATACCTATTTCCGGATCAGACACCTCTTTCAGCTGTTCCAGAATTTCTTCCTTGGTGACCATATTAATCTGGTTATCAATTGAGGACTAATACTTAACAATTTTGTGCTTTGAAACGGTTCCTAAATAACTTGTACCTTCAGTTTACATTTCTGTACCAAACTAATCAAAAGGTTTGAAGAAGTCAAATCAGAGCGGTCTTACGATGCTTCCGGCCCACCATATGAGTCAGTTTTTTTGATCAAAACCGAAATATCCTGATCCTATTCTTGGGACAAAGGCATTTCTCACAGCCTCATTTATAAGATGAGTTCTCTTGAGTGCCCCCTCTGTGAATGCCCCAATAACGCCTTCATGCCTCCCGATTGCTTCCACGCCATATAAGTATTTAAAGGCGGAAGATTCTTCTTCACCTGCTTTCAGTAGTGAAATTATGTCTCCAGGGATCTCGAAACCGCTACTTGTGCCCAATGTAATCCGGGAATACCTGTCCACAACTGCACAGACGTGGATATCCAGGTGTTTGCCGGTAATGTTTTCCCTGAATATACCAGACTCAATTCCCACCCCGTAATCCCTGTCGCTTAAGGATGCAATTGCCCTCTTGACTGCCAATCGGTAAGTGTCTTCGCCAAAAGGCTGATTCGAGTCAAGCTCATACTGAGTATTCTGTTCAACTTTGAAATTATGCATTATTGTTGACAAAT
The DNA here is from genome assembly GCA_021810045.1 of Thermoplasmata archaeon. Taxonomy (GTDB): domain Archaea; phylum Thermoplasmatota; class Thermoplasmata; order Thermoplasmatales; family Thermoplasmataceae; genus JAJZOM01. The sequence goes on from JAJZJR010000013.1 coordinate 17,993, forward strand.
ATGATTCAAGAGAGCTTTTTTTAAGATCGTTATCAGTGGAAATCCCCACCATGATGGGTTTGATCCTTTTACCGTAAGTATTGAGTTCTCCTGAAATAATACGTGTAGAACTTATTGGAAAAAGATCCTCCGCAAGGATCACAGGCACAGTTATAATTTCCAGTTCTTTAAGGCCATTTGAAACTCTCTTTCTGTTTATTGCCTCTGCTCCCTTTCTGGTTTCCTTGGAAACAACTATTGCAGCATAATCTGGACTTGTTTCCGTGTTTCCTGATCTGGTGTCCAGAGGTAGAATCTCAAAATCCTGTCCAAGTTTTGACATATATCGTTCAAGATTTTTCTTTCTGGTTGTGTAGCTGTAACCCTTGTAGGCTTTGTTGTGCTTTAAAAAATCATCTGTTGTGAGGCCTACAATAACCTTGTTTCCAGTATTGAAAGCATATTTCAGCATAAGTTTATGGCCCTTATGCAAACGTGAAAATGTGCCTCCAAGTACTGTTATCATTACAGAAAAGGTATTGGTAAAAAGATAAAGAATTAATGCTGCTTATAGGAAAAAATTATTGGGACTGGACTACCCCGGCCTTTTTCCCAATCAGATTCCCGAGTTTTTCTATTCCCCTGTAAATCTGATCTTCCTCGGAGAAGGTGAAGTTAAGTCTCATGCTGTTGCTCTGAATACGTGCCGGGGAGAAGGCATTGCCACTGACATAAGCCACACCTTCTTGTACCGCGTCCTTAAGCAGTTCTGTTGTGTTGATCTTCTTGTCTACGGTTGCCCACAGGAACATGCCTCCGTCTGGTCTTGACCATGTGGAGGTTTCCGGGAAGTACTCGTCAAGTGCCTTGAGCATGGCATCTCTTTTCTTGCGGTAAAGTTCTATTGATTTGGGTATCTGCTGTTTTATGATACCTCTCTTGAGGTACTGCCATGCAACATACTGTGAGAATGTACTTGAGGAAAGATCAAGAGCCTGTTTCAGAAGGTTGAATTTGTTGACGAACTCTTCAGGGCCTATTGTATAACCCATCCTAAGGCCTGGGCACATTACCTTGGAAAAAGTCCCAAGGTAAATTACATTGGAGTCCTTGTCAAGAGTGCTGAGCATGGGTAGTCTTTCTCCGGAATACCTGAGCTCACCATAGGGGTTGTCCTCAACCAGAGGTATCTCGTACTGGTTAGCTATTTCAACGAGATGTTTTCTTCTTTCAAGGCTCATTGTTATGCCGGTAGGATTCTGAAAAGTAGGTATAGTGTAAATGAATTTGGGCTTCTTTCCTTCAGATGTGAGTTTTTTTATCTCTGCTTCTGCTAGATCTGTTCTCATTCCTTCATTATCCATCTGAATTGAGTGCATTTCAGCTTTGTTTGCATCGAACGCAGATATTGCACCAACGTATGTTGGTTCCTCTGTTATAATGGCGTCACCAGGGTTAACAAGAACTTTGGCAAGTTCGTAAAGGCCCTGTTGTGAACCGGATGTTACTATTATGTTCTTCTCATCTGTTTTTATCTTTTCTGTTTCCAGAACAAGTTTTTTGATTTCAGTTCTCAGCTCATTGAGGCCACCGGTGTTTCCATACTGAAGTGCAAGTGCACCATAATCCGTAAGAACATAATCCATGATTTCTCTGATATCATTCATTGGAAAAGTGAGCGGATTTGGCATACCTCCCCCAAATGAGATGAAATCCTTAGCTGAAGCATACTTCAGGAGTTCCCTGATTTCGGATGGCCTGATATTTTTAAGCGAATCTGAAAATCTAAACTGCATAAAAACCGATATGTTATCATAAAAAAGGTTATAAACATGATGAGGCACATATTAACACGGATTACATTTTAGCCGCCTTTTGTGTGATATTAAATCTTTCTCTTTATATGTAACCATGGCGTTTTATAGATACGATGAGTATCGTTTATCCGGTGAAATAAATGGTCTTCGTAGACGACCTAGCAATGGAACTGTTCGCAATGTCCCTGGTGGGCGTTGTGTCTATTTATATGACTGGCGCAGCCTTTATAAATTATAGAAGGAACGGCACAAAGGATATTGAAGAAGTTCTAAAACCAGGGATTTTCCCATTAGGAATACTTGGTACTTTCCTTCTGATAATGGGATTTTATGGAGAAATGACGTGGCCACTTCCGGGCAGTTACAATATTCTTTTTGGAGACCCTCTAATGCTGCTTGGTATTGTCATAGTAGCCATAGCTATTGCACTTGGGCTTAAGCAGAAATTACAGTACGTTGGAGTATTGGCTTTCTTTGCGGGTCTCATTGCTATTTACTATGGTGCAAATGCATACATACAGGGAATGACAAGTGAACCGCTGGCCATGTTTGGTATGTATCTGGCATTCGGCCTTACAGGAGTTTTTACCTTCCCGGCTACACTTATATATGACCTGTTCCCGTCGAGGAATGGAAAACCGTCATCCCTTTGGACACTCCTGCTTGTAATATTCTGGATAGGATTGGTAGTTTCCTCCTTCCTTGCTGCATTCATTGCAACATCTGCTGTGCCACAGCACCTGCTGAAACCACCATAAACTTTTTTCATTTTTAACCCAATCTTTTCTTTTTTTTACGAAATTAGGGATATTTTTCACGAGAAATGAAAGAAATATTAATCTCAGTTCGACCTCTAAAGCAAAAATTATAACTAAAAGGTCATAATCAAATGCCAGATATGCATGGATCGCGTCACGTGGAAAATCAGTGTTGCCGGTGTAGGTGAAACCGGAAAGACATCATTGATCTCAAGAATTGTTTACGGCAGTGATGGATCCAGCGGTCCAGTAAAAGCTATTTTCAGGAAGAGGCTGAATCTTACTTACAAAAATAATAAACTTGTTGCTGACCTTCTTTTTCAGGAGATAAACGATGACTCTGATGCAGAAAGGATGCTCCCAAGTTCCAACCTTATACTGGTGGTTGCAGACATAATGTCCAGGGAAGGATTGGAGTATGCCTCAGATATTATAATGTACGCGAAGAATTTTGAAAAGAAACCGCCAGTAGTTCTTATTGGAACGAAGACAGACCTGAGATATGAGGCAGAACTGTGGACCGAAGATTTTGAGAAAGTATCTAAGAAGCTAAAAGTTCCTTATTTTCTTGTTTCTGCAAAAACTGGTGATAATGTTTCAGATATGATGGATCAGGTCATGGAACTCATGTTAGAGAGATTTTATGCAAAAAAACAAGTCTCCCAGTAGGGCCATATGCCAAGACCTGATATTTAACATCCTTCAGGAAAGAAGCCCAAGTTTTCTTCTTAATAAATACAAACTCGGCAGGATTCAGGGTGGAATCATTATTCTAAATCCCCTGGAATGCTTTTATCTCTACCTGAAGAAGAAAATTTCCCCGGAAAATCCATCGCTGAACCATACAGATCAGATACTCCAGAGGCTAGGGATCATAGGGACTTATCTGGATGTTTTCATTGTTTATGATTTACTGAAAAGTCGAGGATTCTATGTAAAGGTAGAAAATGAATCGCTTTATTACCGCAGAACTCCCCGTTCCGAATTCAAAGGCCCGGTGAAAGTAATAAGAGAATCTGGAAACATAAAATTTCAGGAGCTTTATACAAATGGTAACTGCATATATGCCGCATTAGATGATGACAATGACCTTACCATATTCATATCCGAACAATGGGACAGAACGGGCAAAGTAAATGCAGAAATCGATTTAGATACTGAATTAAGGGAATTTGACCACTTAATCCTTGTATCTGCTGAAAGTGTCCCTGACTGGTTTGGAACTTCTCTCGGCGATATGAAAATACTAAACAGATCAGAGGCTGGCTACATCAGGACAGCAATTGAAGGTACCGAGGAAGAGAAACTCACACAGAAAGTGTACAACGATCTGATATTGAGAAAATTTATTGTAAAAACTGGATTCAAGTACGGTTCAAATTTCAGGATTTACTCTGAAAATATAGACGAGCATGCAGATTTTCTCGTACATGTAATTGGCGAAGATGAGCAGTGGTTCAAAATCAGCAGAGCTGTGAGAGTTGCTCAAGGTGTAAGAAAAGAAATGCTTTTTTCCGGGTTCATTAATGATGCCCCCGGATATATTAAACTTAGAAGGGTAAAAGACCCCTTCAGTTCTGAAAATTAGAGCTGTGCTTCGAAGTCGTCTATTGTAGGTGTGAAGTCAGCGTAATTGGATATTGTTCCCCTGTTTTTCTGGATCTCTCTAGCAAGAAGCCAGTATATCACTGCAAGAGATCTCCTTCCTTTGTTGTTGGTGGGTATTACTATATCCACGAAGTCTGTCTTGTTGTTAGCATCGCAAAGTGCTATAATTGGAATGCCAACCTTCTTTGCTTCTTTCATTACCTGAGTATCAGCAAGCGGGTCTGTTACAAGAATAACCTTTGCTTCCCTGTAACTTTCAAGCTGGGGGTTTGTGAGTGTTCCAGGTATGAATCTTCCTACTATTGATTCTGAACCAACCACTTCGGAAAACTTTGCGACAGGCTTGAATGCATACTGTCTCTGTGCCGCAACAAGAATCTCTGTTGGTTTGAACCTGGCAAGCATTTTACCTGCCACAACTAGCATTCTGTTGGTTTTCTTTATGTCAAGAATGTACAGACCATCATTCCTGATTTTGAATATGTACTCCTGCATATCCTTGGATTTCACCTGTGTACCTATATGTACACCGGATTTCTGGTATTCTTCCTCTGAAAGTAAAAGCTCCTCTTCTGTCATGCTATCACTATGATGATTCTAATCCCAATGGCGAAACTCTATATTTAAATTATCCAAGAATGTAACTTACTCCCATTCGATTGTCCCAGGTGGCTTACTTGTTATATCGTAAACAACTCTGTTTATTTCTCCAACTTCGTTGGTAATTTCAGAGGAAAGATTGTCTAGAAATTCCCAGTCAGGTTTTGTAAAAGTTCCACTCATCGCGTCTGTTGTATCTATCATTCTTATTGCAACTGTGAATCCATATGTCCTTCTGTCACCGTGAATACCCGTTGACTTGACTGGAAGGAGGACTGCAAAATACTGCCAGGGCCTGTTATCCGGATCAGGATATTCCCGGATAACTCCTCGTTCCACAATTGCTGTTACTTTTCTGAGAAGGCCAGCCTTTTCCTTTGTTATCTCCCCAATGATCCTTACAGAAAGGCCAGGTCCTGGAAATGGCTGGATATCTGCAGGTAATTTGAGAAATCTTGAAATGTCCCGGATTTCATCCTTATACAGGTCCCTCAGAGGTTCCAGAAGTTTAAGGTTCATTTTTTCAGGCAAACCGCCAACATTATGATGACTCTTTATGACATCCCTGACAGAACCACCGCTTTCTATCCAATCTGGAGCGATGGTGCCCTGAAGCAATGTTTCGGCCCCATAATCCTTTGCCACTTCCTCAAAAACGTCAATGAAAGTCTTCCCTATGATTTTTCTCTTGCTTTCCGGGTCTGTAACCCCTTCCAGAGCCTGGAAGAACTTATCAGAAGCATCGATGATCCTGTAATTGAGGGAATATGACCTGAACAGCTTTTCAACTTTTTCAGCTTCATCCTCCCTTATGAGACCTGTGTCTATGAAAACTGTAAGAATACGGTCTCCTGCCGCCATGTTTGAGAGTACCGCCAACAGAGTACTGTCTTGACCTCCTGAACAGGCAAGAATTCCTTTTCCGTGAAGATTTTTTGCAATGTCCTCTTTTGCGTCCTGGATGAATTTTTCCACTTTAACCATGGGAACGGCCTTAGATTGCAATGGAATTTAATATACTATAGTTGGGAAGTCAACGGCATGCCAAAGGATGCTATTGATTGCCGGAATAGCTTCGTCAGATGTAAACAAGAAGTTGTGCAGGGACATCGTCCGGATTGTGGAACATAAAATCGGGCTTCTCATGAGCTAATGCATCAATATTCCCCTCTCCCCAGAGAGCTGCCCCTGAAATCATTCCTGCGGCCTTTGATGCCTTGATGTCCCAGATCTGATCGCCTATGTATATGCATTCAGAGGGTTTTAGTCCCATTTTCTCAGCAGCAAGGAGCAACGGTTCCGGTTCAGGCTTGTGCTTGACTGTATCATCCTGACCCACAACAGCCTTGAAGTATCTTTTCCATTCCAGCTTTTCGATGATCTCCTCCAGTAGACTGGTCTCTCTGGAAGAAGCAATTCCCATTGGAATGCCATTCTCCAGAATTATCCTGAGAATTTCAGAAACACCAGTATAGGCATTGATTTCAGGATCAGTTTGTTCCCATGATTGTATTATTTCCTGGTGGACCTGCATATGATTCTCGGGAAACCAGTTCCTGAATTCCTTTTTCCAGACCTTTCCTTTAAGGCCATCCATCTCCCGGTCACTGATTTCCCGTCCAAGATGTTTTGAAATTACTGGCCTGGCAATTCTTATTGTTTCTTCTTCACTGTTAACCATTGTTCCATCAAAATCGAAAATTATTGCACCAGGAGTAAAATTAGCAGACACTTGACAATATAACCTCTTGAAACCTGATGTGGTGGTTCAATATAAAAAAGCAACAAAAATTGTTGAATTTTGGTTTTATGATTTAAAAAAATAATACCTGAAAAATCAGGTTTTCATAATTGCGCCAAGGAATATGAGCAGTCCAAGAACGGCCCCTATCACTGCGGCAACAACATAGAAGATTGTACCCAGGATCACGTTGTTAAGCAAGTGCACACTTGGAAGTGTATAGTGTGTTACGAAGACCACAATTGCTCCAACTATTATGCCAAGTACAAGAAGAACGACTCCAACCGCTCTACTCTTTCCGCTCCCGAAATATGCTGTAAGTATTCCCAGCACAAACAGTGAGAGGGCCAGTAGAGATAGTACAACAAATCCGAATACTGTCCAGTTCCACGGTGTAAAAACAACACTCATTAATCAATGCACCTCAAAGTTTTATTCCAGTCAGGGTCTTGGTATCGATAACCCCGTCAATGGTCCTTATCTGTTCGATGACAATTTTTCCGAGCTCACTATAGTCCTTTGCATCCAACTTTACAATGAGATCGTATTCCCCAAACAAAGGATGAATCTCCACAACGTAATTAACCTTCGAAATTTTGTTGTAAACCTCGTGCTCCTTACCGGGTACTGTACTCACCAAGATAAATGCAACAGACATAGTTCCACCCACTGGTTTAAGCTTTAAATGATTTATAAACCTTTTCAGCCTTAGGAAGCTAATGTTTTTAGGAATAAATTAAGTCCATATTTCATTTTAAGATATATTGAAAAATAATCTAGATATTTTTAGGCAACTGTTCTCATCTGTAGATTCCCTATTTAGGTCTTACCTGGAACCAGATTTTTGCAGATTTCCTGCCCATTCCATCAAGGATGTCTGTTGAACATTTTCCTGTTCGCCTGAAGTAAGGTTTCTAATAGTCACTTCATTATTCTCAAGCTCTCTGTTCCCTATTATAATTGCATAGTCATATTCCTGGATGGATGCATTCTTCAGTTGTGCAGAGAGGCTTCTCCTTGAAATATCTGTGTTCACAATATATCCTGATCCCCTCAATTTCCTTGACAGGTCGATTGAGTATTCTCTTGCTTTATCTGAGGCGACGCAGATAGAGAATCTAAGTGGTCTGTTTTGGACTTTCCAGAGATTCTGCCGCCTTGCCAGGAGTTCAAGAACAACGTCCCCCATGCCAAAACCTACGGCAGGAATATCCTGATCGGATATGAGCTTTGAAAGGTTATCATACCTGCCTCCGCCGAGAATAGAACGGAATTCCCCTTTTTTGTCAAATACCTCAAACACTATGCCTGTATAGTATGACAACCCGCGGACAACCGAAAAGTCAATGACTATTTCCGAAGAAGTATACTTTTGGGCAAGGTTAAGTGTTTCTTCCAGTCTCCTGATAATTTCTCCAAGGTCTTCCTCTATGGAAGTGACTTTACGGATGCTCTCCATCAACACTGATATATCCCCGGGATTTTCCATTAACCCTATGAAATCTTTTATTTTATGTGCTGGAAATTCTATCTCTTTAAGCTGTGAAGAGAAATCTTCCCTGGTAATTTTCTTGAATTTATCTATAACAGAAAAGGCTCCAGCGACATCGATCACGCCAAAACTCTTCAGTAGTGTCTCCATCAGCCGCCTGTCGTTCACTTTTACAGAATACTCTCCGCCTATGCCTATTCTGTCAAGAATGCTTGCCGCAAGACCTATTATTTCAGCGTCTGCCTCGGGCGTGTTGGGTCCAAATATGTCTGCATTAAACTGAATGTGTTCCCTGAGTCTCCCGGATTGAGGTTCCTCATACCTCCACAATTTAGGATAACAATACCATTTGACAGGCCTCGGAAGATCTTTTCTGGAAGTAAGCATCCTTACCACGGATGGAGTTGCCTCAGGAATCATGGTTACCTCCCTTCCTCCTTTGTCAACAAATGAAAATGTCTGTGATACAAGCTCTTCTCCAGATTTAAGCTTGTAGAGATCCAGTGATTCCAGACTAGGCATGTCTATTCTCTGGAATCCAAAAGATGAAGCGACCTGATCCGCAATGTTAAGCATAAAGAATTTTGGTTCTGCTTCCTCAGGAAACATGTCCCTGAATCCCCTAAGTCTCTCAAAGGTCATTGTGTTGGTAGATTGTACTTTGGTATTAATTCTCATGTTGTTTTCGGATATTGGGGTCTGACATTTTCATACAAAAATAAAATCTGTACCTATTGCATATTTTCCCTTTCAGCAAAGGATTTAAATATCTTAAAACCTATATTTTTTATAACGTGAACTACGAGCGATCTGTGCAGGTTTATGAAAGACTTCGAAAAGCAGGATTCAGCAAAAATAGAGCCAAAATACTGGCACTTCTTGAGCAAAAACCTGACCTGAGCCTGGCAGACATAACGCTTACACTTGGCATTAGCAATTCCCGTGCCTCGGAAGGATTAAAGTTTCTCATGAAAGAAGGTTATCTGCAGCGCATGGAAGTGAAGTACATTATCGGTAAGGGTCGGACAAAACATATTTACAGACTCAAGAGAAAAATAGACGATATAATTGCAGATGTAAAAAGCCGCGTGGCTGTTATCATATCTTATGACAACTATATTGAACCCTGAGAATGCAGAGGTTGCATTTAAAACCCTATCTATATTATTTACAAATAAGCCTTAATTACTAATTATTAATAATCATAAATATGGAACGAGAATTCTATATCGACTCCTTAAAGAAATCAAATTTCAAAATTACTCCGCAGAGACTGTGCATTATCGACTACGTTATTGGTAATACACCTGGACACTTTACAGCAGATGAGATTTTCAACAGTGTAAAGGGCACTGAACCAACCATCACCCTTGCAACTGTTTACAATATTCTGAAGGCATTACACTCTGCTGGCACAATAAAGTCATTCGAGATAAATGGAACGACCTGGTTTGAGACAAATACAGAATTCCATGGCAACTTCATCTGTGCGAACTGTGGCAAGATAACAGATGTTGATGTGGATTCAGACAGTATCCTAACAACCGTTGAGAACACAGGTTTTGAAGTTTCAGAGGCAAATCTCCTCATAAAAGGCCTATGCAGGGATTGCAGACTTCATCTGAACGATTAAGTCTCTTTTTTCATTATCCTTTTAATCACTTTTATTACATCTGAATTTTCTTTTACATCGTGAACTCTGATTATATCCGTTCCTTCCATGGCGAGATATGCTGTTGTTGCGAGAGTGGCCGAAAGTCTTTCTCCCACATCATTACCGGTTATATTTCCAAGGAAGGATTTTCTTGATGTGCCAAACAATGTCCCATAACCAATGTTGAAGCTGGAAGCATCTCTAATAAGATCAAGATTTCCTGACAGGTCTTTAGAAAAACCTACACCCGGATCCAGAAATATATCTTCAGGGCGAATTCCACCGTTTTCCAGTCTTTCAGCACTGTCCACGAGAAATGCAAGTACCTCCGGAAATACATCTGTATAATCAGTCTTTGTCTGCATGTTTTTTGGTTCTCCTCTCATATGCATTGTTATGCACTTTAACTGGTGATTAGAAGCAGATTTTATCATTTCGGGATTTACAAAACCGGTTATGTCATTAATGTAAGATATACTGGTGCCAAATTCCTCAAGGACTTCGTGGTGTCTGGTATCCAGAGAAATGGGAATGTTCGAGTTTTTTTCCAGATATTCAATAACCGGTCTAAGTCTTTCTGTTTCCTCACTAATACCCATCTCCTCGCTTCCTGGCCTTGTACTTTCTCCACCAACATCAATAATGTCCGGTGAGGCTTCTATGATCTTTTGCAATAATTCCAGATTTCTGTCTATTCTTGAACCAGGGAAAAATGAGTCTGGAGTTGCATTTGCTATGGCCATGACCTTTGTTGTCCGCAATGTTTTCCTGCTATGGAACTTTTTCAGGAATTTCTCAATGGTTTCTGGAATTTCAATCTTGGAAAACAATATTCCCAAAGATTCTTCTGAGGCCCTTGTCAGGTAGTGATTCAGGGCAATACCGGAGAAACTATCCCTGCCAAGGTTCATGAAAAGATTGCTGGGAAGATCACTTTTGGCGTAAATCTCCAGTAACTGATCCGAACATTTCTCCTGAAGAAGATTTGCGTATTTTTTTCTCGCGGAAAATACCAGTTCTCTCATTTATAACTTATTGCTAATGCCTATTGTCTTTAAATACTCTAATGGAAGTTGGACACTTTTTAAGTCATTTTAATAGATATATTGAGAACCAAATCATTATATTTGCACTTCTCCAAAATCCATAAAAACACCGACAAAATGATACTTCCTACCCTTTGAGATAAACTTATTAGGAATCTTACCCTTATCAGTCTTCATATAAACAGTTTCAACAGTTGGAAAAATATGAGAACTCAAGACGATACACCTATCAAGGATCATGAAAATGGCAGAAATTTCACCAATATTGAGGAATTATCTCTTGCAATCAGTAAGGGATTGAGCCTTCAGAACAGAAGCATGAGCCAGGAAGAAGCTTTTGAAGCTGCCGAACATCTCATTAACTTTTTTGGATACAATGACCGGGTTATTGACAATATGCTAGAACCCGAGGACCGGGATGCCTTTTACACCATGGAGGATATTGGAGTTCTTCAGACCGAACGTGAGGAAACAACTCTCTACGATGGCAGGGAATGGAGAATACATTATTGGATCCTCAATGTGAACAGGATCATTGAGTTATCAAAGCTCAAAACCGTTGAAACAAGTGTAGAGAAGGCAGAAGCATACCAAATTTACGAAGAAATACCTGATGAATTCTGGAAAATGAATTAGGGGTGGTCTTTTGCATATAGCGATTCTTGACCATGATAAATGTCATCCTAAGCGTTGCAATCATGAATGTCAGTATTACTGTCCTCCTGTAAGAAGCGGCACGCCCACTATTGAATTTCCTGAGCCTGATTCACAGGCAGTAATAAATGAAGGCTTATGCATAGGTTGCGGCATATGTGTCCACAGGTGTCCTTTCAAGGCCATCAAGATTGTTACAATTCCGGATGAACTGAATCATGACCTAACCCACCAGTATGGTTTGAATTCTTTCAGGCTTTATTCTCTGCCTGAACTTTCCAAGGGAAAGGTTACAGCACTTCTGGGCCAGAACGGTATGGGAAAGAGCACTACACTGAAAATTCTGTCCGGCCTCCTGGTCCCGAATTTCGGGAATTACGAAGAGCCCGCGTCGAAGAATTCAGTAACAGAAAAATTTGCAACATCTGTTATGGGCGATTATTTCTCTGGTCTGTATGATGGCTCAAAGAAGGCAGTTCTAAAGGATCAGAATGTTGACCTGATTCCAAAGGTTGTATCAGGCACCATTGGAGAAGTCCTCAAGAAAGGGGACGTCCAGGGAAGATTTGATGATATCGTTTCAATGCTCAACCTTGGAGCCTCACTGAACAAGGATGTGAAGAGCTGTTCTGGAGGCGAACTTCAGAGATTCGCCATTGGGGCAACTTTGCTCAAGGAAGCAGACATCTACCTTTTCGATGAGATGTCTTCCTATCTCGATATTGCCGAAAGAATTCGTGTAGCAGGAGTCATTCAGAAACTTGCAAAGGAAAAGACCGTGATGGTTGTGGAGCATGATCTGGCCCTTATGGACTGGATGGCAGACACGGTGCATGTGGTCTATGGGCAGACTGGAACTTACGGAATAATAAGCGGTCAAAGAACAAGCAACAAGGCAATAAACTCCTTCCTTGAGGGATACTTGAGGGAAGAGAATGTCAGGATCAGAAATTACACCATTGATTTCCATGAGAAGTCAGACCGGAGAGTCTCGACAGGAATTGAAATAGCTTCATGGACGGACATGGAAAAAACTCTTGGGGATTTTAAGCTCAGGATAAATAATGGCATGATACGGACAGGAGAGGTTATTGGAGTCCTGGGTAAAAATGCACTGGGAAAATCCAGCTTTGCAAAGATGCTTGCCGGTGTTACAGAACCTGATTCCGGTTCATTATCGCGAACCTTAAAGATTTCATACAAGCCCCAGTACATTTCATCTGATTTTGATGGAACAGTATTTGCACTTTTTGCACAGGCACTTCAGGAAAGGATGCAGTCAGGACTCATCAAGAATGAAATTATACAGCCTCTTGAAATTGAGCCCCTTTATGATCAGAATGTACAGGACCTCTCAGGAGGTGAACTCCAGAGGGTTTCCATAGCACTGACCCTATCCATGGATTCAGATCTTTACATTCTGGACGAACCATCGGCACATCTTGACAGTGCTTACAGAATGTCAGCCGCAAGGATCATTAAAAGAGTCATGGAGAACAACAAGAAAAGTGCCTTCGTTATCGATCATGATGTATACTTCATCGATCTTATTTCAGATGCCCTTATAGTGTTCGATGGAAAACCCGGCCAGGAAGGAGAGTCACATGGGCCCATTTCAATGAGGGAAGGCATGAACTTATTTCTCAAGGATGCAGGAGTTACCTTCAGGAGAGATGCCGTGACAAGGAGACCAAGAATCAACAAAACAGACAGCAGGCTGGACAAGACCCAACGTGAGTCCGGGAACTATTATTACTCTGAGTGAGCTTATGTTCACTTGTTGCCGGAAATAAATTTCGAGATTACGGGCAAGGATGGACTTGCCAGGACTGCTAAATTCAAGACGCCTCATGGAGTAATTGAAACACCTACCATTTTACCAGTGATAAATCCAAACATTCAGACCCTTAGCATAGATGAGATGGTTTCACTTGGCGCCCAGGCCTTCATAACAAACAGTTATATCATAAGAAGAAACGAGAAACTAAGGGAAAGAGCCGAGAAACACGGTGTTCATGCACTTATAGGATTTGAAGGGCCCATAATGACTGATTCGGGAACTTTCCAGAGTCATGTTTATTCCGATGTTGAATACACCAATCTGGAAATTGTTGAATTTCAGAGAAAAATTGGCAGTGATATTTCAACAATTCTGGATATATTCTCAGAACCAGATTTTTCTCACGAAAAGGCCGAATATGCAGTAAATGAGACATACTCCAGGATGAGCGAGATCCCGCAGGGAGTTGAGGACACAATACTTGCTGGACCTATACAGGGATCAGTCTACAACGATCTCAGAAAGAAATCCGCTGAACTCATGAGTTCATCACAGGCAGGATATCTTCCAATTGGCGGGGTTGTACCGCTACTGGAGAACTACAGGTACGACACTCTTGTCGATATAATAATAAATTCAAAGCTGAATGCAAGTTTTTCCAAGCCAGTACACCTTTTTGGCGGCGGCCACCCTATGTTCCTTTCCATGGCTGTTTTACTTGGTGTGGATGTTTTTGATTCGGCATCTTACGTGAAATATGCACGGGATGACAGGATGCTCTTTTCTGATGGTTCCAGGGATTTGAGCAGAATTTCCACATTGCCCAGGTGGAGTCCACTTTATGGTAAATTTTCTGTGAAAGAGATCAGGGAATTAAATGCTGAAGACAGAAAAAAGGCACTTTCTCTTCACAATCTTGCAGCTATTTTCAATGAGCTTCATGAGATCAGGGAAAGAATATTCCAGCAGACACTCTGGCAGTATGTTGAGACAAAAGCAAGAAGCCATCCATATCTTTTCAAGGCCTACAAGAGGATCCTTGAGTATTCGGATATTCTTGAAAAATACGAGGACCTTTCCAAGAAAAGCACTTTTTTCTATTTTGACAGATACACCGATCAGACCCCATATGTAAGAAGGCTCAGGAGATTCTCTGATCATGTCAAAAACAATTCCCGGGAACCAGTCATTCTTGGAGATGAACACTGGCATCCAGGCAGGCCCCATGAAAAAGGCATAAAATCGGCATATGAAAATTCAGACAGACCCTTTTTCCTTAAGTGGCAGAACATGCTGATACCACTTGAGCTAGACGAAACATACCCTGTGGAGCAGATTATCTCAGCTGGAGGAGATAATATCCCTGCTGAAGAAACAACAACCCTTCAGGATGTGGCCGTTTCCGAAACCAAACTGAGGGATTTTGATATAGACAGGGTAAGAACAATTGCTGATTACCAGTTTGGTTTTGGAGTTGGCAGAAAGCTCTTCCCTGACTGCACAGAAGTTACCAGATCCAGGAACACTGGAAGAATAAGAGGCATATTTCTTGATGGAAAACTCCTTGCAACTCTGCGTGCACATGACGGATTCTTTACCCTGACCATAGAGGGTGCCAGAAAACTCAAGGATGCATGCGAAGCCCCTTTGCACAGAGTGTCAGTTACAGACGACAGTGCAGAATTCAATGGTAAAGGATTTAACGTGTTCTTCAAATTCATCACTTCAAATGATGAATCGATTATTGCAGGGAATGAAGTACTTGTAGTAAACAGCAGGGACGAGCTGGTGGCGGTTGGAAAGAGTGTTGTCTCGGGGAAGGAGATTAAATATTTCAGGTCTGGAGTTGCTGTAAAAGTCCATAAAGGCATAATGCAGGGTGAAGAGAAAATCTCTGATTCCGATTAAGCAGAAGGCGGACTGATTTCTCCTTTCCGATTCTTGAGGTACTTGTCCATAGCGGTAAAAAACATGGCCAGTATCATAACAGCTCCACCGATTATTACGAATACACCAAGCTGTTCGTGAGCAATTATCACCGCTGCAAGAGCGGCGAATATTGGCTCTCCCACAAAAATTATTCCTGCTGCTGTGGGTTCAACATAAATAAGTGCAACCGTGCTCACATAGTAGCCAAAAACACTACCGAAGATTGCAGTGAAAATTATTGCGAATAACACATAAAGATTGATTGTCCCCATTCCACCAGGGGTGAATGGTATTGAAAGTGTCGAAAATATTGTAACGGCTGCAATCTGATAAAAAGTGAATGTTGAAGAGTTGATGTTCCTGGAATGTTTTGAAACATATGCAATCTGGAGGGCATAACCCACTGCGCAAAGAAGCGTCAGAATATCGCCAAGCTCTGTGCCAAGATTGTTCAGGGATCCAAGAGACATAAGGATCAACCCGCCGAATGCAATTACTGATGCCATGAGATCAACCCGGGAAATTCTGGTTCTTAGGTACAGGAAGGATATTAGCGGCAAAATAACAACGTATGCTCCTGTTATAATGCCTGAAGCAGCGGCACTTGTGTATTCCAGACCGACTGTCTGAAAGTAATAGCCAAGAAAGAGAAGAAAACCGGCAATCAATCCATGCTTTATATTGGATAATGACAGGAAACCTGTACCTTTCCGGATGAAGAAGGCCATCAGTACAGTAGCAACAAAAAATCTTAGAGCAAGGAAAGGGCCAGGTCCAATGAACTTCAGAGCTTCCTGAATAATGGGAAATGTAACACCCCAGAAGAATGTAACCAGGAGCAGGAGACCCATGTATAGTATCTTTCGGTCCATTGGCGTCTGTTGAGAGCCCCTGGTCTTAAATAACATTTCTGTTAACCGGTTCAGGAAAACATATTGAACAGGATGGAGGGATGCCTTGCAATTACTGAAATAACCAGCCTGGATGGATAATCAATATCGCCGACGTTATTGATGGTATCAAGAACATGTGGTGAAGAAAGAACCCTGTAAATGGCCCTTAGGGATTTGTCGCTTAAACGGGCGAACATTCTCTGGACAATGCCATCCATCCAGAGTTCCCTGCCTATCTCATCCTTCCAGTATTTCTGGTATCTGGAAAGAAATTCAGAACTGAAATCTGATGCTTCGAATGCCTCTGTGAGAGCCCTGGCCGCATGTTTTGCAGATACAATACCAGTGTATATCCCGCCGCCTGTCAGGGGCTTTACAATCCCACCTGCATCTCCAACGAGGAGGGACCTGTTGGCATATGTCTTCTTAAGGTAGGATATAGGTATTGGAGCCCCGTTAATGCCCAGAACTGCATCCATGGGAAAGTGTCTTGAAAGGGCTTCATAATATGACCTGGTTCCCGAACCTAGGGTCCCTACCCCTATCCTTGAAATATTTCCTGTTGGAACTGCCCAAGCGAAGAAACCCTTTGATACTTCTGATCCCAGATAAACTGAAACACTGTCCTGATCATCCATTCTGAATGCAGAATCAACCTGATAAGTTGATATGACTCTCCGAGGTTTCTCATTGAATACCTCTTTTCTTACTATACTGTTAGCTCCATCAGCCCCTATTACAACTTTGGCTTTTTCAGTCTTGAGGTTCCCGTTCTCCCTGAAGGTAACTTCAGCATATTCCCGGCCTGTAGAAACAGAAGTGACCCTTGCATTCATATGCAGATCAGAACCTGAATCCACTGCCATGGATGAAACGTCCTTGTCGAAGGCATCCCTGTAAATTATAATGGTTTCCTCAGACTTCTCAATGTGGAATGGTTCCTCACCAGGGAAGAATACATTTGCCCCCTTGACCCTGTTGGCAATGGAACCGCTTTTCACATAATCAAATACTCTTCTGGTAACAACACCTGTGCAATCGACAGGTCTCCCAACTTCAGGATGCTCTTCGAGGTTGAGGACATCAAATCCTTTTTTTGACAGTAAATGACTGAGGTAAGAGCCTGCTGGCCCTGCTCCAACCACTATGGCATCCTTCATTGACCAAACAGTATAAACCTCTTTAAAAGTTTTGAGGACTGTTGAAATTGATATGGAAGGAAAAATAACTCTCTCTTGGGTCTTCATAAGGGACTGCAAGCACTTTTATAACATGTTAAATTTTCAAGAATTAAGGTATGAAACAGATTAAACCAGGCGAATTGAAAAGTCTCCTGCTTGAGGTTGCGTTTAAAGGTGGCTTACCTGTAATGATCTGGGGTGCCCCTGGAACAGGCAAATCACAGATTGTCAGGGAAGCTGCCCAGGAATATGGACTTTCAATGCTTGACCTCAGGCTTAATTATTACGAGGAATCAGACCTTCTGGGAATCCCGGTGAAGACAGAACATGGAATGGAGTTTGTAAAATATTCACAGCTGCCTGCATCAGGACGGGGCGTATGGTTCCTTGATGAACTTACCCATGCCAGAACATCTCTTCAGGGACTGGTATTCCAGCTTTTACAGGATAACGCAATTGAATCATACTCCGTCCCTGAGGGGTGGAGACATTTTGTTGCAGCATCCAATCTTGCATCACACAGAAGCATATCCAATCCCATGCCCAGTGGTCTCCAGAGCAGATTCACCGGAGGACATTATCTCCTGGTTCCTGATCTTGAAGACTGGACTTCCTGGGCGACAACCCATGGGATTGATAGCCGTCTGATCTCATTCATCAACTACATGGAGAAAATGGACAGGAAACCCTGGCTTTTCAGGATGGAGGGCTCAGAACCAATACTGACTCCCAGGAACTGGGCCATTGGTGTAAATTACGCCATCCAAAATCTCCAGGGGAAACTCATGGAAAACGCCATAATGGGAATGATCGGGGAGGAGAATGGCATTGAGCTTATCCAGTTCCTGAAGGCTACGTCTGACCTGCCCGATACCGATAAAATTCTCGCTGGAGATATTTCCTGGTTTAAATCACAACATGATCCCTCCAGATACTATCTGCTCATCAGCAGCCTTGCAAAAGAGGCCTCCCGGAGACCGGAAAAACTGGACAGGATACTTGAAATACTCCTTCATCTCAATGACGAGTACGCTGCCCAGGCATTCTCTCTGATCGCTAAGACTCTGCCAAGGAAAAGGCTCATTGAAAGCCGGTTCCTTTCTGCAAATCTTTCAAGGTTCAAAGAAATACTTGGCGGTGTTGATGTCACTTTCTGATGACATCCTGAAAGGAATCAGGAGTCGGCTCCTTGTATCCTATCCTTTCTTTGGTTCTGCACTCTCGGACATGAGGCTAATACCTGACAGGAACGTGAGAAGATTCTATTCTAACGCCGTTTCTATCCGATACAACGAGGAATATGTAAACACTGCCACACCGGCAGAACTTGCATACTGGTTATGCAGGGAAATACTCCATATTACCATGGATTATGGAGACAGGAAAAGGAGGAGGAGTATGGTGTTGTGGGCTCTTGCGGCTGAATACTGTGTAAACTCCATACTTGCAGAAGAGGGTCTTACAAAAGGCGTTCAGGTAAAGATTTACAGAAGGGAATTTACAGGGAAATCTGCAGAGGAGATATATTCCACTCTTGTAAGGGATTCGCTGGAGAATAAAATCCTTGAGGAAATTGAAAAAATTGATGACTGGCTTGATAAAGAAGCAGACCAATCAGACCTGAGTGAAAGGTTGCATGATTTTTCAGGTATCTCAAGAATTATGAGACTCAGTTCTGATGAGCTGCTGAGCCTGATTGAGGAATCAAGGAAGAGAGAGGATTATGGTGCCTACAAAGCCAAGACACTTGAAATTATATCAAAGGCAAGGCTCTCTGAGAGAACGATAGGGAAAAGAGGGTTTTCTGTTGATCTGCCCATAATGACGGAAAGCATGGAAACAATGAGGTGGGATGACCTACTTGCCTCATATGCATTCAATGACAGGGAATCCCATTCCTACAGGAGGTTTCAGCGGAAATACATCAGCAGTGACATTTACCTCCCCCAGAGATTTCATCTTTTTAACAGAGTTATTGTGTGTGTGGATGTTTCTGCATCCATAGGGGAGGATACCCTGAAGTCATTCTTTTCAGATATCATGTACCTTGTTGCGTACAGGCCTGGGGAGACACAAGTGAGACTAATCCAGATTGATGCAGAGATACAGAGTGATATTGTTATTGGATCCGAAACTACTCCTGAAGACATTCTCAGAAGGAGGGGTTTTGGAGGGACTGATTTTACAGGCCTTTTCAGAAAACTGGAAAAGGAAAACAATAATGACCCCGTGGTAATTTTTACGGACGGAAGAGCTGTATTCCCTGATGTAAAACCTGATGGATATGATGTCCTCTGGATTACAACAGACCTTGTTATGCCATGGGGAACTAATCTAAGATATGGTGGGGAAATTGAAGCTTAACCCTTTAATAGATATTCTCTCAAGTGAACTGCGGGACATTCAGGTTTCAGAAACCATATCTGATGCGGGAGGTTTTCTTGTACAGTCCGACCCCAGAATGGAATTTCTCACAAGAAGTAATGAAAAGGCAGAATACAACCATAGTGCAATGCCACTCCTTGACATAACTTTCCAGGACAGTGTAATGTTCATTATTGAACTTGGAACTGAAAACAGGAAAATACAGACAGGCAGGTTTATCCTTAATCAGGACTCCCTTTGGCTCCTTGAAAGGAAGAATGCACTATCAGAAGCGATTAGGTTGCCATTGTCTGCAATCGGGAAAATGAACCTTGACATACCAAACCATGAACACCTTCAAAAAGGTAGAATCTCAGATTTTCTTGACAGCATATGACTGCGGGAACTCGTCCGCATGAAAGGTTTAAGTCCACAACCTTATATTTAACCACATGAAAGCCACAATCCTGCACAATGTTAGCCCAGATGTGGTTGAAAAATGCAGTGCAATAACCGGAATTGAAGTAACGCTTCAGAAACCCGATGACGCAGATATACAGATTGTCCTGGCAAAATTTATTCCCACAGACAAACTCAAAGTGATACAGACCACTAGCGCAGGTGTTGATCACCTTGAGTTCAGCAGACTCCCGGATGGTGTTGAATTATTCAGCAACGCCGGCACATTTTCAGATCCCGTTGCCGAGCACGCATTTGCAATGATTCTGTCCCATGAAAAGAAGATATGCCACTTCTTCTCCGAAACCAGGAAAGGAAATTACAGAAAGGAGAGTGTTGGGACACTCTCTGGAAGAACCTTGGGGATACTGGGGCATGGAGGCATAGGTAGAAGTTGTGCCAGGTTGGCGAAAGCCTTTGGAATGAACGTAAACGCTTTCACAAGGAGTCCCAGAGAGGACCCCAATGTGGATAGATTTTTATCAACGGCAGAAGAGCTTGTTTCGAACTGTGACATACTGCTGCTCGCCCTGCCCAAGACCAAGGCTACATTAGGTATTGTGAACAGCGAACTTCTTGGCAGATTCAACGGAGATATTATTGTCAACATGGCAAGGTCAGATATTGTGGCCGAAAACGATCTCAAGGCTTTCCTGAAGAGAAATCCTGAGAAGGTTTACCTCAGTGATGTGTGGTGGAATGAACCGGAAGTGAAATTTCCGCTCCCGGAAAATGCATTTCTGACTCCGCATGTCGGAGGTATTTCCAAAGAATCTGCTGAGAATGCCATACTAAAGGCATGCACAAACGTAAGGAGATACCTTGACGGCCACCCTGAAAACAGGGTAAATATTGAAGAATACAGGTGAAATCAGAACAACCGTGACTGCATCGCACCATCTCCCTCGGCCGGAGAGTCCTTTTTCCTTACAGGGGAACCTGATGCAGGTTCTCCTTCAGTGAACTGGAACAGGCTTGCCTGATTGTTCTTATTGAATCCGTAGTCCTCGGCAATACCCTCAAGAACACGGTCAAGGGTCTCCTCCACTCTTCTTGCATAGTATTCCCAGTCTGGCTTGAACTGGAACTCTGATCCGTCTATGTAGGGTTCAACCTCCTGTGGGGATTTCTTGCTGTTTGTTACAATCCAAGAGACTTTCATTCCGGGTATGAATGTCTCACCCTGCTCAATCAGCTTCCTGGCAATCCGTACGTTTGCCAGAGACTTTTCATCCTTGTACTGGTCAAACTGCTTCACCGTTCTTGAGATAACCAGGCTCTCGATATTGATGGATGAATCTCCTCTTCTGACCAGCTCCAGGGTCTGGTTTCTGTAATTCACTGCCCCTTCAATATCTCTGTTTAGAACGTAGTCAAACACCTTGGAGAGAGACTGACTCTGCAAATCGAAAGAATCGGTCCTGCGAACTTCATAACCTCTCACGAGAACCTCGCCATTCTGGGCTTCCGGGTAAACTATACGTCCTGCATAACGCTTCTTGGCACCATGCGAGAACAGTGGATCCATTACCTTTTCAAATTCGAGTATCACTCCTGCCTCGGATGACAGCCTGTCACTGAGTTCCTGACCGACCTGGGCAGCTTCCTTGTGGCTGGCAGCCCCTGATTCTATGAAAATGCTGTCGGTATCACCGTAAATCACCTTGTAGTTCTCATCCTTCAGTTTATCTATGAGAGATTTGATCGTTGTCCTGGCATATGCAGTAACAGCACTCCCGATCTCAAGGTTTGTGAACCTCCAGA
The DNA here is from genome assembly GCA_021810045.1 of Thermoplasmata archaeon. GTDB lineage: Archaea > Thermoplasmatota > Thermoplasmata > Thermoplasmatales > Thermoplasmataceae > JAJZOM01. The sequence goes on from JAJZJR010000013.1 coordinate 39,712, forward strand.
ATGATGATGCGAGAACGCCATAGAATGTGTTCATGAGTATCTTTATGGCACCCTGGACTCCATCATAGTAGTCCTTCTCCTCCGGGGAAGAGGCAGCCTTCATCATTTTCTTGACATTATCCCTCTCGTCCATAAGTTCCCTCAGTAACCTTGGAACCAGCCCTTCCCTGTGTTCCTTATCAAGGAACCTGACACCATTTGGAGCCTCTATCTGGCCCCTGGGATCAAAGGTTGTGAAACATATGTTGTACTTCATAATCATGGAAGGATACATGCTCTTGAAGTCCAGTACCACAACATTGTCATATATACCGGCACCAATGCTGTGTACATATCCGCCTTCAATTTGTGCTGCTTTAAGGCTTCTTGCTGTCATGGGAACCCCTATATTCTCACGATCTGCCTTTCTTATAAGCAGAGAGTCCACATAATTGCTGGTTCCACCGTTGGTAACATCATCAAGGGGCAACTTTGTAACTGTGCTCATGAACATGTTTCTGTCCAGGAGCCTGATCTTGTTGAATATCTGAAGTGTAAGATCAGCATCCTTGATACAGTACTGTATAACTTCCTCAGGACGGTTCTGGAATTCCTCCTCGATCTTTAGCCTGTTTATGTTATCCTTTCCTTCTCCGAGCAGTTCCTTAGCCACATAATTAAGCGTTTCATGCTTGGGGTGCAGTATTTTCTTTACGCCCCACCATGTGTCAGCAATAATGCGTCCATGCATTCTCCAATACTGACCCTGTACCCTGTGGGGTTCCTCAAAATCCCTTCCTATTCTGAATGGAATCCTGTAAAGGCCCATCCGGTATTTTACCACCGGAAGATCATAACCATCAATGTTGTATCCCGTAATCACATCCGGATCCTTTGCTGTAACGAGCTTGTTGAAACCCCAGAGGATGTCTTCTTCACTGCCTCTTATTGCACCTTTTTCCCAGTTTGTTCCATCGAATATTGAATACCCGATAACCAGAATCTGCCCGTACTGTTCATTGTTCTGGGTCTGTATGGCATTTTCAATATCGAAGCTCAGAATCTTAAGCGGGGGGTTGAAATCCGGTACATTTCTGATTTCATTTATCTTAATTACGATGTCAGTGGTGAATCGCTTCTTTTCTTCCTCCAGCTCTTCCCCTTCAATTTCCACACAGGAACCAAGATCCTTGTCATAAATGAATCTGTGATGAAACGGAATGTCAGCAGCCATCACTCCGAATTTTCTTCCGCATTTTTCCCTAAGCTGCGGCACCATCCAGGGTGATTTGACGTAGATACGTTTCACATCCTTCTCTGTCCCCTGGACCCAGAGCTTCTTATCCTCAAACCTGACAAATTCCTCGTCAGCCTTATACATACTCAGGCACGCCTCGCTTGGTTCAACCAGATCGAAATAAGGCTGGAATCCGAAGTAAAGTGCAGTTACTGATTTTCCATCCTGGGTTCGGCCGAATAGCTCCACGGCCACATCCTTGCGTCTGTAAGAGGCCACAAGGATACGCATCTTGACATTCATGTTGCCATAACATTGAGTTGTAGGTTTTAATGTCTTCGAAATTTTACCATGGCATGCTGCAAAAAGTTGATGCCCTGATGACTGACAAGTAATTTTCCTTGCAACTGTATGTAGTTGCAAAGGTTATATAATCGGTTAACAATTGATTTGCCGTGGAGATTCTTTTTTTGGATTTTTTTGAAGGGAGAGATGCCCAATGAGTGAAATTTTAAAACTGGTGGAACAGCATAATAGGTATAGGTCAGAAACTCTGAATTTGCAGGCTTCCGAGAATGTTCTCAGCCCGGATGTGAGAACAGCCATGGCTTCCGACCTTGGTTCAAGGTATTCTCTTGTAATGAATGACCACGATGCATATGGTGGAACCAGATACACTCAGGAAATCCTGGAAAAGACCATGGAACTGACCGCCAGAGTGTACAGGGCCAAGTATGCAGAGGTTAGACCAACTGGAGGCCACATAGCTTCCCAGGTAGTTCTTCTTTCCCTTATGCAGAAAAAGGGAAACTTGATGTCAATACCTGAAAAATACGGTGGTTACACCGGATACCAGAATGGATATCTTCCTCAGATGTTTGGCCTGCAGAATTATGATATCCCGTACAATCACGAAACCCAGGAAATAGACCTTGAAAAGACAGAGAAAGCAATGAAGTCTTCAAGTCCTTCTCTTTTAATACTGGGGCAGTCATTCTTTATGAGGCATTATGATCTGAAGCCTATCAGGGAACTCTGTGACAAATATGACTGTATTCTTGCATATGATGGTTCTCATGTAATGGGACTTATTGCAGGAGGGGCTTTCCAGCAGGATGCACTTGATTACTGTGATGTTCTTTTCGGATCCACACATAAAACATTTTTTGGTCCTCAGGGCGGCATAATCCTTACAAATGACGAAGATCTAATGAACAGGTTCAGAAAGAATCTCACATGGAGAACCATGGATAATTTCCACCCCTCAAGGGTTGCAGCCCTTGGAGTTGCAATGGAGGAGATGAATAACCATGGAAGGGAGTATGCCCACTGGGTCGTAAAGAACTCCAAATCACTTGGCAAACTGATATCAGAGGGCGAAGTAAAGGCGCTGTATGCCCCATGGTATTCGGAGACACACCAGGTTGCACTTGCCTCATACTCCCTTGAGAGAAGGAAACTGGACTTCAGGAGGTTTAGCGAATTGCTCGAGAAGAACAGGATTATTATAGACAGGGAAGGAAGAGTAGGAACCGCCGAAATAACAAGAATGGGAGTTACCGATATGAAGAAAGTTGCGGATTTTATCAACAGGGCTGTAGAAGGGCAGGATGTATCAAAAGAAGTACAGGAATACGTTTCAGGTCTGAAGCTGTCCTACTGGGGTGAACCTGAGTGAAAGTCTCAGAAATAATGACCGCCAGGAACCTTGTTACTATACCTGCAACATCAACTGTTGCAGATGCCCTTTCCAAAATGAGGAGTACGGGAATACACCAGGTCCCGATACTGAATGGAAAGCGATACTCAGGAATGCTTAGCTACAGGGAAATTTTAAGGAGAAGAAGCATAAGAAGCAATTCGAAGGTTGAAACTTTCATGATCAAGACTGCAAAGCTCACACCGAACACGGATGTCAAATCTGCTGTGAAGCTTCTTATTGACAGCGGCCTGGCTGCTCTACCTGTTGTTGAAGCGGGACATCTGGCTGGCATACTGTCAAGAACAGATATCCTCAAAAATCTCTCAAAGGTTGTACCTTCATTCGATATGAAATGCTTTGAGGTAATGTCATCAGATCCAGTTGTAATCCAGGATGATGAGCCCCTGCACAGAGCTCTTGAGAAATTCCGGTCACTGGATGAATCAGAAATGCCTGTTGTTTCCCCGGCAGGGAAATTCACAGGAATATTGAGGGTTGACCAGATTTCTCATGAAATGCTTCTCAATTCCACAGAAAGAGTTACGACCGGAGAGGTAATAGGAGAGGCAGAAAAGGCAAAAGTCAACATCGGCTCACTGGGGCTCAAAAATATCAGTGCTGAGCCGGACATGCCGGTGGACAAATGCGCCTCCATTCTTGTGGAAAACAAGATTAGGGCCATTCCGGTTGTTGACAGTTCCAACAAAGTTGTTGGCGTGATTGATTCTTCAGACATAATTGGAGTCATTGACACTGGAGGAAGCAGGGATGGAGTGCTGATCCAGGTTTCAGGCCTTGAGCCATGGGATGATGACCTTTATGACATAATTTACCACAATGCCAGCAAACTCGTTTCCAGACTTCCCATGCTAGCAGGAATAAAGGGGGGCCACTTTGATTTTCACGTAGCCAAATACCACAGTGAGGGAAGAACAAAATATTCAGTGAGAACAAGACTTGCCGGAGGAAGTCTAAACATGGTCATAAATGATCATGACTGGAACTTTGGAAAGTGTGTAGATCGCATTATGGAAACTTATGAAAACCGTTTGTCCAAAAGGAGGGACAAATAATCCATGGATGGGGACCTCATCCATAAAATCCTGGATTATGCTTCATCCAAATCAGCATATGCTGAAGTCAGGTATATGGGCCTCTCCGTAAATCAGCTCGGTTTCAGGAATGGTGAATTTCAAGGTCTTAGTTTCTCCTCGGAACAGGGCTACGCAATAAGGGTTTTGAACAGATCAATCAGCATGGGTTTCAGTAATTCAAGTGACTGGAACAAAGTGAAGGGGGTCGTTGACAGGGCCATAGAAAAATCAAATTTTGAAGGGAAGAACCAGATATATCAGGGAAAGGCCATCAAAGACAGCTGGAAAGTCAATGTAAGAAAGAAGGTAGAAGATTTCTCAATTGAGGACAAGGTATCCATAATCAAGGAAAATGATTCTGTCATGGAATCATCAGGTGCCTCAGTACGGGTAAATTCACTGACTGACAAGCGCATAAAGCAAATGTACGTAAACTCCATTGGATCCGAGATACAGGGAGATATCTCCAGGATCAATTACTTCTACCTTGTTGGTGTTATTGAAGACGGCGAATTTGAACAGTCCGTGGAGCAATACGGCTCCTCATCAGGTTTTGAATATATAGATGGGCTCAGCCTGCCTGAACGCATAGAACAGGACATAAATGATCTTCATGAGTCAGCAGCTGCACCAAGAATAAATCCAGGCAAATTTGATATTATTGTTGGACCGGAAATCTCTGGCATTGTTGCTCATGAATCCTGTGGACATCCTACCGAATATGACAGAATAAACGGGAGGGAGGGAGCACTTGCAGGAGAATCGTTTCTCACAGGCAGGAAGTTGCCCATGAAGATTGGTTCCCCTGCAGTCAATGTGGTAGATGACCCTTCGATGGAAGGAAGTTTCGGGTATTACACATATGACGATGAGGGTATACCTTCTCGGAAGAGATATCTGTACAAAAATGGAGAAACGAACGAGTTCATTCTGAACCGGGAAAGTGCTGCACACCTGGGAACGGAATCCAACGCAGGAGGAAGATCCGCGTCCTGGGACATGGAACCTCTTGCAAGGATGAGTACAACTTACATTGAACCTGGAGAATACAAGTTTGACGAGTTGTTTGCCGGAATCAGGAGAGGAGTGTACATCAATTCATTTACTGAATGGAATATTGATGACATCAGATTCAACGAGAAATATGTTGGTAAAGAAGCATATTTCATTACAAATGGTGATATTTCCGGGAGAGTAAGGAGGCCTGTCATTGAAACAAACACCATCAAGTTCTACAGTTCCGTGGACGCTGTTGCAAATGATCTGGAGTTCAATGCCGGAACGTGTGGAAAGGGTGATCCAATGCAGGGCGTGGATGTCTGGATGGGCGGCCCGCATATGAGGCTCAGGGAGGTCTATCTCCAATGAGCGATTTTGATCTTGATCATATCCTGAAAAAACTCAAAGAAAAAGGCTTCGACGATTATGCCTTAGAGCTTTTTTCTTCACAGACCGAACAGGTAAGGTTTTCAGGAAACAGCGAAGATCTTTATAACAATTGGAACCAGACAACACTGGTTATCTTTGCATCCAGGAAACAGAGGGTCGTTTCCACCACCGTACGGGACCCGGCAAGTCTGGATTCCAGTATACAACTTCTCTGGGATCTTTCAGGAAAGATTCCGAACAACCCTGCTTTCCAAGGTATAAATCCTGATAAACAGAAAAGGTATGGCAACAGGAAGTTGAAGGGACAGGACTACGATCTTCAGGATTTTGCCACCACACTTATCAACTCTGCACTGGAATCAGGAGCAGAAAGAACCGCAGGCATTGTTTACAACAGGAAACACAACATAACCGTAAAAACCGAGTATAACCAGTGCTCATATACCACAGGTGGACTTGAGGCGGTAATAAGGTCATTCAAGGGAAACAGTTCAGGCCAGGAAGCCAGGCACTTTGGCCTTTCAACAAAAGTTGATTCCTCTATGATTGCAGAAATAGGAAGAGAATCCTCTGAGCCATTGAACCACAATAATACCCCCATAAGCATAGAGCCCGGAAAATTTGACGTGATTATGTCCCCATATGTTATTGGAAACCTGATTTCCAACAGTTCTGATTTTCTTTCATACTATTCCGTTGAAAGCAGTTTAAGCTGCTTTGCAGACTCTCTGAACAAAGATGTATCCAGTAAGGAATTCACCCTTGTTGATGATCCTTTGGATTCAAGCGGCGTTGGATTCAGGGCGTGCGATGATGAGGCAACAGCTACCAGAAAAAATACCCTGATTGAAAATGGGGTGTTGAAAGGATTCATGCATTCATATTCAACTTCCCGGCACGCACAAACTGCAACGACCGGAAACGCAGGAATAATCACTCCTCATGCCTGGCAACTTAAGATACTACCCGGGAAGAAATCCATCGAAGAAATCATGTTAGAAATGGATGAGGGTTTATTGATCAATAACTGCTGGTATACCAGATACCAGGATTACAGGAATGCTGTTTTCTCAACTGTCCCCAGAGATGGTGTTTTTTATGTGAAAAATGGCGAAATACAAGGTCTTGTTTCAGGAATAAGGATAAGTGATTCGATTCCAAATGTCCTTAGAAACGTTGCGGATATTTCCAGAGAAACAAAGAATGTAAAATGGTGGGAAGAAATTTCTGCTTCATCCATGCCATATGTCCTATCTAAAAAAATTGGGATATCAAGAGCTTTCTGATTCGACTGGAATTTAACATCCTTTGAAGGGAAAATGTCGTAGACACTGTGAATCCAGGCGAGATTCTGGGTCTTTTTTGCGTCTTAATAAATTCTGGTTCATCCTAGAAATGTGTGGGTATTTTTATCCACATTTACGTTATATTTTCAATGCAGGATGCCAAACAGATTTATTCCCAGCTCCTTGAGCTGAAATATCCATGGAAGGTTAACCAGGTTTCCTTGGATCCGAAGGAGCAAAGCTCCCGTGTCCCGAGTGCAGGAAAGGAGTGCATGGTCTACGATCACCTTGGAGAAAGGATGTGGAGGGATCTTGACAGCATTGGGTTCAGGACCTGCATATGGAAATTTTCATGTTGGTAGTACAGACATGATGATCAGCATTCCATGCTGGAGGTACTTCGTATAAAATTATGGTAGTTAATAATTCTATGAGGATGATGGCGCCCATATACCGGAAAAACAATCATTAGAAGAGAATTTTCAGCTGGGCAAAATGTTAAAGTTCGTCAATCTAGATAAAAAATTAAATACCCCAAAAAATGGGGAAAAGGTTTTTACTGTTTCTCTGCAACAGAATCTAAAGGCATTTCAGCGGGAGTTCCTTCTGTTGCCATATTCTTGTATGGATCTGTCCATTCCTTGTGAGAAAACTGCTCCTTGAATCCTGAAAGTATTCCCCATGGATAGAAGACAGCTATTGTAACTATAAGCACTATGATTGTGCCTTCCAGATAGCTGAATATCTGTGGAAACTGTGATGCCTTCAGACCATCGTTGCTGGTTGCAGTCATGAACAATGCAAACGCAATGTATAACACATACCATATTGCATTCTTTGCACCAATCTTTACGCGAGAAATAGCACCGAATATGATCGAACCGGCCGCTATAAGAATCACAGCATAAGAGAGTGATGTGAAGCCTGTCCAGAATACAATCAGGGAACCAAGTCCCATTGCCGCTGGTGCGAAAAACCACATACCCCTGACTTTATCCTTGTCCTGGGTGATTCCCTGTCTTCTAGTTACCATCAATGCAACTGGCGTGGATACGAGCCCTATGTATCCGGCTGCGGTAGCATCATCGATGAAAGTATAAATGCTTGGAACAGGAGCAGCAACAAATACCACGATTGCCCCAACTATTGCGAAAATAACCAGGGACACCACAGGAATTGCATGTTTCGGGTTGATGTTCTTAAGGCTCTTGTGGATGTATCCAGATCTTCCCATTGAGAATAGAACCCTCGTACCACTGCCAAGATAGATATACCCTGTCACAAATGGTGCAAGAAGTCCTGTAACAACTGCTGCTATGAATACATAGAATGACCCACTGTCTTTGCTGAAAACAAAGAATGGGTTCTGGCCGTTAAGAGTTGAGCCTTTTGCCGTAAGTGCACTGAAGTGCCCAACCGGAGTTCCCAGTGCGGACCAGTTTGTTCCCATAAGAATGGCAACTGCAACACCAATGTAAATAAGTGACTCAATTATGATTGTCAGGAAAATTGCCTTTGGAACCTTATCCTTTAATTTAGCTTCTTCTGCCAGATCCGGTATTACCCTTGTTGCACCAAAGTCATACATAGCGAATGGCATAATGGCAAAGATTGCAGTTCCGCCATATGGCAGGACTCCATTATACGCGTACAGATCCTTATAGTTGAATACCACTGCAATAAGTCCGATAACCAGGGAAAGATAGAAAAACAGTTTTACCAGCCCCGTGATCAGAGTCGATTTTCCGAACTGCTTTATACCGAAATAGTTGAATGGTACGAAAGCCAGCAGTAAGGCAACTCCAGCGAGTACACCATAGTATGTTGGGGCGCCAGCAGATGTCATGAATATAGGATCAAAATAGTTGAATCCCAATAATATGGCAACCACTTCAACTGGAGGAATAAACAGGTACCAGACAATATCGGCCATGGCGTTGATCATGTTTGTCCATCTGCCATGGGTGTAAATTGTATACCTGGTAGGCCCTCCGGCCTCAGGATATACCCTTGAAAGCTCCATGTATGTGAGTCCAAGGAAGGAGTAAATAATAGCACCGAAAATGAATCCAATAATTGCACCTGGTCCAGCTCCGGCTACCATTTCTATAGTTCCGAAAAGAGCCCCATTTCCAAGCGATCCAACTACTCCAATAAGGATCAGCTGTGCGAAGGTGAGTTCCTTTCGCAGCTTAGGTCTTTTTCGTCTACCTTGAATATTCTGTTCCATGCCTTTCCTTAAACATGGGCACTTATAAGTTTTATCAGCAAAGTTTAAATATGAGATATATAAACATTCATAAAAAATATTTATTTAAAGAGAAATAGAAAATGTACATATAATTAAAATTTAATAATTTTTACAAGAATCACAATAAGAACAAATATAGAAAAATGATGAAATTGGGATGATTATAAGCTGGAGAAATTCTTACTTGCTCTGGAATAAACTGTAAGAAGTTCCTGCACCTTTCTAACACTGACAGACATGTCCTGAGTCTTGAATTGCCCAAGTTTTTCTTTCATGGCATTCTCCCTGCCAATTCCCAGTAAAGGTCCTATTGCCTCCAGGGTCCTGGATGGTACTCTTGAAGCCACATAAACCTCTCTGAGTTGCCTAATGGCATATTCCATATTGTCAAACATGAATTTTCTTGAGGCTGGACTCTGTGAAGCTGCTGTATAAAATCTTGCAGTATCCTGTTTTTTCACTTTTCCGGTTCTTATCAGATCAAGTGCCATCTCAAGGTCTTCAACTTTCTTAAGCCACCCCATTGCACTAAGGATTCGTGTTCTGTCCTCATCTGTTTTTGACCTTTCAAACATAGAATACATTTCAGAGAACGAGCCTCCTTTGAGGGCAAACGATAACGCAACAGATGACCGTTCATCAGGGTCAACCTCAAAATAATCCTGGAATTTCTTGCTTTGAGAACTGGCATATTGGTCATCCACAAGAATAAGTAAAGCCTTCAGTGCACCTCTGGCTACTGAGGTATTAATGGATTCTCCCTTGGTTTTCTCACCCAGCCTGTTCAGGTGAAGCTGTGAGAATTCCCTGGCGAGTGCCTGGATTGATTTACTTTCAGGACTCATCAGAAGAAGGCTGTGGAGCTCGCCTGCAATCTCATGTATTACTATGGGTTCAGTGCTGGCCCAGATTTGCCTGATTCTGCCTACATATTCTGTTGCATTGAGGCGCCCCGATAACATTGCGTAATATGTGTCATTTGCAAGGCCCCATAAATCAAGATTCGTGAGATGTTTCATCCCGGAGACAATTTCCTCGAACTGTTCACTGGTATATAGGGTTCTGTAAAAACCTGAGTAATTTGCATTGAGCTTCACAGGGCCTTTTCCGGGAAACTTACCCTGACTGGCATCAAGGAGCATGGATTCCACCGAATCACCCTGATAATAAGTCAATGGAATGGGCCATATCTGGCTTGTTTTTCCTCCAGATACAAGGAACTGTTCCTGTTTCAGATCTATACTGTCCTTTCCGTGGCTTACTTCCACCACTGGGTATCCCTTTATTTTGATCCATGCTTCCATGACCTTTGACACAGGCATTCCTGATACATGTTCAATGGAACTCCACAGATCTGATCCTTTTGCATTTCCGTATTTGTTGTCCTGGAGATATTTTCTGATTCCATCTCTGAAGTTTTCTGCACCTACGTAACCTTCGATCATTCTGAGAATGCTGGCTCCTTTGCCGTAACTTATCTCATCAAATATCTGAGCTATGTCATCCGGACTTTTTACATCGGCATCTATAGGATGGGTATCCTTCAGGGAATCGTTTTTCAGGGCACCTTCTGTTCTCAGGAGAACCATATCTCCAAATGTGTCCCATTCCGGCTGTATCTCGGAAAGAGCTTTGTAAGACATAAAGGTGGCAAAGCTCTCATTCAGCCAGAGATCGTTCCACCATTTCATTGTGACAAGGTTTCCGAACCACTGGTGAGCCAGTTCATGTGCAATTACCTCACCAGTTGCTTTATAACTGAATGAACTGGTTGACTCATCGATGCTGAGATAAACCTCCCTGAATGTTATTGCACCCCAGTTCTCCATTGCACCTGCAGCAAACTCCGGAACAGATATGAGATGTACTTTGGGAAGGGCAAAATCAATGCCGAAGTAATCTTCGAAATAATCCAGAACCTTTGAAGCTATCTCCAGAGGGAAGTCAGAAACTGTCAGGCCACCTTTTGGTGCAGCCATAATGACATCGGTGTTCTTCCTCTTGATTGACCTCGAATCGAATTTACCTACTCCAAGATAAAGGAGATATGTAGACATTCTTGGAGTCTTCTGGAACTTGACTGTTTTTCTAGAACCATTGATTTCCTCATTGGACTTGGGCATATTTGAAATAACATCAAGGTTGCTGTCTACTTCAACTGAAATGTCAAATGTCGCTTTATAATCAGGGTGGTCAATACACGGGAACATACGTCTGGCCCCGGTGCTTTCAAACTGTGTTGTAAATATATTCTGATCCATTGTTTTGGCAAGATAAAGACCTGTAAGTAGACGTGGAATGGATCCGCTGAATTCTATCTCAAGCGTTCCATCCTGTCCTGCACTGTTCTCAACGGAAAGGGCCTGTTCCTCAGGAATGATGGAGAATTTCGTTTCCTTTCCTGATATTCTTACAGACTGTATCGAAAGATCAACGCTGTCCAGCCTGATCTCTTTGTCCGACCCGGTAAATGATATGGTTTCTTTTCCATTGTAACTGAGCTTTTCACTGTCTATATTGAGAAAAATTCCATAATTATGTATTTGTGTGATAAAGCATCCCCGCAAATGATAGGGGAAAATTGAATAAGAATATATTGGAATTAATGGCTGGAGGAAACAAGTCTTGAGTATATTTCCAGGATTTCCTCTCCCTTGTCTATTCCCTTGGAAAAGGCGTCCTCTCTTATTGTCTCAAGGTACTTTTTAATCTCATCCTCTCGCCCAAGCCCAAGGAACGGTATTATTGCCTCAAGCATCATTCCTGTGTATCCGGTTCCCCGGAAATATTTCTCTACAGTTCTGACTGCATCTGTCATGTGGGTGTACATCAACGTCCTTTGATCAGGGTTCATGCTGGTACCCAGGTATACCCTTACCGAATCCTGTTTCTTGATCTTGCCATTCTCAATCAGATTTACCAGTTTCCTGAAGTTCTCTTCTCCCTTGAGCCATGACATTCCGCTGATCAGTTTTATCCTGTCCTCATCGGTCTTGGACGCATCCAGGATTTTTTCAAGCTTTTCGAAGTCATTCGTTTCATCGGCATATGCCACAGCCACAGCCTGTCTAACGTCTGGATCAATGGAGAAAAATGACTCTATCTTGGGTGATAATTCTTTCGTATACTTGCTGTCTACCATTGCGAGATTCAATGCAATTGTACCCCTGAGAACGGAATCATTCTCATCTTCACCTTCCTTTTTCTCACCAAGACGCGAAAGATGTTTTTGGTAAAACGCCTTTACAACTGGAATAAGTCCTGCATGCTCTGGCAGGAGCAGGGAAAGTGTAAAGAACTGACCTGCAAGTTCCTGTGCAACAACATATTCTTTCAGATCAGTAAATGGCTTTATGCCGTCAAGATACTGGCTTAAGCTTATTTTTCCGGCCTTAAGGAATGCAAAGTAGTCATTCACTATTCCCCAGGCGTCAAGGTATGAGAGTTTTTCAATTCGTGAGTTCAGGTTTGACATTAGATCAGTTTCATAAAGAACTCTGTAGAATCCAGTCTGATCTGCATTTAATTTTATGAAACCCTTTGCATCGAGATCCATTTCCTTGCTATCCATAAGAGCAGACTCTATTCCATGTTCTCTTAGGATAGTTATTGGGACTGGCCACTGAGATCCATCGACTATTCCGTTAAGCATGAATCTTTCCTGAGAAATGTGAAGTCTGTCTCCATTCCTTTTCACTTTAAGAACCGGATAGCCTTTCTTCTGGATCCATGCTTCCATGACCTTTGACACAGGCATTCCTGATACATGTTCAATGGAACTCCACAGATCTGATCCTTTTGCATTTCCGTATTTGTTGTCCTGGAGATATTTTCTGATTCCATCTCTGAAG
>JAJZJR010000031.1 GCA_021810045.1 Thermoplasmata archaeon
GTTGCTGAGATAAATGAGAAATGGTCACAGAGATCCTTGAAGGGATTCTATAAATGCACGGATGAGATCAGGGAAATGTTCCAGGAGAGGTATCCTTCATGATTACACAACTTTTGGGACGCTATGACGGAAACCACATACACTTTAAAAATGCTGGTTTAGATATTCAGCTTTCGCAACAGAATTATCTATTTCAAAGAAATGATTGGTTTCTATCCGTTTCCAGACCTGTAGTAGCTCTATTATGGCGCACAGAAGACCGTGGGATTTCACATTACAAAGATAAAATCAATGCGTCGTGCAGTCAGAACTCGAGGGAAGCCTTTGAGAGGAATATAGTATTATAACCGTCAAATGCCGAATCAGATTATCCCTGTGCCAAGGAGTATTAGCAAAAATCAACCAAGCATTCCTGCCAGACTGATGTATTTTACAATATCCATCCTGTTAGAGTGCCTGTACATATTTATATAATAATGATAATAGGAAAACCTCCACCACCATGTCATAAATCTCTTCTGGATGCAGTATTTTATTGCATTATTGCAGTATGATACAGAATATGATATCATATCTCTCCTTATGCTAACATATCCTTTTCAACAGGATTAAAACAAAGTAAAAAATTTCCTCTGCTTATCTCTCTATTTTCTTACGCTTATTCCCTATGTACTTCAATATATCAGAAAATTCTTCACGTTTCAATTTTTTGATACTGTCATCTGGATCCGAGGCAAGTTCTCTCAGAGTGTCCATAGTAATTTGACTGTTGTATAACTCAGCAAAATGCCTTTTCTTCTCATTTGTGAGGGATTCCTTATTAAAATGAGTTGAGAACCATTCATCTAACTTTTTTGAACCGTAGTAGTTTAAATATTGATAATAAAGATAGTCGTCTTTTTCAAGAATTTTAGGGTTAAATTCATTATTCTCTTTTAACTTTTTGACAATATCCTTTGGCAGAATTCTTCTCTTGTGAGATGGCCCCACAATTGAAGCCTGGCTTAGAAGCGCGAGAATGTCTTCCGCCGGAGCTTCATTTCCTGAACTCTTTTTCTCCTTCAGGCTGAAGGCATACAGCGAGTAATTTTCCTCACCATGTTCATTTTCTATTTTTCTTGCTACCTGGGATATTACTGAGTACCCAACGCTGCTGAAGGTTGCACCATCAAGATCGCAAATAAATAGCCCATTACTTCCAAATTTAGATGCGTAATTTTCAACTAGCTCCGGGATTTTTTCTCTGGTGTAGTAAGATGGCAAAAAATATCCTATCTTTCCTGTTCCGGACTCTATGTTAGTTATTTGGGATATTCTCTCCCTTATGAGACTATCAAATTCGATTAGATCATCAGGAGAATCATTTTTTAAAAACTCCATGTAAGGTAAAGACACAATCTCGACCTTAGGATGCTTATAGATCATATCTACAACAAACTCGGCTATTTTATCTATGTTTGACTTCAGAGATGTGAATCCTGCTCCATCTGCTCTGGATATTCTTACGAACACTACATTAATAAGTCCAGAGGAAAGTTTTGCAGAGATTCTATCAGAGATGAAAGCATTTCTTTTCTCATTTTTTCCATCGATTTCAATAATTTCACTTAATGTAAGTGTTATCAATATTTCTCTAATTGGGGAAGTTACGGAAAGTTTCTTGGAACAATATTTTGGAATTTTTACTAAACCACCAACTGATGCTCCAGACACTGATGTAACGGCATTTCTAATAGTATACCCAAATTTATCATCCTCTTTAACATCTAAAAGCTTTATGCTATAACTCCTCAACTATAATTCACCTTCATAAATCAAGAAACCATCATTATTTATGGCTGCCCATTTTACCTTCAACTGACTCCGTTCAAAGTAACACTTGATCAATAAAATAAACTTTCTATAGTTAAGCACGGTTAGTTGGTTCGGTCCGACGTACCTTGAAAGCTGCCGACCTTTATATGAGAAATCTAACTTTATCTGACCGGGATTGGTTGGATCAATTGATGCACTAATTTCAATTTCTCTCCGGTCAACACCACTCATTCATACCAATGCCTGTTATTTTAAGCTAAGAATAATTCTCCCGTCCCGTCTTATTGCTTTTATTTCGCTTTTTGCCTTCAGGTGTGAGATCTCTATATCAATCTCTGGCTTGATCATAGAGTTGACGGCTGTCTCTGGAAACAAGTGATATGTCAATGCTTCTAGATTCTCGGCATTTAATTTTCTTAGCAACGCAATAAGATTCTCTACTTTTACTTCTTCCTTAGTATCTATCTTATCTAACAGTTCATGATAAATCTTTATTCCTTTGGGAGTTAGTGAATACCTGTCATCCCTAACATAGAATATATCTCTGTTTATAGGAGATTGTATTTTTTCCATTATATTCTCAGAAAAGTCACCATAATGGTGGGGAGTGAAATCACCTTTGATACCAGTAATACTAGATAAAATATACGCAATTTTCTGAATTTTTGTATGAGAAATCTGTTTATCCCCTATCGAAAGTATTGCAAGCGCATCCTCCTCATCTAATAAATCAGGTATTTTATTACTCAAACTATTACTCACCCTAGCCTTAATTTTAACATTGTTTATTCAAGCTTAAAGCTTTCGTATCGGGGATAAACTGCAAAAAGGAGATTGTTGAAGTTTCTCGATTTAAAAATTTAGTCAGCATGCCCCTATACCCCTCTCACATGAGATCGGAGCACTCCGGGCAACAATGTGCACTTTCTGATTTTCTCTAAAAACACCGGAGTTTTTCTGTACCTGTCAATGACTGAAGGGTTTCAGGTTCCTCAGGGAGTTCAGGTTCCTGCCCCTGCCGTCTTCCTTCTGTGCCGCCTTAATCCACCTCTCGACAATGGCCTCCTCGAACCGATACTGTTCAGGAGCGCTCAGTCTTGGCTTGTCCTTGCAGTACTTCCCTGCATCTTCCAGGGAGAATTCACCACCCAGCTGTGCGCCCGGATCCATGCCATGCCTTGCCTTGTATTCATCCGTGGTTTCATCGCAGGACCATGTGTCCTTTCCTATCCGGTTCTCGATTTCCGCATATAGTGCATCCTTCCAGGATCCCCTGCCTAAATACCTTGTACGGTGCACCTCATCAGGGTAATCTGGATGGCCAGTTTCAGCCAGGTGCTTTTCAAGTTCACTGAACGTCAGGAACATTGCGCCGTTCTCCAGTAGCTGCCAGTTGTATTTCATGGCTGTACATTGGGGAAGCGATTATTAAGGGTAATGAAGACTTTTGAACAGCCCTCGTAACTCTCCCCGGAATTCATGAAACTCCTGGGTTCCGTCCGGAGTAATTCATGTATAATTAATAATAGGAAAAGGCACAAGAATTTGTGGGTTTGTGGCAGGAACCGTTGAAAATACCAAGAATTTGTGGAATGCCACAACTTGCTTGTGGGTTGGCCTAAATGAAATGGCCTTTGCTGTCCCTCTTCCTTTCCTTCGCCGCCTTGGATTTCAGGTTAGGCATCTCTCCCTGGATCCTGAATGCCTTGTCGTAGTCATCGGTGCATATGCACCTGCAGTCATCATGTGCTTTGCTGCACTCATCCAGGCTGTCGTATGACCAGTTGCCGGAGGGAGAGAACCAGCACCCTCCAGGCATGATATACCCCTTCCCTGTTTCCTCGTTGAAAAATTCATATTTCCCTGGATCCTCGATCTTCACATCCTTGCTGCATAGATACCTGTAAGGCCCTATCTCATGCCTCCGGAGAGATTCATACGTGTCATAGGAAGTGTTTGAATCCTCAGAAAACCAGCACCCTCCCAGACCAATCAGCTTTAGTTTCTCGTCCACGCCGATCCTGTTCTTCATGGATGCTGATACCCAGGGAGGAAAATAAGGGTAATCACCTGTTCATGGCCTTTGTGAACGCCATGATTTCAGCACTAAGGATCGAGATCCTGTAGCTGCTCATCTTCACCATGGTTCCGGAGGTGTCGATATCACTGCCGGAATCAACGTCACTGAGACCATTGTTCAACATAATCCAAGCCAGAACATCACAACTGTGAGCTTTAAAATGATACTAAAGCCTAAGAAAATGATATAAAAAACAGATTATAATAGAGGAGCACCAAGCAGAACGAAGTTTATTCTTCCTTTGACGCTGTCGTAAGAATCAACATATTTTTTTCCTTTTTTGTAGAATTTTTTGTCGCCGACTACAAAATCATAAACTTCTCCGTCAGCTGCAACATAGCGAATTAAATCGCTCAGTATCATCGCATCCTGAGTCTCCATATCGATTCTCTGTTGTGAAATGAACATTTTTACTTTCTTCTCAATTTCTTCTGGGATATCCGGATGACTGTAACCATGCTGAACAAAGAACGTTATAACTCCTGTTCCTCTCTCAAAGAAGGTGTAGCTCAATTTCATCATGTACTCTTTGATATCTGCGATCGATTTTGAGTGTGCGCTTACCCCATACGAGTTTTTATAGAAATTACTAATTTCTTTCTGTAACGTAAATCTGGCACGATCTAGTTTTCTCGGTTCGATACTAGGTTCGTTTCGGATTTTATTTGCAGCGTTATCCACTATTGTATTGAATTCGCCGATATTTATAGACTCTTTTCCCTCTTTACGTTTATTGTCAAGAAATATTGCTGTATTAATTACTAGTCGATTGTGTTCTCTGACAGACCTACTTTGCCACTCAGCCTGTACACTCATGGGTACAAACACTTCACCGACTCTGTATTTACGAATGATTTCACTTGCTCTGCTATGAAGAGGCTCGTCTTCGTCAAACAATGAAATCAGGGTTGAGGTGTCAGGAAAGAATAAAGACAAGAGTTTCACCTCAATTTGCAACCAAGTAAGTAGCATGGCTATATATAAAAGCCTGTACAGCAGATATTGTGTTATCTAGAGACTCCTTTTGAATTTTATTCATGAGATAAGCATTCGTTCTAAGCGTAAGGTAGAACAGCGCAGACACACCATTATTGATATCTGAATCGGGGTTGATTCTCAACTCCATCAACAAAGAATCAATAATAGAATTAATCATTGATAAGATTTGTGACAAAGAGTATAACTTTTCCGCCTCCGATTCTTCCACATCTGACCAATTGAACTCCATTGCTTCTTTCATGAGCTTCTTGATGATATTATTCAGCGAAGTTAGCTCTTCTTTAAGAACAGTATTTTTTTCAGATTGACTAAGACTCTCCTCGATACTAGCAATAATCTCTGATAGATCTTTTTCATCTTTCGCTTCAAGCACTTCTTTGAGAAGGTCACCTGCCTTCTTTATTTCAGTTTCCGTTGGAAAATCTTTGACTAAGTCTGTAAGCGCGTCGATTAATTCCTCTGAGCGTGCAAAGACTCTTTCTTTTATTCTGCTACTATAGCGTTGAAACAGTTTTGCGCGGTTCCTATCGTGACTTTCTTCGGGGACTTTATTGAACATATTGACGGTTGACATTTTTAGTTCTTTTGCTAGTGTGGAATTAGGTCCAATAAAACTGGGCTGTTTAAACATTGATATCAGCTTCCTCTTCATTTTTGTCTATTTTATTTCTATTCTAGGTAACTGATATTGATCTGCTTCAGGTTATAAAAGTTTTTGAGTGAATTAGAAAAAGGAAATTTTTCGCAATTTAACTTTCTCTGTTTTAGTTAGCTCACCGTATTTGGCTGTCATTTCTCAAATTGTTCATTCAGAAGCATAGGTAAGGCGTGCTCATTGGAAATGTTTCTATTCCTCTCTTAAATGAAAAATTGTTAGCAAACGAGTAAAGTTTCTAATATGTCTAATTATAAAGCGTGACGTTTCTGTACTGTTTCTTTTCTTAATCTCTGACATGCTTTACATCATTTACTATGTTAAAACGTCTTATATAATGCTTATGAAGTTGCGAATAGTTTGTTTTCCTTACAAATTTAATAATGCCTCTCTAAAAGGTCCTAGTAACATTGCCTGTGATTCTCTGCCACTTCCAGAAAACTGAAAGTATTTGGCCCTGTGAGAGAAGCTTGAAATGCCTCAGGTCAAACGGCAGTGTGTGCTCGTGTATGAAGTCGTAAACCTGGTACCCTGACTCCGGATCCTTGCCCGTTATGCTGACATAGAACTCACAGAGCTGCATGAACCTCTCGGTCCTCCTGGTCAGGGGCTTTGGCATGAAGCTGTCCAGTGTGACCATGGCAGTATGCTCCATCATGCGCCTCCGAAGAATGCCATAATGTCAGGTGTAAACATATGGGATGGGTTCTTTCCTTCCGAATCTGGATTGATTTGCTTCGTTTTATGCCGTTCTCTTTTCTTAAACTGGGTAGCGCCTCCGATTGACTTTGCAAGTTCAGGTTTACCTGTCAGCCCCCTTTTCCTGACAAACGGCACAATTCCAGCCACTTCTGGGAATAGCGATACCGGAAAGTGCAGCATGATTTCCCCGTCCGAGATGTCGATTTTCACATTTAGCAACTTTCCCAGTGCACGCCAGAGGTTCTTTCGCTCCTTCAGGTACAGCCCCAATTCTGATTCGGAATGCTTGAAAAGGTGAGACGGGACCATGAAGCAAGGAGGATCCGGGCTGGATCCCCTCACCCTGATGATTTCCGCATAGCTGCTTTCTGAACCTCCCGGAGCGTATTCCTCTGCCTTCTCGATCCGGTATGGCCCCAGTGTTTTCAGCTGGAAGGTCACGTCACTGTCACCACGTCGACGGCATGCTTCATTATTATGAGTATGCGTTTATTCTGCACCTCCAGGGCTATGTCATACTGCCCGAATCCCCTCAGTATCCCGGACTCGATCCTGCCGGATCTCAGTGTTACTGTGACCGATTTGCCGATCTGGGCCCTGCCGAAGTTGTCTATGGTCTCCTTGCCGGTGTCGTATCTCCTGGTGGGTTCGGATCGCCTTTCCATGTCAGGTAGCGCTTTGCCGCCAACTTTCTTTTTTCCTTCTTGATTATTGTACATTGACGCTTACCTCTCTTGAAGGTTCAGCGGATACCCTTCCGTCCCTGACAGCAGTTATCAGGGATTCAATTCCCTCTATGGAGTAATTGCCGAGTATAGCCTGCACTATGGATGATGTTGTGCTGAATAGTGACTCCGAAAGGAAGTTCTCAGAGTTGAGTAGTCCAGTTAGTCTCTCTTCGTCCCTCCTCAGCATAGTTATACCTTCCAAGCAGTTGAGAAGGAAATCCATATCTTCACGCTTCATAATGGATTCAGTCATAGCTTCACCATCCTTATGGATCGGATCTGCTGGAAATGATATCCGTTCCAGGCTGTTGCCGGGATGTAGGTATAGGCGACAGCAATATCCGGTTCGTATACCTGCACCTTCACCGACTTATTGAAGGTGCCAAACTCCAGGAATGCCTCATCCACAAGCCTGAACCCTAAGCTGGCCATCAGTTGGTTCACTTCGCTTTCCAGGATATCTGACGGGTAAGGCCCGTCGATGGATGGCGGATCCCTGTCCTCATAGATCTTGCCTGCCCATTTCATCTCCAGGTTTCTTAGTGAAGATTCCAGCAGGTGCAATTTCCTCTCTTCCGTTGCGGTTCCTCTGCACGGGGCGGCCTTTGTAACCGGAACGGCAAGCCCCACTCCCGTTTCCGATATCCTTTTTTGTTCTGCTTCCATATTCTCATGCCTCCATATTGGCGGTGTCATGGCCTTCCCGGTCCTGTGAAGAGTTGGGAGGCCTTGACTTTGAATTCTCAAGCATTCTCTCAAGGGCCTTGAGTGCCCTGTCATATCCCCTGGTCCTAATCAGCGTGATTGCAGTGCGTATACCCTCGCTGAAGCCTATCTCATAGAACCTCTGGTCCGGCTGATCCACCATGCTATGATACCTCCGTCCTTCTTGCGATGCCCCTTTCAACAAGCAGTGAGGCTAGCTTCTGGTCGATGTATACGAGGTCCTGCTCATGCAGGTACCAGTTCCGGTCTGTCCAGGCAACGCTGAAATCCTTCAGTATGAGGACAAGGACGTACTGGTTCGTGGCGGCACTATTCACAACGGGATTTGAGTGAGGCGCTGACTTATCCTCTTCCCGGATGAAGCTGTCGAAGGTGAGCTGGGTCATTGCGATTCCTCCCAGTAGAACCTGTCATTGGCCATCCTGACATTTGGATGCTTGCCGGCAAGCTGGATCATCCTGGAATAGATCTCGGTCAGTGCAGGTATTTCCCTTGGTTCGGTAACTATGGACCATTTCTCGCTCAGCTGGTGCACGCTGACCTTTTTTCCCGAATCATCCTGAAGGATCCTGCACAGTTTGGTGTCCACCTGATCCATGTCTGGTGGTTTTTGACTAATCTGACTAACCATACTAACATCTTCGCTTTTTTCAGGGTTCCCTGGTTGGTTAGTCATTTTAGTATGGTTAGTGTCATTGTCAGTGGTAATCTTGCGAATCGAGTCATTCTTGCGTCCATTCTTTGGATATTGATTGAGAGTCAAACTTGAATTGTCCGCTCCTTTTTTTGTATTAGCTTTCGACTCATCGATCAAGTTGAACACGCTTTCAATGCTCGCTGGAGCCGTATTTTCTGCCGTTGTGGAAACTATTAACCCCGTGTTCAACTTCTGTCCACTAACCTTTACGTTACATGCATGACCATGATCAGACAACTTTCCCTCGTTACATGAAGGGTCATGGGACACATGTTGAACACGCCTATATCGCTCTCCAGAAAGGTTTATTTTCTGGCTTTCCTGAACATTTACCCCGTGTTCAACTTGCAAATGGCCCTGAGCCTCGACTTCAATATCGGCTTCATTTAACTGACACCCGACAAAGAAATACTCACGGTTTCCACGTGGACCAAGCAGTTTTTTCTGAAAAGTGTACCCGAACCTCTTAACAAAAGTCTGCCTTGACATGGCAGGTATGCCTTTCGATTCAGACCATTCAACGAATCTAGAGTAGGCATCCTTAACGAGTGTCATTGAACCGTCTACAGGTTCAGTTTCCTCCTCAGTGAAATTCTCAACGGGATCGGCAAGCTGATCCAATACCAATGCAGTGGAATCATCTGTCATTTCTCCAGGGAACCGGAAATCGTTATCCATCAGCTTGAAGAGAACTTGCATCAATAGAGTGGCAATTTCGTCTCTTTCGGCGTCCAGTATTTTTCTGTCCAGATCTGGGATAACTCTCCTGGGCCTTTCGTCCCGTGTCTGGACAACAAGCATTCTGGCAACGGCTGGGGGGCTATCCACAGGAATAAAGGGCAGATTACCCAGAAATATGCCTTTTGCTTTGCTCACGTAGTCATGCGCTTCCTTGCCCTTTGGCTCAATGCTTAGGACATCCTTTCCGAACAGGTTGCAGAATGCAGACCATTCCATGATTGTTCCACGCTTGAATTTCCTCTTTGTTTCACTATCCACGAGAAGGTTCTTTCCCTCTATACCCGTGAACTGGAACCTGTCAGAAGTCAGTAACCGGGCAAGGGAAATTGATCCGGAACCCTTTGGCATCAAGCCCTGTAGAACCCTTATATTGGTTCCCTTGCCTATTCTTTCCCTCCCGAGAACAAAGAAAACCTTATGCACCGGCAGATCAGGATAAAAACTGTACGCAAAATACGAGAGGGTCAACGGGATATCCGGCTCATAGAATGTGGTATTCAGCAAACCGGCGAACATCGGGGTATCCTTCAATGTAACACGCCGATCTAGGAGATTTGCGCTCACCTGATATGTAAAAAACAGGTCAGGCGAGAACCCTTCCAGCTTTTTAGTCTTCAGGTTCAGCAAGCCGTTCAAGAACGGAATGTGGCTTGAAGGGTTCATCTCGTCGTACGTGAATGTGGTTCGGCGGACCATTGCCAGTACTTCGTTTATGTCATTTACTGAAGGACCATGATCAAGGCAGTTTCGTAATTTTTCTGCAAGAGGTTTATTTCCCTCCTGTTCTGCCAGTTCCCGCATCTCTTCCCACTGGCGGATATATTCACTGTCCGCCTCCTGCTTGATTTTTTCCTCTGCCCGCTCGTAGATTTTGCCGTTGTAGAAATAGACGTTTTCCCTGTCCGTTCCAATCTCAGGAATTGTCCGGAACCGGTATTTCAGTTTCAGGGATTCATCAATGTGGATAGGCCCGGGGTAAAACAGTTCTTCTTTACTCAATGCAGTTCCCGGAGATCCCTCTGCCTCCTGGTCATTTTTGGGGCCAACAGATGCCCTCCATTTAGCGTTCAGGGTTTTAATTTTGAGGATGTCGAAGTTCTCTTTCATCAGCTTTTGATAAACCTTCTTTTGATAGTCGATCTCGTGCCAGTCCTCACGGGTCAGGTTTTCCTGCTCAATTAATTCGCGAGCCCTTAGATATAAATCCTTTCCGGATAGCTTGGAAAGTTCTTCCTTTATAAGCTGGAGATCATGATGGACAAAACCAGTACCTTTATGTTGCTCATTCGCATGGTTAGAATCGGGGGCAGAATCCCGTAAAACTTTGTCGTCTTTCACCCCTTCTTTCCCCTTTTTTGCCGTCATGGGTTCTTGCGGACCTCCTTCCCATGAGACTTTAAATCTGAACTATCTTTAGCTAGGAGATCTTCTCCGGTTAGCTCCTTCCACAGTTCAAAGACACGTTGCCAGCTCATATTTTTGTCTCCCTGGCTCTTCCGTGTTCATTTAAGAGCTTCCTAACAGTCTCTTCTAATGTGTTCACTCTGAAATCGAATTTAGCTTCATGAAGTAACAAAAGACTGTCTCTGCTGATTGCAATAGTCGTTTTATCTTGCATATACAATATGTAAAGTATAAGTTGTATAAATGATTTGTGCAAACAGTAATATTCACTTACAAATTGTAAGATATACTTGAATTCTATTGATTTAAAGTTTGCCAAATCCGTGCTTTTGAAACTCTATGAAGAAGGCAACAGTCTCAAGACAAATTTGCAGGTCATAGTAAAAAACCTTTATTCATTGGATAAGTTGATACAAGCTCTAAAAGAAGATGGCCTTGTATCAGTGGATACAAAATCCTTTGGAAAGAATATTCAGGAAATATCCTTGACAATCAAAGGTCTCATTGTTGCCGAGAATCTGAAGCACATAGAGGAGCCAAGGGTAACAATTCAGTTTAATGAAAAATATGGTGTTATTCTGAAACTACTCGAAAGTGGTTCAAGCACCTTACGAGAACTTGCTGAATATGATAAAAACGCTCCCGATATCTTGAGAGATTTGGAAAAGGTGAAGTTAGTAAAACAGGAGATCAATAAGAACATGTATCCTCCTAAGAGTTATATATTTCTAACAGACAAAGGTAGGGATGTTGCTAAGAATTTATCAAGAATAGAGAGGAAAATGATAGCCATTCCTGAAGGAATTTATTCGGAAGTTGAGAAAATTGTTGGGATAGATAAATCTCACGCTTCTGTGGAGGAATATGCCAACGAGGCAATCAGGAAAACCATAGAAAAATGGAAGAGAGAACATGCTGTTGGATAAACAAAGGCCGCCTCAAAAAAGAACTTACTTATTCGTCCTTGGACTACGATTTTGAAAATTATATATAAATTAAAGTGGGGAAAAATATGGCTCTAGATGAAGATAAGTTGGAAGACAAAGTGAAATACATAGTAAAATTCCTAAAGGAGAAAAGTGATGAATTAGACAAGAAAATTCTTGCTTACGAAAAGATCCCTTCTGACACATCTAATATTTCTTCTGTACTTAAGTCCCTGAAAGCGGACATAATTAACTTGTCCCTTTTAAACATGATATCTATTTTGTGGCTTTCAGACTTGGAGTCTTATAAGGAAGAAAGAAGCGAAAACATTGAATTACTAAATGGATTGGTAGCTAGCATTATTGAAAAAAACTCTGAACTCGAAAGTTTGTTGAGGCCTGTTCAGGATTACTTCAGAGACTTAGAGTTTCTTAGGTGAGCATCATGGGTAAACTTTATTATGGCGATAACCTGGAAATCATGAGGAATCATATTAGGGACGAATCTGTCGACCTGATTTATCTTGATCCGCCGTTCAATTCGCAATCAAATTATAATGTACTCTTCAAGGAGAAGTCCGGAGAGTTATCCGTATCGCAGATCAAAGCTTTTGGAGATTTCTGGCA
>JAJZJR010000032.1 GCA_021810045.1 Thermoplasmata archaeon
CTTTTTAAATACCTTGAACATTGTTATATAATGCTTTCCAATTACCATTTGATAATCTAACAGTTGATGTAGTATGGGTCGAAAAGAGGACAATATTGCAAAAGCAATGAAGTTAATAGAAAATCCAGTAAGAATAAGGAACATGGGAATTGCTGCCCATATTGATCATGGCAAGACTACCTTGAGTGATAACCTTATTGCAGGCGCCGGTATGATGAGTGAAGAGCTCGCAGGAAAGCAACTACTGCTGGATTTTGACGAACAGGAACAGGCAAGAGGTATTACCATTAACGCTGCAACAGCTTCAATGGTGCACCCATTTGATGGAGATGAATATCTCATTAATCTCATTGATACACCAGGTCACGTTGACTTTGGCGGAGATGTTACCAGGGCCATGAGGGCCGTGGATGGAGCAATCATCGTTGTTGATGCTGTGGAAGGAGTTATGCCACAGACAGAGACTGTTATAAGGCAGGCTCTTAAGGAGAAAGTGAAACCGGTTCTCTTCATAAATAAGGTTGACCGTCTCATTAACGAACTAAAACTCAACGGAGATGAAATGCAGAAGCGTTTCCTCAGAGTTATAACTGATGTTAACAAACTTATCACAAAATATGCTCCAAAGGAATTCCAGACAGATTGGCAGGTCAATGTCCAGGATGGAAGAGTAGCCTTCGGTTCTGCATATAATAACTGGGCCATATCAGTTCCGGCCATGAAATCATTTGGAGTTTCATTCAAAGATATCGTGGACATGGTTCAGGCCGGTCAGCAGAGAGAGCTCGCCAAAAAAGCACAGCTTCACAAGATCATTCTTAACATGGTTATAAGGCACCTTCCAAACCCGCTTGAGGCACAGAAATACAGAATCCCGCAGGTATGGAAAGGTGATCTTGACTCTGAGATTGGAAAATCAATGCAGTCATGCAATTTCCATGGCCCTGTTAGCATGATGATCATAAAGATCATAATTGACCCTCACGCAGGTGAAATAGCTGTGGGTAGGGTTTTCAGTGGTACTTTGAGAAAGGGAAGTGAACTCTATATTGTGGGTCAGGGAGCTACAAAGTTCAAGGTTCAGCTTCTTTCAATGATGGTGGGTCCAGACAGGATATCTGTCGACGAAATGGCTGCAGGAAACATAGCTGCTCTTGTTGGCTTGAAGGCGGCAATCGCAGGTTCAACAGTTTCATCAATACCAAATATGGATCCATTCGAACCAATGCAGCATTACACAGATCCAGTGGTTACTCTTGCAATAGAGGCTAAGCATACTGCAGATCTTCCAAAGCTGATTGACGTCCTTAGAAGTGTATCCAAGGCAGATCCCTCTATCCAGGTAGAAATCAACCAGGAAACTGGAGAACATCTTATTTCCGGTATGGGAGAACTACACCTTGAAGTTACCATGTACAGGATCAAGAATGATTACAAGGTTGAAGTTCAGACTTCAGACCCGCTTGTAGTTTACAGAGAAACAATTGATCGCAAAGGTGGACCTTTTGAAGGAAAATCACCAAACAAACACAACAGATTCTATTTTGAGGTTGAGCCACTTTCAGAAGCTGCAATACAGCTCATAAAGGATGGCGTCTTGCCGCAGGGTTCAAAGTTCAAGGATAAGAAAACCATTCAGGACGAACTTGAAAAAGCAGGCTTTTCAAGGGAAGAGGCAAGAGGAATCGTTGTAGTAGAGGGAAACAATATAATGACGGACGTCACAAAAGGTATCCAGTACCTGGATGAGACAATGGAACTTCTCATAGAAAGCTTCCTCGAAGTCATGCAAAAGGGACCATTGGCAAATGAGAAGGTATATGGTATCAAAGCAAGACTCGTAGATGCCAAACTTCACGAAGACAGTATTCACAGAGGACCGGCACAGGTTATACCTGCTGGAAGAAACTCATTATATGGTGCAATGACAATGGGTAAACGTGTCCTTATGGAACCAATGCAGAAAGTCTTCATCAACGTACCCCAGGAAATCATGGGTTCTGTTACAAATGAAATCCAGCAGAGAAGGGGTGTAGTAGAGGAAATGAACCAGGAAGGAGACGATCTCGTGGTTGTTGCAAAAATACCCGTCTCAGGAATGTTCGGTTTTGCCTCTGCAATCAGAAGTGCAACCGGTGGTAAGGTTCTTTGGAGTTCTGAAAACTACGGATACCAGAGGGTACCTCCTGAAATTCAGAAGGAAATTGTTGGAAAAGTCAGAGAGAGAAAAGGCCTCAAGGCTGAACCATATGACGAAGCATACTACGCTTCTCTCTAATTTTCCCACTAAAATTTATATTTAATTTCTTTTAATAACATTTATAACTATAAAAATAACAATATTTAGTAATCAGTACATATTATTTTTTCATGGAAGAAAGCATGAAATTGGAGGTTTCATTGCTCGTGGGCGCAGCTTTCGCGGTTCTTTTTGCATTTTTCGCAATACTTGGGATCAGTGGACTTTTGCCAGTCATTCATTTACACTACACTTCTCTTCTGCCGTTAAATATGCTAACACGGGTTGCATTCGGAATTCTGGCTTTGTTCAGCGTTCTGGTTTCAGGATTTGTGCTTTTTTATGGCCTTAAGGAAAATTAAGCATCTCAATTGCCTGAAAAAGCACTCCCCTGAGAAAATCCTTTCCAGCATAAATTCAGGCGGCCCATGAGCAATCCGTAGATCAAGGCACATATGTTCGAAAGTTCAATATTATTTTACCGGATACTTTGCCAGTTATTATGAATCCAATCTGTACTGTTTGCGGCAACGAACGCCAGAGTAAAACACTGTCTTATAAATGCAAATGTGGGGGTATTTACCGATACGTCCCGGATTTCAAGTATCACGAAGGACCTTACACTGATCATTTCCCTTATCTTGATGAAGTTGTGAACATAGGGGAAACAATTACTCCCCTTGTAGATCTGGGCAGTGCGTACCTGAAACTGGAGTATTTTTCCCCCACCTTCTCTTACAAGGACAGGGGAACAAAGGCACTCATATCATTCCTGAAAAGTAGACTGCCACAGGGGGCGAGAATCAATGAAGACTCATCCGGAAATGCCGGGGCCTCCATCTCCGCTTATGGTGCAGCGGCCGGATTCGACGTCAACATATTCGTTCCTGAAAAAACTGTTCCGGCCAAGATAAAGCAAATAGAGCTTTATGGGGCAGAAATTCACAGGATACCAGGTTCAAGGGAGGATGTCTCCAGGGCGGCAGAAGAAGCAGACGGTTTTCTTTCAAGTCACGTCTATAATCCGGAATTCAGGGATGGGATGAGGGAAATCAGTTATGAGATATTCCGCCAGGCTGAAAAATTGCCCGATTACATTTTCATCCCCGTTTCGGCTGGAACACTCCTGCTTGGGGTGATCTCAGGTTTCCAGCATCTCCTCGATTCAGGTGAGATTTCCAGTCTTCCAGGATTCGTTGCGGTCCAGACTGAAGCTGTCAAACCTCTTTGTGCAAGGATGAATAATCTCAAATTCGATCCAAAAGCCACTGAACCATCCATAGCAGACGCACTAGTTTCAAGAGAGCCACCGCTTCTTGACCTCATGGTGGGGGCAATGAAGGACAGGGGCAAATGCATAACTGTCTCAGAAGATGAAATTGTCCAGGCAAGGCAGGAACTTGCAGGAAAAGGAATACTTGTGGAATACAGCTCTGCAACGGTATTTGCAGCCTATAAAAAGTTCAGAGGAGACGGGAAAAGTCTCCTGATAATGACCGGGAATGGACTTAAGAATTTATAATATCAGGCTGGAGAAGCCAATGCTTCTTCCGGTGTTTTTTCATTATCCAGGTCATGACCATTTACTGTGAGGGAATACCTCAGGTCAGCCCCACCCCTCTTCACTATAATTGATACACTGCAGTATTTTGTCAGTGACAGATTAATGGCTTTTCTCGCTTTATCAGGGTCAAGATCCCCATCCAGGAAGTAATGTATGTTCACGTATGTCAGGGTCTTGGGGTGTTCATCGGCCCTTTGAGCCGTAACCTCGCAACGGAATTCCTTGAAATCAACTTTCATCTTTCTAAGAATATTGACAACATCATCGCTGGAACATCCTCCCATGGCGAGAAGAAGATGTTCTGTAGGCGAATAATTCTCTGTATTGTTGGCTATGGAATTTTTCAGGGTAATTTTGATTTTTTCAGAATCATCTGTCTGAAAACCCCCATTTTCAACATATTTAAAAGCAACCTTCATGTTTTTGAAGATGGTAAATTTGTATTTATCTTTGTGGGAGGAGTAGATTTATTTTTAGAAACGTAAGTTCTTCAAATATCCATCAAAGAAAAAAACTGTTAATAAAAGAAAAAATATTTAGGAAAATTAGGAAACTATAGCTTCTTCATCCTCCTTTGTCCACTCATTGTCTATATCTACACCAATCGGCTCCCATGAAAAGATCAGGAACGCAAGCATTACAACTATTGGCACAAAGAGAAGGAACAAAAAGGTATTTTTCAACCCGAAATATGCATGTGCATACGGAAAGAGGAATAAGCCAAAAATAGTACCAACCCTGATCATCATCTGAGCCCATCCGGATCCAGTACCTCTTATTCTCGCTGGATAAGAGATAGATGATTCAGACATTGGTAGTGGTCCGATTCCCATTGTGTGAACAAATATGAATAATGCAATAAGTACGAATGCCAATGAAACTGGTATATTTGCAGTAAGTCCAAGAACTAAAAGTACAATTATTATTAGTATACTACTAACAATACCAAGCCTCTTCATACCAAGCTTTTGCACAATTGTCATGGCAAATAATGGGCCCAAAACACCAAAGAATTGGAAAATTGCGCTATATTCAAACGATTTTATCTCCCCAGTTACGAAAAGGGAGGCAGTTATGATTGGTAGATATATGATAACCGCATAGTACTCGATTGCCTGAACAGGGGAAATAATTGTGAGTAGGATACTTCTTGTTCTGTACTTTTTGGAAAACAACAACTTAATTGCCGAAAATGGTTTAATCCTGGATCTTGCGTTTTTAGATCCCTCTTTCAGTACGGCATCTATCCCATAATTGTCCCTCAGGATTTTCACAGCATCTTTTAGATATCCCTGTGTTGCCAGCCAGATTGGGCTTTCCCTCATGTAGATGTATCTCAACACTAGAACTACCACAGCTATTGCCCCACCAATGCCAGCAGCATATCTCCAAATATCATTTCCTGGAGAAAGATACGTTATAACGAATATCATGAGGAAATAAGCTATTATGAAGCCAAACCCATTGACGGATTGCCATATTGAGACATTCCTTCCCTTGCTCGAAAGCTTGGAATGCTCAGCAATAAAACTCAATGCTACAGGGAAGTCCAATCCTACTCCAGCCCCCATCATTGCTCTAAACAAGAAGAACATGTACACATTGACAGAAAAAGCAGCTCCAAAAGAACCTACGATGAACAGAAGCATATTAATAAGAAACATTTTGTTTCTACCGATTCTGTCAGTAAAATACCCCCCTATAATAGCTCCAATTAGTGCACCGACACCCATAATAGCAGATATGGTGGCAGTGGAGAGTGCCTTTAAGCCAAAGGTTTGAGCGATTCCATTAACTCCAATGCCTAATGTAGCAAAAATGTAACCATCGAGAATTATACCGCCCAAGGCAATTCCCATTATAAGGTAAAAATGCTTCATTTTTACTTTTCCGGAGTTTATTATATTGACAATATCCTCAGCAGAGGTGACTTCATACCCCATGATAACAAGACATTAATTAATTATTTAAATTTTACGGGTTCTGTATTCAATACTGAATACTTAATTACAAATACTTTAAAAATTTATTATCGTCAAGCCTTTTTTTTCTAGCTTATTTGATTTCTAACCGACACGTTGTTGTTTTTACCTAATTAAAAAAAATTGTATACATAAAGAGAAATGTTTAATAGCTTATAACAATTAATTAAAGATGGAGAAATTAATGGATTTCAGCCACCCGTTTGATTTCAACATGCCTGTACCAGACTGGCCTGGAGTGGAAAGGCAGGAATTTGCTTTAAAAACTTTTAAAGTGGATTTAAATGGCCTTTGGCAAAACTATCTTTCTTTTAATCTTCATTCAGGCACACACATAGATTCCCCATCACATTTCGATCCACAACTGCCATCTATAGACGAAGTCGATTTTCAAGATTTGATGGGAGATGGAATTATTCTGCCAATTAGTAAGGGCCCTTTGGAATCAATAGATGAAGCTGATCTCATTGAATTCAAGCAATTGATATCCAAGAGCAAAATTGTGTTCATTAGTACTGAATGGGAGAAAAAATGGGGAACAAAACAATATGAGCAGGAATATCCATTTCTCACACCCTCTGCTGGCCAATTTCTAATTAATCTTGGCATTAAAGTCGTTGGTTTAGACACCCCGGGGCCAGATGCCCCTTTAAGAAGCCCTTACAGAAAAGGGTCACCTCTTCATGAGATGCTCTTGTCTGGAGGTTGCTACATAATCGAGAACCTCTGCAATCTTCTGGAGGCGAGAGGTAATAAAGCCTTCATTTATGCTTTGCCATTAAAGATAAAAGGTGCAACAGGGTCTCCATCTAGAGTCGTAGGAAAGTTAGGGGGAATATAGCTTGACTACTGATTTCATGATATTGGGAAAAAATGATAATGTGGCTATAGCAGTGGCAGATTTGAATGAAGGGGAAAAGTTGTATGTGGAAAACACTGAAATCATTCTAAAAAACTCAATAAAATTTGGACACAAGTTTGCAATTAAATTGATCAGGAAAGGGGAATCGGTTGTAAAGTATGGTGAAATCATAGGAGTTGCAAATGTAGACATAGTTGCAGGGGAGCTTGTCCACGTACAAAATATTGATTCTTTGAAAGGGGTTAGACATGTATAGGGATACTGGTTTATGTGGATACTGGAACGAAGACAAGTTGGTCGGAATAAGAAATCACGTTGCCATACTGGGATTATCTCCATTTTGTTCACAGGCAGTAAAGCTAATCAGTGATGAGATTGCTGGGACTATTCCTTTGCCACAGCTACACGGCAGAAATGAACTGGGAGAAAACCTAGAACGTTTCAACAACTCTATGTTAAATCTGGCTTTAAACCCAAATATACATTCACTTCTTGTGGTAGGGTATGAGCCCAAGACGACACTCAATTTTTTGAACGAATTCAAGCGGAAATCAAAGAAACCAGTGGATTATGTAATACTACTAGAGAATGGTGGAATGATTGAGACCGTGAAATCAGGGGCTAAAAAGGCTCTAGAGATGATGGTAAACGCGTCTGAAATCAAGAAAGAGCCAATTAATTTAAGGGACCTAACAGTTGGAGTCAAATGCGGAGGAAGCGATGCAACTTCAGGCATTGTTTCGAACCCTGCAACTGGTAAAGTAGTTGATAGGATAATAGACGAAGGCGGAACTGTTATCTTTTCTGAAACAACTGAAATAATAGGGGCAGAGCATATTCTCAAAAAACGAGCTGCGAATGAAACAGTAGCAAGAAAAATTGTAGAGGCAGCTATGGGCAACGAAGATCTTGCCAGAAAAGCGGGTATAGACTTGGTAGGCATCAACCCAGTTCCAGATAATATTGCAGGGGGAATCAGCACCATCGAGGAAAAGTCTCTTGGGGCAATAATGAAGTCTGGTTCACGAAAAATAGTCGATGTAATTGGTTACGCAGAAATTCCACATGGTAAGGGCCTGTATTTCATGGATTCACCCTCCGCCGCACATGAAGTCTTAACTGCTCTTTCCGCCGCGGGCTCTCAATTAGTTCTGTTTTCCACAGGCACGGGTAATCCATCTGGCGGTCCAGGTATAACGCCTGTTGTAAAGATAACAGGAAATCCTCGGACAGCATCCTCAATGTACGACCACATAGATGTTAACATTAGTCAAGTCATCAGCCATGAAATAAATATTGAGGAGGCAGCAGATTATCTCTATCTGACAATGATTAAAATCGTAAATGGAAAACTTACTAGGGGAGAAATATTGAAAAACTGGGATTTTTCACCTGTTCCAACAGGACTTTAACAGTTAATGGAAAACACTGACTGATCCTGTGTAATGTTGTGCATCCTGCACAACAGTCTCATTTACTCATTTTTCACATAGACAGAAGAGTATTTCCACCATGTACAATAAACAGGGATGTGATGATTTCACATCCCTGGAAATCATCCGGTGAATCCGGGAGGGACCTCATCTGAGTGTCCTGTATGTGGTGGAAGATTGAAGCACCCTACCTGGAAGATATCCCGCTGTTCAACCTGTGATCATGACTATGACAGGGACAGGTTTGCCTCACTGGCTATTTCCCTTCGTGGACATGATCTGTGCGGAGATCCGTTCCCCGTAAGTGCGGCAACCTCTTTGCCATCCATGATGGATGAATACCTGTACACCGGAAGCATCAGGCATGCTTCCAGCTCAGGAAGGACTGAGATGGCATACGTTCCGAACAAGTGTTGTGCATAGGATTGCATAACATTTTGAGAACGGCTTTGAATACGTTGTTAGAGGTTTTTACCTCTAAAACATAAATTTTGGAATAATCTTCTTCTTAACGTAATCTAAAACATTATCTTGGTGTTCTTCCATTTTCCTTCTAGCTTCCTTTGCATCGCCAAGAAGGATTGCATTGACTATCTCACTGTGTTCTATGAAATCCTCTTCTTCACGGTCCTCTATGGTAAAGAGTGCCACTCTTAGAAGGCTAAGTTTCAGTCTTATTTCTCGCGTATATTTTAATAGATATCTGTTGTTGGAGTACTCTGCAATCATTTCATGAATTTTACCATTCATTTCCGCTTTCTTTAAGTAATCGTTTTCTTCTGTATTCTTAAGCATTTCCACTTTGAGCATATGATTGCGGAGTTCCTTCCTTCCTGTTTCTGTGATATTTAAGGTACATAGATAGGCACCATATCCCTCAAGGAGTTTTCGCGTATCGTATAACTCATCTACCTCAGATTTCTCCAGATAACATATGCTATACCCTCTTTCTTCGCGAACAATCAAACCTTCTTTTTCCAGTGATACTAAAGCCTCCCTCAGGGGAGTTCGGCTCATGTTTAGCATGTCTGCAAGCTTTTTTTGGTTAATTTTTTGCCCCAATCTTAAATTTCCAGCCAAAATTGCATTTGTTATTTCCTTTCTTGCTAACTCTGAGAAATTTGAAAGTTTATTCAATGTGGGACAATTATACAGAAAAATAAGTATCTATGTTTTTAAAATAGTTCATGAGAGTTATGATAAGTCACTGAAAGTAGCACGAATTTTTTCAATATTAAGTCCATTTTTCAAAAGCTGATATAGGAGAACCCTTGCCTTTACCGAGCTTAAGTAACCACTAGGTATAACCCCATTCTCTATGAGATGCATTTCACTGCCTTCGAAGGAATATGTGTGTGTCAATACTTCTCCAGAACCGGTTCTTGAGCATAATATCACTGGTATTGTCTTGCAATACTTGATAGCTAATTTGGCAACTTGTGCAGAAACATGTCCTCCCCCTGTGGCTTCTATTATCAGCCCATCTATTTTCTCTGGAGAAAGGGACGAGAGTATGACAGCATTATCGCCAGTTACCGATTTGACTATAGGTATTATGGGTTCGGTCCCGTCTCTTACCGGCCAGTACATCCTTTCAGAGATTGGTTTTAGAATTACTCTTACCTTTCCTTCAGATACCCAACCTATTGGTCCAAGAGTAGGTGACTTGAAGGTTGCAACATTCTGCGTGTGTGTTTTTTGAACAAAACTTGAGAGGTGTATTTCTCCATTCATTACAACAAGTGTACCCAGACCCACTGACTTATGATCACAGGCTACTGCAACAGACTGCAAAAGATTAAGATCTCCATCTGGACTCACACTTGACGGATTCCTCATTGCTCCTGTTACAACTACTGGTTTATTGCTTTGTATAACAAGATTCAGGAAATAGGCTGTTTCTTCAAGTGTATCCGTTCCTTGTGTAACCACAATACCATCAGCACCCCCTTCCAGTTCATCTATTATCTTTTTGGAAGCGTATTCTAAATCTGGAAATGTCAGGTCTGCAGAAGGTTTTAAAAGTAATGAAAGCACCACTGTATCTGCAATTGTTCCAATCGCAGGAATATTATTTACAAGGTCTTCTCCACTTATAGATGGTTTCACACCAGCTTTTCCATCTTTATTAGACGAGGCAATAGTGCCTCCCAAAGCAACCACTATAATTTTTGGTTTTGGCACCAATTCCACCACAAGTGCGAGCATTTACATTCTAATAAAATTAGTCCCCTTGCTTTGGAATGGTAAAAGTAGATGATTTAGAGTTTAGGAGAATCCTAAACCCATTTCAGATGAGTTCACTCATCGGGAACTTTTCTGAGTGCACTTCCAATCGCTTTCAGGGCATTCAGAAGAGCAGTAAGACCTGCCGAAATATCGGGATCCTTGATCATGGCGTAAAGCCGGAGAAGCGATGTTGCCTCCGGGTTCTTCGCTCCACTTATCATTCCATCCCATAGTTCGTCGCTGTTGTACATAATGGCCTTGATTGCATCTGATCCCTTTTCATTGGAGAGGGCGTGAGAAAGTGCGGTTACGACATTTATCGTTTTTACAAACCCGTAGAGAAAATCTCTCGAGGTAAGGAAATTCGACAGGAATTCAATGTCACTTGGCAGATACTCTGAAGACAGAGTCTCAAGAGCATTCAGCAGTCCCGAGTCCTTCACTTTGCTGAAGAGTTTAAGCATTGACTCAAACGAGTCTTTGTTTTCGAGCAGTCCTGCAAGGAGGGGCTCAAGATCGTCCTCATCATCTTCCGTGCTTAATTTCTTTGTTTCTTCTGTTCTCTCTACCATTGTTTACACCATCCCTCTTAATATTGTGGAAAAGTATGTGTCATTGGATGTCCACCTGAGCATGAAATCTCCCTTATTTTCAGTAATTGCCTTGACTTTTGCCTCTGGTGAGCTAAGGTAAGTGAATGCCTTATCCTTTCCCGTTATGTTTATCTGCGGGGCAACTGATACGTACTGATCATCAGAGAGGCCCCCAATTGCGTCAGCTATAATCCTGGATGAAGCAAAAGATGCTTCAAGATATCCAGATGATGCCAGTTTATGCTCAAACAGGTTGTTAGAATCCCCTACTGCGTAAACAGCATCATTGTCTTTGACAGTAAGTGTTTTTGCGTTAACTTCAATGTATCCATTTTCGCCGGCCAGACCAGACTGTGTCATCGCCTGTTGTCCCCTGTGAGGCGGAACAAGCACAAGAAGATTGTATTTGAATTTCGCGTCATCCGCAGCAACTACTTCCTTGTTTTTCTGATTAACGGTGCTAACAGTAAGGTTGGTATGGAGTTCAATATTCTTTTCCTGTAGCTTATCCTTTATGAAGTTGGAAAGGGTTGCGTCTGATCCCAGGGTTTCTGAAGGGGATAGATAAGTGATTTCTGTTTTTTCCCTCAGATCCTTGGTTGTAAGATACGAGTCCAGAAGGAATGCAAATTCATAGAGGGCTTGCGGATATTGTATTGTTGCCCCGGTACTTCCGATTACCACATTACCTCCCTGGAATCCCTTGAGCGTTTCCCGGAGCTCGAGAGCTTTCTGCAGATCGTAAAAGTGCTTTGCTTCACCGCTGTATCCCGGTATTTCTTCCGGTGCATACCTGTTCCCAGTTGCTATCACGATATAATCCGCCATGAGACTTTTTCCGGATTTCAGGAAAACAAGGTGTTCTGCGCTATTTATCCTAACAACTTCGTCATGAATGTATTGTACTCCACCATTGAGAAGGAACTCAACAGGTTTAACGCTCTTTCTGTAATTCTTGTAGCCAAATGGAATAAACAGGCCATCAGGTTTGTAAAAATGTCTAGTGGTATTACCTACAACCAAAATCTCAAGCTCTTTCTCTG
>JAJZJR010000033.1 GCA_021810045.1 Thermoplasmata archaeon
CGTTATCTGATTCTCATCTCTATTTCTCCCCCTGTTCTCAAATATCTCATGCGCACTGTTTGTAAGCTGATCCTTCCAGTAGTAGAATCTTGCAGTCCCGACATTATATTTCCTGCACAGATCTGCAACTAGGATAGTTCCGTTCGCGCCTTCCATCACGATTTTCAACTTTTCCTCAGCGTTATACACTTTCTTCTCTGACATATATATAGGTAGGAACATATATTCTCACTTTTAGTTTCGCATTTTGTCCAGAATTGCTTGACACATTTCAGAATTCCACTCCGAATGGATCAAGGTAATGAAAAGACATGATGAAGGATTTTGCTGAGAATACCATGCCATACCTGGAGCAGTACCGCCAGAGAAGCAATTCAGAATCCGGGTTTGCCGCGGACAAGAAAATGCTTGGATGGAATATAGCACAGAGGAGGGATGACAGGATAGACCATGCACTGTTCTGCACGGGCGCATGGCACAATCTGTTCAACATGGGCAGGTCATAGAATAGTGTCCCACACTCGATCATTTTAACATAGAAACTACAGGCACTGGTTCCTTTGATGCTGGATTACTTTTCTTTTCTATTAAATTCATTTTGTCCAAGAAATCTGTATAGCATGCATCCCAACCCATTGACCTCGCCCAATTATATGCACCAGTGGATAGCTTTTGATAAAGAGAATTATCGCCTATTAATTTCAACATTGCTTTAGACAAACCTTTGATGTCTAGATACTCAATTAAGAGACCGGTTTCATTTTGCCTAACAGAGTCCCTTATCCCTGGTACATCATAAGCGACAACTGGACAGGACAAGCCCTGTGCTTCAATGCAAGATAGCCCCCATCCTTCTTTATCACTTGCAAAAACTGCAAATTTACTTTCCCTGTAAGTATCGAATTTTTTTTCCTCGGAAATTTGGCCCAGAAATATGATTCGATCTGACAGCCCAAAGTCTGAGGCAAGTTGCTTGAGATACAATTCATACTTGAGTGTCTCAGGCTTGCCAAAAATAACCAATTTATAGTCCACCGGAACTGCAGAAAACGCTTCTATAATTTGATCATGATTTTTCCATGGTCGTAGCGGACCGGGCGCAACGATGATTTTTTTCTTTCTCTCTAAAGAATTATCAAACTCATCTGTTCCTAGCGTAACAACCACTGGATCTTTATACCCATAGCTAATCATGTCATTCTTCGTAGAGTCGCTTATCGTGAGAACTTTTTTTGATCTGTAAAAAATTGGGTTAAAAACATTTTGGAAAAAGAATGCAACCGGCGCAAGATACCCCAACTTATCCTTTAGAACTTGAAAAGGTACAAAGTGATATATGAGAACGACTTTCATTGCAAGCGGGTTGTCAAAAAAAGGTATAGCGTTTACCGAATCAATAACCGACTCATTTTTGTGAATTTTTCTGCTTGTGAAAAGTGATAGCAAGAACACAGTAAAAATATTTCCAATGCGTATTATGTTTATTCCTTTAAAGGTAGTTCTCTTGGGCTGGTTTTTTGCCCTAGATGATATCCAAGTAACGTGGTATCCGTCTCTAACCAACCTCCTTGCCATTTCATAAATGTACTTTTCTGCACCGCCAGCATAAGGATTCAAGATATCTCGCCAGTTATAGAATGTGATATGGGTTACTTTCCTGCCGTTCACAGCAGAAGGTAGGTGAGAATCTATAAAATTTTATCGATTAGACATATAGCCTGTTTTATCAGGCCTATAGGTCGCATTTCTCCGCTTTAGGAGAAGGTTCTCCTGAATCCTATTACAAAAACAATAAAAATGACAAAAATGGATGGAAAAACCCGAGAGACGGAAAAGATCCGCTAGAGCCGGACTACCTTAAAAGATTGATGAGGGAATTGCTGACCTGATACCCCTATTAACAGAGTCTGTGCGTTTCGTACATCAAATGAATTCTTTCAATTAACCCAAATCCTCTTTTATTAGCGGTAGCAATTCAGTTAGCCTCTAAATCAGATCTGCTCAAAGGCCGATGGACTGTTGAAAAACTTTACAGCAAAAATCCCGTCCTGAGTTATGCTCAGCATCTTGCTCTTATGGTTGTTTTCCACGAATTGCTCCTGCAGCAGTTTTCTTTCTATCAGCAGCCTGACCCACTTTGAGAATGTTCCCATCTGAAGCTTGGAATTGCCCCCTTCCTGCAATTTTTTACTGGGTCTATACTCGTCTGCGGCAATTCTATAAACATCGGAATTCCTGATGGGCCCTCGATACCTCTCCTGCTCACTATTAACAATGGTGAGGATCTTGACAAGATTAGGGTTGCCGGCAAGCTCGTCAGCATGGATCCGGGGGATGCTGAGTTCAATGATTTTGCCGGATCTATCAACATAATACGGATTCCCGTCGACCCATAGCGCCATGGTGAAAAGGTAAAGCGCCAGTATTTTCCGCCCGCCCGTAAGGTTGAAGAACAGCTTGCACTGATGATGCCTGGTAAGCTTTATCACGTTGTCCCTAACATCATCCATGCTGCTTTCCCCAATCTTAACCACGTCAAACATAATTCCAATTTCACTGCAAAGCTTCCTAAGTTCATCAATAGCACTGGCTATCTCTTTCCTGCCTTTTATATCATCTGACGCCTCGTCAAATACAACTACTCTGTCGATGCTGAATTTATTCACTGCAGGCTTGAATGTCTCGACCATGCTCTTCCCCGAAGAGAAAACATGAATCTTTTCCTGTGAGGCCTCTTTTTCCATGTGTTATCCCGAATTCAATATCGTTAACAGATAAATAATTTCCTTTTACGGAAATAATTTCAAAATATTGGTTTATACTTTTTATTAATGTGCAGATTATGGACAGCATAAATCCGAGAGGAGTGGAGGTATATTCCCCTGAAATGCTAGACGTGAAGATTCCCAAAACCGACTTAACAAACGGTGAAACGTATGCACTAGTCGACGGTATGAACGTTGCGCTGGCCAGGAATGACAACGGGATAGCCAGACTTGGAGACATTCTGAATATCATGCATAAGCTTGAAGGGACATACGACAACATTGAAACTTATGCAGATGCAAGCATAAGATACCGTATAGATGACATTAGAACACTTGATTCGCTTGTGAGAGAGGGAAAAATATATCTCTGTCCTGCGGGTATAACGGCCGATGAACTCATATGGCAGAGAGCGGTTGCGCTGACA
This sequence comes from Thermoplasmata archaeon, assembly GCA_021810045.1. Lineage (GTDB taxonomy): Archaea > Thermoplasmatota > Thermoplasmata > Thermoplasmatales > Thermoplasmataceae > JAJZOM01. Next base: position 3,194 of record JAJZJR010000033.1, read on the forward strand.
AAAAGAGGACATGAATCCACAATAGTTACGAACGATATGTTTCCGGTCAAAAGATATTCGGTCGAAACCAGAAACATTCGGAACCTCACCGCCGCGATCATAAAGGGTGGTGAAATTTATCTGATAGAACGCAACATCCTGATGCTGAATGCCAGGCGTGATAAATCCGCCCATAATAATATGAATAATGGAAAAAAAATTATCCACTAAAAATGCAAATGGAATGATGACCGTGACAGACAAAACAAAACGTAAAACAATCCGTGAAGGGAATGAATCTGTGCATCTTCTGCTTTGCGGACATTCCACAGATCACCTGCTCAGGATCATCGAGGCGTACAGTCCCATTCATATGGATTTCTTCACTTCTGTAGAGTTACATCCACACCTGGAAGCGTTTCTCAAATCTATTCAAGACTTTTCTGGAACATTCCACATAGAAGATATTCCGGCATTCACCGAGGACGGCATTAGGGCGGGATCAAGCATAATTATGTCACGATATCTCATACTCAAGAAACTTTTTCCTTCAAGATCATTCTATTTCGGTATTACAGGAGGAACCAACACCATGGCAGTGGAGATGGCACTGGCTGCCATGACATTTGGTGAGAAAATACACTACGTCATTTATGGTAATGAGCGGAAACCGGAGGAGGATAGAATTATTACTTTCGACACAGTGGAATTGAGGGATATGATCACGAATTCTTATGTTCAGGGGGAGGAGATTAATGATAAAATCTAAGCCCTGGGATTTCCAGGACGAACTTTTTTTTGATAACCTTGGAAATGAGGGAAGTTCACTTCAAGAGAAGACCACTGTGAACATAATGCGATACCATGGGATATTGGACAGCTACTTAAGATCAGTAAAGGAAAATGCCAGAACCGCAAGATTTACATGGAAAAGCATAAATTTGCCTGCTGATCTTGAAAATGGCAATCAGGTATTTGCCATCAAGCTCGCAACTGAGAAGGGAAAAAGCAAGGCAGAAGAAGATTATACAAACAAAATCCTCGAAAGAATCCTAGATCAGGATATCAGAACCATACGATGGGAAGTTGCGAGAGAAAATAATAAGAAAAACTACACAAAAATCATTGACACCTATGAGGATGAGGGGATCATAACGTTAGAGACTCTTCCTCCAGAGAATTCAATCCTATTTCCTGACTTAAGTGACCTTTCCATACAGAAGGAAATAACTGCGTTACGCAAACTGATGAACAATCCTGAGAAACACCACCTTCCCCTGTTGAGACTTGCTGCACCAGGTGCTGACAAACTTTGGGAGGAACCGGATGTTATTCAGGGCATAGAATGGAAGATTCTCACTGATGACAGTTTTCCTGGAGTCATGGAACAGAGAGATATTGTAAAGAAAGCCCTGTCAACAAAAAATTTTGCCATTCTAGAGGGTCCCCCTGGATCAGGAAAGACCACAGTAATTTCCGAGATCATACTCCAGATGCTGGCCGCAGGAAAGAGACTTCTACTGATCGGATCAACCCACGTAGCTGTTGACAATGTGCTTGAGAAATTGATAAATTACCGAGATATTGTAGTTCCCATTCGAATAGCAACCCTTGACAGGGAACTACCACCTGAAATTAAAAACCTCACTTACAGCAAATATGTCAGGAATTTCAAATCCAGATTGCTTGAAAACCTAATGAAAATAAGGAAAAGAGACGAGATCCAGGAGGAGTGGATGCGGGATATTCAACAGGATTCCAGTTCCGAATTTATAGAGAATGTTGTGAATGATTCCATAAACCTCGTTAGTGGCACTTCCATGGGAGTCCTTCAATTTCCGGAAATAAAGTACTCCCTCGGCAAAAAGAATTTTGATCCTCTTTTTGATGCCGTGATTATCGACGAGGCAAGCAAAACAACCTTTCAGGAATTTCTTGTTCCAGCAATGTTTTCCAGAAAGTGGATAATTTCAGGTGACCCCAAACAGCTCTCTCCATACACCGACAGAAAATTCATAGAAACGCAGATAGAGAATCTGATTAAACGAGAATGTCTCCCAGAGGGTAATCAGAAAGAATATGATGAAAGCCAGTATGTGTGCCTGACGTCTTTCAACGCCACCAGAGCTATTTCTGAGGATAGCGATAACCGTGGAAAAGAAGCATTGATTCTGATGAATGAGGAACAATGGAGCCTCAGAGACAAGCTTATAGATCAGCTAAGATCGTTGAATCAGAGCGCCCTAATTCACGAAGTACCCGATAAATGGAATGACGTGAGCTTGGAAAAGCTTATCATAAGTGGTTCTGATATTATAATTTCAAAACGTTCACTTGCTAATGATTTTCTGGATGCTATTCCCTATGGTTGCGTACCCATCGGAGAAAAACCTGACAGCTTACGAATATTATACCAAAACTCTTTTCTATGGAAAGATAGAAAGGATGCACGTGCTCAAAACCAGGCTTCCAGTTATGGATCGGACGAGGAAAAGACATTATCGCAAGAGATTGCCTGGAGAATGGAGAGAGCTTATGAAATGAGGTCATTGCCAGAAAAAGCAGCGAAATTCAAATTTCAAGTAAGGCAGCTGCTGCCAGCAAGCCAGGAGAACGGAGAAATACTGGATATGAGAATTTGGGATATTATGTACTGTAGCTTTCCATCCATCGTTGAGTTGTTGACCGTTGGAAATTTGCGTATAAAGCCGCCTCACAGGGGTTCAGTTCTGGATTCTGGTCTACCCGAAGATTTCAAGAAGCTGGTCTGGACAAGACTAAGCTTCCAGTACAGGATGCATCCAGGCATTTCGAGATTTCCAAGGGAGCTCGTTTATACCTCAGTACTTGATGGAACAACTGCGCTTCGCGATTCTCCGAAAATAACAAGAAAATGGAACTATAAAAGGTATGATAACAGGGTTTCCTGGATTAATGTCTTCAGTGAAAAGGACAATAATGCAGAAGGCAGAAATAACCAAAATAGGAATTATCTTGAAGCTACCACAATAATGGAGGAGTTGGACGCATTCCTGAGATACGCTGAAGGGAACGAACACCCGGATTCACACCAATGGACTGTAGCTATTATGTCATTTTATAAACCACAAACAAGGCTAATACGGTCATTGATTGCTAAGCGTTTTAAGGGTCGCGGACAGGTTTATTTCAATAATGACAAGTCTGTCAAAATATTTGTTGGAAACGTGGATTCCATGCAGGGTAGGGAAGCTGACATAGTATTTCTCTCCATGGTAAGGAAGGGCGGTCTGGGTTTTCTCGATAATACTAACAGGATCAACGTCGCTATTACGCGTGCAAAATACCAACTCGTAGTTGTTGGCAACCATAAATTATTCTGCAGGCAAAAATATAGCGACACTTTGGTTTACAAGTTTGCTACAAGGGTCACACCGGATTTGAAGTTTGGAAGGGGACGTTAATATGAGAAGTGAGAGACTGGTTTTGAAACGAAAACTAAATGTTGAATTCTATGAATGTCTTGCAACAATAAGACGCCAGGAAAAGATGCCTTACATAACTTCTGTACTCAAGCTGGTAGAGAGATATGGAGGACTTAATCCAGAGGTGTTAAGAGATGAACTGTTGCCAGAGGAACCTTTGGCATTGGCTGTGAACATACTTAAGCGTAATGTCAAACTTGGGTTTATAGACGAGTATGGGGCGCTAACAGAACTTGGAGAGAAAGCAGCCCATGATAATGTCCTCATGCCAGAAAGGGGAAAGTACATCATCGGAGTAACTAAGGATCCTCTGGTTAAAAGCGGAATAGTATACGTTAATCGTGACGCGGACGGCAATCAGAACAAAAATTCTCCACAACATGACGGCGGGGATAAGCCCGCAAAATTGAAAAAGCAAGAAATTCTCGAAAGGGTTAACGAAAGCGATTCGCTGGTGTGGTTAGACAATGAAATTAAAGAAATAGTGATCGAATCCATTGACGATTTCGTCTATCCAAGGGCAATTAACATTACTTTCCAGATGCAGGTGGTTATGGACGAAAAAAATACAACTATTTCAATAAGCAAGGATAAAGGCGAGCCTATCAAGTTCTTTGACAATTCAGAGATTGATTTTGAAGAGACCTGGAATTTGGAGGTCGAGGCCGCCGAGTTAAAATGGAGGGGGGGACCTCTGCATATGGGCAGGGGGTTGGTTAAATATGAAGATACAAATGCCTCGGAGCGCAGGTCATTTTCTAAAAATATTCCGTCGAAGGAGATATCGTCGAGGTCTTCAGGTAAATTCACAGTTGACCCAATTGTCATAAACATCCAGCCGACTACGCATAGAGACGCCACGATATGGGCAATGGAATTGATAAAATCAGAAATAACCGAATACTGCGATGAAAACAAGTATACAGAGATATCTGAAAAAGTCCGCGGGAGGTTTACTGATTCTTCCCCAGATATACCTGAAATCGAAGAGTTTATTGAATACCAGTATGGTATCGGTGAAAATGCAGCAACTGGTCTCCCAATAGAATACTGGTATCTGCAGGCTCCACGAGACCTGGCACCGGTGGTGAATTGAATGGTTACGGAATCTGGATACTTTGGACAACCTGTTGAGAAGCTTGTCGATAACAGCAATGTCACCATTGGCCCTTCACTTTTTGAAAGCGGAAATGCAGAGACGCCTCCATCTATTTCTAATGTAGAAGGGCTTTTTCAATCGGGAGACAGGGCCCTGACGCAAAGAATACGCTCTATAATTTCTGGGGCGGAAGATTTCATTTGCCTGAGCAGCTTCATCATCCAGGATTCGGAAATAATAGACGAAATAAAGAGAAGTTACTCGAGAGGAGTACGTGTTTACATCCTGACATCTGCAGAGGTTAACGCAAACGATCCTGCTGAGGAAATAGAAGGAACTGTCGAGGAGCGAAAAGCTGCGAGCCAGAAATTGCTTGTGGATTTGGGTGGAAGAACACTTATCAAGACTGGAGAGAACCTACATTCCAAATTTATTTTATCAGATCCGCTTACCAAGCCAAGGGGAATGCTCTTTACAGCTAACCTTACCGTGCGGGCAATCACCCAAAACCTTGAACTTGCCGTTGAGCTTTCAAAGAAAGAGGTCCTTGAACTGTATAGGCAATTTCTTGCTGGATTCTGGGTTGTTGCTGCCAGAACCCTCTCCCTCTCCAGTGACACCGGAAACAGCTTAAAGACTGCAAAGAAATATCCAGAATTTGCCGGCAAAGAGTATACCCCTCAAGAAATCCGATGGACTATTGGGGGTCAATGCCTTATTAAAAACGAAGTCATGGATGCCATCGCGTCTGCGAGAGAGTCTATCTCACTTTCCGCCTGGACCATCGATATCTCGCACCCGGTTGCGAAGTCACTGACAGAGAAAGCTTCTGCAGGAGTCAGGGTAACTATTTTTACGCGCCCCCATCCCGCAAACGTTGAGTTTATCAATGAGATTGTCAAAAAAGGTGGCAAGGTGTATTGTCATCCATTACTCCACGCAAAATCTCTCATCGTAGACGGCAGTTGTGGCCTAGTGATGACTGCTAACGTCTCGAAACTTGGGTTGGATGAGGGATTTGAAACGGGAGTTATCCTCACTCCCAGACAGGTTACAGTGTTGAAAAATATCCATGAAGAGTGGAAAAAACGAGTCAAATATTTTTCTGAATCTCAAGTGAAACTTATGGAAATCAATAGGGGTAGGCTTGATCTGGAGAATAAACTAACACCTATCGCACCTCCTGAAGACATGAAAGTGGTGGACTATGGAAAAATACAGGCAGATAGTCTTGAAAGTTATTTTAAAAAAGAGTGGAATCATGATAGAATAGAAAAAGACTATACTGCAATAAAAATCAGGCATAAGGCAATTCTTCTTCCACCGCTACTCCCTCCAGGTGCTAAAAAGCTGGAACGACCGGAAAATGGAAATGTTAGCGTGTACGAACTGCAGAAGCAGAAATTCATTTGCATTAAAAACCAGGATCAGTTAAGCGAGGGAAAATCTTTGGCCAGTAAACTTGGAGCACAACTGGTGCTATGCGCCTGATTCCGTTAACTAACGGATATTAATTTGACAGTTCAAATATCTATCCTAAAGACAAATAATAATGGTTATTCGCTGCAGGACCAACGCCACAAAAACATTTTTATACGTTTAGATATTGAATTCTTGGTTTTCAAATGTCTTCTGATGGTGGTAAGCTGAAGGAGAACTCGATTGGTTTCTGGGGAGTGGTTTTTTATGCCGTTGCTGTCATATTTCCTGCCGGTGCGTTTGCAGTAACAGGCGTCACCGCAATGACCTATGGAGGTGAAACAGCACCCTTAGCGTTCCTGGTCGGCGGCATCACGCTCTTCTTTGCAGTCATAGCAATCTACATTTTCAGCCAGCATATTAACAGCGCAGGAGGATATTACAAATATGTTGAGGGTGGCATGCCCAACAAGTACATATCCAAAAGCGTAGGGCTCTGGAACGCCTTCTGGGTGGTCGGTGACATGATTGCAGCGAGCATAGTTGTCGGCTGGATAACGTGGGCCGGACTCAGTTCACTCCTGAACTACACCATTCCCCTATATGCCGTTGTCCTTCTTTCCCTGATAGTTCCCGTGATATACCTGTTTGTGGGATACTTCGGGATAAAGGTCGCATCTCGCTCTGCGATAATCATAGGGCTTTTGCAGCTCGTTATTTTTACAGCTCTTGCGATTGCTTTTGTTGCCAAGGCGAATTACAACAGCCTTGCGTATTTCAATGTTTCAAACTCCCTTGACGGCCTGCATGGCTTTTTCCTCGCAATGGTTGTGGGTGCTTTCCTTGCATACGGCGGCTATGGATCGGTGGTATCGCTTGGAGAGGAGGCAAAACTATCTAAGCAGACCCTTAAAAAATCCATTGTAACCGCACTGCTCATAATGGTTGCATTCGATACTTTCGTAGTGTACAGCATCGTTGCTGCTGCTGGTCCTAACCTCGGCACCGTTGACAGCTTCTTTGCACCTGGGCTTTACATTGCCAACCAGTTCTTTGGTGTAGGTGTAGCCATGTTTGCCCTGATATTTGTTATTCTGGCACAGATATTTTCTCCGGTTATCTTCGGGAACAGCGGAGCAAGAACAATCTTCTCCCTGGCCCGTGATGGGGTTTTCCCGAGCAGCCTTGCAAAAGTGCATAAAAAATACAGCAGCCCTTATATCGCAACCTTGTGGATATTCATAATTGTTGTAATAGGAGTAATTGTCACCCTTGTACCAATGGTTGAAGTTTTTGGAGAAAGCAACGGACTGTTCGACAGTTTCGCACTTTGGGGTACTGTTATCACAATATTTACGCTGCTGTACCACATCTTTACTAACACGTCCCTTTCATTCTTCATGCGGAGAACGGGGCTAAAATCCGCCCACTTACTTACATTGTAGGCCCAGCCATTGGATCGATTATAATGGCTATTGCCATTTACTACTCGCTGCTGGGGCTGACATCCCCGCTTTCATTGGTCTACATAATGATCCCGGTCTGGATCATAATCGGCCTGGCACTGGTATATTTCAGGAAATCTAATACTAGTGTCGAATCCATCAGGCAACTGACCGGTGCAGATAATGGTAAAACCTGAATTCCGGCCATTTGACTTTACGGTGGATGGGGCGGATAACTATGCCGTCACTTCTTCCGGAAAGAAGTTCATTGATTTTTCCGGATCGGCAATGACTACCGGATACAATTACATAAAGAAGGAGTGGCTTTTGCCTGTAGTCAGCAGGCTTGTGTATGATAATCCCCATACACAGGAACTTTCAGCAAAACTGACTGGAATGAGTGGATTTGAACACGTTGCCTTTACCACAAGCGGAACGGAGGCATGCGATGCATCTCTGTCCCGATATGGAAAGCCCTTTTTTTCTCTAGAAGGGG
>JAJZJR010000034.1 GCA_021810045.1 Thermoplasmata archaeon
TGATCTCCTGTTGGATCCTGTTATCCTGTGAGGAGATCATTCAAGGACCTCCAGGAGTTCCCCCAATGAATTTGGCTGTCTTCCAAATTCAGCTTCGAATCCCTCTATTAAATTCTCAGCCTGAACTAAGGTAAAACCAAGTTTAACGCACTCTTGAGTAAGTGTTGAGGTAATAACTCTTAGCAAGTTATCACCCCTGGAATGGGAGCAAAAATGAGTAACTCAGCTAAATCCCAGTGTCCCCACTTATATTCCAACTAGCCTGATTAAGGCCATTTTCAGTCATATCCTATAAATTTCCACTTTTGGTGAATCAAAGTAGGACTGTATTTTTTATTCCACTTTTTCTGAAATTTCTGTAAATATTCATAAGTTTTTATTCTATATGTGGTGTCGTACTATCAATATAAACCATATGGGCTTGCATGCAGAAGCATCAGAAAGAAACTCGCAGTCTTTAACTGAAATGAAGGGCCGTTAAAAGATAAGGCAAATTTCAATTGAATGTGAAAAGATCTGTAAACTTATGGTGGCAGGTATAGATTCCTCATCATTAATCCACAGTTGCCAATGGATTGTAGCTTGAGAACGATATGGTTGTTGTAAGCCACATATTGAGGATGATCAGTTAACCAGAAGCGAATATCTATTTGAAAAAGAAAGGAGGAGGGCAATATCCGCCTTCTTTGCACACGATAACCAGTTATTCTATCCTTTTGTATTCGCAAGGAGGAATTATGGGCATCAATAGAATGACAGGTCTAGATATACAATTCTCTCAACCGCTTGAACTCATTTTGGTATTCGGGCAATCTTGATTCAAGTTTTGAAAGCATTTTTTCATTATCATAGGAAAATCTCTTGAAGGTCAGTTCGCCTGAATCAGTATCGAGCATTGCATACATGGGTTTCCAGTTACCATCTCTGGGCTGACCACAGCTACCGGGATTGATGATCCTGCTTCTGTAAAACATGGGAAAGTGTGTGTGTCCAACCATGATGTAGTCATATCTCTTCAACTCCTGTTTTTTCCAAGCCATTTCAGCTTCAGTTGAAAACATGTATCCAAAGAGAGGATCATTGGGAGAAGCATGCACTGTGAAGAATTTCTTTCCATCTATCTCAAACTCAATTTTCCTGTTGAGTTCTGCAAGTTTCCTCAGGTCATTTTTTCCAAGCATTTTTGTTGTGATCTCATTTCTTGTTAGGACACTCAGGTCGTGCATGGCCGGTGCACAATTGCAATCTTCCCCTGTTCCTGCAGCATAATCATGGTTCCCCTGTACGATGTAATCAGCCTCTTTGAACACAATGTCCAGAGTCTCTCCAGGATCAGGACCATAATCTACAATATCGCCAAGAAATACGGCCTTGTCAAATTTTACTTCGGAAAGCATGGCATTGAGTGCTTCCAGATTCCCGTGAATATCTGAAAAAACAAGAACATTCATCATAAATGCATGCAAAAAATCAGATAAGTACTATTCTAAATGATTCTCTATAGTTTTTGTTCCTCTGGATTTATGGCATCTGAACCTGAAATATTATCTATTTTCCCGTAGTACAACAGCTATGAAAATAGGGAAGATTTTTGACCTCAGCGTTTCACTGAAGTCAGGAATGCCGGCATGGCCATCAAGCGATCAAATCAGGATTGATCCGGTTGGCACAGTGTTGAAAGACGGTTATACTGCTGAATCCATGTCAATTCCAAGTCACACAGGAACACATGTAGATGCTCCTGCCCATTTTGTCAATGAGGCCATTACAGTGGATGAAATACCTCTTGACACACTGATCGGTCCAGGTTACTGTATAAGGCCAAAATTTTCTGGAAACGAAATTAACGCGGGAGATTTTGCCAAAGTATGGTCGCCTGAATATGATAACAAAATTATCCTTATTAACACTGGATGGGACAGAAAAAGAGCATTTTCCAGAGAATTCCAGTATGAGTTTCCAGGACTCGGAGAGGATGCAATTCAGTTCTTCACGGAACACAGGGTCAAGGTCATAGGAATAGACACGCTGGGAATCGAGCCATATTCCCACAGTGATTTCAGAGTTCACAAGGGACTGCTTGCACTGGAAATTCCGTTCATAGAAGATCTTTCAGGCCTTGATCAGCTTGAGGAAGGAAAAGAGTACCTCGTAGCTGCGTTACCCCTGAAGATCCGGAAAGGAAGCGGTTGCATGGCTAGAGTCGTTGCAATGGAAACTGGGAGGGAGTGAGAATGCTTAAAGCATCAGATCTGGAAGATTTTAGGGCCAGATTGAAGTCTTCCACCAATTTATGGGGGCCATTAATGACTTCCAGAGATCCCACCTTTACGGAAACTATCCTGCAGGCCTCTCCAGATTTAATCATTGCTGACATGGAACATTCTCTGATTGAAGTCCAGCACCTTCAGGACATGTGCATGGCAGCCGGACATACGCCTATTCTTGCAAGAATGAAGGGGTTGGAGAAAAACGAGATAAAGAAGGTTCTGGACACTGGAGTATCAGGAATAATAGTTCCCGGTATTGAAACTCCCAAAGATGCAGAGGATGTTGTTGCATATTCAATGTTTGCTCCAGAAGGAAAAAGAGGAGCTGGACCCGGAAGGGCATCAGGTTATGGGTACGGATTTGGTGATTACATCAGGGCAAGACCAGTTATAATTGTGCAGATAGAAACAAAACCTGCCTTCGATAATGTAGAAAAGATAGCTTCAATCAAGGGTCTTGATGGACTTTTCATAGGTCCCTTTGATCTTTCCATCGCACTTCAGATTGAATATTCATGGGAGAACAGCACATTTATTGCAGCCATACAGAGAATTAAGAAGGCCGCGGTAGATCATAATCTCATAACTGGGATGTACTCTCCTCTGTCAACAGATCTGATGACCCGTACAGCCAGTGAAAACTTCAGTTTTATGATGCTGGGCATGGATCGGGAAGCAATGACAGGTGCATATGCAAATGCCGGAAAAACCCTTAAAATACTGAAAAAATGATTACATTTTCATATAAATCCAGGATTGGAATGAGCATGTTTATCAATGGGTACACATATTGTTTGAAGCCATATGCCTAAAATCGACCACTCCTCATACATAAAGGGCAGTGCAGCCTCATATAATGGAGTCAGAGGCAATCTCCTCCTTTCAGCCGACGGAATATGGTTTGTGCCGGACGATGGTGGTGCTGAATTATACCTTCCCATTGAAAAGATTATGGATGCAAACATAGAAGGGGTAGTAAGGAAGAAAATATCCATCATGACTAACGGTTCAAATGGAAGGTACCTTTTTTCTGTCGCAGATAAGGATGAATGGAAAGCTGCAATTTCCCTGGCTGCAGGTATATACAGAAGGATTGCAACCGGCACGTCAGTCCTGAAAACTCCTCCATCTAATGGGCAATCTAAATCCCCGGCAGCTGCTGTGCCATCTCAACCTGCAGCTGCACCAGCTCAACAGCAGCCATCAGGTAATCCAACACAGAAGAGGAAAAAGCAACCTGCATCCCCGAAACAACCAACTCCACAGAAAACGGTATCCTCACCCCCGGTGCCAAAAACACCTTCACAAACCCAATCTCCCACAAGACCAAATATTACGCAGTCCACAACTCAAACAAGCCCAGTTGCAGCACCTGCACAGATGGCGGCCACCAGAACATCAGCTATTTCTTCATACACTGGACCATGGCCATCGGGACAGGATTACGAACAGAGTTTCCAGACATTGAAAGTAAGCATGAATCCCTCCCTCGGTAGCATCGATAAATGGGAAGCAGTGAAGAATCCAAAGACTCCAGGTTGGTATGTTTATGCCTCTGGGAACTACGGTTCAATTTACAAGATCAAGGGAGATGACAACAAATTTTTCGCCCTCAAGTGTTTTACAAGGAAATCTTCAAACCTGAATGAAAGATACTTCCAGATAAGCGATTACCTGTCAAGGAACAGTAAAGGTCTGGATTTCCTTGCACATTTCCAGTACTTCGAACAAGGTATCAGAACCAGGAAAAGCCAGAATTTTTACTTCCCGGTATTGAGAATGGAATGGATTGAAGGTGTTACCTTAAATAAATTCATAGATGACAATATTTCAAACCCGAAGATTCTCAAGAAGATTTCTGTAAATCTCATGAACGAGATTGACAGGATGCAGAATGCAGGTATCGGCCACGGGGACCTCGCCGGAGATAACATAATTGTTACGAGTACTGGTTCAGTGAAGCTTGTGGATTATGATGGGATGTTCATTCCCAGTTTCAAGGGTCAGAAATCCGCCGAAATGGGACATGCAGATTTTCAGCACCTAGGCAGGACCGCAGACACTTTCACGAACAAGCTGGATAATTTCTCGGCCCTCGTCATTCATCTGGCTTTATCTGCAATATCGGAAAAACCCGAATTATGGGACAAATACAATGGTGGGGACCCTGACTGTCTCATTTTAAGGAAGAAGGATTTCATGAATCTGGATATCTCTCAGGCATTCAAGGACCTTAAGTCGATGAGAAGCAGGAAGATAAAGAAAATGTGCAGCCTGCTGGAAGAGTACCTGAAGCATGGTCCACTCTGGGATGGAGTCACGCCTGCGGTTCTGGCATCACTCTAGAAATATGGATACCAGTGTAAGGTCATCATTTCTCATTCTTTTTGAATTTATCTCTTTCGTGAAAAGTTCAGTCATTTCAAAACTAGAGTTCATGAGTCTTTTAGCCTCTTCATACCTGCCATATTCAAGCAGCCATTTACCCACTGCGTCAGTGGCCAGAAAAATTGTTGAGTTTCCTGTCAGCGTTCCTGAGAAAGTTGATGCTTCAGGTGCTGTAACCTTGAATTCGAGAGGCATCGGGTGTCCTTTTCCGCTCCATACAAGTTTAGGAGTATTGTCAAACTGTTCCGGGGATGTAAGCGGGTATGAATCATAGTCATTGCCTCCTTCCCAGTGAATCAGTATGCTGTCGCCAACAGCAAATGATGAATATCCGAACCCATCCCTTTCTTTATGGAACTGCAATCCCACCAAAGTCGTATAAGAACCTGATACTGACTTATTCTTAAGATACCAGGGGAGTTTTCCCCAATCGATTTTTCTGTACCATTTCTGCCTAGCTCTAACAATAAGGTCGTTAAGGAAATTGTCTGGTTTTTCAAAGAAATTGTATTTTCCCGTTACGGTGCTCTCAGTTATGGCTCTCGCCCATACATCGGAGAAAATGGAGGCACTCACTCCATCCGCTATTGCAAATTTCATCTCCCTTGAGCGGAAACTGAAGGAATCCTCGCAATCGGATTCCTTGTTTCCAAGTTTGCTCATCTGGAAGAATCTCCAGTTGAGTCTCATGAAATTACTGAAGATTCTCTGTTGGAGCTCTTGTTCCAATGTCCAGTAGTTCCATCAGTTCGTCAAGGCCAGCATTGAAGACATATGCTCTCGATGAGTCATTGACTTCAAGGGATCTTTCCTGTGCCAGTCTTTTGAATCCCTCAGGAAGTACGCTTGACATCTGGAACAGCTGGCTTGCAAACTTGTCATTTGGCGGGAGCACTCCCTCTTCAGAAGGAAAAGTGAGTGGCTGCGCATCCTTTACTTCCGAAAGATGACAATTCCAGAAAAGCACATTACCATCGCTGGTTGACATGTCCACAAGTTCCCTCGCGACCTCCATGGGGTCTCCATCAGTTGCAGCTCCATCCGATATGTTGATAACAACAGGCGGGTAGGAATCCGGATGCTCGGCAATCCAATCATCTATCCACTGCTGTGCAAGCTTCAGTGCTTTGACCATAGGTGTGTTTGAGTTTGCTACAGGTTCAAACCAAACAGGAAATTCGAATTCACTTTCCACGTCATTTCCTTCAGGATCAGTAATGGTTTCCTGTCTTCTTTCCATTCTTAAGGGAGTTTCAGCAAGTCTCGATATCGGCACCAGATCAGCATCCTTGAGAAGTGATTGTGCTGTGTCGGAGACTGCTCCATACCCGATTATGCCAATGTCAAAATAATCTCTGACACCGTCGCTCTTGGTGCATCTGTAAATCAGTTCGTATATCTGCCTGTTAATTGCATCTGCTGCTTCCTGTGATTTTGATCTCAATGTCCCACCAAGCTTATGGCTCATTGACCTGGACTGGTCAATAAGGAAAAGAAACAGTCCAGGGTTTCTCCTGCTTATCTCAGCATTGTATGTCATAGTCAGACGAAGGCTCAGGAGTTAAAAACCTTCTGGTGCATTGAGGTTTTGTAAACTGACAGTTTGCCGGAAAATGCTCGATGAACTATTATGGGAATGTTGCAAATGATAAAAAAATAAAAAATTTAGCTGATTAAAATCTTTCAGCTAGTTGAAGAAATTTGTAACATATGGTTCCAGGTATGCCGGGTTGTAGCCTGGGTAGGAAATGGGGCTGTGATCTCCGCCATATGCTATAAGCCCGTTGTCGTTGTACACAGGATTTCCTCTATTGCCATGGTGTCCATGCCAGAAGTGGTTAAATCCGAAGTGGTCTCTTCCATGGTTCTGCATAGGCTGGTAATTCCACCAGAAGTTTCCGTTCCAGTTGTTCAGGTATTTTGCCGGAGCCCCTGAATAAATGCTTTGGTTTGGACTTATGGCAGTGTTGTATACAATCACAGTGTTGCCTGTAATAGTGTTTCCCGAACTGAAGAGAGACATCCCAACCGGTCCCACAGTGTTGCCGCTCAAAGTCGGTGAGACAAACATGGACTGGTACAGGGAGAGATTCAGACTCTGATTCTGCAGGAACAGGTTGTTCGCAACATAATTGTGACCGAACTGGCCCTGCATGTTATAGATCAACAGTGAGGAATCCAGTGTGTTGAAGTAGTTGTTGATTACTGCATTGTTCTGGGAATTCCAAAGAAGCACGTTAGCTACCGGGAATCCTGTCAGGAAGAATGGGAACCATCCTGATATCTGTGAATTCGTAATCACTGCATTCTGAGTGTTGTAGAGCACATATCCAAGGTCGTTGTTGGTGTAGTAGGAATTAATTCCATAAAGTTCTGAGAACAGGAACTGTTCATCTGCCACCTGGTAGAAAGGCACGTTGAATGATGGCATGCCATTCGCCACAACGTGTGCTGTTGTGCTGTGCAACAGGACACCGCTGAACTGCGGGAACAGGTAATCATTCATGGTTGAGAACAGCGTGTTCAACTGGCCATTTGGTGACGGGTTGTTGAACAGCATATACGGATTTTGGTATGATCCGTCTCCAGCATAAGATATGTATTTAAGCTGTGAGTTTCCAAACGCGTACAGCGGTGTGTATACTCCCTGTGTCATATTGACCTGTAAGTTGAATTGCTGGTACTGTCCGGGGTCCATTAATGTACTGATTGGGTTGTAGTTGCTCATCATTATATACATGGCATATGTTGCTGTGGGCAGGCTGAAGGAATACGCTCCACTTGCATTCAAGGGAACTATAACCGGCAGCTCTGCTGCATACGGGGTTATGGTTCCAGCAACGAAGGCAAACGAATTCGGTGGGTTGACCTTTCCCTGGTAGTGCTGGAAAGTCTGCACGGAAGAGTCATTCCACATTCCGTAAACAAACGATGGGCCTGCTGTAAGGTGTGCAACAGCATTCTGTGACCATGTAACGGCTATGCCTGTTGAGGTTTCACCTGTTTCTGATCCAACATCGAAAGCGTTAGGCACATTGGCATATGTTCCAGTGCTGTCGAGGTATTTCAGGGTCATAGAGGCGTTGATCTGGTATATCATTGCTGTGCTGCCGCCACCTGGGCCACCGATCATGATCTCAGCATCATAAGGTATGCCGATTGGAGTGGTGTAGTTCGATGTTATAAGCAGGTTAGACAGAGGTGCAGAATATCCCGGAGAAGTTCCATATGTAGAGTTGAACTGTACCTGATCATAGCTTCCGGAAACGGAGCCATTTGCATCAGCCAATGAGAAGTTGAAGAATACTGCATCATTTCCATTTACTACAGATGTGTTCAGGTACAGGTTCACGGTGAACGGATAGGTTATCTGGAACTGTGGCCCCACTGTGTAATAATATGTGTATGGGACGATTGTTCCATTGTAGGAACTAAGTGCATTGGGTGTCATGTTGGTTGCTTCGCTTGAGAAGTTCCAAATGTTGTCAAGGAACAGCAGGGTATGGGTTCTGGCAGAGTAAAACAGTACGTTCTGTGTCCAGAAGGTGTATGAGGAATTCCCGAACAGTGTGACATTATGCATGATTGCGTTCAACTGCATTGTTACGCTGTTCGGGCCATCATCAAGAGCATAGAATGTGCTGAGATTGTTCATTGTTACTGAAGCGGCTACGCTTGATGTGTTGATCGTGTTACGGTGTATCACTCCGGAAGTGTTTGAAAAACCGTAAGTTCCAATACCCATTGGAGCAGGTGCCTGTAAATAGCTTGGCCCGTTAGTGGCATTCCCTGGATAGTTTACCTGTGGGTTGAAGTTTGGCAGGTAGATATACTTGTTAGGTACACCCTGTGAGTGAAGCTTGTTGAGTACGTTCACACTTTTCTGGCTAAGGTGTGTCTGTGTACTTACAGGTGCCAGGTTTCCCAGAGAGGCACTGGTTGTTGCTGTGTTGCTGCTGGACGAATGGTTATCTCCCGGTGAAATTACCGCAACTGTGGAGATTACCATCACCAGAGCAACTATTATCACTAATATCGACAATAGCTTTTTACTCATTTTTTGATCAAATTAAGATTACTCGTTTACGATATTTAATCATTTTTTCCTAATCTCGAATCTAGATATCAGGTTTATATTTTTTAAAACATCTTTCCCTATACTTCTTAAGACTCTGTTTTTCCTAAAAGATTTTTAATTAAATTGATTAGTGTTCTATAATGAAATTATTCACATACGTCTTCATTCAAATCCTTTCTGCGGTTACATTTCTGATGGAGGCCGCATGGGCAACATTTGAACCCATGATCATAAGAATTGTATTGATTGCATTCGGTGCTGTTCAACTAGGAGTTGCTTTTAAAATCATACACGATGCATTGGGAAAACTCACAATTGCGGAATTTATGCGAAAATAGTCTATTGGATCTTTAAAGCAAAGTGCGTTAAAATTAATCTGTGATTAAACATGGGGAGATGGGAAATAGTATTATGACTGGCAATGCAGATAAATGGATTTATGCCTGGGAGTTGCAGCAGAACCTTGAAATCAAAGGCAGGGAAGAAAGATTCAGTTTCATGTTTGATGTAGTTGGCCATTATTCTGGCACTAAACCGAAAATTCTTGATCTTGCTTGTGGACCGGGTTCTCTGGGAGGTAAATTCACTGCGAGATATCCGCATGCAACATCGGTGGGAGTGGATTATGATCCTGTATTACTGCACCTGGCAAGGTCTTTCAGTGGATATGACCACAACAGAATGCGGTTTGTCGAGGCGGATCTCGGGAAAGATGACTGGGTTACTCTATTGAATTCCAGGGACTTCGATGCCGTCATGAGCACAACGGCACTTCACTGGCTCAATGAATCATCACTTAGAAGAGTTTACGGTGAGATCTACAGCCTACTGGGAGAAAATGGAATTTTCCTCAACGGGGATCATTTGTATCCGTTAAATGAAAATGGGGCAATAAAAGAACTATTCAACAATCTGAGGCATAAACATCAGGAACAGGAGAAAACTTCAGGCAAAGCACTTACCTGGAATCAGTGGTGGGAAGAAATTAGTGAGGTAGAGGAATTTCGGGAATTGCTTGAAGAGAGAAAAAGAAGGTATCCAAACGCTGACAGGCATACACATGAAGTAAGCCTGGAGCAGCACAGGGAGTTTCTCAGGGATGCGGGGTTCCGGGCAATTGAAGTAGGGTGGCAGGACCTTGACAACAGAGTGTTAATAGCTCTGAAATGAACTTTTCTCCCCATGTACTATTTGACAAGGATCCATATTAGACTGGCAAATGCAATGGCGGCCCATGCCGCTTCAAGAACAGCCGGCTGCCACGCCTTTTTCATGAATCCGATGATTGCCAGTGCAGTGGAACCTGTAAGGTTCAGGATTTGGTATACAAGCAAATCTCCAGCAAATCCAAAACTTACAAGAAAATATGCAACTAGAATTGCAGCAGTTCCATACCATCCATAAACTGCAAGGAATTTTTTTGACAGCTCATTCACTTCAATCGTTCCTCAAGTCCTTTTTTCACCTTTGGCCATTCCTCCTCGGTAATGGAATACATTCTGGTATGCCGGATTGTTCCATCTCTCCTTATCATATGATTTCTAAGTTCGCCTTCGTAAACAGCCCCCAGTTTTACGATGGCGTTCTGGGAATGGATGTTCATATGATCTGTTTTCAGCTGGACTCTGATTGCACCCCATTCATGGAATGCAAACATGAGAAGCAGATATTTGCATTCAGGGTTAACGTTGGTTCCCTGTACTGAAGGAGAATACCATGTCCTTCCAATTTCCAGTCCCCTATGAAGTTCTCTGATATCCAGGAAGGAAGTTGATCCAACGATCTTACCGCTAGAGTTCAGGCTAACTGTGTATGTTGCAGAACTGCCATTTCTGAAATCACTCATCCGTTCTTCCACCCAGGATTTCATCATCTTCTTACTGTCAAGTGAGGAAAACATCCAGGACCAGTCCACACCTTTTCCCGCATCTGCGAGACCATTCAAATGTTCAGTAGCCAGAAGCTTCAATGTGACATATTTCCCCTTAAGCAAAGGTGTAATGGATTGGTTTACCATAGTTTGTCATAAGAATTTCCCATATATTGCTGGCGATGCAGCTGTATATAAAAAGGGGATTCCGGTCAACTGTGTTGCATAACCATGCAATAATTCTTCTTGAAAATAGGATGGGTGTTGTTTGTGCAAAACAACAACCCAATAGTTCATGGAAAGAGGGATAATAAAAGGATATGGTCTCTCTACAACGAA
>JAJZJR010000035.1 GCA_021810045.1 Thermoplasmata archaeon
GCCTGAACAACAAAATACGTACAGCATTCAAGCGTTCTTACGGGTTCAAGGCTCATGAATACAGAGATACGATCATCTATCTGGTTGCGGGAGGACTTAAGCTACCCCCACAATGTTAAAGAGATCCATTTCAAATTACATTTACTGTTCTGGAAAAAACCTTTGGAACCACAACTGTGCCTGGGAGTTCTGGCCATTTGTCGTATTTCTTTATATATTTCCTGATCAATGTATTCTCCTTCTTCACCAGCCAGGAGAAGTAGTATCCGTAGAGATTCGTGTTATGCTTTCTTAACTCCTTTATTCCAATTCTCTCTGCATCGAGCTTTCTGATTTCCTCTAATAATTTTATTTCAGCAGTTCTAATCATATTACTTCAACCATGGAGTAATTTTCAATATCAAAGCCCTTTCTATGGGCCTGAAAAATGAGCAAATGGTGCATTTTTACCGTTCGTCTGACAGTTGACCGACAGAAATTAGAACGTAATTGAATAAATGCGAAATATTTTCAAGCAAAGATATAACGAAAAATATTTATAGGATATATGTACATAATATAGTATGATAAAACAAAGGCTTCACAAGTATAAGGAAGAGCTGAAGGACGAGGCCCTAAGAATAAGGAACAGGTTGAAAGAAGAACTTCTTGAACCTGACAACGATACTAAAAAGGACGATAAGAAATTCGTCCCAAACTAAAATTTTTAAATCATTACGAAAACGGTTTTTTGCTGAAGTGCTCATATCCTCTGTTTGTTATATCTGACCAATTCTCTCCATTATAGATTATGTTTTTTCCTTCCCATACGTCTCCAATGAAACTTACATGAATATTTTCAGACTCCATTTCTTCTGCAAATGACTTGTATTCGCTGTTGTCTATGGTGAAAAGCAATTCATATTCACCACCAAATCCAGACATTATGTCCGTCATCGGGATTCCGGAAAGTTCGGAGGCTTTCTTCACATTTCTGTCTGCAGGGAGTTCATCTTCAACAATGCGGAATCCGTATCCGTAATCTTCCTTCATCTGCCATATACTTGAAAACAAACCATCGGAAAGGTCCATCATGAACTTTCCGCCATGCCTGCTTATTGCCTGAGCCTCCCTTATCCTTGGGGTTATATCAAGGATCATATCCACGGCCCGTGATTTCTGGTATCCGTATTTTTGAAACAGATATCCTGATGCAGCCCTTCCAAGATTGTTTGTAACGCCAAGTATCTGACCACTTTTGATATCAGATCTTCTTCTTACCAGTGATTTTTCCTGTTTACCAATTACGGTTCCGGAGATGACAGTTTCACTCCCTTCTTTTGTATCTCCCCCAAGTATCTCTGCATCGAACAACTTTAAGGCGTCGTTGATGCCTTCAACTATCCCTCTGAAAGTGCCCTCTTCCATATCGGGTCTTAAAAGATACGAAATCAGCATTCCTATGGGCTGGCCCGCCATGGCTGCTATATCACTGAGATTCACATTGGCTGCAAATTTCCCAATCTGTCTGGGTTTTGCACCATGTGGAAAATGTGTAGATTCTCTGAGGATATCAGTGCTTAAAAGGATGGTTTCACCTCCCAGGTCCAGGGTTGCACAATCATCCTTTTCCTGGGCCAGATTAAAACTGCTGAATATGTTTTTAATTATGCCGCGTTCTCCTAACTCCCTGAGCTTCAATGCATTACAATATGCCTTGACCGCTTATTTATTTAGCTGATCGGTGACAATTTCCTGAAAGTATGAGGTATGGTCTTCGTTCCAATCCTTGAACATTCTTTTAATCTTTTAATCAATTAACCTTTGGACATGGAAAGAAGGGATGAGATAGAAGCACTTTTCAAGGGTCTTGTTGAAGGGAAGCCCTATACCAAGAAAATACCTCTCAACAGGCTCAGCATCAGCGGCCTTTCATTCAGTGCAGAACAGGAAATAAAAAGAAAGCTAGGCGAGAAGGAGGAGACCCTGAAGGATAAACTTAACATGTTCAGGGGAACTGCCCTCCACAATCATATCCAGAACCTGGTTAAGGAACAGGGATATCGGGCTGAATACAGGCTATATTATTCAATCCCGCATACTTGGCATTATATGGGGTTCGACAGGATAGATTTCGTTGGAGTTATAGATCTCCTGCATGATCAGAGGAATGAAGCCATTGAACTGAAGAGCTCAACAAGTTCAGACAAGATCGAAGAATATCATAAGACACAACTTGCATCTTATCTTAAGATGCTTCAGGAAAAAACCGGAAGAGAGTACACAGGGATGGTTGTTAAATTTGGCGGGAGCGACGTAGTTGCCGAGGAAATTCCTCGGGAAGACGTTCCAAAGTACTGGGACACAATAGTAAGAAGGGCCATCATGGTCGCAGATAGACTTGATCAGGAGATGGAAAGACGTGATGTCCTTGAAGCAACCAGCGGTGATAGTAAAAATAATGGCTTATACAGCTTTGACGGTTCAGATTAGAACTGACGCGTTTGAAGTCCTGCTTATAAGCCTCTCAAAGTCAGGTTGACTCAGGTTTATCTGCTCTGCAGCCAAAGATGCAAAATATTCTTTCTTGTCAGCTGACTTGTAGTAGTCTTCAAGTTCCTTGAAATCCTGATTGAGTGAACCATCATAGATTAACTGCAGCAGGTTTGGATCAGGGGATTCGTTGTGTATTCCACGTTCCTTGTTTCCTCCTGTCGGGTAAGATACTACCTGCGTCCCAAAATCCTTGGATTCCAGGAGTATCCTTGCGAGGCTCCAGAGTCTTGGGAGCCTGTAAAGTCCTTTTTTCCACTGGTATTCGACCATTGTGTTCTTCTGAATATTCATGGGATTAACAGAAACATCCGTGGAATATGGGGCTGATTTCCTTACTGAATCTATCATGTCAGCTATGGCATCCTCCTCAGAGAGGAACAAAGGCTTGAACAGGAGGTATGTTCTCAGTTCATAACCCATTTTTCTTACTGCCTCTGCAGCCTTGACATACTTTGCGAAAGTGCTTCCCTTATTGATGGAATTCCTCATGATTTGGTCATTGGCACTCTCCAGACCTATGGCAATCCTGATTGGGATTCCAAAATCTTTCAGATAAGCTATGTTGCTCTCCGTTATATATTCCGTTCTGGATTCGACCAGTAGTTTCTCTACTTTTCCGCTTATTTTCCGGAAGAAGTAATCTCTTGCTTCAATCGGAAACTCCTGTGGGTCCAGGAAGCTTCCGGAAGTGAAAATCTTTAGAGTCTTAACATCCTCGAGAGAGTCTGATACTATATCGATCTGCCTTTTGAGATTTTCAGATCTTATCTCACTCGACACATCATTAAAGTATCCGCACATTGAACACGATGAAAAACGATACCATGAACAGCCGGTAGTCTTGAAAATTGCCACCATTGTGGTTTCCGGATACCCTCTTAGGCGATCCTTCTCTCTCCAGATTGACACGGGTCTGTCAAGATCGGTTTTTCTCTGGCTGTTGGGCATTAATCTTTTGATTGAGGATGCAAATTCTCTGTTAATCATCATATTGTTTTTACCTACTACCGTTTGAATAGATTCCAAATGCAGAAGTGGTATTTGAATGGAGGTGGGGGAGATAACCCGATTCAAATAAGAGTAAAAATTGTGTCTCTTTCCCGGGAGAGCATGAAGTCTTTATCTGCCTCCTGCATTGCTAAATGAATGTTAGCGTCCAGATTGTCATCTATCTCAGAATCCAAGAGTGTTGCCACAAGCAACCGTGCTGCAGAACTGGTAAAAGCAGGTAAAAGAGTTTACAACTTTGGGATTGGGGAGCCTGATTTCACCACCCCTGAACACATAATCAAGGCAGGTTTCGAAGCCGCTCTAAATGGCAGGACTCACTACACTTCCTCGTATGGAATCCAGGAACTCAGAGAAGCAATTTCCAGCAAGATGAAGAAATTCAACAATGTCAGCTCAACATTCAAGAATGTTCTTGTTACTCCAACAAAATTCGCCCTTAATCTATCAGTAATGTCTCTTTTGAACACGGGAGATGAAGCCATTGTTCCTGAACCATATTATCTGTCTTATCCGGACATAGTAAGGTTGCATGGGGGCAAGGTGCTTACATCCCCTACAGACAGTAATTACTCCTTTGACTTTGATGACATGAGAAAACTCCTATCCCCTAGAACGAAGATGGTGATCATCAGCAATCCAACCAACCCTACGGGGAAGGTCTATTCAGAAAAGGAACTGAAGGCCTTGAGTGATTTTGTGATAGAAAACAATCTCTACCTGGTGAGCGATGAAATCTATGAGGATCTTATTTTCGAAGGAAAGATGTTTTCACCCGCATCCATCCCGGAAATGTTCAACAGGACAATTACTGTTGGCGGGTTTTCCAAGAGTTACGCCATGACGGGCTGGAGAGTCGGTTACATGGTTGCTCATGAGGACATCATAAAAGCCTCCAATAAAATGCAGCAACAGACAATTACCTGTGCCCCTTCAGTTTCACAGTACGCGTCCCTGGCTGCCATAAATGACAGGGAAACACCGGCCAAATTCAACGAAATATTCAGGAGAAGGAGAGATCTTGTATATGATCTCATTTCCCAATCAGACAGACTTGAAATGAGGAAGCCCGAAGGTACCTTTTACGCGTTCGTGAAATACCAAGGAAATGTTACAAGTGAAGTTTTTTCCGAAAAACTCCTTAGTGAGAAGCTTGTAGTGGTCACACCCGGTTCGGCATTCGGTGATCAGGGAGAATATCATTTCAGGTTATCATTTGCAACAGACGATGAAACAATTAGGGAAGGTATTGCTAAAATAAGGGAATTTGCAGACTCTGTCTCATAATATTTCCTCATTTCTGCTATTGTCCTTTTCCATTTTTTCGGATAGGCCTGAAATTGCATTCAAAGCTATGGCGCACTCAATGATCCAGGCTGACAGGGCCAGGAAAAATGCCGTATAGGAAAGGATGTCAAATAAGCCGTGAAACATATATTTCTCAGAAAGGTAATGTGAAGTTACAGAATACATGCCCAGAGGGAATATTATTGCCCATTGGGATACTCTATACCTTATTTCTCTCGTGCGAAAAACTGCAACAAAGAATCTGATGAAAACCACGGGCAGCCATATGGTTGCATATAAACCTCCAGCCAAAGAAAACAATGAAAGCAGTGTCTGAATATCCTGGGTACCAAAAGGAGAGGAAACATTGAGGAGCTCAAAGGAAGCTAGAGAGAATATGGCAGCTGCACCCATGTTTATGAAAAAAAGGCCGGAAAATTCTCTTTCTGTTCCACTTCTCATGAGATTCCTTGTTTCGTTGATATTGATAAATACATAGAACAAAAGACCCGTTATAACCAAAGACAATATGGTGACGTAAATAAAGGGCGGTGCGTAAGATATTCCCTGATAATAAACTGATGCAGAGATGGCTGAAGCTTCCAACGCAACAGGTATATTCAGCCAGTCGGATGTAACGCTCCTGCTTTCTATACTTACCACTCGCTTTATGGCGAGAGTCATAAATACAATCAGAAACAGGAACATCAGTGCCATTGAGAAGATGAAAAAGACGTAATCATATTGATGAAAGTCAGAAACCATCAGTCTTGTGGACATCACATCTATCCCTGCTGAGATTGTGAAAAATCCAAAGATTCCTTCATTGCTGAAGAGGCTTTTTCCAAGATTGTGTGGCTTCAGGATAAATTTCAGAGCCAATAGAAATCCCAGCAGTAAAATTCCAGAAAGACCTATATAGAAAAGTATTTCTGAAGCAAAACCGGCGTTGTGTATTATCGCACTTATAGAAATGATGCCTGTGGACATTGTAAATGAGAATGCAGAAGGAGGAAGCTTTTCTATTAAATTTCTGAAGCCCATTCCAATAAGCATCACAGTATTCATATTTCAATACGAAGAAAAATGTTCCCAGTAATGGTTTAATACATATATCTTATTGGAACTGCCATGGAAGAGCAGATTCCAACAGTGACCAAAGAGGAAGTGCTAGAGCAAATTGAAAAGGGGACATCTGTTGTGATAAATGTTCTTGCGAAACTCTCCTATGACGAAGTGCACATAAAAGGCTCAATATCTGTTCCCTTTGACAAGGTGGAAAACGGGGAACTTGATGCAATAGGCAGCAACAAGGATGTCATTACATATTGCAAGGATCAGACATGCCTGGCTTCAAAAGGTGCCGCAAGAATTCTCAGGGGGTACGGATACAATGCATCCGCGTACGAGGGAGGTATGAAGGAATGGCTGGAATCCGGATTGCCTGTTGAAGGTTCCAAAGCCAAGAAAAAGTGAATTTTTTGGGTAATGTACAGGAATAGCAATCAGCCAAAATTCTAATGCAAACTTTATACTTTAATATGACAATTCGGAAAATATGAGTCCCCGGAAGCATACAGTTGGAAGGCAGACACTAAGGGCCATTGGTATTGTAGCCCTTGGGATTGTCATCCTTGTATTTTTCCAGTATTTTCTGTATCCGAGAATTGAAGCCGTATACCCTGTCCTGAAACTGTATGACCGATACATAAAGGATGCAATAGCTGCTGCTGTTATTTTCGGGTTTGCATATCTGATACTGCGCGGTATAAGGCAGACCATCGAGATCACTTCACAAAAGAGAACCAGACGGAATATAAGGGGCCTTTATACAATTTTGAGGGCAGCAATTTATGGAATTGCAATCGCAGTTTTCCTTGAATACATGGGCGTAAGCCTGACTGGTGCACTAATTGGAGGCACTGTTGGTGGTTTGATTCTGTCATTTGCATTACAGAACACAGTCTCAAGCCTCCTTTCGGGTCTACTATTGGCAAGTGCCGGAATTGTAAAGCCCAAGGACAAGGTCTCCTACTTTTCGTGGCTCTTTGATAATCCTGTAATGGGGGAGATAGTTGACGTCAAACTTCTCACCGTTCAGATCAGGGACATAGATGGTTATGTAGTGGAGCTTCCAAACACTGCTCTGCTTTCACAGTCTGAATTTAAAATTCTGGGCTACAACTCTTCCATAAGGGCAACGGTTTCAGCGGCCCTTCCAGTGGATGCTCAGATAAAAGGCATAATAGGGATTGCTAAAACTTTGCTCGATAAGAGGAAAGAGGAAGTCGGCCTCGAAAACTACGAGATGTATTTTTTCACCAAGGCATTTAATTCAAACACAGTCAAGGTTCTCATTGATTTCAGGAGAATGGAGGATTATAATGCCATTGCTCATGCAATCAACTCATCCCTGGAGGAAGGTTACTGGGAAATGAAGAACAGGGCACCCCAGGGGAACAACATTGTTCTCGGATTTCCAGTGGATGTGCCTGTAAAAGATATCATCACGGAAGGAGATACCATACTCGACAAGAACAAAGGGGATGCAGGAATTATTGATTTCAGGAGCTATTTCTTCATAAAAACTTACCTTACAAACAGTATCAAGGTGACATTCAGGCTGAAAAAGGATGCTTCGTATGATCTTGTTGCTGATACTATAAACTCGTCCTACGAGGAAGCTTATAATTCCCTGAAAAATAAAATATCAAAGAACCAGTAGAATCCGGTTTCTGGCAAAAATGGGAGATGTACCACCTTTTACTGGTGGTAGGTGGCTTTGTTTATGACAACCTTGGATAGAGGTCTGTCACCACGGTCAGCCTTTACCTTGCTTATCTTGTCTGCAACATCCATTCCTTCTACAACCTTTCCGAAAACCGGATGTTTTGAGTCCAGGTAATGGTTGTCTACTACATTGATGAAGAACTGGCTTCCCCCTGTGTTCGGACCGGCATTTGCCATGGAGATTGTACCTCTAGAATTATGGTTGTTCTTGGTAAATTCATCCTTTATGTTGTATCCTGGCCCACCCATTCCAGTTCCTGTGGGGTCTCCTCCCTGTATCATGAAATCCGGAATGACTCTGTGGAAAATCACTCCATTATAGAATCCCTTTTCCACAAGCTTTCTGAAGTTGCCTGCAGTTATTGGCATCTCTTTCTCGAAGAGTTCGATCTTTATGTTTCCCATGTTCGTTTCTAGTATAACATGCGACATTGTAATCCCTCAATGATTGGTTTAAAGTATCTAAATTGTGGTTTTATTTTTTGTAAAATAATTGGTTTGTTGTTCAATCAACAAACACCGGGTTCTTTTCCCTGACAAAATTATTTGTCTGAAGGTCATGAATAGCCTCGTTTATCTGCTCTCTGGTGTTCATCACAATTGGGCCATGCCACCATATTGGTTCATTTAGGGGCTTTCCCGAAAGCAAGATAAATCTCAGTGAGGATTCGCCGGTTCTGACTTTCACATGATCTCCCTCTTCTGAAAAAACCAGAGCCTGGCCGGATCTGTATTCACTCTTTTCATCAGAGTTGAAGTATCCTTCTCCTCCGATAATATATGCCATAACCTTGTATCCGTTCTTGGCAGGGAACACAAACTCAGACTCCTCTTTCATTGCGACATCAAGATATGTGGGGTCTACGCCATAATCTCCATTGAATAAACCCTCTTCGTTGTGATACGAACCAGCGATGACTTTTACCCTGGAGCCTCCATCTGTTTCAATTACGGGAACAGAATTGCCCTTGATATCTCTGTATGTGGGTGTAGTCATTTTATGCTTTGCTGGAAGATTTATCCATAACTGCAAACCAGAAACATTCGTGGGTAAGCCTACGGCCTTTAACAACTCCTCAGGGTCAGAATCATCCAGGGGCTTTGGCATTTCTTCATGGAATATTCCACTTCCTGCTGTCATCCACTGTAGATCATTTGTAAGGATAACGCCTTTATTGCCCTCGCTGTCAGCATGAAATACTTTTCCGGAAAGAAGGTATGTCACGGTTTCGATACCTCTATGAGGGTGCCAGGGAAAACCTTTGATATAATCCTCAATCTTTGATGAACCAAAATGATCAAGCATGAGAAAAGGGTCAGTTATCTGGGCAGATAAATGACCTCCTAGAACTCTGTTAAGCTTTACTCCGGCTCCATCGTAGGTTATCTGTCCCGTAAAAACGTGTTTCACTACTTTTTCGTGATTTATTGTATCCATATTATCACCATATTACATGGATTTCAGAGGCTATTTGTTAATACCTCATCTAAAGTAACTTCACATGGAATATATCTCATTCTACATGAAGCAGTTTACCATGTAAAGTAGATATCCATTTTACATTTATATCCTTTAAGTGCACTTGAGGATATCTGATAACAAATAGGTAAGTACTCATAAATGATAAGACACACTGAACTTGACAAGTGCCCAATAGTATCTGCAATAAGGGAGATTGGCGGAGAGTGGAATTTCATACTGATCAGGTATCTTATGACGAGAAGTATGGGTTTCAACGAGCTTCTAAGGGAAGCTAAGGGAATCAGCTCAAAGACACTTTCAAACAACCTTAAGGCACTGGTAAACAGGAGAATTGTTAAAAGGGAGGTTGTTTCCACTCAACCATTTAATGTCTTATATTCACTGACTGATAAAGGTTTGGCACTGAATGAAGTGATAGATCTTCTCGGTAAATGGGGAAATAAGTGGGCTTCCCATGCTCAAGAAATTGGTCCATAAGGTGCAGTTTTCAAATTTCTTCTATGATTCAGACACTCTTTGTGAAAGATTAGCGTTTCAATTTTTCCAGGTATATCTTGCCGGGACCATCCTGAAAAAATACAATAATGTCATCTTCGCTGGAAAGACTGAGTTGTGCTGCCACTTTCTTCGGAAGGGTTATTCTATAGGATGATCCCCTTGATGAAATATGGGTTACATCTAATATTTTTCTAATATTTTCTTCAACCATTTGTAAATTAATTTGTAATAATTATAATTAAGTAGACGCTTAAATGTAAGGCATATGTATTTATTTTGTCCGTGTTTTACCGATAATCAATCATGGGGAAATGCTTCTTAAAGCCCACATGGGACATTTACCATTATTTTGTTTCTTTTTTCAAATTCTTCTCAAGAATTATTTTATAACGCTCTTTCCGGATTAGAGATTGCTCATTTACATTCAATGAAATTAATTTTGGAAAAACGCAAATATTTACAAAACGCATTTTTCCCATGGATGCCCAATTAGTACGCAAAATAAACGTAAGGGTGCGAAATTATTACCTTATGAGCATATGTTTTAAATAATAATTTAATGATATTAGCCTGCTTGCATCCAAAAAACTTCATTCGCTCTATGGAGGACCAGTTATGGAAGGTGAAGTTACAATACACCGATGTAAGTATCAATCCGAAATTTTTTGAGCTTTCTCCGGAGAATCTTATCCAAAATACTTCCCTGTGGTTTATTAGTCTGCTGCAAAATACTGATCTGGAACTGGAGGGGAAAATGCTATCAGCACAGGAGTATCTTGAGTTTGAATCTCTAAGCCGTGGGAAGAGTCCCCCATATGATCTCCTATACCCATCACTAGTATGGTTTTTGCATACACTGGGAAAAGAAAGATTGGAGTATCTTTTTGGAACAACCTTCTACGACAGGATAAATGAGTTAGTAAAGGATTTGAAAAACTGAGACTGTCAACTCCTAGTTGAAATTCTGTGATTTTCAGTTTCATGACCGCAATCATGAAATATCATGGATACATCATATTTCATGCGGATACACCGGATTCCTGGAATCAAGCGGGTTGTCATCA
>JAJZJR010000036.1 GCA_021810045.1 Thermoplasmata archaeon
GAGATTTGGTTTCTTCAGGTTAAAAGTCAAAAGCATCAGTGCCTGTGTTACATGCGAGAGCAAAGCATGTGCCACCGCATGCCCTGTGGGGAATTCTTCCCAACCAGGATCCTTCATTCAAAATGGTGAATGGAAGGGAAACAGGTGCGTGGGTATAGGTGAATGCCTGGAGGCCTGTCCGTATGAGAACATATATTTCTTTGATATCAGGAATTACCTGAGGACAAGATCAGGCAGGTTGAAGTGATTCTGCATTCATAGAATCTTTGGAACTGAAAACCCCGAATGACATAGAGAAATAGAATATCATGGAAGTCATCATTGATATTGAAAACAGCAACCACTCTACGCCGAAATATGAGTTTACAAAAACCGGTTCAATCAGTCCTGCGGAAGACAGAGCTATAATCAGTATGAAATATGAAAGCATCCTTTTCCAATTTTCTTCCATATTTCCCATATTTCTGTAAACATGATTAAAAACAAGATATATTGCTAATATCATAATCGCTGAAAACACTACAGAAGCTGGCAATATATACCATGATGGCCCAATAATTGCAGGATCAGCCAATTGCATCATTATTATGGAGATGGATACTCTTTTAACCAGGGGTGGATGCTTTACTGCCAGGTATAACACTGACATTTCTATGACCATTGGGATAACGAACAGGTAATTGGTCACCGAATACCCTATAAGATTAGTTAATTCAAGAAAAGTATTCCCATTTCCAAATCCGTAAGCAATAACGTAAAGAAGGAACGCCATGGAGATTTCATTCCACCCAATCAACGCTGCCATCCACTTTCTATGTCCCTTGTTCATTGTTTTGAGATTGCCATTGTATGCAGAAACCAGAAGATAAGAGAGAAAAACTGACATTTCGAACATGGAAATATTTATAGCGGTTACCTGATTTATAAAGCCTGTCGGTTCGATTATAAAATATGTTACACTATTCAACATTCCTGACATCATTGCAAGAAAAAATATCAGGAAACTTATTTCCTTTGTCCCCATTTTAGCATAGAACCTGGAAGTGTAATATACTGAATATGATATAATTGGCGTCATTAGTATTTCAACAATCAAGATATAGACGAAAATCACTTATCTGTATTTTAAAAAGATATAAAAAATTTAAAAAAAAAAGGGAATGGTTTTTAATATTTTTACGCTGGCGAGAAGTCATTGTACAAGAAGTACGCTCCTACCCAAACAGTTCCCAACTGGTACTGCTCAGCCTGTGTAAAGTTCACAGATGAGGACAGTGTCAGGAAGGCATTTGACTGTTCAATGTAAGTATAGTACGTCATGTTAATGAGCATGTTGTTTTCCTGGTGGAACCAGTATAGAGCCTGTGTTGTGCTAACCTGCTTTGTTCCGTTCGAATAGGCTGAAAGCATCTGGTACATTATATTGGCTTCAGACACGTTATGGTATGGGCCGGTCGTGTTGTAGCCGAACCACCAAGGTGTGAAGTCATTTGGTCCAGGATATGTTGTTCCATTCAGTGGGTTTGCCATTGGGTTAAGGTAGTCTGTTGGGAACGGATAGTCCGGGGCCCATCCAAGCTCGTAAATAGGCATTGGATTCTGTGCCTGTACCTGATCTCCAAGCAGTGTAGTGAACGATGTTGGTACTATTGGGAACACTGCGCCGGGTATGAACTGATTAAGGTCAGCTGCCCAGAGTGTTGCACCATTTAGATCAACAGGGTCTGCACTGAATGGGTTTATAGGTATAACCAGGGCTTTTCCCTTGTACTCCCATGTTCCACTGGCATTGGTTATCTGCATGCCTTTAGCTTGGACGTTTGTGTTGTTATTCCAGTGTGATATGAATGTGTTCCAGTTCTGCTTAGCTAAGGCCATGTTCATTCCAATACCTGCCTGCTGTCCCCATGTTGTACCATTGAAGTAGGAAAATGGCTGTCCTCCAACCATACCAACCGGCATCATACCAGCGTAGTTCTGGGCAAAGTCGATTGGTGGGTTAAAGAGTCCGTTTCCTATATCATAGTTCAGGTAGTAGTTATGGTTGTAAGCGAATGCAAATGCTCTCCTTGCATGGAGTGAAACAAACATGTCAAAGGGCATGTTAGGCATTTGAGAACTTGTGTATGTTGAGGTTGCAAGTGCGTTTGATGAGGAATAGTTCACGTTTGCATTGAAGTTATACCAGTACAGATCCAGTGTGCTTGTGTGCGTGAAATGCACCAGTCCACTTGAATTCATGTTAAGAACTTCCTGGAATGAGGATGTGGGTATACCAGCTGCCTGTGCCTGACCGCTCTTTAGAAGCAGGTAGGTTGTTGTTGGCTCAGCGATATACTCAATGACCACGAACTTGTAACTAGGTGCAAGAACCCACTGGTTCGGTGACACGAAGTTCGGGTTTGCCTGAAGGACAACCTTGCTGTTCTGTGATACTGAGTATATGGTGTATGGCCCGTTTGCATCCACATGGAACTGCACGTACTGATTGTATGATCCCTGAACTCCAGTTACCTCATATGCCTTGAAGCCACTAGCGTTGAAGGTTATTCCAGCACCGTGCTGTTCCAGCCATGAGGCACTTGTTATGTAAGTACCTGAGGTGTAGAATATCTGGTAGACCAATGCTTCTGCCATAGGTTTCTGGAAGTGTATTGTTATGCTGTTGGATGAGTTGCTGTATGTCATGTTGTTTGTTATGTTGTAGTATGTGTTAGATGCATAGTAATTTCCAGGTACCATATACTGTGCAAGTATCCATCCAGGGTTCTGTGCGTTAGATGTGTAGATAAGATCCCTGACGATTGAATAATAGACATCATATGCTGTGACTGGTGTTCCATTCTGGAAAGTTGCCTTCGGGTTTATCTTTATGGTGTAGTTTGTTCCAGGAGCAACAGTGATCATGTATTTGAATGATGCTGAACCGTATCCTGCAGTTGCAGGGTTGAATGTAGCGTTGTAATGCGTGGTGTTTGCATTTACCTCTCCGTTAGCAGTTGTTGGAAGTTGTGCAGCCAGGTATGGTGAATATCCACTTACACTTGAGCCGTTATATATGAATAACTGCTGGTATGTGTTTGCAAGAATTTCATCGCTCACTGTGTCGTAAGCTATCTGCGGGTCAAGAGTCTTGAAACCGCCAGTCTCCAACTCAGCGTTTGTGAATGTTCCTGATGCTGTGGCTTTTGTGTATCCTTTTACAACACTAAGTGTGTTTACGGGCTGTGAAACAAAGTCATAGTATGTTGTGACACTGGTGGAAGTTGAACTCTGAAGAGCACCAGTTGTAAGGTTGGACACAAGTGCTGTGTAAGTAACTATGCTGGCCACTGTGTAACCAGAGTATTTTGATGCTGACAGGTTCATAACTGGAGAACCGTTAAGCACGTATGAGCAGGAAGTAGTATTGTATGAATAGTTAAAAGTGAATGTGTGGGTTGTTCCGTTGTTTGACAAGATTACCTGCTGCTTGTATACCTGGTAATTGTAAGCTCCACTTGCTGAATTTGCTGGCTCTGTGAAATAAGCAATTTCAAGAGAGATTGTTCCGCTGGTGGAATATACATTTGAAGCTGTGATGTTAGTCTGAGTAGCAGTAGTGTATGTAGCATTGTTGAATAAGAAACCTGCTGACTGGTTTGCGTCAACTGTTGGTGCAATAGTCTTCACAGGAGCAATGTATGTAAGAGTCTTACTGCCGTTAGTGAATTTTCCTGCTGATTCAAAAATGAAGTTACCTCCAGCCTGATAGTAATGATTAAAAGTTGCATTACCACCTGATAGATCTGTGTAAACCCCATTCGCAGAACCTGTTACGTTTGTTGAACCGCTTACACTATCTCCATAGTTATAGTTTAGCGAGGACAACGCTCCATTGTAGCCCACCTGGAATGTAAAATTTGTTCCTGTGGACTGAACCTCTGTTATGCCATTGTTGAATGTTTTACCGCTTTTGGGCAGATACAATACAACAACAACTGCTGCAACTATTAAAATTACAGCTACGGCCACTGCTATCCATTTTCCCTTTCCTCCTGAAGAAGTTGGGGTGTAGGACGGCGTAGAGCCACCTGTACCACTATTTTCTGTCATTTTTTGCCTCCGTTACCTTAGTCATAAAAATTATGCTATATAAATCTATTTTTCTATTGATAGAATTTATATAGCATTACACTAAGTTCGCATATTGAAATTCCTGATTTCTCTTTATTCATTATCATTAACCAATTAGTTAATAAACTGTATGAAATGTGAAGCTTTTTAGTTTATATATTACACTTGCGACTTTATTTTTAACCGGATGGCCAGTGACTGATTAGATAGTGAGCATTTGAAAATGTTTAAATTGTATTCAACTGTGAAACTTTGAAAAGCTATGATAAAACTTAAGATAGCGTTTTAAAAAGAATTAAATTCCATATATTTTCTTTTTTAGATAATTTTTGTAAAAACTGATTTCTAATTTGACAAGGAATGTTTCAATCACTATGAGTATCAGTCCTAGAAAGAGCTCAAAAATAGAAAAAGATTGGCTGTAAGGAAATGGTAGAACTCCAATGGAAAATAATGGTGATAGAGAATATATTGTCTGAAACAGGATAATGACTACATCGAAGAATATAGCCAGTACAAAGTACCCGTATCTGAAAAAATCAGAGAAAATATACTGGAAGATCTCTCTCCGAGATAACTCTGAAGAGGGCCTTGACCATTTGCTATTTTCTCTTTTAGCGTCCCTGGAAGTTAATACCGGGGTTTTCTTGCCTTCCTTCTGCTTCTCCATACGATGCATCCTTGTTGTCGAAGTGGTTATAGTCATACAAGAGGCAGGAAACAAAGTGATCCTTCCTTGGTTCCTTCAACTTTGGTGTGTCAGGTTCAATGATGGTAAATCTCAGCTCCCCTGTCTCCTGATACGAAATGTCACCGATAGCTGAAAATTTGACACCCCCCTTTTTGGAAGATTCCTTGTTGATCATATCCTCAATGTCCTTCTTGACTTTATCCCAGTCGAAATTCTGACCTTCTGCAAAGATAAGATCTATTACATTCTCTGCCTCATCGGAAACAATTTCCGTAATCTCTGGAAGATTGGAGGCCTCCTGGTTTCTGTATGGATCAAGCATATCCTTTATTGGGCTGACCAGATCTCTTGGAGACCAACCACAATTTTTCATGGCAACCGGGCACCTTGGATGGAAATAACACCCCTTTGGAGGATTAGCCGGACTTGGAATCTCACCTTCAAGCACTATTCTCTCCCTGGTAATGGTTGGATCAGGAATAGGGATTGCTGAAAGGAGTGCCTTGGTATAAGGATGAAGCATGTCCGTGAACAATTCTTCTGTTTCAGAAAGTTCAACCAACTTCCCCAGGTACATCACTGCTACCCTGTCAGACATCATCCTTATAACACTAAGATGGTGACTGATGAAGACGAAAGATATGTTCCTGCTCTTCTGCAGATCTTTAAGGATATTCAGAATCTGAGCCTGAACGGATACATCCAGTGCTGATGTTGGCTCATCAAGTATCATTAACTTAGGCTCAATAGATATGGCCCTGGCAATTCCAATTCTCTGCCTCTGCCCACCACTGAATTCATGAGGGAACCTGTAAAGATGATCCTCGCTCAATCCAATTTCATTGATTAACGTAATTTCTTTGTCAAGAATTTCAGTGCTGTTAAGTTCTGTCAATAATTTCATGGGCTCAGCAATTGAGTCCTTTATCAATTTCCTTGGATCAAGAGATGAAAACGGGTCCTGAAATACGGGCTGCATCATTGTTCTGTATTCCCTCATACCTCTGTTTCCTTTCCTTGTTATGGAGTGTTCCTTGGCCAAATCATGAAATCTGTCCATCAGCTGGGAGTATTCTTCGTCGTCCTCATTATCTATAATGGAAAGACGTCTATCTATTTCCATTATCTCATTCATAATATCTTCAGGAACATCCAGAAATACCTCTCCTGCTGTTGGTTTAATCAGCTGAAGTATTGTTCTTCCCAGTGTCGTCTTTCCGCATCCCGTTTCACCGACAACTCCGAGTGTTTCTCCTTCCTTGAGATGGAAAGTTACATCGTCGACTGCCTTTATGTACCTTTTTTTCTTAAATATGGTACCACTAGTCTGGAAGAATTTTGACACATGGGAAACGTATAAAATTGTTTTTTCATTGCTCATTTATTCCACCTCAGATTCATCTGAATACAAGAAACATGCTACCTTGTGCCTTTCTGAAATCTCCACTAACTTTGGTTTTTTTAATGAACAGATATCCATTGCAAATTTGCAGCGTGGATGGAATCTGCATCCGCTGGGAGGTGTAATGAGATTTGGAACTGTTCCAGGAATTGTTTCAAGTTTTATTTCCTTCTCCCTTTTCTTGTCAGCCCTTGGTACAGAACTCATCAAACCAACAGTATAAGGATGTTTTGGATCATTAAAAATTTCTATGGTTGAAGATTCCTCCACTATATTTCCTGCATACATAACTCCAACACGATTGCATGTTTCTGCTATTACCGCAAGATCGTGTGTGATGAACAATACTGCCATTCCAATCAGTTTATTGAGATCTTTTATTATTTCCAGAATCTGTGCTTGGGTTGTTACATCCAAAGCAGTTGTTGGTTCATCTGCTATAAGCATCCTAGGGTTTGATGCCAGTGACATTGCAATCATTGCTCTCTGTTGCATTCCACCCGACAATTCATGTGGGTAGGAATCTATTACAACCTCCGGACCAGCTATATTTACAAGTGTAAGCAGTTCCAGAGTTCTCCTTCTTGCTTCTTTTCTGTATTCTTTCATTACATACTTATAAGCAAATTTTAGTTTTAATCTAAGCAGGAAAAATGAGCTAGCCTCAATTCTTTTCAGCTTGGAAAGCTCAGAGTTAAATTGCTTAATTGCAGAAGAGTCACCATTTCTTTCAGCCTGTAAAAGTCTCAGAGTATTCTGGAAAATATCATTCTGGAGATCAAAATATCCCTTAATTTCCCTGATATTTTGAATATTCATGCCAGTCCTGTTTTCCCTGACCATGTTAAGAATTTCGTTTTCAATATATTGCTTATCGTCAGAAGTGGCTAACAAGGATAGAATACTTTCCTCAAATTCCTGAATAGCATATGAGGCTGCAAAATTATTAACTTCCTTTCGTTTTTGTGTTTCATCATTGATTGAATAAAATTCAGTAATGAAATTTCTGACTTCCCCCGAAGATATATTTTCCCTTCGTAAAATGCTATTTGATATAGAAGAAATATTGTGAAGCATTATGACTTCCATGATCTGATCGCCGATAGTCATTGTTGGATTTAATGCAAGGAAAGGTTCCTGAAAAATCATG
Organism: Thermoplasmata archaeon; assembly: GCA_021810045.1. Taxonomy (GTDB): domain Archaea; phylum Thermoplasmatota; class Thermoplasmata; order Thermoplasmatales; family Thermoplasmataceae; genus JAJZOM01. Next base: position 7,360 of record JAJZJR010000036.1, read on the forward strand.
GCTATTTTGTCTCCCCTAATCTTGGAAAGAACGTTGTTATGCCTCTTTATGGCTTTCTTGTATCTCCTTATTCTGACATCTGTTTCAGATTTGATCTTGATTCGTGCCATTTTGTTTAGATCTGCAATGATGTTAAATCCGTCAATGTATATTTCACCAGAAATTATTCTGCCAGGTGGATCTGGAATTAGATCCATGACTGAAGTGGAAGTAACGCTTTTACCACAACCGCTTTCACCTACCAAACCATAAATTTCACCAGGGTAGACTGAAAATGAAACCTTGTCCAGCGCTTTGACTATCCCCCTTGAAGTAAAAAATTGAGTTACAAGATCTTTCACTTCTACGTACGGTTTTAGATTTTTCTTCTTTTCTGTTTTAGATTCTTCAACGATCAAAAGATTTACCTCCTCATTTTTGGATCAAGCACATCCCTCAGACCATCCCCAAATATGTTTATTCCCACTGTGAATATCAAAAGGAATATACCGGGAATGAAGATAGGCCACCAATATCCAAGAAGCATTCCGCCCTGCCCGTTTACTATAATGTTACCCAGTTCTGGGGTATAATAGTTGATTCCTATGATTTGACCAAGTCCCAGAAATTCCACTGTTGAGAAAACCAAGACAATGCTCCCCAGATCAAGGGAAATCTGAACAAACACAGGTGAAAGTACTCCGGGAATGATGTGAGTAATGACATTTCTTACCCTGGATGAACCGGAAGCTATAGCTGCTTCTATGAATCTTGATGATTTTAATGACAATGTTATGGATCGCGTAAGTCTTGCGTATGTTGGCCACCAGATGATGATCAGGGCAAGCGCAATGAGATTAAAACCTGAAATTGGAATATTATCCTGTGTAAAAGTGAATGAAAGTATTGTGGTAAATGCAATGGCCATAACGATAAATGGGATACTGTAAAAAATATCAGTTATCCTCATTACAAGTTCATCCCATACTCCTCCATAATATCCAGAAAAGGAACCCACAACAATCCCAATTATAGCACCTGACAGCACTATAAGTAGACTGTACCCTATGTCAATCCTTAGAGAAGCAAGCATCGCAGGGAAAATGTCAAAATGACCAAGCCCTGTTCCAAACCATAGGTGCCACCCACCAACAGTAGTTGGAGGTGTTGGGAATTTACCATTCGGCTGTCCACCGACCTGAAGCAAGCTCGTTATTATGTTAGGTCCAAATCCAAGATATGCGGGATATACCTGATCCATAAAAGCAAGGAAAAGATAGACTGCAGTTATAACCAGGCCTGTAAATGCTACCTTATTTTTCACTACAAGCTTTATTGTTTCTTTTGCATCCTCCACTTTTGGATGTCTTTTTTTCTGAATCGTTCCTCTTTTAAATATACTAACTGTTGTCTGCATTTTAACACCTCTTAATACCTGATCCTGGGATCAAGGAAAGCGTATACAATATCCACGATAAGGTTTGTAAGCATAAGAATGAGCCCAAAGAAAAGTACAGTCCCAGCAACTCCAAAGAATTGGATGTTCGCTCCATTTCCACTGGTTCCGGTTATTGCAGCCAGGCTGAGTCTTCCGAGACCTGTTATCTGGAATATGTCCTCAACTACAACTGCACCTCCTAATAATCCTGCCACTAGTAAACCAATGACAGTTACAGATGGAAGAAGAGCATTTTTCCTGATGTGCCTTTTTAAGACCAATTTTTCAGGGACTCCTTTTGCTCTTGCTGTTTTAATATATTCCTGATTTGATGTGTCGACCATTCCAGCCCTTATGAACCTGAGCAATCCTGCAAGAACAGTCATGCTTAATGTGAGAACGGGAAGAATGAGATGTTCAAATGCTACTACAGCCAATGGAAAATCTAAATTTAGTACAGCATCGATAAACAGCATATGTGTAGGAACTGAATACGAATAACCAGTATGATTGTGAACAAATCCAACCTGTTGTATAGGGAATCCCTGGCCATTTATGGGAAGCCCGTAAGAACCCAAGAAGAGAAGATTCTTGCCGAAAGCATATTGAAGCATCAAAGCAAGCCAGAATATAGGCATTGCATAAAATATCAAAGAGAATACCCTTCCAACTGAATCTGAAACTGAATTTGGCCTGGAGCCAATGAAAGTACCCAGTGGTATGGATATGAGAACAGAGAATATTACAGTAAAAATTGCAATTTCAAGTGTAACAGGAAGGAAAAGTTCAATCCCCCTGAGAACGCCTCCGTTATAATAAGCGGAATACATGTTACCCAGATTTCCGTTTGCAACATCAGTAAGATACGTGAAAAACTGCACTGGAAGTGGTTGACCCAACCCCAGTAATGTTATAGCCTGTTGCTTTTCAAGAGCCTTCTCGGCAGGTGTTGCTTTTTGATTTACGTAATTTGCAATCAGATCATTAACAGGAATTGCTCTTAAAAGTATGAAAGTCAGAAGCAAAAGTCCAATAATTGTCGGTATCAATACAAGTAACCTTCTGATTATATAGTATTTCAATTCCATGGAATCCCTGATTATAAAAAAAGTATATAATACATTTGATTGCTGTATATAACATATATATTTTCATGATCCTGCTGGATATAACAATATGTATTTCACTGCGTTTCCAGTTAAATTGTTTGTTGTGATATACATCATAATATAGAAGAGATACATATCTTTCTCATTCTGCATGATTGAAGAAGCATCTAGATCGCCGTATGTTGCAATTGATCGTAACCATTGGAAAAGGATGAAAGAAAAGAAGAAAATTGAACTTACGGAAGAACAACTTGAAAAAATTCGGGGAATTAATGAATATCTGTCATTACAAGAAGTAAGAGAAGTTTATGCACCGCTATCGAGACTGATAAAAGTATATTATGAAAATTACAACAGACTCAATCAGAAAAGAAGAACTTTTTTGGGAAAAGGAAATGAGAAAATCCCATATATAATAGGGATAGCAGGGAGTGTTGCAGTTGGCAAAAGCACAACAGCAAGAATCATAAGAGAATTGATTTCCACGTGGCCCGAATCCCCGAAAGTGTATATTGTGCCAACAGATGGTTTCCTTTTCAAGAACAAAGAACTTGAAAAACGCGGTTTAATGCTCCGTAAAGGTTTTCCCGAAAGTTATGACCTAAGAGCAAT
>JAJZJR010000014.1 GCA_021810045.1 Thermoplasmata archaeon
GCCTGAACAACAAGATCCGTACTGCGTTCAAAAGATCCTATGGCTTCAAGGCTCATGAATACAGAGATACGATCATCTATCTGGTTGCGGGAGGACTTAAGCTACCCCCACAATGTTAAAGAGATCCTTATCTCTTTGACGAAGTAAGCAATTTTGGTCAATGCTCTAATCTAAAATCCATGGTCATTTTCCAACCAAAAAGCAAAACGTAGAAGAAGTCCCATATTCGAAGATGTCACTTCCTTTTGAAAATCAAAGGAACGCCGGGGGGGAGATTTGAACTCCCGAGCGACAAGCGCAATAGATCTCGAGTCTATCGCCGTACCGGGCTAGGCTACCCCGGCAATTCTGATCAATTATTACTATTGCTGTGACCTTCTTTCGAAGGGAGGTTTCTCTTTCCAGATTGCATATAGGTTCTCCACAGGCATCGATTTCCCCCGATCTGAAGGTATTGTGCCCTGACTTGCCAAAGACATGTTGACTTCACCAGTTACATGCATGAAGCAATATGCACTTTGCCTGCATTCATTTCTGTATGCAGGCGGACAGTAATCATATCTATTTGCCATAGAAATAGATTCGCTTTAAGTCCCCCTCCGTGAACTCCCCAACAGTTATGGAAAGAGGATCTACTGAACACAGACATTATAACTTTCAGGAAGTGCCCAACCTGGCATGTTCCTTCATCATGCATCTGTCCATGACCACAAGAAGTGAGTTGTCCCTGGCAAGTTTGGCGGCTTCCTCGTTTATTACTCCCTCCTGCATCCAGACTGTTCTGGGATTTATCTTCAATGCTTCCTGGACAATTGGGATCACTGCATCTGACTTCCTGAAAATGTCAACTATATCAACCTTCTTGTCCTTAGGAATGTCGAGAAGACTCTTATATGACTTAATACCAGACCATTCATCTATGACCGGGTTAATTGGAATGATTTCGTACCCCTTATCTTTCAGATACATTGCCACCCTGTAACTGTCTCTTTCCGGCTTGTCGGAAATTCCAACCACTGCGACAGTCTTGCTTTCCTTAAGAATAGAAGGTATTTTGTTCTCATCGTATGTTGACATAATCAAAAATTCCTTCAATGATTATAAGCTTGATTGATGGCTGGTCAAGTATTTATATGTTGAAAAAATTACTCCTCTTCTATGGCGATGATGTTTTGCCCCAAGTGTGGTTCTCTTATGTCACCTTCTGGTGGAAAGCTGGTGTGCGGTAGTTGCCATTATTCGGTGAACCCATCCGAAATCGGCAGTGGACAGATTGTGAGCAAGAGCTCCCAGAAAGAAGTGATAATGATAAAGGAAGAAAAGGCTGTTGAGCCTCTGGATTCTGATGCTGTGTGCCCAAAATGTAAGCACCAGGGAGCCTATTATCTTCTCAAACAGACCAGATCTGCAGATGAGCCTGAAACAAAGTTCTACACATGCGAGTCTTGCGGTCACAGGTGGAGAGAGTACTGATCCACTTGTGGCTGTTCGATTCAGTTACTCAATAGATTAAAATTTAATGATTCATTTGGTGTTATAATGGTGCTTGAAGGTCTTGCCGGATCTCTCAGGGAAACGCTGAGGAAGATTTCACGATCGAGTTTCATTGACAGGGAAACAATCAAAGAAGTGGCAAAGGATGTGCAGAGAGCACTTCTAAAGGCAGATGTCAATGTCAAACTTGTTTTGGAGTTATCTTCCACACTTGAAAGGAGAGCAAATGAGGAAAAACCTCCAGCAGGCATGACAGCACAGGACTATCTTGTCAAAATTGTTTATGAAGAACTTCTTAACATACTTGGTGAGGATTCAAAACTTACTCTCAAGGAACAGACCATAATGCTTGTTGGTTTATATGGGCAGGGAAAAACAACTTCTGCCGGAAAACTGTCAAGATTTTTCCACAGGAAAGGCCTAAGTGTTGGTGTTATAGCAGCAGATGTTCACAGACCTGGGGCCTACGACCAGCTTGAGCAGCTTGCAAAGAAGCTCAACGTGCCCTTCTATGGTGAAAAGGGAGAAAAAAATCCTGTAAAGATCATAAGAAATGGTCTGAAAGAGCACAGTGAGCTGAAGGTAAAGATTATTGATACCAGCGGAAGGGACTCCCTGAACGATGATTTAATAAGGGAAATCAAGGAGATCAAAAATACATTCAACCCAGATGAGGTTCTCCTGGTTATTGATGCAACTGTAGGCCAGCAGGCAGGTCCACAGGCACAGACAATCAATGATGCTGTTGGGATAACCGGAGTTATTCTTACAAAGATGGATGGTACCGGCAAGGGAGGAGGAGCGCTGAGTGCAGTGGCACAGATCCATGCACCCGTATATTTCATAGGAACGGGAGAGCACCCTGAAGATCTTGAAATATTCCAGTCCAAAAAATTCCTATCTAGATTACTTGGTCTTGGAGATCTTGAAACTCTGCTTGAAGCTTTCAAGGAAACCAACATCAGCGAAGAAGAGGCAGAGGAGTCAATGAACAAACTCATGTCCGGGAAATTCAATTTAAAGGACATGTACGAAATATGGGAGAAATTTGCACAACCAGGGCTTATCTCCAAGATGTTTGATTCCCTTCCACTGGCAAGAATGCCGGGAGGCAGCAAGATCGATTCCAATGCCATTGAAACTGCACAGGAAAAGCTGAGGAATTACAGAGTAATCATGGATTCCATGACATTTCATGAGCTGGAGAACCCGGATGAAATAAATGCCAAGAGAATTGGCCGGATTTCCAGAGGATCTGGAAGATCTGAGGCCGACATCCGCTCACTTCTGAGGGAGTTCAAGGCCATGAAGAATAATCTCAAGGCAATGAAAGGAAACCGCGGGTTCAAGAAGATGATGCGGGCACAGATTAAATCAGGCAATTTCGGTCTTGAAGATCTAGAAGGCGCTAACTAGTTTCAATGCCAAGAATATTTTCAATTTCATTAATTGAAAAGCCTGATCTGTTAATCAGTTCCAAAACTGATACTTCATTATATTCAAATTCAGATAGTTTCAAAAACAACTCGTGAATCTTTTCAGTTCCTGATCTGTACAAGGCATCTCTAAATCTTTTCTGAACTTCCATGCCTTGATATACATGTTTCTCTAGGTTTTGTCTGTAAGACTCCAGCGATCCTTCTCCAGATTCTATTATGGCATTTGCTGCAAGTGACCCCGAAAAAACAGCTTCCCTGAAACCACTCATGAAGAATCTGTCATAAAGTCCGGCAGCCGAGCCTGCGTAAAGTATTCTTCCCTGGCCGAAGTTTACATCCTTAGGCAGCAGCAGATGTTTGGAACCACGTATGATGCTTCCAGCTCCTTTAATGATTGACTCTGGAACGGACTCTACTTTACCAGATCCTTCATTTATCATGATACAATTGGTCTGGCCATTGTTCCTTGGAACGTTGTAATTCAGGGAATGATCCGATCTGAGTTCGATTACCGGGGTTGCGTTTTCATTAGGTGATATTTTTCGCCTAAAATCGAAGGAATATGCCGTTGTGGTATCTCTGCTCCAGTTGTTGACCTGTCCCTGAAATCCAGTAGCTACAATTAGATTCCGGGTTCTTACTTTTATTGTCTTGCCGCCCGTCTTGTAGCTTACCTCAATTATGTCATTTTCCTCAGACGCCCCGATCAATTCAGTCCTGATTTTCAGTCTTGCCCCTGACATTATTGCTCTCGATGCCATTTCCTTGTCCAGCCGATCTCTTTCAACCACTGAATTAAACGCGTCCCCTTCTTTTCCTGATGGAAAAAATTTTAGAGAATTACTGCCGGATTTCAATTCAACATGAGCAGGCCTGCTTAAAACGATTCTTTTGTCTTCAGCTATTTCCCTGAAATCCGGAAATGATAAGTTAACCAAATCCGCACAGATTACAGGGGCACCGATCTCCATTTTTGGGTCAATCATCAGAGTGCTGAAACCAGCCTCAGAGAGTTTAAGGGCAGCCGTAGAACCGGCTGGACCTGCTCCTGCCACAACTGCATCATAATCCTTGTTCTGGTCTCCCTGATCTGACATCACTATACCTGCGTCCCACACTATTGGGAAATCACATATTTACTTTCTATTGCATTATTATGGACTTGCCTTTGTTCAGCCAGATACTATTCACAGAAGGAAAATACTGAATGATGCACAAAGCTGTGCATATTAGCTGCTGCTAAACAAGGTTTAAATATCGTCGAATATACAGAGAAGCAAGTAGATTCTCATGAAGAGTGGCGGAGAATACGATATAATTGTTGCCGGAGCAGGTTTGGCAGGATCCCTTGCAGCGGCAGCCGCAGCTAGAAAAGGTAAAAACGTTTTATTGCTTGACAGAAACCAGGAAGCAGAAGTCGGAAAGAAAACCGTCTGGGGCTGGACCTGCGGAGACGCAGTTGCAGCATCACACATCGATTTTGTACAGAACAGGATGGGTGTACAGTTTGGTCAACCTGAACTTGACAGAAGAGTTGACGGAGTGTATGCACTTTCACCGGATCTAAAGACAAAGTTCATGTTTGAAGGGAGAGGATATACTCTTGACAGGCCTGAGTTTGAAGCAAAACTACTGGACATTGCCAAGAAATCCGGAGCCCATTATATGAGCCAGTTTGAAGTCCAAGGCCCAATAATAGAAGATAAGAAGGTTGTTGGTGTTCATGGAAGAGATAAAAACAAGGAAGAATTCACATTCAAATCCAGGATCGTTATCGATGCTCTTGGAATTTCAACGGTAATAAGAAGAAATCTCCCGGAAAACCCTTATGTTGACAGAGTTGTGGACATCGATGATGTAGAATCAACTGGAAGATACATTTACGAATTTGAACTCAACGGAGAGGATATGACTTACTTCGATCCGGATAATGCGCTTATCCACCTTAACAATGTTATGGCTCCGGGAGGATATGGCTGGGTATTCCCCAAGAGCGGAAACAGAGTAAATATTGGCCTTGGAGTACAGAAAAAAAGCCTTGACCTGAGAAACGCAAAACTAGGTAAGAAGGACAATCTCCAGACACTCATTGACGAATATGTGAAGTGGAACCCCATGTTCAAGAACCTCAAGCTCTGGAACAAGAACAATAACGGGAAAGGCTCCTGGTCCGTGGCTGTAAGAAGGAACATGGAGAGTCTTGTCTACGATGGTTACATGGGAGCAGGCGACAGCATGGTTATGCCAAATCCCATCAGTGCGGGCGGAATAGGTCCGGCGCTTATTTCAGGAATACTCGCAGGAGAAAATGCATCGAAAGCTATCGATGCGAATGATACATCAGTAAAGGGACTCTGGCAGTATAACCTGGACTACAACCAGGCATACGGAAAGAAGATGGCAGGGATGGAAGTATTCAGGATTTATCTTCAGTCCCTAAACAACGATGTTCTGAACTATGGAATGAAGACTTTCCTCACAACGAAGGAAGCATCTGATATTACCCTTGGGATAGTGCCCGAACTTAGCATGCGTGCAAAGTTTAAGATGGTCATGAAAGGGGCAAGAAACATCAGCGCCTTCACCAATCTTGTTTGGGTTGTGGGAAGGATGAAAACAATGAACCAGATGTATGAGGAATACCCGGAAAGCCCGGAAACGTTCACTCCTTTCAAGCAGAAAGTTGTCAGCATGATTGAAGAGGCTAAGCACAAATTCCCCTCTTCACCCATCTGATTTTAACTTTATTTTTCTTTATACTCATTTTTGTTATTACATAATTCTTCCATTACCTGGGCATTTATGGATTTGCAAAAAATAGATTATGTTTAGGATTTGGCATCTAGAATGAAAGATGCTACTTCCCGATTTTCTCTTCCTTTTTTCCGGATTGTTTCATCTTTGGGTGCTTTTGTGATTCCCTGAAATACTTGCAGTAGATAGAAATTGAGCATTCACTGCACCTTGGACCTACGGGTTTGCATATCTTCTTCCCGAATTCAACCAGCATTGGGTTGAAGCCTAACCAGTATTCCACCGGTATTATTTTCTTCAGATCTTCCTCTGTCTCATCAGGGTTCTTTGTGCTGGACCAGCCCAGTCTATTGCTTACCCTGTGAACATGCGTGTCCACCGCAATTGCTGGCTTTCCAAGCGCGTCTGCCAGGACAACATTTGCAGTTTTCCTTCCAACTCCAGGAATGGTGGTAAGCTCTTCAATGGTATCCGGGACCTTTCCGTGAAAGTCCCTGATTATTATTCCTGCAGCATCTATTACTCTCTTTGCCTTAACAGTCTTGAACCCGACCTTTGATATGAGTTCCAGAACATCCTCATATCTGGCCTTTGAGAGTCCCTCTGCATCTTTGTATCTTTCGTGGAGACCTCTTGCAGCAGCATCCGTGACCTCATCCTTTGTCCTGTGGGACATAATTGTTGTTATGAGAACCCAGAAAGGGTCCCTGAATTCGAAATGATGGGGCGGAGCCTGACTTCTGATGCCTTCGTATATGGCAGGAAATGATTCTCTGGCGGCCTTTAGATTCAAGGCTCCTCCCAATATTCCCTTATCTCCCTGTAATCAGATTTCTCCCCGGCTTTGAGAGTCTGAACAAAAGCTTCTGCCAGTTTCAGGTTTGTTATCAGTGGAATATTTTTCCTGATAGCAAGTTTCCGGATCTGGTATCCGTCCTTGATGGAACCTGATCTGGAATTTGGTGTATTTATGATGAGATCCGGTCTGTTTTCACTTATAAATTGATCAATTCGCGGTTCCCTCACATCTTCCATCTTATATATGACATCTGAGTCAATGCCATTCTCCTTCAGGAAGTGCCTGGTACCAGGAGTTGCGACCAGCTTGTGGCCCATCGCGGAAATATATTCTGCAATTTCCAGGAGTCCGGGTTTATCCTTGTCGCTTACTGAAATTACCACTGAACCCTTGTTCCGGATGTGCACATTCATCATCCTTAATGCTTTTCCAAGAGCCTCTTCAAGGGTTCTCCCAGCTGTCATACCTTCTCCGGTTGATTTCATCTCAGGACCTAGTATTGCGTCCAGATCCAGGAATCTGTTAAACGGAAAGGCAGGGATCTTGACAAAATAGCTCTTTGGATGAACTTCCTCTGCATGGAGAACACCGGAAACCATTGCATCTATGCCAACGGAGATCCAGTCCACACCTGTAGCCTTGCTTACGAATGGAAGTGACCTGCTGGATCTGGAGTTGAGCTCTATAACATATAATTCATCCCCCTTGAGTGCGAGCTGTAGGTTTGAGAAGCCTTTAAGATTGTATTTCCTGACAAATGTTCCTACAAGTTCCCTGATTTTTACCCCGGTCTGAGGATCGGGAAGGTCAGGGGAAAGTACCATTGTTGCATCTCCGGAATGAGTGCCGGCTTCCTCGACGTGAACGCTTATCCCAGATATGACGTGGCTTTTGCCATCAGAAACAAAGTCAACATCTATTTCGGTTGCATCTTCAACGTAACGACTCAGGAGAACGGGGAAGCCCGGTCTTTCCTGCAGTAGAGATGTCACCCTTCCGTAGACTTCCTCCTTTTCATTGATAATATCCATTGCACGTCCACCAATGATAAAACTGCTCCTCACTATAACCGGAAGCGGAGTTCTTTCGATGGCCTGTACAGCCTCCTGCATATTTGTCACAGTGACAAATTCAGGTTGCTGAATTCCGAATTCACGCAATGCCTCGGCAAATTTCTTCCTGTCTTCAATAGCTTCAATGCTTTCGGGAGAAGTACCAAGGAATATGTCGTCCCCGAATATCTCCCTGATCTGCATAGCCAGGTTCTGACCTGTCTGCCCTGAAAACTGTATTATGATCCTGCATGGAGATTCTCTTCTGATAATGTTGCAGATGTGTTCCAGTGAAAGCGGTTCAAAATAGAGAATATCCGATATGTCAAAATCTGTTGATACTGTTTCCGGATTACTGTTGACCATGACCGTTTTAAACCCTTTTTTCTTGAGTTTCAAAACTGCCTTCACAGATCCGTAGTCGAATTCCAGCCCCTGGGAAATACGGTTTGGTCCCGAACCAAGAACTATAACTGTTTCTTTCTTCCTTTCGGTTTCAAGAAACTCACTTTCCTGGTCGTATGTTGAATAGAGATAAGGAGTTTCAGCGAAAAACTCACCAGAACAGGTGTCAATAGCCTTGTAAACCGGAAAGATATTTTGTCTTTCCCTTTCCTTGTAAATTTCTGTTTCAGGAATACCCGTGAAAGTCGATATGAGAGAGTCGGGAATACCTGTATATTTGAGTTCCCTTAGATTTTCCGGCAGAATTCCAGTGCTGAGATCTGCAAGTTTGTCAGTTACATTCTTCAGTTTTTCGATAAAATAAATGGCGTATCGGGACAATTGACGGATGTTGGATGTGCTCCATCTTCTCAGGAGGGCTTCAATTATTGCATAAATCCTCAAGTCGGAAGGGGTTTTTATGAGTTCTTTGAGCTGATCATCTGAAACAGAAAGTCTCAGTGATTTTGACTCCTTTGTCTCCAGTGAGGAAATGGCCTTGAAGAATGCCTCCTCAAAAGTTCTTCCTATTCCCATTACCTCGCCGATCGACTTCATCTGAACGCCAATCTTTCTCTCTACCTCGAACTTGTCGAATGGCCATCTTGGTATCTTAACTGTTATATAATCCAGTGAAGGCTCAAATGCCGCATAAGTGTTCTTTGTAATCGGGTTTATGATCTCTGTCAGGTTGTAGCCAACAGCAATTTTGCTTGAAGTTCTTGCGATTGGGTAACCACTGGCCTTTGAGGCAAGTGCTGATGATCTTGAAGTTCTGGGATTTACCTCCACGATATAATATTCGCCGGTTTCCTGATTCAGGGCGAACTGGATATTGCAGGCACCGCGGATTCCAAGAGCAGAGATTACCTTGATTGCGGAGTCCCTCAGGTTGTGATATTCCTGATCACTTATGGTCTGCGATGGGGTGACAACAATGCTTTCTCCTGTGTGTACCCCCATGGGGTCAAGATTCTCCATGTTACATATTGTTATGCAGTTTCCGGCGTTGTCCCGAATAACTTCGTATTCAAGCTCCATAATTCCTTCAAGTGATTTCTCAAGCTCCAGAACTTCATCCGGATAGACCCTGAAAAATTCATTTGCCAGGACGGTGAGTTCTTCCTTTGTTCTGAGTATTCTGCCACCGGAGCCTCCAAGTGAAAAAGAGGTACGGACTATGAGAGGGTAAATATCCAGATTGGAAATTTCTGATTCATAATTTCTTGTTGTAAGTCTTGCGGAAGGTGCAACCGGCTCATTTATCTCAAGCATCAGCTTGTGGAATTTCTCCCTGTCCTCCGCCGTATCTATGGTTTCTACAGGTGTTCCAATGATCCTTACCGGGTACTTATCAAGTACTCCTTCCCTTTTCAGCCGCAAAGCAAGATTAAGGGCTGTCTGTCCACCCATTGTTGGAAGGATTGAATCAACTTTTTCCTTGATTATGATTCTTTCCACTGCATCTACGCTGATAGGTTCAATATAGATCCTGTCTGCAACGCTGTGGTCTGTCTGAATTGTTGCAGGGTTCGAGTTGAGGAGAACTACTTCAATACCTTCCTCTCTGAGTGAAAGACATGCCTGGGAACCTGCATAATCGAATTCAGCAGCCTGGCCTATGACAACAGGTCCTGAACCTATTACCAGAACTTTTTTTATCGATCTGTCCAGTGGCATTAGTGCACCTCCAGATCCTTTCTGATATCTTCAAAGAACCATCTTGCATCTCTAGGCCCTGGAGAAGCTTCCGGATGATATTGGACACTGAAAATCGGCCGTTTCTCATGTCTTACCATTTCGACGCTCCCATCATTGATATCCCACTGTGTAACCTTCAGCCCTGTATCATGAAGTGATTCCCTGTCAACAGCATAACCATGGTTGTGGGTTGTGATGAATATCCTTTTGCCATCTGTTACCGCATGGTTTGAACCCCTGTGGCCGAATTTCATTTTCATTGTCTTACCTCCAAGGGCAAGTGAGATGATCTGATGGCCCAGGCATACCCCGTAGATGTGTGTGTCCTCAGACCGTTTGCGGATAAAATCTGTCACTGCTGAAAGAGAATCATGGGAAGGGTCCCCCGGGCCGTTGGAAATAAAGATTGAGTCATAATCAAAATCAATTTTCTCAAAATCCGAGTTGTAGGGTACAACATAGAGATCAGCAAGCATGGAAAGTTCCTTTACGAGGCTTTTCTTTGCCCCGACATCAATGAATAGAACCTTGTGCTTCCCTTCACCTTTCACTTCATAAGGTTCTTTACAGCTAACCTTTGAAACAACATCCTCATCCATCGGATCTGGAAACTCATTGGGAATTTCAGGTGATGAGGAAATATAAGCCCGCATAACACCCTTTTCCCGGATCTTTCTCACCAAAAGCCTTGTATCTACAAGATCAATTCCCGGAACTTTCTGTTCTTCCAGCAGGTTGTTGAAATATAACCAGCTCTGATCTATCACAAGTTGTGCATGGGCGTCCCTTGCCACTACGCCTGAAACCTGTACACTATCACTTTCAAATAAACCCATCCCCAAGGGATAATTTGCCACTGTTGGACTTGCAAAAGTAAGAATCTGGTTCTTGTAAGAGGGATCTGTTATGGATTCCAGATAACCCGTCATTGATGTGGTAAAGACAATTTCACCATATGAATCGCCGGAGTAACCAAAGGCAACCCCCTTAAGGACTGTACCATCCTCAAGTATGAGGTACCGGTTCATCCTTCAATCCTCCCGCAAATCTCTTCCTTCCATATTTCAAGACTGAATTTCATAAAAATCAACTTTATTGAATTGGTGTCTGGCATCAGATCAAATAAACCGGACGGGAAAAAATCTCTTCCTGTTCCATTTCCGGTTGCGTTTTCCAAGACTGTTCGGGCTTGACGATACAAGAGTCGCATAAAATTATTTTGTTTTGATAAGTGTTCATAATAAGTCTAAATAATGGAACAGTTGACAAATGTCATATTAGTCAGTTCCACAAACATCAATGGTTCCATGGAAGGCTATTTTGCCATTCTGAAAGGAAAGTAGTGGAATGAAAACCTCAACCCCGTCTTTTAAGGCTTTGTAAAATTCTTCTGAAAACTCAGGATCTGTTTCCTCATTTGGTTTGAAACACTTTGCATTCTTTCTGAAAGTAAGGATCATCAAGGCAGAGTTCCTACCTGATGCAAGATTATTCCTCAGTAGAGTGAGATGCTCACGTCCTCTCTTTGTGGGGGCATCGGGAAATGTGGCAATATTGCCCCTGATCATTGTACATCCCTTGACTTCAATCAGTGTCCTGTCCCATTGAAAGTCAATCCTGTGGTTGCCAAGCTTGACTTCTCTCTTCACATCCGAAGGAAGGAATCTTGATGCAATATCTGAATGTACCCTGGTATCCGTAAGGATCCATTCGTTTACGTCTTTTGATGCCGTTACAGAATGTGAAGTCTTGATTCCTTCTGTCTTTCTTATGAGGACCTTGTTGCCCGGAAATATGAGTTCCTTGAGGCGCCCAGGATCGTGAAGGTGGCAGGGAATACTCTCTCCCTGAACATCAACATTCACCAGAAATCTGTTTGGTCTGTCTATTACGCTTCCCTTTACCAGTTCAGCGGAAAAGTCGAATAAGGTCTGGCCAATTTCAGGGATCCTGAAAATTGATGATGAACCTGACATTTCTTATTCTTTGATTTCAGGATTTTGACGGTGAAGACATCAACGTATGCCCGCACTCATGACAGAATTTCTGCCCCTCTTCAATCTCGCATTCACATTCACACGTTGGACTGCCTATTTCAAGCTTGCAGAACATACACATGCTCAGCAGAATAGCATATTGGTATTTTAGATTTGAACCATATATGGAAAATGAGTGGGAACCGTGTTTTTTGAAAAAAATTAAAGTCGAATATTTCCTCCCCCATTTCGGGAGAAGTTTGCTGCGACTTTGAGGTGAAAAATCAGGAAAAGTGTCACTTTATGATGCCTAGTTTTTTACCTGATCTCTCGAATGCCTCTACAGTATAGTTTATATCATCCTTTGAGTGCACGGCAGACGGCATAAGTCTGATTCTTGCAGCACCCTGTGCAACTGTTGGATACACAATGGGTGAAGCGAATACTTTTTCTTCCTCGTAGAGAAGTTTGCTCAGTTCCAGGGTCTCTTTCTCATCACCAACCATGACAGGCGTAATAGGTGTCTTGGTTGTACCTGTGTTGAATCCTATGCTGTTGAGCTTTTCCTTGAGAAGTTTTGCATTATCCCATAATTTCCTGAGAAGAGAATCGTCCCTCTCCATTATCTCTATGGATTTGAGAACTGCTGCAGTGTCGCCGGGGTTCAGACCGCTGCTGAAGAGGAAGGGTCTGGCTTTTCTTTTGAGGTATTCCACAAGATCCTCTGAACCGGCAACAAAACCTCCCATTGATCCTATGGCCTTTGAAAATGTTCCCATTTCCACATCAATCCTGTCCGAAACGCCGAAATGATCGCAGATGCCTCTTCCATGATCGCCGAGAACACCTTCGCCATGGGCATCGTCCACGTAGCTCATTGCACCATATTTCTCAGCAAGCTCGACTATTTCCGGAAGTGGTGCAAGATCGCCATCCATAGAGAATACACCATCAGATATCACAAGTGAACGCCTGTACTTCTTAACGTTTTCCTTTAGCTTCTCGTCAAGATCTGCCATATTGAGATGCTTGTATACTCCCCTCTGTGCTCCGCTAAGCCTTACTCCGTCAATTATGCTTGCATGGTTGAGTTCCTCACTGAGAACATAATCTTCCTTGCCAACCAGAGAAGGAATTGTGCCGGAGTTTGCAAGCAAACCGCCCTGGTATACAAGGGACGCTTCCATATGTTTGAATTTTGCAACCTTTTCTTCTAGTTTGAAGTGAATTTCGTTTGTGCCTGCAATTGATCTTACAGCGCCTGCCCCAACTCCGAATTCCTCTATAGCCTCAATAGCTGCTTTCTTTACTTCCGGATGATTTGCCAGCCCAAGATAATTGTTGGAGCACATATTGAGAACTTTATTTCCTTCAATCTTAACCCAGGCACCCTGTGGTGATTCCAGAACCTTTATAGGAACAAATCTTCCAGCATCTTTCATTGCCTGTATTTCGTCCTTAACCCACTGTAAAGAAGTCACGTTTATCGTTTGATTAATGCAAGAAAATGTTTTAAATTTCACCTTTTCATGAAAATAGAATTTCTACTTTTTTATTGCATTTCTTATTGGAACTTCAGGAATGGTAAACCCATTTGAAAAAAAAGAAAAGTCGGAGGCCCATAATGGGCCTGATTTGTGGTTTGAATTCCCTTGGAAGAATTTCAGATAATTTCGAGATCGAAGGGTTTTATGAGATTCATGCTCACGGCCCTCTTATAGTAGAGTTCGAGAGCCTTCCTGCCTTTTTCTCCAAAATCTATGGATAGTGGGTTCACATACATCCTGATGAACTTTCTCTCAAGTTCCATGTCAGCATATCTGGCATATTTCAGTGAATATCTTACTGCATCATCCTCATTGGCCATGGAATACTTTATGGAATCCTCAAAATCTTTCTTGTATTTCATGGCAACTTCCTTGCCAAGTGATTTTTTTATTGCGTTGAATCCAAGTGGAATAGGCAGGTCACCAGCGTACTCCTTCCATTTCTCATAGAGGTCAAGTACCTTGATAAGTCCCTTGTCCTGGAAGGTGAGCTGTTCGTCATGAATGAGGATACCGGCATCCACCTCTCCAGATAATACTGCTTCAGGAATTTTGTCAAACCTTACTTCCCTGAATTCCTTGGGTTCTGGTGCGAACATCTTGTAAAGCATATATGCAGATGTGAATTTGCCTGGAATTGCCACGACAGCTTTTGATAGATCAACATTCTTCTTTGCGACAACAGCAGGCCCATAACTTAGTCCAAAACTTGCTCCTGATGTTGTGAGGTAATATTTGTCATGCACATTGACATATCCGTTTGCAGAGATGGCAGTTACATCATACAGTTCCTGAGGTGCTTCTTTGTTCAGTGTTTCAATATCCTTTACAACCTGGTCATATTCAAATGCGCAGGGTATCTTCTTCTCGAACATTCCATAAAACATGAAAGAATCGTCCGGGTCTGGTGTGTGGGCAATAACGAGTTTCATGTAAACGGAAGCACTTCATTTAAGAATTGCTTTTCGCTTTAATGCTTATTGTTCTTTCAGCAAAAGGCACTGTAATTAAATATTCCATACGAATCTCATAACCCTGAAATTTTGGTGATTTCATGAAGAAGATCCTCATTGCCTTTGGGGGGAATGCCCTTTTGAGAAACGGAGATGACAGCACTTTTGAATCCCAGCTTGAGAGAGCCACTGAGGCTTTTGAAAGGATTTCTGACGTGATCTTGGAAAATAACGTCATAATTACTCACGGAAATGGCCCTCAGGTGGGGAATATACTTCTACAGAACGAATTTTCACAAAAAGTTACCAAGGCTATGCCGCTTCATGCGTGTGGAGCCATGTCACAGGGACTTATAGGGGAGATTCTTGCTGAAGCATACGACAGTGTTAGACTCAGGAAAGGCATAATGAAAGATGCTTCGGTCATACTCACAAGGACTGTCGTTGATCCTGATGATAAAGCTTTCCAGAATCCGTCTAAACCAATTGGCCCTTATTACGACCGGATGACTGCTGAAGGGCTTATGAAGACAAGAAACTGGCAGATGAAAGAAGAAGGCAACAAAGGTTACAGACGACTTGTACCATCACCTGTTCCAATAGACATTGTTGAGCGTTCAGCAATTTTCAACTGCCTCAATGATGGTTTTATGCCAATATGCACAGGAGGTGGCGGTGTTCCTGTGATAAAGTCACAGAGAGGCTTTATGGGGACAGATGCAGTCATAGACAAGGATCTTGCATCATCTCTCCTGGCAAGAATTCTTGAAGTGGATAAATTTGTGATCCTCACAGATGTAAAAGGGGTTTACAGGAACTATGGAACTCCTGAGGAAGAGCTTATACCGGAAATTAAGGTATCCGAGCTTGAAAAAGACCTTGATTCTGGAATTTTCCCGAAGGGAAGCATGGGGCCGAAGGTCAGGGCAGCCATAGAATTCGCCAGAGCTTCCGGGAAGGAGGCTGTTATTGGCTCACTGGATGAAGCTGGAAAAGTTATTGATGGAAAATCGGGAACTGTGATCCATTAAGGATTCACTGTTCCACTTTTACATAGTTTGTGGATTCTTCCCTTAATTTGCCGGAGATCACAAAGTCATTCAATACCTTCTCAAGGTGCTTGTCTGATATGTCCATATCATACTGTTCTTTAAGAAGTGATTTTATCCCTGATAAATTGAGTTTGCTGTTCATTGCCTTCATCAGAAGGTTATCCAGATCCTCATATACATTCCATGGGAAGATGAACCATGTCCACTGTGTCTGATCGACAAGCTCCCCGTAATAGTCAGGAACAAATTCCGACCTTGTGATATGGAGCATTGTAGCTGTTTTGATTTCAGCCGGGTCCTGACTCTTGACAAAATCATAGGCCAGTTTCATGCTCTGACCCGTGTCCGTAATGTCATCTACGATGAGGACTTTCTTCCCCTTAAGATTAAGTTTTCCCGGATCGTTGAGTACAGCCTGCCCGCTTTTTGTTGCAGTGATACCCCAGTGTTCAGTCTTTATGGACAGTAAATCCTTAATCCAAAGTGAATCCGAAAGTATTCTGGAAGGAACAAGTCCACCTCTGGAAAGCCCAATGATTACTTCCGGTGAGAAGTTCTCCACGACCTTTGTCCTTATGGAGCTGCACCACTTTTCTATGTCTGACCATGATACTAAATGTGCTCTGAATTCCATTGGATACCGAGACGGTATGGTGTATACCTTTTAAACAGTTTCATTCATTCTTGAATTTTGTGAAATTGTTCATGCAATGTGTATTGAAGCTATTTATTTCAATAATTCTATTTTACAAATATTTTTATATCGAGATGCTGTAATCTCATAATGAGCGGCTTAGATATAGCGCTGATAATTATCTTCCTGATAATCGTATTTATCCTGCTTTCTGGACTTCACATCCTGAAGGAGTGGGAAAGGGGAGCAGTATTCACACTTGGAAGATTTTCCCAGATAAAGGGACCCGGAGTTATTTACGTGTGGCCCATAGTGAGCAGGGTCTCCACTGTCATGTCAACAAGGATTCAGGTTGTTTCCTTCAAGACAGAAAGCACATTCACAAAAGATAACGTGCCAATAAATGTAGATGCAGTCATGTATTTCCAGATTGTTGATCCTCAAAAGGCAGTTCTAAATGTTGAAAATTATGGTGCAGCAACAAACTATTCTGCCCAGACTACCCTTAGGGAAGTACTTGGTAAGAGTTCGTTTGATGAGGTACTTTCAGAAAGGGAAAAAATAGGAGAAGCAGCAAGGGAGATCATTGACGAGAAAACCGAAAACTGGGGAATCAAGGTTTCATCCGTGGAAATAAGGGATGTAGTAGTTCCGCAGAATCTGCAGGAAGCAATGTCAAGACAGGCCTCCGCAGAAAGAGAGAGAAGATCCAGGGTAACACTGGCACTTGCCGAGGTTGAGGCAGCAAAGAAAATGGTTGAAGCCGCCAATCAGTATACAGATAACCCCACAGCATTCCAGCTAAGGTGGATGAATATACTTTATGAAATTGGCCTTGAAGGGAAAGGCACCCTTATGATGGTACCTGCGAACACCCCGCCTGTTGGAGTGAGCAACCCCATGTCTGTATTGGGCCTTGATGAAATAGCGAAGAAAGCTAAGGAAATGAAGGGCGGTTCTAGTTAGTAATTTCCTTCATGGCTATCTCCATTAATTTTTCCGGAGATAGTTCATTCACCCTTTTATCTGCAAATTCCACAGGAATTTTTCTCAGGGATGATGAAAGTTTTTTTCGCCTGTTTGAAAACAGGACCCTGAATATTTCATCTGCCTTCCTGATCTTAGATTCTTCATAATCTTCACGTGGTACTATTTCTATGACGGATGAGTCAACATCCGGGACCGGACTGAACGAATTCCTTGACACTTTTGCAATTATCCTAATCCTGAACCTTAGCTGTGCATTCACGGTAAGTCTGGAATATTCCTCGGTTCCCGTGCTTGCTACCAGCCTGTTACAGAATTCCCTCTGCAGCATTAGTACAGCACGCCTGAACCTGAAATTTCCAAGATGGAAGAGTATCTGCGAGGATATATGATAAGGCACGTTTCCGATAATTCCGTCATATTCCTCCCCGGAGATGTCCAGAAAATTTGCTTTTTTAACTGTCAGGTATCCCGATTCCACAAATTCTGAGAATGTGCCAAGAAGTTCCTCTGCAAACCTGTGGTCCGGTTCAATGGCGTGAACCTTGTATCCCTTCTCAAGTAGAAATGCAGTAAGAACACCCCTGCCGGGACCAATCTCAAGTATTCTTGAATCAGGTGGCAAGTTCAGGGATTCTACTTCAAAATTGGCAACCTTCTGGTTACGTAAGAGAACCTGGCCATACTTCTTTGTGTAAAGTCCACGGGATCCTGTGCTCATCGTGCCACGAAAAGCTTGTGCTTCTCATATCTTTCCTGAAGTTCTACAACAATCCTGCCTGCAATCATCTTTTGCGGGTTGTGGACTGTTTTAACCCTCTCAGTTAGATCATGGAATGAATCGAATAGTTTCTTTTTCCTCTCATCGAGAATATTCCACATGGTCTTGTTTCCAAGTCCTGGAAGCAGTTCAAGTGAGTGGAGTCTTGTAGAAATAGGTTCAGCCTCATTGAAGAACTTTATGAAGTCCTTTTCCCTTGAATTGACTATATTTTCAAGTGTAAATGGAAGTTCGTTAATTGCTGCGTTGGTCAGGTCGGCGTAAGAAATTCTGCGTTTAACAGACATTACCTTATCCCTTTTCTCCTGCTCCTTCCCGATATAAATCCTGTCACCTATGGTAATAATAGCATTAGGTTTTGGAATTATTTCCAGAAGTTTGAACTCTGTTTCGCCTACTGCTATGGCCAATGGGGTCTTATGGTAACTCTTGTCATCCAGTCTGCCCTGGGGCAGATAATCTAGTACAAATGCAAATTCTTCCAAAAATCAAAGCCTCCCCTGCCTTACTCGCCTGTAAAATAACTAACGAGGCTATTTAAATCTTTTTCGGAGAGCATTATACTGTATCCAGAGAGAATACTTGTTGCTTCTTCCTTGCTTTTTGGGATTATATCAACGAGTTTTACAGCAACCTTCTCCGGTATTTTGAATTCCTTGACAAGCTCTGAAACCACTTTCTTTGCATCTTTCCCCTTCATTTTAAGGAAAGCTTCGCAATAACCAAGGTTCTCAGCTTCGGTTGGATCGTGCTCTTTTTTCTTTGAAAGAATATCGAATACTTCAGGTATGGTGATGAATTTACTTTTCATTATTACCCTTCGATCTTTTTGAGGTGCACTGGAGCTGCGAGAACTTTCTTTGTTACACCGCCAATCTTTACTGTAAGGAAATAATTCTCACCCTGCTTGCCTGATATTCTTCCGGTAAGTCCCTGGAATCCATGATAAGGCATGCCAGAGTGTATGGAAGGTTCGATATTAACTGCCGCAAGGTCTCCAACTTCAAAGTTCTTGAAGAATCTGGTAACCGGAGGCAGGCCCTTGTCCTTAGCACGCTTTGTCATTTTCATTCTGGAGCCCGCTCTTGGGCCATGAGACATTTTAACCATTCATTCATCACTCCTGTGAATCCAAATTACATCAAGGGTTTCAACCGTGAGTTGTTCACCGTAGACATCAGACAGGCTTGGTTTTGTTCTTCCATCATCGCCATGTATAAGCTCCTTGATGTAGGTTCCGGCCTCGGCCCTAACCTTTACGACGGCGATATTACCAAGCGTCTCTTCAACAGTGACTTCCTGCAACTGCTTATCCCTGATGAGATCAGATCTTCTGGTAGATACCCTTAATGGTGTTCTTTGATAAATATGTTTTCCAGATAATTTTTCGGCAGCTTCAATGATCCTTTTCCTATCTATATCCGAAGCCGCTTTTACCCTCACAAGATAAGTCTTGTCATTTGCAGACGCTTTCAGTTTTGCGACTTCAGCTCTGGAAGTCAACCTGAGATTTGAGATTTCAACCCCTTCATTTAATCCATTGACTTTCTGCTGCAAATCCTCAAGAGAGATAGATCTCCTTTTTGGCTCAGATACTTCAATGATGAACTGCCTTCCATTACCAAGCATCTGGACATCCACGTCTTCCCTCCCTGCACCGTGAAGAAAATAATTCCTTCCCTGAGCCATTGATTTAAGGATGTCACCTATAACAGTTTCAACGGAGGTGCTGATATCTTTTTTGTGTATCCACCTGGTCTGGGGGATATCACGGCGCATCTTCCTGTAGATGCCATAAATATAGATACTCCTCGTTTTAAGCTGGAATGAGTCATAGCTGAGATCAACGACGATGTTCAGGTCCGGTTCATTGAATTCAGCTTCTTTTCCTGTTTTTTCATTTATTAATTTACCGAATTCCCGGTTAAATTCTCTCTTGATGGGTTCACCTTTATCGCTATCCAGTAATTTCTGTAGTTCCTGATCCAGAGAAACCGTTTCCACGGGAAATTTTGAGCCTACAAGATAGGTATTGTATTCCAGATCCCTGGATTGATTGATAAATTCTTCAAAATATAGGTCAAGTCGCTTAAAAACACCATGGCATATCTGACAGGAATCCTCTTCGACTACAGTTAAACCATTAAAAAGGTAAGAATTTTCTGGATTTTCTAAAAAGTTGTGTCCCCTCTCATTGTTGGAAATGCCCGATCCCACATTGGCGAAAGCGCGACCTATGCAACGCTCACAAACCTTTGTGGCATGGGTTGCCTGAGAGGTTTCAGGGTTCATTATCTTGCAAGAATTACTTTTTCAATTCCGGGTCTTTCCTTGATGAAAACCCTGGAACCGCATTCGCATTCTATTTCAGCTGTTCCGAAGGATTTCTCAAGAGGTCTTCCACATCTTATGCATTTATACATTTTGTGTTTCCTCTGTCTGCAGCACTACCCTTCCAAGATCGGGTGTGTATGAACCACCAGCAAACTTGTATTCGCAATGCCTGCATTCCCAGATACCCGCGGCTACTCTCCTTACCTTCTTCTTTTTGCACGAAGGGCAGGTATAGTATGCAATCTTCTGCTTGTAAATTTCATTCCATGTCTTTCTGACGGTAACCCCATATCTTGGGCCGAATCTACCGGCAGCGCCTACTTTAACTGTTCTTTTGGACATTTTAATCACTGAAGATGTTTTTCGCGGATTAGTTTCCCTGTATCGCTTGATATCTTTATAGCTTTTCGGATTTCATCCAGAGTGAAAGATCCTGAATCACCCTTCTGCATTGCCTTGAGATGACCATCCTCACCGGTTGTCACTGTAATCCGGGCAGAAGATAGCTGTTCTTCTTCTACAGATGGATCCACGACCAGTTCATCTCCAATCTTTACCATTGTAACTGAGACTGGAAGTGTCCTGATTGGAAGCGGGAAGTCTTTTCCTCCTTCCTTTGAAGCTGGGACTATTGCGGATTTAAGAGCGGAAAGAACGCCAAGTGTGCATGCATCGATGAGATTTCCATCATAGTCAATGACATTGATGTCAACAAATACTATGTAAACCTTCTTTCCAGGTTCCACAACAAGCTTCTCAAGGTCAATCATCTTGCTTTCCCTGATTCCACGGTCAACAACCCTGGCAATCTCAATTGAGTTTTCATTGGGTGGTCCTGCTTCAAATGTGGGAAAAGCCATGGGGAGCAATTCAACATTAGTTGTAAGTACACCCTGATTTGGTGTGTCCGGGAAAGGTTCTCCGGCTTCAATCTTGACACCTGCAACAATTTTGGTTCTTCCAAGGTTCACGAAAGCTGAACCTGCAGCTCTGGGAACATAGTTTTTCTGGATAGTGATTTCTCTGAAGTCTGTAAGACCTCTACCATCGTCTCTCTTTCCTTCTTTTATCTTTTTTATTATGTAATCTCTCTTGATCTCAGAGAGAACTCCTGCTTCATCTCTCGGCATTACTCTCCACCTCTTTCAAGTGCAAGGGAAACAAACTTTCCTGCTAGTGCCTCTCTCTGGATTTCGTTTATTCTCTTGACGGCGTCAAGGATCAACTCTGTGGCCTTGTCAAATTCCTCTGCCGATAGATCTCCATCCATCTGCATTAAGACAACTTTTCCAGACTTTGCAAGGATCCCCATTGGGAGATCTGCCTCTCCAAAGTTATCTTCCTCTTTGCCAAGATCCAGCACTATCTGTCCATCAACCTTTCCTGCGGCACATCCCACTACGAGATCCCTCATGGGTATTCCCGCCGAAGCAAGGGCGACTGATGCTGCTGTAAGACCGGCAATCCTGGTTCCTGCATCGGCCTGGAGCACTTCTATGAACACATCAATCTGTGCTCTGGGGAACTGCTCGACCATAACTGCATTGGAAAGTGCTTCTGATATAACTTTTGAAATTTCAATTGACCTTCTGTCAGGTCCCGGCCTCTTTCTCTCATCAACAGAGAATGCGGCCATGTTATATCTTGCCTTTATTATTGCCTTTTCAATATCCTGTGTGTGCTTAGGATAAGCTTCCCTGGGTCCATATACTGCAACCAGAATCTTGTTGCCTCCCCACTCAATGAATGCTGATCCGTCTGCCCTGTCCAGCACATCTGTCTCAATCTTTATTGGTCTGAGTTCTGTGGGCGACCTGCCGTCGATTCTCAGCCCGTTCTCGT
Source organism: Thermoplasmata archaeon (assembly GCA_021810045.1). Classification (GTDB taxonomy): domain Archaea; phylum Thermoplasmatota; class Thermoplasmata; order Thermoplasmatales; family Thermoplasmataceae; genus JAJZOM01. The sequence continues at coordinate 21,790 of JAJZJR010000014.1, forward strand.
CGATTAACTTAATATCGCTAGCTGTTCCCAATTTATTCACCTTTTAACTCTTTAAGATAATTCTGAATTCTGTCGGTCAGTCCTGTTGTGTGTGCTTCCTTCTCCACCATTTTGACTGCTTTTATTGCAATCATTACATTATCTGGTGTTCCATCAATCCATATTAGGCCATTCTGCCCTACGACTATTCTTGTTTCCGTTGCATCCTTGATCATGTTGACCATGGACCCACCCTTTCCAATGATTCTCGGGACTTTCGGTGCCGGAACTGACGTTATGTGGCCTCCTTCGAGTTTCCTGAGGCCCACGTCTTTCAGAGTTATCCAGCTTTCCTTTATCTCATTGAGGGACATGACTTTGGCGTAAACATAATCTCCAGGTCCAAGGTACTTCTTGATATCCCCGGACTGTGTTCTCCACGGAGTGTCATTCATGTGGAGAAGCGTACTGTAGGGTGAGTTGATATCAACTATCCACATTGATGGCCCCACTTCAATAACCTTGCCAATGACCTTATCTCCCCTTCTGGGGTAATATGGTCCAGAAAATGGGACTACGTCTACGAATTGATCGCTTACCTGAACTATGCCAAAATAGGATGAGCAGAATTGGTTTTCCCCACACTTGTAAGCACCATTTCTGGGTTTCCCCAGACTTGGGTCCAAGAGGTCTCCCGGCATAACTATCTGTTTTGTCTCTGCCATATATTCACCTTCGAAATCTCAAGCATTAATTCCCCTGTCGCTATATGAACAGTGCTTCAAAGTTCGGAGTTTCTATAAGATTTCTCCGGTTCCACTTTCCTCTTGCTGTTTGAGGAATCTGGCTTGATCTACTTTCCTTTCTCGGCATTCCATATTTAAGGAATATTTAGTCTTTCCGTCTACCCGTCATATTTGTTTAAAAAAAGGAATGAAATGGTAGGAATGCCATAATTCTGTAGCCGTTTCAGTGGAGTTTATCCAATTACCCGTGAAAAGGCGTATTCATTTTCCTTTTACAACCTTGATTTCAATATTGTCCTGGCCTCTTCTACTTAGCGCGCCCATTATTTCGCTTGCCATTCCCGCAGGAACTTCAAGGAGGCCTACCCATGAACCGTCTTTGGCCCACTCCTCCTTCATGAGGTAACCTTCTCTCACAATTTCACCATATACTTTGCCATATGCGTCACCTGTTAGTTTCACTGCGAGTCTGGTCTTCTCCATACGTATTGGAAGAAGAGGTTTTATTCCTTTCAGGACAATCTGAACCTGTTCGCTTACACTCTTGAATGGATCGATGTGTATCTTGGCATCATCTATTGCCTGAGATATACGCGCTGGAGGGTGTGGAGCATTTGTCTGTGGATTGATTGATTCCCTGGCTATGGTATCGATGACCTGCTTTCTCTTTCTCTCAGTCATCTGATGCCTCTGTTCAGTTGTGAGCTGAATCTGTCCTTTTCTGACAATTTCTACAATAATTTCAGAAATATCGCTAGTCTTGAAAACTTCCCTGAGGGAATCCTCTCCTGCCTTCTCCCCCTTTCTTGCATCCTTGTAAATCTCGTCGAGGGCCACGTCATTTACCAGATCAACAGTTCCTTTCTCCTTTATGCGGTCTGCTGCTTCAGGATCGAGAAAGATCTCAAACTTGTGTCCATGAGATTCAAGTCTGGCAACAATGGCATCTTCAACTCTGACCATGTTACAGAAATGGACAGTAGTGATAAAAATAATTTGATTTACTGGTGCAGTGAAAAATTACTGCAACAGCTTTTCTACTTCTTCTTTTGAAAATATTTTGAATTTGCTTCCTTCGACGATAGAGGCAACTTCCGGAACTCTGAATTCAGAAGGATCCTCATAGGCATTCTTGAGAGCCTTAATACCAAGGGCAACTGCTTCCTTTTCTGAAAGATCTTCCTTGTATTCCTTCTCAAGAGTTTCGAGAACCTGGTTCCTGAATTCTCCGATTACAACTGCCTTGTATTCGTTGATGGTTCCTGCGGGATCGCAGTCAAAGAGTCTTGGACCTATGCTGTCCACACCTGCAAATATCATGGCCACACCATATGGCCTGACACCGCCGTACTGTGTGTACTGCTGCATCTGGTCTGCAACCTTCTTTACAAGATTCTCTATGTTCACAAGTGATCCATAGGTAATCTTTTCCTGCTGAACGGAAATTCTGGCAAGATCGATAAGGATCCTGGCATCTGCCACAAGGCCGGATGTCACAGTTGAAACATAGTCGTCAATGAGCTGAATCTTCTCCATTGAGTTCTGCTCAACGAGTCTGCTTCTTACCTTCTTGTCAGAAATAAGTACAACGCCATTTTTGAATCGTATGCCGAGGGCTGTTGATCCTTTCTTTATAGCCTCTCTTGCATATTCAACCTGAAAGAGCCTCCCGTCTGGAGAAAATACGGTTATAGCCCTATCGTAAGCCATTTGGCCCTGCTGCATCTAATTCACCTTGGCATCCATAAGCTACACCAATTATAAAGGTTTCCGATTATCTGATCACAACAAAATATGAGCCAGACAGGCTTCCCACAAGCATTTGAAATACCGCGCTGAAACGGTATTATACAAAGTATTGTCAAGACTGACTTTTCATGATTATCTTTAAAAGAAACTGAATCCGGTTCACTTTATAGCTCTTGATCTCATGAAAATTTACGGGAACTCATAATTTTTGCATTATTTTAGGATGAACTCCAATACTTTCCAGGTTTTTAAAAACACCTGATTTCGGTTTTTATTCCCTGATTGGAAAATAACATATAGGCACAGATGTTTAACTTTAACATGGCCAGGCTCAACATATCGTTATCCAACGAATTGGCCAGGAAAATAACGGATGAATCCGAAAAGCTGGGTAAGACCATCAGTTCTCTGATCACAGAAGCTACGAGCCACTATATTGATCTTAAGGAACAGGGTCTTGACATGAATGAGCTGAATGATTTTCTGATGTATTTCCGTATTATTACCTCAACCAGATCTGTTCCTGTACCATTCAGGCTGTTTGATGATATTCTGGCCATAAGTATGGGAGATTCAAAAGAAGACACAGGAAAGCTCTTTTATGAAACAGGACTGGTCGTAGGTAGTTTAATCAAAAATTATGCACCAGACATGGAAAGCCTTTCAAGGCTTTCTGAAAAGCTTAAATTCAGGCTCCCGCTGGACGATATCAGAATATCAGGAAGTCCTGAAAACTGGGAGGCCACAATCTCTGGTGCGGGGTACGGTCAGAGTTCCTCAAGATGCCTTGCAGAGGGTTTGAGAGGTTTCGTAGAGTCTTACGGCCTTGAGATCAAGTCTCTTGAGGTCATTCCAGGTTTTGTAAAGGCAAAATTTAGGTAACAGTCACAACGCCTTTTCTACACACTTTTGCTCAGTTTTGCATAATGGCGTGCAGGATGAATTATTGACTGGTTTTCTATATATATGTGGCGATATACATGCCGTTTGTAGATCCTCTGGCAGTAATGCTTATCGGTCTGGCCATGTCAACGCTGATTGGAGCATTTTATTTCTTCTTTTCAGCACGTGGCAATTTTGAACATGTGAGATCACTTGTGATACCTGCAATTGTGGTTGGGATTTTTGATGCAATAAGCGGGTTCGAAATGTCTTTCGCTTGGCCCTTCCCCGGTGGCGTAGCAGCATATAACATGCTTTTCGGTGATCCGCTCCTCCTTGCAGGTCTCGTACTGATTATGGCTGGAGTCATTGGATACAGGGATCCGGAACACACCCACTGGAACATACTTCCACTTCTGATCCTTCTTGTTGGTATATACACACTTGTAGGTGCCTACAGCATTGTACAGCTAAAACTTGAATCGGGAAACAATCTTGTCACAGCAATGGGACTGTACCTCTTTGATGGTATTGGAGCCGTCCTGGCACCAATAATGTACCTAAGGCCCACAAAGGGTGCTTCCAAGTGGCTCTATTACCTTGAGTGGATCATTCTTGGAGTAGGAACAGTATTTGCCCTGGTGATTGGATACATGGCTTTGAACGGGCACCTGGCAAGCCCACCATAAGGCTTTGAAAAGTGGGGACCTACTATTGTCCCCACAGAAAATCTTAGGTGACTGGCAATGTCAGGGAGCGAGAAAACTCTAATGATTAAATGCAGTTCCTGCGGCTCCGTAAACATAAAGTGCACCAACCAACAGGAGATATTGTACCAACATCTCATAGAGATTAGCTATCTTTGCTTGAAATGTGGTCATAAAGGGACTTTCACTTTGGACTGTGTTGAAAAAAATGCATTGCAGATTTACATCAGATAAGTTCCCTGATCGGGTGTAAATCTTTTTTATTTGACTTACCGTAAACAGATTCAGGCTATATTTTCAGATGATAATATTCCCTGAAAAAGAAGGGGACAAATGCCACTGCGATCATTACTGCACCCACAAGGAAGAACGAGTGGCTGATGTGAAGACCTGCAATCATTATTCCCCCAATTGCACCTGAGCTGAAAGACAGGCTAATGGCAAATGTGTTTATGGCACCCATCACCCTTCCCATCATTTTCTGTTCAACAATTTTGACCATTGCCGTCATGACAATCACATTTATCAGGCCGATATCCAGCCCCATCAGGAATGTCAGGCAATAGTCTATGTAAACCAGTGAAATGAAACCAATAGAAAATATGAGAATACCCATGGTCAGTAAATTGACAAATGAATGCCTCCCCACCTTTCCCTTAGCTCTTGAACCCAGAGCTGAACCGACAATTATACCTAATGTAAGAGATACAAAGAAAAGTGTGTAATACAGTGCAGGAAGTCTGAGTTGGTCTGCAACGAGTGCTGCGAAAAATATTGAGGTTGTTCCAAAGGCCAGGTTTGCCATCAGTGTCAGGATTATAATAGCCTTGAGCCTGCTGTCATGAAATATGTACCTTAAACCTTCTATAAGTGCATTCTGCATATTTGTTTCCTGAACATCGTCAGTTATCCCCTCATTTCTCACCAGGATCAGGGGAACAGATGAAAGCAGGAATACGAACGAAAACCCGTAGATTGCAAAAGTATAGCTAACTGCAATAAGGGCACCGGAAATCACATAACCTGTTGCCTGAGCCAGTGCGGTTAAGCTCTGCATGAGCGATGTGCCTCTCTTGTAATCGTCATTTGTGAGAAATTCCTTGGTCCAGCTTGCGGAAATTGAGTTGAAAACGTCCATTGAAAGGCCTATCAGGAAAGAGGTAGCGAATATTGCAAGAGTTTTCAGGAGCACTGATGTAACAGCAAGCGAAACGAGCATCAGGAGAATGGAGAAACCCCTACCAAGGGTTGTGACGACCGCCAGTCCCTTCTTTCTCTGCAGCCTGTCCACATATGCCCCGAATATAAAGCTGAGAAACAAGGGAGCAGCCATCATTCCGTCTGATAAACCGGCTATTACAGGTGATCCCGTCAGGGACAGGGCAATCCACACAACTGCCACGGCAAAACCTGATGTTGCAATCCTCGCTATGCTTGCGCTTGAAACCAGCAGATTGTAGTTTTTCCAGCTGCTGCTCTGGTTAACCTGTTCAATATTTTTCGTGATCTCCAACTTTTCCAACCTGCCTTTTCCTGCTCATAGACGTGCCATGGACGTTTATGCGTTGCAGTCTCCTGCAGTCTTTCATATAAATCAAATACTTGCATATAAATTTAATTTATACGTAAAAGCTAAATTTATATTTTAAATGTGCAACCATGGAACAACCCGACATGTACAGGAAAATGACCAATCTGTACAGTAACCCAACCAAAATGAGCATACTGCTCATGCTTTCAGAATATGGAAAAATGACAGTTACACAGATGTCTAAGTATGTTGACGTTACCAGGGCTAATCTCTATCATTCTGTTTCCCAGATGGTGAATGACGGTTTTCTGAATGAACCGGAAGTAAAGTTGAAGAAAAATTACGTGGAAAAATACTACACAATTAACGAGGAGGTCTTTGGGAGTTTCGACCCACGGGCCTGGGAAGATCATTTGGCAAAACTCACTGTACAGGAATTAAGGATCATGCTGAGCACATCTATGGCGGGACAGTCCCTTCTGCTGAAAATGGCATCTGAGCGTATTGCTGATGCTGAACCGGAACAGATTGAACATATCAGGGAAATGTTCCTCAAAGGCAGGGCCTGGATAAGTTACTCAGTACTGGCCAGAAGGAATACAGAAAAAGTAAGTGAATATATTGACAAGATAATTGAAGTCATGTCAACTTCAGAACCTGATCCCAATACCAGTGAAGCAGGCAGGGAACTGACAAGACTCCTTATTGTATTCCTGCCATTGATAGGGGGAGAAAAATATTAACACCCAGACCCGATGGAAAGGGAGTCTTTGAAATGAATCAGAAGGATCTTTCTGAACGAGAAAAATACATAATTTTCGATAATCACATGCACCTGAACCCCGAAGGAAGGTTTCTTGAAGCAGTAGAGATGTTCCTTAATGCCGGAGGAACCAGTTTTAACCTTGTAAATCTCCCGGACAATAAACTGGGAATAGAACATTATTATGAGACACTCTACGAAAGAACAGTGTCAATGGCAAGAATAGTGAGAGAGGAGAAGGAGTTTAACCCGCCGGTTTCACTTGGACCGTATCCTCTTGACTATTTCAGGTTGAAGGAAGCCGGCAAGGATCCGGTCACTGAAATGAGGAAAGCAATTGATCTCGCCTGCAAGTACATTGCAGAGGGAGAGGCAAATGCCATTGGAGAGATAGGCAGACCGCATTTTCCTGTTCCAGAAGAAGTAAATGTGCACAGCAACGGAATAATCCTGTATGCCATGGAAAGAGCATCTGAACTGAACTGTCCTGTAATCCTTCACACTGATGATCTGGATGAAGCTGGATACAGATTACTGGAGAATCTTGCCGATAAAGCCGGTCTTGATCACAAACTGGTTGTAAAACACCATGCTTTGGCCCAGGATCTGGGGATAAAAACAGGAATCCAAAGATCAGTCCTTGCATCAAAATCAAATGTCAGGAAAGCATGTTTCTCGAATGAGCCCTTCCTGCTGGAGACAGATTACGTGGATGAACCGGCACTGGGGTGGAAAGTCATTCCACCTGATTCCGTTCCAAGAAGGGCGACCATGATACGATCAGAAGTTGAAAACTGGGAGACTGTTTTCAATCAGACCTTCAGACAGCTCCCCATGGAACTTTTCGGTGAAGATATGTTCCAAGCTTTCCAATAGTCTGTCATGAGCAATAGTAAAAAATACACAGTAGCTATTTAAAAACAATGACCCTTGATCCTACCCAGATAGACAAAGTAGCCAGCGAGCTAAGGTCTTTTTTCAGGGCAGAGTTCAGGTCTAAGAAAATCAAGAAACTTGATCCCTCTTTTTACAAGAATGTAACCAGCGCCCTTGAATCCTTGAACGAGGAAGCAGAGAAAAGCCTGAAGGCACAGGATATAACCTCGTATATGGACCTCAAGAAAAAGGTCAGTGATCTTGAGAAAGATTTCAAGGCACTTTTCCAGAGAAGATTCGAGAAGATTGCAACCTTCTCCATATATCCCCTTGACAGTGAGCTCATGAATACGCTCACACCTGAAGAAAAAGAATTCATCGTCAGGCTGCACAACATGATGCAGGATGAACAGAACCTCCTTATCAACAAAATATCCCTGCCGCTGGAAAAGAAGGATGAAACTTCAATGCAGCCTGAAAATGAGAAAACCGCAGCAGTGGAAGCATCCATTCCAGAGGAACCACCTGAAACAGAAGAGGAATCAGAGCCCCCACTTGTAAAACATGAGAGTGAATACGTTCTTGTACGCATTATGGCGGACCAGCCCCCTATAGCACAACCTGACAGGGATTACTACCTCCACGAAAATGATCTGGTTTACCTCCCTGAGGATTTTGCCGATATCCTTCTTAAAAGAAAGGCTGCACAAAAAGTCGTTTTACCTTAAGTACCGGATAGCAAAATTTAAGGTCAAACTGCAATGTTTCTTCCGTGGAAAAGCCCGAGGGCAACTTACGCTCGAAAGAGTGAGGAAAGTCCCCTCTCCCCGGTGGAGTCCAACCTGTTCAAGCAGGTACCTCGGGAGGGGTGGTTCAGGGAAAAGAAAAATAACGGCTCCCTGCGCAGTATGATTCCGTGGGATGACGTTTCAGGGAAGCCGATGGAAACTCTTCCTGGACGGAGAAAGTCTAAACAGGCCCAGTGATGCCACCGAGAGGGCCGGGTAAGACGCAGCACCTGGTGCGAAAGTCGAATGTTGCCAACCCGAAAGGGCGAACAGAAAGGGGCTTACTCCGGGCATTTCCATACATTTCAAACAAGCGATAGCACTAAATACGCCTGTATGCTCTAAACAAATCGGTGAAGAACATGTCGGATAAGAACTGTGAAGTGCCGGGATGCACCAATGATAGTTTCAAGACTGTCCCCGCTGACCTGGCCAAGAAAGTCTTCTCAATAGATGAAAAGTTAACAAAAGTGCATCTCTGTAAGGAGCACTACAAGGAATACAAGAAAGGTACGAAGAAAGAAAGGGCCATGAACAGGATGGACTGGGATTAGGAAACATGGAAATCCCGGATGAGGGCGTTTCCATCGTCATCACTGTGAAGAATGAGGGACGTAACCTCATGGAACTCTTTTCCGGGCTTACAAGCCAGGAACAGCCATTCGAGGTTGTACTGGTCGATTCAGAAAGCACCGACAGTACAGCAGATGTTGTGAAGCAATATCAGGAAAATTTCAGGATAAATCATATTGTAAAGAAAACCACCCGGGGTGAAGGAAGAAACCTTGGTGTTGAGAATGCATCTTATGATCGCATTGTTTTCATTGATGGGGATGTGACAGTCTCCGCTGATTTTATCTCTTCCTACAGAAAACTGTTCAAACAGGGTTATGAACTCATAGCAGGCGAGGTAATCTCATCAGGAGTTGAAAAATTCAAGCTTGGAAGGGTTGAACTTGTTTACAGGGGATTTGAAATAACAAGACCATCTGCCAATCTTGGTTACCGTAAGGAACTGTTTCTGAAGATTGGAGGTTTTGATCCAGCCTTCGTTACCGCGGAGGACATTGATCTTAACCTGAGAGCCATAAAGAACGGTGCAAAACATTGGCAATGCCAGGAGTGTATTGTTTACAACAAGACAAGAAGCAATTACCGGGAATTTATGAAACAGGCTTTCTGGAATGGCTACGGACGGCGGCAGCTCAAAAGGAAAAACAGAGAAATATGGAGTACCATAGAAAAAGGGCCCAAGGTGGGTTCAGGACCTGTCTTTCCACATCTTGTAAGACTTGCCTCAGGAGCACTTGGGTATCTTTACGCATTTATTCACTGAATACAAAACATTCAGATTTCACAGAAAATGTGTAAATGTTATAATTAATTCAGGCAATGTGGTGAGGCATGGCTGAAGTCGAGAATCTCTTCAAGGGCATCAGAAGAGCAGAATTAAGGGTATTTTTCAGGCTCTTCCCCGTTTTCAGGCGATATCTCAGGGATCGGGAGCGTGCCAAGAAAGATGAAGAGAATGCGTGGAGTTATGAAAGGGAGAAAAACGGTGCAAAGGCACTCAATGCGTTCATTTCACTTGGGCCCACATTCATTAAGTTGGGACAGGTCCTCTCAGCCAGGCCTGATCTTCTCCCAAAAGAATACCTTTCTTCCTTCCAGAAACTGCAGGATGAGGTCCCTGCTGCACCATTTGAGGATGTTCTCCCCACAATTCAGAAAAACCTGGGAAATATAGATGAGGTATTTGATGAATTCAACAGGGAAGCCATATCTGGAGCCTCACTTGGACAGGTTTATTATGCAAAATATAAAGGGCAGGAGGTTGCCGTAAAGGTAAACAGGCCCAATGTGGAAAGCATCCTCAAAAGAGACCTTATTGTAATAAACAGATTGCTTAAACTGGCTAGAGGGAGAATCGAAAATTTCCTCTACATCAGTGTTTACAATGTTATTTCGGACTTCAACTCAAGAATTTATGATGAAATTGATTACAGGAAAGAGGCCGATAATTCACGGAGAATTGCGAAAAACCTGAAGGGAAAGGAGAAGGTCATAGTACCAGGGATCATTGATGAGCTCAGTGGCAAGGAAGTACTCGTTCTTGAATATAAAAAAGGCATAAAGATCACAGATATCGAGTCCCTTAAGAACGCAGGTATTGATCTCAAGAGGCTTGCATTCAGGGTTGACCTCCTGTTCATGAGGATGCTCCTCAGGGATGACCTCTTCCACGCAGACCCCCATCCCGGAAACATTTCAATTACACCGGATGGAACCATAATTCTCTATGATTTTGGCATGATAGGGAACCTTGACAGGAAAACAAGATTCTCTTTACTGTCACTTTACGATGGCCTTGTAAACACGGATCCGGACGCCATCATGGACGCACTCATTTCAATGGGTGCCCTTTCACCTGCTGCCAACAGGGCAATCATGAGAAGGACCATGGAAATGGCAATATCAAGCTTTCAGGGAAAGAACCCGGAAGAATCCGAAATTTCAGAACTTTTTGAAATTGCAAACAATGTGATATTTGAATTTCCATTCAGGCTTCCGAGATCTCTTGTACTGTACATGAGGATGTCTTCCCTGCTGGAAGGAGTGTGCATGAGCCTCGATCCTGATTTCAAGTTCGTAAAGGTACTCAGACAGCTTCTATACAGAGAAGGAATGCTTGATGAGTTATACAGACAGCAACTGGGAGAATTTGCCCGCAAAGCAATAGTTTCTATTGAAAAAGGACTGGATGTTCTTCCACTGTTAAAGAAAAAACTTGAGGAAGACCTCAACCGTATGCCTGAAAAGAAGGACAGAAAAATACCTGCTTCAATCTTTCTGGGATCGGTTCTCCTGGGATCAGTAATAATGCTCCCACACAAACCGCTGCTTTCAATTATTGTTATGATCGCAGATTTGGCAGGATTTGCTTATTTATTATTGAAAAAAAGTTGATTTACTCAACTTCAATTGTTTTTACGCCCTTGGAAGGGAATCTTACGGTAAGAACTCCGTTGAGGAGCTTTGCCTTGAAATCCACGTCCTGATCGACTTCCATTGGGAGTCTTATTCTCTTTGTGAATTTCTCTGGTCTCTGATCCATATAGACAACTCCCTTTGGCTCAAGTTTTCTTTCTGCAGATATGGTCAGTGAGTTCTTCTCCAGTCTTACATTGATGTCATCTTTGTTGAATCCGGGAAGATCGGCTTCAATGACCATTTCGCCAGCATCCTCATACATAGTAACTGGCGGGTATAGGAAAGACAGTATTTCCTTGGCCCTGTCGCCAAGGTTCTTTGCAACTTCACCTGTGAAATACTTCAATGGATTGTACATATCTATCAGGTAAAAATGAAAGCTGATTATTTAAACATTAACTAACTGGAAAAGAGAAAAATTACGCTATATTGTTTATGAGATTTTCAGCGGCGGAGTATGGATCGGTTTTTTTCTCCATAAGGGCTTTTATTTTCTCACTGTCAGCAAGGAAACTCCTTATTTCCTGATGGAATCTGCTTCTTAATTCCTCATCGATTGTTATCTCGAGTTCTGTCCTGAATTTTCTGAATGTAAGATCTGAATTCCCTTTCGCATATTCGCCATGTCTGTCAATTTCCTTTATGAGTTCTTCATAACCTTCCCTTGTGAGTGAATTGACTCCAACCACTGGAGGGTTCCAGTCCTTCTTCAGTGACATTGCAAGTGTCTCTTCAATGTCTTTCTGTGCAATGAATGCCCCGGGCAGGTCCATTTTGTTTATGACAAACAGGGTTCCGATTTCCATTATTCCTGCTTTTATGGCCTGGATTTCATCTCCTAAACCTGGTCCAAGAACCATAATTACAGTATCTGCCAGATTGACAACGTCGAGATCGGCCTGTCCTGCTCCAACAGTCTCCACTATGATTATATCTGATCCTGATGCATCAAGTATCTTCACTGTGTCCCATATGGATCTCGATAGCCCTCCCTTAAGGCCACGGTTTGCCAGACTCCTCATAAAGACCCCATGTCTTGTGAGGGATTCCTGCATTCTTATTCTGTTTCCCAGGAGAGAACCTCCTGAAAAAGGGCTTGATGCGTCTATTGCGACTACTGAAACATTCCGGCCTTTTTCGCTGAGCATGGCTGAAAGATTACCGATCATGGTGCTCTTTCCAATCCCGGGAGGGCCTGTTATGCCAACTATGTGAGCCCTGCCGGTGTACTGGAAAATCTCCTTGACAATCTTCTTGGCATTGTAGGATACCTGCTCGTTTTCAACAATGGATATTGCTCTGGAAACACTCCGTCTGTCTCCTTTGAGAATGCCCCGGATTAGTTCGTCCAACTTCAGCCGGATCACTCTTCCATAGCCTTGAGTTTCCTCATTTCGGCAGCTCTTTGGGTTATGTGGTCAACTATTGTTGATATGGGCGTCCCCGGACCATAATTTCCTGATATTCCTATTGCCTCAAGTTTCGGTTTGTCTGTATCAGGGATGGTACCACCTCCAACCACTGCTATGTCGTTTATTTTCCTGTTCTTGAGGAGATCCGCAACCTTCCTGAACACAGTCATGTGTGCCCCGTTGAGAAGGCTGAGTGCAATCACATCCACATCTTCGTTCACAGCCGTGTCCACAACCTCTTCAGGTGTTGGCAGTAAACCCACATAAATGACTTCCATTCCAGCATCCCTGAATGCCTTTGCCAGAACAAGTATTCCTCGATCGTGGCCATCTATGCCAGGTTTGGCAAGGAGAACCTTGATAGGTTTCCCATTAAACAATGACCGGTTCTTTCCAGCTTCCAAAAACCTTCCTCCCTACGTTTGAAATTTCTTCAAGTGTGGCATAAGCCTCCACCGCTTTCAGTATAAATGGCATTGTATTCACATCCTCCTTGCGCATCGCTGCCTCGAGTTCTTCAAGAGTCTTTCTGACCTCTTGCTCATTCCTTGATTTCTTGGTTTCAGAAAGCCTTTTCAGCTGGTTCTTCTGAGCTTCCTCACTGATTCTGAGAATGTTGATAGGTTGTTCACCTTCCTCAGCGTGCTTGTTAACACCCACCATAATTTCCTTGCCTTCTTCCAGCCTGATCTGTCTCCTGTATGAAGTGGCTGCGATTTCTTTCTGGATGTATCCTGCCTTGACTGCTTCAAGAATGCCACCCATGCGCTCTATCTGGTCAAAATACCTGAATGCCTCCTCTTCCATTTTGTTTGTGAGCCATTCAACATAATATGATCCGCCCAATGGGTCTGCTGTGTCAACTACGCCGGTTTCCTCTGCAATAATCTGCTGGGTTCTAAGAGCAATTTTCACAGCCTCTTCCGATGGAAGTGCCCACGCTTCATCGTATGAATTGGTATGAAGGCTCTGCGTTCCTCCGAGAACGGCGGCCATTGCTTCTATTGTGGTTCTTATAATGTTGTTGAGGGGCTGCTGCCATGTCAGGCTGTATCCGGATGTCTGGGTATGGAATCTTAGGAGGAGTGTCCTGTCTTTCCTGGCACCATATTTCTCCCTAAGGACTTTTGCCCATATTCTCCTCGCTGCCCTTAGCTTGGCTATCTCCTCAAAGAAGTTGATTGATGAATTGAAGAAAAATGAAAGTCTTGGGGCAAATTCATCAACGTCGAGTCCAGCCTTTATTCCCATGTCTACGTAATAGAAACCGTCTGCAAGCGTAAAAGCAAGTTCCTGGACTGCACTTGAACCTGCCTCCCTGATATGATAGCCAGAAATGCTTATGTAATTCCACTTGGGTGTGTTTTCCGTGCAGTAAACCATCATATCCCTTATCAGTCTAAGATGTGCTTCTGGCGGGTAGATCCATTCTTTCTGTGCAATATATTCCTTGAGAATATCGGCCTGCACTGTTCCTGCCAGCTGATCCAGTGGTACACCCTGCTTCTTGCCAATTGCAATATACATTGCTGTAAGGATCGCGGCGGGTGCATTGATTGTCATAGAAGTGCTTACTTTGCTGAGGTCTATGCCGTCAAAAATTACCTCCATATCCTTGAGTGAAGATACGTTTACACCACATTTTCCTATTTCTCCATCTGATCTGGGGTTGTTGCAGTCAAAGCCATAAAGGGTTGGCATGTCGAATGCAATACTGAGACCTGACTCTCCGTGCCTGATGAGATACTTCAGACGTTCGTTTGTGTCTTCCGGAGTCCCGAATCCGGAGAACATTCTCATAGTCCAGAGTCTTCCTCTGTACATATTTGGGTAAATTCCCCTGGTGAAGGGGTACTCCCCTGGCATTCCAAGCAGGTTTTTCTCTGTATCTTCAGGTATATCCTTAGAATTGTAAACTTCCTTTACTGGAATATTGGAAGAATTTGTAAATTCCTTTTCCTGGTATCCGGTTTTCTGATTCCAGGGGTCAAGGGTCTTTTTAGACCAGGCATCAAATTCACTGTTCTGCCTGTGATTCTGGTCTTTCAGTTTCCTATACCTGTCGGACCAATAAGAATCATTCTTCTCCATGTGTTCAATAAGGCAACCTGAAATTAATAATTTTTTGATGGATGCTCCAATTGCCTTAATAGCAGTACTGTTGAATGATTATCGGTTGGTTGTTGATGTTCGTACTGCAGATTTACTGCAGTGGTTGGGAAAAAAGAGATTACCAGTAGTCTTTGTTTATCAGTTCGTCGTAGATATCTACAAGCCGGTTCTTGTTTTCCATTTCATGTTCGGCCAGCGTCCTCAGGAAGTTGCTTATTCCCGCCATTTTGTATTCCTCTGACATAAGGAGCAATACTTTGTGCAGGTCATTTGACATTTTCATTGCTGAGAGCAGGACGCTCTGAAGATCATTGGGATCCGGCTCGGAATCATTTTCGGAAATTATGTGATCCAGAAGTTCGTAATCACTTGTGGGTTTGTCGAAATCCCCGGATTTTATCGTTCCAGTTTCTATGGTTTTCTTTATGAGGTGTGTGTCTTCTTCTTCTTTCCGTTTCAGTTCCTCAAGTAAAGACCTGACGTTGTCAAGAGAGGATTGCTGCGAGAGGCTGTCATACCTCTGGCTAATTCTTTCCTTCAGGCGCACTGTTCTACGTAACAGCTGATTCCTGACCTCGTCGAAGGATTTACCTGATATTGTTCCTAATTTTTTGTTCTGTTTACCAGGCATGATAGTATTAATCATGCTGATACTTGTTTATAACTGTTTCGCATCATTGGATGATATATAATTATCATCAGTAATCGAAAAGTTACTTTAATCCGCTTTTACAATATGTTTAATCCACTTGCAGGGTAAATTGTTAAATCTAGAAAATAAAATTGGTCTGAATTGCATCGAACCGCATTTAACTAATTCTTCCAAAGTGATTCCTGTTGCACAAATAAAAAATATGAATCAAAACTGATGGTCTGTGAACAAAGTTTCCCCTTCAATTATTTCAAGCAAGCTGGAGACACTGGGCAACGAGATATCCGCTTGTGATAATGCTGACGTATTTTCATATCATCTTGACGTTATGGATGGCCATTTTGTCCCTAACCTCACCATGGGTCCGGATTTGGTAAAAGCCATAAGAAGAAGCACCGAGAGGACACTTGAAACCCATCTCATGATAGAACGCCCCGACAAATATTACAAAAGTTTCATTGATGCGGGCTCAGATATCCTGCTGATCCATGAAGAATGCCTTGTGGATTTTAGAAAACTCATCTCAGATATAAAAGGAGAGGGTGCGGGGTTCGGTATAGTCTTGAACCCTGACACGCCATTTTCAAAAGCTGAAAGGTTCATGGAGGACTCACAGATCCTGCTGATTATGTCAGTACACCCTGGTTTCTCCGGCCAGAAATTCATTGATTATGTCCTGCCTAAAATAGCAGAAGCCAGAAAATATATTGATGAACAGGGTCTTAAAACCAAAATAGAGATCGACGGCGGTATAACAGACATAACAGGTAAAAAAGCCCTGGATGCAGGTGCCGACATCCTTGTGTCAGCTTCCTACATCTTTTCGGGAAATATTGGTGAGAGGATCAAGATCCTTCAGAATCTATGACACTTCGATAACGATCCTTCCATCCCTTATCTTCTCATATTCGTCCAATGCCCTTCCCAGCTGCATGAGTTTTATCCTTGTTGCAACGGGTGCCTTGAATTCATGAGTCTCAGAGAGTTTCAGCAATCTTGAGAGATCCTCTAGAGAACCCCCCGTGGAACCTATTATCCCGATTTCACTTGTATACAGGTGAGCTATATCCAGGGCAGCTTCCCTTCCAGTAAGGACGCCAAAGCTAACAATGCGGCCTCCAACGGCCACATGTGTAATGGACTCTTTCCAGAAATCTGCCCCAAGTGAATTAATGACTATGTCTGCCTTGAAATCAGAAGGCACATCCCCCGGCTTGAATACTGTGCTGCACCCGTAGTTCTTTACCCAATCCTTTCTTGAAACACCGTATACTTCCAGACCCATCATTGATGCAAGCTGCGAAGCGAATATTCCTGTGTTTCCTGAGGCACCATAAATGAGAATTGTATCTCCAGGCCTTGCACCTGCCCTTATAAGTGATCTGTATGATGTGAGTCCCCCTATTGGCAGAGAAACTGCCACATCATGGTTGAGGTTTTCTGGTATTAGGAAAAGATTCTTTTCAGGCACTGAAACATACTGTGTATATGCACCGTTTGTGACAACACCCCATATTCCCCCATGTCTGCAAAGATGTTCCCTGTGGGATCTGCACATATCACATGTTCCATCAAATATCCTGTTGAATATCATGACCTGATCACCTTTTTTGAAAAGTGAACCATCGGTTTCAACAGCCCCAATGGCTTCAGATCCAGGAATGTGTGGTATTGGTTTCATATTGTATACGATCTTTCCATGAATCAGGTTGTAGTCTATGGGATTTAATCCTGCCTTGGTAATCCTGACAAGAACCTCACCATGTTTTGGCTGCGGCTTCTCAGTATCAACAAACTTAAGGTTTTCCTTGCCGAATTCCGGACCGATATTTACAGCGTGCATACACTAATCATGCATAACATGATTATAGGCATTTCCAGAAACAGCATACTGAGAAATATGAAATGAACTCTTTAATATGAATAAACCATATTTATCCAATATGGAGGCAAAAAAGGAGCTTGATAAGTTTTCCTCCTATATGACGGGTGAAAGAAAGAGTCCCCACACGATCAAGGAATACAGATTTCTCGTATCGGTTTTCCTGGACTTCGCAAAGAAACCATTGGAAAAATGCTCTGTGGAAGACATTGAATCCTACAAGAATTACCTTGCCTCTGTGAAGAAGTACTCAAAAACCACACAGTACCTGGCCATAAAAGCCCTGAAGCATTTCTACAAGTTCAAGAAAGCCGCTGTTCCCCTGAACCTTACTGTGCCTAAAAGGCCTAGAAAAATGCCCAACTACCTTTCAGAAAAAGAAGCGTCCCGGCTTATCGAAGCTTCAAAGGATGACATGAAAACTCATCTCATCGTATCACTTCTGGCCCATACCGGAATGCGTGTGGGAGAACTGTGCAGCCTGAAAATCAGTGATGTGGACCTTGATGAGAACGTCGTCACCATTCATTCAGGTAAAGGTGACAAGGACAGGATCGTCATCATGCCTGACTATTGCACTGAACTGATCAGGGAATATCTCCCAAAAAGATACAAGATGTCTGATGAGAATGACTACCTCCTCATAAGCAGGAAAGGAACAAGATTTGATTCCTCAACTATACAGAGGATAATAAGGGAACTGGCACATGAAGCAGGGATGGCAAAAAAAGTAACCCCTCACGTACTGAGGCATACCTTTGCTACTGCCATTCTCAGGAACGGCGGAGATATCAGGTTCATCCAGCAGCTTCTGGGGCATGCCAGTGTTGCGACTACGCAGATATACACCCATGTGGATGACAGTGCCCTGAAGGAAATGTACCGGAAACACCGTCCAAACTACTGATTAGCTTTTCCTCTCAATTATGTAATGAGCCAGCCACTTCAGGAAGTCCTTGATATCCTGGTTGCCATTTACCTGTGAAAGATACTCCTTTGACTTCTCAATCATTGATTCCATCATTTTCCTGGAGTAATCATAAGAACCTGAATCCCTGACGATCTTCCTTAATTCAAGGAAATCCTGATCTGAAACGTCACCGCTTGAAAGGCACTTTTTAATGAATCTTCTATCCTCTTCGCCTGAATATTCCATGGCTTTAAGCATGAGAAGTGTCTTCTTTCCCTCGTTGACATCACTCTTTATTGATTTTCCTGTTTCTGCTTCGTCTCCAAAGAGTCCAAGTATATCATCATGAAGCTGGAAGGCTGTTCCGAGAAGAGTGCCGTAATAACTCAGCGGCTTGATATCTTCCTCTGTACCGCTGAGCATTGCACCGAGTACAAGTGGCCCCTCTATTGTATACTTCGCAGTCTTGAGAATATGCAATCTCAGAAGGTCCCTCTGCCCAAAGGAATCATTTGTTGCTGAATCTATGTCAATAAGCTGTCCGTAGCCTGTCATTTCAATGATCCTTGACAGTTCCATATTTGCCTTTAGGACATCGGATGGATTCATCCCGCATTCAAGAAGTGCCTGATGTGCCAGTGAGTCGGCAAGATCACCCGCAACAATTGCAATATTTTCAGAGATTCTCCTGGAGTCGGATACGTGTTCCGGCATCTGGTTCCTCACAGCCACGTGAAGACTTGGCTTACCCCTCCTGATCTCGCTTTGATCCATGATGTCATCATGAATCAGAAGATATGTCTGGGTTAATTCCATTGAAATTGCAGCTCTGTATACTCTGTCATCATGGGGAGAAAAGAGATCATGCCCGAGGACAATCAGCATTGGCCTCAGTCTCTTTCCACCGTTCATTGTGAATGCTTTAATGTGTTCCGTTACATTTTTGCATACCGGGTCAAGTGAATCTTTTTCCCTTTCCTTGAAGAATTGCTCAAGTTCCCTGTCAATTCTTCCTTTCAAGTCTTTCATAAAACTGCTTTGATCTGTAGCATGCATGATAAGAGGCCTTGATGATAATACAGAGGGAAAATTTAACATTTTTTCACACCTACCTGCATAATGGACTCCGATTCACAAAAAACCATGACCTGCGGTGTTGATGAAGCCGGCAGAGGACCGGTTATAGGCCCAATGGTGGTTTCAATAGTCTGTGGAGATCCTGAAGTTTTCAGGAGAATTGGCGCCAGGGACTCAAAGGCACTTACTCCCCAATCACGGGAGAAAATCTTCATGAAAATCATTGAAAATTCCAGTTTCCATCTCATTAAGGTAATCACGGCCTCTGAACTGAATTCTCTGATGGACAGGATTAATCTCAACCGCATTGAGGAGGAAGCTTATTCTGAGCTCATATCAAAATCACCAATGGAGTGTGAACATTATGTCGATTCTTTTGATGTTGATGAGAACAGGCTCTCGCTGAAACTGAGCGGGATGACAGGCAAGAGAGTGGTTTGCAGGCACAAGGCAGACGCAATTTACCCAGCGGTTTCTGCTGCATCTATCCTTTCCAAAGTTACCAGAGACAGAGAAATCGAGAAGCTGCGTAAAATACATGGTAATCTTGGATCGGGATATCCTGCAGATCCTGTCACGAGAGATTTCATCCTCGCTTCACTTAGAAAAGGCATAGACCTTACAGAGATTGTCAGAACTCACTGGAAAACCTACAGGGATATACTCAGTGAAAGCAGAAAAACCACCCTTTTCTAGTATTGATTTCTCTTTTTAGCAGAAGTCTGTCGTTAAGGTTAATATATGAAACCTAACTTTAGGCAATGTGTCCACAATCATACCAACAGGAAAATCAGAGCAGGCAGATGATTACAACGAAAGAGGAATTTCATACTTCAACCTGAAGAAGTATCCGGAGGCCGTCAAGGAGTTCACAAAGGCAATTAAGCTCATAGACAATGAGCCGGATTTTCATTTCAACAGGGGATTAACATATTACTCCATGAAAATGCTCGAACAGGCCATCAAGGATTACCAGAAGAGCATAGAGCTCTACCCGGATCATGCGGATTATTACAATGCAATAGGAGCAGCATATGATGACTTTGGAGAAGCTGACAAAGCCATTGAGGCTTTCTCAAAGGCTATTCAGCTTGAGAATGACATCCCTGACTACTACTACAACAGAGGAAATGTTAACTTCAGGAAAAAGAACTATGATGAAGCCCTGAAGGATTTCAACAAGGCAGTGGAACTTAACAGTACAGACCAGATCTTCACCTACAGGAGATATGAACTCCTGCTGGAGATGGGAAAGTATGAGGAGGCCATCAGGGACATGGACAGTGCACTGAAGATGGTTCCTGACAATTATCAGTACCACCTTGCCAAGGCAGATGCATACGAGAAACTTGGAAAATTCAAGGAAGCCATTGCCTGTGTTGATGATGCCGGAAAACTGTTGCCGGATCCAACAGTTCTTGACCAGAGAAAGAAAGAATTAGAATCAAAGATGTCCTCCTGATACCATGGGAAGAGAGGAACATCTTGCGTGAAACCTGGGGATTGAGGGATTATCAGGACAGTCTGGTTGACTATATTATTTCCAGACTCCAGGATCACGAAGCTGTTGCAATTGAAGCCCCTACAGGATCTGGAAAAACAATCACTGGACTTTGTGCAGCAGTTGAATTTGCATCAAAGACAAAGAGAAAAGTCCTGTACCTGACAAGAACCAATTCCCAGCAGGAACAGGTTCTGAAGGAACTCCGGAAAATAAACCTGAAGGAGCGGATAAAAGCTGTCCCTATACAGGGCAGGCACAACCTTTGTCCTCTTTATATGGAACTTGAAGAAGGGTCAGATTTTTCCTCAGATTCCCTTTCAAGGTTCTGCAACAGCAGGAAGAAGAAAGTCAGGGATGGAGACAGCAAAGCATGCAGATTCTATAATGACAAGGTAAGGGCCAACAGTACCCAGGAGGTAATATACACGGAAATACCTGATGCTGACAAATTCCTGGACTATGGAATAAAGAACACCGTATGCCCGTATGAATCCCTTAAGCTGGCTGCCTCGAATGCCGATGTTGTTGTTGCCCCTTATTCGTATTTTCTCAATGGTTTCATTGCAGACAGGTTCCTCTCCAGATGGGGTGTGTCCAGGGAAGACCTTGTTGTTGTAATGGATGAGGCCCACAATCTTCCTGACCTTGCACGTGAACTGTCATCTTATGAAATAACACTGAAAAATATAGAACTGGCAGAAAAGGAGGCCCAGGAGTATGGTGATTCTGAACTGTCTGAGAGATTCAGGGCCACAGATTATTGTGAAATGCTCAGGAATGCCATTATAGACCTCAGGGAAGAACACCTTGAACAAAGGGATGAATCGAGGATACAGTTCAGGGATCTTATCGAATATGCTGCGATTGGTGCCAAAATCTCAATTGAGGATTTCTGGTCTTATACCTCAATCTTTGCTCTATTCGGTGAGATGATTACACAGAAGAAAGAGGACATGGACAAGGTTCCCAGATCACATGTCCTTGCACTGTCAGGTAAAATGCTTACCTGGAGGGAATCCGAGGATGACAGTTATGTGGCAATTGTGTCCAATGATGATGATGGAAAAGTAGAGGCTTTCTGCATGGAGCCAAGAGGCATACTTGACCCTTTAAGGAAATCAAAGACCATCCATATGTCAGGGACACTTGAACCTTTCAAGATCTACAGGGACATAACAGGATTCTCTGATCTCCCTGCAAAGAAGATGAGAAACATTTTCCCGGAAGAAAACAGGCAGATCATTTATTTTGATGACATCTCGACGAAATATGATGAATTTACACAGGAACAGGCAGAGAGGCTCAGAGATCTTATTGCATCAATCATTGAGAAGGTTGGCAGGAAAACGGTGGTTTTCTTCACATCGTATAACCTTATGGACAGAATAATCCAGCTTGGATTGAATTTTCACTTCCTCGCTGAATCCAGAAGGACAAGCCAGCAGGACCTCATGAATCTTCTGGAAACCTTCAGGAAGGGTAAAGCACCCCTGTTTGCTGTAATGGGTGGAAGAATATCTGAAGGAATGAACTTCCCCGGTGAACAGCTTGAAGTTGTTGTTATTGCAGGAATCCCCTATCCTAGACCAGATGCCAGGCATAAAGCACTTTTCGCATACTATGAAACCGTACACAGGAACGGTTGGGAATATGCAGTAACCTTTCCTGTTCTTGTGAAAATGAGGCAGGCCATGGGGAGACTCATAAGAAGTGCAGATGACATTGGTTCAGCAATAATTTTGGACAGAAGGGCAGCTTATTTCAGATCATATATACCGGAACTTATGCTTTCACATGACCCTGTAAAAGATTCTGCGGACTTTTTTGAATTGCGAAAGAAAAGAGCATAGCCGGTAAACAAATTTATACGTCACTTAAATCCCTCCCTGTTGAATCCGTTCAAGGGCAATGAGGTATTGAGAAAAAGCATCCGGCAGATGCTTGACAAGGGTACCGTTGGAAAATGGGTATTCGTAGGGCTGCTTATTGGAATTATTGCGGGTCTTGGCAGCCTCGCGTTGTACGAAGCAATATCACTTGTCACCAGACTGATGCTGACCGGAATAACGGGTCTTGTACTTCCTACAGAAGGGATTGCAGGCCAGACTGCCTCATATTCACTTGGCCATTACAAACCATTCCTCATACCAGTGTCCACAGTCCTTGGAGGCCTCATTTCTGGTTTTATTGTCTACAGATTTGCACCAGAGGCAGAAGGACATGGAACTGATGCAGCAATCAGTGCATTTCATTATAACAACGGCAAGATCAGGAGAAGAATTCCTCTGGTAAAACTGGTTGCTTCTGCAGTAACTATTGGATCAGGAGGGAGTGCAGGAAGAGAAGGCCCAACTGCCCAGATGGCAGCAGGATTTGGATCATTTGTGGCTGATGCCCTGAAACTTTCAGACAGCGACAGAAGAATTGCAATGGCTGCAGGTATCGGCTCCGGAATAGGGAGTATTTTCATGGCCCCTCTTGGAGGAGCACTCCTGAGTACTGAGATCCTTTACAGGCAGGATTTCGAGGTTAAGGCCCTGATTCCCTCCATCATTGCTTCAATTACAGGATATGCAATTTTTGGTTATCCCTTTGCATACAAACCTCTTTTCACAATACCTGGTAGCACATTCCTTGGATTTTCCCACCCCGGTGCCCTTATAATTTACCTTATTGCAGGTATTGTTGCTGGCCTTGGAGGAATCCTTTACGTGAAAATGTTCTATGGAATACAGGCCCTTTTCCTGCGTATGGGCAGGATTTCAAAATATTTTAGGCCAGCCATAGGCGGCCTGATAGTTGGCCTTATAGCCATTGAATACCCGGAAATACTTGGTCTGGGTTACGGCTGGGTACAGCTCATATTTTTCAACAACCTGGCACTTCTTCCCCTGTATATTCTGATTATCCTCTTCTTCCTCAAGATTGTAGCCACGTCATTGACCATAGGATCTGGCGGTTCAGGAGGTGTTTTTGCACCTGGAATTGTAACAGGTGCATTCCTTGGTGCGGCCATGGGAGTCCTGATACACCCATACTTCCCGTACATCAATGTGGCTGAAATCACCATTGTAACAATGATTTCCTTCTTTGGTGGAATTTCAAAAGCACCTATTTCCGTTCTCATTATGGGTACTGAGATGACAGGAGGATTCGGGCTTTTCCTTCCTCTGATGCTCGCCACCACTGCCTCATATTACGTTTCTGGAACCAAGTATTCAATTTACAGAGCACAGGTGAGGAACAGAGAGGCTTCCCCCGCCCACAGGGCAGAATATGAAAAGCCTGTCATGGATCAGGTGTCTGTTTATGATGCCATGGTGGTGAACTACCCTTCCACCGATCCCGACAAACCTCTGAATGAAGTTATTTCCATCCTTAGATCCACGAAAACAAAAGCAATCGTGGTTGAGAAAGATCATATGCTTCTCGGAACTCTTTCAATAGAGAACATAAGGCCGGACATGTCGCTCACAACCACAAAAGTAAAGGAAGTTATGGCAACGGAACCTGCCATAATTACCCAGGATGAGAATATTCACATAGCCCTTGAAATGCTTACTAGAACCCCATCAGGCAAACTTGTTGTAGTTGATTCCAGCGACAGAAAGAGAGTCCTTGGAACCATAGGATTTGCAGACGTTGCAGAAGCCTACAACCGAGAGGTCAGGAAAATAAAGCTGCGGCAGATGGAACAGACCTGAAATTTTTACCATAGCCGAGCGGGAAAGCCCACACCATTTATGGGTGGGATGAAAGCGAGGCATAACATTTAGTGGAATAAACAACTTTAAGTAATATAACTAAATAACTTAAATACGATGTTAAGAGCCTACAGATACCGATTGTACCCTTCCGAAGATCAGAAGGTGATGCTTGCGAAGCATTTCGGTAGCTGCAGGTTTGTGTGGAACCATTATCTTGACCTGAATAACAGGCGTTATGCAGAGACTGGAAAAGGTACATCATTCAAGCAGATGTGCAAAGAACTGACACTTCTGAAGAAAGAGGATGAATACCTATGGCTGAAGGATGTGAATTCACAGAGCCTTCAGCCGTCATTGCTCCATCTTGAGACCGCATACAGGAGATTCTTCAATAAACTGGGAGAAGAACCGGTTTTCAAGGGGAAGCACAAGAGAAAGTCCTTCACGGTAACACAGAGATTCAGGGTAGAGGATAATAGATTGGGTATTCCCAACTTTAAAGAGTCAATTAAGATGTTCAGGCACAGGGATTTCAACGGTCAGGTGAGAAGCATAACGATCTCACAGGAACCATCAGGGAAGTATCATGCTTCAATCCTCGTGTATGAACAGGATCCTGATATTCAGCAGAT
>JAJZJR010000037.1 GCA_021810045.1 Thermoplasmata archaeon
TCGTTGTAGAGAGACCATATCCTTTTATTATCCCTCTTTCCATGAACTATTGGGTTGTTGTTTTGCACAAACAACACCCATCCTATTTTCAAGAAGAATTATTGCATGGTTATGCAACACAGTTGGGTTGATTTTTAGTAATTTGACTTAATAGTCAAGCAAGGAAACTGATAAAAAATGAGTAAGAAAACAATTGGAGTTATAGGCGCAGGCAAAATGGGCAGTGCCCTGGCAATTCCATTGAAGAATAGAGGATATGATGTTATAGCTACAAGAAGGTCTGTTAAAAAAATGAAGGAACTCAGTGATCTTGGAATAGAGATTACCTCCAACAACAGATCAGCAGTTCAAAAATCAGATGTTGTAATTTTTTCATTGAAACCCGGGGATACTGTTGAGCAAATGCAGAAGCTCAGGAGTGAACTTGAGGGAAAAATGGTTATATCAATTTGTGCAAGCCTTCCAATTTCCAAAATGGAAGCTTTACTGCCAAATTCAACAATTATCAGAACCATGACAAATGTTGCATCAAAATATGGGTCAGCATTTACAATATACAGTATCAGCAAGAAAGTAAGCCAGAAAAAGGAAGAGGAAGCCCAGGAAATACTTGATTGCTTCGGCACATTTGAAAAAATAGAGGAGAAATATATGGATCCACTCACGCCGATAAGCGGAAGCGGTCCGGCATACCTTTTCACAGTTATGGAATCCATGGTATATGCAGGCCTTAAGGTTGGAGTACCGCGTGATCTTGCCCTGAGAGCATCCCACCAGGCAGTGCTTGCTTCTGCAAAACTTGTTGAAGACAGTGATGCAACATTATCTGAGCTTAGGGAGACTTTCATAACACCAGGAGGAGTGACAATAGAAGCACTCTATGAACTTGAAAACTCAGGCATCAAAGCTGCGTTTATGAAAGCAATAGAGGCTGCCTCTGACAAGGCCAAAAAAAGTTCAGAAGAATTCATGGAAAAGATGGATGGAATGGATCTGGAAATAGAAGAAGAGAATTAGTTCTCTCCTTTTACGCTTTTAAAAAATAAATTGATAAAGAGAGAGGGGGGTGTATTTCCTATGGAACTATTTTTGGTTTACCCATAGTTCCCTTTTCATTTCTTCCCCTTATTGATATCTCAACTTCAGGACCGGCTTTCATGAATTTTCTCTTAATAAAGCCAAGAGCAATGGCATTATCGAGCATTGGTGAAAGTGTACCGCTTGTTATGGTTCCAATCTTTTCACCATTGAGGAAGACTTCAGAACCGGCTCTTGGAATGAGTTTGCCATTGAGCCTGAAACCTCTGAATATTTCATCTCCTTTATTTTCAATTGCTTTCTTACCAATATAATCACCATCATTGGTTACAATAAATGAAATGGAACATTCATACGGATTCCTGTCCCTGCTGAAATCAGTTCCTGAAAGAAGCATTCCCTTTTCCATTCTCAATGTATCTCTCGCACCCAAACCACATGGAAGTCCTGATTTTTTTCCTATTAATTCAAGAACTCTCTCCCACATGTCAGGAGCTGAAGAAGAAGAAAGAAGCAGTTCAACACCTTTTTCTCCGGTGTAACCGGTTCCAGAAACAATAACTGATCTGTTATCAGTTATCCTGTTTGTTTCAAAATTTCCATTTATCTCTATGAATTTAAAGGGTTCAGGGAATTTAAGGCCAAGTTCATTTATTATCTCTTCACTCTTAGGTCCCTGTACTGCGATACATGATATATTATCTGATATATTTCTTATATCTACATCATAATTTCCTTTATTTTCCATTACCCAGTTATAAATAATATCTATCATTGAGGCATTTGGAACAAAGAAGAATTTATTCTCGCTTAATCTGTATACAATTGTATCATCAATTATTTTTCCATTGTTGTCCAGGAAAGCAGTATAAGTTGCTTCTCCAGTCTTCAACAATGAAATCTTTGTGGGAAACATATGTTCAAGGAATGCAGCAGCCTCGCTTCCCTCAACAATTATATCACCCATGTGGGAGACATCAAAAATCCCAACATTCTTCCTGACAGCCATGTGTTCTTCCAGTATCTTCGTGTACTGGAGTGGCATGTCCCAACCATGAAAATCAATTATTTTTCCACCAAGTTTTACATGTTCATCATAAAGAGCAGTTCTTTTGTTTACCATACATACACACCTACAGGTCTCCAGAGGAAGTGGACCCCTCCCCCTCTATCATCTTAATAAAATACTCATGCACTCTTGTATCTTTTGTAAGCTCAGGATGAAAAGTCAGGCCGAGGACTTTTCCCTGTCCAACCATTACTGGTTTGTTCTTATATTCAGCAAGAACATCAGCTTTCCCTGGTTTTGATATAACCGGAGCTCTGATGAAAACCGCTTTGTATTTCCCTATTCCTTTAATATCAATATCATCCATGAAAGAATCGATCTGCCTGCCATAGGCATTTCTTTCAATCTCAGTATCAATAAGTCCCATTCCCTCCACTCTTTCATCATTTGTTTTTGAGGAAATAAGGATAAGGCCCGCACAAGTTCCCATGACAGGGAGCCCGTTTTTTGCAAGCTCTATGATCTTATCGTACATACTGTATAATTTCAGCAGCTTGAACATAGTAGTGCTCTCTCCACCAGGGATGATCAAAGCTTCCACAGAATCCAGTTGAGTCCTGTTTCTTACCTCATGTACTGAGACTTCTACTTCAAGCTTGTTTGCAGCCTTTTTCAGCAACTCGGCATGCTCTGAAACGTCACCCTGGAAACCTATTATCCCTATGTTTAGAGGCATATAGTCCTCACATCACTGCAAGTCTCATAAAGGTTCAGAGCAGCAATCACCTGTAGAGCTCAATGTATTTGTATGCTTCCAAATCACCAAAGCAGTACTGGACTTTCTTGAATCCTGATTTAAGCGACTTTACTCTTTCCTTCACTTTTACGGGGTCAGGCATTTCCTTTATGGCCCATGTCATTATTGAAGCGAGTTCCTTCACATCAGATTCCCTGAATCCAATCCTGGTGATTTCCTGGGTACCAATCCTTATGCCGCTTGGATCCTGAGATTTCTTGTTATCATCCCATGGAAGAAGATTCTTGTTCAGGACAATGCCGCACTGTTCCAGGTATTCAGCTATTTTCTTACCTCCACCGTTCCTTCTCACATCGGCAACAAGTGTATGGGATTCTGTAAATCCTCTGGACTCCCCAAGGACCTTTATTCCACCCTCATGAAGCTCTGATGCCAGCGTCTTTGCGTTCTTTATTACCTGTTTTGCGTATGATTCACCAAATTCAAGTTCCTCAGCCATGGTGACGCCAAGTGATGCCATTGCGTTGAGGTGATGATTACTCAGGGTACCTGGGAAAACCCCTCTCTGTATTGATTTCCATGTGTTCTCATCGGTGTTTCCCAAGATGATTCCATGCTGTGGACCAGGGAGTGTTTTGTGTGTTGATCCGGTTATTACTTCTGCACCCTCCCTGAGAGGGTCCTGGAATTGCTTTCCGGCAATCAGCCCCAGAACATGGGCACCATCATACCAGACTTTTGCACCGACTTCCTGGAACGCATCCTGCATCTCTTTCATTGGAGCAGGGAACAGGAAGACAGACTGTCCAATGAGGCATACTTTTGGTTTTTCCCTGATAATAAGCTTTGAAGCTTCGTCTGGAAGGATTGTCATGGTTTCCTGATCATAAGGGTAGTTCACAATGTTCAGTCCCCTAAGACCCACAGCTCCAAACTTTGCTGCACTTATATGCCCTCCTCCGGAGAGATCTGGTACAGAGATCTTGTCACCAGGCTTCAAAAGTCCGTATATAACAGATGTATTGGCATTTGTTCCTGAAACAGGCCTTGGATCGCTCTGTTTGGATCTGAACAGCTTATTTGCAAGCTCTATGATCCTATCCTCAATCTGGTCCACATAAAAATTGCCCTGGTAATATCTGTGATGCGGCAGGCCTTCCGCATACCTGAATCCAAGATCCGTTATGAGCATCTCCAGTGCCAGAGGACTCATGATGTTCTCAGAAGCAATGAGCGGTATACTCTCACCAAAAAATCTGTTATGTTCCTTAGCCAGTTCCCTAAGTTTTAGAGCCTCTTCCAGGTTGCCAGTCATAAAGTAAGATCGTTCATCATTATATCTATGTTGATCTTAACATAGTAATTCAGTGGATAACTTATTGCCTACATTATCCAATACATTGCGAAATACACTGTTATGTCAGTGCTATTTTTAAATACGGACTACACAATGATATGAGTGCATGACTTAGATGATCCTCTTAAATTACCATCTCCTGGCTATTCTTCCAACTATCCTTTTTACTTTAGGAGTTACAGTTCACTTCATATCACAGAACAGTGTAGCCGTAACCCTGGACGAGGAATCAAAGACAAAACTTGATGAACAGTTTCTCTTTGTTTTCAATCTTGAATCCATCGTCATGGCTGTTATCAACGGTATAATAATGGGGGAAATGTCAGGCTCATACGGTACAGGAATGGGCTTCCTGCTGGGAGGACTGGGTCTCGGCATATTCACCATGTCTCTTCTGAGAAGTGGATATGACGATGCAGCGGAATACCTGATGTTCATATTGATGATGCTGTTCTTCTACGAATTCATATATTTCCTTGCTGCAGGCACTTATTTCATAATATTTGGTTCAGTAATACTTGGATGGCAGATCGCGGTAATCTGGTACTTTGGCATTATTACAGCGGTAATTGCAGGATTTATCCTTTACCTATTCATCATGAGGAAATTGAATCCTGATGAATACGGTCCAGATTCCTGAAGGCATTGTTTGCCTTTACCACTTCCAGGGCGAAGGACAAACCTCGATCAGAGTTAAAGGTCCTTAAAATCCACTTTCCTTTCTCCCCCCTGAACTTTATTAAGTAGGAATCTCTGGACCATCTCCTCAGCAGGCTGTATGCATAGAAGACCTGGAAAGTGCCAACCACCCCTATAATTGTAAAAACAGGGTCAGTGAAAATGGTGAAAAGTCCCAACACAGCCATGGAAGCGAAGAATATTATTATTGAGATCAGGGAAAATTCAATCAACCTTCCATGACCTTCCACCATGTCAAAATCTCCAAGAGGAACGAACTCATATATGGATTTCAATGTCTTATAGTGGCCAAGACGTCTATTGGTGAGGTAGTAATTGCTGAATCTCAATTCCAGGGATTCGCCCGGTTCCAGGAATTTTTCTATACCATCTCCGCCCCAGTTTCTTGCCACAATAATATAAATTGTAATTGCTATAAAAATATAACAGGCTCAACTGCCGGGATACCACTGAGACTTCTCATTTGATCTTCATGAAGAATTTCCCAATCCTGTCCATGGCCTCAGCAATTGTTTCCATTGCAACAGAATATGAAATACGTATGTGTCCTTCGCCGTATTTCCCGAACACAGACCCCGGAAGAACTGCTACACTGTACTCCTTGAGGAGTGACATGGCAACATCATATGATTTCATGTTCAAATCAAAGGAAGGAAACATATAGAATGCACCTTCCACTTTATTTACGTCAAGACCATGTATCTCATTAAGCCGCTTAATTGTAAATTCTCTTTTCTTCTCCAGATCTTTCCTGAATTCCCCGACCTTTGCATCCATGGTGTCAAGTGCAATGGCTGAGGCATGCTGTATGAATGGAGGAAAGCAGGTAAATGTCTGGTCCATAAACCTTGACAGGCGAATGACAAATCCCTCATCAGCAACAATGTACCCTGCTCTCCATCCTGTCATTGCATAGCTTTTCGAGAGTGTGAACAGGGAGATAACCTGGTCAGGATGATCCTCCAGGGAACCGATTGAAACGTGCCTGCCCGAGTAAACCAGGTCTTCGTAGGCCTCGTCTGATATGATCTTCAGTGATTTTCCCTGACAGAGTTCCAGCAGTTCCATGAGAGTTTCCCTGCTGTATACTCTTCCAGTGGGGTTAGAAGGCGTGTTTATGATTATTGCCTTTGTTCTGGGCGTGATCCTGGAAGCAATTGCCTCTATATCCAATCCATAATCCTCACCAAGTGTGTATGGCACAGCATCAAGCCCAGCCAGTTGTGCAGGTTCAGTGTAAAAATATCCCGGATCCGGAACAAGTACTTCTCCTCCATCAGGTCCTTTCAGGGCAACCAGGATTCCGTAAATGGCCATTTTTCCGGATATAAAAATGGTGTTGTTCTCACTGCAGTGAATTCCATTCTTCCTCCCCACTTTTCTCACAATTGCAGACCTTACTTCCGGGATTCCAAGGGAAGAGACATAATGTGTCATGTTTCTCTTCATACCCTCATAAGCAGCGTTAACAATTTCTTCAGGCGTATCATACGAGGGTTCCCCGATGGCAAGTGAATAGACCTTTTCACCGGTGGAAGCTTTTCTCATAACTTCGCTGACTATTTCACCAGTGGGGGAATCAGGAAAATCATAGAAGGGCATTATGTAAGATGATTTGTATGTATTAAAAGACTTAGAGAAGTCCTTTAAATGTCCACCTCATTATCACCTGTATGAGTGGCCAGGTCACACTGAAGTACTCCAACGGGATAGCTTTCCTATCACTTAGAAACCCGGGAAAGCTCAATGCAATCTCTCAGACCATGCTGGAACAGCTTATTGAGAAAACCAGGGAGATCGAAGAGGACCCAGGTATCAGGGTGGTCATTCTGCAGGGTTCCGATGGAAATTTTTCATCAGGAGCTGACATTGAAGATCTCTCAGAATTTGATGGCTCCAAAGCCTTGGGGTTCCACAGAAAGATGAACGCCATATCTCATTCCATGAGGCACTCCAGCAAGATATATATAGCACTCCTTGAAGGGTTCTCACTGGGAGGAGGATTCGAGCTCTCCCTGTCGGCAGATCTGAGAATCTGCTCCGAGGATGCAAAACTTGGACAGCCGGAGATCAACATAGGCCTCAATGCGGGAGCAGGCGGTAACGTGATCCTTCCCAGGTTCATTGGCAGGGGGAATGCAATGTATTACATCCTCACCGGTGAAAAATTTGATGCCAGGAAAGGCCTTGAATTAGGACTTATACAGAAAATAGTGTCAAAGGATCAGCTTTATCAGGTAGGGGAAGACCTTGCCAGACGAATAATCTCCATTCCTGAAAAAACTGTTGAACTTACTAAAATGACCGTTAATGCTTCACTGGAATCTTCTATAGACAATGCCATGGATATGGAAGCACTGGTATTTTCATGGTTGAACGGACAGGAAGAAATAAAGGATAAAATTAAGAAATTTTTGGAAAAATAAAAAAAATTTATTGGGTTTCTGCGTCCAGAGCCATTCTGTCGACGCTTCTGTCCAGCTCTTTGTTTCTGTCTTCTTTTACAAACATAAGGAGTACTATGCCCACTACGAAGATAATTGAACCGTATGCCAGTGATGTACCAAGGGATTTAGTAGCAACAGTCAGAGCGGAAATCACGAAAACGAGCCCAGCTCCGGCATATCTTCCAAGTGCAGTAATGAGTGCAAATCCTCCGGCCCTAGCCTCGGTCGGGTATATTTCCGGTACCCAGAGTGAGAATACTGAAAAGTCAGCTCCACCGATACCCAGCAATATGAGGAGAGGCAGGAAAGCAAACAGGTTTTGCTGGTTATATGCCAGGCCGAATGCCAGAAGAAGTCCGAATATCATGAAAACCATGAACACTGTGAGGGTGAGCTTTCTTCCCAGCTTCTGTACCATGTATGGCATTATAAGACAGAACAGAAGTGTAAATGCGGATATTGTGGTTCCTCCCAGAACGGTATACCATGTTGATGAAGTATTGGCTAGAACTCCTTTGTTGATTGCATCAGTAACTAAAGTATTAATTGCTGCAGGTGCAAAAAGTGTTCCACCGTACAATCCGGTAATTACTGGCACCATAACCAGTATCATGAGAATGGTTGTTTTCCTGTAAGTATTTGAGAAAAGGACCTTGAAGGACATGGTCAGGCTCATTTTCTCTCCCTGCTTTTCCTTCTTTTTCTGCCAGACATCAGGTTCCTTGGCCCTTATCCTTATGTATGCGAGGATACCGGCTGGTATTATACCTATAAAGAAGATGTATCTCCATCCATTGGGATTCCCGTTGAATGCATAAAGCAGGAGAAGCGGTGTAGTTACTGCGGCAAGGATGAACCCGGCATACCAGGCACTGTGGAATCTTCCAGCCCATATGTGTCTGGTCTTTTCAGGAAATACTTCTGATACCCCAGTTCCACCTATGAACCACTCTGCTCCGAGTCCAAATCCTGCTATAAATCTTGCAATTCCAAATTCTATAAGATTGTAAGACAATCCGGAGAAGAATGTTCCCAGTGCGTACAGCAATATAGCTATTCCAAGGGTCTTCATCCTGCCAATTTTGTCGGCAAGAGGCCCAAAAATGAACGCGCTTCCCCAACCCACAAGGAATATTGCAAAAAACTCTAACCCGTAGGGAAGTCTTTTTGCAGCAGGTAAATTTGGCAAGAAGAAGGCTAGAGAAGCTGCCAATACAAAAGCGTAAATGGTCGTGTCGTACCCGTCAAGGAGCCATCCAAAATAACTGGCCCAGAATACGTGCTTGGCTGAAGCATCCATCTTGTCACTTGGCAATGATGTTTCGGTCATTAACAAATGCTATGAGATAACATGGCTTAAAACTTTTCGAATTAGACGATTGGGTAGTTCGTCAATTGCTCAAGTATTGGATTTCCTATAATATATTGAGAAATAATACCGACGTAAGCAATATTTTCTGGCTTCATCCAACATGGGTGTCAGGCTAAACCGCAAATCCAAAAGTAATATCTGCAGATTACAGCTTCACACATCCATCATGGAAAATCACCCACCGCTCAATGGAATAAAGATACTGGACCTGACCCAGGCTATGGCCGGCCCAATAGCCACAATGCTGCTTGGAGACCTAGGTGCAGAAATCGTAAAAATTGAACCACCGGCAGGTGACCAGACCCGGTCATGGGCTCCACCTTTCATTAATGGGATTTCGGCATATTTTTTGAGCGTAAACAGGAACAAGAAAAGTATCTCTCTTGATCTGAAGGCACCGGAAGGACAGGAAATACTCAAAAAACTGGCTGCCGAAGCAGATATCCTTATAGAAAACTTCAGGCCCGGGATAATGGACAGGCTTGGTCTTTCCTATGAAACTGCACATGAAATCAACCCCGATCTTATTTACTGCAGCCTTTCAGGATACGGGCAGGACGGTCCGCAGAAGGACTGGCCCGGATACGATCTTACGGTGCTTGCAAACAGCGGTTTACTTAGCCTCAACTCCGAAGAAGGCAGGCCGCCAATCAAATTCGGCGTCCCGATTGCAGATATTGTGTCAGGGCTGTTTGCAAACAGTGCAATTCTTAGCGCCCTGTATGAAAGAACCATAAGTGGAGAGGGGCAGCACATTGACATGTCAATGCTGGACGCAAATTTCACCATTCTTACACACCAGGCCTTCAATTATTTTGCAACCGGCAGGAATCCCAGAAAACTTGGTTCAGCACATTCAAGTATCGCACCATACCAGGTCTTCAGGACAGGTGACAGTTTCATTGCCATTGCCGTTGGTACGGAAAAGCTTTGGAAAATATTCTGCAGCAGCATTGGAAGGGATGATCTCACAGAACATGAACTGTTCAGGGAGAATGTCCTCAGGGTTCAGAACAGGGACAGGCTTGTTGAAGAACTTGAAAACACTTTCAGGAACACAACAACATCTGAGTTGTTCCAGAAGCTTCTCAAGGCAGGAATACCTGCTGCACCCATCAACACCATAGAGGATGCAGTAAACAATCCTCAGATAAAGGCGAGAGGCCTGGTTTCCACCATTGATACACCATATGGGAAAATTCCGGTCATGGGGTCTCCCTTCAAGATGTCAAGAACTCCCGGGAAGGTTTCAAAAGCTCCTCCACAGCTTGGTGAGGACTCATGGGCAATCCTATCTTCTTTGGGATACAGCGAAGAAGAGATAGAATCCATGAAAAAAGAAGGGATTGTCAAAGGATAAAAATCATATTAATTTCTGAACTGTGTTGCATAACCATGCAATAATTCTTCTTGAAAATAGGATGGGTGTTGTTTGTGCAAAACAACAACCCAATAGTTCATGGAAAGAGGGATAATAAAAGGATATGGTCTCTCTACAACGAAT